>NZ_BMTL01000011.1 GCF_014649655.1 Streptomyces humidus | reverse complement strand
CTGGGACAACCCGGTTGGACCCGATTTATCCGCTTGAGCGGTGCGACCTCGTGTCGCACCCTGAAGGCGTACCGGAGCTGCATGACGATCACACTAGGCAAGTCGAACCCACGTCGTCACCGGGAACATGTGGACGATCCGTCACCGTCACGAAGCAGGGTCCGGCTCCGCCGGAACGAGACCGCGACGCTCCGCGTCGCAGCCACAAGATTCGCTTCACCCCCGGCCTGAAGGCCGGAGCACTGCGAATGATGTCCGGTAGCGTTCCGCAGCCGCCGCACGCGCAGGAGGCCCCGTGGTGGACGGCCCGGCACCGGCGGCCGACCCGCTACGGGCCGGGCCGGGTCGGCCGCTGGAGCACGTGCCGACGGCGAACCGGCACGGGGTGCGCACGAGTCACCCGGTCGGTGTGAGTTCCCACAGGGGCACGGGGATACCGGGGGTGAGCGCTTCGACGGTCGCCGGGCCTCCCTCCTCGCCGGTCGTGAGGTACACGAACCCGTCATCGATGGTCGGGTTGCCCAGGAAGACCCCGTCCGTGCCGTGCGGCGCGGCACACCACAGGTAGCCGTCGTCGCCGGGCCGGAACGGGTCAAGGGTGACCCGGCTGCCGTCCCGGGGCTCGTAGGGGTGTTCCGACGTCGAGTTGACGTACCTCCCGCCGTAGGACAGGTAGTAACACTGGTCTCCGCCGATCCGGCCCGCGGGGATCGTGACGAACCGCTGGTCCGGGTCGTCGACGTCCAGTCGCGTACTGACCTGGCGGCCGTCTCCCGCCGGGTCGTGGTCACGGCCGAGCACCAGGGAGTCCGCCGTCGAGGACCGCAGGGCGACCTCGTCGACTCTCAGCGCCTCCTGCGGGCTCTGGAGGAACCAGCGCTGGCCGGCCGAGCCGTCGTAGTCGCGGGCGACGAGCGTCTGTCCGCCGCCGACGTCCGTGAGGTACTGCTGCGTGAAGTTGTTCCGCAGGATCCAGGTGCCGTCGCCCTGATCGACCGGTGCCCAGAGCTGGTCGGGTGACTGGTCGGGCCACAGCACGACACGCGCGTCACGACGGCCGCCCTCCTGGCCCAGGTAGCGGCGGTCCGCCTCGTGCAGCACGCGGTAGTAGTCGGGGTACTCGGGATCGCGTGCCAGCGCGAAGGTCTGCCCCGGCAGATTCGCCTGGTTGACCGGCTGGTCGCCGACCGTGGTGCTGCCGGAGGAGCCGGAAGGACCGGCCCCGTTGGTGGTGCCGGCGTTGCGCAGCACCCGCGAACCCACCAGGTCGTCGTCCACCGTCGACTGCGGAAGCGTCGGGGCCTGGGGCAGCTGGCCGAGGTTGACGGCCACCGGATAGTGGTCGGACGCCGTGACGCCGTCGATCCGGTCGACGTTCTCGAACGTGATGGCCTGGTTGGCCGGCGCGACCGCGTAGTCGAGTACGTGCGGTGTCGTGCCGCCCGTGGTCGGATGTGTGGGCCGGGTCGGTGGCGGGGCCCAAACGTGGAACCGGTTCGGGTAGTTCATCTGCAGCGCGGCGTTGAGGTTGCCCGGCAGCGGGTTGTTCGGGGCACGGTTGTAGTCGCCCAGCGCGACCCACGGCAGTTGCGCGGCGTTCATCCTGGTCCGGATGTTCTCCAACAGCCTGGGGTCGTCGTTGCCGCTCCCCGAGAGGCCGTGCAGAGTGAAGTAGACGACGCCGTCGACGTTCACGCCGAGTGCGGGCCGGGAGTTCCAGATGCCGGTTTGATCGTCGTAGAAGGCGGGATCGACGACGTGTACGTCCCGCGTGTCCGCTATGCGGTTGCGAGTCCAGATGGCCAGGTTCACCCTGCCGAGCGTCGCGTTGCCGGTGTACTCGGTCTGCAGCCAGTAGAGCCATCCCCCTGACCGGTTCGTACCCACGCGGTATTCGTAGATGTCGGGCCGCACCCCGTCGCGGAGCCAGAAGTCGGTCTGCGGGATGCGTCTCATGAGCGTGCCGGCCGGCGGGGCGCCGGCCTCCTGAAGGAGGACGACATCGGCCCTGGTGGGACTGGTGGCGGGCTGCACCATCTGGGGCAGGACGACGCTGTACTTGTTGTCGCCCCCGCTGTTGGCACCCTGCATGTTCCACGTGATCACCTTGCGGCGGTGGTTCTGCCGTGGGTCGAGTCCGCCGCCGGTGTCGCGCAGGAACAGCGAGGGCCGCTTGCCGACGTCGGTGCGCACCACTCCCTGCCCCGCGAAGTCCAGGGTCTCCCGGCCGGTCCAGTCCGAGATCGCCTGGCCGCCCTGGCTCAGCGGCCGGAACAGCTGCGGGGTCTCGTCGTCGGAGCCGAACTGGAAGGCGGTGCCGGCCTTCGAGCCGGCGCTGCCCGTCGAGTACGGGGCGTACGGCGTGAAGGACCCGCCCGGCGTGGTCTGCTTGATCAGGGTGTTGTCGTGGAAGACGTTCTGCGGGCCTGAGGACCCGGACCATTTCGCCGCCTTGGGACCGGCCGCCCACCAGATCGGGTACCAGGTCCCGTCGTCGATCTCGCCGCCCTCACCGCCGCAGTTGCTCTGGCAGTTGCCCGAGCGGTGCTCGTAGGGAACCCGCACCGTGTTCTGCTCGAACAGGTTGTGATGCTCCCAACCACCGTGCAGGTTCAGGTCCGAGTCGAGGTCGTTGCGGAAGGCCACGTTGCCGCTCGCCGACCACTGGAAGGTGAAGTGACGCAGGTTGCGGCTGAGGTTGTAGGCCCACAGCGAGTCCCACACCCGGCTGCCCCTCAGGTAGCCGTTGCCGCCCTTGCCCTTGTTCCAGGCGCCGTCGAAGCTGTTACGTTCGATCTGCAGGTTGCGGGCGTTCTCCGTGACGACGGGGTGTGAACCGGTCATCGTCGCCCTGAGACCGCGCACCCAGCTGTTGGCGGCCCACTTGAAGACGATGCCGTGCATCGCGTACTCGGGCGCCATGTTGCCGTAGTTGTTTCTGGCCTGCTCGGGAGTCAGCCGGTACGTCCCGCCGCCCGGCTTGGGCAGCCCGTCCATGTCCTGGGTGTAGGCGAAGTCCTCGAACCCGACGCCTTCGACGACCTTCAGCGGAGTGACCTTGCTGGCGTACGACGTGGCGCCGAGCGCGGCGGAGCCGTCCGAGGTCGAGTCGACCGGCAGGTCCCACTCCAGCGGGCGGTCCAGCGTGAGCGTCTTGGCGGCGGTGTCGAGCCTGCTGACCCGGAACATCTGCTGGCGCATGTGGAGGTTCTCCATCATGCTCCGGTCGGTGACGCCCTGCTTCTCGTAGAAGGCGACGCTGTTGGCCGCGCCCACCCATACGTAGCCACTGGCCGCGAACTTCGACATGTCGGCGTTCGACGCCAGCCGGACGACGTTGTCCCCCTGCCGGGCCGAGAACCCGGGGTCGTCGCCGCGTGCGGACAGCTTGATGCCGGAGACCCAGTGCTGGTTGACGCTGCCCTCGAACAGGTCCTTGCGGTTGGCCGGGGCCGCCGCGCGGTCGTCCACGTAACGGTCCGCCACCTCCCGGGTCTGCACCCGGAACATCCCCCGCCCGGGCCAGATCCAGCCGCCCGAGCCGATGTCGTTCCCGCTGCCCGCCTTCATGCTGTCCTGGTCCCAGCGGCCGTTGACCAGCGTGTCGTAACGGGTGTCGGCGTCCGGCCGGAACACCAGCCGCGTTCCGCCGTCGCCCGAACCCTGTCCGCGCAGGACCAGGAAGCCGGTGTCGACGGAGATCTGCCGGGTCACGTCGATACGCCCCGACGGCAGCGAGATGAGCGAGAGCCTGTCGAAGCCGGCGCTCGGCGAGCACCGGCTCCTGATGGCGTCGATCGCCTTCTGCAGCCCGGTGGTGTCGTCGGCGCCGTCGTCCGCGACGACCCCGAACTCTGCGGCGAGCCGTGCCGGGGCGATCCGACAGGAGGTGTCGCCGGTCAGGCTTCCGTCGCCGGGCAGGGGCGCGCCTCCCCGAAATCCCACGCGCGACCAGTCCGGCATGCCGGGGGGTGGGCCCGTACGGTTGGTGTAGCCGAGTTCCGGGCCGTCCGCCCCCGGACCGGCCGCCACCGAGGTGACCGGCGTCGAGACGACCGGCGTCGTGCCGGCTGCCCGTCCCTCCGAGTGCAACGCCGGCACGGAAAGTGCAAGCAACAGGCTGGCCAGAACGGCCGCTGGTCGAACCCGTCTCACGTGGTCCTCTCCTTTTTCAGCGTCAGGTGATGGCGGAGACGGCGGCTCAGTACCTGTAATAGTGAGCGGCCAGACCGTGGGACTCGGTGGTGCCCTCGGCGGCGAACCCGATTCCCTTGCCGTTGTAGAACGTCTCGTACTTGCGGTCCGGACCGATGACGGCGAACGTTCCGCCGGAGGTGTTGAAATGCCCCACCATGTCGATCAGCGCGTATTGCACGCCGGCCGGCATCGGGCCCCACCAGCAGTCGTCGCCCGGATTGAGAACCGGGGTGAGCTGCTGCGGCAGTCCGGTGACATCGTAAGTGAGGTGCACCCGGTAATTTCCCCAGGGGCAGAGTTGAATCCAGCCGTCCTTGATGGTGGACGCCGACGCGGGCGTCGCGGTGAGAGTGGAAATTCCGGCGACCAGAGCGAACGCGGCGAAAGGAGCCGCAATCCTCTTCGATATTTCCCTGACGTTGAACACGAGTACCTCGCTTCTCGGAAACGCTTCTTCTGCGATCCGCTTTCCTCGGATCCCGACTTCGACAGGTTACGGAGATCGAGTTGAAGACAAGTGAGAAACGTGTGCAACATCGATCAGCCGCGGGCCGAGAAGCAGGCGGACGCACTTGACGGCGAGTGGACACCCGCTGAACGCGTCACCGGCCGGCCGAGGACGGCCGTGGCGCGCTCCCCGGCCGGCGCACTCCTCAGAGCTCCGCGAGGAACTCTTCGGCGCGGCACGCGAACAGATGGGCCTCGCGCTCCAAGGAGAGCTCCCGGGCCTTCTCGGCGGCGGCCCGGACAACGGCGACCGGTTCCCCGCGGGCCTGCATGAGCCGCGCCCGCAACAGCAGGATCAGGCCCTCCGCGTAGCGCTGGCCGGAGGAGTCGAGGAACGAGTCGGCCCGGTCGAGCGCGTCGGCTGCCTCTCTCGTCGCCCCGCCCGCCAGCCACATCTCGCCGAGCAGTCCGTGCCACGTGGCGACACACGAACGGGACGGGTCGGTGAGGTTCGCCGTGACGAGCTGCTGCGCCTCCACCGCGGCGCCTGCCGGATCGTCGCCGGTCACGGCCCTCGCCCAGCACCGGGCCAGCCGCTGGTAGGTGCCGAGGAAGACGAAGGAGAAGCCGGGGGCCACGGTGATCCCCCGTTCCGCGCCGCGCAGCGCCTGGACCGGGTCGCCGATCATCGACGCGGTCCTCGCCGCGAACGTGGCCCACACGGTGATCATGTAGGGGTCCTCGCCCGCCACGTCCTCGAGCACGTCGAGCAGAGCCCGCGCCGCCGGGACGTCACCGTGCAGCGCGGTCACCTCCGCGAGCATCCCGGTCATCAGCAGCTGCAGGTCGTGCCGGACCGGACTGACCTCACGCCGGGGCAGGTCGAGGACCGTTGCCCTGGACCGGGCGAGGTACCGGAACGCGCCCCCGATGTTGCCGAGGTCCCACTGGTGGATGCCCCAGGCCTGCAGGCCGCACGCGCGGACGAACGGGTCGCGGGACATCTCGCCCTGCTGCAGCAGCCGGTGCGCGAGCGGACCGCTGCGCTCGAGCTCGACGGCCTGGGCGTGGGCGGCCCAGCGGGAGTAGAGGAAACCGGCGGCCTCCACCTCCCGGCCGAGGCCGCGGGCCAGGTGCTCGGCGCGTTCCAGCAGGTCGAGCGACGAGAAACCGTACATGGACCGCATCCCGACGACCGCGGTGAGCTGCGACAGCGCCGTCAGCTCCAGTTCCGCGAGGCCCGCTGTCCGCGCCAGGCGCGCGGCCGACCGCAGTTGGCGCTCGGCGTCGTCGAGCGCGGTCTTGCCCGCGGCACGGCGGCCGGCGCGCACCAGGGCGGCCGCGGTGCGGGCCGGGTCCGCCAGCGGGCCGGCGGACCACAGATGGTGGGCGAGACGCTCGGCGACCGACTCGTCGTCGGCGGCGGTGGCCTCCAGGGCGTCCGCGACGCGCAGATGCAACCGGCGCGCCGGCGATGGCAGCGTTGTCAGGGAGACGGACTCGCGGACCAGGTCGTGCGCGAACCGGAGGGAGAACGGGTCCCCCGGCGTCGGCTCGAGCATGCCGAGGGCTTCCACCGGCTCCAGACGTTCGAGGCAACGGTCGACGTCGAGACCTGCGACCCGGGCGAGCAGACCGAGCTCCACGTCACGGCCGAGGAGAGCGGCGATCTGCAGCAGAGCCCTGGCGTCGCCGTCGAGGCCGGCCATCCGGTCGAGCACGACGTCCCGCACGGTGGTCGGCACCCCGGCGCCGTCCGAGGCGTCGTCGGTGAGCGCGCCGCCGTCGGCGAACAGCCGGGACAGTTCCCGGACGAAGAAGGGGTTGCCGGCGGTACGCGTGTGGATGCGACGGGCAGTGCCGGGACCCGGTTCCCGGCCGGTTTCGCAGCGGACCAGTTCGGTCACGTCGTCCAGGTCGAGCGGACCGAGACGGAACCGGCGGTGCCCGGGCATCCGGCTGAGCGCGGCGAGCGCGCGGGACAGTTCCGTGCCGGGCGCCGGCGCACGGTCGCGCAGCGCGCCCAGCAGCACGGCGTGGGCCGGGAGTCGGGCCGCGACGTGCTCGAACAACCGCAGCGAGGCGCCGTCCGCCCACTGGAGATCGTCCATCACCAGCACCAACGGCCGCTGGGCCGCGGCCTGGTCGATGAGGGCGGCGACCTGCTCGAACAGGCGAAACCCCAATCCGCTGTCCGGCAGCACCGGGGCGGAGAGAACGTCACCGCGCGGCTGGACGAGACGTCCGAGCTCGCCGGCGAGCCACTTCTCCCGGGAGAGAGGGGACAGCCCGTCGAGGACGGCGTCGACGGCCTGCACCCACGGCCACATCGAGGGTGTCCCGTCACCTTCCGGGCAGCGGCCCCAGATGACGAGCGCCCCGCGCCGTTCCGCCCGCGCGGCGGTCTCCTCCAGCAGGCGGGTCTTGCCCACGCCCGGCTCGCCCTCGACGACGCCGATCGCCGTGCCGCCGGTGAGCGCCGCTCGAACGGTCTGCCACAGCACGGAGAGCTCCTCAGCCCTGCCGACCAGGCTGTCGGGCCCGCCGGCCCGGGTGCCGCCGCCCTGGCCGTCCGTGTCCGTCACCCTCGTCGACGGCGGTCCCTGAACCAGCACCCACTGGTGCGCGGCCTGCAACGCGGGGCCGGGATCGATACCGAGGTCTTCGGCGAGGAGGCGGCGGACCGAATCGAACACCGACAGTGCCTCGGCCTGCTGCCCGGCAGCGGCGAGGGCGCGGACGAGGTGGGCCTGGACGGTCTCGTGCAGAGGCGCCGTCGACGCGGCAAGACGCAACGCCGGGAGGACCGGCTCCGGTCGGCCCAGCGACATCGCGAGTTCGGCAGCGGCGGCGCATGCGTGGTGGAACTCGGCGTCCAGAGCGGCGAAGACCGGGACAGCGGCGGTTGCGTGGGGCAGGCCGCCGTTCGCGGGGCCGTGCCAGAGACCGAGCGCCTCCGCATAGTGGTCGAGTGCCGCTTCGTGACGCCCCTGCGCGAGGGCGGTTCCGGCCGTCGCCACACGTTCACGGAAGACCGCCAGGTCGAGCATCCCGGCTCCTGCGGTGAACAGGTAGCCGTCCCCGCGGCGATGGAGGTATGCCCCGGTGCGACGGGCGGGGAGTCCGGGTTCGAGAAGGCGGCGTAAGGCGCCGACGTACTTGTGGATGACGTTCACAGCGCTGGTGGGGGCGTCGTCGTCCCACATCAGGCGGACCAGTTCGGTGACGCTGACCGGCTGTCCCTCGCGGGCGAGGAGCAGGGAGAGCAGACGGGCCTGTTGCCGGGGACCCGCGACCAGTTCGACATCGTCCCGCCAGAGGCGCAGCGGACCGAGGATCCGCAGACGCAGGGCGGCGCCCTCAGCCGGCGGATCGTCACGACGCCACGGAACGGGACGACTTGGCACGGACACTTCACAGCTCCCGAGCGCCGGAACGGGTTGCTCGCTGCGCCGAGCATGGGCGCTCGCGGCATGCGCGCGTCACATTTTACACGCGTCAGTGACGGCCCGTCAGTCGTCGGCCCCCAGGCCCGGCGAGGTCTCGTGGTCCGGGACTTCCGGTCCGGTCCGGCCGGACTCGACGTCCGCTGGTGCGGCGCCGTCCTCTGCCGAGCCGTCCCAGGAGGGCCGGCTCTGCCCGGCTGCCGTCGTCGGCATGACGTCTTGCAAGGCGTCATGCAAGGCGTCGGGACGCCCGCCCGGCCGGGCGCCCGCCGGTCACCCGCGTCGCAGCACGCGCAGCGAGCCGGTGTCCGAGACCTCCTTGAAGGCCCCGGACTCCAGGGCGCGCAGGTAGACGCGGTAGGGGGCCTGGCCGGTGAACTCGTCGACCGGGTCCGGGAACACGTCGTGGATGACGAGGAGCCCGCCCTCGGCCACGTGCGGGGCCCAGCCCTCGTAGTCGGCGCTCGCGTGCTCGTCGGTGTGGCCGCCGTCCACGAAGACGAGCCCGAGGGGCGACTTCCAGAACGCGGCGATCTGCGGCGACCGCCCGACGAGCGCGACCACGTGCTCCTCCAGGCCCGCCCGGTGCAGCGTCCGGCGGAAGGTCGGCAGCGTGTCCATCAGGCCGGTCTCCGGGTCGACCGTCTCCGGGTCGTGGTAGTCCCAGCCCGGCTGCTGCTCCTCGCTCCCGCGGTGGTGGTCGAGGGTGAGGGCGCTCACCCCGGCCCGGCGGGCGGCGTCCGCGAGCAGGATCGTGGACCGTCCGCAGTAGGTGCCGACCTCCAGCAGCGGCAGCCCTAGCGCGCCCGCCTCGACGGCGGCCGCGTACAGCGCGAGCCCCTCGTCCAGGGGCATGAATCCCTTCGCCGCCTCGAACGCGGCCAGGATCTCGGGCGTGGGCGCCGCGGTCGTCGGGGTCGCGGTCATGGAAGTCCTTCCGGTGGTGCGCGGTGTGTGCGCACAAGCTGCCGCGCGCGGTCTGTGCGCACATGCTGCCGCACCCCCCGTCGGCGTCGCGACGGGGGGTGCGGACAGGGGTGCGCGGGGTGCGCGGGCCGGTCAGGCGGTGACCGTCGGTCAGGCGGTGACCGTCTCGCCGGGGAGTGCCAGGTCCAGGTCGACCGGTCGCTCGTCGCCCGCGTGGGTCGCGGAACTCGCGAGCGGCCCGTGACCGGCGGCCTTGGCGGCGAGGACGTACGCGCCCCGGGCCGGGACGACGAGGGCGTAACTGCCGTCCTCCTGCGACAGGGTGGCGCCGGCCTGGCGGCCGCGGCGGTCGATGAGGGTGACCTTGGCGCGGGCGACCGGCGCGCCGCCGGCGTCCAGGACCCTGCCGCGGAAGCCCCTCAGGACCTCCTCGGCGCGCGCCAGGTTGGCGTCCTCCTCGCTGCTGGCGCGCAGCTGCGGGCCGGTGGCCGGACGCTGCTGCCGGGGCAGGAAGAGGGCGAGGACCAGGCCCACCGCGACGGCGGCCGTGGCGATCAGGAACGACACGCGGAAGCCGTGCATGGTCGGGACGGCGACGCCGCCGACGTCGTTCGCGGTGTTGGCCAGCACCATGCCGATGACGGCGCTGGACACCGACGTGCCGATGGACCGCATCAGGGTGTTGAGGCCGTTGGCCGCGCCGGTCTCGGAGGCCGGGACCGCGCCCACGATCAGCGCGGGCAGCGAGGAGTAGGCGAGGCCGATGCCCGCGCCCAGGACGACCGCGATGACGAGGCTCTGCCAGGCCGCGCTCATCAGGCCGAGGCCCGCGCCGTACCCGATCGCGATGATCAGCATGCCCAGGATCAGGGTGAACTTGGGGCCGTACTTGGCGGACAGCCGGGCGTAGACGGGGGCGGTGACCATCATCGTCAGGCCGAGCGGCGCGACGAGCAGACCGGCGACGACCATCGACTGGCCGAGGCCGTAGCCGGTGGCCTTCGGGAGCTGGAGCAGCTGCGGCAGGACCAGGGAGACGACGTAGAAGGAGACGCCGACCATGATCGAGGCCAGGTTGGTGAAGAGGACGGCCGGGCGGGCCGTGGTGCGCAGGTCGACCAGCGGGGCCTTCACGCGCAGCTCCATCACGCCCCACAGGACGAGGACGACCGCGGCGGCGGCGAAGAGGCCGAGGGTGGTGCCGGAGGTCCAGCCCCAGTCGCTGCCCTTGGTGATCGGCAGCAGGAAGAGGACGAGACCGGTGGACAGGCCGATCGCGCCCAGGACGTCGAAGGTGCCCTCGGCGCGCGCGGGCGACTCCGGGACGACGAGAAGGGTGAGGACGATGGCGAGCGCGCCGAGGCCGGCCGCGCCGTAGAAGAGGGCGTGCCAGTCGGCGTGCTGGGCGATCAGGGCCGCGAGCGGCAGGGCGAGGCCGCCGCCGACGCCGATCGAGGAGCTCATCAGGGCCATCGCCGAGCCGAGCTTCTCGCGGGGCAGCATGTCCCGCATCAGGCCGATGCCGAGCGGGATCGCGCCCATGGCGAAGCCCTGGAGGGCACGGCCGGCGATCATGGTGAGCAGGTCGCTGGTGAGCGCGCTGACCAGGGCGCCGACCACCATCACGGCGAGGCTGGCTATCAGCATGCGGCGCTTGCCGAACAGGTCGCCGAGACGGCCCATGATCGGGGTGGCCACGGCTCCCGACAGCAGGGTCGAGGTCAGGACCCAGGTGGCGTTGCTGGGCGCGGTGCCCAGGAGCTGCGGGAGGTCCTTGATGACCGGGACGAGCAGGGTCTGCATCACCGCGACCACGATGCCCGCGAAGGCGAGGACCGGGACCACGGCTCCGCTCGCCTCGCGGGTGGGCCGGTCGGTGGTCGTGTGCGTCATGAGGGGGTGCCTCCGGGCGGTGGTTCGGTGATTACTGGGACCTGAACCTGTATGCACGGGCAACTATTCCGATGCTTCGGCGTACTAACGATTTCTTTGTCTTCTCTTGACGCAAACGGCGGTGCGCGGCCCCGGCGCTCCGCGGCGGCTCCCCTCCGGCCAGCCGACGAGCGACGCGCATCCGATGCCCGGCGGCGGCCCGCCCACCCGGCCTCCCGGCCACCCGGCCGCCGGGTACGTGTCGGCGGAGGTGACACGCCGGGGCCCGGCGGGGCCGCCCGTTAGGGTGGCAGGCGTGTCGTACTCAGGCCCGCACTCCGACCCGTTCGACCCGTTCGATCCCTTCGGTCCCTCCGATCCCCGCCGGCCGTCCGACTCGTCCGACGCCTGGGGCTCGGACCGGCCCCGCCGGTCCCGGCTGCGCCGTCCGCTGACCGTGGCGCTGGCCGCGCTCGTGCCCGGCGCGCTGCTGGGCTGGCTGGCGTACGAGGCGCTGGGCGGGACCGGGAGCGGCGGGAACGGCGGAGCGGGCGGGGCCCGGGCGGGGGCGGGCGTCTCCGCGAGCGCGCCGGGGACCGCCCCGGCCGGCGGCGACGACCGGCCGGGCACCCTCTCCGCCCCGCCGAGCGGGGCCGTCGCTCCGCTCACGGGCAAGGTCGTCGTCATCGACCCGGGGCACAACCCCGCCAACGTCCGGCACACCGCCGAGATCGGCCGCCAGGTGGACATCGGCACCAACCGCAAGGAGTGCGACACCACGGGAACGTCCACGAACTCCGGTTACAGCGAGGCGGAGTTCACGCTGGACGTGGCGCACCGGCTGCGCACGCTGCTGGAGGGGCAGGGCGCCACGGTGAAGCTGACGCAGGACGGGGACCGGCCGTTCGGGCCGTGCGTCGACGAGCGCGCCCGCATCGGGAACGCGGCGCACGCCGACGCGGTCGTCTCGATCCACGCCGACGGTTCGGCGGAAGGCGACCGCGGCTTCCACGTGATCCTGCCGGCCGCGGTGCACGCGGGCGCCGCGGACACCCGGGCCGTCGTCGGCCCGTCGAAGGAGCTCGGGAAGCTGATCGCGAACGACTTCGCCCGCTCCACGGGCACTTCGCCGTCCAACTACGTCGGAGACGGCACCGGTCTCGTCACGCGGCGGGACCTCGGCGGTCTCAATCTGTCAACGGTTCCCAAGGTGTTCATCGAGTGCGGCAACATGCGCGATAGCAATGACGCGGCGCTGCTGACCAGTGGCGCCTGGCGGCAGAAGGCGGCGCAAGGGATGTCCGAGGGAATCGTGAGTTTCCTGCACGGGTCGTGATCAGCGCGCGGATCCCGGCGGACAGCGCGATCGTACGGACGATAGTGTCGTCCGTACGATGAGGGGCCACCCCCGCGCTCACACCGGGCCCGACGGCGACACGGCGCCGGCGACGCCTCTTCCGACGCGTGTATGCGTGTGCCGATGACGAGACGACTGACGAAGGACCTGAAGTGAATATCCGCTCCCTCACTCGAGGCGACGGCGTGGTGATCGGAGCAGCGGTGTTGCTGTTCGTCGCGTCGTTCTTCGACAACTACTCGATCGACGGGATCCCTGACGGCTACGACCTGCCGAACCTCTGGAACAGCGGGCCCGTGCTGTTCGGCGTCGTCCTCGCGGGGATCGTCGGCGCCGCACTCGTGGTCGTCAGCCGGGGGCTGCCGCAGACGCCCAAGGTCGTCGGGCTCGACCTCGGTCAGTTCGGCGTGGCCTTCACGGTCTTCGCCGCGTGGAGCGCGCTCGGCAACGTCTTCGACCCGTCCGGCGGCTACGACAACGTCAGGGACAGCTCGAACGCGCCCGACGCCGGGGCGGGCCTGATCCTCGCCTTCATCGCCACGCTGCTGCTGGCCGGCGCCGCCGTGGCCACCCCGCTCGTCCCCGCCCTCCAGGCCGGTCTCGTCCCGGCGCCCAAGCCGCAGACTCCGCAGCCCTACGGCGCGCAGCCGCCCGCCGGTTACGGCTACCCGGGCGCGCCGCAGCCGTCGGCGTTCGGCGCTCAGCCGCAGCAGGGCCAGCCTGGCGGGCAGCCGTTCGGCGGTCAGCCGGGTCCGGCGCAGGCAGCGGCCGCGGACTTCTCGCCGTTCTGGTTCGCCGTGCCCGTGCCGCGTCCGCTGTTCGCGGAGGACGGCGCTCCGACGCCGATCGCCGAGCTGGCTCCGGGCACCTGGTACCTGGCAGTCGAGCAGGGCGCCCAGGGTCTGGTCGCACAGACCCAGGACGGCCGGCGCGGCGTCCTGCGGGACACCTCCGGCATCCAGCGCGGCTGATATGCAGCGCGGCTGATCGTCCGCCCGTAGGCGTCGTCAGCGTCGCACGGCGTCACTGGGCGGCAACGTTCCGAGCAGCGGCAAGCAGGCCCCTCGCCCTTCCGGGCGGGGGGCCGTTGTCGTACAGTCGCAGCCCCTGAACTGACGGACCGTCAGGAGGCTGTCATGCGGCTCGGTCTCGCGCTCGGCTACTGGGGTCGCGGCCCCTCCCCGGACCAGGTGGAGCTGGCCCGGGAGGCGGAGCGGCTCGGATACGACTCGGTGTGGACGGCGGAGTCCTGGGGGTCGGACGCCTTCACCCCGCTCACCTGGATCGCCGCAAGGACGTCGACGATCGGACTGGGCACGGCGGTCGCCCAGATGGCGGCCCGCTCCCCCACCACGACCGCGATGCACGCCCTCACCCTGGACCATCTCTCCGGGGGACGGATGATGCTCGGGCTCGGCCTGTCCGGACCGCAGGTCGTCGAGGGCTGGTACGGTCGTCCCTTCCCCGCGTCGCCGCTGACCGCGACCCGCGAGTACGTGGACGTCGTCCGGCAGGTGCTGCGGCGCGAGGCGCCGGTCGAGACGGACGGCCGGTTCCACCCCATCCCCTACCGGGGCCCCGACGGAACCGGCCTGGGCCGGGCGCTGAAGTCCATCACCCATCCCCTGCGGCCGGATCTGCCGGTGCTGCTCGGCGCCGAGGGCCCGAGGAACGTGGCGCAGACCGTGCGGATCGCCGACGGCTGGCTGCCGCTGTACTGGTCGCCGAGCCGGCCCGACGCGTACGGCCCCGGGGTCGCGGAGCTGCCGGAGGGCTTCCGGGTGGCTCCGATGGCACGGGTCAAGGTGTGCGACGACGTCTCCGAGGGGCTGCTGTCGGTCAAGGCCATGCTCGGCTTCTACATCGGCGGCATGGGCCACGCGACCCGCAACTTCCACGCCGACCTGATGGGGCGCATGGGCTACGCGGAGGAGGCCCGGCACATCCAGCGACTGTTCCTGGCGGGCCGTCGTGAGGAGGCCGTCCTCGCCGTGCCGGACGCCTTCGCCGACGAGATCTCCCTCGTCGGCCCCCGCGAACGCATCGCGGAGCGGCTGGAGTCGTGGCGCAAGGGCCCGGTGACGGACCTGCTGGCGGTGGCGCCGGACCGGACCTCGCTGCGGGTGCTGGCGGAGCTCAACTCCTGACCGGGCACTATGCCCAACCGGCCCTCCACGCCCGAGGTTTCATCCGGAATCGAACGGCAATCCGGAGGACATGTCTCGATATCGCAGTGGTTCCAACTCGGCAGGAACGGTCATAGCGGTCGTCGCGGACGTCATGGCCGTCATCCTCGGGCTCTGGATTCTCATGTATCTGCTGGACGCCAACCGGGGCAACGACCTGGTCCAGTTCGTCCAGCACGCGGCCGACTGGCTGGCCGGCTGGTCCCGTGACCTCTTCACCTTCGACGAGGCATGGGCCCGGGTCGTGGCCGGCTACGGCCTGGCCGCGGTGGTGTACCTGTTCATCGGTCACGCCATCGCGAACAGGGTCCACCGCCACTGACGCAGGCGACGTCCCCGGGCCGTCAGGCGCAGCAGTCCGCCTCCAGCCCGGAGGGCAGTTGCTCCCCGCCGAAGACGGCGCAGGTGGCCTCGTGACCGCCGAGCGCCGCGACGGCGAGGAGCAGCGAGCCCGCCGTCCAGGTGGTCAGCTCACGGGGCCAGATCGCCTCGTCCTCGAACACGAACCCGGTCCAGTACAGCCCCGACTCCGCGTCCCGGAGGTGCTGGATCGCCTGAAGGATCTCCAGCGCCCGGTCGGACTCCCCCATCGCCCACAGGGCCAGGGCGAGTTCGGCCGACTCGCCGCCCGTCACCCACGGGTTGGGCGCCACGCAGCGCACGCCCAGCCCCGGGACGACGAACCGCTCCCAGTCCGACTCGATGCGGGACTTGGCCTCCGCTCCGGTCAACGCGCCGCCCAGGACGGGGTAGTACCAGTCCATCGAGTAGCGGCCCTTGTCGAGGAACCGCTCCGGATGCCGCCGTATGGCGTGCCTCAGGGCACCGGCCGCCAACTCCCAGTCGGGCTGCGGCTCTTCGCGCTGTTCGGCGACGGCCAGCGCGCAGCGCAGCGCCTGGTGGATCGACGAGGAGCCGGTGAGCAGCGCGTCGGCGGTCGGCGTGCCGTCGTCCTCGCGGCGCCAGCCGATCTGCCCGCCCGGCTGCTGCAGCCGCAGCACGTACTCGACCGCGGCGTGGACGGTCGGCCACATACGGTCGAGGAAGGTGTCGTCGCCGGTGGACAGGTAGTGGTGCCAGACGCCGACGGCCACGTACGCGACGAAGTTCGTCTCGCGTCCCCGGTCGGTGACGGCGTCGAAGTCGCCGTCCTGGTAGGCCGCGAACCAGGAGCCGTCCTCGTTCTGGTGGCGGGCCAGCCAGTCGTAGGCGCGCTCGGCGGCCTCGTGCTCGCCGGCCGCGTCGAGCGCCATGGCGGCCTCGGTGTGGTCCCACGGATCGAGGTGGTGACCGCGGAACCACGGGACCGCGCCGTCCTCGCGCTGCACGGCGAGGATGCCGGCGACGGTCGCGGCGGCCTGCCCGGCGGTGAGGACCCCGGTCAGGACGAGGTGTTCCGTCCGGGGCGTCGTCACTTGGCGGCCGCCTCGGACATCGCGGGCAGGTGGGGTTTGGTCGCGTAGGCCACGAAGCTTTTGCCGATGAGCGGGTTCAGCGCCTGCTCGGCGACCCGGGTGGCCAGCGGCTTCTTCATGATGTCCCAGACCAGCAGCTTGTGGTAGGCGCGCACCGGCAGCGCCTTGTCGTTGTCGACGCCGAACGCGCACTTCAGCCACCAGTACGGCGAGTGCAGCGCGTGGGCGTGGTGGGTGCCGTACGGCTTCAGGCCGGCCTCACGGATCTTGCCGAGCAGTTCGTCCGCCCGGTAGATGCGGATGTGGCCGCCCTCGACCTCGTGGTAGGCGTCGGAGAGGGTCCAGCAGACCTTCTCGGGACCGTAACGCGGGACGGTGATCGCGATGCGGCCGCCCGGCTTCAGCACGCGCACCATCTCCGCGAGGACGCCCTTGTCGTCAGGTATGTGCTCCATGACCTCGGAGATGATGACGACGTCGAAGGACTCGTCGGGGAAGGGCAGGGCGAGCGCGTCGCCCTCCATGGCGGTCGCGGTCGCGGTCGCGGGGGCCTCCCCCGCCTCCTTCATCGCAGCGAACCACTTGGCGACCTCGCGGATCTCCTCGGCGTTCTGGTCGAGGGCCACGACCTGCGCGCCGCGCCGGTAGCACTCGAAGGCGTGCCGGCCGGCCCCGCAGCCGAGATCCAGGACCCGGTCGCCCGGAGCGAGCGGAAACCGGGAGAAGTCGACGGTCAGCACGTGGCCCTGCTTTCGCGATCGGATGCTTCGGATACGTCGGCGGCGGGAGCGCCGCCGGTGGCCCGGGCGTCGACGGCCTCGGGAGCGGAGGGGGCGGAGGGAGCGGAGGGAGCGGAGGGAGCGGAGGGAGCGGCGAGGGCCGCGGGCGCCGTGCGGGCAGCGGGGACCGTCGAGGCGGCCGTCGTCCCGGCAGGGGCCGTCGAGGCCGCCGTCGCCCCGGCGGAGGCCGTGCGCGGCGGGGAGTCCTCGGGGGCGCGGGTGCGGCCGGCGTCGGCCATCGCCTCCCGGTAGCGGGCCACGGTCCCCTCGGCGGCCCGCGCCCAGGTGAACCGTTCCAGCACGCGCTGCCGTCCGGCCGCTCCGAGCCGGGCCCGCAGTCCGGGGTCGCCGAGCAGCCGGTTCAGGCCCGCGGCGAGCGCGCCCGCGTCGCCGGGCGGCACGGCCAGGCAGGTCTCCCCGTCGCGCCCGGCGACCTCGGGGATCGCCCCGCCGGTCGTCGCGAGCAGCGGGGTGCCGGTGGCCATGGCCTCGGCGGCCGGCAGGGAGAAGCCCTCGTACAGCGACGGCACGCAGGCGACCTCCGCCGAGCGCACCAGGTCGACCAGTTCGGCGTCGGAGATGCCCTTGACGAACTCGACGGCCCCTTCGAGGCCGTACCGCTCGATCGACTGGGCGACCGGCCCCTCCTGCGGGCGCTTGCCGACGACGACCAGGTGCGCGTGGGGGTGCTCGGTGCGCGTCTTCGCCAGCGCTTCGACGAGGTGGACCAGGCCCTTGAGCGGAACGTCCGCGCTGGACGTCGTCACGATCCGGCCGGGTATCTGCGCCACGGCGGGATTCGGCGAGAACAGGTCGGTGTCGGCCCCGATGTGGACGACGTGGATGCGGTCGTCGCGGACGCCGAGGTGGTCGACGATCTCCTGTCGGGAGGTGCCGGAGACGGTGAGCACCGAAGGCAGCCGACGGGCGACGCGCTTCTGCATGGCGGTGAAGGCGTACCAGCGGCGCACGGAGTACCGCCGCCGCCGTCCCTCGGCGGCGTCCAGCTCCAACTGCCGGTCGACGGTGATGGGGTGGTGGATGGTGGTGACCAGGGGCGCGCCGACATCCCCCAACAGGCCGTAGCCCAGGGTCTGGTTGTCGTGCACGACGTCGAACTCACCGCGGCGGGCGCGCAGATGACGGCGGGCGCGCAGCGAGAAGGTCAGCGGCTCGGGGAACCCGCCGGTCCACATCGTCGCCACTTCGAGGGCGTCGATCCAGTCGCGGTACTCGCCCCGGCCGGGGGTGCGGAAAGGATCCGGCTGGCGGTAGAGGTCGAGGCTGGGCAGCTCGGTGAGGGAGAGCCGGTCCTCGTGCCCCGGGTCGAGCACCGGGTAGGGCTGCGAGCCGATGACCTCCACCCGGTGGCCCAGCCGGGCCAGTTCGCGGGAGAGATGCCGTACGTAGACGCCCTGGCCCCCGCAGAACGGGTTTCCCTTATAGGTGAGGAGCGCGATCTTGAGCGGTCGCCCGCCGTCAGCGGCAAGGTCATGCCGAGACCCTGCCTGGCCGGCCTCAGCGGTCACCCCGGGCCCCCTTCTGCCTGCATTGTCCCGCGAGACTACGTCGGGACGCTAATGTAGAACAAGTTTCAGACTTGATCGTTCGGGAGGCTCTGAATCTACCGGCAGGTACGCGCGCTGTGAGCGGTGGATCAGGTGATTCACGCCACCACCGATCACCCGTCGCGCCGTATGATCACCGCCCCTCACCGACTGTCACCACGACTGCCACGGAACGGACCGGAACGGGACCCATGCCTGCGGAAGCCAACCCCCAGCGCCCCGCGCACTCCGCCCTCACCGAGCGGCAGGAGGCGCGCCGCCGCCGCATCCTGCACGCGAGCGCGCAGTTGGCCAGCCGGGGCGGCTTCGACGCGGTGCAGATGCGGGAGGTCGCGGAGTCCTCGCAGGTCGCCCTCGGCACGCTGTACCGCTACTTCCCCTCCAAGGTGCATCTCCTGGTGGCCACCATGCAGGACCAGTTGGAGCACATGCACGGCACGCTGCGGAAGAAGCCGCCGACCGGCGAACGGGCGGCGGAGCGCGTCGCCGAGACCCTGATGCGCGCGTTCCGCGCCCTGCAGCGCGAGCCGCACCTGGCCGACGCGATGGTCCGCGCGCTGACCTTCGCCGACCGCAGCGTCTCGCCGGAGGTCGACCAGGTGTCCCGTCAGACGACGGCGATCATCCTGGACTCGATGGGCCTGAGCGACCCCACCCCCGAGCAGCTCTCCGCGGTCCGCGTCATCGAGCACACCTGGCACTCGGCGCTCATCACCTGGCTGTCGGGCCGCGCGTCCATCGCGCAGGTGCGGATCGACATCGAGACGGTGTGCCGGCTGATCGACGTGACCGACCCCGGGACCCCCGGGACGGGCGCGCCCCGCACGCACGCGTGAGACCTACGGGACGACGAGGGTAGTTCCGCCGGGTCCGGTCATCGCGACCCCGCGGTCCCTCGCTACGTCCGTCGACGTCGGCCTCGGCGGATGCCCTGACACTCGGCGTCTCGCAGAAGTCGGCTACTCCGGTCGCACTCCCTACAGTCGCCCCGTAGGCCACTTCCAGGATAGAACATCCAAACCTGGAGACAATACCCTAATCGGAAATTTCTCACTCATCGGGCGGGAAGACCGCCTCACCGCTCCCCGCCAGCGTGATCATGATCGCTTCCACCGGGCAGCTCTCCGCGGCCGTCAGCACCCGCTCGTTGGCGTCCGGGTCCGGGTCGGCCGGGTGGGACTGGCGGGCGGAGTCGAGCCGGAATCCGGCGGGGGCGTGGTGCACGCACTGGGCGGAGCCGATGCACAGGGACCGGTCGACCTCGACGTGCCACCGGTCCCCCGCGCCCGCGCGCTCCCGCACGCCGGACACGTCCGCCTCCTCCCTCACCCCTCCCACCCCGCGGGCAGATGGATCATCTTGTGCTCCAGGTACTCGCCGAAGCCCTCGGGCCCGAACTCCCGCCCCAGCCCCGAGTTCTTGTAGCCGCCGAACGGGCCGAGCATGTCCAGGCTGAAGGTGTTCACCGAGTACGTCCCCGTACGGACCTGCCGCGCGATGTCGATGCCGTGCCCGACGTCGGCCGTCCACACGCTGCCGCTGAGCCCGTAGTCCGAGTCGTTCGCGATCTTCACCGCCTCGGCCTCGTCGCCGTAGGGCAGCAGGCAGATCACCGGGCCGAAGATCTCCTCGCGGGCGATCCGCATGGAGTTGTCGACGTCGCCGAAGAGGGTCGGCTCCACGTACCAGCCGCGGTCCAGCCCCGCCGGACGGCCGCCGCCGGTCAGGATCTTCGCGCCCTCCTCCTGCCCGATGCGGATGTAGTCGAGGTTGCGGCGCTGCTGCCGCTCGGCCACCAGCGGACCGATCTGGGTCGCCGGGTCCAGCGGGTCGCCGACCACCAGCGCGTCCGCCGCCGCCGCGAAGGCGTCCGCGAACTCGTCGTAGCGGGAGCGCGGGACGAGGATCCGGGTCTGGGCGACGCAGGCCTGACCGTTGTTCATCCAGGCGGCCGAGGCGATCCCGGGGACGGCGGTGGCGAGGTCCGCGTCCGGCAGGACGACCGCCGCCGACTTCCCGCCCAGCTCCAGGGTCACCCGGGTGAGGTTGCGGGACGCCACCTCCATGACCCGCCTGCCGGCCGCGACCGAGCCCGTGAACGAGACCTTGTCCACGCCCGGGTGCCCGACCAGGTACTCGCTCACCTCGCGGTCCGCCGGCAGGATCGACAGCACGCCCTCCGGCAGCCCCGCCTCCCGCACGATGTCGGCGAGGACGTAGGCGTCCAGCGGCGACTCCGGGGACGGCTTGAGGATCACCGTGCAGCCGGCGAGCAGCGCGGGGGCGAGCTTGGCGGCGGCGACGAACTGCGGGACGTTCCAGGGGACGACCGCCGCGACCACCCCGACCGGCTCGCGCCGCACGAGGATCCTGCCGAGCGCACCGTCGCGCCGCTCCTCGTAGGTGAAGCCCCGGGCGACGGTGATCGCCGCGTCCCACACCATCATCGCGCCGAGGGCCTGCGCGAGGACGCTCCAGGAGTACGGGGAGCCGTTCTCGGAGGAGATCACCCGGGCGAGCTCCTCGTGACGAGCGAGGATCCCGTCCTTGATCCGGCCGACGACCTCGATCCGCTCTTCGAGCGCAAGGCGGGGCCAGGGCCCCTCGTCGAAGGCCCGCCGCGCCACGGCGACGGCCCGGTCGACATCGGCCGGCGAGGCGTGCGGCACCCGCCCGATGACCTCCTCGGTGTGCGGCGAGATCACCTCGATGACGTCGTCGCCCAACGGGTCGGTCAACTCTCCGCCGATGAACAGCTTTCCGTGTTCCACGAACTCTGCCATGGCCACTGCCTTCATTTTCTGACGGTGTTTCAGAAACTGATACCAGTTCTAGTTATAGTGGGCAATGGCCGTGGGACGGAGGGCAGATGACGAAGGTGTTCGATCATGGCGGGGGTGTGCGGTCCCTACGGGTGCCCATCCCTGACAACCCGCTCGGCCACACGCTCGTCTACGTCGTCGACACCGACCGCGGACCGGTGCTGGTCGACACCGGCTGGGACGACCCCGCCTCCTGGGACGCGCTCGTGGCGGGCCTCACGGACTGCGGAACGTCGGTCGCCGCGCTCCACGGCGTCGTCATCACCCACCACCACCCCGACCACCACGGCCTGTCCGCCCAGGTGCGGGAGGCGTCCGGGGCGTGGGTGGCGATGCACGCGGCGGACGCGTCGATCGTGCGGCGGACCCGGGAGACCCGGCCCGAGCGCTGGTACACGTACATGGCCGAGAAGCTGACCGCCGCGGGAGCCCCCGACGCGCACCTCGCCCCGCTGCGCTCGTCGCGCCGCCGCGCGCTGCCCGGCCTCTCCCCCGCCCTGCCCGACCGTGAGATCGTCCCCGGCGAGCTCCTCGACCTGCCCGGCCGCAGGCTGCGCGCCATCTGGACCCCGGGGCACACCCCCGGCCATGTCTGCCTGCATCTGGAGGAGGACCACCCGGCCGGACTGCCGGGCCGCGGCCGTCTGTTCTCCGGCGACCACGTGCTTCCCGGCATCACCCCGCACATCGGCCTCTACGAGGACCCCGACGACGCGACGGTGACCGACCCGCTGGGCGACTACCTCGCCTCTCTCGAACGCGTCGGCCGTCTCGCTCCCGCCGAGGTCCTCCCGGCCCACCAGCACGCCTTCACCGACGCCCCGTCCCGGGTACGGGAGTTGCTCGCTCACCACGAGGAGCGCCTCACCGGCCTCCTCTCCCTCCTCGCCTCCCCCCTCACCCCCTGGCAGCTCGCCGAGCGCATGGAGTGGAACCGGCCCTGGGAGGAGATCCCCTACGGGTCGAGGAACATCGCGGTCTCCGAGGCCGAGGCGCACCTGCGGCGCCTGGTGAAGCTGGGCCGGGCGGAGGCGGTGCCGGGAAGCGATCCGGTGACGTACGCGGCGGTGTGATCCCGGGGCGCCTCGCCGCGGCCCGGTGATCCGGTCACGTCCGGATGATCCGGTCGCGTCCCGGCGGCACTCGCCAGACCCGCACGTCCCCGCTTCCCTCGCGGCCCCGGCCGCGGCTCGGCAGCGTCCGGTCGACGTCCCGCCAGCGTCCCCGTCGGCCGCCCGCCCGGCTTCCGGCGCGGCGCCCACGCGCCGCCCAACCACCCCTCGGGCGCCGAATCGGCTGCCGGTAGAGTGACGCGGGTCGTCATCACGCCCGTACAGGGAGAAGCCGGTGCAAATCCGGCGCTGACCCGCAACCGTGACAGCCGGATCGCCCGGTACGGACCGTGACCGGCTCACGTGCGTCGGCAGGTCGGCCGGCGCACGGCACCGTCGAGGCATACGGAGCCGAGCCGCCGGGGTCGCCCCGTGCTGCCCGGCTCCCTCACAGGGAGAGGCACCCGCCCATCATGAACGTCCGCCGTAGCGCCGCGGCCCTGGCCGCCGCCACCGTCGTGCTGGGCGCCGCCGTCCCCGCCGTCGCCGCCACACCCTCCCCCACCCCCTCGACGGCGGTGCCGGACGGGTTGTACGGGACGGCCGACCCGACGTACGACGGTGTCTGGCGGCAGTCGCTGGCCCTGCTCGCGCAGCACACCGCGGGTGTCACCCCGGCCGCGAAGGCCGTGGCCTGGCTGGCCGGGCAGCAGTGCGCGAACGGCGCCTTCGCCGCGTTCCGCGCCGACACCGCCGAGCCGTGCGACGCGAAGCTGATGGTGGACACCAACAGCACGGCGGCGGCCGTCCAGGCGCTGGCGGCGCTGGGCGGTCACGGGACCGGGGCGCAGAAGGGGGTCGGCTGGCTGAAGTCCGTCCAGAACGCCGACGGCGGCTGGGGTTACTCCCCCGGCGGGGCCACTGACGCCAACTCGACGTCCGTCGTCGCGGGCGCGCTGGCGGCCGCCGGGCAGCGGCCCGCGGACGTGCGGAAGGCCGGGAAGTCGGCGTACGACGCCCTGGTGAAGCTCTCCCTGCCGTGCGGCAAGTCCGGCGGCGGCGCGTTCGCGTACCAGCCGGACAAGAAGGGCGACCTCGCGGCCAACGCGGACGCGACGGCGGCGGGCGTCCTGGGCGCGCTCGGCAAGGGGTTCGTGACGACGGCCGGCAAGGCGTCGCAGGGCGACCGCGCCTGCGGTGGCTCCTCCGCCCCGCCCACCCCGGACGAGCTCGCCCGCAACGGCGCGGCCTACCTCGCCGGAGCGGTCGCCCACGACGGCTTCCTGAAGTCCGTCCTGCCCGGCGCCGCGAACCAGCCCGACTACGGCAACACGGCCGACGCGGTGGTCGCCCTCGCCGCCCTCGGGTGGACCGAGCAGGCCGGCAAGCCCCTGGCCTGGCTGGAGCGCAACGCCGCGGGCTGGGCGAAGCAGAGCGGTCCCGCCGCTTACGCCCAGTTGGTCTTCGCGGCTCACTCGACGGGCGCCGATCCGCGCGCCTTCGGCGGCACGGACCTGGTGGCACAGCTCAACGCGACGGGTCCGGCCCCGCAGTCCGCCGCGAAGTCGGGCGGCTCGGCCGCCTCGGCGGCGGACGCGAAGAACACGGACGACTCCGCCGACTCCGGCAGCTCCGGCCCGAGTTACAGCCTCTGGCTGGTCATCGGGGTGTTCCTCGTGGTCGGCATCGGCATCGGCTTCCTGGTCAGCCGCCGTGGCGGGAAGCGGCAGCAGTGACACACCGGTCCGCCGCCGCCCGTACCCCCGCGCGCGTCCGCGGCCATGCCCCTGCCCCTACCTACGGCAGTGTCCGCACCCACGGTCGCGCCCAGGGCCGTATACGTGCCCGCACAGGTGCCCGCCCACGGGGCCGTCTCCGGATGCTTGCCGCGGTCGTCCTCGCCGCATCGGCGGTGGTGGCGACCGGCGCGGCGGGCCCGGCCCAGGCCGCCGGCTATCGCTACTGGTCCTTCTGGGACCGCACCGGCGACCACTGGACCTACGCCACCCAGGGCCCTTCCACCGCCCGCCCCGCCGACGGCGACGTCCAGGGGTTCCGGTTCGCGGTGAGCGCCGACTCGCAGGACGCGACGCGGCCTCGCGGCGCCGCCTCCTTCGCGGCGATCTGCGCCAGGACGCCCGCGCGGGACGGCACGAAGCGGGTGGCCCTGGTCATCGACTTCGGCACGGCGGCGGACGCCCCGGGCGGCGAGGCCCCGCCGTCGCCTTCCCCGCGCACCGCGTGCGCCCGGGTTCCCTCCGACGCGACGACGGCCGAGGCGCTCGCCGCGGTCGCGGGGCCGCTGCGCTACGACGCCAACGCCCTGCTGTGCGCGATCGCCGGCTATCCGGGGGCGGGGTGCGGCGAGCAGGTGTCGACGGACGGGAGGCGCGCCGGGCAGCCGACGGCGGCCGAGGAGACCGGAGGCGGCGACGGCAGCCGGAAGGCCGACAGCGACGGCAACGGGGCCGGACCCGGCGGCGGGAAGGGCGGGGGCCCGTCGGTGGGCCTGTTCGCGGGGGCGGGGGCGGTGGCCGTGCTGGGCGCGGCCGCGGTGTGGCAGGCGCGGCGGCGCCGGAATGGCTGACCGCCGCTCCCAGCCGCAACTGCACCCCGGCGCCTGGTGGTTGTGGGCCCTCGGACTCGGCGCCGCCGCCACCCGCACCACCAACCCGCTCCTGCTCGGCCTGCTGCTCACCGTCTCCGCGTACGTCGTCACCGTGTGCCGCCCCGACACCCCCTGGTCCCGTTCCTACTCCGCGTTCCTCAAGCTGGCCCTCGCCGTCCTCGTCGTCCGTCTCGTCTTCGTGGTCGTGCTCGGCTCGCCGATCCCCGGCACGCATGTGCTGGTCACGTTGCCCGAAGTCCCGCTGCCGCACTGGGCGCAGGGCATCCGGCTGGGCGGCGCGGTCACGGCGGAGGGCCTGCTCTTCGCGCTCTACGACGGTCTGCGGCTGGCCACGCTCCTCGTCTGCGTCGGCGCCGCGAACGCGCTGGCCTCCCCGTCGCGCCTGCTGAAGGCTCTCCCGGGCGCCCTGTACGAGACCGGGGTGGCGGTGGTCGTGGCGCTCACCTTCGCCCCGAACCTCATCGCGGACGTCCACCGGCTGCGCGCCGCCCGACGTCTGCGGGGCCGTCCGGACCGGGGGCTGCGCGGCCTGCTCCAGGTGGGCCTGCCGGTGCTGGAGGGCGCGTTGGAGCGTTCCGTCGCCCTGGCCGCCGCGATGGACGCGCGCGGCTACGGCCGCACCGCCGACGTGCCCGCTCCCGTCCGCCGCACGACCGCCGTCCTCACGCTGGGCGGCCTGCTCGGGGTCTGCGCGGGAACGTACGGCCTGCTCACCGCGGCCGGCGGCACGTACGGCCTGCCGGTGCTGCTCGCCGGGGCGGTCGCGGCCCTGGCCGGGCTGCGGCTGGGCGGCCGCCGCTCCGCGCGCACCCGCTACCGCCCGGACCGCTGGACCCCGCGGGCCTGTCTGACCGCCGCCTCCGGCGTCGCGGTCGCGGCCCTGCTCATCATGGCCGCGACCGCCGACCCGGCGGCCCTGAACCCCGGGGTGGTCCCGCTGACCGCGCCCGCCCTCCCGCTGTGGCCCGCGGCGGCCGTACTCGTCGCCCTGCTGCCCGCGTTCGTGCACAAGGAGCCGTCGTGATCCGCTTCGAGAACGTCTCGGTGACGTACGACGGCGTAGCCGAACCCACCCTCAGGGACGTCGACTTCACCGTCCCCGAGGGTGAACTCGTCCTGCTGGCGGGCCCGTCGGGGGTGGGCAAGTCGACGTTGCTCGGCGCGGTGAGCGGTCTCGTCCCGCACTTCACCGGCGGCGTCCTGCGCGGCCGCGTCACGGTCGCCGGCCGTGACACCCGCACCCACAAGCCGCGTGAACTGGCCGACGTCGTGGGGACGGTGGGCCAGGACCCCCTCTCGCACTTCGTGACGGACACGGTCGAGGACGAACTCGCCTACGGCATGGAGTCGTTGGGCCTGCCGCCGGCGGTGATGCGCCGCCGCGTCGAGGAGACCCTCGACCTGCTCGGCCTGGCCGGCCTGCGCGACCGCCCCCTGGCCACCCTCTCGGGCGGCCAGCAGCAGCGGGTCGCGATCGGCTCGGTCCTCACGCCGCATCCCCGGGTGCTCGTCCTGGACGAGCCGACGTCCGCGCTCGACCCGGCGGCCGCCGAGGAGGTCCTCGCCGTCCTCCTGCGGCTCGTCCACGACCTCGGCACGACGGTGCTGCTGGCCGAGCACCGTCTCGAACGCGTCCTGCAGTACGCCGACCAGGTCGCCCTGCTGCCCGCCGCCGGGGCGGCCCCGCTCCTCGGCGCGCCGGCGGACGTCATGGCCGTCTCCCCGGTGTTCCCGCCGGTGGTGGACCTGGGCCGGCTGGCGGGCTGGTCCCCGCTGCCGCTGACGGTCCGCGACGCCCGCCGACGGGCCGCCGACCTGCGAGAACGCCTGGCCGCGGTGGCCTCCTCCCCCTCTTCCCCCTCTGCCCCCTCTGCTTCCTCAGCGGCCTCCTCCGCATCGCCCGCCGAGGCCCGGTCGCTCGGCGTTCGCCGAGGCGGCGTCCAGGCACTGCGTGACGTCAGCCTCACCGTCGCGCCCGGCGAGACCATCGCCCTCATGGGCCGCAACGGCGCCGGGAAGTCGACGCTGCTCAACGCGTTCGTCGGCCTGGTCGTGCCGTCCGCCGGGACGGTGCGCGTCGGCGGCGCGGTCCCGCACCGCACCTCCCCCCGCGACCTGGTCCGCCGCGTGGGCCTGGTCCCGCAGGAGCCGCGCGACCTGCTCTACGCCGACACGGTCGCCGCCGAGTGCGCGGCCGCCGACCGGGACGCGCGGGCCACGCCCGGTGCCTGCCGCGCCCTGGTCTCGGAGCTCCTCCCCGGCATCGCGGACGACACCCACCCCCGCGATCTGTCCGAGGGCCAGCGGCTCACGCTCGCGCTGGCGGTCGTCCTCGCCGCCCGGCCGCCGCTCCTGCTGCTCGACGAGCCCACCCGCGGCCTGGACTACGCGGCGAAGGCCCGCCTGGTCGCCGTCCTGCGCGGGCTGGCCGCGGCCGGTCACGCGATCGTGCTGGCCACACACGACGTGGAACTGGCCGCGGAACTGGCCCACCGGGTGGTGCTGCTCGCGGAGGGCGAGGTGATCGCCGACGGTCCCACGGCGGAGGTGGTGGTCTCGTCCCCGTCCTTCGCCCCGCAGGTGACCAAGATCCTCGCACCGCAGGAGTGGCTCACGGTCGCGCAGGTGAGGCGGGCGCTGCGATGACGACACCCCGGCGGAGCCCCCGCCCCGTGCGGCTGGGCCCGCGCTCCCTGGTCGCGTTGACGCTGGTCAGCGCAGTGGGCGTGATCGCGTTCGGCTGGCCCTTCCTGGCCCCGCCGGGCTCCGCCCTGACCGCGCACGCGCAGGACGCGCCCTGGTTGTTCGCGGGCCTGCTGGTGCTGCTGGTCGCGGTCGTGGCGGCGACGATCTCGGAGTCCGGGCTGGGCGCGAAGGCGGTGGCGATGCTCGGCGTGCTGGCGGCGACGGGCGCGGCGCTGCGCCCGGTCGGCGCGGGGACGGCGGGCATCGAGCCCATGTTCTTCCTGATGGTGCTGAGCGGCCGGGTCCTGGGCCCGGGTTTCGGCTTCGTCCTCGGCTCGGTCACGATGTTCGCGTCCGCCCTGCTCACGGGCGGGGTGGGGCCGTGGATGCCGTTCCAGATGCTGGCGATGGGCTGGTTCACGACGGGGGCGGGCCTGCTGCCGGGACCGGAGCGGCTGCGCGGCCGGGCGGAGCTGGTGCTGCTGGCGGGTTACGGCTTCCTCGCCGCCTTCGCGTACGGCACGGCGATGAACATGGCGGGCTGGCCGTTCATGGGCGCGCTGGCGTCGGGGGTGGCCTTCGACCCGGACGGGACGGTCCCGGCGAACCTGGCCCGGTTCGCCGCTTACTGCGTGGCGACGTCGCTCGGCTGGGACCTGGGGCGGGCACTGGTGACGGTGCTGCTCACGCTCACCCTCGGTCCGGCCGTGCTCAAGGCGCTACGCAGAGCCACCCGAAGGGCGGCCTTCGAGACCGCGGTCACATTCGAGCCCCCCGGAGAGCCTTCGAGAGCGGCCCCGAAGGCCGTTGACCGGTGAACCACCCCACATGACCCACATCACCTACTACTTGCCCTAGTCGGGCAAATAGGACGCCATGCCCATGCCATTACGCACTCTGACCTGCACGTTGAGAGCCAGGTCACACCGGCGACCTTCACCCGGAGTACGGCCACAACTAGCAAAAGGGGTCTTTGCGGACAGCCCCGGATCCTGCTTCTCTGGATGACGTCGCAGGGCGCCGACGAGCCTCACGGCCTCGGCCCACGGCATGCAGCCACCCACCGCACCTCACGCGGTGCGGCCCACGCACCGCGTGACTCCGGCATGCAGGCGACCACCACGTCCCCGAAGGAAAAGGTTCTCCGTGTCCGTCTCCGTCATCCGTCGCATCGCTTCCCCGAAGAAGGCCCTCACCGGCATCGCCGTGGCCGCCGCCACCGCGGGCATGGCGCTGTCCGCCGCCCCCGCCCACGCCGCGACGGCCCCCTCCGCCTCCCAGGCCCAGGCGATCGCGCACAAGATGATCCCGAACGCGGCTCAGTACCAGGCCTTCTCCAACATCGTGAAGCACGAGAGCGGCTGGAACGTCAGCGCCACCAACGCCTCCTCCGGCGCCTACGGCCTCGTCCAGGCCCTGCCCGGCTCCAAGATGGCCTCGGCCGGCTCCGACTGGAAGAGCAACGCCAGGACCCAGATCAAGTGGGGTCTGGACTACATGAACTCCCGCTACGGCAGCCCGGTCGCCGCCTGGAACTTCTGGCAGGCGAACGGCTGGTACTGAGCCACCCCACCGCGCTGGACAAGCGCCCCCGTACCGTCGAAGGCGGCGGCCCCCGATCCCCGGGGCCGTCGCCTTCGGCGTCTCCACCCCAACGCCTGCGCCTCCCGAGACTTACCGTCCCCGGCGTCTCTCACCTTCGCGTGATCCACTGACCCGGTGACGACCGAGCCCACGCAGGACGCAGAGCCCACCAAGGACGCCGAATCGCGGGGCGTCCCGCTGGTCCCCGTCCTGCTCGCGCTGACGGTGGTCAGCGGCCTCATCGACGCGATCAGCTACCTGGGCCTCGGCCACGTCTTCACCGCCAACATGACCGGCAACGTCGTCGTGCTGGGCTTCGCGGCGGCCGGCGCCCCGGGCTTCTCGGTCCCGCACACGGCGACCTCGCTGGGCTGCTTCCTGGTGGGCGCGGCGGTGGGCGGTCGGGTCGCCCGCCGTGTCGGAACCGGCTCACGCCGCAGGTGGACGAGGATGACCCTGGCGGTGGAGGCCGCGCTGGTGGGCGTCTCGGCCGCCGTGGCCTTCGCCGCCCCGGACGACGCCCCCGTCACCGTCTACTCGGTCATCGCCCTGACCGCCTTCGCGATGGGCCTGCGCAACGCGACCGTACGCAAACTCGGCGTGGCCGACCTCACCACCACGGTCCTGACGATGACCCTCACCGGCCTGGCCTCCGACTCCCGGGCGGGCGGCGGCCCAGGCACCCACTCCCCACGGCGTACGGCGTCCGTGATCGCCATGGTCGTCGGCGCGGCACTCGGCGCCTGGCTGGTGCTCCACCACGGCATCGCCGTGCCGCTGCTGGTCGGGGCGGTGATCGTGGCGGTGCTGGCACTGACGGCGTCCGGCCGGGAGTGACGGAACGCGCGAAGGAGGCGGCGGCCCACGTCCTCCGGGGCCGCCGCACCTTTCACCCCGACCCGCTTCAGCGATTCAGGTCGAGCACGGGCACACCACGCCCTTCGTACTCATTCCTCGCTGACTCTCAGCTCCTTCACCCCGTTGATCCAGGCGGACCGCAGCCGGCGCGGGTCCTCGACCAGCCGCAGGTCGGGCATGGCGTCGGCGATGGCGTTGAAGATGAGGTTGATCTCCAGCACCGCGAGGGACTTGCCGAGGCAGAAGTGCGGACCGCCGCCGCCGAACCCGAGGTGCGGATTGGGATCGCGGGTGACGTCGAAGGAGTCCGGGGCGTCGAACACCTCGGGGTCACGGTTGGCGGAGGCGTAGAAGATCCCGACCCGGTCCCCCTTCCTGATCAGCTTGCCGCCGAGCTCGGTGTCCTGGGTGGCGGTCCGCTGGAAGGCGACGACGGGCGTGGCCCAGCGCACGATCTCCTCGGCGGCCGTGGCGGGCCGCTCACGTTTGTACAGCTCCCACTGCTCGGGATGGGTGAGGAAGGCGTGCATCCCGTGGGTGGTGGCGTTGCGGGTCGTCTCGTTCCCCGCGACGGCGAGCATCAGCACGAAGAACCCGAACTCGTCGGAGTTGAGGTTGCCCTCGTCCTCCGCGGCCACGAGCGTGGAGACGATGTCGTGGGCGGGACACCGCTTGCGCTCCGCGGCCATGTTCATCGCGTACGCGATCACCTCGGCGGCCGACTGCTGGCCCACCTCGGCGGTGATGGCGTACTCGGGGTCGTCGTACGCGATCATCTTGTTGGACCACTCGAAGATCTTCGCGCGGTCGTCCTGGGGTACGCCGATCAGCTCGGCGATGGCCTGCAGCGGCAGCTCCGAGGCGACGGACGTGACGAAGTCGAAGGAATCCCCGCCCTGCTCACGGGCGGCCGCGACGATGGCGGTGGCCCGCGCCCGCAGCCGCTCCTCGAGCCCGCGGATGGCCCGGGGCGTGAACCCGCGCTGCACGATCTGCCGTACGCGGGTGTGCTCGGGCGGGTCCATGTTGAGCAGGATGAACCGCTGGGCGTCGATCGAGGCGCGTTCGATGTGCTCGTTGAACCGGATGATCGCGGTGTTGAGGTAGGAGGAGAAGATCTCGGGGTGCGTGGACACGTATCGCACGTCCGCGTGCCGGGTCACGGCCCAGTATCCGTCGTCCTGGAAGCCGGCGGCATTGCCCGCCTGCGGGATCCAGCGGACCGGTTCGGCCTGTCGCAACGCGGCGAACTCCGGCAGGGGCACATGGTGTTGCAGCAGGTCGGGGTCGGTGAAGTCGAACCCGTCGGGAAGCGCTGGACAGGGCATCGGCGGCTCCAGCCATCTGGCTACGCGATCTGACGGTTCATCAGAAATAGATTGCCGTGAAGGTAGTTCAGGACCCTCGAGGCTGCAAGACCCTTGCGGTGACGCACGTCACGTAAGCAGACTGCACACAGCGAAGAACTAGAACACGTACTAGTTCCGAAGGGATCCGCACCCATGGCCGCCGAACCCGTGATCGTGGAAGCAGTCCGCACTCCCATCGGCAAGCGCGGCGGCGCGCTCGCCAACCTGCACCCCGCCTACCTCCTGGGCGAGACCTACCGCGAACTCCTCGGCCGCACCGGCATCCCCGCCGACGCGGTCGAACAGATCGTCGGCGGCACGGTGACCCACGCCGGCGAACAGTCCATGAACCCCGCCAGGACGGCCTGGCTGACGATGGGCCTCCCCTACGAGACGGCGGCGACGACGGTCGACTGCCAGTGCGGCTCCTCGCAGCAGGCCTCGCACATGACGGCCAACATGATCGCGGCAGGCGTGATCGACGTCGGCATCAGCTGCGGCGTCGAGGCGATGAGCCGTGTCCCCCTCGGCTCGGGCTCCAAGCACGGCCCGGGCAAACCGTTCCCGGACGAGTGGAACGTCGACCTCCCCAACCAGTTCGAGGCGGCGGAACGCATCGCCCGCAAGCGGGGGCTGAGCCGCGAGGACGTGGACGGACTGGGCCTGACGTCCCAGGAACGCGCGGCGACGGCCTGGGCGGAAGAGCGCTTCAAGCGCGAGACGTTCGCGGTCCAGGTCCCCACGACGGAGGACGAGCAGGCGGCGGGCCAGGGCATGTGGCGCCTGGTCGACCACGACGAGGGCCTGCGCGACACGTCCCTGGAAGCCCTGTCGGGCCTCAAGCCCGTGATGCCGACGGCGATCCACACGGCCGGCAACTCCTCGCAGATCAGCGACGGCGCGGCGGCGATCATGTGGGCGTCGAAACGGATGGCGAAGGCCCTGAAGCTGAGGCCGAGGGCGAGGATCGTGGCCCAGGCCCTGGTGGGAGCCGACCCGCACTTCCACCTGGACGGCCCCGTCGACGCGACGAAGGCCGTCCTGGGCAAGGCGGGCATGACCCTGAAGGACATCGACCTCGTCGAGATCAACGAGGCGTTCGCGTCGGTGGTGCTGAGCTGGGCGAAGGTCTTCGAGACGGACCTGTCCAAGGTCAACGTCAACGGCGGCGCGATCGCCCTCGGCCACCCGGTCGGCGCGACGGGGGCCCGCCTGATCACCACGGCCCTGCACGAACTGGAGCGCACCGACAAGGAGTTCGCCCTGATCACCATGTGCGCGGGCGGCGCACTGGCGACGGGGACGATCATTCAGCGGCTGTAGTCCAGTCCAGGAACCGGGAGAACGCGGCGGGCTCGATCCTGAGGATCGGGCCCGCCGGGGTCTTGGAGTCGCGGACGGCTACGGTGGCGGTGAGGGTCTCAGCGATCTCAACACAATCACCGCCCTGGTCACCGCTGTAGCTGGACTTACGCCACCGGATCCCCGTCAGAGTCACGTTGTTCCCCATAGCGTTCCTCCATCACTCGCCGGATCAGCTCTGCCGAATCCTTGAGGGAGAGAGCGGCAGCCCGGAGATGATCGTAACGGAGTGAACAGTCCTTGACGGTGTCCGGATTCGCGCTCGGATACCCGATGCCGTACCCCTCGGTATAGACGATGGCCGGGTCGCTGGCGAAGCGGTAGAGGTTGAACGAGCCTTGCGTCCCCGGGTGCGCCCCGGCGGAGAACGGCAGCACCTGGATGTTGATCCGAGGATTGCCCTCGAACGACAACAGGTGAGCGAGTTGTTCACGCATGACGACCCGCCCGCCGATCTCCTGCCACAGCGCCGCTTCACTCAGCACCAGCCAGAAGACGGGCGGCTCACCCTTCTCGAAGATGCGCTGGCGAGCGAGCCGGACGGCGGTGCGGTCGTCGAGGTTGTTCCGATCGAGCACGCCGAGCACGGCACGCGCGTAAGCGGGGGTCTGAAGCAGGCCATGCACCAGGTGGGTCTGAAAGGTGCAGATCTCGACGGCCCGCGCCTCCAGCTCGGCAACCTCCCTGAACCAGGACGGAAGTTGACTGCGCAGCACCAGTACGACGAGCCGCGAGAACAGCCCGCCGGTCCCCAGGGCGGCATCGACCCTCTCACTGAACTCGACGGTGGGCACCTTGCGGGCGGTCTCGACCTGTCCCACCAGCGAGCCGGTGTAATTGAGGATGTCCCCGAACTGCCGCTGCGTGAGCCCGGCGGCCTCCCGCATGCGCCGCAGCTCGAACCCGTAGTAGTCGAGCGGGGAGGCTCCGGGGTCAAGGATGTTCACATGGGTCACGCAGGGCACCTCTCTCACACACGGCCACTCTTTGCATTCGACCTGTAGCCCAGAGTAGTTGCATGAGGTCACCCTCATAGCGTGAACGGATACTTCCCCTCGATCTACGCCTCCCCCGTCCCCACGCTTCAGTGGTCTACACCGCCTGGGGAATTCCAGGAATTCCGAATGCGTGTCAAGCGGCTTTGTCGTGCGGGGTGAGGCTGATGGACAGATCGGCGCCGAGAGCCTGAGCCAGGCGGCGCAGGAGGGGAAGCGTGGGCACGGTCCCGCCGCCTTCGAAGCGGGAGATCTGCGGCTGCTTCATCCCGCACCGCTCGGCCAGCTCGGCCTGGGACAGCCCGAGCTCGATGCGCCGGTCGTGGACGAGTTGCCCGAGCTCACGGGCGAGCGCGGAAGGCGGGTCCTGCATGGTTCCTCCCCGCCTCAGGCCGCTGGGGCGACGATGGTGACGGTGGGCTCGTCTCCGCCGGCGAGGTGCACGTCCACCGTGAGGTCCAGTGCGCGGGCCAGGCGCATGATGACCGCGATGGGCGGCAGCTCGGTGGCCGTCTCGATGCCTTCGATGTCATCGACGTCGACGTGCATGCGCTCGGCGAGATCTGCCTCGCTCAGACCCAGCTGCTTACGCCGGTCGTAGACGGCCTTGCCCAACGTCATGGCGAGGCCGGCCTCTTCGTAGACCCGGTCGTACTCGGGGTCGGCGTCCAGGTGTTCGCCCAGCAGCTGGCGGTGGCGACGGGTCCTCCATTCGCTGTGGTTCATCGGTTCTCCTTGAGGTTGCGGCTGTAGAGGTCGTGCTCAGCGGCGGCTTCATGCTCTGCCTCGCACAATCGCTGTGCGGCGTGGGCGCGGTCCACTTCGGCCTGCTCGCGCATCTTGGTCTTGCGGAACACGGTGAGCAGCACGACACGTCGGCCGGGCGCCAGCCAGTAGGTGATCCGCTGATGGGCATCGCCCAGGCGGAAGCGCAGCTCGCGGAGCTTGCCGCCCAGGTGGCGGGAGTGCGGTTCGTCGAGCGTGGTGGGCTGCTCGGCGAGCAGGTCGGCGACGCGTTCGGCCTGCTTGTAGTGATGGGCGGGAAGGTTCTCCAGCCACAGCCGCACCTCCGGCTCGAGCTCGATCGAGTACCGCCCGCTGTCCATATCGCCGATGATATATGGCACGGGGTGCGAGAGCGCGACTTCGTAGCTCAGGTCGTGTGCCGTCGCCCCGATCGCAGCCACTCCAGCGTCGCACCCCCAATACTCCCCCCTTCGCCCTGATGCCACGGCGCCGCCCGCAAACCCGCGGCAACCTGCCGAGGCGGTGCAGGATCGGCTTCTTTCGGCAGGATCAGGCCCGAGCGGGAGAGGCAGCGCACGGCCGGGCTGGTGCATCGCCCACTCTGGCGGCGCGGGGCCGGGGCGGGAGTACCCGCATCCAGCTCGGCCGCTCGGCCGTCTACGACCTGCTCCGCTCACGCAACGTCGCCCGCAACGTCCACACCGGCACCCCACGGCCCCGACGTTTTGAACCCCTCACCGCCGACGAAGCCCAAGCCCGCCTGTTCCTCGCGGCCACCCGCGAACACCGGCTGCACGCGCTGTTTGAACTCGCCCTCCACACCGGACTCCGCAAGGGCGAACTCCTCGGCCTCCGCTGGGAAGACCTCGACCTCGACGCGGGCACCGCCGCGATCCGCCGAACCTTGCAGCGCACCAGCACAGGCGGGCTCACCACGTTGCCCACCAAGACCCGGGCCTCCGAACGCCGCATCGCCCTCCCCACCCGCTGTCTCCAGTCGCTGAAGCGTCACGACGAGCAGCAGCAGCGCGAGCGTGAGGCCGTAGGCACCACGTGGCAGCACAGCAGGCACGTACTCACCACCGCGCAAGGCGGACCAATCGACCCAACTACTCTCACCCACACCTTCACCACGCTCCTCCGCAAGGCTGATATTCGCCGCATCCGCTTCCACGACCTCCGCCACTCGACCGCCACCCTGCTCCTGGAACAGGGCGTCGAACTCGTCGTAATCAAGGAACTCCTCGGCCACGCCCACGTCCGACTCCGACTCCAGCGGGACGCCATCGATGCCCTGAGCCACGCTCTCGGCGGCCAGGACGACGACCCTGACAACCCACCAGCAGCAGCCGTCATCCGCTGACTTTGCCGTCAGTGTTGCCGTCAAACGACACAGAAGCCCCACCGGAATTTCTCGCGGTGAGGCTTCTGATATATCCAAGGACATTCCGCCTTGCACTTGCAGAAACAGACGGATCAGAGCAGAGCTCTATCCATCAGCCCAGTTGATTCAGTTCAGCACGGATTCTTTCTGCTTCGGCGCGGACAGCGGCCGCTTCGGCGGCAGCCCTCTGGCGATCTTCATGATAGATGAGAACGCCAGCCAGTAAATCCAAAGCGTCTGCAATCCTTTCCCGCCACGCGGCAAAAGATTCAGTTTCACGCTCACCCGGAGGTCTTTCGGATCGCACTTCTCTCAATCTTTGAAGTGCGGCGCGCAACTCTGGAGAGATGGGCATGAGACTCACCCACGTCCACCGATTAGAGGCAAGAACCGCTGACAGGCAAGGCATGGTGCGATCAGCTCGCCATGATTCTCAATTGGGAACGAATTTCCTCTACCGCCACCACCGATCATGACGGACTGGAATGTCGACCCTTCCAGCGGGATTTCAGCATTCTCAAACTGGATGACACACCCAACTTCCCCACATCCGCCATGGTGTCCAGAGTTGGCTACTGCCCTCGCTGTCTGCGGAGGCATTGTACCGCTACGCGTATCCATCGCATAGGCGAAACGGACATGCTCTCCATCCGCAGAAGTAATCTTCGTCGCAACATTGGGTCGCGATTCCGGGCTCATATTCAGCGCCTCGTCTGCAAAGTCGAGCAAGTCATCAGCGGCCTCACCACAGTTGTGAACGAGTACCGGCGTGGCCCCCGCCAGCACATAGTACGCGTGGATGTCCTCGATGGTGAGGTCGTGGGTGCGCTGGTGCTTCGTATAGTGACTGAGCGCGGTGATCTGGACGCGGGTGCCGGCACTCGTACGGAGCGTCTGGCCGAGTTGGAGGTCGCTAGCCTGCACCCACTTCTTCAGTTCGGGCACCCAGAACGGGTGGGGGTCCGTGGCCACGATGCTTGAGTACGCACCGTCCACGGCGATCGAGATTTCGGTGAAGTCCTTGTCGTCCTCCGTGGTAATCGTCTCAACAACCGGCTTCTCCGTCGTTTCGCCAGTTTCTGGGTCGGTCGTGATTACTACGTCGCCGACTTCTACGTCCTCAATGGCCTTCCTCGTACCATCGGCTAGGAGTACTCCTGTCCCCGGAAGGAAGCTGTGGCATTTAGCCAGTATTTTCGCGCCGACTTTTCCGAGGCCGTATCCCACCGCACCTGAAGCAGCACCCCAGATTGCCCCCTCCCCCATATCACTGAGCTGTCCCGAGATGCTGTGATCAGCGTCGTCCGACAGCATGTTCCCCACTGCGGAACTCGCGGCCCCGGCGACAGCCCCACAGCCCGCCGCGGCAGCGAAGCCGACACCCCCGGTTGCGAAACCTGCCCCCACCGCCGTGCCGACACACAACCCGCCGACCACAACTTCGGTAGCCACTTGGGCGATAACGACCTTGTGCTCTGAAACCCAACTCTTTGTGTCGCCCCAAGCCTTGCTCAACCCGCAGCCGGTGTACCACGAACAGCCACCTCCGCCGCCACCCCCGCTGCCTCCTCCTCCACCACCACTGCCGCCGCCGCTGCTCCCACCACCACCGCCGGAGCTCTTCTTCTTCGGGGCCGGGTCTGTACGGTGAGTGGTGTAACTCCCGAGCTGGAAGCGACAGTTGATGACTGACGTGACGAGTGACACCGAGGCCCTGCAAGCCCCTGTGAGTGGGACGAGCGCCGTGGATGACGGGCTGGTCGCCGAGTTGGTTGACCGGGCCCAGGCCGGTGGCGTGAAACTCACCGGGGAGGGCGGCCTGCTGCAGCAGCTGACCAAGCGGGTGCTGGAGTCCGCCCTGGAGGGCGAGCTCACTGATCATCTGGGGCACCAGCCTGGCGAGCGGGCCGAGGGCGGTCGGGACAACTACCGCAACGGGCACCGGTCCAAGACCGTGATCACCGAGTCGGGGCCGGTCGAGATCGCGGTGCCGCGGGACCGGGCCGGGTCCTTCGAGCCCCAGCTGGTCAAGAAGCGGCAGCGGCGTCTGGGCGGGGTGGATGAGATGGTCCTGTCGCTGTCGGCGAAAGGGCTGACGCATGGGGAGATCTCCGCGCATCTCGCCGAGGTGTATGGCACGGAAATCTCCAAGTCCACGATCTCCACGATCACCGACAGTGTGATGGCCGGCATGACGGAATGGCAGAACCGCCCGCTGGACAGCGTCTACCCGGTCGTCTTCATCGACTGTGTGAACGTAAAGGTCAGGGACGGGCAGGTCGCCAACCGGCCCGTCTACATGGCGGTGGCGGTCACCGCCGAGGGACACCGGGACATCCTGGGCCTGTGGATCGGCGACGGCGGGGGGGCGCAAAGTACTGGCTCCAGGTCCTGACCGAGATCAAGAACCGCGGCGCGGCCGATGTCCTGATGCTGGTCTGTGACGGCCTGACCGGCCTCCCGGACGCCGTGAATACCGTCTGGCCTGCGACGATCGTCCAGACCTGCGTCGTTCACCTGCTGCGGAACAGCTTCCGTTACGCGGCCCGGCAGGACTGGGAGAAGATCGCGAAGGCGCTCAGGCCCGTCTGCACCGCGCCGACCGAGGAGGCCGCGCTGGAGCGGTTCGTGGAGTTCACCGACGCCTGGGGCGGGAAGTATCCGGCGGTCGTCCGGCTCTGGGAAGCGGCCTGGGCGGAGTTCGTGCCCTTCCTCCAGTTCGACGTGGAGATCCGCAAGATCATCTGCACCACCAACGCAATCGAGAGCATCAACGCGCGGATCCGCAAGGCCGTCCGGGCCCGGGGGCACTTCCCCACCGACCAGGCCGCCCTCAAGTGCGTCTACTTGGCCGTCATGAGCCTGGACCCGACCGGGACCGGACGCAAACGCTGGACCATGCGCTGGAAGGCAGCACTCCAGGCTTTCGACATCACCTTCGACGGCCGGCTCACCGCCGTACGCCGCTGAACAAAACCGACCGAGTTCCACCGTTCGCTACACAGACCCGCTGGTGACTTCAACGGCGACGGACGCGACGACATCATGATCTGGTACGACTACGACGACGGCAGCGACCGTGTCTCCACCATGTTCGCCGAGTCCCTCAAGGACCAGTTCGGCTCCGCCAAGGTCACCCTGGACGGCAAGAAGAGCTGGGACATCAAGGCGACCCAGCTCGCCACCGGCGACTTCAACGGCGACGGATACGACGACCTGGCAGCCCTGCGCAAGCAGGACACCAGCATCCAGACCTGGACCTGGAACTGGTCCGGCGCGGACGCGGCCTTCAAGGGCGGCGTCGCGGGCTGGACCGCTCCCACCAGCACCTATCCCTACGAGCCCATGAAGCTCGTCACTCCCTACAACTGACCCTCGCCTGACCCGTGCGGGGCACGCGGCAGTGCCGCGTGCCCCGTACGCTGTCCCGAATGCCCTGACCACGAAGGGTCCGCCTTGCCCCCCATACCCGCCCCCCGCCGTGACCGCCTGCCCTCGCTCACCGGGTTGCGATTCTGGGCGGCGCTGCTTGTCGTGCTGTATCACCTGTCCCGGCAGGTGGGGACCGTGCCGTGGGTCAGTGACGCCGTCTGGTACGGGCGGAGCGGGGTCACGTTCTTCTTCGTGTTGTCGGGCGTCGTGCTCGCCTGGACCTACGACGGCGCGGGCGTGTCCGCGCGGGTGTTCCTGTGGCGGCGGTTCGCGCGGATCTGGCCGATGCTCGCCGTCAGTGTCGGGGTGTCCGTCGGGGTGTGGTGGGCGCTCATGGACCGGGCCGTGTCGGTCAGGGCGGTCGCGGCGACCCTGCTGCTCGTGCACGCGTGGTTCCCGCAGCCCGTCATCTTCACCGGGGGGAATCCCGCCGCCTGGTCGCTCAGTGACGAGGCCTGGTTCTACCTGACCTTCCCCGTGCTGCTGGCCGCGCTGGCGGGACGGCGGGGCAGGGTGTGGGCCTGGACGGCGGTCGGCGTCAGCTGCGCGGCGCTGCTGCTGTGGCCCGCCCTCGCCGGGGTGTCGCCCACCACCCGTACCTGGGCGCTGGACTATCTGCCGGCGACCCGGTTGCTCCAGTTCGTGCTGGGCGTGGCGGCCGGGCTGGCGCTCAGGCGCGGGTGGCGGCCTCCCGTGTCGCTGCCCGCGGCCGCGGGGCTGGTCGTCGCCTGGCATCTCGTACTGATCCCCTGGTCGAACGCGGTCCCGGACGCCGTCTGGTACAGCCCCTACTCCGCCTCCCAGTTGCTCTCCGCGCCGCTCTTCGCCGCCCTGATCTGCGCCGCCGCCCGTGCCGACCTCGACGGGCGGCGGACCGGGCTGGGCGGGGCCTGGATGATCCGGCTGGGGCACTGGTCGTTCGCCTGGTACCTCCTGCACGAGATCGTGATCCGGGTGGCCGTGTTCGCGTGGGGCAAACCCGCGCCCGGGAGCGCGACGTTCGCGTTCTGGGCGGGCGTGCTGGTCGTCAGCCAGGCTCTCGCCGCCATCGCCTACCACCGCGTCGAGCGTCCGGCCGAACGCCGGCTGCGGGGCCTGGTGGTCGCGCGCCCCGTGGACGGCTCGGTTCAGCGGAGCCGGACGGTCCTCTGAGCGGGCGCGGTGACGCTCGCGGTACCTGGCGAGCGTCACCGCGAGAACGAGGACCAGTCAGGTCACGCCGGTGATCAGGGAACCCGCGGCAAGGAATGCGAGAAGGACCAGTGCGGGGTTGAGCCTGGCGCCCCTCGCCCCTCCGCCTTGGTCTTCCGTCCTGGGATCCCCTTCCCGTCATTCTCTCTGCGAGCGGACCGGCTCGTCGATCAACTCGTCGAGCTGGGATGGAGGTTCGGGGTGTCGGCCTCTTACGGGCGACCGCTGCTCCGCCGTGGTCGCGGTGGCCGTCGGCTTCGGCGTCGGGGTCCGGGTCGTCCGCATCCGCGTCGGCGTCACCTTCGCCTGCGTGGTGGACCGCGCTCTCGGGCCCATCAGGACGTACGACAGCCCGAAGCCCGCGCAGACCACCGCCGCGCCGCCGGCCGCGTCCAGGACCCAGTGGTTGCCCGTGGCCACGATGGCCGAGAGCGTGAAGAGGGGGTGCAGCAGGCCCAGGGACTTCGTCCACCGGCTGCGCGCGACGATCGCGATGACCAGGCCGCACCACAGGGACCAGCCGAAGTGCAGCGACGGCATCGCCGCGTACTGGTTGGTCAGCGAGGTGAGCGTGCCGTAGTCCGGCCTGGAGAAGTCCTGGACGCCGTGGACCGTGTCGATGACGCCCAGGCCCGGCAGCAGGCGCGGCGGGGCCAGCGGGTAGAGCCAGAAGCCGACCAGCGCGAGCAGGGTCGCGAAGCCCAGGGACGAGCGGGCCCAGCGGTAGTCGGCCGGGCGGCGCCAGAACAGGACGCCGAGGATGGTCAGCGGGACCACGAAGTGGAGGGAGCTGTAGTAGAAGTCGAAGAAGTTCCTCAGCCGGGTGATTCCGGCCACCCAGTGGTTGACGGTGCGCTCGACGTCGATGTGCAGGAGGCGCTCGAGGCCGAGGACTTCATGGCCGTGCGCCTCAGCCCGGGCCCGTCCGCCGGAGTTGGTGCCGCCCGTCGCCGCCAGCCGCACCTCCTGGTACGCCGCGTACGTCACGCGCAGCAGCAGCAGCTCCAGCAGCAGGTTCGGGCGGGCCGGCACGCGCTTGAGGAACGGCAGCAGCGGGACGTGCCTCCAGCGCGCGGGGGCGGGCTCGGCGCGCGGCGGCGGGACCGGCGTCCGGTGGTGGGGGGACGTCCGCGGCAGGAACGGCACGGCGGTCGCCGCGGCGATGGCGAGGAGCAGCAGCGCGTTGTCGCGCAGCGGGTGGAGGAACGCCACGTTCGGCAGCAGCATCGTGGCGGGGAGGGTCGTCACCAGGATGACCGTCACCGGCCAGACGTAGCGGTCGGACGCGCGCTTGCCGACCCTGCCGACGACCGTCGGCAGGACCCACAGCAGCTGGTGCTGCCAGGTCGTGGGCGAGACGGCGATCGCCGCGCAGCCGGTCAGGGCGACCGCGAGCAGCAGTTGGCCGTCCCGGGCGTGACGGACGGCCCGGTTGACGCCGAGGGCGGCGACGGCCGCACCCAGCGACAGGAACAGGCCGGTCTCCAGCGGGCCGGAGAGGCCCAGGCGGAGCAGGGCGCCGTGCAGGGACTGGTTGGCGAGAGCGTCGGCCTCACCGCCGAGCCCGGCGCCCGCCAGGTGCTGCACCCAGTAGATGTACGAGTCGTGCGGCATCGCCGCCCAGGCCAGCGCCGTGGCGCCGACGAAGGTCGCGGCGGCGGCCGCCGCCGTCCGGCGGCGGCCGGTGAACCACAGCAGCGCGGTGAAGAGGAGCACCGTGGGCTGAAGGGCGGCGGCCACCCCGATCAGCACACCGGCGGCCCGCCGCTCCCGCACGACGAAGCAGCCGAGGAGCACGAGGAGGACGGGGATGATGCTGGTCTGGCCGAGCCAGAGTGTGTTGCGCACCGGCAGCGAGAGCATCAGCAGGCTGCTCGCGACGGGTGCCGCCAGCAGCGACGTCCGTCTGCCGACCGGTTGCGGCAGGGCGCGGGCCATGACCACGGCCAGGACGGCCACCAGTGACAGGGTGCCGAAGGTCCAGGCCCAGCCGAGGGCCTGTTCGGCCGCCCGGGTGAGGGGTTTGAGGAGCAGCCCGGTGAAGGGGGTGCCGGTGAACCGGGTCGACTCGTAGAGCGAACCGTTGACGTGCAGGACGCCGTCGGGCCCGGTCCAGGTGCCCAGGGCCGTCAGCCGTGCCGCGCGCGGGGTGCCGAGGACGACGGCCATCTGTCGGACGGCGAGGGCCGCCGCCACGAGCCAGAGGCCGAAGCGGGCCGCCAGCAGGCGCGCTCTCGTCGTGTCGACCGCCGTCTCCCCGAAGGTCTCCGCCACCCGCCCGCTGTGCTCCGCATTCGCCACGCCTCGTCGGCCTCCGCCCCGTTCGTGCCACGTCCGCCCCTCCATTTGTCCGGAAGACCATAGTCCGCACCGAGAGGGCCTCCTTGCCCGAAGGGCGGGATCTGCCCCACCACGCGAACGGAATTCGCCCCGCCGTCGCCCGCGCCGTCGCCGACGACCTGGACACCTCCCGCGCCGCCGGGACCGCCCTCTCCTCTTCCGGATCCGCCACGCCCGCTGGGCCGACCGGGTGAATTCCGCCCATGGAGACCGTGCCGTAGGACGGGAAGGAACTCGTGCGCCACGCGCGTCGTTGACGTGACTAGTTAGCATCCCTAACGAGAGAGGTCGGCAGGGGCGACGCCGGGCACGCCGGGCACGCCGGCACGACAGAGCCGATGAAACCGATGAGGCCCATCAGACCGATGAGGCTGATGAGCCGATGAGATCGATGAGATCGATGAGATCGACAGGACACGAGAGGCAGAGCACATGAGCGAGTCGCAGGCGTGGGACGCCGTCGACGCCTACTTCACCGACCACCTGGCCCCGGACGACGAGATCACGGCCGCCGCTCTGCGGGAGAGTGACGCCGCCGGGCTGCCGCGGATCAGCGTCACGGCGAACCAGGGCAAGCTGCTCCAGCTGCTCGCCGAGATCCAGGGGGCCCGGTCGATCCTGGAGATCGGCACGCTCGGCGGTTACAGCACCATCTGGCTGGCCCGCGCGCTGCCGGCCGACGGTCGTCTCGTCTCGCTGGAGTACGACCCCCGGCACGCGGAGGTCGCCACCCGCAACATCGCCCGCGCGGGTCTCGACAAGACGGTCGAGGTGCGGGTCGGCGCGGCCCTGGAGTCGCTTCCGCTGCTGGCCGACGAGAACCCGCCCCCGTTCGACCTCGTCTTCATCGACGCCGACAAGGCCAACAACGCCGCCTACCTGGAGTGGGCGCTGAAGCTCACGAGCGGGGGCAGTCTGATCGTCCTCGACAACGTCGTGCGGGGCGGCCGGGTGGTGGACGCGGACAGCGACGCGGAGGACGTGCTCGGCACCCGCGCCGCGATCGAGCTGATCGGCGCCCACCCGAGGCTGAGCGGCACCGCGATCCAGACCGTGGGGTCGAAGGGCTACGACGGTTTCGCGCTGGCGCGCGTCCTCGCGTAGCCCCGCCTCCGGATGTGTCCCGCCTCCGGCTGTGTCCGGCCGCTCAGGCTCCCCCGCGGGCCGCTCAGGGCGCTCAGGCCTCGAGGTAGAAGCCCACGTTGACGCTGCGCGGCCCGGTGCGGTCGTACACGATGATCTCGCCGGAGCCCGCCAGCGGCAGCGTCCCGCCGTACACGAGCGGCTGGGTGTACTGCCCGATCACCAGCCGCACCTCGGAGGACGGCTCGTCCTGCGAGCCGCGCAGCCACGAGACCTGCCAGGCGCCGTCGGGCCCGCACAGGAACTCCAGGTGCACGCGCGAGACGAACAGCCAGTCCTCGGGGGTGGCGAGACGGCACACGGACTTGTCCCTGCCCACCCGCAGCACGGCGCCCGGGTCGCTGGGCGAGTCGGCCATGAGCATGCCGGCCGTGGCGCCCTCTTCCGTCCCGGAGACGGTGGCCATGGTCAGTTCGAGCACGTGCGCTCCCCTTGAGGTTTCTTCGACATGCCTGTCGGCGTCCTGGGTCCCGAATGTGTTTTGTGCAGCGGCCGCATGATAAATCGCCCGGGCACATCACGTCCGGCACAATGAACGCATGACCGAGCGAAAGCCACCGGGCGTTCCGTTCGAATCCTGGGTCGACAAGCAGATCCGGGACGCGGAGCGGCGCGGCGAGTTCGATCAACTGCCCGGTGCGGGACGGCCGTTGCCTGCGGACATGGAAACGCCGTACGACGAACTGTGGTGGGTCAAGCGGAAGCTGGTCCGTGAGGGTCTGTCGGTCCTGCCCCCGACGCTCGCCCTGCGCAAAGAGGCGGAGGACGCGCTCGCGGCGGCGTACGCGGCGCCCTCGGAGCGCATCGTCCGGAAGATCGTCACGGACGTCAACGTCAAGCTGCGCGACATGATGTTCAAGCCGCCGCCCGGGCCCCCGCTGGGCATGAAGCCGTACGACGTGGAAGCGGTCGTACAGGAGTGGCGGGAGCGCCGGGCTGCGGCTGAGGGGAAGACGGCCGGGGAGAGGACCGACCGCGCCGACCCCTGAGGGCGGCGTCGAGGTCACGCCCGGCCGGCCGGAGGGCCGGGCTGCCAGAGGGCCGGACTGCCCGAAGGCTTCAGAGGTGCAGAAGGCGCTCCGTCAGTTCGCGGTAGTCCCGCAGGGCCAGGCGGAGCTGCTCGGTGTCGACGCCGGTCGCGGCCGACGCGGACCGGTCCTTCCCGCCCTCCTGCTGATGCCAGGACCCTCGCAGGCTGCGGCGGCGACGGTCCACGGCGTCGGTGAGGCGTGCGGCGAGTTCCTCCAGCACCTCGTCCGCCTCCGCCACCGCGTCCCGGGGCCCGTCGACGAACCCGACGACGGCGTGCCGCATACGCGCGGAGATCCGGTCGCACTCGTCCTCCGGGAGCAGGGACACGCCGAGCTCGCCCGCGCTGGAAGACACGGAGGCGGAGGACCCGGAGGCGGAGGACGCGGTGGGAGCGGCGGGCGTGATGGACGTGGCGGAGGCAGTCGGGGAGGACGGTCCGGTGGTGGGCGCGGTGATCGGGGGGACCGGGGACCCGGAGGCGGACGTCCTGGTCGGCTCAGGGCCCCTGGCGCCCACCGCGCCGGTGCCCGCACCCGCACCCATGCCCGCGCCGGTGACCGTGTCGGGGGTGAGCGGCCTGGGCTTCACACCGGACGGGCCGGACGCACCCTTCGTACCCGTCGCACCCGTCGCACCCGTCGCACCCGTCGCACCCGTCGCACCCGTCGCACCGACAGTGCCGGCGTCGCCGACGTTGCCGGCCGTGCTCCCGGCGCCCGCGGAATGATCGGCGGACGGCCGGTCCTTGCCGATCGGCAGAACGACCTCTCCGGGCAGGACGGCTCGGCCGGACCGGGCGGCCTTGGCGCGGTCGTCCGTCGGGCGGCGGTCGTCCGTCGGGCGGCGGTCGTCCGTCGGGCGGCGGTCGTCCCCGCTCACGCCCTTGTCAGGTGTCATGTCCGACATGGTGGTCAGCCCTCCTTCGTCTGGTGACGCTGGAATCCCAGCTGCGGGCGGTGGCCGGTGCGGCCCCGGGTCGCCGGCTCCTGCACACGGTGGCGGTCGGAGCCGCGGCCGTCCGGAGCGATCAGGTCGTCGAAGAGGGCGCGCGCCTCGACCATGGCGGACCGCATGTCCTCCGTGTCGGGCGTGCCGCCGTCGAGCCCGGAGGCACGGCCCCGGTCCGTGCCGTGGGCGTCGGACGCGCCCGCGTGCCGCGTGCCGAAGCCGCCGGCAGAGGTCTGGGCGACGCGGTGGACGCGCCGGTAGCCGTGGACGTGGTTCGCGTGGTGGACGGAGAGCGCGGCGAGCTGCTCCTCGTACTGGTCGCCGGCCGGGAAGCCGCGGGCGCCGGCCACCTCGGCGAGCAGGCGGTCCGCCTCGGTGACCGCCTCACGGGGCGAGTCGACGAACCGCTCCTGCGCGGCCGTCCAGCGGGCCTCGAACCGCTCGCGCTCGGCGGGCTCCAGCGGCCGCTCGCGCAGTCCTCCGTGCCGCTCGACAAGGGCGTCGAGCTCACGCTCGGCGGCCTTGACGTCTCCGTCGTGGCGGGCCACGGCCCGGTCGTACTCGGGTCCGAAGCGGCGCTTCAGACCGCGTCCGCCGTGTGAGCCGCGGGCCCTCGCGGCCAGGACGGCCGCGACGGCGACGATGGCCGCCACGACCACGATCAGAGCGATGATCACTCCTGTGGACATGCCTTGCCTTCCGGTGTGTCGGCCCCACGGGCCGGTTCCTCTGTCGGGTTGCCCGGACCTCCTCTCATAAACGGCGGGTGCGACGGCCCGTCAGAAGGCGTGCGGCCGGGGGGCCGGCAGCCCGGGAACGGGGGCGGCCGGCAGCCCGGGGCCGGGATGCGCGCCCGCCCGGAAGACAGCCGGGGAGGGGAGGCGGACGGGGCGGGGAGGCGGCCAGGGCCTGAGGGCTCGACGGACGTCGCGCATATTCTGTTGCGCGCCGGACATGCCGTCGCCGCAGAATGAGCGGATGAGCTGGACCGTCGCCCCGGAACCCTTCGACTCGCCCGTCGCCGCGGCGCTCTGGCGGGCCTACTACACCGAAGTCAGCGACCGCTGGTATCTGCTCCACGAGGGGCGCCGGACCGGTCCGGACGAGCTCGAGCGGGAGATCGCCGCCCAGACCTGGAACGAACTCGCTCCGCCCCGAGGGCAGTTGCTTCTGGGGTGGTACGACGGTGAGCCGGGCGGCTGCGTGGGCGTACGGCTGCTGTCCGCCGGGACCGCCGAACTGAAGCGGGTGTTCGTGCGGGAGGAGCTGCGCGGCAAGGGCGGCGGGGCGCTCCTCGTCCGGGCCGCCGAGGAGGCCGCCCGCGCGCTCGGCGCCACGCGGATGATCCTCGACACCCGCGGCGACCTGGTCGAGGCCCGTGCCCTGTACGCCCGGCTCGGCTATGCGGAGACCGGCGCGCACAACGACGACCCGTACGCGGACCACTGGTTCCGGAAGGATCTCGGCTGACGGGGTGTTCAGGGGAGCCGGTGGTCGGGCAGCACCCGCCCGCCGTACGGCTGCTCCCGCTCCGAGCCGCACAGCTCGGCGTTGAGTTCCTTGACCAGCTGGACGAGGTCGGTGGGCCGGTCCGGGCCCCACCAGTCGCCGAGCAGTTCGGTCAGTGACTCCTCGCGGGCCTCGCCGAGCCGCTCGGCGACCTCGCGGCCCTCGCCGGTCAGGACCATGTCGAGTCCGTCGCGCACGGCGAGCCGGCGCTCCTCGATCTGCCGCGCCGCGTCCATGATCGCCGGCAGTGGGACGGTGCTGCGCTCGGCCAGCGCCGACGGCTCGACGCTGCCGTACCGCCTGATCCGCAGCAGCAGCCAGCTCGCGGCCGGGTGGAGGTCGTAGCCGGCCCGCGCGGTGATCGTCCGGTAGATCTCGCGGCGGCCCTCGTGGGTGCCGAGGACCGACAGCGCCCGGCACACCTCGTCCAACGAGGAGCGCTCGACGGGGTTGCTGGCGAGGGTCTCGGTCACGTCGGGCGCGGTGACCGAGCCGCGCAGCGGGTCCTCCCGCAGGAACCAGGCCAGGACGAAGCCCAGGAGCGCGACGGGCGCCGCGTACAGGAAGACGTCGGTGATGGACGAGGCGTACGCATGCAGGACACGCGGGCGCAGATCGGACGGCAGGGCGGCGATGCCCCGCGGATCGGACTCCAGCGCGCCCGCCGAGACGCCGGGCGGGAGCCGGACGCCCCGGAAGGCGTCCGCGAGCTTGTCGCCGAGACGGCTCGCGAAGACGGTGCCGAAGACGGCGACGCCGAAAGAAGCCCCGATGGAGCGGAAGAACGTCGCGCCGGAGGTGGCGACGCCGAGGTCCTCGTACGCGACGGCGTTCTGCACGATGAGCACGAGCACCTGCATCACCAGGCCGAGGCCGAGGCCGAAGACGAAGAAGCAGAGGCTCATCTCGGCGGTGGAGCTGTGCTCGTCGAGCCGGTGCAGCAGGAGCAGGCCGGCGGTGGTGACGGCGGTGCCCGTGACCGGGAACACCTTCCAGCGGCCGGTGCGGCTGACGATCTGCCCGGAGCCCGTGGACGACAGCAGCATGCCCACCACCATGGGCAGCATGTGCACGCCGGACATGGTCGGCGAGACGCCCTGCACCACCTGGAGGAAGGTCGGCAGGTAGGTCATCGCCCCGAACATCGCGAAGCCGACGATGAAGCTGATGACGGCGGAGAGCGTGAAGGTGCGGATGCCGAACAGCTTGAGCGGGAGGACCGGTTCGGCAGCCCGCCGTTCGACGGCGACGAACGCCACGGCCAGCAGCACCCCGAGGACCGTCAGGCCGACGATCTGCGGCGAGCCCCAGTCCCAGGTGGTGCCGCCGAGGGAGGCCACCAGCACGAGGCAGGTGGCGACGGACGCGATGAGGAGGGTGCCGAGGTAGTCGATGACGTGCCTGGTCGCCCTGCGCGGGATGTGGAGCACGGCCGCGATGACGATGAGCGCGACGACGCCGACGGGCAGGTTGACGTAGAACACCCAACGCCAGCTCAGGTGTTCGGTGAACAGGCCGCCCAGCAGCGGGCCGAGGACGCTGGTGGCGCCGAACACCGCGCCGAACAGGCCCTGGTAGCGGCCTCGGTCGCGTGGCGGGACGATGTCGCCGACGATCGCCATCGACAGCACCATCAACCCGCCGCCGCCCAGGCCCTGGACGGCCCGGAAGCCGATCAGCTGCGGCATGTTCTGCGCCGTTCCGCACAGCGCCGAACCGATGAGGAAGAGGACGATCGCGATCTGGAAGAGCCTCTTGCGTCCGTACTGGTCGCCCAGTTTGCCCCACAGCGGGGTCGCGGCCGTCGACGCCAGCATGTACGCGGTGACCACCCAGGACAGATGCTCCATACCGCCGAGGTCGCTGACGATCGTCGGCAGGGCGGTCGACACGATCGTCTGGTCGAGGGCGGCGAGGAGCATGCCGAGCAGCAGGGCGCCGATAGAGACGAGAACGTTTCCGGACACGTGCTCCTGACGTGGATCCGCCGTCCTGCTGTGCGCGTCCAAGGCCATGGATGCCTCCTGGGGCTCTGGTGACCCTCTCCATCGTGATCGGTGTGACCCGTTATGGCCTCTTGTAGCCCTGTCGGATTCTGGCGGAATCCGGCATTCCGGGGGCCGCGGGCGATCGTTCGTGGAGAGGATCTGCATAATCTCTGGAGTTTGGATGGGGAGGGGCGAACGCGTGATCTATCCGACGGGGCGGCAGGGGCCGGCGGGGCGGCGGGGGCTGCCGTGCCCGGAGTGCGGAGCGCTCCGCGCGGCCGACAACACCCCCTCCTGCGCCTGCGCCCAGCGCGTCTCCGAGGCCCTGCGCGACACGCGCACGGCGGAGGCGGCAGCCGCGGAGGACTTCGATCCGTTGCGGATACGGCCGTACGTGGAACTGGAGGACTCCGGCACCAGCACCCGCACTCGCAGCGGCGCCGGCTCGGGCCAGGGGCCGGGCATCGGTGCGGCGGGCGCGGAAAGCGCGGCGGGCGGCGGGGCCGGCAGCCGAGGGGGCGGCGGGAGCAGGAGCGGGGCGGGGGCCGCCTTCGCCGCCGACGCGACCATGCCGCTGCGGGCGGTCCCCGGCGACGCGACCATGCCGCTGCGCGCCGTGGCCCACGGCGGTCCCGCACCGGACGCGACGACGGCGTCGCCCGCACCGCCGACCGCGCCCGTGTCCGAGCCCGAATCCGACGCCCGCGCCGGCGCCGGCGCCGGCGACCTGAGCCTGTTCGAGACGGTGGCCGTCCGGGCCCCGCACCACGACATCGACATCGACGGAGACAGAAGCGGAAAAGGAGACGGAGACAGAGACGGCGAGGAACCGCGCGGCTCACACCGTCGCCGCACGCTGCTGATCGCGACGACCGCGGCCGCCGTGGCCGTGGTGGCGGCGGCCGGGTTCGCGTCCGGACTGTTCTCCTACGACAAGCCGGCGCGCGACCGGGCCGCCCCGGAGGACGTGCGGGCCGCCGTGCCCGCCCCCTCCACCGACCCGACGTCCGGCTCGCCGACGGCGAGCCGCTCCGCCTCCCCGTCGGCCTCCGAGGCCTCGCCGTCCGCCTCCGAGAGCACAAGCCCGTCGCCCTCCCCGTCGGCGTCGAGCGCGTCGCCCTCCCCATCGGCGTCGGCCGAGTCGCCCCGCCCCACACCGACCGCTCGGGCGAGCGCCTCGCTGGCGCCCGGCAACGGAGCCGACGGCGGCCAGGGGGCACCGGCCGACGCGGTCATCCTGCGGCGCGGCGACAAGGGCGCCGAGGTGACCGAACTCCAGCTGCGACTGCAGCAGTTGTACTTCTATAGCGGCCAGGCCGACGGCACGTTCAGCACCGAGGTCGAGAACGCCGTGCGCAACTACCAGTGGTCCCGGGCGACGACCGCGGACGGCCTCGGCGTCTACGGCCCGGCCACCCGCACGGCCTTGGAGTCCGAGACGAGGAAACCATGACCCACCCCCCGCGGCCGGCCTCGGCCACGCCCGGGGAACCGGAACGGGGGGACTGACACACCGGACGCACCCGCCCCGCACCGCCGGAACGGCAGCCTCGGCGTCAGAGGCCGAGCGTCGAGGCCCGTTACCGGAAGCGGGAGCGGGTTCGGTGCGCAGCCGGGCTCGGAGTCGAGGCCCGGGAGCGAGAGCGAGTTCCAGGCGCAGCCGGGCTCGGAGTCGAGGCCCGGGCCTGATGCCCAGGGCCCGGAGGCCGGGCTCGGTGTCAGGGCTCGGTGTCCGAGCCGGGAGGCCGGGCCTCGGGGATCAGGGCGTGTGGATCCGGACGCCGTCCGGCAGGGTCTCCACGCGTACCTCGCGCAGATCGCGCACCAGCACGTCAGGAGCGTGCGCCGCGGCGCGCGGGCCGACTCCCACCACGCGCATTCCGGCGGCGCGGCCGGCCGCGATGCCCGCCCCCGAGTCCTCGAACACCACGCACTCCGCCGGGGCGGTCCCCAGCTCGGCGGCGCCCTTGAGGAAGCCCTCGGGGTCCGGCTTGCTCGCGCCGACCGACTCAGCGGTGACCCGCACGTCGGGCAGCGCGAGCCCGGCCGCGACCATCCGTGCCGTGGACAGCGGGACGTCCGCCGAGGTGACCAGCGCGTGCGGGACGCCCCGCAGCGAGGCGAGGAACTCCGGCGCGCCGGGCACCGGCACGACGCCCTCCATGTCGGCGGTCTCCTCGGCCAGCATCCGCGCGTTGTCCGCGTGGTTCAGGCGCACGGGGCGGCCGGGCAGCAGGACCGCCATCGAGGCGTGGCCCTGCCGGCCGTGGACGACCTGCATGACCTCGTCGCCGTCGAGCCCGTGCGCTTCGGCCCAGCGCCGCCAGATCCGTTCGACGACGGCGTCGGAGTTCACGAGCGTGCCGTCCATGTCGAGCAGGAGGGCGCGGGCGGTCAGGGCCGGCATCAGCAGCTCCAGATGCGTAGGGACGGGCTCCGGGTGCGCGGGGACAAGCTCCAGGTCCGTACATAGAGACCGCGTACGTAGAGACCGCGTACGTAGAGACCGCGTACGTAGAGACCGCGTACGTAGGGACCCTGTACGTAGGGACCCTGTACGTAGGGACCCTGTACGTAGGGACCGCATACTCAGGGAACAAGGCGGCCCCGCCCGCCGGTCAGGGAAAACGGGCGGGAGCCACTTTGTTTGCTCACGGTACAAAACAATGCGGTCCCGCCGCCACCCCCGCCGGCAGGACGCGGGAAAGGTCCGGGAGGCGTTCACCCGCCGTTCAGCTCAGCCGGCGATCGCCTCCCACAGGCTCCACACCCCGAGCGCCAGCATCAGCAGCGCCGCGATCCGCGTGATCAGCTTCAGCGGCACCCGCTTCATCAGCGCCTTTCCGCCGACGATGCCGAGTCCGGCCACCGCCCACAGCGCCAGCACCGCGCCGAGGCCGACGGAGAGCGGGTCGTCGTAGCGGGCGGCGAGGTTCGCCGTCATGATCTGGGTGAGATCGCCGAACTCGGCGACCAGGATCAGCATGAAGCCCGCGCCCGCGACCTTCCAGAACGACTGGCCCTCGGGCCCCCGGATCTCCTCCTCGCCGTCGTCCTTCTTCAGCAGCAGTACGGCCGCGCCGCCCAGGAAGAGGACGCCCGTCAGGGCGTGCACGAGTTGCTGCGGCAGCAGCGTGAGCACGCTGCCGGCCGCGACGGCGAGCGTGACGTGCAGCGCGAAGGCCGCGGCGACCCCGGCGAAGACGTACGAGGCGCGGTAGCGGGTGCCCAGGACGAGGCCGGCCAGGGCGGTCTTGTCCGGCAGCTCGGCCAGGAAGACGACGCCGAAGACGACCGCCGTCACGGTGATGCTGATCAAGGTTCCTCAATCGGTCGGGGGCCGCCCCGCCGAGAGTCCGCGCACTTCGAACCAGACACCTCGGCACGGCAGCGCACACGTCACCCGTGCCGTGCGGCACGGGTGTGCACTGCTTGCCGAAGGTCTCGCCGGCCGACCCGTACGACGGGCCTGCCTCCGGGCGCCGGCTCAGACGAGCTGAGCAGTATGTCGACGGTCCGGCGAAGAGCTACTCCCCTTCTGCGCTCCCCATTGTACGAGACGGCTCGCACAGCCGTTCGCGGAGATCGTTCCGCCGCACATCTTGTCATGTCATGTTCGCGTCATTAGCTTCTCATCCGGCGCACATCTCCCCGCAATGCGCGAGCGCGAGCATTCCCCCGCCCGCACTCCCACCCCGCCTCCCCGACGGAGTCCGCATGTCGAAGTTCTACGCGCGTGGACGGCTGAGCGTACTCGCCGCCCTCACCTGCCTCATAGCCTCGGTCGGACTGTTCACCTCCCCGACCGCCTCCGCAGCCCTGCCCACCCCGGTCAGCGCCGCCACCGCCCGGACCTACCTGGCCTCCCTCAGCGTGCAGACCGAGAACCGCACCGGCTACAGCCGCGACCTCTTCCCCACCTGGATCACCATCAGCGGCACCTGCAACACGCGCGAGTACGTCCTCAAGCGGGACGGCTCGAACGTCGTCACCAACTCCGCCTGCACCGCCACCAGCGGCTCCTGGTACTCCCCCTACGACGGAGCCACCTGGACCGCCGCCTCCGACCTCGACATCGACCACTTGGTCCCGCTCGCCGAGGCCTGGGACTCCGGGGCGAGCGCATGGACCACCGCCCGGCGGCAGGCCTTCGCCAACGACGTGACCCGCCCGCAGCTCCTGGCCGTCACGGACAACGTGAACCAGTCCAAGAGCGACCAGGACCCGGCCGAGTGGATGCCGTCCCTCACCTCGTACCGCTGCACCTACGTCCGCGCCTGGGTGCAGGTGAAGTACTACTACGACCTCTCGGTCGACTCCGCCGAGAAGAGCGCGCTGACGAGCCACCTCGCCAACTGCTGACCGGTCCCGGCCGAGCCCTGCCCGACCCGAATCAGCCCGACCGAACCCGAGCGAACATGAGCGAACCAGACCGAACCTGACTACCGGGATCTCCCCGCGGACCTCCGTCGTTCCGTACCGTACGGGGCGACGGAGGAGGGTGATCGCATGGCCGAACTGCGGCTGGGACCACTGCTGAGATACGCCGACGGCGCGACGGCGACCGTCTGGGTCGAGGCGAGCCGCCCGTGCACCGCCGAGGTGCGCTGCCCCGACGGCGCCGGCGGCACGGCCCCGACCTTCCAGGTGGCGGGCCACCACTACGCCCTGATCGAGGTCGGCGGCCTGACCCCGGGCACGGCGACGGCGTACGAGGTGCTCCTCGACGACGCCCCGGTCTGGCCGCCGCCCGGCTCCCGCTTCCCGCCCTCCCAGATCCGCACCCTCGCCGACGACGCCGCAGAGGTGCGCGTCGCGTTCGGCTCCTGCCGCTGGGCGGCGCCCCCCGCCGGGGGCAAGGACCCCGTCGGCCCCGACGCCCTGGACAGCCTGGCCACCCGGCTCGCCGCCGACCCGACGGCCGAACGGCCCGACGTGCTGCTGCTGTTGGGCGACCAGGTGTACGCCGACGAGGTCTCCGACGCGACCAAGGAGAAGATCGCCGCCCGCCGGGGCCTCGAGGACGCGCCCGGAGCCGAGGTCGCCGACTTCGAGGAGTACACCTGGCTCTATTACGAGTCCTGGCTCGACCCCGAGGTGCGCTGGCTGCTGTCCACCGTGCCCACCTGCATGGTCTTCGACGACCACGACGTCATCGACGACTGGAACACCTCCGCCTCCTGGCTGGCCGACATGCGGGCCACGCCCTGGTGGCACGAGCGGCTGCTGAGCGGCCTGATGTCGTACTGGGTGCACCAGCACCTCGGCAACCTCACCCCGGCCGAGCTGGCCGCCGACGCGCTCTACACGGCCGTGCGCGAGGCCGCCGACGGCACCGACCTCCTGCGTGACTTCGCCGGCCGCGCCGACACCGACCCCGCGTCCGTGCGGTGGAGCTACCGGCGCGACTTCGGGCGGGTGCGGCTGCTGATGGTCGACAGCCGGGCCGCCCGGGTGCTGGACGAGGACGAGCGCTCGATGCTCGACCCGGGCGAGCGGACCTGGCTGCGCGAACAGGCCCTGGACGACACCGGCTCCTACGACCACCTTTTGATCGGAACCTCCCTGCCCTGGCTGCTGCCGCACCTGGTGCACGACGCCGAGGAATGGGACGCGGCCCTGTGCCGGGGCGAGCGCGGCGAGCGCTGGGCCCGGTTCGGGGAGAAGCTGCGACGCGGGGCGGACCTGGAGCACTGGGCGGCCTTTCCGGAGTCGTTCACGGCGCTCGCGGACCTGATCGCCGAGGTCGGCACGGGGACACGGGCGCCGGCGAGCGTGCTGGTGCTGTCGGGAGACGTCCACCACGCGTACGCGGCGGAACCCCGCTGGCCCGACGGGACGGGCCCTGACGCGCGGGTGCTCCAGCTCACCTGCTCCCCCGTGCACAACTCCGTCCCACAGTCGATCCGGGTGGGCTTCCGTTTCGGGTGGAGCGGGGTGGCCCGTGCGCTCGGCCGCAGGCTCCGCCGGCACGGCCGCTGCCCCCGCCCGCCGGTCAGCTGGCGCAGGACGGGCGGACCGTGGTTCGGCAACCAGCTCATGTCCCTCACGCTGCGCGGCCGTTCGGCCCGGCTACGGCTGGAGCGGGCGCGCGGGGACGGACGTCTGGTGACCGTGACGGACTCCGACCTCACTGCGTGACGCGACGCCACCGGCCACCGAGAACTGAGCAAACGTCAGAAACACTTCCCGGCAAGGAGGTTGAACCAGAGGAGCTCGGGAGGGTGCGCACCGGACGACCGTCGTGCGCGCTCTCCCAGAGTTGGATTCGGTCACACTTTCGGACGTGGACGCAGGGGGCGAGAGGCACCCAACGTGCGGCGACCAGGAGATGAAGGCTTCCGACGAACCCCAGGTCATGGCCCAAAGTTGAACTTGTAAGCATCGTTCAGGCCCCCTTACCGTGAGTCGCTGATTCGGTACCGCCACCCCCACCGACCGGTCCTCTCCCCGCTCTCGGACCGGCCCGACCGACACCGAAGGAGCACTCCCCGCCATGTCCGCTCGCCTCAACTCCGCACAGCCGTACGTGGTCGGCCTCTTCCGCATCGTCGTGGGCCTGCTCTTCGCCTGCCATGGCGCCGCGGCCCTGTTCGGCGTCCTCGGCGGCGCCGCCGGCAAAGGCGGCACCGTCGATGCCGGCACCTGGCCCGGCTGGTACGCGGCCGTGATCCAGCTCGTCTGCGGCACCCTGGTCATGCTGGGCCTCGGCACCCGGGCCGCGGCGTTCCTGGCCTCGGGCTCCATGGCCTACGCCTACTTCGACGTGCACCAGCGCCACGCCCTGTGGCCGATGCAGAACGGCGGCGAGCCCTCCGCGATGTTCTGCTGGGCCTTCCTGCTGCTGGTCTTCACCGGTTCCGGCGCCCTCGGCCTGGACCGTTTCCTCCCGCGCCGTACGAGCCCGGAGCGGGAGCCGGCGACGCGGAAGGCCGCCGTCTCCGCCTGATCCGCAACCGGACACGCTTTCCGCGGCCCGGCCACCCCGGCCGCGACGCGCGCCACCCGGGCCCCTCGACGCCCGGGTGGCCGTGTGCGCGGGTTGCTGCGCGCGGACCGTCATGTGCGGGCCATCGCACGCGGACCGTCAAGTGCGGGCCGTCATGCAGGCGCTCGGTGGGACGGACGCCCCGCACGTGAACGTGCTGTGCCGAACACACGCGCCCCCGGTGAATCCGCTGTCACACTCCACGCGTACGCTGTATGGCTGTCATTGGCCGCATCTGCCGCTCCCCCGCGACACAGCGGCATGTCGGGTCGTCACGGGGGAGACACGGGGAGTACGCGGTGGTGTCGGAGAGTGTGGGGGCGCTGCTGGGCAGCCCATGGATCTACGCGTTGGTGGGCCTGTCGGTCCTCCTCGACGTGTTCCTTCCGGTACTGCCCAGCGGGGTGCTCGTCATCACGGCGGCGACGGCCGCGGCGGCGGGCTCGGGAGCGGCGACCGGCCAGGTCCCGCACGGGGTCCCGGACATCATGGTGCTGATCCTCTCCGCGACGACCGCCTCGGTGGCGGGCGACCTGGTCGCCTACCGGCTTGCCTGGCGCGGCGGTGAGCGCCTGGACCGTGCGATCGCACGCTCCCGCCGGCTGACCACCGCGCAGGAACGTCTCGGCGACGCGCTGGCCCGGGGCGGCGGCGCACTGGTCGTCCTGGCCCGGTTCGCCCCGGCCGGCCGCTCCGTCGTCTCCCTCATCGCGGGCGCCGCCCATCGTCGCCCGCGCGACTTCCTCCCCTGGTCCGCCCTCGCCGGTCTCTCCTGGGCTGGCTACAGCGTCGCCCTCGGCTACTTCGGCGCCCACTGGCTGGGCGCCACCTGGGTGGCCACGGGGGTCTCGGTGCTCGCCCTGTTCGGCGCGGGCGCGGGCGCGGCCTTCGTGATGCGCCGCCGGCCGGCGTGACGGACCGCCCCGACGAACGTCACCCCACTACGACCAACACCACGATCCCCGCGATCGCTGCGGTCCCCGTGCTCCCCGTGATCCGCGCGGAGACGCTCCCCGCCGACACGGGCACGGCGCTGCACCGCGGAAGCCGTATGCGGCGCCGCGCCTCTCGGGCACGCGGCAACGGGACGGGATCCCGAAGGCCGGTGGCCGACGGCGGGAAGCGGCGGGGGGCCGACAGCGGGAAGGAGCCGTCAGGCGGCCGTCGGGCGGTGCGACCCGCGCACTTCCAGCCCGTCCAGCAGATCCGCCGTGGCCGCGGCGACGGCCTCTACCGCTGTGTCGAACACCTCCCGGTTGTGCTCGGCCGGCGCCCGGAACCCGGACACCTTGCGCACGTACTGCAGGGCCGCGGCGCGGATCTCGTCCTCGGTCGCCTCCTCGGGCAACGCGGGCGGACGCAGCGTCTTGATACTCCGGCACATACTCCGAGTCTCCCTCCTGAACGCCTCGACCGCGCTCCCGTCACCGCGCGGGCGACGCGAGGCCCGGCCGAGGCTCACCCCTGGATCCGGCCGTCCTGACCGGTCGTCCCCAGCCGGTCATGGTCATCCCGGCCGGTCATGGTCATCCCGGCCGGTCGTGGTCGTCCTGGCCGGTCGTGGAATCCGTCGCGGAACCCGGGGTGGATCCCGTCACGGAACCGGTGCGCAGATCGACGAACCAGTCGTTGGATCTGATCCAGTTCCCCTTCGGGTACTCGAGGTCCGCCTGTCCGAGCAGCGTGAACCCCGCCTTGCGGCACACCCCGTTGGACGCGGGATGGTCCACGGCGGGGAACGCGTGCAACGCGTCGTGCCCGCCCGCCTGCCGGACGACGTCCACCAGCACCCGGGCCGCCGTGGCGGCGAGGCCTCTACCCTGGAACTCGGGCAGGATGCCCCAGCCCGTCTCCCACACCGTCCCGCCCCGCCACTCGCGCTCCCAGTAACCGATCGAGCCGACGCTCTCCCCGCCGTCCGCGAGCGTGATCCGGTACATGCGGCCGGCGAACGGTTCGACGTATCGCCGTTGCCGGTCGGCGAGCTTCTGCTCGCTCTCCGGTCCGCCCAGGTGCTCGGTCATCTCGGGGCTGTTGGCCCGCCGCAGCAGCCAGAAGTCGCCCTCCGACCAGGGGTTCAACCGCACCCGTTCCACACCCGATCCGTCCATGTCCCCACCCTAGGGCCAGGGTCTGACAGCGGCGTTCGACCGCAGTACGATCGCCGCCGAACGCACCGAGGCCGCCGTCGGGCGCCGCCCCGTCCCGGTCCTCGGCCGTGCGGGACGACGGCGCAGGGAGAACCCGTGGACGGACGAGACGTGAGCGGGCGAACCGTGGACGGGCGAGACGTGGACGGGCGAACCGTGAATGAACGGCGAGCCACCGCACCGGAGCCGGGCTCCGCGCCTCCCGTGCTCGCCTATGACGGGGACTGCGGCTTCTGCCAGTCCTCCGTCGACCGCGTCCGGTCCGTGGCCGCACCGACGCTGGAAGCGGTTCCGTGGCAGTTTCTGCCCGAGGAGTCGACCGCGCCGCATCGCGCGCGGCTGGACCGGGAGGTTCTGTTGCTGCGCGGCGCCACGGTCCTCGCGGGCGGGCCGGACGCCCTGGCCCGCTGGCTGGGCTCCTCGCCGTCCGCCGGGTACCGCGCGGTGTCGGCCGTCCTGCGGCTGCCCGGCGTCCGCGGCTGCGCCCGCATCGTCTACCGCTGGGTGTCCCGCAACCGTCACCGGCTGCCCGGCGGGACCCCCGCCTGCGCCGCGCCCCCGGCCGCCAGGCTCCCCGCGCTCGACGACTGACCTTCGATCGAACAGACGTTCACGCGAACACCCCGAAGAAGCTCGCGACTCAAATTCGAACAGGCGTACCATTGTCGTGTGGCTACGACCTATGACTTTCCCAGCGACCTGCGCGCCGGTCAGGAGGAGCTGCATCAGGTCCGGGCCGAGCTGTCGGCCCTGCTGAAGCGGCTCCCCTGGTCGGTCGAGCCCCTGGACGGTTTCAGCGACGCCGGGGGCTGGCGCAAGGCGGAGCGCCCCGCCTCCCCCGGCTGGACGGCCGACGAACAGGCCGAGGTGGAGAAGCTGCGCCGCCGGGAGCACGAGCTGGCGGTGTTCGTGACGTGCCACCGTTTCTGGTCCGAGGTCACCGTCGCCGACCGGGTCGACGCCCGGATGAACCTCAAGCACGCCCACGAGGCCCCGCTCCCGGACCACGGCTGACGTCGGGCACCCCGATCGGGTGAATGCCGCCCCCAGCGGCAACCGAGCGGCTCCTTCGCCCTGTTATTCACCTGGAAGTCACGTTCACCCCAGGGGGCACCATGAGCCAGCAGTACCCGCCGCAGCCACAGCCGCCGTACCCGCCCCAGGAGCCCAGGAAGCGAAGCGTCGGCAAGATCGCCGGTCTCGGGTGCGCCGGCATTCTGGTCCTCTTCGTCGTCATCGTCATCGCCGTGGCGGCGAGCGGAGGCGGCGGTTCGACCGACGACAGCAAGAAGGAGAAGGCCGTCGCCGGCGCGGAGAAAGGCTCTGCGAACGAAAGCTCCGCGCGGGAGAAGTCACCGGCCGAGCGCTCCCGGACCCGGGCCGAGGAGTTCCAGGCCTGCGTCGCCAAGAGCGGAACGCCCACCGAGAAGGCCGCGGTCAAGCACGTCACCAAGGTCACCGGCGCGGAGCAGCGGAACGACATCCTCGATGCTCCGGAGGTGTTCACGGACTTCTCCGGCGGACTGACGGGCCCTCATCAGGGCGAGGGCAAACTGATCGCCTCCGCGTTCGCCTCGTGCTACGAGTCCGACAACGGCCTGGTGACCGTCTACGGCAAGGACGGCGAGATCCTCGCCAACGCCAACTACTGACCGCCGGGCCGTCGGTGCAACCGTGCGGCCGCGCTCGGTGCGGCCGTGCCAGGTGCGAGTAGACGACCGCGGCCCTCCGGAGGATTCCGGAGGGCCGCGGTCGACGACGCCTGGCGTCGGGCGTCTTCCTCGGTGGGCGCGGACGGTTTCGAACCGCCGACATCCTGCTTGTAAGGCAGGCGCTCTACCCCTGAGCTACGCACCCGAGACGAGTCGACAGCCTACATCGCCCTGGGCGGTGCCCCGCAAACGCATGTGGGGGGTTAACCCCACCCCACGTCCGGGAGCGTGCCGGATCGTCCGGCGCGCCCGGTCTCCCTAGGGTCGTGAGCGCATCGTCACCAGCCCAGGGGGAGACCGCCATGGCCCGTACGACCCTTTCCGCCCGCGCGTTCCTCGTCCCCGCGGTCGTCGTGGCCCTCGCCGCCGGCGTCACCGGCTGCGGCGCCTCCGCCGACGATGACGAACACCCCGACCACCGTTCCTTCGCCCTGAAGGGCCCCACCCTGACGATCGACTCGGACGACTCGGCGCTGGAGATCGTCGCGTCGGACGCGGCGAAGACGGGCGCGGTCGCGGTCACCCGGTGGTTCGAGGGGTCCGTCACCGTCGGCGAGGGCCCGAAGGTGACCTGGTCGATGAAGGACGACCGGCTGACGCTGCGGGTGCACTGTTCGGGCGTGATCGCCGACTGCTCCGCCAAGCACCGCGTGGAGGTGCCCCGGGGCGTCGCCGTCAGGGTCGAGGACGACGACGGCAGCGTCCGCGCGCGGGGTTTCCGGGAGGCGCTGAGCGTGCACGCCCGGGACGGCGCCGTGCACGTCAGCGACTCCAGCGGGCCGCTGGACCTGCGCACCGAGGACGGCTCCGTGCGCGCCGAGGTCTCCTCGCGCTCGGTGCTCACGCGCACCGAGGACGGCTCGGTGCGTCTTGCCCTGAGCACCGTGCCGGACCGGGTGGACTCCGTCAGCAAGGACGGATCCGTGACGATCGCCCTGCCCGCGGCCGCCTACCGGGTGACCACGAAGACCGACGACGGCGGAGTGGACGTGTCCGTCCCCCGCGACGCCTCCAGCGCGCACGTGGTGAGCGCCCGCACCACCGACGGCAAAGTCACGGTGACGAAAGCGAACTGAAGGGCCCGTGTGTTCGTCTTCACCGGGTGGGAGAATGACACCTGGCAGGGCGGATCACAGCACGGGAGAGGGATGTGACGGCGACACCAGCGCAGCCGTATTCGCCGTCGAAGCCGCGCGCCCATGCCCGCGACCGTGCCCATGCCCCTGCCCGTGCTCTGGCAGATTCCCTGGCCCTCGTCGCCCTCCCCCTCGCGCTCGCCCTCGTGCTGCCCGCCGCGTTCGCCGGCGGCGGCACCCGGCGCTGGTTCGGCGGGCGGGCGGAGGGACAGCGGGCGGAGGCCCAGGCCGCGAAGGACGCGGCGGCGACCGCGTTCTACGAGCTGGACAGCGCCCAGCGCGACCTGCGGATCTCGATCGAGACGATCAGGGCGGTGGACGACACCCCGGCCGCCCGCCGCGCGGTGTCCGGCTTCGAGGCCGTCGGCAGGCGCATCGACGAGGCCAGCAGCCAGTACATCGACGCCGTCGACGCCGTCGATCTCGACCGGGACGACCTGGAGGCCGCCGCGGCCTCCCGGGCGCGCACCGAGCTGACCCGCGCCAAGGACGAGCTGGTGCGCGTCAAGCAGGAGCTGGACCGGTTCGCCGAGGGTCTGGGCCCGCTGCTCGGCAAGGCGGAGACCCAGCTGGCCCGCCTCGCGCCCGCCGTGGAGCGGGCCCGGCAGGCGTTGCTGGCGGCGTCGAACGCGCTGGACACCGCGCGGGAGAGCGGACTGCGGGCGGACGATCTCGCGGCGCGGCTGGCGGCGCTGGCGCCCGAGCTGACGAAACTGAACCAGGGTGCGGGCCGGCACGGGGTGCCGCTCACGCTGGAGCGGGCGGAGCGGGTCTCGCGGGAGGCCGAGGCGGTCCGGGCGGAGGCCCAGCGGCTGCCGGAACGGGCAGCCGAGACCGACCACCGGCTGGTCTCGCTGCGTACCCGCGCGCAGGCGCTGACGACCCGCTCGGAGCAGGTGGAGCCGATCCTGAGCGAGCTGCGGCGGCGCTTCTCGGCCGCGTGCTGGCAGGACCTCCAGCACGTGCCCGACCAGGCCGGGGAGCACATCCGGCAGGCCGAGGCCAGGCTGAGGGAGGCGCAGGCGGCACGCGACGCGCAGCGCTGGCCGGACGCCACGGCGCTGTTGTCGACGGCGCGGGCCCTGCTGAACACCACGGACGAGGCGGTCTCGGCCGCCGGGGACAGGCTGACCAGGCTGAACGCCGTCCAGAAGGATCCGCAGGCGGAGATCGACCGGACCAGGTTCGCGATCCGGGACGCCCAGCGGCTGGCCATGACGGGTCGCAGCACTCCCGACCCGCGGCACGCGCGTCCGCTGGACGACGCGGTGGCCCGGCTGGAGCGGGCGGTCGTCACGCTGGAGGGCCGGCACCCCGACTACTGGCACTTCCTGACCGAGACGGAGGCCGTCCGGCGGGCGGTGGCCGACGTGGTGGCCCGCATCCGCGAGGAGCGCGGCGCCGGGCGCTGACGCCCGGCCGAGGCCCTGCGTTGCCCGCGGCGCGGGGCGGGCGGATATTGAGATGGGCAGGACCCCACCGGCACGTCCCACGTCGGTACGCCGACGTCGTCGTGCCCGACGTCGGCGTGCCCCGCGTCGTGAAGCACCACGTCGGTTTGTTCCACGCCGGCTGGACCCACGCCGGCATGTCTCACCCTGCGGGAGGCGGAGATGGCCACACACTCGGTGCGATCCGAGTCCAGGCGGCGTGTCAGGTTCGACGACCATCTGCCGCTCGACCACCGGCTGAACCTGGTCTACCGGATCGGCGCCGGGCTCATGGGCCTGGGGCTGCTCGTGTTCGGGATCTTCGGTGTCATCGACAAGATCGGCTTCTTCGACACCGGCGGGGACCAGGTGTGGAGCCTCAACACCAACGGCGCGCTCAGCTGGCTGTCGGTGGGCGTGGGCCTGCTGCTCTTCGTGGGCATGGTGATCGGCGGGAACTTCGCGTCCACGCTGAACATGATCCTCGGCGTCCTGTTCATCCTCAGCGGGTTCCTGAACATGGCCCTGCTGGAGACGGACTACAACTTCCTGGCCTTCCGGATCCAGAACTGCATGCTCAGCTTCGTGATCGGGATCCTGCTGATGGTCTTCGGGATGTACGGCAGGGTGGGATCCGCCCTGCCGCACGACAACCCCTACTGGCGGTCCCGCCACCCCGACCTCGCGGAGGATGAGCAGGTCCGCCGACGGGAGCTCGGGGAGAACGGGCCTCCCTCGTCGCCCCCGTCGTCCGATCAGGTGCGGTAGGCGTAGAAGTACGCGGTCGGGTAGGACGAGACGAGGCTCGCCACCGACCTGCGCAGGGTGTTGTTCGAGTGGTACGTCACGTACGGGACGCCGTTGCTCTTGGCGGTGACGATCATCGTGTGGTCCTTGGACCCGTCGCGGTCGAAGTCCATCTGGAGGACGTCGCCGACCTCCAGCTGGTACACGTTGGCGAGCGGGGTGGTGCGCTTGGAGTTCTGCGCGAACCAGGACCACTCGTTGACGCCGATGAACGAGTCCGACTGGATGTCGGCGTTGCCGAACCACTTGGTGTAGTCGTACACGTAGCCCGGGACGTGCTTCCAGCCGCCGGCCTTCAGGGACTGGCTGACGAAGTTGGTGCAGTCGCCGCCCGCGGTGTGGTTGTTGAAGTCCGGGTAGTCCTTGTTGTAGGAGTACACGTACTTCTCGGCGTAGGCCGCCATCGCCTTGTAGTCGTAGGCGGTGCCGGTCTTCGGGACGGCGGGCGGGTTCCAGCTGGTCGCCGCGCGCTGGGCGTTCGGCATGGTGTCGTCGGCCTTGGCCGTCTTCACGGAGACCGGCTTCGACAGCGTGTTCACCGCGAGGCCACCCTGGTCGGTGTCCTTGATGGTGGTGAGCTGCCAGTTGCCCTGCCGGTCGGCCTTGAACGTCAGCTCGTGCTTGGCCTGGAACCCGGTGCTCTTCGGCGCGTTGCCGCGGGCCTGCGCGTAGGTCAGGGTCGTGGTCTCGGTGACGTCCGCCTTGGCCGTGCGGCCCGTCACGCGGGTGGCGTTCAGGGTGACGGTGGTGGTGGCCTTGCTGTACTTCTCGCCGGCCTTCGCCAGCTTGTCCTTGCGCTGCCCGAGGGAGGACAGCGTGGCGTCCTCGGTGCGGGCCGTGGCGGAGGACAGCTTGACGCCGCCGGAGAAGCCGTTGGTCAGCGGCTTGGCGCGGTCGCCCTGCGCGCCGGTGACCAGCGCGTCCGTGCGGTCGGTGAAGACCGCGTCGGCGAGCTGCTGGAAGGTGGCCTTGGTCCGCGCGTCGACCGTGGGGTCGTCGATGACCGCGGCGCCCGCGGACCAGTTGGGCAGCAGTGCGACTCCGGCGACGACCGAGGTCGCGGCTGCCCCGAGTATCGTGACGCGGCGGCGCGTGCCGCTCAATTTCCTTGACTTCACTGATGTTTCCCCTCTTGCCCCGGCGGTGGGATGCCGGGAGGGCATCCTTGCACGGAGTGTGTGGCTCTTGTGAAGGGGGGCGTGGTTGAGGTTTGGTTACGTCAACACCGCCCCCCGGCCGGTCACTTCACGACTGTCGACCAGTCGGGATTCTGGGCCGGATCCAGGCTGCGCAGCCGCTCCAGCGTCGCGGGGGACTGGACGTCCATCCAGTCGGACAGTTCCTTGAAGGACACGCACTTGACGCCCTTCTTGGTGCACACGTTCTTGATGACCTCGTCGACGGCCCTCATGTAGATGCCGCCGTTCCACTCCTCGAAGTGGTTGCCGATGAACAGCGGGGCCCGGCTGCCGTAGTAGACCCGGTTGAAGCCCGCCATGTAGGCGTCGAGCGTCTGCTGCTCCCACTGCGGGTACTTGGCGGGGTCGCCCTCGGGCTCGCCGTCGGACTGGTTGGCCAGGAAGTTGAAGTCCATGGACAGGCCCTGGTACTTGCCGCCGTCGTACGGGAGCGCCTGGAGCGGGAAGTCCCACAGGCCGTTCTTCTTCGCGGGCCAGATCTGGAAGTCGCCCGAGGAGCTGGCGTCATAGCGCCAGCCGTAGGTCTTGGCGGCCTTCAGGAGGTTGGCCTGGCCCTCCAGGCAGGGCGCCCGGCCGCCGGCGACCTCCTTCTTGAAGTCGAAGGGCAGCGGCGGGATGTCCGTGTAGCCGGTGTTGGTCTTCCAGTGCTCCACGAACTTGTAGAACTGGTCGATCTCGGACTTCCACTCGTCGACGCTCCAGAAGCCGCCGCCCTTGGCTCCGCAGAAGTGGCCGTTGAAGTGGGTGCCGATCTCGTTGCCTTCTTTCCACGCCTCGCCGAGCTGCTCCAGCGTGGTGCGGATGTGTTCGTCGGTCGGGAAGCTGATCGCGGACGACCCGACGGGGTGCTGCGGCGGGGAGTACAGGTCCTTCTTGCTCTTGGGCAGCAGGTAGATGCCCGTGAGGAAGAAGGTCATGTTCGCGTTGTACTCCTCGCCGAGCTTGCGGTAGTGCTCGAAGAGACCGTCGTCGCCCTGCAGTGCGCCGTCCCAGGAGAACACCACGAACTGCGGGGGCTTCTCGCCGGGCTTGAGCCGGACCGGCTTCAGCCGCCCCGTCTGCGGCCCGGTGTACGAGGTGGAACCGTCCCCGAGGACATGGGTCTTGCCGTCCCACGCCGGCTCCTTGGCGGCGTCCGCGGACGCCTTCTTGCTGTCCCCCGCGGACGCGGTCGGCTGGGTGTTGGAAGTCCGGTCGAGCACCAGGTAGCCGGCCACGAGGGACGCGACGACGAGGAGCGCGGCCAGCGTCAGGAACCCGGGATGGGTGGCAGCGGGGCGGTGCGTTGCCACGGCCTTGCGGCGGCGGCCCGACGGTGACTTCATGTGCGGATCATTCTCCGGGGTTCGGGGGCGCGGGTGCCCGGTTCGGTGGTCAGCCGAGCGGGCTCATGGCACCTGACCAGATGCGGTACGGAACGCTGTCGTCCGCCGTGCCGGCGATGCCCTTCAGGGGAAGCGGTTCGAGGCTCTTGCCGAGGTCGATGCGGTAGACGACGACCGCCGTGGACACGGTCTTGGCCGTGCCGACGTACCAGGCGGCGGTGTCGTTCTGGGTAGTGCCCGCCTTACCGGTGACCTGGCCGAGCGATCCGGTCCGGGAGGACTGCGCCTGCGAGGCGGGCACGTCGCCCGGGTGGGCGCTGCGGAAGGAGTCCGCGAGCGCGGAGTTGACCTCCTCGGCCACCTCGGCGCCGAACGCCCGGTTCGCGGTCGGCGTCTCCAGGGCGATCTTGGTGCCGTTCTTGGTGATCAGGCGCACCGAGTAGGGCTCGGTGTGCTTGCCGCCCGCGGCGAAGGTGGAGTAGCCGCTCGCCATGCGGATCGCGCTGGGCGTGACGCTGCCCGTGGACAGCGCGGGCACCTGGGCCCCGAAGCTGGAGGGCAGCAGCCCGGACCGCTCGGCGGTGGAGCGCACGACGTCCAGTCCGGTGTCCATGCCGAGCTGCATGAACGGCGTGTTCACCGACAGTTCCAGCGCGCGGTGCAGGGAGATCTGCCCGTAGGACTTGCCGCCGTCGTTCTTGGCGGCCGCCTTCTTGCCGCTGCGGTCCCAGTAGGGGCCCTCGGGCGTCGTGACGGGCACCAGGTTGTCGCCGTCGTACAGCGACTGCCCGGTGACCGTCTCGGTGTCCCCGCCGCGGGTCTTGTGGACGCCGTGCTCCAGACCGGCCGCGTACACGAACGGCTGGAAGGCCGATCCGGCGGGGACGGTCGTGGCGTTGGACTCGTTGTAGCCCTGCGTACGGTGGTCGGGGCCGCCGTAGACGGCGAGGATCCGTCCGTCGGAGGCCACCGAGGAGGCGCCGAAGTGCGCGTTCTCGGCGTTCTTCGGGTCGTCCTTCAGGGCCTTCTTGCGGGCCTTGGTGACGGCGTCGGTGAGCTGGGTCTCACGGTTCTTGTCGAACGTCGTGTAGATCTGGTAGCCGCCGAGGTCGTAGTCCTTGTCGGAGATGTTGCCGGCCTTCTTGGCGTACTGGGAGGCCAGCTCCACCAGGTAGTCGCTCTGCTCACCGGTGTCGTACAGCGGGTTGGACTTGAGCGGCTCGGGGAACTTGGTGTACTTCGCGCGCTCGGCCTTCGACAGCTTGCCGATGTCGACCATCCGGTCCAGGGTCCACGACCAGCGCTCGACGGCGCGGGCGCGGTTGGCCGGGCCGAGGGTGGGGTCGTAGAGGCCGGCTCCCTTGAGCAGGGAGGCGAGGAAGGCGGCCTCGCTGGCGTTGAGCTCGCTGACGTCCTTGCCGTAGTAGGCCTGGGCGGCGCGCTGGATGCCGTAGGTGCCGCGGCCGAACCAGCTGGTGTTGAGGTAGCCCTCGAGGATGTCGTCCTTGCTCATCTGGTTGTCGAGCTTGAGGGCGATCATCGCCTCGGTGAACTTGCGGCTGACCGTCTGGTTCTGGTTCAGGTAGACGTTCTTGACGTACTGCTGGGTGATCGTCGAGCCGCCCTGGGTGTCGCCCTGGCCGATGGTGCGGAACAGGGCGCGGCTGATGCCCTTGAAGGAGATGCCGGGGTCGCTGTAGAAGCTGGCGTTCTCGGCGGCGAGCACCGCCCAGCGGACGTCCTCGGGGATGTCCTTCAGCGGCATCGCCTGGCGCTGGACCCATCCGGTGCGGGCCATCGGCGTGCCGTCGGCCCAGAAGTACACGTTGTCCTGCTGGGTGGCGTAGGAGTTGAGGTTGTCCGGTATGTCGGTGGCCGCGTAGGCCACGACCAGGAGCATGCTGCTCAGTCCTATGGACGCGAGGACGCCGCCGAGCCACTGCCGCCAGGAGGGTATCCAGCGCCGCCAGTCGGTTCGGCCGGGGCGCGGATACAGCGGACGCAGCCTGCGGGCGTACGGCGTGACACGAGCCACATACGGCGTCAGAACAGCAAGGAGCGGAGCCAGCCGCGGGCCTATAGCGGCCCAGACGCGGACAAAGGGCGAGAGACGGGGCGCCTTTCGCCTGTTCTTCGAAGAACGCGCTTTCCCGTCGGCCTCCTCATCGGACATGTCCGGAACCGCCGGTATATCGGATACCCGCAGTTGCATGGTCTCGTCCGCCCTGAAAGAGGCGGGGACCTTCAACTGCATGGTCTCGTCCGGCTTTTGGGGCTCCTCCCCCTGCCCCGCCTGTGTCACGACGCGTCTCCCTCCGCATTCCGTATTGCTCGCGGGCAGACGTACAGACTGACGAGGGCCTGACATGGTTGCCGTTGACGCGGCCGCGATCCTCGAACCCGCACGACCTCGGGGTTGAACACGGCGCTCTCAAATTACCAGCGCTCTTCGCAAATTCTCCACACACGAGATCGACAGAAGTGAACAGGGGTCGAATTGCTGACGCCGCCACCGAGCATAGGGCCTTAGTCTGACGGCATGCCTCGCTACGAGTACCGCTGCCGGACCTGCGGCGACACCTTCGAACTGAGCCGTCCCATGGCGCAGTCCGCCGACCCCGCCGGCTGCCCCGCCGGCCACGACGACACAGTGAAGCTTCTCTCAACGGTCGCCGTGGGCGGCACGAAGTCCGCCCCCGCGCCCGGGTCCGGCGGCGGGGGCGGAGGCGGGGGCGGCTGCTGCGGCGGCGGCTGCTGCGGCTGACCGCGCCGACGGCACGCGGGCGCGCGGGCGCACCGGCCGGATCGGACAGCGCCCGGCCCGCTATCCGATCCGCGAGCCCTTCAGGAACTCCCGCAGGATGCGCTCGCCGGCCAGCACGCCCCGCTCTGGCAGGGCGGTGATCTGCGGGGCCGTCCAGGCCGCGTCGGCCAGTTCGCCGTGCCCCGGCCGCCAGCCCCGGTCCGCGGCCAGCAGCAGGTCGGCGTCGAGCAGCGAGTCGCCCGCCGCCAGCGTCAGGTCGGCGCCGGTGCGGCGGGCCACCTCGCGCACGGCCGCGCTCTTCGTCAGCGGCTTGGGCACGGCGTAGATCTTGCGGCCCTGCAAGGACACCGTCCAGCCGCGGTTCTCGGCCCAGACCGCGAGTTCCTTCACCCACTCCTCTGACAGCAGCTCACGCTCGACGACCAGGTAGGCGAAGAGGTCCTCGGCGATGCGCTGCTTGCGCAGCCAGAGCGGGTCGGCCGTCCTCGTCAGGTGGTCCTGCACCTCCGCGAGCGGCGCGCACTCCGCGCCCAGCCGGGCGAGCACGGACGCGTGCCAGTCCTGGTCGGTCGCCCCGTCGACGAGGAGGTGGCCGCCGTTGGCGCAGATCGCGTACTTCGGCGGCGGGCCCGGCAGGTTGATGCGCTGGTACTGCTTGCGCGTGCGGGTGGTCGTCGGCACGAAGACGGCCGTGTCGCCGAGGTCGGTCAGCAGCTGCGCGGACGTCTCCGTCATGAACGACAGCGGCCTCGCCTCGTGGACCTCCACGCACAGCAGCCGCGGCGCCCGGGCGTCCGGCATGGTCAGCGCCAGGGCGGCCGCCGAGTAGATGAGCGTCCGGTCGAGGTCGCTCGCCACCAGAACCGGCATCAGACCGCCACCGCCTTGCCGTCGGCGCCGGTCGCGCCGCGGGTGTACTGCGGGTGGATGAGCCCCACACAGGTGTACGGGAGGTCGCCGACCTCCTCGACGGGCACTCCTCGCTGCTCCGCGAGCAGGCGCACGTGGTCCAGGTCGGCGCCCGCCCCGGCCCGCGCCAGGATCTTCCACGGCACCCGGCGCAACAGCACCCGGGTGGTCTCGCCGACGCCCGGCTTGACCAGGTTCACGTCGTGGATGCCGTACTCCTCGCTGATCCGCTCGACCGCCGCCCAGCCCTCCCAGCTCGGGGTGCGGTCGCCGGCCAGCAGCTCCTTCACCGCGCCGTCGACCGCGTCGGCGACCTCCGGGAAGCGGGCGGCGATCGCGTCCAGGAAGGCCACCGAGACGTCCGTGCCGGCGAGCTCGCGGTAGAACTTCGCGCCGTGGAAGTCGTCCGGCCCGACCAGGTCGGCCCGCAGCACGGTCCGCGAGACGAGCCCCGACACGGTCGAGTTGAGGCAGGCGGACGGGATGAGGAAGTCGTCGCGGGTGCCGTACGTGCGCACGCACGAGCCCGGGTCGGCCAGCACCGCGATCTCCGCGTCGAAGCCGGCCGCGCCGCCGCCCGCCTCGAAGTCCTCGATCGCCGCGGCCAGTTCCCGGGTGATCGCACCCTTGCCGGTCCAGCCGTCCACGAAGACGACGTCCCGCGGGTCGTGATGCGCGGCCAGCCAGCGCAGCGCGTTGGCGTCGATGCCCCGGCCGCGCACGATCGACACGGCGTAGTGCGGCAGGTCGAGTCCGTGCCGGAACTGCGCCCAGCGGCGCATCAGCACGCCGACGGGGGTGCCGGCCCGGGCCAGCGAGACCAGGACGGGCCTCGGCGACCGCTCCGCGATCACAGCGTCCGTGACGACGCCCACGGCCTGCGCGATCCGCGCCGCCGAGGTCTCCAGGGCGGCGTGGAACAGCTCCTGGTACTGCTCGCTGGGCTGGTACTCGACGGGCAGCGACTCGGCGTAGTGCGCGCCGCCGCTCTGGATGGCCTCCTCCCGCTCCTCGGTCGGCGCCTCCAGCGTCACGTCCGAGAGGTCCTGGAGCAGCCAGCCGACCTCCTCGGGCGCGTACGAGGAGAAGGCGGGGCCGCGGAGGGGGTCGGGCAGCATGGCGGGTCTCTCTTCAGGCAGGGCGGCTGCGTACAGCGGCTCGGGGACGTACGAGGGGACGACCGCGAGGACCACGTGCGGCGTGTGCGCGGCGAGCCGGGACAGGAGGCCGTCCGGGGCGTGCAGCTCCCGGGTGTCGGCCACGGAGTCCACGACGGCGACGACGGCGTCGAAGCCCGCGCCGGCGACGTTGTAGGCATAGCGCTCGCCGGGGCCGTCGGCCGGGTCGTCGTGGGCCGGGAAGACGAGGCGGCTGCGTATCGCGTATCCCGGGTCGTCGACCGCGAGGACGGGCGAGCGGGTGGTGGTCGAGTAGCGGACGTCGGCGGCGACGGTCCGCTCCAGTTGCTGAGCGAGACGCAGGGGCGCGTACATCAGCTCCTCGAACCCGAGCACGAGGACGCGGGCGGCGTTCTCGGGTATCGCCTCGGCGAGGCGGGACGCCATGGCGGGGAGGGCCGCCTCCAGCCGGTCCCGGTGCGCCGGGGTGAACCCGTGCCGGCCGCCGTCGGGCAGCCCCCGGGGCCAGCCCACGTCCACGCGGGTCAGGTGGGACCGGGGGCCCGTCCGCGGGGTGCGGTCGCCGTCCGGGAGCGGGTGCGCCGGGGCCGGGGGCGTCGCCGCGGCGGAGCCGCGTGGGTCACCGCCCGAGGTCCGGGAGGAGGCGGCCCCGGAGCCGGCTCCGAGGTCGGCGCCCCCGGCCTCGTACCGCGCCACCAGCTCCTGCCCCTTGTGCAGCACTCCCTCGGGGAGCCGCACCGTGCCGGAGGCGGTGGCGACCAGGTCCACCCGGGCCCCGATCTCGCGGGCGAAATCCGACAGCCGGCCCGCGTCGGCCGCCGTGCGCATGTCGACGAGGGCGACGACGACGTAGCGCCGACGCGGATACCGCTCGTGCAGGGCCCGGATCGTGTTCAGGACCGTGTTGCCGGTGGAGAACTCGTCGTCGACCAGGACCAGCGGGCCGTCCCCGACCAGCAGCGACGGGTCCTCCGGGAGCAGCAGATGGGAGGTGGCGTGGGAGTGGGACTCCTCGAACCCGCCCGCCGTGACGACGCCCGCCACGGGGCGGCGGGTGGAGTGCAGGTAGGGGGCGGCGCCGAGACCGTCGGCGACGCAGTGGCCGAGGCCGGTGGCGGTCTCCGCGTAGCCTAGGACCACCGCGCGGGCCGCCTCCTCGGCGCCGAGGAGTTCGCGCACCCGGCGGCCGAGCGCGAAGCCGTGCCCGTGCACGACGGACGGGGACTGCGGGATGTGCTTGCCCAGCACGTGGGAGACCAGCAGATGGGCCCGCTTGGGATTGCGCCGCAGCGCCAGCCCCAGCAGGTCCGTCAGCGTGTCGTCGCCGACGAGCTCGACGCCGAGCCGCTCCGCGACCCAGGTCCCGGACCAGATCGCGTCGTGCCCGTTGTTCACTGCGTTGTTCATGCGTCCCTTGTGGATGAGGTGGGTGTTCAGCCGGGTATGCCGGCGGCGAGCAGGTCGACGAAGCTGACGTCCTCGTGGGCGACGCCGAAGACCTCCGCGCGGAGCATGGTGCGCTCGGCCCAGGCGCGGTGCGGTTTCACCTCGTTCATCTTGTTCGTGTACTGCGACCGCAGTACACCCCCACCGCCGCGTTCCGGCCGCAGGATGTCCGCCGCGTCGCTGTACTCCTCGTGACTGACCACGGACAGCGCGTGCACGGCCGGCACGTGCGAGGGATGGATGCAGGTCTTGCCGAGCAGACCGTTGGCGTGGTCGAGGGAGATCTCGCGCAGCAGCCCGTCCATCGCGTGCTCGATCAGTCTCTCGCGCAGCTCCACGGCCTGCCCTTCCAGGAAGGGGCTGTGCCGCAGCATCGGCTTGAACATGCGCTCGGGCACCCGGAAGTACTCCCAGACCGGACCGGTCACCGTGAACCCGGTCCCGTCGGCGCGGCCCAGCATGTTCACGACGTCGGCGATCACGGAGGCGACGATCTGGACGTCGTAGGCGGTCATGTCGGGCGCTCTGCGCAGCCCGTACGACGAGCAGAAGTCGGTCACGCCCAGGCGCAGCGCGAGGACCCGGCTGCGGTACTTGTCGACGGCGCGGGCGATGCCCTCCAGGGCCTCCACCCGCGACTCGCGGTACATCAGCTCGGGCGTCTCCAGCACGGGCATGCCGAACAGCCGGCGGCCGCTCGCCGCCTCGGCGCCCGCCAGAGCCTCCAGGAAGGGGATGCCCCGCTCCTCGGTGAACTTGGGGAACACGAACCCGCTGAGCAGCTCGGCGGTGGCTCCCAGGCGCCGTACCAGGTCCGGGATCTGCTCGGGGGTGCGCACCCGGATGAACAGCAGCGGCAGATCCAGGCCGGGCCGGGCGGCGAGGTCGGCGAACTGCCGGACGAGGTTCTCCTCGCCGGCCACGACGTCCTCGTCGCCGATGGAGTCCTCCAGGCACAGCACCATCGACACGACGCCGCGCTCGGTCTGCTTGACGACGTCGTCCGCCAGCCGGGGCCGGGTGGCCGGGCTGTAGAGCGTGGCGCCCAGGGCGGCGGAGAGCAGCCTGGCCGGGGAGCCGGCGTCGAAGACGCACGGCTCCCGGTGGAAGAGGCGGTGCCGCACCTCAGGGGCGAGGTGCCCGAAATGACGCATAAGTCTCCCCCGTGATGCAAGGTAAGGCGGTGGATTCGGCAAGAGGTGGCCGGTAATAGTACGTAGGGATCCATGTCCGGAGTTCCCACCGGTCATGAATTTCAGGTAACCCGGACCCGGACAGTCCCGCGCGGCGTGTGCGGGGCACCCGGGTACCCCGCATTGTCGTGAGCAGGCCCGAGAAGGCAGGATGACCGCATGACGCACGCGATGCTGAAGGGGTCGAACGTCCCGCTGAAGGCCACCACGGTGCGCGCCGTGCTGCGCTGGACCCCCGGTCAGGGGGTCCCGGACGTCGACGCCTCGGCGCTGCTCCTCGGTCTCGACGGCCGCGTGCGCTCCGACGAGGACTTCGTCTTCTACAACCAGCCCCGGCATCCTTCGGGAAAGGTGTGGCGGCTCGGCAAGAAGCGCGTCGCCGAGGGCCTCACCGACACCATCCAGGCGGATCTCTCCGGCGTCGAGTCCGGCGTCGGCCAGATCCTGCTGGTCGCCTCGGCGGACGGCGTCACGTTCGACCGCGTACGTTCCCTCAGCATCCTGCTGTACGACGCGACGGCCGACGGCGAGCCCCTGGCCACCTTCGACATCCGCCCCGAGACGGGCGAGGAGACGGCCCTGATCTGCGGCGAGCTGTACCGGCGCGGCGAGAGCTGGAAGTTCCGCGCCCTGGGCGAGGGCTACGTCAACGGCCTCAAGGGCCTGGCCACCGACTTCGGCATCTCGGTGGACGAGTCGGAGGAGGCCTCCGCCGACCCGGCGGCGGTCCAGGCGCCGCAGACCCCGCAGACCGCGGGCCCGGCCCAGCCGCTGCCGCCGGAGCAGCCGACGTCGCCCGTCCCCCGGCAGCAGCCGGCCTACGGCTATCCGGCGAACCTGCCGACGTACGGCTACGGATACCCGGACGGCGCCTTCCGCCTGCCGCCCCAGGGTCCTCAGTTCATCGGACGGTGAGGCGCGGCCGGACGGGAACGGGCGGCCGGACCTGTCAGGGCCGTCGGACCGGTACGGCCGGTGGCGGTGAGGCCGGTACGGGCGGTCGCGTGGACGCCCCGCGGTGCTACTTCTCGGCCTTCGCCTTGTAGCCCCGGCCCCACTGCAGCCCCCACCCGTAGAGCCGGTCCAGCTCGGCCTGGAAGCCGTAGACGAAGCGCACCTCCCGCCGCACGATCAGCTCCTCCTTGACGTTCTCGATCATCACCACGGCGCACGAGCGGGCCTGCGGGTGCCGCTCGTCGAGGCCTATCTCGATCCGCGGCCCGTTGCTCGGGTACAGCGTGACGATGGCGTGCGTACGGTCGAAGGCCGGCGTCTGGTCGTAGATGTAGACGAAGACGAGCAGCCGCTTGATCTGCTCGCGGTGGTCGAGGTTGACGTACATCGTCTCACCGGACGCCGACCCGAACCGGTCGTCCCCGCTCAGCTTCACGTACGGCGCCGCGTTCACGTCGCCCAGCAGCCCGCCCAGCGGCTGGACGACTCCCTTCGACCCGTCGGCCAGCTCCCACAGGCAGCCGAGGTCGAGGTCGACGTTGACCATGCTCTGGCTGTGCCCGACGACCTCCGGAGGCCGCAGCGCCTTGAGGGGATGGCGCAGCAGGCTCTCCCGCTGCGGCCCGCCGATGTCGGAGGTGCGCATCCGCCAGGCCAGGTTCACCCGCAGGTTGCCGGTCGCGGCGCCCTGTTTGGTGAGGGACACCGTGTGATGCCGTTTGGTCAGTTCGATCGCGTTGGTGGCCGCGCTGCCCGAGTCGAAGTCGGCCGCCCTGCTGCCCAGGATCCCGTCGAAGAAGCCCATTCCCGCCCCCACCTCCACGTCCACGGCGTTCGCCGGGACAGACCAGCGGGGCGGCCGTGTCCAGGACAATGTCCGCACCGGCCGCCCCGTTCAGAGCGTTCCTCACTCAGCGAGTGGTCACACCCCGGACGAGACCTCAGTCTTCTCGTCCGAGTCCTGCGCTTTTCCCTCTGCCGCTGCCAGCGCCCGGTTGCGGCGCACCGAGGACCAGAAGGACCAGGCGATCAGGACGACGCCGACGAGACCGGTGATGACCTCGTTGATCTGGTACTGGATGGTGACCATCAGGATCACGGCGAGGGCGCCGATCGCGTAGTGGGCGCCGTGCTCCAGGTAGACGTAGTCGTCGAGGGTGCCCTGGCGGACCAGGTACACGGTCAGCGAACGGACATACATCGCGCCGATGCCCAGACCCAGGGCCATGAGCACGATGTCGTTGGTGATGGCGAACGCGCCGATCACGCCGTCGAAGGAGAAGGACGCGTCGAGGACCTCGAGGTAGAGGAACATGAAGAACGCGGCCTTGCCCGCGAGGGCGACGGCCGAGCGCTTCTTGCCGGTGCGCGCGGCCTCTTCCTCCTCCTCGTGCTCGCGTTCCTCGTCCTCCTCGAGTTTGTCCTCGAAGTAGCCGGAGAGACCGCCGACGACCATGTACGTGATCAGGCCGGCGATGCCGGAGACCAGCACCGTCTGCGCCTTGTCGACGTGACCGCCGCCGTGCTGGTGGGCGTGGACGGCGAAGGTGAAGGAGGTGATCAGCAGGACGATCAGGGCGATGCAGACCGACAGCATGTCGACCTTGCCGAGCTTGGCCAGCGGTCGCTCGATCCAGCGCAGCCACTGGATGTCGCGGTCCTCGAAGATGAAGTCGAGGAAGATCATCAGCAGGAACATGCCACCGAAGGCGGCGATCGACGGGTGCGCGTCGGTCACGAGTTCCTGGTAGCGGTCCTTGTTGTTGAGGGCGAGGTCGACGGCCTCGACCGGACCCATCTTGGCGCTGACGGCGACGATGACGACGGGGAAGACCAGCCGCATGCCGAAGACGGCGATGAGCACGCCGATCGTGAGGAAGATCTTCTGCCAGAAGGCATTCATCTTCTTCAGGATCCCGGCGTTGACCACCGCGTTGTCGAAGGACAGCGAGATCTCGAGGACGGTGAGGATCGCCACGATGCCGAGAGCCTCCCACCCCCCGTAGAAGACCGCTGCGACCAGGCCGAGCGCGGTGACCGCGAACGACCAGCCGAAGGTTTTCAGAAGCACTGGCTACCCAATCCCTGTATTGGGGGACTTCCCAGACGAAGTCTGAGGGAGGGTCTCCCCCGCGCCGTACTCGGCTTTACGAAAAGTTGACTATCAGTCGCAGAGTCTAAGGGTCGACCGCTGCGTGCGGTAAGGGCGGCCCCATACCAGCCGGTAGCCGGGTTGCCGAGGAGTCCGGGGCGGCTAGGAGACGTTCACCCCGAAGTCCAGGGCGATGCCCCGCAGCCCGGACGCGTACCCCTGTCCCACGGCCCTGAACTTCCATTCGCCCTGATACCGGTAGAGCTCGCCGAAGATCATGGCGGTCTCCGTGCTCGCGTCCTCGCTGAGGTCGTAGCGGGCGAGTTCCTGGCCGTCGGCCTGGTTGACGACACGGATGAACGCGTTGGCCACCTGTCCGAAGGTCTGGCCGCGCTCGTCGGCCATGTGGATGGAGACCGGGAAGACGATCTTGTCGCAGTGCGGCGGCACCTTGGGAAGGTTCACCAGCAGCGACTCGTCGTCGCCCTCGCCCTCACCGGTGAGGTTGTCGCCGGTGTGCTCGACCGAGCCGTCCGGGCTCGTGAGCTGGTTGTAGAAGACGAACCACTCGTCCCCCATGACGCGCCCGTTGGTGCACAGCAGTGCGCTGGCGTCCAGGTCGAAGGGGGCTCCGGTGGTGGAGCGCGCGTCCCAGCCTAGTCCGACCATCACCTGAGTGAGGTTCGGCGCGGCCTTGGACAGGGAGACGTTGCCTCCCTTGGCGAGCGTGACGCCCATGTTGCTGGTCCTCCCCTAGGTGGTGCGCGGTGCTGCCTCTTGGTTGTCCTGCGCGTCCGGCGCCGACCGTGAACGGTGCGGCGCCGGACGGACGTTCGGGTGACTCGCCCCCCGCGGCTCAGACGTTGACGCCGAAGTCCTGCGCGATGCCGCGCAGGCCCGACGCGTAGCCCTGGCCGATGGCGCGGAACTTCCACTCCGCGCCGTGCCGGTAGAGCTCGCCGAAGACCATGGCGGTCTCGGTCGACGCGTCCTCGCTCAGGTCGTAGCGGGCGATCTCGGCGCCGCCGGCCTGGTTCACGACGCGGATGAACGCGTTGCGCACCTGGCCGAAGGACTGCTGGCGGTTCTCCGCGTCGTAGATCGAGACCGGGAAGACGATCTTCTCGATGTCGGCCGGGACCGCGGCGAGGTTCACCTTGATCGCCTCGTCGTCGCCCTCGCCCTCACCGGTGGTGTTGTCACCGGTGTGCTCGACCGAGCCGTCGGGGCTCTTGAGGTTGTTGAAGAAGACGAAGTTGGCGTCGCTGCCGACCTTGCCCGAGTTGTTCAGGAGCAGTGCGCTGGCGTCCAGGTCGAAGTCGGTGCCGGTCGTGGTGCGCACGTCCCACCCCAGACCGACGATGACCGCGGTCAGGCCCGGGGCCTCCTTGGTCAGCGAAACGTTGCCGCCCTTGCTGAGGCTGACTCCCACGAGTCCTCCATTGGTGTCCGGGGGCGGGGAGCCCCGTCGTGCGTTGGATATCGGATCAACGAGTCGATCCTAGTGACGGGTTCCCGACCTGCGCAGGCCCCGCACCCGAAGAATCACAGGTGTCGGGATCCGGGCGCCGGGATCCGGGTGTCCGGATCCCGGCCCGGCGGGATCAGAGGGTGTCGAGCGCCTTGACGTACGCGCCGAGGTCACGGGCGTCCGGCAGCGCGTTGACGACCGTCCAGCGCACGACGCCCTCCTTGTCGATGACGAAGGTGCCGCGCACCGCGCAGCCCTTGTCCTCGGCGAAGACGCCATAGGCACGGGAGACCTCGCCGTGCGGCCAGAAGTCGCTGAGCAGCGGGTACTCCAGGCCCTCCTGCTCGGCGAAGACCCGCAGGGTGTGGATGGAGTCGTTGGAGACGGCGAGCACCTGGGTCTCGCGGTCGGCGAACTTCGGGAGGTTGTCGCGCACCTCGCACAGCTCGCCCGTGCACACGCCGGTGAAGGCGAAGGGGTAGAAGAGCAGAACGACGTTCTTGTCGCCCCGGAAGTCGGAGAGCTTCACTTCCCGGCCGTGGTTGTCCTTGAGCTCGAAGTCGGGGGCCTTGTCGCCGACCTGGATCGCCATCGCCTGGTTGTCCCTTCGTGGGCCGTCTGGGTGGGACCAGCCTACGCAGCGATCACCGGGAACGGCGGACGGGCCGGGTCGCGGGGACCCGGCCCGTCCGGACTCGATCACTTCTGGGACGTCACTCCTCGGACGTCACTTCCTGGACTTGGCCGCCTTGGGCGTCACCAGCCGGCTGCCGCTCCAGTCCTTGCCCACACTGACGCTCTTGCTGGCCGACAGACCCGCAGTCGTCGCGGCTTCGGAGATGTCGCTCGGCTCCACGTATCCCGTACGGCCGGTCTTCGGCGTCAGGAGGAGGATCGAACCGCCTTCTTCGATGTACGTGGTGGCGTCCACCAGCGCATCCGTCAGGTCTCCGTCATCGTCGCGGAACCAGAGCACTACGGCGTCGGCGACGTCGTCGTAGTCCTCGTCCACCAGATCGCTGCCGATGACTTCCTCGATGGACTCGCGGAGCTCCTGGTCGACGTCGTCGTCGTAGCCGATCTCCTGGACCACCTGCTCGGGCTGGAAACCCAGCCTGACGGCAGGGCTGGTCCGCTCCTCCGCGTGGTCCGCGGTCGCGCTCACGGGTTGCCTCCTGATCATGATTCGGATGGGGGTACCCCCGGGCCCGTCCAGGGCGTGGGGGAATCTCAGCCACGCGCGTGCGCGAAGCATTGGCCGTAGTCCACACGGGCGGGACGGATCGCGCAAGTACCCGGCGGTTCGGACCGCCGAAACGGTGACGATCCTGGCCGTGTCGACGCAACTCCAGGCAGCCGATGCGGACGAATGGTGACGCACACCACACCTATCTGCCCTGTTTGCGTATTTGAGAACCATCCAAGGGTACGAGATTCGAACGGGTGCCGGTTACCTAGGGGTAGAGATGACGTTTGCGGCCCCTAGGTACACGATGGGGGCGGTGCAGCTACTGGAGAAGCAGCTCGGTACCGGTGAGAAACCCAGCGAGAGAAAACAGCCCCACACAGCCCTCTGACAGGTAAGGACCAGCGTGGCTTCCGGATCCGATCGCAACCCGATCATCATTGGCGGCCTTCCGAGTCAGGTTCCTGACTTCGATCCCGAGGAAACCCAGGAGTGGCTCGACTCCCTCGACGCCGCGATCGACGAGCGCGGCCGGGAGCGGGCCCGCTATCTGATGCTGCGCCTGATCGAGCGGGCCCGCGAGAAGCGCGTGGCCGTGCCCGAGATGCGCAGCTCGGACTACGTCAACACCATCCCCACCAGGGCCGAGCCGTTCTTCCCGGGCAACGAGGAGATCGAGCGCAAGATCCTCAACGCGACCCGCTGGAACGCGGCCGTGATGGTGTCCAGGGCCCAGCGCCCGGGCATCGGCGTGGGCGGTCACATCGCCACCTTCGCCTCCTCCGCGTCCCTCTACGACGTCGGCTTCAACCACTTCTTCCGCGGCAAGGACGAGGGCGACGGCGGCGACCAGGTCTTCTTCCAGGGCCACGCCTCGCCGGGCATCTACGCCCGCGCCTTCCTGCTCGACCGGCTCAGCGAGGACAACCTCGACGCGTTCCGCCAGGAGAAGTCGAAGGCGCCGTACGGGCTGTCCTCGTACCCCCACCCGCGGCTGATGCCGGACTTCTGGGAGTTCCCGACGGTGTCGATGGGCCTCGGCCCGATCGGCGCGATCTACCAGGCGCGGATGAACCGCTACATGCACGCGCGCGGGATCGCCGACACGTCGAAGTCGCACGTGTGGGCGTTCCTCGGCGACGGCGAGATGGACGAGCCGGAGTCGCTCGGCCAGCTGACCATCGCCGCCCGCGAGGGCCTGGACAACCTGACCTTCGTCGTCAACTGCAACCTGCAGCGGCTCGACGGCCCCGTGCGCGGCAACGGCAAGGTGATCCAGGAACTGGAGTCGGTCTTCCGCGGCGCCGGCTGGAACGTGATCAAGCTGATCTGGGACCGGTCCTGGGACCCGCTGCTCGCGCAGGACCGCGACGGCATCCTCGTCAACCGGATGAACACCACGCCGGACGGCCAGTTCCAGACCTACGCCACCGAGTCCGGCTCCTACATCCGCGATCACTTCTTCGGCGACGACCAGCGGCTGCGCGCGATGGTCGAGGGCATGACCGACGACCAGATCCTGCACCTGGGCCGCGGCGGTCACGACCACAAGAAGATCTACGCGGCCTTCAAGGCGGCCGTGGAGCACACCGGCCAGCCGACGGTCATCCTGGCCAAGACGGTCAAGGGCTGGACGCTGGGCCCGAACTTCGAGGGCCGCAACGCCACGCACCAGATGAAGAAGCTGACGGTCGCCGACCTGAAGGGCTTCCGCGACCGGCTGCACCTGCCGATCTCGGACAAGGAGCTGGAGAGCGGCCTTCCGCCGTACTTCCACCCGGGCCGGGACTCGGAAGAGATCCAGTACATGCACGACCGCCGCAAGGGCCTCGGCGGCTATGTGCCGACCCGCGTGGTGCGCTCGAAGCCGCTCGCCCTGCCGGACGACAAGACGTACGCGACCGTGAAGAAGGGCTCGGGCCAGCAGTCGATCGCCACGACCATGGCGTTCGTGCGGCTGCTCAAGGACCTCATGCGGGACAAGGAACTCGGCAAGCGGTTCGTACTGATCGCGCCGGACGAGTACCGCACCTTCGGCATGGACTCCTTCTTCCCGAGTGCGAAGATCTACAACCCGCTCGGCCAGCAGTACGAGTCGGTCGACCGTGAGCTGCTGCTCGCGTACAAGGAGTCCCCGACCGGGCAGATGCTGCACGACGGCATCTCGGAGGCCGGCTGCACGGCGTCCCTGATCGCCGCGGGTTCGGCCTACGCCACGCACGGCGAGCCGCTGATCCCGGTCTACGTCTTCTACTCGATGTTCGGTTTCCAGCGCACCGGCGACCAGTTCTGGCAGATGGCGGACCAGCTGGCGCGCGGTTTCGTGCTCGGCGCGACCGCCGGCCGTACGACGCTGACCGGTGAGGGCCTGCAGCACGCGGACGGCCACTCGCAGCTGCTCGCCTCGACGAACCCGGGCTGCGTCGCCTACGACCCGGCGTACGGCTTCGAGATCGCGCACATCGTGCAGGACGGGCTCAGGAGGATGTACGGGAGCTCCCCCGAGCACCCGCACGGCGAGGACGTCTTCTACTACCTCACCCTCTACAACGAGCCCATCCAGCACCCGGCCGAGCCGGCGAACGTGGACGCCGAGGGCATCGTCAAGGGCATCCACCGGTTCAGCGAGGGCACGTCGGGTTCGATCCCGGCGCAGATCATCGCCTCGGGGGTGGCCGTCCCGTGGGCGGTCGAGGCGCAGCGGATCCTCGCCGAGGAGTGGAACGTCCGGGCGGACGTCTGGTCGGCGACCTCCTGGAACGAGCTGCGGCGCGAGGCCGTCGAGGTCGAGCGGCACAACCTGCTGCACCCGGAGGAGGAGCAGCGGGTGCCGTACGTGACGCGGAAGCTGACCGGGGCCGAGGGGCCGTTCGTGGCCGTCTCGGACTGGATGCGGTCGGTGCCGGACCAGATCGCCCGCTGGGTGCCGGGCACGTACCAGTCGCTGGGCGCGGACGGCTTCGGCTTCGCCGACACCCGCGGCGCGGCTCGCCGGTTCTTCCACATCGACGCCCAGTCGGTGGTCGTGGGGGTGCTGACCGAGCTGGCCAAGGAGGGCAAGGTCGACCGGTCGGTGCTGAAGCAGGCCATCGACCGGTACCAGCTGCTGGACGCGTCGGCGGCTGACCCGGGGGCCGCCGGGGGCGACGCGTAACGGTCGGCCGCGGGCGAGGGGCGGTGGGGGCTTGCGGCTCCCACCGCCCCTTACTCGTTCTTTACTATGCGGACATGCAACGAGGAGCGGCGCGGGACCGGCAGGACCGGTGGGAGCAGTGGACCCAGCGGCCGCTGCTGGCCCTCACCGTGGTGTTCGCCCTCGCCTACGCGGTGCCGATCGTGGACACCTCCGCCGGCCGTTCCCTGACGGTGGCGTGCACCTCGGTGGAGTGGGCGGTGTGGGGGACGTTCGCCGCGGACTACGTGGTCCGGCTGGCGCTGACGCCCGATCGGCGGCGGTTCATGCGGACGCACTGGCTGGACCTGTGCGCGGTGGTGCTGCCCCTGTTGCAGCCGCTGCGGCTGCTGCGGCTCGTCTCCACGCTGCTGCTGGTGGGGCGGCGGGCGCGGATGGCCTCGCAGATCCGGATGACGACCTACGTCGTGGGCGCGGTCGTGGGGCTGCTGATGTTCGGTTCGCTCGCCGTGCTGTCGGTCGAGCGGGAGTCACCGGAGGGGAACATCCGCACGCTGGGTGACGCCCTGTGGTGGTCGTTCACGACGATGACGACCGTGGGGTACGGGGACCACTCGCCGACCACCGGGCTGGGCCGGATCATCGCCGTCGGGCTGATGCTCTCCGGGATCGCGCTGCTCGGTGTGGTGACCGCGAACATCGCGGCCTGGTTCATCGAGCGGTTCGAGAAGGACGACGTCGAGGAACGCGCCCAGACGGAGGCGATCCTGGCGCTGACGGAGGAGGTACGGGCGCTGCGCCGTGAGGTCGCGGCCCTGCGGGACGGCGACCGCGAGACCTCGCCGCCGGCCGTCCGAGGGCCGTCCCGGTAGCGAGCGGCCGGGACGGCCCTCGGAGAGCCGGGAAGCGGAGACGGCCGGGAAGCCGGGCACGGCTCGGAGTCAGGCGGTGGCCGCGGAGCGGGCCGCCCGCCCCCCGGGCCGCTCGAAACGGCGCGCCGGAGCCGTCCGTCAGATCGGAGCGGCCCGTCGGAGCGGCCCGTCACAGCGGTCCGTCAGAGCAGTCCGTCACAGCAGTCCGTCAGAGCAGTCCGTTGCCCGGGCCTGTCGCGCCCGCCAGCCAGATGATCGCCAGCAGGGTGTCGATCGCGCCGAGAGCGACGGCGACCAGGGCCGGCACCGGGCGGGAGCCCGCCCAGCTACGGCCCATGGCCAGCCAGCCGCAGACGATCGCCGCGGGGCCGAGGATGATCCCCAGCGTGAAGAAGCCGGCGACCGCGCAGACGAGGCCGATGATGCCGAGCGTCGCGCGATCCGGCCCGGCCTGTGACCCCGTGCGGCCACTCGAACGGGGGTGCCTGCGGGCGCCGTTTCCGAAACCGGCCATCGTCAACTCCCTGGTTTCCGGGGCTGTCAGATGGTCGGGTACCCGCGACACGCGGACTATGCGCCGCAGTTGCCGGGCAGCCGGCGCGCTGTCCCCCTCCGGCAGCGCGCCGCGGCCCGGGCCGCCCTGCCGTCCGGAGGGCTCGGCCAACTGTGACCTGCGGCGCGTGCCGGGTGCGAGGAACCTTTAGCGTTGTCACCCTGACGGGGGAAACTCCTTGACATTCCGTCAGGTGCGACCGTCGGCGCGAGTGCCTCAGATGTGGCCCAGCCCGGCGCCCGCGTCCGCGTTCTCCCCGCGCTTGGTGAACAGCGCGACGACGACGGCGACGACCGCGACCCCGGACGCCACCAGGGACGCCAGGCTCATGCCGGAGATGAACGTGTCGTGGGCGACGTCGGCGATCTTCGCGGCGATCGCCGCGGGCGTGCCCTCGGGAACCGGGGCCGCGCCGACCTGAACCGCTTCCGACGCCTGGTCCAGCTGGGCGGGGGTGAGCTGGGGCAGACCCGCGTCCTTCCAGTTGACCGGCAGGTCGCTGTCGACCTTGGAGGCCATCACGGCGCCCAGCACGGCCGTGCCGAGGCTGCCGCCGATCTGCATGGCCGCCTGCTGGAGGCCGCCCGCGACGCCGGACAGCTCCATGGGCGCGTTGCCCACGATGACCTCCGTCGCGCCGACCATGACCGGCGCGAGACCGAGGCCCAACAGGGCGAACCAGACCGACATGACACCGCTGCCGGTGTCCGTCTCCAGCGTGGACATGCCGTACATGGCGATCGCGGTGGCCGCCATGCCGCCGGCCAGCGGGATGCGGGGGCCGAGCTTGGTGATCAGCGCGCCCGCGAGCGGGGAGCCGACGATCATCATGCCGGTGAGCGGGAGGAGGTGCAGGCCCGCGTCGATGGGGCTCATGCCGTGCACGTTCTGGAGGTAGAACGTCACGAAGAACAGACCGCCCAGGAAGGCGACGGCCATCAGGACCATGAGGACCACGCCCGCGGACAGCGGGACCGAGCGGAACAGCGCCAGCGGGATCAGCGGTTCCCGGACCTTCGTCTCCCAGTAGGCGAAGGCGGCGAAGAGCGCTGCGGAGCCGAGCACGAACGCCCAGGTCCCGCCGTCGCCCCAGCCCCAGGCCGGCGCCTTGATGAGGGCCCAGACCAGGCAGAACATCGCGCTCGAGAGCAGGGCGATGCCGAGGAGGTCGAAGGAGCGCGGAGCGTTCTCGGCACGGTGGTCGAGCAGGATCAGCACGCCCAGCACCAGGGCGAGGGCGCCGACCGGCACGTTGATGAAGAACACGGACTGCCAGTTGACGTGCTCGACGAGGACGCCGCCGAGGATCGGCCCGCCCGCGGTGGACGCGCCGATGACCATGCCCCACAGGCCGATGGCCATGTTGAGCTTCTCCGCCGGGAAGGTCGCGCGCAGCAGACCGAGCGCGGCCGGCATCAGCAGGGCGCCGAACAGGCCCTGGAAGACTCGGAAGACGACGACCAGCGCGATGCTGTCGGAGAGGCCGATCGCGCCGGAGGCGGCGGCGAAGCCGACGACGCCTATGAGGAACGTCTGGCGGTGGCCGAAGCGGTCACCGAGCTTGCCCGCGGTGATCAGGGAGACCGCGAGGGCCAGGAAGTAGGCGTTGGTGATCCACTGCACCTCGGCGAAGGTGGCGCCCAGGTCGCTGGCGATGGCGGGGTTGGCGATGGCCACGATGGTGCCGTCGAGGGCCACCATCATGACGCCGACGGCGACGGTGAGCAGGGTGAACCACGGGTGGCCGCGCAGCCCCTCGGCGGGCGGTCCCTCCGACGGGTCCGCCGGCGTCCTGCCCGCCGGCCCCGTCGAGTCGATGGTGGTCTGACTAGTCATACGCTCGAGGCTAGTGACAGCCGCTGACAATTGACAAACGAGTTCACAAGTCGGTAACTGACACTCATGCACACACTGCGCGAACGCAAGAAGCAGCGCACCCGTGACGCGCTGCTGCGAGCCGCCGTGGAGCTGTTCACGTCCCAGGGATACGACAGGACGACCGTCGACGAGATCGCCGACGCCGTCGACGTCTCCCAGCGCACCTTCTTCCGCTACTTCGCCGGCAAGGACGAGGCCGCGCTCGGCCTGGTGGAGATGACGGTGGCCCGGTTCGTCGAGGCGGTCCGCGCCCGGCCGCCGCAGGAGGCGCCGCTGGAGGCGCTGCGCCGGGCCGTCGTGGACGGCTGGTACTCGGTCAACGAGGTCGTCGAGTCCGTCGTCCCGGTGGAGCTGTACCTGCGCATGTACCGGGTGATCGAGGAGACGCCCGTGCTGCTCGCCGCGCATCTGCGGCGCTCGGCGGAGGCCGAGGAGGACCTGGCGCGGGTGATCGCCGAGCGCGAGGGGCTCGACGTGGACGCCGATCCGCGGCCGCGCCTGGCGGTGGCCGTGTTCAGCGGGGTGATGCGGGCGGCGGAGCGCCAGTGGTCCACGGGCGAGGACGTCGGCCCGGAGGGGATCCGGCTGCTCACGGCCCGGTGTCTCGACGGGCTGGGACCCGCGCTGCTGGGCGACTGGCGTGAGCCCGGCACGGGCCGCGGCGTCCGGGGTCCCGCACAGGCCTGAAGGCCAGCATGACCATTCTCACGCCGGTTGAAACGTGATCCCCATCACTCGCGTCACCCGAGACCCTCTCGTTCTCCTAGTGTGTCCTGACAGTGACTTCCTTCGACACCTCCCCCCAGCTCAACGTCTGGCGCGCGCTGGCCGCCCTGGCCGTGGTGTTCGTGATGCTGACGACCACCGGCTGGACCGCCCTGCACCAGCACCGGGGCGCCACCGCCCTGCAGGACTCGCGCACTGCGTGGGAGCACGGCCGGGTCGACGGCCGGCGGCTGCCGGACCTCGACTCCGCTCCCGCCCGGCTCGCCCGCTTCTTCGCCGCGCTGACCGCGCCGCAGCGCTCCGCGCTCGCGCACGACTACGCGCTCGCCGTGGGCAACATGAACGGCGCGCCCGTCGAGCTGCGCTATCGCGCCAACCGCGTCGCCCTGCGCCAGCAGATCCGGCTGGAACGCAGACGTCTGCACGACAGCCGGCTCACGCCGGCCGGGCAGCAGCTGGCCGGCCGGCGCATGCACCGCTACGAGGCGATGAGCACCGCGGACCGGCAGATCCTCGCCTTCGACCCGGAGGGCTCCGGCCGGGCCGCCGAGGTGTTCGGCAGGCTCGACGGCGCCGAGCGGATCTCCGTGGTCGTCCCCGGCGTCGACACCGACCTGCTCACCTTCCAGCGCACGAACCGCAGGTACTCGGCGCCCGTCGGCATGGCCCAGGCCCTCTACGCGGCCGAACACGAGGCGAGCCCCTCGACGCGCACGGCCGTGATCGCCTGGGCCGACTACACCTCGCCCGGCGGTCTGGGCATCGACTCGGCCACCGCGATGCGCGCCAGGAACGGCGCGGTCCGGCTGAACGCCCTGCTCGACGCCCTGCCGGGCCGCGCGCCGGTGTCGATGTTCTGCCACAGCTACGGCTCCGTGGTGTGCGGGGTCGCCGCGCGCTCCATGCCGGACCGGGTGACCGACATCGCGGTGGCCGGCAGCCCGGGGATGCGCGTGGACAACGCGGCCCAGCTGGGCACCGGGGCCCGGGTGTGGGCGATGCGGGACGCCGACGACTGGATCCAGGACGTGCCGCACCTGGAGGTGGGCGGTCTCGGGCACGGCGAGGACCCCATGTCCCGGGAGTTCGGCGCCCGCGTGCTGTCCGCCCGCGAGGCCAAGGGCCACGGAGGGTACTTCGAGCCGGGCACGGACAGCCTGCGCAACTTCGCCGAGATCGGCACCGGCGCGTTCCGTTCGGTGGAGTGCGCCCACGATGATGACGCCTGCACGGTGGGTTTGTCCGACACGACAGAGGCTGGACGCGCGTAGAGACGCAGGAACTGCGGGTGCGCGCGGGGAGGGGACGAAGAATGGGTGTCCCGCATACGATGAGCCGCATGGGTGACGTACTGGCCGGATTTCATGCCGCCTGGGAGTTCGAGTCCGACTCCGTCCTCATCCGTTACCAGCGCGGGCTTCGCACGCCCAAGCTGCTCTCGGCGCTCGGGCAGCGCCGGATCCCGCTGTCGGCCATCGCCGGCGTGACGCTGGCGCCCGGCAGGCGGGGGACGGTCGTCCTGCGCGCGGAGCCCCGGCCGGGAGCCGATCCGCTGATGGAGGCGGCCGCCGGCCAGCTCAAGGAGGGCAGCGACCCCTACCGGCTGGTGCTGCCCGCCGAGCGCGAGACGCTCGCCGAGTACTACGCCGACGAGCTGCGGTCGCGGCTGACCGGGTCCGGACCGGCCGAACGGTTCCTGGTGGACGCCCCCGAGGCGCCGCTGTCGTTCAAGGCGTACGACGGCAAGGCCTCGTTCGACGGGCGGACCGTGCGCTTCCGGTGGTTCTGGACGGGGGCGTCGTCCGCGAAGTGGAAGGCCGGCGACCAGAGCTTCGCCGTCTCCGAGCTCAGCGGGATCGAGTGGCGCTCGCCGGAGGTGTTCGAGGGACACCTGCGGCTGATCGACGGGCAGGACACGACGGTCCAGCCCGACCAGGACCCGGCGACCGTGGTCTTCGGGCTCGGCTACGGGCCCGTGCACGAGTCGCTGCCGTTCGCGGCGGCGGTGCTGGCGGCCGTCCGCGGGCGCGGGGCCTCGACGGCCGTCCCGGCCGCGGCCGTGCCGCGCCGGGACCCGGCCGACATCGCCGACCGGATCCGGCACCTCGGGGAGCTGCATCAGGCCGGACTGGTGACCGACGAGGAGTTCACCGTCAAGAAGGCCGAGCTGCTGGCCGAGCTCTAGTGCCGTGACAGGGTGCTGGGCGGCCTGCGCCCGGCCGTCGCGGCGGCTGTCGCCCCGGGTGAGGGCGGGCGGGTCACTCGCGTCCGGCGGAGGTGAACCTCATGTCCGCGTACCGGTCGCCGGCCACCTTCGCCGAGATCGGCTCCAGCAGGGCCAGCTCCTCGTCGCTCAGCACGATCGCGGTCGCCGCCGTGTTCTCCTCCACCCGGCCCGGCTTGCGGGTGCCCGGGATCGGGATCACCGGCAGGCCGTGCACCGCGCTCCGCTGCTGGACCCAGGCCAGGGCGATCTGCCCGAGCGAGGCGCCGTGGGCCTCGGCCACCGTGCGGACGGGCTCCAGCAGGGCCGCGTTGGCGGCCGCGTTCTCGCCGTTGTAGCGGGGCTGCTGACGGCGGAAGTCGTCGGCGGTGAGGTCCGTCGCGGCGTCGGCGAAGGAGCCGGTGAGGAAGCCCCGGCCGAGCGGAGAGTAGGGGACCAGGCTCACGCCGAGCTCGCGGGCCGCCGGCACCACCTGCGCCTCGATGTCCCGGCTGAACAGCGACCACTCCGACTGCACGGCGGCGATGGGGTGGACCCCCTGCGCCGCGCGCAGCTCGGCGGCCGTCACCTCGCTCAGGCCCAGCTGCCTGACCTTGCCCTCGCGCACCAGCTCGGCCATCACGCCGACGGTGTCCTCGATCGGCACGTTCACATCACGCCGGTGCATGTAGTAGAGGTCGATGACATCGACGTCCAGCCGCTTCAGGCTCGCCTCGACGGACTCACGGACGTACGGCGCGTCGTTGCGGATGATCCGCCGCGTCGGGTCGTCCGGCGGGACCGCCAGGGCGAACTTGGTGGCGATCACGACCTCGTCCCGGTGTGCCTTGAAGAACGGGGAGAGGAACGTCTCGTTCTCGCCCGCGCCGTACGCGTCGGCCGTGTCGTAGAGCGTGACGCCCAGCTCCAGAGCCCGTTCCAGAGCGGCGCGGGACTCGTCGGCGTCGGTGGGACCGTACGCGAAGCTCATGCCCATGCAGCCGAGGCCCTGGACGCCGACCTCGGGTCCGTTCTCGCCGAGTCGTGCCGTCGGGATCGTGCTGTAGGTCATCGGGCGGTCCTTTCCGCTTCGTGGTGCAGGGGTTCGTGGTGCTGGGGTTCGGGCCGGCGGCCTTCGTGGGCCTGGGCGCGGGTGGCGTCCCCGTAGAACGTGATCTTCCGGTCCAGCACGGCGAGGGTGTCCTGGAGTTCGGCGATCCGGGCCCGCACGTCGCGGCGGGTGTTCTCCAGCAGTTCGTACCGCTCGCCGAACGTGTGGTCGCCCGCGCGGACCAGCTCGGCGTACCGCACCATGTCGGCGACCGGCATGCCGGTCAGCCGCAGCTTCCCGACGAGGTCGAGCCAGTCCAGGTCACGGTTGCTGTAACGGCGCTGGCCGGTGTGCGAGCGGTCGATGTGGGACATCAGCCCGATGCGTTCGTACCAGCGCAGGGTGTGGGCCGTCAGGCCGGTGAAGGCGACCACCTCGCTGATCGTGTAGCTGTCCTGCCCGTCGGGGCGAGGGTGCCGCGGCGGGGGCGCGGAGCAGACGTCTGCGGGGGTGGGGTTCTGCTCGATGGTCACGGGCGTGGTCTGCAACACCGTCATGACCATTACGCTATGGCGTTCGAGTGCGCTCCAAGCAAGCGGATGCGGTAAGAAAACCGGGGGACGCGGCTCGATCACGCCGGTTAACGTGCGGGGCATGAGTGTCGTGCGCCGTGCCCTGCCCGAGGACGCCGCGGAAGTGCTGCGGCTGCGCCAGGTGATGATCGATTCGCTGGTCCGCGCCGACGGATCCGGGGGCGGGCCGGGAGGCGGGTCCGGGGGCGGGTCCGTCGACTGGCACGCCGAGTCGCTGCCCACGCTGCACCGGCGGCTGTCCGAGCCCGACGGCGACTTCGCCGCCTTCGTCGTCGAGCGCCCCGAGCGGCCGGGGTCGCTGGCGGCGCTGGTCGCCGGGACGGTCGAGTACCGGATCGGGCGGGCCGGCAACCCGCACGGGACCGTCGGTCACGTCTTCTCCGTCGCCACCGACCCCGACGCGCGCCGCCGGGGTTACGCGCGCGCCTGCATGGACGCGCTGCTCGCGTGGTTCCGGGCGCGGGGGGCGGTGCAGGTGCACCTCACCGCGTCCGCGGACGCGGCGCCGCTCTACGCCTCCCTCGGCTTCCGGCCCAAGCCGGACCCCTTGATGGAGCTGCTGCTGTGAGGCGCGCGGAACGGACGGCATAGGCTCGTCGGCATGTCGCTGAAGAGTCTCGCGCTGATCGAGAACTGGCCGGTTCCCTCCGCCGCCGCGGGCGTCGTGCGGGCCGACGGCACGGTGCTGGGCGCCCACGGTCCCGTCGGCCGGCGCTTCCCGCTGGCCTCGGTCACCAAGCCGCTCACCGCGTACGCCGCCCTCGTCGCCTACGAGGAGGGGGCGGTGGAGCTGGACGAGCCCGCCGGGCCGCCCGGGTCCACGGTCCGTCATCTCCTCGCGCACACGTCGGGGCTGGCCTTCGACGAGCACCGCACGACCGCGGCGCCGGGCGAGCGCCGGCTGTACTCCAACGCCGGGTTCGAGCAGCTCGGCGACCACATCGCGAAGGCGACGGACATCCCGTTCGCGGAGTACCTGCGGCAGGCGGTGCTGGAGCCGCTGGGGATGACGGCGACGTCCCTCGACGGCTCCCCCGCCAAGGACGGCGTCTCGACGGTCGAGGACCTGCTGCGGTTCGCGGCCGAGGTCCAGGCGCCCCGGCTGCTGGACCCGCGGACGGTGGCGGCCGCCATGTCCGTGCAGTACCCCGGGACGAAGGGCGTCCTGCCCGGCTACGGGCACCAGAACCCCAACGACTGGGGGCTGGGCTTCGAGATCCGCGACGCCAAGTCGCCGCACTGGACGGGGAGTTCGTCGTCGCCGCGCACGTTCGGCCACTTCGGCCAGTCCGGCACGTTCCTGTGGGTCGACCCCGACGCGGGTACGGCCGCGGTCGCGCTGACGGACCGGGCGTTCGGGCCCTGGGCGGCCGAGGCCTGGCCCGCTTTCACGGACGCGGTGCTGGCGGAGATCCGCCGGCCGTGAACCGCCGGCCTTCTAGTAGTGCCTGGTCAGGTCCGTATGGGGGTGGGTATGTCGTGATGGCAAGTGGGGCAGGCGCCGGTCCAGAGGGCGAGGAGTGTCTGCAGTTCGCGGACGACTTGGTAGAGGCTCAGGCCGGCGCCGCGTCTTTAGCCCTACTAGTGTCCTGCACTTAAGTTCGATGAATATTTGCAGGCTGTCCGTGTGGCGCGTAGAGGACGGCCGGTGGCCGAGGTGACGTTGACCGACGACGAGCGCGAGACGCTGGTGCGTTGGTCACGGCGGGCGACGTCCGCGCAAGCGCTGGCCCAGCGGTGCCGGATCGTGCTGGGCTGCGCGGAGGGAAAGCCGAACCAGCAGGTGGCCGCCGAACTCGGCATCTGGCCGCAGACGGTGGGCAAGTGGCGTCGCCGTTTCCCGGAGTCCCGCCTGGACGGGCTGGGCGAGGAACCGCGCCCCGGCGCTCCCCGGAAGATCTCCGACGAGCAGGTGGAAGCGGTCGTCGTCGCCACCTTGGAACGCACCCCGAAGGACGCCACGCACTGGTCACGCGCATCGATGGCGGCCGAGAGCGGACTCATCTGGGGCCGTGGTGGGGAGAGGCGGACTGCGAGGCGTGGGAGGCGGCCGGCGTCACCAGCTGGAACTGGTCCCGTTTTCTGGGACCTTCACTGACATTGTGCGGCATGCCATAGACGCCACCGCGTTCCACGACAGTGACGGCCGCCGGCCGGCCGAGGCCGCGGGGCCGCCGGACGATCGTCGTTCTGCTGCCGTGCGTGTCCACGGGACTGGTCACCGGCAGCATGTACGAGAAGATCCGGCACGAGCGCGACACCATCCAGCAGCGCATCACCGAGCTGACCGCGGCGCGTGACAAGCTCGACGGCGTCATCGAGCACGTCCTGCGCGTCGGGATCCACGAAGACCCGGCACCACAAACCGCCGGGTGACGATCACGCCGCTCGCCGCGCCCGACGAACGGGGTGTTCAGGCCTGGATTCGTCCGTCGGCGATGATGGCGACGAGGGTGTCTACGAGCTCGTCGGCGGAGGTGCGCCACGTCCCAGTGTCGAAGTGGCCGCTCAGTTCCGCGGCGATGATGCCGCTGACACCGGTGAAAAGCAGAGCCCCGTATCGGTGGAGGTCGCGTTCGCCGACGAGTTCGGAAACGATCGCCAGAAATTCCTCCTGCGTGCGGCAGGAGGCGCGGATCATCCTCCCGGGCTCTTCGCCGGCCGGGGGCCCGAACATCTGCCGGTAGCGATGAGGGTGGTGGCGGCCAATCATGACGAGCGCGGCGAGGGCACCTCGGAGCCTCTCGGCCGGGGTGCCGCGCTGGGCTGCGATCTCGTCACTGAGACGCTCCCAGCTCTCTGCGGCGACGGCCGCGAGCAGGCTCTCCTTGTCGGCGAAGTGGCCGTAGGGAGCGCCGCGGCTCACACCTGCCCGTGCGCCCACGTCCCGCAGGGTCACCGCCTCGGGGCCGCCCTCGTCGAGCAGCGCGGCGGCCGAGTCGAGGAGGGCGCGGCGGGTGGAGGCGGCGGACTCAGCGCGACTGACCATGCCCACATATTACAGATGACAGCGTCATGTCATTAAGTTGACACTGTCACATGAAGGTCCTAGCCTCACTCATGTGACATCGTCACACGAATGTGGGCGCAGGGCTGCACGGCGCCTTCTGACCTCCGGCTTCCCACCGGGCTGCCGAGCATTTCTTCGCACGACAGGGAGTAAGCCGCCATGGATCTGCAACTCGCCGACAAGCGCGTGCTCGTGACCGGCGCCAGCAAAGGCATCGGCCTCGCGATCGTACGAGCCTTCCTTGCCGAGGGGGCATCGGTCACCGCCGTGTCCCGGCGCAGCACGCCCGAACTCGAGGAGACAGGGGCGACCTTCGTAGCGGCCGACCTGTCCGAGGCCGACGTACCCAGCCGCGTGATCGAGACGGTCCTCGCGGCTGATCCGCGTCTGGACATCCTGGTCAACAACGTCGGAGGGGGTGACCTGCCCGAGGGATCACTCGGCGACACCCTCGACGGCGGGGACAGCGTCTGGCAGTACGCCCTCAACCTGAATTTCAGCACGCCCGTGCGGGTCACCCGGGCCGCGCTCCCCGCGCTGGCCGAGGCCCGGGGCACGATCGTCACCATCAGCTCCGACAGCGCCCGGCGCGTCGGCGCTCCCGGCAGCGACCCGATGCCGTACGCGGTGGCCAAGGCGGCGCTGACCAAGTTCTCCCGAGAGTTGGCCGAGCGGGTGGCACCGCAGGGAATACGGGTCAACACCGTCTCTCCCGGCGTGACGAGGACCAACTCGATCGCGGGCAAGGACGGATACATGTCCCAGGTGGCACGGGCGATCGGCGTCGACCACGCCGACCTGCTGCAGAACCTTCCGACGGACCGCGGCCTGCTCACCAACAGCCTGGTCGAGCCGGACGAAGTCGCCCGCGCGGTGCTGCTGCTGGCCTCTCCGACCATGCCCAGCACGACCGGGGGGAACTGGGCAATCGACGCCGGCTCCGTCAAGGTCGTGTAAGGCCCGTTACGGCACGGTCGGAGCCAACGTACTCGCTCACAGGCGGAAACCCATGTCCCAAGCCATCATCATGAGCGGCGCAAAGCGAGGGCTCGGCCGTGCGGCGGTCGAGCGCATCCTCACCGGCAGCCCTCAAACTCACCTCATGCTCCTGACCCGTGACACCGCGGGAGCGGAACTCGCCACCGACCTCAGCCGGACGAGGCACTCCGTGACGTCGATCCCGACGGATCTGCTGTCGCTGGGCAGCACGGTCGGCCGCCATGGTGCCAGATGTGAAGACAACTTCAGCATGTCATCGGTTCTCACATAGAGTGCGGTCGCGAGAGTGTCCAACTCTGTCTTCACACTGATGTCGGACGCCCTTGCCTCGTGCGTGCGGCCAGTCCGTCCGAAGAGATCAGTTGTTGACAGGTCACGGGGCGTCGAGAACTCCATGATCTTGGGGGCCGTGCCTGTTCCGCTCTCTGCGGCGGATCAACCTGGCAGACCGTCATGAACCGGATGCCCGGCGACTACGCCGAAGCCCTGGGTAGAGGCCCACGATGTCGCGGACCTTGTCGATGAACTGGGTGTCATTGGACAGCTTGAAGGTGTCCACCTGGTGTGGCTGAGGCCGAAGGTGCGCCAGATCCGCCCCACGGTGGACCCAGATCAGTCCGCTCTCGGCCGCCATCGATGCGCGTGACCAGTGCGTGGCGTCCTTCGGGGTGCGTTCCAAGGTGGCGACGACGACCGCTTCCACCTGCTCGTCGGAGATCTTCCGGGGAGCGCCGGGGCGCGGTTCCTCGCCCAGCCCGTCCAGGCGGGACTCCAGGAAACAGCCTACGCGGCTGCCGTCGCGTTCAGGCACTGTCCCGGCGGACCCGGACCGACTGGGCCGGCCAGGTCAAGCAGTTGCTGAGCGTGGACTACCCCGACGCCGAGACCGTGGTGCTGGTGATGGACAACCTCAACACCCATAGCGTCGCCTCGTTGTACGAGGCGTTCGCACCAGAAGAGGCATTCGCCCTGGCCCAGCGCCTCGAGATCCACCACACGCCCAAGCACGGGTCATGGCTCAACATCGCCGAGATCGAACTCTCCGTACTGACCCGGCAATGCCTCGACCGCCGGATCAGCGACCTCGACATCCTCAACACCGAACTCTCGGCCTGGCAGAACGCCGCCAACACCGACCAGCGTCAGGTGAACTGGCAGTTCACCACCCACGACGCACGCATCAAACTGCGCCACCTCTATCGAAAAAATTAGCCGCGACAGTCTACTAGCCGGCCCGATCCGGGCCGGTCAGCTCCCACAGCAGGACCTCCGCCGCCGCCGTCGTCCCCTCCGCCTCCAGGTCCTTCGCGTCCGTGACGCGTGCCGCGTCGCCCGGCCCCAGCACCTCGCCGTCCAGGCGGACTTCGCCGCGCACGACGTGGACGTAGACGAGGGGGGCGTCCGGCACCGCCGTGCGCTCCCCCGCGTCCAGCCGCCGGACGTGCAGCATCGCGCCCGCCTGCGGGACGGCGTACGGGGTGGAGTCGGCGATGCCGCGGACGATCTCGTAGGACGGTTCGCCGCCGGGGGCCGACGGGGCCAGCCACATCTGGACGAAGGTCAGGGGCGTGCCGGCGTCGTTGCGTTCCACGTGCCGGACGCCGCCGGCCGAGCTGAGCCGCTGCACGTCGCCGGGGCGCACCCGGGTCTCGTGACCGGCCGAGTCGCGGTGGGTCAGCTCGCCCTCGACGACCCAGGTCACGATCTCCGTGTGGCTGTGGGGGTGCTCGTCGAACCCGGCGCCCGGGGCGAGGCGCTCCTCGTTGCAGGCGAGCAGCGGCCCGAAGCGGAGGTTGCCGGGGTCGTAGTGGGGGCCGAAGGAGAACGCGTGCCACGACTCGATGCCCGCGGCCGGGTCTCCGCCTCGGTAGCGCTCGCCGGCGCGCCGTACGTCCGTCACGGGACCCACCGTAGACCCGTCCCTGCCGTGCGCGGGGGCCACGACGCGGCGGGGCCCGGCACCGGCGGGACCGGAACGACCCACCGGCACGAGCACGTGCGGCGATAAGGCAGTCTTGTCCATGTGCCCGAACCAGAAACGAGTCGCCCTCAGCCCGCGGTCGCCCTCCACTCCCACCCCGCCACGCTGAAGCGGCTGGAGAAGTCCTCCGGAAGTCTCGCCGCCCAGGCCATCGCGCGGATGGACGAGACACTGCCGTGGTACCGGGCGATGCCCCCGGAGAACCGTTCCTGGATCGGACTGGTCGCCCAGGCGGGCATCGCGGCCTTCACCGAGTGGTTCCGGCGCCCGGACGCCCCGCAGGCCATCTCCACCGACGTGTTCGGCACGGCGCCGCGCGAGCTGACGCGGGCCATCACGCTGCGGCAGACCGTCGAGATGGTGCGGACGACCATCGAGGTCATGGAGTCCGCGATCGACGAGGTCGCCGCGCCCGGCGACGAGAACGTGCTGCGCGAGGCGCTCCTGGTGTACGCCCGGGAGATCGCCTTCGCCACCGCCCAGGTCTACGCCCAGGCCGCCGAGGCACGCGGCGCCTGGGACGCCCGGCTGGAGTCGCTCGTCGTAAACGCCGTGCTGAGCGGCGAGGCCGACGAGGGCGCCGTCAGCCGGGCCGCCGCACTGGGCTGGAACTCGCCGGAGCACGTGTGCGTGGTCCTGGGCACCGCCCCGGACGGCGACTCGGAGCTGACCGTGGAGGCCATCCGGCGTGCCTCGCGGCACTCCAAGCTCCAGGTGCTGACCGGGGTCCTCGGCACCCGGCTGGTGGTGATCGCCGGCGGCAGCGACAACCCGCTCGCCGTCGCCAAGTCGTTGATCGGGCCGTTCGCGTCCGGACCCGTCGTGGCCGGACCCGTCGTCCCCGACCTGCTGGCCGCGACCCGGTCCGCACAGGCCGCCGCGGCCGGTCTCAAGGCCTGTTCCGCCTGGCAGGACGCACCCCGGCCGGTGCTGGCGGACGATCTGCTGCCGGAGCGCGCCATCGCCGGAGATCCCGGTGCGCGCGAGCAGTTGGTGGAGGAGATCTACAGACCACTGGAGGAGGCGGGGTCCGCGCTCCTGGAGACGCTCTCCGTATACCTCGAACAGGCGTCCAGCCTCGAAGGGGCCGCCCGGATGCTCTTCGTCCACCCGAACACCGTGCGCTACCGGCTCCGACGTGTGACTGACGTCACCGGCTGGTCGCCTTCGGATGTACGCTCCGCGTTCACGCTCCGGATCGCGCTGATCCTGGGGCGTCTGGTCGACGGAGATCCTCAGACCTAGCCTTTTGTCGGGGCTCCACAAAACCCCCTGCCGTTCTTCGTCCCTGTCCCCACGGGCGGCTTCGGCCGTCCCCAAGAGAGAGTGTGAGAGTGCTCGTACTCGTCGCTCCCGGCCAGGGCGCCCAGACGCCCGGCTTCCTGACTCCCTGGCTCGAACTGCCCGGCGCCGCCGCCCGCGTCGCCGCGTGGTCGGACGCCGTCGGCCTGGATCTCGCCCACTACGGCACGCAGGCCGACGCGGACGAGATCCGCGACACCGCGGTGGCCCAGCCGCTGCTGGTCGCCGCCGGACTCCTGTCCGCCACGGCGCTCGGCGACGCGTCTCCCGCCGCGGTCGCGGGCCACAGCGTCGGCGAGTTCACCGCCGCCGTACTGGCCGGCGTCCTCGACGACACCGTCGCGCTGGGCCTCGTGCGCAAGCGCGGCCTGGCCATGGCCGAGGCCGCCGCCGTCACCGAGACCGGCATGTCCGCGCTGCTCGGCGGGGATCCCGAGGTCTCCCTGGCGCATCTGGAGAAGCTGGGGCTCACCCCGGCCAACATCAACGGCGCGGGCCAGATCGTCGCCGCGGGCACGCTGGATCAGCTCGCCGCGCTGGCCGAGGACAAGCCCGAGGGCGTCCGCAAAGTCGTCCCGCTGAAGGTCGCCGGCGCGTTCCACACCCGGCACATGGCGCCCGCCGTCGAGACCCTGGCCAAGGCGGCGGCGGAACTCGTCCCGGCCGACCCCACGGTCCGCTACGTCTCCAACAAGGACGGGCAGGCCGTCGCCACCGGGGCCGAGATCCTGGACCGGCTGGTCGGCCAGGTCGCCAACCCGGTCCGCTGGGACCTGTGCATGGAGACCTTCAGGGAGCTCGGCGTGACCGCGCTCGTCGAGGTCTCCCCCGGCGGCACCCTGGTCGGCCTCGCCAAGCGTGCCCTGCCCGGCGTGAAGACGCTGGCGCTGAAGACCCCCGACGACCTCGACGCCGCTCGCGAGCTCATCGCCGAGCACGGCGTCGCCTGAGGAGCCCTGATGGCGAAGATCCGGCCCAGCAAGGGCTCCCCGTACGCACGCATCCTCGGGGTCGGCGGCTACCGGCCCACCCGGGTCGTGCCCAACGAGGTCATCCTGGAGACGATCGACTCGTCCGACGAGTGGATCCGTTCCCGCTCCGGCATCGAGACCCGGCACTGGGCGAACGACGAGGAGACCGTCGCCGCCATGTCGGTCGAGGCGTCCGGCAAGGCGATCGCCGACGCCGGGATCACCGCCGCGCAGATCGGCGCGGTGGTCGTCTCGACCGTCTCGCACTTCAAGCAGACCCCGGCCGTGGCCACCGAGATCGCCGACAAGCTCGGCACGGACAAGGCCGCCGCCTTCGACATCTCGGCCGGCTGCGCGGGCTTCGGCTACGGCCTGACCCTCGCCAAGGGCATGATCGTCGAGGGTTCCGCGAAGTACGTGCTCGTCATCGGCGTCGAGCGGCTGTCCGACCTGACCGACCTGGAGGACCGCGCGACGGCCTTCCTGTTCGGCGACGGCGCGGGCGCGGTCGTGGTCGGCCCCTCCGAGGAGCCGGCGATCGGCCCGACGGTCTGGGGCTCCGAGGGCGACAAGTCGGAGACCATCAAGCAGACCGTGCCGTGGACGGAGTACGACAGCTCCGGCAAGTTCCCCGCGATCACGCAGGAGGGCCAGGCGGTCTTCCGCTGGGCCGTGTTCGAGATGGCGAAGGTCGCCAAGGAGGCGCTGGACGCCGCCGGCATCACCGCCGACGAACTCGACGTCTTCATCCCACACCAGGCCAACGAACGCATCATCGACTCGATGGTGAAGACCCTCAGGCTGCCGGAGTCCGTCACGGTCGCCCGTGACGTGCGCACCACCGGCAACACCTCGGCCGCCTCGATCCCGCTCGCGATGGAGCGGCTTCTGGCGACCGGTGAGGCGAAGAGCGGCGACACGGCGCTCGTCATCGGATTCGGGGCGGGTCTCGTCTACGCCGCGACTGTCGTTACCCTCCCCTAGGCACTCCGTGCCGGATCATCCGTTCCGGTGCGGGAAACACCCACTGCCACACCCTCTGGAATATCGAAGAAGGAGCGCCACATGGCCGCCACTCAGGAAGAGATCGTCGCCGGTCTCGCCGACATCGTGAACGAGATCGCCGGCATCCCGGTTGAGGACGTCCAGCTGGACAAGTCCTTCACCGACGACCTGGACGTCGACTCGCTGTCCATGGTCGAGGTCGTCGTCGCCGCCGAAGAGCGCTTCGACGTCAAGATCCCGGACGAGGACGTCAAGAACCTCAAGACGGTCGGCGACGCGACCGACTACATCCTCAAGAACCAGGGCTGATCGACCGGTCCCCTGGACCGCACTGCCCCGCCACCCGGCGGTGGCGCCGCTGAATCCTCGTAACGTTGGAGAAAGAATCCGTGATCCCGACCAATCGCACCGTGGTCGTCACCGGTATCGGCGCAACTACACCGCTGGGTGGCGACGCAGCCTCTACCTGGGAGGGTCTCGTCGCCGGCAAGTCCGGCGTCCGGGCCCTGGAAGAGGAGTGGGCGTCCGACCAGGCCGTCCGTATCGCGGCCCGTGTCGCCGTGGAGCCTCTTGAGGTCATCCCGCGGCCGCAGGCCCGCAAGCTGGACCGTTCGGCGCAGTTCGCGCTGATCGCGGCCCAGGAGGCCTGGAAGGACGCCGGCTTCTCCGGCAAGGCAGGCGAGGAGGGCAGCGAGGGCGACGTCGAGCCCGACCGCCTGGGCGCGGTCATCGCCTCCGGCATCGGCGGCGTGACCACCCTCCTCGACCAGTACGACGTGCTGAAGGACAAGGGCGTGCGCCGGGTCTCCCCGCACACCGTCCCCATGCTGATGCCCAACAGCCCCTCCGCCAACGTGGGCCTGCTGGTGGGCGCCCGCGCGGGTGTGCACACCCCGGTCTCGGCATGCGCGTCGGGCGCGGAGGCCATCGGCTACGCCATCGAGATGATCCGCACCGGCCGCGCCGACGTGGTCGTCGCCGGCGGCACGGAGGCGGCGATCCACCCGCTGCCCATCGCCGCGTTCGGCAACATGATGGCGATGTCCAAGAACAACGAGGACCCGCAGGGCGCGTCGCGTCCCTACGACGTGGCCCGCGACGGCTTCGTCATGGGCGAGGGCGCCGGCGTGATCGTCCTGGAGTCCGCCGAGCACGCCGCGCGGCGCGGCGCCCGGGTGTACGCGGAGGCGGTCGGCCAGGGCATCTCCTCCGACGCCCACGACATCGTGCAGCCGGAGCCCGAGGGCCGCGGCATCTCGCACGCCCTGCAGAACCTGCTGGACAGCACCGACCTGGAACCGGCCGAGATCGTGCACGTCAACGCGCACGCGACCTCGACGCCGGCCGGTGACATCGCGGAACTGAAGGCGCTGCGCAAGGTCTTCGGCGACGACACCGACCACATGGCGGTCTCGGCGACCAAGTCGATGACCGGCCATCTGCTGGGCGGCGCGGGCGGCGTCGAGTCCGTCGCGACGGTCCTCGCGCTGTACCACCGGATCGCTCCCCCGACCATCAACGTCGAGAACATCGACCCCGAGGCCGAGGCGAACGCGGACGTGGTCCGCGGCGAGGCGCGCAAGCTGCCCGTCGAGGGCCGTATCGCCGCCCTGAACGACTCGTTCGGGTTCGGCGGGCACAACGTGGTCCTGGCGTTCCGCACGGTCTGAGACCCGCCCGTACGCGCTCGCGCACACGGCTGAAGGGGCCCCGCCGGAAGGCGGGGCCCCTTCGTGCTTCCCGGTCCGCGAACCCGCTCGGAGCGGTCTCAGACCACCTGGTGCAGCCAGCGCACCGGGGCGCCCTCGCCCGCGTGGCGGAAGGTCTCCAGTTCGTCGTCCCACGGCTTGCCCAGGAGCCTGGAGATCTCGCCCTCCAGCTCCGTCTCGCCGCGGCGGCTGCGCAGCAGCGCGGCCCGCAGGCGGTCCTCCGGGATCAGGATGTCGCCGTGGATGCCGGTGACGGCGTGGAAGATGCCGAGTTCGGGGGTGCAGCTGTAGCGCTCGCCCTCCGCGGTCGCGCAGGGCTCGGCGGTGACCTCGAAGCGCAGCATCTGCCAGCCTCTCAGCGCCGACGCCAGCTTGGACGCGGTGCCGGGCTCGCCCCGCCAGGAGAACTCCGAGCGCCAGGTGCCGGGCGCGGCGGGCTGCCGGATCCAGTCGAGGCTGACGCGCGTGCCGAGCACCCCGGCGACGGCCCACTCGACGTGCGGGCACAGCGCGCGCGGCGCGGAGTGCACGTACAGAACTCCACGTGTCGTCACCGGGACCTCCGGGCAGAGCGGGACAGTCTTGCAGGCTGGCAGTGGCGGCATCGGCGGGCAGCCGCGCTGATGGCGAGGCTACCGTGCGGCGGCGCAAGGAGTGTGACGTACCGTCGGTCCTCGTGCCCTTAAACCTCCGCCATTCACCCGGCAGGACGCCTGTACGGGTGGGGGGCGTTCCCTCTTGTGGGTGTGATTCGCCCGGGAACTCCCGCGCGTTGTCCTAGGGGGGAGCGTTGTTCGAAGAGCGAGGGGAACACCAGCGGATGCGGAAGCGGAACCGGCACACGCGGGCCGTGCTCGCGGGCACGACGGCGGCCGTCCTGGGCCTGGCGGGCTGTGCCGCCCTCGGCGGCGGTGACGGCTCGGGGCCGTCGGGGACGGGGGCGCGCCATGCGAAGCCCTCCGCGTCGGCGGCTCCGCTGTGGGACGCCAGCCCGTCCTCGGTCGCGGCGGTGGGCGACTCCATCACGCGTGGCTTCGACGCCTGCGCGGTGCTCGCGGACTGCCCGGAGGTGTCCTGGGCGACCGGCGACAGCGCCGACGTGAAGAGTCTCGCGGTACGGCTGCTGGGGCCGGCCAAGGCGGCCACGCACAGCTGGAACCACGCGGCGACCGGCGCGCGGATGGCGGACGTCCCGGCCCAGATGACGCAGGCGGTCCGGGACAGGCCGCAGCTGGTGACGGTGATGGCGGGGGCGAACGACGCGTGCCGCGCGTCCACGGCGGCGATGACCCCGGTGGCCGACTTCCGCGCGCAGTTCGGGGACGCGCTGCGCACGCTGCGCCGGGCGCTGCCGAAGACGCAGGTGTACGTGTCGAGCGTGCCGAACCTGAAGCGGCTGTGGTCGCAGGGGCGGACGAACGCGCTGGGCAAGCAGGTCTGGAAGCTGGGGCTCTGCCCGTCGATGCTGGGCGACGCGGACGCGCTGGACCCGGCGGCGACCCTGCGCCGGGACACCGTGCAGAAGCGGGTGCAGGACTACAACGCGGCGCTGAAGGAGGTCTGCGCGAAGGACGTGCGGTGCCGGTTCGACGGCGGCGCGGTGTACGACTTCCGGTTCGGCACCGGCCAGCTGAGCCCCTGGGACTGGTTCCATCCCAGCAAGAACGGTCAGGCGCGGCTCGCGGAGCTGGCTTATCGAGGAGTCACCGGGAGGACCCCGTGACTTAGGGTTTCGCTCATGAGCGAACACTTCGGAACACTTTCCGACGGCACCCCCGTGCACCGCTGGACCCTGGAGCGGGCGGGCACGCGGGTGCGAGTTCTGTCGTACGGCGGGATCGTGCAGTCCGTCGAGGTCCCCGACCGGGACGGACACACGGCGGACGTGGTGCTCGGTTTCGCGGATCTGGACGGTTATCTCGCCCATCCGGAGCCCTATCTCGGCGCGCTGGTCGGGCGCTACGCGAACCGGATCGCGCACGCCCGCTTCCCGCTGGACGGGGTCACCTACGCGCTGGAGCCCAACGCCGGGCCCAACTCGCTGCACGGCGGGCCGGGCGGGTTCGACAAGCGGGTGTGGGAGGTGGAGCCGGTCGAGCACGGGCTGCGGCTCAGCCGGGTCGGCGCACACGGCGAGGAGGGCTTCCCGGGGCGGCTGGAGGTCTCGGCCACGTACACCCTGGACGCGTCGGGGGCGCTGCGGTTCGCCTACCGGGCCGTCACCGACGCGCCCACGGTGGTGAACCTGACCCATCACGGCTACTTCGCCCTGGGCGGGCCGGGCAGCGGCGGTGCGGCCGACCACGAACTGCGGCTGGCCGCCTCCCGGTACACGCCGGTGGACGCGGACCTGATCCCGACGGGCGAGCTCGCACAGGTGGCCGGCAGCCGATTCGACTTCCGTGCGGCCCGCAAGATCGGCGCCGGCTACGACCACAACTTCGTCCTCGACAAGGGCGTCACGGACGTGCCGGCCGAGGTCGCCGAGCTGCACGATCCCGCGTCCGGGCGGGTGCTGACGGTGTCGACGACCGAACCGGGGCTCCAGCTGTACACCGCCGACCATCTGGGCGAGCCGTTCGTGCCCGGCCAGGGCGTGGCGCTGGAGACCCAGCACTTCCCGGACTCGCCGAACCGGCCGGAGTTCCCGAGCACGGTGCTTCGACCGGGCGAGGTCTACCGGTCGGAGACGGTGTACGCCTTCTCGGTCCGCTAGAGATCCGCCGGGCTGCGGGCTGCGGGCTGCGGGCTGCGGGGAGATGTTGCCCCGACCCGGGGGTCAGGTCCCGGGCCGGGGCTGTTCACGGGGCGCCGGCGCGCCCCGTCGGGCGGCCGTGCCGGGTCAAACGGTAATCGTCGCGGTGATCCGGCGGTCGGCGATCGAGCGGCCCACCTGGATTTCGTACGAACCTTTCACAAAGGACCACCGGTGGTCCGTCTCGTCCCACACCTCGAAGGCGCGGTCGGGGAGGTCCACGGCGACCTCGGCGCTCTCCCCCGGTCCCGCCTCCACGGCCGCGAAGCCGGCCAGCCATCGGACGGGGCGCTCGGGCGCCGGCGCTGTGCCGGTGGGAGACAGGTAGACCTGGACGACCTCCCGGCCGGCCCGCTCGCCGCTGTTGCGGATCCGCACCCGGACCGTGGAACCCGTGACGTCGGCGGACTCGTACGTCCAGTCGGTGTACCCGAGGCCGTGGCCGAAGGGATAGGCCGGGGTGCGGTTCTCCTTCTCCCAGGCTCGGTAGCCGATGAAGACGCCCTCGCGGTAGGAGAGCGCGCCGTCGGTGGGGACGACCTCGGTGACGGGGGCGTCGGCGAGGGAGCCCCAGGTGGTGGGCAGGCGGCCGCCGGGCTCGTGGGCGCCCGTGAGGACGTCCGCCAGCGCCGCGCCGCCCTCCTGGCCGGGGAACCAGCTGAGCAGGACGGCCGCGACCTCCTCCCGCCAGGGCAGTTCCACCGGGGAGCCGGCGTTGACGACGACGACGGTGTTCGGGTTGGCGGCGGCGACCGCGCGCACGAGGTCGTCCTGGCGGCCGGGGAGGCGGAGGTCCTTGCGGTCGTAGCCCTCGGACTCCACGCGTTCGGTGGTGGCGACCACGACGACGGCCGTGTCGGCGGCCCGCGCCGCCTCGACCGCCTCGGCGATCAGCTCGTCGGGGTCGCGCACCGGCTCCTGGTGGCACAGCGCGAAGCTGACGGCCTTGAAGGGGACGCCCTCGGGAAGCGCGAAGACCTGGGTGAGGGAGACCTCGACCGGTTCGCCGGCGGTCAGCTCCACCCGGGCGCGGGGCTCGGGGGAGCCGAAGAACGCCTCGAAGGGGTCGCCGTCGGGGAGTCGGACGTCGTCGTAGTACGTCGTCCCGGCGACGGCGAGGGTGAACGCGCCGATGCCCTTGGTGCCGAAGGTGTGCCGGCCGCTCACCCGCGGGGTGAAGGTCCCGGTCAGCTCGACGGTGTGGAGGCCGGCGGGGGGCTCCCCGCTCGAGCGGGGCGCGGCGTCGGGGAGGGTGACGCCCTCGGGGAGGTCCGAGCCCATCCACTGGATCTGGCCGTTCGGCGCGGAGCGGGTGCCGATGACGTTGCCGGCGGCGTCGCGGCAGACCGCCCGGAGCACGAAACCCTTCTCGGCGACGGAGAGTTCGGTGGCGGGGTCGGCGCCGACGGCGTAGTGCAGAGCGCCCTCGGGGAGGGCGGCGGTCAGGCCGTCGAGCGGGGAGACGGTGTGGGCGGGGAAGACCGTCGCGGAGCCGCCGCCGAGGATGCGGGCGTCGCGGGCGGCCGCGCCGCTGAGGGCGACCGCGCCCGGCCGGAGCGGCAGCGCGTCGCCCTCGTTGCGGAGCAGGACGAAGGAGCGGCGGGCCAGTTCGCGGGCCAGGGCCTCGCCGTCGACCGGGGCGGGCGGCTCGGTGACGGCCGGTTCGACGCCCGCGAGGACGCCGACGCGGGCGGCCAGGCGCAGGACGCGGCGGACCGCCTCGTCGACCTCGGACTCGGCGAGGCGTTCCTCGCGCACCGCGGCGGCGAGGGCCTCGCCGTAGACGGTCTGCGGGCCGGGCATGGCCACGTCGAGACCGCCCCGGAGGGCGCCGACGGTGTCGCGGGCGGCCGTCCAGTCGGAGACGTTGAAGCCGTCGAAGCCCCACTCGCCGCGCAGGACCTCGTTCACGAGCTGGTGGTGCTCGGTCATCGTCGTGCCGTTGACCGTGTTGTAGGCGGTCATGACGCCCCAGGGGCGCGCCTCGGCGACGATGGCCTCGAAGGGTGCCAGGTACAGCTCGCGCAGGGCGCGTTCGCCGACCAGGTTGTCCACGGTGAAGCGGTCGGTCTCGGCGTCGTTGGCCACGAAGTGCTTGACGGTGGTGCCGACGCCGCCGGACTGGACGCCGTTCACATAGGCCGCGCCGATCACGCCCGTCAGGTACGGGTCCTCGCTGTAGGCCTCGAAGTGCCGTCCGCCGAGGGGCGACCGGTGCAGGTTGACCGTGGGGGCGAGCAGCACGTGGACGCCCTTGCGCCGGGCCTCCTGGGCCAGGAGCGCACCGGCGCGGCGGGCGAGGCCGGGGTCCCAGGCGGCGGCGAGCGCGGTCGGCGAGGGCAGTGCGACGGAGGGGTCGTCGGCCGTCCAGCGCACGCCGCGCACGCCGACCGGGCCGTCGGACATCACGAGCGACCGCAGGCCGATCTCCGGCAACGCGGGCAGCGACCAGGCGTCCTGACCGGCCAGCAGCCGGGTCTTGGCGTCCAGGCCGAGCCTGGCGAGGGCCCGCTCGACGGCCCGCTCGACGGCGGTCCCGGTCGCCGTGATCGTCCCGGTCGCCGTGGTCGTCCCGGTCGCCGTGGTCGTCCCGGTCGCCGTGGTCGTCCCGGTCCCTGTCGAGGCCTCCGTCCCGGCCGCCGTCTCCGTTCCGGTCGCCGTGGTCGTCCCGGTCCCTGTCGAGGCCTCCGTCCCGGCCGCCGTCTCCGTTCCGGTCGCCGTCTGCGTTGCCGCCTCGGTTCCCGCCATGCGGTGCCTCCTCGTCGAGCGTCTGCACGTACCGTGCCTCCATCGTGCACGGCCACCTGTTGAACGGTAGGTTTCGTTACCCTGTCGTTATACCCAGAGGGGGGTATGGCGTACCGTGACGGCATGACTGCCAGGGCCAGAACCGAGGAGCGGCGGGCCGAGATCGTGCGGGCGGCCCTGGCGGTGATCGCCGAGCGCGGCTACCGCGGGGCGAGCATGGCGGCGGTGGCCGAGCGGGTCGGCCTGACCCAGCAGGGGCTGCTGCACCACTTCCCGACGAAGGACGCGCTGCTGGTGGCGGTGCTCCGGGAACGCGACCAGTGGGACGCCCTGCCCGACACCCGGTGGCGCGTCGACCTGCTGGCCTCGCTCGTCGAGTACAACGCGATGCGGCCCGGCGTCGTCCAGACGTTCTCGGCGCTGCTCGGCGAGAGCGTCACGGAGGGGCACCCCGCCCGGGAGTACTTCACCGAGCGGTACACACGGGTGCGGGCGAGCATGGCGGCCGCGCTGCGCGCCGAGTACGGCGACCGGCTGCCCAACGGCCTCACTCCGGAACGCACGGCCCCGCTGCTGGTCGCGGTGATGGACGGACTGCAGTACCAGTGGCTGCTCGACCCCGAGTCGGTGGACATGCCCGGGGCGTTCCGGGACTTCCTGCGGCTGCTGGGCGAACCGGCCGGCTGAGGGTCACTGGCGCCACCTGAGCGCCAGCCCCTTGCTCACCGCGCACACGAGCGCGAAGGCGAGCGCCCAGCCGTGCGCACCGGCCGCGTACAGCGCGCAGACTCCCGCCCCGAACCAGGCCAGTTCGAAGCCGGCCCGGCCCGCGCCCCGCGTCCTGAACCGGGCGCGCGGCGAGCCGAACAGCGCCCAGGCCGCGATCAGCACGGCCGGGGCTGCCGGTCCGAACAGCCAGGGCCACGAGGTCGACGCGCCCCACCAGGCGGCCGCGGCGACGGCGACCAGCTCGATCAGGAAGAGAACGCCCAGGTTGGCTGCCTTCATACGCGGCAGTATCGCCCTGCTGCCGGCAGCGCGGCCACCCGGTCGGCCGGCGCTGCACGACAGCCTGCCGGACGGCCATGTGCACACACAGGTAAGGCAGTTCACGGCCGTCGACGCGGGCCCGGCGACCGGCAGGGCGACCGGTCCGCGGTCCGTGCGCGACCGGCCGGGCGTCGTCGCCCGGGTGCGGGCGATCCCGACGTCCTGACGGCGGCGCCGGGGGCGACGGAGCGGGCGCGGTGCCGACGCCGGTCCGCGAGGACCGGGCCCGCGGCCCCGTCGAGCCCTTCCCGTCTGCCCGCCGCCGGCCGCGGACCTCCGGCATCCGGCCTCCGGCCTCCGTCAGGAGACTGCGTTCTTCTCCTGCGCCTCCTCGGCCGCGTCGCCCTCGGAGATCTCCTCGCCGAGGAGCTCACGGGCCAGCAGGGTGGCGCCCGCGACTGCGCCGGGCATCAGGAACACCGCGACGAAGGGCACCAGGAAGGCCAGGCCCAGGGGGGTGCCGAAGCCCCACACCAGCAACCGGCGGCCGCGCAGCAGGGCGAGCCGGGCGCGCAGGTCGACGTCGCGGCGCTGGAGGGCGACGGCGACGAGCTCCTCGGTGAGGAAGAAGCCGGTGACGAAGAAGCCGATCACCGGGACGACCGTCTGGCCGACGACCGGGATGAACCCGAGGGCGAACAGCAGCACCGCCCAGACCAGGGCGCGCAGGAGGACGCGCAGGCTGTCGCGGGCGGAGACCCACAACTCGCGCCAGAGCGGCAGCCCCGACTCGGGGGCCGTGCCGTCGGGCGAGACGTCCCGGTCGACCTTCTCGGAGAGGTTCTCGTAGAAGGGCTGCCCGATGAGCAGGGTGACCGCGGTGAAGGTGAGCACGGCGAGCAGGAGGCCGAGGGCGAACAGCACGGCGGTGAGGAAGCCGCGGAAGAGGCCGAGCCAGGGGCTCGACCAGTCGTCGGCGAACGGCGTCGCCCATCCCACGAAGTCCTCGCCCCACACCGCGAGCGCCACCAGGGCCGCCGCGTAGAGGACGAACGTGAGCAGCCCGGGAACGAGCCCGAACCCGTACTGCCTGCCGTGCCGGGCCACCCATCGCTGGCCCTTCAGGAGGTACTTGAACCCCACCCCGAGATCGCGCATGGCCGAACTCTATCGGTCGTGCACACTTCACGGCCGCCGCCCCGTGCGGGCCCCGCCACCGCCACGACCGCCACAGCCACAGCCGCAGTCGCAGTCGCAGTCGCAGTCGCAGTCGCAGTCGGCGGCCCCGTAGGCCATCCGGGGCATCGATGACACCGACGCGCTCTTCTCGCAGTTGAGTCGAACAGGCACACCTCGCCGTACCGATCTCCGGAAGCAACGATCCAGACAAGTCCAGGAGGCAGACGTGCGCACATCGGGCGCCTGCCCGGCCCGACCTGTTCTGATCACCGCCCGCGCCGCCGCCGGTCGTACACCCGCGCACGACCGGCGGCGCGGATCGCGGTTTCGTCCACACGCCGGGGCCCCGGCGCAGATCGGTCAGGCGTTGATCACCATGGCACACGCAGGCAGCGGGCTGGTTGAGGAGAGCGGATGACTCGTTCGGCTCGGACGACGCAGGAGATCCACGGCACGGTCGCCGATGGATACGAGGCGGTAAGGGAGGAGTTCGCCGCGTTCGCGGCGGAGGAACAGCCCGACTACGAGGGCCAGTTGTGCGCTTATGTGCACGGCAGGCGGGTCGTCGACCTGTGGGCGCCCGGCGAAGGCGCCGGCCCCGACTCCCTCTACGGCGTGTACTCCTCGACCAAGGGCGCCGCACATCTCGTGGTCGCGCTCCTCGTCCAGGAGGGCACGCTGGAACTGGACCGCAAGGTGACCTACTACTGGCCGGAGTTCGCCGCCGAGGGCAAGGGCGCGCTGACCCTGCGGGAGCTGCTGGCCCACCGGGCCGGCGTGGTCGGCACGGACGGCGGGTTCTCTCCGCAGGAGCTGGCCGACGACCGGCAGCTCGCCGAACGCCTCGCCGACCAACGGCCGTTCTGGCGGCCGGGCAGCGCGTTCGGCTACCACGCGCTGGTGATCGGGGCGCTCACCGGTGAGGTGGTACGGCGGGCCACGGGCCGCACGCTCCAGGAGGTCTACGAGGAGCGGGTGCGGCTCCCCTGCGGGCTGGACTTCTTCCTGGGGCTGCCGGCGCCGCACGAGCCGCGCTTCCGCACCGCGCAGCGGATGGCCCCGACGGCCGAGCAGCGGGCGCTGCTGGACTCCCTGCCGGGCGGGCCGCACACCCTGGCCGCCGTGGCCTTCAACCGCCACACCGCCGAGCCGACCGACCTGGAACTCCTGCCGAACGACCCGCTGATCCGGGCCAAGGGACCGGCCTCCGTGGGCGGGGTCGCCTCGGCCCGCGGGCTGGCCGGGCTGTACGCGGCGGCGATCAGCGAGACCGACGGGAAGGCGCCGCTGCTGAAGGAGGACACGGCCGCGGAGTTCGGGCAACTGCACTCGGTGGGCTACGACGTGGTGGCACGGTCGCACCGGTCGTACGGACTGGGCTTCCAGGCCACCGCGGACACCTGGCACCCGTTCCTGGGCGCCGGGGCGTTCGGGCACAGCGGGGCGGGCGGCTGCCAGGCCTTCGCCGACCCGCGCAGCGGGCTGGCCTACGGCTACACGCGGCGCCGTTGCGCCTTCCCGGGCGGGGCGGCCCCGGAGAACGACCGACTGGCGGGGGCCGTGCACCGCGCGGCGCTGGCCGCCGGCTGACGGACGGCGAAGGCCGCACCTATGGAAACCGTCGGCGGGACGTTTCCGGGTGCGGCCTTCGGCGAGGTCCGGCGGTCAGAGCTTGACGATCATCTTTCCGGTGTTGTCGCCGCGCAGGACCCCGAGGAACGCCTCCAGGTTGTTCTCGATGCCCTCGACGACCGTCTCGCGGTACTTGAGCTCACCGGAGCGCACCCAGGCGCCGACCTCCTGGACGAACTGCGGCTGAAGGTCGTAGTGGTCGCCGACCAGGAGACCCTCGATGCGGCCGCGGGTCTGGATGATGCGGGCGAGGTTCTTCGGACCGGGGGCGGGCTCGGTGTTGTTGTAAACCGAGATCATGCCGCAGACCGCGATCCGGCCCTTCATGTTGAGAGAGCCGATCGCGGCCTCCAGGTGGTCGCCGCCGACGTTGTCGAAGTAGACGTCGATGCCGTCGGGGGCCGCCGCGCGCAGCTGCTCGGCCACGGGGCCGTTCTTGTAGTTGAAGGCCGCGTCGAAGCCGTACTCCTCGACGAGGAGCTTGACCTTGTCGTCGGAGCCGGCCGAGCCGATGACCCGGGAGGCGCCCTTGAGCCTGGCGATCTGGCCGACCTGGCTGCCGACGGCGCCGGCCGCGCCCGACACGAAGACGGAGTCGCCCTCCTTGAAGGCGGCCGTGCGCAGGAGACCCGCGTAGGCGGTGAGGCCGGTCATGCCGAGGACGCCGAGATAGGTGGAGAGCGGCGCGGCCTCGGGGTCCACCTTGACGGCCTGCCCCGCGTCGAAGGTGGCGTACTCGCGCCAGCCGCCGAAGTGCAGGACGTGGTCGCCGGCCGAGATTCCCTCGGCCTCGGACGCGACGACCTCGCCGACCGCTCCGCCCTGCATGGCCTTGCCCAGCTCGAAGGGGGCGACGTAGGACTTGGCGCTGCTCATGCGGCCCCGCATGTAGGGGTCGACGGAGACGTACGCGTTGCGCACCAGCACCTCACCCGGGCCCGGGCGGCGGATCTCCGCCTCGGCGAGCTCGAAGTCCTCGGGCTTCGGCCAGCCGACGGGGCGGCTGAGCAGACGCCATTCGCGGCTGGTGGTGGGGAGGGCCGAGTCAGTCATGGGAGGGGCTGCCTTTCACACGCTCGAAATGCTTCACTACCTGAAACAACCATGCGCCTGGATATTTCAGTATGTCAAGTAAACGGGTACCCTGGATCCATGCCCACCTCACATCCGATCCCGCGCGCGGCCTCACGGCCGACCGGTCCGACCACGCTCCCCGACGCCCTGACCCTCGAGGTCGTCGAGCTGATCGGCGAGGTCGTGGCCCGTTTCTACGAGGATTACGAGGACGCCGCCGCCGGCCACTCGCTCACCGGCGCGCAGGCCCGGCTGCTGAGCCTGCTCTCGCTGGAGCCGCTGCCGATGCGCAGGCTGGCGCAGAAGCTGAAGTGCGAGCCGTCGAACGTGACGGGCATCGTCGACCGGCTGGAGTCGCGCGGCCTGGTGGAGCGGCGCCCCGACCCGGCCGACCGTCGGGTGAAGCTGGCGGCGGCCACGGACGAGGGTCGGCAGATCGCCCGAGGGCTGCGCGAGTCGCTGCGGTTCGCCCGCGAGCCGCTGGCGGGGCTGGCCGAGGAGGAGCGACTGGCGCTGCGGGGACTGCTGCACCGCATGCTCACGACCGACGGCGACCGGACCTGACCGGACGGGCCTGACCGCCCGGACTGACCGGACGGGTGGGGCGCGTCCGAGTCGGGCGTCGCGGGTCGGGCGTGGCGCTCAGGCGGCCGAAACCTGCTGTCGGCTTCCGTGGCCGGCGCCGTGCGCCCGGCGGACGGGTCCGCCCGCGGCGAAGGCCGCGACGGCGACGGCGCGTACCCGGAGCGGGCCACCGGGCACCGCCCACCGGACGCGGACGCGGGCGCGGCCGCCGAGGCCAGGACGAGAATCCCGGCGAGGGCGGCCACCGATCACGCCTCTTCCCTGCTTCCTCCTGCCCTCTTCCCGTCCTTCCTGCCGCCGGCAGTCCTGCAGTTCTTCGGGCAGTCCTTCCGGCAGCGCTTCCCGCGGTGCTTCCGCGGTGAGGGCTCAGGCCTTCTTGCGGGTCGTCATGAAGCGCTGGACCAGGATGAACGTGCACAGCAGCACACCGGTGGCGATCTTCGTCCACCAGGAGCTGAGCGTGCCCTCGAACTGGATGATGCTCTTGATCAGACCCAGCACGAGGACGCCGAACAGGGTGCCGAGCACGTAGCCGGAGCCGCCCGTCAGCAGCGTGCCGCCGATGACGACCGCGGCGATCGCGTCGAGTTCCATGCCGGTCGCGTGCAGCGGGTCGCCGGACTGGATGTAGAGCGTGAAGAGGAGACCGGCGAGCGCCGAGCAGAATCCGCTCACCGTGTACACGGCGATCTTGGTGCCGCCCTGCGGGAGACCCATCAGCATGGCCGACTGCTCGTTGCCGCCGATGGCGTACACCCGGCGGCCGAAGCGGGTGTAGTGCAGGACGTAGAACGCCACGGCGAGGACGACGAGGGAGACGATCGCGCCGATCGACAGGAAGCCCGCCCCCAGCGAGGCCTGCGCCTGGGCCAGGCTGCTCACCGTGGAGTCGCTGATGGAGATCGACTCCTTGCTGATGACCAGGCACAGACCGCGGAAGAGGAAGAGGCCGGCGAGGGTCACGATGAAGGGCTGGATCTCAAAGTTGTGGATCACGTAGCCCATCAGGAAGCCGCCGAGGGCGCCCACGGCCAGCGCCATGGGGACCACGACGAGGAGGGGCAGGCCCTGGCGCTCCACCAGCCAGGCCGTGAACATCGTCGTGAAGCCGATCATCGAGCCGACGGAGAGGTCGATGCCGCCGGACAGGATGACGAAGGTGACGCCGACCGCGGCGACCAGCAGATATCCGTTGTCGATGAACAGGTTCAGGAAGACCTGCGGTTCGGCGAAGCCGTAGTACTGGTACCGGGCCAGGCCCCCGCCGTACATCAGCAGGAAGAGCAGGGCCGTCACCGCGACGGGCAGCCGCCGGTCGCCGAGCAGACGGGCGGCCCTGGACGGGGACGGGGTACGGCTGTCGGAGGCCGTGGGGCTCTGGGTGGTCGCGCTCATCACGACACCTCCATCTTGGGAGCGGCCTCGGTCGCCGCGGCGGGGTCGGCCGCGGCCGCGGCCGGCTTGGCGCCGCCCTTCGCCGCGAACCGGGCGGCGAACTTCGCACCGAAGACCTTGGCGCGGAACTTCGGGGACTGCAGCAGGCAGACGACGATGACTACGGCGGCCTTGAAGACCAGGTTGGTCTGGGTCGGGACGCCGATGGTGTAGATCGTGGTGGTCAGGGTCTGGATGACGAGGGCGCCCACCACCGTGCCGCCGATGGAGAACCGGCCGCCCAGCAGCGAGGTGCCGCCGATCACCACGGCGAGGATCGCGTCGAGTTCGATCCACAGACCGGCGTTGTTGCCGTCGGCGGCCGAGGTGTTGGAGCTGATCATCAGTCCGGCGATGCCCGCGCACAGGGCGCAGAACATGTAGACCATGATCTTGATGCGCCGGGACCTGATGCCGACCAGCCGGCTGGCCTCGGCGTTGCCGCCGACCGCCTCGACCAGCAGGCCGAGCGCCGTGCGCCGGGTCAGCGCCACGGTGACGGCCACCACGGCGGCCACCACGAAGATGGAGAACGGCAGGGTCAGCCAGTAGCCGCCGCCGATCAGCTTGTACGGCTCGCTGTTGATGGTGATGATCTGGCCGTCGGTGATCAGCTGGGCGACGCCGCGGCCGGCGACCATGATGATCAGGGTCGCGATGATCGGCTGGATGCCCATGCGGGCCACCAGGAAGCCGTTCCACAGCCCGCAGACGACCGCGGCCAGCAGACCGAGGCCCATCGCGAGCAGCACTCCGGACAGCGCGCCCTGATCGTTCTGGTCGCTGATGTACGAGCAGGCCAGCGCGCCGGTGATGGCGACGACGGCGCCGACGGAGAGGTCGATGCCGCCGGTGGCGATGACCAGGGTCATGCCGACCGCCACCAGGATGAGGGGCGAGCCGAACAGCACGATCGAGACGAGGCTGCCGTAGAGGTGGCCGTCCGCCATCCGCACCGAGAAGAAGTCGGGCGTGAAGGGGACGTTGACGAGGAGCAGCAGGATGAGCACCGCCACCGGCCAGAACAGGTGGTGGCGGGTCAGCGCCCGCCACCGGGAAGGGGTGGTCGAGGACGTGGTCACTGGTGCTCTCCGCTCGCGATGGTCTCCAGGATCCGGCTCGGGGTGATCTCGGGCCCGTTGGCGATCTGCGCCACCAGCCGGCGGTCGCGCAGCACTCCGATGGTGTGGCTGAGCCGGAGCACCTCCTCCAGTTCGGCCGCGATGTACAGCACGGACATGCCCTCCTCGGAGAGCGAGACGACGAGCTTCTGGATCTCCGCCTTGGCGCCGATGTCGATGCCGCGCGTCGGCTCGTCGAGGATCAGCAGCTTCGGCTGGGTGATCAGCCAGCGGGCCAGCAGCACCTTCTGCTGGTTGCCGCCGCTGAGCTGGCCCACCCTGGCCTCGGGGTTGGCCGGGCGGATGTCGAGCGCCTTGATGTACTTGGCGACGAGCTCGTCGCGCTGGGCGACCGGGATGGGCCGGGTCCAGCCGCGCGAGGCCTGCAGGGCCAGGATGATGTTCTCCCGCACCGTGAGGTCGGGCACCAGGCCCTCGCTCTTGCGGTTCTCGGAGCAGAACGCGACGCCCGCGCCGATGGCGTCGTTGGGGGCGCTCATGGAGACCGGCCGGCCGTCGATCGTCACCTTGCCGGTGTCCGGCTGGTCGGCGCCGAAGAGCAGCCGGGCGAGTTCGGTGCGGCCCGATCCGAGCAGGCCGGCGAGCCCGATCACCTCGCCCTCCTTGATCTCCAGGTCGAACGGCGCGATGCCGCCCGTCCTGCCGAGGCCCTCGGCCTGGACGAGGGTGTCGCCCGCGTCGGAGCGCAGCTGGTGTTCGTGGAGCTCGTCCAGCTGGCCCATGGCCTTGCCGAGCATGAGCTGGACGAGGCCGACCTGGTCGAGGTCGCTCACCATGTGCTCGCCGACCAGGGTGCCGTTGCGCAGTACGGTCATCCGGTCGCAGACCTCGTAGATCTGGTCGAGGAAGTGCGAGACGAACAGGATCGCGACGCCCTCGTCCTTCAACCGCCGCATCAGGGAGAACAGTTGGAGGACCTCGTCCCGGTCGAGGCTGGAGGTCGGCTCGTCGAGGATCAGCACCTTGGTGCCCGGTCCCTCGCCGCCGCCGGTGTTCAACGAGCGCACGATGGCGACCAGTTGCTGGACGGCCAGCGGGTAGGAGGACAGCGGCGCGCCGACGTCGATGTCCAGTCCGAGCCGGTCCACCAGCTCCGCCGCCTCGCGGCGCAGCCTCTTCCACTGGATGCGGCCCAGGCGGGTCGGCTCACGCCCGATGAAGATGTTCTCCGCCACCGACAGGTTCGGGCAGAGGTTGACCTCCTGGTAGACCGTGCTGATGCCGGCCTGCTGGGCCTGCAGCGGGCTGGCGATCCGCACGGACCGGCCGTCCAAGGTGATCGTGCCGCCGTCCAGGGTGTAGACGCCGGTGAGCACCTTGATGAGGGTGGACTTGCCCGCCCCGTTCTCGCCCATCAGGGCGTGGATCTCGCCGGGGAAGAGCCGGAAGTCGACGTCCGACAGAGCCCGTACCCCCGGGAACTCCTTGACTATGCCCGCCATTTCCAGGACGGGCCGCGGCTCTGCCATACCTCTCCTCATGAGGATCACCGGCTTTCGCCCGGTGGGGAATTCATTCCGTACCGCCCTGACCACGTCCCGCGACGGGCCGGGTCGGGGCTGGACCGCAGCGTTCGGGCCGGAAGCCCCGGACCCGGGGCTTCCGTCACGGCAGCGCTCCTTCTGGGATCGGGCTGCCGGGGTCCGCCGGGCCCGGCCGACCGGGACATCGGTCGGCCGGAGGCTTCCTGCCGGTGGGTCGCGTCGGTCAGTACTTGCGGCTCGGGAGCGCGGCCTTGGCCTGGTCCTGCATGAAGTCGCCCTCCTTGGTCTTGATCCAGCGCTCGACCGTCTCGCCGGCCTTGACCTTCTTCACGGTGTCCATCAACTGCGGGCCGAGGAGCGGGTTGCACTCGACGATGGCGTTGATCTTGCCCTCGGACATGGCCACGAAGCCGTCCTTCACGCCGTCGATCGAGACGATCAGGATGTCCTTGCCGGGCTTCTTGCCGGCCGCCTCGATGGACTGGATGGCGCCGATGGCCATGTCGTCGTTGTGCGCGAACAGGACGTTGATGTCCGGGTTGGACTGCAGGAAGGCCGCCATGACCTGCTTGCCGCCGGCGCGGGTGAAGTCACCGGTCTGGCTGACGACGATCTTCCAGTCGGCCTTGTGGTCGGCGTCCATGACCTCCTTGAAGCCCTTGGCGCGCTCGATCGCCGGGGCGGCGCCGGTGGTGCCCTCCAGCTGGGCGATCTTCACCGGGCCCTTGTGGCCGGCCTTCTCGAGCACCTTCTCCAGGATCTTGCCGGCGCGGCGGCCCTCGTCGGTGAAGTCGGAGCCGACCAGCGTGACGTACAGGGAGTCGTCGGAGGTCTCCACCGAGCGGTCGGTGAGGACGACCGGGATCTTCGCGGCCTTGGCCTCCTTGAGGACCGCGTCCCAGCCGGTGACGACGACCGGCGAGAAGGCGATGACGTCGACCTTCTGCGAGATGTAGCTGCGGATCGCGGAGATCTGGTTCTCCTGCTTCTGCTGGGCGTCGGAGAACTGCAGCTTGTAACCCGCCTCCTTGGCCGCGTCCTTGACCGAGGTGGTGTTGGCGCTGCGCCAGCCGCTCTCCGAGCCGACCTGGGAGAAGCCCAGCGTGATCGTCTTGCTGCCGCCCGAGGAGCCCGAGTCGCCGGAGCTGTCGTCCTTCTTGGCACAGGCCGCCAGACCGCCCGCCGCCGCCACGCCGACCGCCGCGGTGAGGAAGTTTCTTCTGTTGAGCATGTTCTTCTCCTTTGAAGAGCCGGCCCTGGGGCGGACCTGCTGGTACTTGACAGGACCGGCCGCACTGCGTCCAGCCTGTCGATCACTGTTCGGGATTTCGGCCACACTGCCGTAGCAGGTCGTCCGAGGGTTCGTCAGAGGGGTGTGCCGTCCGGCTGGGCGGCGTAGGGGAAGGTGCTGGCGCGGACGACGAGTTGGGGTTCGATCTCCACCCGGGGGGCGGTGGCGGGCGGCCGGCCCTCGATCAGGTCCAGGAGCAACGCGATCCCCCGCTTGCCCACCGCCGAGAAATCCTGCCGGACGGTGGTCAGCGGCGGCGCGAAGAACTCCGCCTCCGGGATGTCGTCGAAGCCGACCACCGCGACGTCCTGGGGAGTTCGCACCCCCGCCTCGCGCAGGGCCCTCAACACCCCCAGCGCCATCTGGTCGTTGGCGACGAAGACCGCGGTCAGCCCCCGGCCTACCCAGCCGGCCAGTTCCTGGCCCGCACGATAGCCCGACAGCGGACTCCAGTCACCGCGCAGCAGCATGGGCGGCTCGACGCCCGCGGCCTCGAGGGTGTCCCGCCAGCCGGCGGCCCGGTCGGCCGCCTCCTGCCAGTCCTCGGGCCCGGCGAGATGCCAGACCGTGCGATGGCCTGCGGCCAGCAGATGGCCGGTGGCCAGCCGCGCGCCCAGATGCTGGTCGACGCCGACGCAGGTGATGTCCACACCCGGCCCGCCGCCCACGATCACCACGGGAAACGGGTGCCGCAGTTCGGCGAGGGCGTCCACCGCCGACCGCTGCGGAGCGATGGCGACCACTCCCTCGACCCCGCCCTCGCTGAGGTGGTCCAGGGCCTCGGAGAGACTCTCCATGGTCAGTTTGCGCAGACTGACCGTCGAGACGAGGTACCCCTTCGCGCGTGCCGCCTCCTCCAGCGCGAACAGCGTGCTGGCCGGGCCGTACAGGGTGGTGTCGGAGGCGACCACGCCCAGCGTCCGGGTCCGCCGGGTCGCCAGTGCCCGCGCGGAGAAGTTGCGGCGATAGCCCATCTCCTCGATCGCGCGCAGCACCCGGGCCCGTGTCGCGTCCCGCACGTTGGGGTGGTCGCCCAGCACGCGGGACACGGTCTGGTGGGACACGCCGGCCTGGCGTGCCACGTCGGCCATGGTGGGCGGCCGAAGCCGGGTGTGTGCCACGGGCGCCCCTCCTTGACTCTCGTTCGTCGACACGGCCTGCGCTGCGGGCGGACGGTTCCCCGCCGCCGTCACTCCGGGATCCCGGAGAGCCCAACGGACCTGGCGGAAAAGGCGAGTCGAGGCGATGTGAGCACGACGCTCGTTCCTCCCCCGCCGAGTTGGGCGTTGACTGGTGAATGCGGAGGTCATTGTGAGCGCTAACAATTCGCGGCGGTCAAGAGGGCTGCAGCCAAACGTCGTCACGGTTCCATAACGCGTCGTAGCACCACAGCACATCACCCCTGGTCAGAGCCGTTATGGCGGGTTATGGCGCCGACGCCGGGCGACACCCCCACGACGACCCGCGCGCCCGGCGCGACACGGGATCCGGACACGCGCGAGCCGAAGTCCGGCCACCGGGACGACCGAAACGGCGTCCTGGACGAACCGTCCACACAGACCGGCGTCCGCCCGACCACATCGACACATAGCCCCCACCCCGAAGCCCCCGGCATCCGGCGCGGGGGAACGACCCCGCCCCCGGGAGCGCCGCCGCCACCCGGCGCGGCACGGGATCCGGACACGCGCGAGCCGAAATCCGGCCGCCCGGACGGCGCACACACCGCCCTGGACGAACCGTCCACACAGACCGGCGTCCGCCCGACGGCACCGACGCCAGGCGCCGACGCGAAAGCACCGCGCCGGGAACGCGGCCGGCGTCCGGCCCGGGGACCGGCTCGCCCCTAGGAGCACCACCACAGGAAGCGCGTACACGTCTCCGAGGGCGAGGGCTGCGGGGAGGCGCCCGACGCCGTCGGCCGGGGGGTCGGAGCGGAGCCCGAGCCGCCGGCCGGGTCCGAGGGGGCCGCCGTGCCGGAGGCCGTCCCGGAGGAGCCGGGGAGGCTGCCCGACTGGGCCTGCCTGCCGGGCGACGGTGAGGCCGTCCCGCCCGTCGGGGAGGCCGACGCCGACGCCGAGAGCGACGCGGAGGCGTCCGGGGACGGCGAGGCCGACCCCGCGCCGGCGCCCGTCCCCTCGCCCGGCGACCGCTCGGACGCGCTCGGCTCGGGCGTCGAACCGTCGAGCTCGGACGACTCGCCCCCGGCCGCCGCCGGGTTGGCCGGCGAGGAGAACCCCGGTGCGTCCACGCCGAGTTCGGCCAGGCTGAGACCGCCCGCCGCGAGGGCGAAGCCGACGCCGATCAGCACCACGCGCTTGCGGCGGCGGCGGTGGACGGAGGCCTTGCGGTCACGCCGGCTCGCGTCCGGCGCGGCCGGGGCCCCGCCGGGTCCCCTTCGGCCGCCGCGCCCCTGGTCGCGGCGGCGGGCTGCCCGCCCCTGCGGCTCATCGCCCTCGGCTTCGCCGCCGTCGGGGCCGTCCTCGCCGTCACGGGCGTCGAGCGCGTCGTGGCCGAGGCGGGCGTCGCGGGGGTCGCGTCCGTCGCGGGGGTCGTGTTCGTCCGCCGGATCGCCGGGACCGGGCGGGTACCGTTCGGGGTCGTACGGTTCGGGCTCGTACGACTGCGACTGCGACTGCGGGTCGTACGGCTGCGGCTCCGGCTCGTACGTGCTCGGCGGATGCGCGTGCAGCTGTTCAGCGGGTGCGCCGCACCCCGGGCAAGCGAGGGCGCCGTTGAGGTGCCGTCGGCACGGGTGGCAGTAGTCCATGACGCGGAGAGACTAAGTTCCCGGACGACCCGCTTCCCGGGTCGGCCTGTGAAGGTTGTGTGGGAACCGGCCATACGGCGCGTCAAATCCAGTGACCTGCCCCACACTGCGGCGTCCCAAAAGTCGAAAGGGTCAGCGAAACTATCGAAACCGTTACCTGTTCGACCCATTGACACTCCACTCACGCCGTCTTTACTGTCTGGTCAGCATTTCGAACGTGTGACGAAATCTCGAACAGCCGAAGGGTAACTTCCGTGCGCATCACCGGAATCAGCACGCACGTCGTCGGGACGCCGTGGCGGAACCTGACGTACGTGCTGGTGCACACCGACGAGGGCATCACGGGTGTCGGAGAGACCCGCATGCTGGGCCACACCGACGCGCTGATCGGGTACCTGAAGGAGGCGGAGGCCAACCACATTCTCGGGTCCGACCCGTTCGCTGTCGAGGACCTCGCCCGCCGGATGAAGTACGGCGACTACGGGCGCGCCGGCGAGATCGTGATGTCGGGCATCGCCGTCGTCGAGATGGCCTGCTGGGACATCAAGGGCAAGGCCCTGGGCGTGCCGGTCTGGCAGCTCCTCGGCGGCAAGGTCACCGACAAGGTCAAGGCCTACGCCAACGGCTGGTACACCACCGAGCGGACCCCGGAGGCCTACCACAAGGCCGCCAAGGGCGTCATGGAGCGCGGCTACAAGGCGCTCAAGATCGACCCCTTCGGCACCGGGCACTTCGAGCTCGACCACCAGCAGTCCCTGTACGCCGTCTCCCTGATCGAAGCCGTGCGCGACGCCATCGGGCCGGACGCCGAGCTGATGCTGGAGATGCACGGCCGCTTCTCCCCCGCCACCGCCGTGCGGCTGGCCAACGAGCTCGCGCCCTTCAAGCCCGCGTGGCTGGAGGAGCCCTGCCCGCCGGAGAACCTGAAGGCCCTGGAGAAGGTCGCCGCCAAGGTCGACATCCCGGTCGCCACCGGTGAGCGCATCCACGACCGCATCGAGTTCCGCGAGCTGTTCGAGAGCCAGGCCGTCGACATCATCCAGCCGGACGTCGGCCACATCGGCGGCATCTGGGAGACGCGCAAGCTGGCCGCGACCGCCGAGACCCACTACATGCTCGTGGCCCCGCACAACGTGGGCGGCCCGGTCCTCACCGCGGCGTCGCTCCAGGTCGGCTTCACCGCCCCGAACTTCAAGATCCTCGAGCACTTCAACGACTTCGCGGACGCGGAGATCAAGAAGGTCGTCAAGGGCGCGCCCGAGGTGATCGACGGCTACTTCCACCTCTCCGACAAGCCCGGCCTCGGCGTCGAGCTGGACGTGGACGCCGCCGCCGAATTCCCGCAGCAGCAGGCCCGTTTCGACCTGTGGGCCGAGGGCTGGGAGCAGCGCAAGCCGAAGGCCGGCAAGTGAGCACCGCCGTCGTCGTCGACGGGCCGGGCGAGCATCGCCTCGTCCCGCACGAGCCGCGCCGTCCGGAGGCGGGCGAGGCGCTGGTGCGTGTCCACGCCACCGGCATCTGCGGCAGCGACCGCGAGGTGTACCAGGGCAACCGGCCCGAGGGGTACGTCCGATACCCGCTGACCCCCGGCCACGAGTGGTCCGGGACGGTCGAGGCGGTCGGCGCCGGGGTCCCCGCGTCGCTCGTCGGCCGCAAGGTGGTGGGTGAGGGCTTCCGCAACTGCCAGGTCTGCGACCGCTGCCACGCGGGCGAGACGACGCTGTGCACGGACGGTTACGAGGAGACCGGCTTCACCCAGCCGGGGGCCATGGCCGCCACCCTCACCCTTCCGGCCCGGCTGCTGCACGCCCTCCCGGACGACGCCGACCTCACCGCCGCCGCCCTGCTGGAGCCCGCCGCGTGCATCGCGGCCGCCGCCATCAAGGCGCACGCCCTGCCGGGCGAGAAGGTGGCCGTCGTCGGCACCGGGACGCTGGGCATGTTCGCCGTGCAGTTCCTGAAGGCGGGCTCGCCCGCCGAGCTGCTGGTGGTGGGCACGCGCAACGACCGGGAGGCTCTGTCCCGGCGGTTCGGGGCCACCGACTTCCGCACCAGGGACCAGGAGCTCCCGGACGACTTCGACGTCGTCATCGAGACCGCCGGTTCCGCCTCCGCCGCGCAGACCGCCGCGTCGCTGCTCAGGCGCGGCGGCCGGCTGGTCCTGACCGGCATCCCGGCGCCGGGCGCCGCCGGGCTCGACCCGACGGACCTGGTCGTCCGGCAGCTGGAGGTGCACACCGTCTTCGGCGCTCCGCCGGACGCCTGGTCGCACACCGTCCGGGTGTTCGGGGCGGGACTGCTGGATCCGCTGCCGCTGGTCACGCACGAGCTTCCGCTGGCCGAATTCTCCGAGGCCATCGACCTCGTGGGATCCGGCGACCCGAAGGTGGGCAAGGTGCTGCTCAGGCCGTAGGCCTCACCGAGCCGTACTCCGGCACGGGGACGACCTGACGGTCCCCCGTGCCGGAGTACACCCGAGCCCCGCACGACCCGAGCCGCGAACCTTGACCGAAATATCGAACACGAAGGACGGCATGTGACCACCGACGCTTCCACCACGGCAGCCCGCCGACCCGGTGAGCAGGCGCTCACCACCCTCGGCCTGGGCGCGCCCGCCCTCGACCCCGACGACGCCTCTCCCCATGCTTTTCCGGGCGGCGGCCGCTGGCGCACCGAGGTCCCTTCGTGCGAGGGTCCCGAAGCGCTGGCGGTCATCCTGAAGGAAGCCTCGCGCCTCGACGTGCCGATCCACCGGATCAGCCAGGGCAGCGGCGTCTGGATGCTGACCGACGCCGAGATCACCGAGATGGTCGAGGCCACCGGTGAACGCGACATCGAGCTCTGCCTGTTCACCGGGCCGCGCGGCACCTGGGACATCGGCGGCTCGACCCGGACCGACTCGCGGGGCGGCGGACTGCGCGCCCGCGGGCACGACGCCGTCGCCGGGTGCGTCGAAGACGCGGTGCGGGCAACGGAGTTGGGCGTCAAGTGCCTGCTCGTCGCCGACGAGGGGGTCCTGTGGACGCTGCACCGCGCCCGTGCGGCGGGGATCATCCCGGCCGACACGACGCTGAAGGTGTCGGCGCTCATCGGCCCCGTCAACCCGGCGGCTTACGCGGTCTACGAGCGGCTCGGCGCGGACTCCGTCAACGTGCCCAGCGACCTGACGCTCGATCACCTCACCGAGATCCGGCGGGTGTCGGGCGCTCCCATGGACATGTACATCGAGGCCCCCGACGACCTCGGCGGGTACATCCGGATGTACGAGGTCGCCGAGCTGATCCGGCGCGGCGCTCCGCTCTATCTCAAGTTCGGCCTGTCCAAGGCCCCGGGGATCTATCCTTACGGGCACCACATGCGCGACCTGGCGCTCTCCACCGCTCGTGAGCGGGTACGTCGCGGACGTCTCGCGCTCGACCTGCTCGCGCGCCACGGAGCCGACGGCGACATGGCCCCGCTCGGCTCCCGACTGCCCGGCGAACTGCACAGGTTCGACATGACGTCATAACGTTCCGGAAACCTCGCTTCACACAAGCCGACACAGGCGCGCAGAATCCCACACATCGCTTCTCGGTCTTCCCGGCACTCGCTCCGGGGGCGTCCTTCGCATCGCGAGACCGATCACTGCACACACATCAAGGATGATGATCATGCGTAACCGCAGAGCCGCCCTCGCCGCCATAGCCGGAGCCGCCTCCCTCGCCCTCACCCTGACCGCCTGCGGGCAGTCCGGCGAGGGCGGCAGTGAGGAGAAGGCGGGCGACGCCAAGGGCGGGACGATCGGCATCGCGATGCCGACCAAGTCCTCCGAGCGCTGGATCACCGACGGCGCGAACGTCGAGAAGGACCTGAAGGCCAAGGGCTACAAGACCAAGCTGGTCTTCGGCGAGGACGACCCCGACCAGCAGGTCTCGCAGATCGAGAACCTGATCACCCAGGGCGTCAAGGCCCTGATCATCGCGGCCATCGACAACAAGTCGCTGAACAACGTCCTCCAGCAGGCCGCCGACGCCAAGATCCCGGTCATCTCCTACGACCGCCTGATCCTCGGCACGAAGAACGTCGACTACTACGCGTCCTTCGACAACGAGAAGGTCGGCAAGCTCCAGGCCACCTACCTCGCGGACAAGCTCGGCCTGGCGTCCGGCAAGGGCCCCTTCAACATCGAGCTGTTCGCCGGCTCCAACGACGACAACAACACCAAGTACTTCTTCAACGGCGCGATGAGCGTGCTCCAGCCGTACATCGACAGCAAGAAGCTCGTCGTCAAGTCCGGCCAGACCAAGATGACCCAGGTCACGACCCTCCGCTGGGACGGCGCCACCGCCCAGAGGCGCATGGAGGACATCCTCACCTCGTCGTACAAGAGCGGCAAGGTCGACGCCGTCCTCTCGCCCTACGACGGCATCTCCATCGGCATCATCGCCGCGCTGAAGTCGGACGGCTACGGCACCGCCGCCAAGCCCCTGCCGGTCATCAGCGGTCAGGACGCCGAGCTGGCGTCGGTGAAGTCGATCATCGCGGGTCAGCAGTCGATGACCGTCTACAAGGACCTGCGCAAGCTGGCCCAGGTCGCGACGGACATGGTCGACGCCACGCTGAACGGCAAGAAGCCCGAGATCAACGACACCAAGTCGTACGACAACGGCACCAAGGTCGTCCCCGCCTACCTGCTCCAGCCGGTGAGCGTCGACAAGACGAACTACCAGAAGGAGCTCGTCGACGGCGGTTACTACACGGCGGACCAGCTCAAGTAAGCGTCGAACCTTACGGATTGGAAGGCACGACCATGGCGGGACCCGTCCTGGAAATGCGCTCGATCGTCAAGACCTTTCCCGGCGTCAAAGCGCTGTCGGACGTCACACTGACTGTCCGTCAGGGCGAGGTCCATGCCATCTGCGGTGAGAACGGCGCCGGGAAGTCCACCTTGATGAAGGTGCTCTCCGGCGTTCATCCCCACGGCAGCTACGAGGGCGACATCCTCTTCGAGGGAGAGGTCGTCCAGTTCAAGGACATCCGGGCGAGCGAGCAGCGCGGCATCGTCATCATCCACCAGGAGCTGGCGCTGTCGCCGTACCTCTCCCTGGCGGAGAACATCTTCCTCGGCAACGAACACGCCAAGGGCGGGTTCATCGACTGGCGCGAGACCCTGCGGCACGCCACCGAGCTGCTGCGCCGGGTCGGTCTCGACGACCACCCGGAGACCCGCGTCACCGACATCGGCGTGGGCAAGCAGCAGCTCGTGGAGATCGCCAAGGCGCTGTCGAAGAAGGTGAAGCTGCTCATCCTGGATGAGCCGACGGCGGCCCTGAACGACGAGGACAGCGGCAAACTCCTGGATCTCATCCTGGAGTTGAAGAAGCAGGGCATCACCTCGATCATCATCTCCCACAAGCTCAACGAGATCCGCAAGGTCGCGGACTCGGTGACGATCATCCGCGACGGGCACTCCATCGAGACGCTCGACGTGAAGTCGGCGGAGACGACCGAGGACCGCATCATCAGCGGCATGGTCGGCCGCGACCTCGACCACCGCTTCCCCGAGCGCACCCCGCACGAGGCGGAGAAGGGCGCGGCTCCGGCCCTGGAGATCCGCGACTGGACGGTGCACCACCCGATCGACCAGCAGCGCAAGGTGGTCGACGACGTGTCGATCCAGGTGCGCCGCGGGGAGATCGTCGGCATCGCCGGCCTCATGGGCGCGGGCCGCACCGAACTGGCCATGAGCGTCTTCGGGCGCAGCTACGGCCGGCACGCGGGCGGCACGGTCCTCAAGGACGGCAAGGAGATCCGCACGAAGACGGTCGCCGAGGCGATCGGCCACGGGATCGCCTACGTCACCGAGGACCGCAAGCACTACGGCCTCAACCTCATCGACACGATCAACCGCAACATCTCGCTGACGGCCCTCGCCAAGGTCGCCAAGCGTGGCGTGGTCGACGAGCAGGAGGAGCGGCAGGTCTCCGAGGGCTACCGCAAGTCCATGAACATCAAGGCCCCGACCGTCTTCGAGCCGGTGGGCAAACTGTCCGGCGGCAACCAGCAGAAGGTCGTCCTCAGCAAGTGGATCTTCGCGGGTCCCGACGTGCTGATCCTGGACGAGCCCACGCGCGGTATCGACGTCGGCGCCAAGTTCGAGATCTACACGGTCATCGACCAGCTGGCCGCCCAGGGCAAGGCGGTCGTCTTCATCTCCTCCGAGCTGCCCGAACTGCTCGGCATGTGCGACCGCATCTACACGATGGCCGCCGGCCGGCTCACGGGTGAGTTCCCGCGGGCCGAGGCCACGCAGGAAGTGCTGATGCGTCAGATGACGAAGGACAAAGAGGTAACGCGATGAGCACGGACGTGACCGACAAGAGCCCGGCGGCGGCGCCGCCCGGGAAGGGCGGGGGCTCCGCCTCCGGCGGCGGGCTGCTGCAGCTGGTGCTGGACGGCCTGCGGCGCAACATGCGCCAGTACGGCATGCTGATCGCGCTCGGCCTGCTCGTGATCCTGTTCCAGGTGTGGACCGGCGGCGACCTGCTGCTGCCGCGCAACGTCTCCAACCTGGTCCTGCAGAACAGCTACATCCTGATCCTCGCGATCGGCATGATGCTGGTGATCATCGCGGGTCACATCGACCTGTCGGTCGGTTCGCTGACGGCGTTCGTGGGCGGCTTCGCCGCCGTCCTCACGGTGCAGCACGACGTGGCGTGGCCCGTCGCGCTGGTGCTGTGCCTGATCGTGGGCGCGGTGGCCGGCGCGGCGCAGGGCTTCCTGATCGCCTACTTCGGCATACCCTCCTTCATCGTCACCCTCGCGGGCATGCTGATCTTCCGCGGTCTGACGGAGATCTTCCTGGAGGGCCAGACCCTCGGCCCGTTCCCCGACGGTATGCAGAAGATGGGCAACGGCTTCCTGCCGGAGGCCGGCCCGCACACCAACTACCACAACCTCACCCTGCTGCTGGGCTTCGCCGTGCTGGCCTTCGTGGTCCTCCAGGAGGTCCGGGACCGCAAGCGTCAGCAGGAGTTCTCGCTGGAAGTGGTGCCCAGGAACCTGTTCCTGCTCAAGCTGGTCGCGATCGCCGCCGCGGTCCTCACCGTGACGATGCTGCTCGCCAGCTACCGGGGCGCGCCGATCATCCTGATCATCCTCGGCGCGCTGGTCGTGGGCTACGGCTACATCATGCGCAACGCCGTCTTCGGCCGTCACATCTACGCCATCGGCGGCAACCTGCCTGCGGCGAAGCTGTCCGGCGTCAAGGACAAGAAGGTCACCTTCCTCGTCTTCCTGAACATGGGCGTGCTCGCGGCCCTGGCGGGTCTGGTGGTCGCCGCCCGGCTGAACGCGGCCTCTCCGAAGGCCGGCCTCAGCTTCGAACTCGAGGCGATCGCCTCGTCGTTCATCGGCGGCGCGTCCATGAGCGGCGGCGTCGGCACCGTGCTCGGCGCGATCATCGGCGGTCTCGTCCTCGGTGTGCTGAACAACGGCATGAACCTGCTCAGCGTCGGCACCGACTGGCAGCAGGTCATCAAGGGCGCCGCCCTGCTGATCGCGGTCGGGTTCGACGTGTGGAACAAGCGCAAGTCCGGTTCCTGAACCGGTAGCGGGCCCCGCCGGAAGGCGGGGCCCGCTCTGTTTTCAGGGGCGGGCGGCAACGGGAAGCGGAAGGCGGAACAGCAGTGAAGTCGTACTTCGGCACGCTGGCCGACGGCGCCGAGGTCTCCAGCTGGTCGCTGGAGAACGGCGGGACCCGGCTGACGGTCCTCGACTACGGCGGGATCGTGCAGTCCCTGGAGATCCCCGACCGGCACGGCCGGTACGCGAACGTCTCCCTCGGGTTCGGCTCCGTCGAGGAGTACGTCGCCGGCAGCCCGTACTTCGGGGCGCTGATCGGCCGGTTCGGCAACCGCATCGCCGACGGCCGCTTCACCCTGGACGGCGAGAGCCATCAGCTGCCCCGCAACGACGGAGCGCACAGTCTGCACGGCGGCCCCGAGGGCTTCGACCGGCGCCTCTGGCAGGTCGAGCCCTTCACCGAGGGTCCGGACGTCGGTCTGCGCCTGCGGCTGACCAGCCCCGACGGCGACATGGGCTACCCGGGCACGCTCCAGGTGCGGGTGACGTACACCCTGACCGGGGGCGGCGACTGGCGCATCGACTACGAGGCCACCACCGACCGGGCCACCGTCGTCAACCTGACGAGCCACGTCTACTGGAACCTCGCGGGCGAGGGCAGCGGCTCGGTGCACGACCACGAGCTGGAGATCGCCGCCTCCCGCTACCTGCCCGTGGACGCGGGGCTCATCCCCGTCGGCGAGCCGGCCGACGTCGCCGGCACCCCCTTCGACTTCCGCACGGCCAAGCCGGTCGGCCGGGACCTGCGGGTCGCCCACGAGCAGTCGCTGCACAGCAAGGGCGTCGACCACAACTACGTCCTCGACAAGGGCCTCACCGCCCGGCCCGAGCCCGCCGCCGTCCTGCGGGACCCCGCCTCCGGCCGCACGCTGACGATCGCGACCACCGAGCCGGGACTGCAGTTCTACTCGGGCAACTTCCTCGACGGCAGCCTCGTCGGCGCCGGCGGCCGCACCTACCGCCAGGGCGACGCGCTCTGCCTGGAGACCCAGCACTACCCGGACTCCCCGAACCGGCCGGAGTTCCCCTCCACGGTGCTGCGACCCGGGCAGACCTACCGCACGACGACGGTCCACTCGTTCGGCGTCTGACCCGCCTCCGCCGCCGACGAGCCGTCTTCACCGTCACACCACGATTTCTTACCGATTCCTCAGCGGTTGAACAGCACCGTCGACACCTTCGTATGTAAGAGCGGCCCGCGCTCCCCCGCGCGGGCCACCCCATGACGACGGGCCCGGTCGTCCCCGCCGGGCCCGCCCCATACGGAGGTTCCATGGCCGACAACGTCTCCTCGTTGTTCCGCAACAGCGCGGCGCACAGCCCGTCCATGGCGGCGCTGACACGCGAGGGCGGCGAGGGAGTCGGCCCGGTGGACTTCTGCATCCCGTGCAACCCGTACTTCCCCACCCCGGCCATGCTGGACACCATGGCCGCCCGGCTGCGGGACATCATCACGTACTACCCGAGCAGCGCCGACACGATCACCGCCGAGCTGTGCAACCTGCTCCAACTCCCGCCGCAGGCCGTGGCGATGGGCAACGGCTCGACCGAACTGATCACCTGGATCGACCATCTGCTGGTCCGGGAGTCCCTCGCCGTGCCCGTCCCCACCTTCGGCCGCTGGACCGACCAGCCCATGGAGACCGGCAAGCGGGTCGACATGTTCCCGCTCCAGGAGTCCAGCGGCTTCGCCCTGGACCTCGCGCAGTACGCCGAGTTCATCCGGACGCGGGGCACGCGGGCCGCCGTCATCTGCAACCCGAACAACCCCGACGGCGGATTCCTGCACAAGCACGCGATCGTGCAGTTCATGGACGCGATGGCCGACCTGGACCTCATCATCATCGACGAGTCGTTCCTGGAGTTCGCGGACGCCGAGCAGGAGCCCAGCGTCGTGCAGGAGGCGATGGTCCGGCCGAACGTCATCGTGCTGCGCAGCCTGGGCAAGAACTTCGGCCTGCACGGCATCCGTTTCGGCTACATGGTCGCCAACCCGGCGCTGGCCGGGCGGGTCCGCTCGATGCTGCCGAAGTGGAACCTCAACGCCTTCGCCGAGTACGTGGTGTTCATGCTGAAGGAGCACGGCCCCGAGTACGCGCAGAGCCTGCTGCAGGTGCGCCGGGACCGTCTCGACATGGCGAGCCAGCTCTCCGCGCTGCCGGGCCTGACCGTCTACCCCTCCCAGGGGAACTTCCTGTTCGTGCGCCTTCCCGTGGGCGCCGAGGGCACCGTGGTGCGCGACCGGATGCTCGCCGAGCACCGCATCCTGGTCCGCGAGTGCGGCAACAAGATCGGTTCGTCGAGCCGCTTCCTGCGGCTCGTGGTGCGCCCCCAGGTCGACGTGCGTCGCCTGGTGTCCGGCCTGGAACAGGTGCTCTACGGGACCAGGAGGGGAGCCGTGGTGCCCGAGCTGAGCAGCGGGACCGGCTACAGCTCCGGCACGGCGGCGGTTGACCGGCTGGTCACCAACGGGGCGGGTATGCCGGGTCTGGCCGCTCAGGCCATGGCGGCCGGAGCGCCCGGGCCGGTCGCGGCCGCCCCGGCCGCCGTCGCCGCGGCGATGCCCGCCCCCGCGACGCCCCCGGCTATGCCTCAGCCCGTGCCGTCCGACGGCGCCGGGATGCCGATGCCGGCCGCAGCGCAGGTCTTCCCCCAGTCCGTGCCCGCCCCGGCCCCCACCCCACCGCCCGCTCCCACCCCTCCCCCCACGCCGTTCCCCACTCCCCTTCCCACGCCCGCTCCCGTTCCCGCCCCCGCCCCGCCGATGTCACCGGCGGCGATGGCCCCCGCCGCGATGACCCCGGCCCCGATGGCCCCGGCGGCCATGGCTCCCCCGATGTCGCCGGCCGCGATGGCCCCTCCGATGTCCCCCGCCATGTCTCCCCCCATGACCCCGGCGACGGCGCCGCCGATGGGCCCGACCCCGCCCGGCGTCCCGGCCCGCGGAGGCCTCACCGCCGCCCAGGTCCGGGGCACCAACGGCCTCTCCCCGGCTCCGGCCACCGGCTGGCCCAACGCCCAGAGCTGGCCGAACGCGGCGGGGATGGGCCAGGCGGGTTAGCTAGCCAGTAGGACTTGAGCGCATCACATGACCCCGGGCCGGGACGTCGATGGAGTTGGTGCGGGATGCCGAAGCTGTGGGCCGTTGAGGCGTTCATCAGCGGTAGCGGCTTGACCAATAGGCCTCTAATCAAGCCAAAAAAACACGGTGTGACGTGGGACACCGTTGACCCGCAAGTTTGATCACCACATGATCTTCACGACTGTGTAGTGAAAAACTAAAGACGGGTGGGGGCGTGGTTTCACAAAGACGGGGGCACGGTTGGCGTCGTGCGCTCCAGAGTTACGCGATGGCCGTCGCGCTTCTGGGGGGTGTCGTGGGGGCGGCTGGAGCGGGGACATCACCTGCGTTCGCCGATAGTGGGGCGGCACCGGTTGCGGCGGACCAGACGCCGGAATCGAAGGCAAGCGCCCGTGCAGCCGAAGCCGGTGAGCAGGTGGCGGTAGTGGGGGCGACCACGGGTTCGTCGCAGGTCTTCGCCAATCCGGATGGCACCTTCACGCAGGAGATGAACGCGGCACCGGTTCGCGCGCGCAAGGTGGACGGCACCTGGGCCCAGATCGACACCAGCCTGATACGCGCTGCGGACGGTTCCGCGCGGACGAAGAACACGACGGCTCGTGTCTCCTTCTCGGGTGGCGGCAGCGGCAGCGGGCTGGTCACTCTCGAAGACGGCGAGCACCAGTTACGGCTCGGTTGGCCTACTGCGCTCCCCGAGCCGCGGCTTGAGGGTTCTACTGCCACGTACGCCGAGGTTCTGCCTGATGTTGATCTGAAGCTGACCGCGTTGAGCTCCGGGTACACCTCGGTGATTGTGGTCAAGACGGCGCAGGCGGCGAAGAATCCGGAGCTCGCGACGATCAAGATGACGGTCGCCGGCGGCGGGCTGGACATCGCTCCGACTGCTGATGGCGGTTTCGTCGCGCGTGACAGTGATGGCTCTCCGGTTTTCGAGAGTCCGACCGGGCGGATGTGGGACTCCGCCGGCGACGCCCCGGCAACGACTGGTGCCTCCGCGCAGCTCCTGCGTACTGCAGCCACGGCACAAACTGAGGGCGAGCCCGGGGCGCGAGAGACGACCCCGCTGCCGGCCGCCGGGGGCGAGCCCGCTCCCATCGAGGGGCCTGGCAGCGGTGATGCGGCGGCTGAGCTGCCGCTGAAGGTGACCGGGAGCACCCTGGAGATCACGCCTGATCCGGGCCTGCTGCATGGTGAGGACACGGTTTTCCCGCTCTACATCGACCCGCCCACGAAGGGCATCGCGCTGGGCGACTGGACGGCTCTGGCCTCCAACGGCACCAAGTACTGGGAGTTTGACGGCGACAAAGGGGTGGGGCGCTGCTCCAACTATGCCGGCTACCTCTGCGCGAGCACGCCGTACACCCAGCGCATGTATTTCGAGTACCCGTTGTCGTCGATCCACGGCAAGAAGATCCTGGACGCGACGATAGAGGTCTACCAGCTGTGGACGTTCAGCTGTGAGCCGCACTGGTACGACCTGACCCGTGTGGACAAGGGCATCTCTTCCAGCACCACCTGGTCGACCAGGCCTTCCGGGGTGGACCTGATGGGCGACCGGGAAGTGGCCTACGGACGGGGCGCGTTGTGCAGTCCGTCGCAGCCGGCGAACTGGGTGCGCTTCAGTGACAACGTCGCCGGCGGGGAGACGAATGAGAATCTGACGACCGCCCTCGCCTCGTATGCCGCGAGCAAGCAGGCTGCGATCACGTTCTCGCTGACCGCGCACGACGAGTCCGATGCGGGCGCCTGGGCGCGGTTCCGCAATGACGCGAAGCTGTCGGTCACTTACGTCTCTTACCCTTCCGCGCCGACCGAGGCCAAGGTGCAGGACGGTACGAGTGGCAAGGCGTGTGGGACTTCCGCCGTCCCACAGGTCACCAGCGACACCACGCCGAAGACGTACGGCACGGTGCAGTCGGTGGACGGATCTCAGGCTCAGTTGCGTGCGGCGTTCGAGATCTGGAAGGCGGACGGCACCAGCCGGGCCTGGACGGCGAATTCTCCGAGCAGTGCGTGGGTGGCGGACAATGCGGTGCGCGACGCCACGTCCTCTGTGCTGACCCCGCAGACGGACTACCGGCTGCGGGTGAAGACGCAGGCGTACTACATGACCGACCGTGGCGTGACGGGCGTTCTCGACTCACCCTGGTCTGCTTGGTGCTACTTCCGGGTCGACACCGATTCTCCGCCGGCTCCGGTGGTGTCCAGCTCGGACGGCCGCTACCAGCCTGCTGACACGACGCTGACCGCAGACGGAGTGGGTGTGACGGGCGCATTCGTCTTTACGCCGGCTGACGCGGATCCCGCCGCTGCCGGCGTGCAGTCGGACGTCGTCAGTTACAAGTGGCGGCTGAACAGCGGACCGGTGTCGGCGCCGATCAGCGTTGCGAAGGGCGCAGTCGGCCGGGTGAACATCACGCCCGACCAGGTCGGTGAGAACACCATCCAGGTCTGGGGCTTCGACGCGGCCGGCCACAGCTCCCACACCGGCTACTACAAGTTCCTCGTCAACCCCGGCGCGAAGCCCTCGGGTGTGTGGCACTTCGACGGCGACGGCAGCGACTCCACGACAACCGCCGCACCGCACGCACTGTCCACGGGCACAGGAGCCGCTTACGCCGGCCCTGGCCGTGCGGGAACGGCTTCGCTGAAACTCGATGGCACCGCCGGATACGCCCAGTCGTCGGGGCCGGTGGTGGACACGACCAAGTCGTTCAGCCTCTCCACGTGGGTCCGGCTCGCGGACATCTCCCGCAGCCAGACCTTCGTCTCACAGCAGGCCACCACCCTGTCTGGCTTCGCACTGCACTACTCGGCCACCAGCAAGCGGTTCGTCTTCTCCCGCTACGCCAGCGACGTCGCCGCCCCGGCGGCGAGCCGCTCCACCTCGCTCGCCGCCCCGGCGGCAGGCGTGTGGAGCCACCTCACCGGCGTGTACGACGCTGCGGCCCAGACGGTGCAGCTCTATGTGAACGGCCGCCCCCAAGGGGCACCCGTGGCCTTCACCACGCCATGGGCGGCTACCGGCCCCCTGCAGATCGGCAGGTTCCACAACAGCACCGGCTACGTGGAGTACTTCAACGGCCTCATCGACGAGGTACATGTCTGGTCTCGCGTCCTCGCCGATGCAGAGGTCGTCCAGGACGCCCGCTTGGAGGACGAGGACATCAGTGACGGCGACGCAGGCGCTCCAAAGCCGGCGCTCGTCGCCAAGTGGAACGCCACGGACACGGTGAACGCGACCGGCGCCACGGTCAAGGACACCAGCGGCTTCGGCCGCACTCTGGGTCTCAGCGGGGCGACACTGGGCCAGATCACGACCGGCGCGGACCCGGACACCGGTGAGCCCGGCACGACCCGGCAGACGATGCAGCTGAACGGCACCAGCGCCTACGCTTCGGCGGCCGGCCCGATCGTGGACGACACCGGCTCCTTCACGGCGACGGCCTGGGTCTCGCTGGATCCCACCAAGTTCACCGACACCACGAAGTCGTACGCCGTACAGGCGTTCGGGCAGGCTGGCACGTCACAGTCGTCGTGGGGCGTCTGGTACGAGCAGCCTGCAGGCAGCAGCCAGGGACGCTGGAGCTTCGGCCGCCCTGACAAGGACAGCACCGACGCGCTCTGGTCGAAAACCCAGTCCGACGCCGTCGGCGCTGCCGGACTCAACGGTGCTCCCGTCATGCTGACAGTCGTCTACGACGCCCAGACGACAGTGGACACCGCCGCCGGCCCGAAGCTCGGCTCCCTCATCCTCTACGTCAACAATGCGCGGATGGGCAACGCAGACGATGTGTCCTTCCCCGCTCCGTGGCAGGGGACGGGGGCGTTCGAGGTCGGCCGGGCGGAGATCGACAGCGCTGCCGCGCGCTACTTCCCCGGAACGGTCGACAGCGTCCGTGTCTGGTCCGGAGCGACGTCCACCGCTGTGATCGCCGATCGCTTCAACACCGAGCAGTAGTCCCTCCGGGTGGCCGGGCGGCAGCCCGGCCACCCGAGCTGTCCGCATCGCTCAGTAGTGCGCTCCGGTATCAGTGCTGCCTCCGGAGCTCCTGCCCGTTTTCGCATCGACCGCAGGGGAATCACCGTGTCTTCAAGACCCTTCCGCACCCGCGTGCCAGGGGCGGTGGTGCGCCGCTGGCTCGGCCATGGCGCGCTCGTGGCCGCTTTCTCCGTCCTACCGCAAGTCGTGGTCCCTTCCGGCTATGACTTCACCGCTCAGGCTCAAGCCTCGGCAGCGCGTAAGCAGCTGGAGGGCCCGGCCCACGCGAAGATGGACAAGGTGGGCGTGCTCAAGCCCGGCGCGTCCAATTCCCCCAAGGACAAAGCTGCCCCCGCCTCGCAGAAGACCCGCGAACGCGTGGAGAAGACTGCCTGGCCCAGGCCGGGCAAGGTCAAGGCAGCGGTCGCGGCGACCGGCAAGGCCACGGTCACCGTCGGCGGGCTCGGCATGGAGCTGGCTCAGGAGCCCGCCGCCCCGGCTGCCAAGTCGGCTAGAAGCAAGGCGAAGGCCACCGGTCCGGCCGAGGAGGTGGCGCTCAGCGTCCATTCCCGGCTCGCCGCCCAGAAGGCCGGCGTCAACGGCGTATTGCTCACCGTCGACCCGGCGGGAGCCGGCGCCCCCCGCTCCGCCGGGGCAGCTGTCGGTGACAGCGACACGCTCCGCGTCTCTTTGGACTACTCCTCCTTCAGCGACGTGTACGGCGGCAACTTCGGCCCCCGCCTCAAACTGGTGAGCCTCCCGGCGTGTGCATTGACCACTCCGGAGAAGGCCTCCTGCCGCATCCAGAGCCCGGTGACGGGAGCGGACAACGACCCGAAATCACGGACCTTGACGGGCAGCGTCTCAGCACGAGCCCTCTCGAGCGGCACGCCTATGCTGCTGGCGGCGGCAGCCGGCAGTTCGGGCGGCGGCAGCGACTTCAGCGCCACCTCGCTGTCCCCCACCGCGACCTGGGAGGGCGGCGGCAGTACCGGTGACTTCACCTGGAACTACCCGCTGCGAGTGCCCCCGGCCACGGCCGGCCCGTCACCGAACCTGTCCATCTCCTACGACTCCGCCTCGGTGGACGGCCGCACGGCCGGGGAGAACAACCAGACCTCGGTGATCGGCGAAGGCTTCTCCATCACCGAGTCCTACATCGAACGCAAGTACGCCTCCTGCAAGGACGACGGTCAGTCCGGCAAGGGCGACCTGTGCTGGAAGTACGCCAACGCCACGCTCGTCCTCAACGGCAAGGCCGTCGAACTCGTCAACACTTGCGCCGACAAGACGGCCTGTGACACCGCTGCCCTGTCCGAAGCGACCGGCGGCTCGTGGAAGGTCAAGAACGAAGACGGCACCCGCGTCGAGCACCTCACCGGTGCCACCGGCAACGGCGACAACAACACCGAATACTGGAAAGTGACGGACGCATCCGGCATCCAGTACTTCTTCGGCAAGCAGCGCCTGCCCGGCTGGAGCGACAAGGGCACCACCTCCACCACCGACGACGACCCCGTCACCAACTCCGTGTGGACCGTCCCCGTCTTCGGCGACGACTCCGGCGAGCCCTGCTACAAGTCCACCGGCTTCGCCAACTCCTCCTGCAACCAGGCCTGGCGCTGGAACCTGGACTACGTCGTGGACCCCCACGACAACGCCTCCGCCTACTGGTACACCCCGGAGACGAACTACTACTCCAAGAACGCCGACACCACCGTCAACGGCACCGCCTACACCCGCGGCGGCTACCTCGACCGCATCGACTACGGCCTGCGCAGCGACCTGATCTACACCAAGCCCGCAGCCCAGCAGATCCGCTACACCTACGCCGAACGCTGCGTCACCTCAGGCGGCTGCACCAGCCTGACGAAGGACACCAAGGCCAACTGGCCCGACGTGCCCTTCGACATGATCTGTGCCTCCGGCACCAAGTGCACCACCCAGATCGGCCCGTCCTTCTTCACTCGCAAGCGCCTCACCGACGTCACCACCTCGGTGTGGACGGGTACCGGCACAACCCGGCGCGACGTGGACGCCTGGCACCTGGACCAGAGCTTCCCCGACACCGGCGACGCCTCCTCGGCCAGCCTGTGGCTGAAGTCCATCCAGAACACCGGCAAGGCCAACACCACCGCCGCCGCCCTGCCGCCGGTCGTCTTCGGCGGCATCCAGATGCCCAACCACGTCGAAGGCAGCGGCCCGGACACCCTGCGCTACATCAAGTGGCGCGTGCGCACCATCAAGTCCGAGACCGGCTCCACCCTCACCGCCAACTACTCCGACCCCGACTGCATCTGGGGCACCAGCATGCCCTCGGCGGTCGACAAGAACACCCGCCGCTGCTTCCCCGTCAAATGGTCCCAGTCCGGAGCGACCCCGGTCACCGACTGGTTCCACAAGTACGTGGTCACCTCCGTCTTCCAGGACGACCCCTACGGCCACGGCGACACCGGCGAGACCTACTACGACTACCAGAGCGGCGCCGGCTGGGCCTACTCCGACGACGAAGGCCTGACCAAGACCTCCAACCGCACCTGGTCGCAGTGGCGCGGCTACGGCAAGGTCGTGCAGACCTCCGGCGACTCCGAAGGCCCACGCTCCAAGAAGTCCACCCTCTACATGCGCGGCCTGAACGGCGAGAAGGAACTCGACGGCACACCCCGCGTGGAGAAGGTCACCGACTCCACCGGTGCCGCCATCGACGATGCCCGCCAGTACGCCGGCTTCGTCCGCGAAACCATCATCTACAACGGTGCCGACGAGGACAGCGGCACCATCAACACCCCCTGGTCCTACAAGACCAGCAGCCACGCCTACAGCTGGGGCACCACCGAAGCCTGGATCGTCCAGGCCGGCGAGACCGCCACCCGCACCAATATTTCCACCGGCATCCGCACGGTCAAGCAGAAAACCACATACGACACCACGTACGGCATGCCGATCACCGTGGAAGACACCGGCGACATCACCAAGACCGGCGACGAGTCATGCGTACGGACCAGCTACGCCCGCAACACCTCGGCCTGGCTTGTGAACACCGTCTCGCGCACCGAGACCTACGCGGTCGGCTGCGCCACGACTCCCGTAATACCCGACGACGTCGTCTCCGACGTTGCGACGGCCTACGACGGCCAGGCAGTCGGGGCAGCCCCGACCAAGGGTGAGATCACCGCCTCCTACCGGATCGCCAGTTACAACCCGGTCGACAAGGCCCCGGTCTACCAGAAGGTGTCCAGCGCCACCTACGACAAGCTGGGCCGCCCCTCCACCGCAACCAACGCTCTCAACCAGACAGTCAAGACCACCTACATCCCTGACGACACCGGCTACGGCCCGCTGACCTCCAAAACCACCACCGATCCCAAGCTCTACACCACCACCGCCGTGGTGGACCCGGCCTGGGGCACGGCGACTAAATCGACGGACGCCAACGGCAACGTCACCGAATGGGCCTTCGACGCCCTCGGCCGCCTGGTCTCGGTCTGGAAGCCCAACCGCTCCCGCACGCTCGGCGACGCCGCCAGCATCGTCTACGCGTACAACGTCAACAACGACAAAGAGACCTGGGTTCGCACCGACGCCCTCAAGAACGACGGCAAGACCTACAACAGCGCGTACGAGATCTTCGACGGCCTGCTGCGCTCCCGCCAAAAGCAGGTCCCCGCGCCGACCGGCGGCAGGGTGATCTCCGAAACCCTCTACGACGACCGCGGCCTGGCCTACATATCCAACAGCCAGGTCCACGACGACGTCGCGCCCTCGGGCACCCTGGCCAACACCTACCCCGGCTCCGTCCCCGCCTCCAGCGAAACCATCTTCGACGCCGCCGGACGCGCCACGGATTCCGTCTTCCGGGTCTATGGCCAGGAGAAGTGGCGCACCAAGACCGACGAACTGGGCGACCGAACCGCCGTCACCGCCGCCGAGGGCGGCACCGGCATCATGACGATCGCCGACGCCCGCGGCCGGACGACCGAACGCCGCGAGTACGGCGGCCCCGTCCCAATCGGCAACGACTACACCCGCACCCTGTATGAATACACCCCCGGCGGCCAGCTCAAGAAAATGACCGGCCCGGACGGGGCGGTGTGGACCTACGGCTACGACCTGCGCGGCCGCAAGACCACCTCCACCGACCCGGACAAGGGCACTGTCACCACCACCTACAACGACGCCGATCAGCCGCTGACGGCCACGACCACCCGTGACGGCACCGAGCGCACCCTGATCACCGATTACGACGAACTCGGCCGTGAAACCGGTACCTGGGACGGAGTGCAGGACAGCACCCACCAGCTGACCAAGTTCACCTACGACTCCCTGGCCAAGGGACAGCCGACCGCCGCGATTCGGTATGTCGGCGGCACCACCGGCAAGATCTACTCCCAGGTCGTCACCGGCTACGACTCCCTCGGCCGCGCCAAGGGGACCAAGACCGTCCTTGCGGCCAGCGACCCCCTCGTCGTCGCCGGAGCAGCGCAGACCTTCACCACCTCCACCGTCTACAACCGGGACGGCACCGTCCAGTCCACCTCGGTCCCGGCGGTGGCCGGCCTGCCCGCCGAGACCGTGGTCAACACCTACAACGACCTCGGCATGCTGACCGGCACCGCAGGCATGACCGGCTACGTCCAGAACATCGGCTACTCCCCCTACGGCGAGATCGAAGAAACCCGCCTGGGCACCTCCACCAGCGCCAAGCTGTTCCAGATCCTCAACCGCTACCAAGACGGCACCCGTCGCCTGTCCAACACTCACACCGTCGACCAGACCAACACCGGCTACGCCAGCGACGTCGACTACGCCTACGACACCTCCGGCAACATCCTGTCGCTCACCGACCAGGCCAACGGCAAGGACACCCAGTGCTTCGCCTACGACGGCTACCGCCGCCTGACCGAAGCCTGGACCCCCTCCTCCAACGACTGCGCCACCGCCCGCTCGGCGTCCGCACTCGGCGGTCCGGCACCGTACTGGACCAGCTGGGCCTACAAGCCCGGCGGCCTGCGCGACACCCAGGTCGAGCACAAAGCCTCCGGTGACACCACAACCACCTACGCCTACCCCGCCGTCAACGCCACCGGCGAAGGCCAACCCCACACCCTGACCTCCGTCGACGGCGGAGCCGCCAGAGCGTACGTCTACGACGAACAGGGCAACACCACCAAGCGCTATGGCCCCACCGGTGCTGTACAAGACCTCGTCTGGGACATCGAAGGAGAACTCACCCGCCTCACCGAAGGCGCCAAGACCACCGACTACCTCTACGACGCAGGCGGCGAACTCCTGATCCGCCGCAGCCCAGACAAGACCGTCCTCTACCTGGCCGGCCAGGAACTCCACTACGACACGGCGGCCAACAAGTTCACCGCCCAGCGCTACTACCCGTCCGGTGACGCCACCGCCGTCCGCACCGAGACGGGTCTGTCCTGGATGGTCGACGACCACCACGGCACCGCCTCCATGACGGTGGACGCCACCACCCAGACCGTCACCCGCCGCTACACCAAGCCCTTCGGCGAGGCACGCGGCTCCACCCCTCCGGCCTGGCCCGACGACAAGGGCTTCCTCGGCAAAACCGCCGACGCCGACACCGGACTCACCCACATCGGCGCCCGCGAGTACGACCCGACCACAGGACGCTTCCTCTCCGTCGACCCCGTCCTCGCCCCCGACGACCACGAATCCCTCAACGGCTACGCCTACGCCAGCAACACCCCTGTCACCCAGTCCGACCCCTCCGGCCTACGGCCGATCGTCGGTTGCGAACAGGGATGCAGCGACGGCAAGGGCGGCACTTACCGGTCCTGGGCAACGACCGGCCCCGGCGGTGGATGGACCTACCACTCCACCCACACCTACACCCAGAGCTTCAACTACCAGTCGGCCGGCGGAGGCACGGGACACGGCACCATGACCGTCACCGTCAGCTCGGACGGTGGCCACACAGCGGCGAAGGTCGTCTTCAAAAAGGGGCCTGACCCGAAGCCCGAGCGCCGAGACGGATCGTGCCGGTCCTGTTACGCCATGGGCACGAACCCTTACTACGACTCGAGCGCCAACGATCTGCCTGACAAACCGAAGCTCGCGACTTGGCAGAAAGTCGTGTTGGGCGTTGTCACAGCTGTGACGGTGGCCGTGGTGGCGGCTCCCGTTATCCTGGCCGCAGGCGAGGGATGCCTGGCCACCGCCCCGGTGTGCGCCGCTGAAATAGCCGAAATGGCCACCGGCGGCGCATCCGGCGGGAGCCTGCCTGCGGGTGCGGCGGCTACCGGAGTCTCCTTCACCTGGGCCGGCAGCAAGGTCCGGTACAGCGGAACAGCCACGGCCATCGGTGACGACGCCAACACGATCCAGAACCTCATGCGGTCGACCGGTGCCAAGGGTCACGACGTCATCGTTCACGGCGATGAGGCGGGCAACTTCCGGGTGGACGGACTCATCACTCACCCGGAGCAGATCGCCCAGCTCGTCCGGGAGAATCCGAATTACAAGGGAGGCCCCATTCAGATCGTCTCCTGCCATTCCGCCTGCGGTTCCGCCGAGGAGCTCGCGGAGGCCCTGGGCGTGAAGGTCACCGGCGCGAGCAAGCACCAGGTCGACCTGGACCCCAGAATGGGAACCGTCCGTGAGTGGCCGAACGGTTCCCAGGGAGATGCCGTCCCGTGGGGGATGCGATGACCAGTAGAATGCGACCGGAAGTGTTCTGATACCGCTCCACCCTGTGGTGAGAATACGGCCCCTTCGTCTTCCCACCACAGGATGGCGCCTACTGTCTGGAAAACCTCGCATGGCAAACATCTCCCCCCTTGGAATATTCGGAACGATCGCAAGCCAGTCCGCCTTCGCGGATAACGCCGACGAGCTTCGGCGACAAGTCGGCGAGATTCCCGAAGAGGAGCGGAAAAAGATCACAGATTATCTCCGCTCCGGCACTCCGATCATTGCACTGATGGGATTTTCTGAGGACATTCTGGGAAATAAGTTCTCCCGCTCCGGCGGCACCGCCATCATGAGCGACGGCCGCTTCTTCTGGCGCCTCGACGCGGCCGACTACGTGGAGCACTACGGGATCGGGCTCCCGGAGGAGTTCATCGCCCACGCCACCGTCCGTCAGTGGGTCGTCCCGAACCTCTCCCGCGACGAGGTCATCGAGGTCGACGACTGCCTCGGCGAGTTGAGGCGAGCCGGCGCTCTGTGACCTGAGCGCGCCAACCGGCGCCAAGACCCCAGTCCATGGATCTAGCTAGGTGTATTGACCCGCAGCATTGTTCACACGGCTGATCGGCGGCTGGCCGCCGAGTGCGCTGTGTCCGCGGTGGTGGTTGCAGGTGCGCAGGAAGTCTGCCAGGGCCGCGGTCCGCTCGTCGTTGCTGGTGTAGGGCTCGAGTGAGGCGCACTCCTCGAGCAGGGTGCGGTTGAAGCGTTCGACCTTGCCGTTGGTCTGCGGCCGGTAGGCGGGGGTGAGCTTGCGGCTCGCGCCGAGGTCGGCGAGCGCCTGCTGCCAGGCGAAGCTCTTGCGGTAAGGCCAAGCGTTGTCGGTCAGGAGCCGCTCGATGCGGTCGATGCCCGACGCGGTGAAGAAGGTCGCGGCCCGGCGCAGGTGTCGCCTTCTCGTCGCCGTGGATCTCGCTGTAGGCCAGGCGGGTGTGGTCGTCGACGGCGGAGTGGACGTAGTCGAAGCCCATGGAGCTGCGGGTGGCGCGGCCGGCCTGGCGGCCGCCTTCGGCTGCATGAACGCCAACTCCGCCTCCCGCACCTACTACGACCACCAGCGAGCACGCGGCAAGACCCACACCCAGGCCCTCCTCCGACTCGCCCGTCAACGCATCAGCGTCCTGTTCGCCATGCTCCGCGACGGCACCTTCTACGAATCCCGGACACCGAAAGGCGTCGAGCTCGCCGCGTAACCTCAACAACCCCGAACCACCCCAAACCCGACAGGGGTGCCTTGACGGAAGACATAGAGGCCCCCCGAGGTCCTGACCACCTCCACGGCCCTGGGCGGGCCGATCTCGTCCGGACACGTGGGGACGCTGACGCCCGGCCTCGAGCGCCGGTCCCGCGCGCATGGCCGCGCCCGGCCCTTCCGGTGCGCCGGAGGGACCGGGCGGATTCAGGGCCGGGGCCCGCTCACTTGCCCGGGCACTCCTTCCAGGCCATGTGGTAGATGGTGCTGATGTCGCCGTCCGTCGAGTCCATGGTCATGAAGCTGACCTTGGACGCGGAGGACGTGCCCGCGTTGACCCGCAGCTCGGTGTTGATGTTGAAGTTGCGCTGGACTCCGCACGGCGCGTAGACGAGGTTGGCCCAGTCGGTGGTGTCCGTCGCCTGCCAGTTGTCGTTGAGCGCGCCGTTGAAGGTGTGGTTCTTGAACACCGTCTGCGACGAGCCCTGGAAGTAGTACGAGGCCCGCTGCACGCCGTTGGCCCCGGACTGGAGCGAGGCGAAGCCCCGGTAGTCCGCGCTGGCGATGGCGTACGTGAAGCCGGAGGGGACGTGGACGACCAGGCTCAGCTGGCAGTTCTTGCGGAACGCGGTCGGGTCGGAGTTCCCGCCGACCTGCGCGAGGTACTCGCTGTACGTCACGGTGAAGGCCGTGTTGTCCTCGGAGACCGCGACGGCTGCCGAACCCGGGCGGCAGCCCGAGCCGTTCACCGTCGCCACATTGATGACGATCTTGTCCGGGGGCGGGTCGACGAATCCCGAGGACGGGTTGTGCGCGGGTATGGCGGCGGTGACGAGCGCGGCGACCGCGCCGCCCAGGAGCAGCCCACTGGCCATGGTCTCTCCCCTTCCTTTCGATCGGTGGGGGGTGGATGCGGCCGGCTCCGCACAGCAACTCTGTGAAGGGTCAATGAAGTTGCTGTGAAGGACCGGGGCGATCGCATCGTAGGGAGACCGCTGGGGCGTGCCCAGGTAGAACTCAGGCCATTCACCCCGGCCCGTTCACACCCCGTGGTTCCGCGGTCACCGGCGCCCCCGCCCCCGTCACGGATCCGGCACCCGGGCGGCCCCGCCGCGAGCCCGGCGACTCGGCGGCACCCCCTAGGCCAGCCTGATCACGTTCCAGGACAGCGGCTCCAGCGTCGCCGTCAGCGTGCCGTCCGTCAGCGTCGTGCCCTCCGCCTGGTGCGGCGCGACCCGCTCGGGATCGGCGAGGGTGTTGCGGGCGTCCGGGTCGGCGTCGGCGAGCACGCTGTGCTCCACCACCGACGTCAGGCCGAGGCTGTTCAGGCGGACCTCGAGGGGGAGCGCCTGGTTGCGTCCGCGGTTGACGGCGAACACGGTGACCGAGCCGTCCTCGGCACGGACCGCCGTCGCGTGCAGGAGGTCGGCCTCGCCGTGCTTGCGCGTCAGGTACGTCGGCGAGTCCACCCGGACGTCGAGGACCTGGCCGCGGCCGTGGCGGGCGGCCTGGGCGAACGGGAAGAACGTCGTCTGCCGCCAGGCCGGGCCGCCGGGCTCGGTCATGATCGGCGCGATGACGTTGACGAGCTGGGCGAGACAGGCGACGGCGACCCGGTCGGCGTGCCGCAGCAGCGCGATGAGCAGGGAGCCGAAGACGACGGCGTCGGTGACGCTGTAGCAGTCCTCCAGCAGACGCGGGGCCTGCGGCCAGTCGCCCTGGTCGATGCCCTTGGAGTACTTCTCCCACTCGGGCAGGTACCAGACGTTCCACTCGTCGAAGGAGAGGTTGATCCGCTTCTTCGACTTCAGCCGCGCTCCCACGTGGTCGGCGGTCGCCACCACGTTCTCGATGAACGACTCCATGTCGACGGCGGAGGCCAGGAAGGAGTCGACGTCGCCGTCCTCCGGCCAGTAGTAGGCGTGCAGCGAGATGTAGTCGACGAGTTCGTACGTCTCCTCGAGGACCTTCGCCTCCCACGCGGCGAACGTCGGCATGGACTGGCTGGAGGAACCGCAGGCGACCAGCTCCACTCCGGGGTCGAGCTGACGCATGGCCCGGGCGGTCTCGGCGGCGAGACGGCCGTACTCCTCGGCCGTCTTGTGGCCGGTCTGCCAGGGGCCGTCCATCTCGTTGCCCAGACACCACAGCCTGATCCCGAACGGGTCCTTGTCGCCGTGGCTCACCCGGAGGTCGGAGAGGGCGGTGCCCTCGGCGTGGTTGGCGTACTCCTGGAGCTGGAGGGCCTCGGCGACTCCGCGCGTGCCGAGGTTGACGGCCATCATGGGCTCGGCCTGCGGGCCGACCTTGCGGAGGAAGTCGATGTACTCCGAGAGGCCGAAACGGTTCGTCTCGGTGGAGTGCCAGGCCAGGTCGAGGCGGCGGGGACGGTCCGCCACGGGGCCGACCGAGTCCTCCCACCGGTAGCCGGAGACGAAGTTGCCGCCCGGGTAGCGGACGGCCGTGACGCCGAGTTCCCGCACGAGGTCCAGGACGTCCGTGCGGAGGCCTTCGGCGTCGGCCGCGGGGTGTCCGGGCTCGAAGACGCCCGTGTAGACGCAGCGGCCCAGGTGTTCGACGAAGGAGCCGAAGAGACGGGGGTTCACCTCGCCGACGGAGAAGTCGGGGTCGAGGGTGAAGCGGGCGGTGCTCATCGTGGCCTCTCGGGTCTCGGTTTCCGCCGCGGGTTCCCCTGCGGGCGCGGCGCGTGGTCTGCGGTGCCCGGTCGCGCGGGTCCGCGCGCCCTTTCCGTGGTCCCGCCGCTCCCGTTCCCGTCCCGCGGTTCGCGGTTCGCGAGTGGCGGCTGGGGACCGGTGGCCGGTGGGCGGTGGCCGGCTGCTCGGGGCGGTGGGTCGTGACCGGTGGTTCAGTGGTTCGGTATTTCGGATCATGCTCGTGACTTCGGACGGAACGTAAAATTCGATGCGCCCGCCCGTCAATGGTTTCGACGCGATCTCTGACAGCGCTTTCCATCGGCGGTCCCGTGGAAACTTCTCGTGACGTGAGCACAACCGGCCGCGTAGGCTCGGACGGGTGCCGCCGGGCGGTGGAGAAGGGGGAGCGGATGGACATCGCGGGCGCGCGCGGAAGGGCGGCCCGGATCGCCTCGGCGCTGCGGCGCACGCGGACCGGACCGGCCATGCGCGAGCTGACCGGCGATCTCTCCGCCGCGCTGCGGGCGCGCCCCCGTCGCCCGTGCGGGGTGCGGGACGTGTGCCGGGCGCTGTGCGAGGCGATGTCCGCTCGGCGCGGCGGCCGTCCCGTCGAAGTGCGGTTCGAGCGGTTCCCCGACGCGTTCGGCGTCACCGGCCTGTGGGTGGAGTTCCAGGAGTTCGACCTGGTGATCGTGGAGGAACGGGCCGAGGCGGTGCAGCAGTTGGTCATCCTCGGACATGAGCTCTGGCATCTGCACGCCGGGCACCGCCATCACCATCACGGCGTCGGCACGGTGGCGGCGGGCGTGCTGGCCGGCCGGTCCGGCTGGGACTCCGTCGCGCTGACCGTCGCCGCCCGCAACGGCTCCCGCGAGGACGACGAGGCCGAGGCCGACGACTTCGGCCACCGCCTCGCGGCCCGCTTCCGGCGCTATCTGTCCGACCCGGGGCCGGACGGCCCGGGACCGTCCGCCTCCGGGCCCGGCGCGGAGACGGCCGCGGTCCAGCGGACGCTGGGCTACCGGGGACGCCGGGGTACCGCGCGGTGAACCACGGGATGTACATCTCCTTCTGGCTGCCCACCGCGGTGCTCGGCGCGGCCCTCGCCATCAAACTGCCCAGCATCCTCAAACTCTGGCGGGACCCGCTGCTGCGCGCCGTCGGCGGCCTGCTGGTGTTCGCCTGCGCGGTGTTCGTGTTCGCCGCCCCGAAGACCATCGCCTGGACCAACCGGGTCACCGGAGTGCCGAACATCGCCGCGCCCTGGGTGTACTCCCTGCTCACCGCGCTGTCCGCGTCCTGGCTGCTGCTGATCATCGCCTGGCGCAACGGCCGTACCGAGCGCTCGGCCCAGACCCGGCGCGCGACGCGCTGGGTGGTCTCCGTCTACGCGGGCGTGGTGGTCGCCCTGTGGGTGCTCTTCGCGCTGGCCGACGTGCCCGTGGAGCGGATCCGCGACCTCGACACGTACTACGCCAACACGCCGTACATGCGCGAGGAGATCCTGCTCTACCTGCTCGCGCACACGGTGGCGTGCTCGGTCACCGCACGGCTGGTGTGGAACTGGAGCCGCACCGAGGGCCTCGACGCCTGGCTGCGCTGGGGGCTGCGCTTCCTGGGGGCCGGCTATGTCACCAACCTGCTGTTCAGCGCGGCCAAACTGACGGCTGTCGCGGCCCGTTGGACCGGTCACGACCTGGACTGGCTGAACACGAGCATCGCGCCGTCGGCGGCCTGCATCGCCGCCACGCTGGTCGCGATCGGCTTCATCGTGCCGCACGCCGGCCAGTATCTGCAGGAGCGCTGGCGGGTGCGCCGCCGGCACCGGAGCCTGCAGCCGCTGTCCCGGCTGATGCGGACCGTCACCGGCGGGCGCGAGCCGTTCGACCTGCGCGCCACCCCCGAACTGCGGCTGATCCGCCGCGAGACGTTCATCCGCGACGCCCTGCTGCAACTGGCCCGTCATCTGGACGACGACCTGCGCGCCCGGTCCTACGACGCCGCCGTCGCCCTCGGCTTCGAGCGCGGCCGGGCGCAGGCCCTGGCCGCGGGCGTCGCGCTGCTGGACGCCGTGCAGACGAGGGAGCGGTCGCAGCGCGGTGCGGGGACGCCCGAAGCTGCGGAGTCCGCGCGGACCGGCGTCCGGACCGCGTCCCCCGCATCCCCCGTGGCCGGCGGCTCCCCCGCCACCGGCGCCTCGCGCACCTCCTCTGCGCCCGCCTCACCGGGGCCTTCCTCCTCCGGGCCTTCCTCCTCGGGGCCTTCCTCCTCCGGGCCGGACACCACCTATCTCCTGCGCGAGATCCAGGCCGTGTCCCGCGCCCTTCGCCGCCCCCTCGACCTCCAGGCGGTCCGCGCCCACGCGGCCGCCCCGGCAGAGAGCATGTCCACGCATGAGTGAGCCCTCCAACCCCGCCAGAACCGCCGTAGTGCTGGGGGGATCCCACGCTGGCATGCTCGCCGCACGCGCCCTGAGCGGCTTCGCCGACCGGGTCGTCGTGATCGAGCGGGACGTCCTGCCCGACGGCCCCGCGCCCCGCAGGGGCCTGCCCCAGGCGCGCCACGCCCACATGCTGTGGTCGGGCGGGGTGCGGGCGGTGGAGGAACTGCTGCCGGGCGTCACCGGGGCCCTGCGGGACGCGGGTGCGCGCCGGTCGCCGGTCACGACGGACATGGTCGTCCTGGGCCCGCGGGGCTGGTTCCGCCGCTGGCCGGAGTCCCACCACGTGATCCTCGCCGGACGCGACCTGCTCGACGCGACGATCCGCGCCCGGGTCCTCGCCGACGAGCGGATCGAACTGCTCGCCGGGACCGAGGCGACGGGCCTGGTCGGGGACGCCGGGGCCGTCACGGGAGTGCGGGTGCGCACGCGGGGCGGGACGGACGGGCGGGACGGCTCGGCGTCCGGTCCGGAACGGACCGTCCCCGCCGCCCTGGTCGTCGACACGACCGGGCGGGGTTCGCGGGCGGCCGGGTGGCTCCAGGCCCTCGGTCTGCCCGCGGTGGAGCGGCGCGAGGTCGACCCGGGGCTCGCCTACGCGAGCCGGCTCTATCTGGCGCCCGAGCAGGCCCGGTCCGGGTATCCGATCGTCAACGTGCAGCCCGACCCGCGGGACGGCCGTCCGGGCCGGGCGGGGTTCCTGCTGCCCATCGAGGACGGCCGCTGGATCGTGACCCTCAACGGCACACGGGGCGGCGAACCGACCGCGGAGAACGACGACTTCGTCCGCTTCGCCCGCGAGGAGCTGCGCCACCCGGTCATCGGGGAACTGCTGGAGCGGGCCGAGCCGCTCTCGGATGTGTCGTACACGCGGGCCACCGTCAACCGCCGCAGCTACTACGAGCGGATGGCGGCCTGGCCGGAGAACTTCGCCGTCCTCGGCGACGCGCTGGCCGCGTACAACCCGCTCTACGGCCACGGTCTCTCGGTCGCCGCCCAGAGCGCGGTGGCGTTGCGGGACGCCGTCCGGCGGCACGGCTGGGGCTCGGCCGGGCTGTCCCGTCGCGTCCAGCGGGCGGTGGCCCGCCCGGCGGGCGGCGCCTGGGACCTCGCCGTCGGCCAGGACGTGTTCTATCCGGGCGCCACGGAGAACGGCCCCACGCTCCGCGACCGGCTCCTGGCCGCGTACGTGGGCCGTCTGATGCTCACGGCCACCGGCAGCGGCCGGATCGCCCGCCGGGTGACCGACGTGACGTCGCTGGAGCGGGGCCCGCAGGTCCTGCTGACCCCGACGGTCCTGCTGGCAGCCACCGCCGGGCCCCTCAGGCGGCCGCTGCCCGGCCCGCCGCTGACCCCGTCCGAGCGCGAACGGGCGGGCCTGCGAGCGGGCCTGGAGTAGTGGCCGGGGGCGGCCGGCCCGGCCGTCAGCCGGCGAAGGCGGGCTGGGGCAGGCCCTTTCCGGCGTCCGCGATCACCAGCAGCGACCCCGCCACCGGGTGCGGCTGCGTCAGACCGACGCGGGCCGTGGTGACGTAGAGGTCGGTCAGGCCGGCGCCGCCGAAGGCGCACGCGGTGACCCTCGGGGTGGGCAGGGAGATCACCCGGTCCAGTTCGCCGGCCGGGGTGTAACGGCGTACCGCTCCCCCGTCCCACAGGGCCACCCACACACAGCCGTCGGCGTCGACGGTGAGGCCGTCGGGGAAACCGGCGCCGTCCTCGACGGAGACGAAGGTGCGGCGGCCGCTCACCCTGCCGTCCGCCCCGAAGTCGAAGACGTCGACACGGCGCGTCGGGGAGTCGATGTAGTACATCAGCGTGCCGTCCGGGCTCCAGCCCGTGCCGTTGCTGACCGCGACGTCGTCGAGGATCAGCTCGGCCGAGCCGTCGCCGGCGAGCCGGGACAGCGTGCCGCCGCCGGGCGCCTCGTCGTAGCGCATGGTGCCGGCCCAGAGGGAGCCGTCGGGCGCCACCGCGGCGTCGTTGGCGCGACGGCCGGGGACCGGCTCGTGCCGCAGCCAGCGGAAGCTGCCGTCGGGGTCGAGCAGGCCCACGCCGTCCCGGAGGTTGAGGACGAGGCCGCCGCCCGTGCGGGGCTTGGCCGCGCCCACGTGCTGGTCGGTCGCCCGGACCGTGCGGCGGCCGGTGGCGGGGTCGTAGGCGTGCAGGCGCGAGCCGAGGATGTCGAGCCAGAGCAGCCGGCCGGTGGCCGGGTCCCAGGTCGGTCCTTCGCCGAGGGTCGCCTCGGCCCGCACGGCCACCTCGTACGACGTCGTCATGCCACGCTCCGGTATCCCAGCAGTTCGGACAGTTCGGCCGCGCCCTTCGCGGCGAGGTGCTCCAGCTCCCCGCGCCGCTCGTCGCTCCAGCGGATCATCGGCACCGAGATGGACAGCGCGGCGACCACCCGGCCCGTGCGGTCGCGCACCGGAGCCGCGACGCAGCTGACGTCCGGGTTGGACTCGCGGTTCTCGACCGCCACGCCCCGCTCCCGGATCTCGGCGAGGGCCTCGCGCAGCGCGTCGGGCTCGGTGATGCTGTTCGGGGTCATCCGCACGAGGTCCGCGTCGTCGGGGATGCGCGCGCTGAGCTCCGACTCGGGCAGCGAGGCCAGCAGCATCTTGCCGACGGAGGTGCAGTGGGCCGGGAGACGCCGGCCCGCGGCCGAGACCATCCGGACCGCGTGCGTGGAGTCGACCTTGGCGATGTAGATGACGTCCGTGCCCTCCAGGATCGCCACGTGGACCGTCTCGTCGCACGTCTCGGCGACCGTGCGGGCGACCTGCTGCCCCTCGGCGGCGAGGTCGAGCTGCTCGGCATAACGGCTGCCGAGCTGGTACGGACGCACGCCGAGGCGGTACCGTCCGGGTTGTCCGGGGACGGGCACGATGTACGACCTCGCGGAGAGCGTGGTCACCAGTTCGTGCACGGTGGTGCGCGGAAGCTGGAGCTTGCGCACGATGTCGGGGGCGGAGAGCGAACCGTCCCCGTCGAGGAAGAGCTCGAGGATGTCGAGAGCTCGGGTCACGGCAGGTACGAGGCGTCCCACGACCGGCCCCCTCCCTTAGTCGGTGGTCAGTGCCTGTGTTCGAGATATCAACAGGCGATCGGCATGACGAACACAGGCTGTCATACGCCGTTGCGCCGGGCAATGGCCGGGAAACGCAGGGTGGCCCCGAACGGCACTGCCGGTGCGCCAGGATGGGACGCATGCCGACCCAGAAACGCCTCGCCGGCTCGTTCACGGCCCTCGATTTCCAGTTGGTCCTGCTGCGCCGCATGGCCGACCACAACCCGGATCTGGTGGAGGACGCCCGTCACGGCCTGGGAGTCTCCCTGACGCAGATGCGAGAAGCCAACAAACGTTGGCAGGCCATGGTCCACTCCCCGCACACCAGGGGCGCGCTCGCCCGCTACCGCTCGGTCCTCGGCGAACCCGAGTCGAGAACGGCCCGCCGGGTCGGCGACCTCGACTGCGAGGCCTGGCAGTGGCCGGTCTCCCTCTGGCCCGGGCTGCGCTTCGAGGTGCTGCTCGCCCCGACCGGCGCTGTCTGGAACGAGTGGCTGGTGCGCGCACCGGGGGCCCGGCCGCCGTCCCTGAAGAGCCTGGACGACCTCGCCCCCTGGTCCTGCACGGTCGACGAGGCCGCCCTCGCCTTCGCCCCGGCCCGCCCCCTGGAGGGCACGGCCCCAGGTCGCTGGGGACTGGCCTTCACCGCACCGGACGGACGGGGCGTGCGCCGGGAGGTCGTCGCCGAGTTCACCTGGGGCCTGCTCCAGCGGACGTCGGTCCAGGGGTAGCCCGACGCACACCGGCCGACGGACGCCGGGCCGACGCCGGACAGAGCACCGGGCAGAGCACCGGACCAGCGGGCCACGGCCGGCCCGCGGTCGGCGGTCGGTCAGCTGTCCGCGGCCGGTCAGCGGTCAGCGGTCAGCGGTCAGCGGTCAGCGGTCAGCTGCCGCCAGGATCGCCGTCACGACCTTCGGCGTCGACTGCGGGTGCAGGAACAGGAAGAGGTTCGGCTCGACCAGTTCCAGCTCCATCACCCGCGGTCGCCCGTCGTCGCCGTCCACGAGGTCGACCCGGGCGTAGAGCAGCTCGGGCGCTTCGGGCACGGCGGCCAAAGCGCTTTCGGCGACGGCGAGTTCGGCCGGGGTCGGCGTCCACGGCTCCAGCCCGGGATGGGCGACCTTCTCCGCGTCGAAGGCGGTGCCCGGGGCCAGCACGGCCCGCTTGCGGCTGGCGTGCAGGAGGCGTCCGCCGAAGAACTGCAGGGCCCGCTCACCGCCGGTGTCGATGCCGCGCACATACGGCTGCACCATCGCCGTCAGCCCCTCGGCGTGCATCCGCGCGAGATGGCGTACGGCCGTCTCGTGGCCGTCGGGGGTGTAGCGGGCGGCGTAGCGGGCGCCGGCACCCGAGGCGGGCTTGACGACGTACTCGCCGCCGTCGGGCAGCTCGGCCTGCTCGCCGGGCGCGAAGTAGCGCGTCGGCACGGTCGGCACCCCGGCCGCCGCCAGCTCGCCCAGGTACCGCTTGTCGGCGTTCCAGCGCACCACCGCGGCCGGGTTGGCCAGCCGGGTGACGGCGGCGACCTTCTGCGCCCAGGCCGTGAACTCGTCCGCACGCCAGCTGTAGTCCCAGGTGGAACGGATGACGACGAGGTCGTACGAGGCCCACTCCACGTCGACGTCGTCCCAGAAGACCCGGTCCGCCTCCGCGCCGGCCTCACGCAGCGCCTCCGCCAGCACCGGCAGATCGACGTCCCTGCCGGCCTGCGGCCGGGGGTCGTAGGTGACGAGCGCGACACGGGCCACGACGGACTCCCTCTTCGTACGACTGTCCGATCAGCGGAAGGCTAACAAGGCGGGTCCGCGAAGTGAGCGGGATCAAACGCCCGCCCGGCCCGATCGCACGCGCCGCGGGGTAGGAAGGTCCTGTCGTCCTCGTTCGCCGCCCGCAAGGAGTACTCGCGTGACCTCTCTCTTCCCGGCCCTGTCGGACGATCCGTCCTCGCGCCCCGCCCTGCGGTTCGGCGAGCGCTCGCTGTCGTACGCGGAACTCGCGGCGGCGGCCGGCGTCGTCGCCGGGCGGGTGCGGGGGGCGGGGAGGGTCGCGGTGTGGGCCGCCCCGTCGCTGGAGACCGCCGTAGGCGTCGTGGGCGTGCTGCTCGCCGGGGCCGCCGCGGTGCCGCTGAATCCGAAGTCGGGCGAGAAGGAGCTCGGGCACATCCTGTCCGACAGCGCGCCCGCCCTGGTGCTGGCGGCGCCTGGCGTGGAACTGCCCGCCCCGTTGCGCGCTCTGCGGCGGATCGACGTCGACGTCGATGCCGACGTCGATGCCGATGTCGACGTGCGCGGGGGTTCGGGGGCGGCGGCCGGTGAGGCCGTCGGCGCGGAGGACCCCGCCCTCGTCGTCTACACCTCGGGCACCACCGGGCCGCCCAAGGGCGCGGTCATCCCGCGTCGGGCGATCGCCGCCACCCTGGACGCGCTCGCCGACGCCTGGCAGTGGACCGAGGAGGACGTCCTCGTGCACGGGCTGCCGCTGTTCCATGTCCACGGGCTGGTCCTGGGCGTCCTCGGGCCGCTGCGCCGGGGCGGGTCCGTACGGCATCTCGGGCGGTTCGACACGCAGGGCGTGACACGGGAGCTGAGCGGCGGCGCGACCATGCTGTTCGGGGTGCCGACGATGTACCACCGGATCGCCGAGGCGCTGCCCGCCGACCCGGAGCTGGCCAAGGCCCTCGCGGGGGCCCGGCTGCTGGTGTCGGGGTCGGCCGCGCTGCCCGTGCACGACCACGAGCGGATCGCGGCGGCGACCGGACGGCGGGTCGTCGAGCGCTACGGCATGACGGAGACGTTGATGAACACCTCCGTGCGGGCGGACGGAGAGGCCAGGGCCGGAACCGTCGGGGTGCCGCTGCCGGGCGTGGAACTGCGGCTCGTCGAGGACGACGGGGCGCCGGTCCGCGCCGACGACGGGGAGGGCGTCGGGGAGATCCAGGTGCGCGGTCCGAACCTGTTCACCGAGTACCTCAACCGCCCGGACGCGACCGCAGCCGCCTTCACCGCCGACGGCTGGTTCCGCACCGGCGACGTGGCCGTGCGCGACCCCGACGGCTATGTCCGCATCGTGGGGCGCAAGGCCACCGACCTGATCAAGAGCGGCGGGTACAAGATCGGGGCCGGGGAGATCGAGAACGCGCTGCTGGAGCATCCGGGGGTGCGCGAGGCCGCCGTCACCGGCGAGCCGGACGCCGACCTCGGGGAGCGGATCGTCGCGTGGGTCGTGCCCGCGGACCCCCGGAAGCCGCCGCAGGAAGGCGAGTTGGCCGACCACGTGGCCCGCCGGCTCGCACCGCACAAGCGGCCCCGCGTGGTGCGGTACCTCGACGCGCTGCCCCGCAACGACATGGGCAAGATCATGAAGCGGGCGCTGCCGTCATGACGACGGGACGTACGAGCGCACGCGAGGTCATCGCCCTCGTCGCAGACGACTTCGTCCGGCTCCCGCACGAGGAGCGGCCGTCCGCCCCCGACGGCCCCCTGGGCTGGCCCGGCTACGACGCCGCCCGCGCCCGCGCGGCCGAGCGCACCGGCGAGTCGGAGTCGGTCGTGTGCGGCACGGCGACCGTCGGTGGCGCCCGAGCCGTCCTGATCGCCTTCGAGTTCGACTTCCTGGGCGGCTCGCTGGGCGAGCGCACCGGCGACCTGCTGGTCGGGGCGTACACGTACGCCCGTGAACACCGGCTCCCGGTCGTGCCGTTGGTGGCCACCGGCGGCAGCCGCATGCAGGAGGGCATGCTCGCGCTCACCCAACTCCAGCGGGTGGCAAGGCAGTCCGCGCTCACGAGGGAGGCGGGCCTGCCGCAGGTGGCGGTCCTGCGGGACCCCACGACCGGCGGCGGCTGGGCCACCCTGGGGGCCGGCGCCGACGTGGTGCTGGCGCTGCCGGGCGCTCAAGTCGGCTTCGCCGGCTCACGAGTGCGCCCTCCGGACGCGGACCCGGCCGCCTACACGGCGGAGGCACAGGTCGCCGCGGGCGCGGCGGACGCGGTGGTGCCCGTGGCGGAACTGCGGGACGTGCTCGCCCTCTGGCTGCGCCTCCTGACCGACGGCGCCCCGTCGACGGCCGTCGCCTCCGCAGCGGCCTCCGGCCCACCGACATCGACACCGGAACCCGCACATGCACCGACACCCGCACAGGCACAGGCACAGGCACAGGCACCGGCACCGGCACCGGCACCGGCACCGGCACCGGCACTGACGAACGAGCAGCCCGATGCGCCCGCCCCGCCGGTCGGCTCCGGCGGACGGACAGCGTGTGCCGTCCCCGCGGCCGGGAACGCCCCGGGGGTCCCGGGGGCCGGGAACGCCTCAGGCCCTGAGGACAGCTCGTGGGCCGGGGGCGGCCGGGAGGCCGGGGGCGTCGTCGCGGCGGCGCCCGTTCCTGGGGCTCTCGGGGAGTGCGGGCTGCCCGCCACCGGCTGGGACGCCGTGCGGCGGGCCCGCTCGGCGGGGCGGCCGCGCGCGGGGGCCTATCTGGACGCCTACTTCACGCACCGGCTCGCGATCTCCGGCGACCGGTGCGGCGGCGTCGACCCCGACGGGATGCTGTGCGGCTTCGGCGTCCACCAGGGCCGCACCGTCGCGTACGCCGCCCAGACGGGGGCGGCCACCCGGCCCGCCGGCTACCGCACGGCAGTCCGGCTGATCCGGCTCGCCGAGCGGCTCGGCATCCCGGTGCTCACCCTGGTGGACACCCCGGGCGCGGCCAACGACGCCGAGGCGGAACGCCAGGGCGCGGGCGCGGCGATCGCTGAGCTGTTCGGCGTGGTCGCCGCCGCGCGCACGCCGATCACCACGCTCGTGATCGGTGAGGGCGGCTCGGGCGGCGCGCTGGCCCTGGCGGCGCCGGGCCGCACCTGGGCGACGCCGGACAGCTACTTCTCCGTCATCGCGCCGGAGTCGGCGGCCGCGATCCTCAAGCGGTCCCCCGCACAGACGGAGGCAACGGCCGAGCAACTGCGCATTCGGCCACAGGACTTGGTCGAGCTGGGGGTGATCCGGGCCACGAACGCGCAGCGAACGCGAGACAAGGGCGGCGAGCACCGTCCGTGACGACGGGCCCGCGCCTCGTCGGTCTCGCGCGTGATCCCACCGCGGTCCGGGGCCGGGCCCCAGCGGGCCCCGACGTCACGGGCCCGTCCCTCACCCCGGTCCTCGAAGGAGCCCGCGCCCGGTCCTGGAAGAGGCACCCGCACGGTCCTGGGAGGGGCACCCGCACGGTCCTGGAAGGGCCCGCGCACGGTCCTGGGAGGGGCACCCGCACGGTCCTGGAAGGGCCCGCGCACGCGTAACGCGCCTGCACGCGGGACGGCGCCGCGAGCCTCCCCGCACCCCCTCGCCCGTCCCACCCCCTCGCCCGGGCCGTCGTCGCGGCCCGCGTCCACCGGCGAAAGGCGCACAAGGCAGGCGGGAACTGGCTTAGGCTGACGCGTATTTGAAGATTTCGTGGAGATCGATAGGTGGAATCGCGCATGCCTAGCACACCGTCAAGACGCACCGTCCTGCGCGGACTCACGGTCACCGGAGCAACGGTGGTCGGCTTCGACACCGCCGCCCGAAGCTGGGCCGCGTCCGCGGCGGAGCCGGGCGCGGACCTGGCCCGGGTCCCCCGCCTGGACGGAACGCTCGTCACGGACGACGCCTCGCTCACCGCTGCGGCCGACGACTACGGGCACATCGTGCACCGCCGTCCCTCGGCGGTCCTGCGTCCGGGCTCGGTCCGTGACGTCGTCACCATGGTCCGGTTCTGCAACGACCAGCGGCTGCCGGTCGCACCGCGCGGCCAGGGCCACGCCCCGTTCGGCCAGGCACAGGTGCGGGGCGGCCTGGTCGTCGAGACCGCGGCCCTCGCGGACATCGGCGCCGTGGACACGGCCGGCCGGACGGTCACCGTCGGGGCCGGCGCCAAGTGGAGCGCGGTCGCCAGGGCCACCCTCGCCCACGGGCTCACCCCGCCCGTCTTCACCGACTACCTGGAACTCTCCGTGGGCGGCACCCTGTCGGTGGGCGGTCTGGGCGGCCAGGCCCACCGGGTCGGCGCCCAGGTCGACAACGTCACCGAACTGCGGGTCGTCACCGGAGCGGGCGAGCTCGTGCGCTGCTCGCCCACCCGGCGCGCCGACCTGTTCCACGCCGTCCTGGCCGGCCTCGGCCAGTGCGCCGTCATCGTCGAGGCGACCCTGCGCCTGGTGCCCGCGCCACAGACCGTGCGCCGCTACCAGCTGGCCTACGGCGACCTGGAGACCTTCCTCGACGACCAGCGCGTGCTCGTCCAGGAGGGCCGCTTCGACTACGTCGAGGGCCAGGTCCACGCGGACGCGGCCGGCACGTTCGGCGTCCACGTCATGGAGGCCGTGGCCTACGGCCCGCCGGTCGGGCCCGCCCCGGACGACGCGGCCCTGCTGCGCGGTCTGCGCCACGACCCGGCCTCCGCGCAGATCGTCGACCAGCCCTACTACGACTTCCTGGACCGGCTGGCCCCCGTCATCGCGGCCATGAAGGAGGCCGGGATCTGGACGTTCGCCCACCCCTGGCTCAACCTCATGCTGCCCGGCCGCTCCGCCGCCGCCCTCGGCGCGCAGGTGCTGAGCGGCCTCACCCCGGCCGAGGCGGGCCCCGGCGCGGTCATCCTGTTCTACCCGCTGCTGCGCGACCGTCTCACCGCCCCGCTGCTGCGCACCTCCGACGACGACGTGTCGTACCTCTTCGACGTCCTGAGCGCCGCCCCGGCGGACGACACCGCCGCCGTCGAGCGCCTGCTGGACTTCAACCGCTCCGCCTACGAGGCCACGGCCGCGGCCGGCGGCACCCACTACCCCGTCGGCAGCATCCGCCTCACAGCGGCCGACTGGCGTGCGCACTTCGGGCCGGCCTGGGCGGCCCTGGCCTCGGCGAAGTGCACCTACGACCCCCGGGGCATCCTGGTCCCGGGCCAGGGCGTCTTCGGCTGACGGACCGGCGGACGGGGACGGCGGACGGGGGGACGGCGGACCGACCGGCACACGGGGGGACGGCGGACCGACCGGCACACAGGGGACGACGGACTGCGGACGACGGGACTGCGGACTGCGGACTGCGGACTGCGGACCGGACGGGAAGAACCACCCGTTCGGCCGCACCCCGCCCGGCCCACCAGAAGAGGCGGGTCCCCCCGCGCCCCCGCACGATGCGTAGGAGGCCGACCGCCCGGCGGCCGCCACGGTCTGTGCTCTCGGGAGGACCCGCCATGACCGCCAGTCTGGAGCAGCTGCGCCGCTGCCACTTCGCCGTCGACCTGGGAGCGGCGCGGACGCGGGTGTACGTGAAGGGCGCCGGGCTCGTCGTCGACCAGCCGTCGGCCGCCGCCGTGAACACCCGTACCGGCGCGCTGATCGCGGTGGGCGAGTTCGCCGAGAGGATGACCGGGCGCACCCCGCACTACATCCGCGTGGTGCGCCCGGTCTCCGGCGGCACGGTCGTGGACATCGAGATGGCGCAGCGCATGCTGCGCCATCTCATCGGTGACAAGATCCGCCGCCAGCTGCGCCGCAAGCCGTTCCTGCGCGCGGCCGCGTGCACCCCGCACGACGCCGACCCGCTCGCCCAGCGCGCCGCGATCGAGACCCTGGTGGGGCTCGGCTCCCGGCGCGTGGAACTCGTCGACACCCTGATCGCGGCCGCCGTCGGCTGCGGGCTGCCCGTCGAGCGCCCCGAAGCCACGATGATCATGGTGTGCGGGGCGGCCGCGACCCAGGTCGCCGTCCTCTCCCTCGGCTCGATCGTGACCGCCGAACGGATCCCGGTGGGCGGTGAGGCGGTGGACCACGCGATCGTCCAGCACCTGCGCCACGAGCATGAGTTGATGCTGCCCAGCCAGTCCGTGCGGCCCCTGCAGCTCGCCCTGTCCGGCAACGGGCTCACCGCGCAGGGGCCCGCGTGCACGGAGATCCACGGGCGGGACGTCGCCACCGGCCTGGCCCGCACCGTGCAGGTCGACACCGCGGCCGTCCGCGACGCCATCGAGACCCCGCTGACGGCCGTGCTCGACGGCATCGGCCGGGTGCTGCGCGAGTGCCCGCCCGACCTGGTCGCCGACCTCGCCGACCGCGGGATCATGATGGTCGGCGGTTCCGCCCTGCTGCCCGGCTTCGACCAGATGCTGCGTCAGGCCACCGGCATGCCGGTGCACATCGCCGAGCGCCCGGACATCTGCGCGGCCCAGGGCCTGGGAGCCATGCTGGAGGGCAAGATCCAGCCGCTGACGCTGGACCCGCTGGGCGCCTGAGGCGATCCGGGGCCGCCCCGCCGCTCACAGGGGCCGATCCGTTCCGAACGGCTGCCTCCGGGCGCCCGGCCGCCCGCCCCCGCCTCCGCCTCACGGCTTTACTCGCGTAACACGCTCGACACCTTGACGATCACCTGGCCGGGTGCCACGATTCCGGCGCCGCCATGTTTACGTAAACATCAGCCATCCGCGGAGCTGGATGTTTACGCAAACATCAGAGCCGAAAGGGCAAGTCGATGCGCAAGTCCCCCGCCAGAGCCTCCCTGTCCCCCCACGTGCGCTCCGCTCTCGTCGCGGTCGCCCTCGCCGCGGTCAGCGGCGCCTCCCTCGCCGCCGCCCCGGCGTCCGCCGCCGCGCCGGCCACCGACACGACCCAGTTCAGGGGCGTGAACTGGGCCGACCCACGCGACAACTTCGCCGACGACTACCTCCAGCTGTCCGGCCTGAAGACCACCGACAGCTACCGGCAGACCTACGCCAAGGCCCACCGGATCATCGCGGCGTTCCGGGCGAACCTCGGCGCCAACACCGTGCGGCTGCCCATCAACCCCTACACGGTCAACGGCGCCTACTGGAAGTCCTACCGCGCAGTGATCGACGCGGCGTCCGACCAGGGCTTCAAGGTCATCGTCTCCTACTGGGAGGGCACCGGCGCGCAGAAGGACGGCTTCATCGACGACGAGGCCGCGTACTGGCCGATGTGGAACACCGTCGTCAAGACGTACAAGAACGACAGGCGCGTCTACTTCGAGCCGATGAACGAGCCGCACGGCTATACGGACGCCCAGTGGGCCGACATCGCCGCGAAGTGGCTGTCGACGTACTCCAAGGTGCCCCGCAACCGCGTGTTCGTCAGCGGCGCCGGCTACAACGACCACGTCACCACGGTCTGCGCCGACCCGCGCCTGAAGGGCACCTACCTCTCCCTGCACCACTACGGGTTCTGGAAGGACTACGCGACCTACGACCAGTGGGTGGCCGACCTGAAGGTGCGCATCGGCGACTGCGCCGGCCGCACCGTCGCGGACGAGTTCGGCGCGCCGATGACCACCGGCCTGAACTACGACGTGAAGCCCGCGCCCGGCCACGACGACAACTTCGTCAACTACGTCCAGGCCGTCACCGACACCTTCCGCGAGCTGAAGATGGGCTCCGTGTACTGGCCGGGCCTGCGCACCGACGACACGTACTCCCTCCAGAAGCTCGTCGGCCCCGCCGACCGCCCCTGGCTGGCCACCACCAACCAGTCGGGCGCCGACCGCCTCGCCTGGGGCTGGGGCCGCGGCAAGCCGGTCAAGAACTGACACCTCCCTCCCCCTTCCCCCCACCCCGCCCGCGGGCCCGCCGCCCCTGAACCCGGCGGGCCCGCGCGCTCGGCTCCCGACCCCGGTATCCCGTTGATCGTCTCGCCGTTCGCCGCGTAGGTTCCGACCCGTGAACGGCGGAGCATCCACGGAGGAACTCGATGACGAACGTGGCGAATGTACGGATCGGTGTCATGTACGACCGCGACTGGGCGCCGGAGGGCCTGCCCGGGTTCGCCCGGCGGGCCGAGGCGCTCGGGGTGGACGACCTCTGGGTGGTCGAGGATCTCGGATGGAACGGCGGGGTGTCGGCGGCGGCCGTGGCGCTGGGAGCCACCCGGCGTCTCAGGGTCGGCATCGGCATCGCACCCGCCCCGCTGCGCAGTCCGGCACTGCTCGCGATGGAACTGGCCACCCTGGCAAGGGTGTTCCCCGGGCGGCTGGTGGCCGGGATCGGGCACGGGGTACGGGAGTGGATGGAGTCCGTGGGCGTCGCGCCCCGCTCACCGCTTTCCCTCCTGGAGGAGACGGTCACCTCCGTGCGCGCGCTGCTGCGCGGTGAGCGGGTCGAGCTGGACGGACGGGAAGTGCGCCTGGACGGCGTGCAGTTGGTGCATCCGCCGACGGAGGTACCGCCGGTGGTCGCGGGCGTCGTCCGGCCCCGCTCGCTCGAACTGGCCGGACGGGTCGCGGACGGCACGCTGGTGGCCGAGGGCCACGGGCCGAGCGACCTGGAGAACATCAGGGCCCTGACCCGCAAGGGCGGCGCCGGCCCCGAGCACACCCTGACCGTCCTGTCCTTCACCTGCGTGGGCGACGACCCGGACGAGGTCGCCCGCACGCTGCACCCGCACACCGAGGGGCACGGCGCGTGGCTCGGCCGTCCGCAGGACGAGGTGTTCACCGTGTCCGGCACCGCGGCCCGCGCCGCCGACGACATCCGCGCCCTCCGGGACTCCGGCGCCGACACCGTCGTCCTGCGCATCGTCGGCCCCGAGCCGCTCGGCCAGCTCGAAGCGCTGCTGGCCCAGGTCAAGGGCTAGCCGGCCAGGGACGGCCCGGGACGGCAGAACCGCGGGCCGCCGTCCGGACGCCGCCCTGCGGTGCGCCGCGGGCGCAAGGCCCGTGCGCGGGCCGCACGGCCGCGGCCGCCTGCGCCCCATGCCGGCCGCCGGTGCCCCCGTGCCGGTCGTCGACGCGACCGGGCTGCCCGACGGCGCCGCCTCGCGCCCCCGGCCCTCACGGCATCGTCGTCCGGTCCGGCCGGTCGGGCGGCCAGGTCGTGTCGCCGGGGGCGTCGGGGCGGGTGGAGTCGAGGTGGGCGCGGAGAGCGGCGAGGGCGGGATGGGGGTTGTCGAGGCGCCAGACCAGTGAGTGCGGGTAGACCGGCGTCGGGTCGCGCACGACGATCCGTCGCAGGTCGTAGTGGGCGGGCCAGACGAGCCGGTCGTGTTCGCCGACGAAGGTCGCCAGCGTGGAGGAACCTGCGATCGACTCCAGGAGGGCGTCGGAACCGAAGTTGGGGCCGGTCGCATCGATGATCAGTCCGAACTCGGCGGCGAGTCGGTCGTAGTAGGCGGTCCACTCGGTTCCGTCGGCGTTGCCGGGCATCCAGATCCTCTGCCCGGCGAGTTCGGCGAGGGTGATCGCGCCGGCTCCGGCGAGCTCGTGGCCCCGTCCGGTCAGGAGGCGGAGGGGGTCGTCGAGGACGCGGGCCGTCCCGATGTCGTCGGGGAGCTGCCGCGGGGCCGGGGCGACGGCCCGGAAGGACGCGTCGATCGTGCCCGCCCGGACGGCCGCGACGGCCGTGCCGGCGTCGAAGAGCGTCACGACGTCGAGTTCCGTCCCGGGATGCGCGGCGTGGAAGCCGCGCAGCAGGGCCGCCGGTGCGATCCGCCGGTTGATCACGTCGACGCGCAGGGCGCGGCGGCGGGGGCGTACGGAGTCGGCCGCCCGCTCTTCGGCCCGCAGGAGGTCGCGGGCGTGGGGCAGGAACGCCTGGCCGTCGGCGGTGAGCCGGGCTCCGCGCGCCGTGCGGGTGAACAGCCGCACGGCGAGGTCCTTCTCCAATGCGGCGATGCGCTTGGAGACGGCCTGCTGGGTGATCGACAGGTCGGCGGCGGCTTCCTGGAACCGGCCCGCGTCCGCGACGGCCACGAAGGTGCGTACGGCTTCGAGATCCACGCCGACGCACCCTAGTTCACAACGCGTGGTTGTGCCCTGCGGGCGCCGCGGTTGTTTGACCTGCGGTTGTGCCGCTCGCTTAGCTCTCCCCCACGGGTCGGCGCCGGTTCGGCTCCGGTCGATGCCGGTCGATGCCGGTGGCCGCCGACCGGTGCCGACGGTGCCGAACCGGCGCCGGGGTCGTTCGGACGGGACATCGAGGAGCGCGCTGAGCATGGGGGGCAGGAGGCCGTTGGGCCGGCGGTTCGGGTGGCTGTGGGCGGCGTACGCGGTCAGCGCCTTCGGCACGCGGCTCGCGTTCGACGCGTTCGCCCTGATCGCGATCCTGGTGCTGCACGCCGGGCCGGCCGAGGTGTCGGCGCTCGCCGCCACCGGGCTCGCGGTGGGGGCCGCCGTGGCGGTGCCGCTCGGCCCGTGGGTGGAGTTCCGCCGCAAGCGTCCGGTGATGATCGCGATGGACCTGACCCGGTGCGCGGCGCTGCTGACCGTGCCCGCCGCCCACGCGGCCGGTCTGCTGACCTTCGCCCAGCTCCTGGTGGTGTCCGTCGTCGTCGGGGCGGCCGACATCGCGTTCAACGCGGCGAGCGGCGCGTATCTGAAGGCGCTCGTGCGACCGGAGGACCTGGTCGTCGCGAACGGCCGGTTCGAGTCCACCGACTGGACCGCGACCGTGCTCGGACCGCCGGTCGGCACGGCCGCGATGGGGCTGTTCGGCCCGGTGACGACCGTCGTGGCCGACGCGGTCAGCTATCTGCTGTCGGCCGCGGGGATCCGCGCGATCGGCGGCGGCGAGCCGCGTCCCGTGCGCGCCGGCGGGCCCGGCGCGCGGCTCCGCCCCGGCGATCTGCTCGAAGGGTGGCGGTTCATCCTGGCCCACCCGGCCCTGCGGCCCCTGTTCTTCAACACGGTCCTGGTCAACGGTCTGATCCTGGCGACCGCGCCGCTGCTCGCCGTCCTCATGCTCGGCGAGCTCGGCTTCGCCCCCTGGCAGTACGGTCTGGCCTTCGGGCTGCCGTGCCTCGGCGGCATCCTCGGCTCACGCCTGGCCCGCCCGCTCGTGTCCCGGTTCGGACGGCACAGGGTGATGCTCACCGCCGGGGCGCTGCGCGCGTGCTGGTCCCTCGGGCCGGCCTTCGTCCGGCCCGGCGTGCCCGGGCTCGTGCTGATCGTCGCGGTCGAGTTCGGGCTGATCGCCTGCATGGGCGTGTTCACCCCGGTGTTCGCCGCCTTCCGGCTCGACCGCACGCCGACGGACCGTGTCGCCCGCACCCTGTCGGCGTGGTCGGTCACCAGCAAGGCGACCATCGCGGCCATGACAGCCCTGTGGGGTCTGCTGGCGGGTGTCGTCGGCCCCCGCGCCGCGATCGCCGTCGCCGGTGTCCTCATGCTGATCACCCCGCTCCTGCTCCCCCGGCACGACCTCGCCCCGCGGCAGGACGCCGAGCGGGATCCGGCCCCCAGCCGGGCCTGACACACCCACACCGGGCCGCGCCCCATGGCGTCACCCGCCCCCCGCTGCCCCGGCCCTGACCCCGGCCCCCGGCCGGAATCGATCCCGTCTCGACAACCCCCGGCAATATGAGGCCGGTTGCCATACCTTGGGCGTATGGCGCTGCATCACCACAGTGACCGTCCGTGGCGCGTGAGGGTGGACGACGCAGAAGGCGCGCCCTGTGGCGCGGGCGTGCTGCTCGACGACCGGCATGTGCTGACCTGCGCCCACGTGCTCCGGCACGCCGGAGCCGCGCCCGGCGCCGCGCCCCGGGGCACGGCCGGCCCGGGGGTGCGGGTCAGCAGTGTGGCGTGCCGTCCGGAGTGGAGCCGCACCGCGCACGTGGCCCCGGGCACCTGGGTCCACGACCACGACACGCAGCGCGGCGACGTGGCGCTGCTCGAACTCGACGAACCGGCCGACTGCCGCGTCCGGACCACCCTGTGGAAGGCCCCCCTCTCCGGCGGCACCGTCCAGGTGTACGGCTTCCCCCAGGACGAGCCGTTCGGCATGGGGGCGGACGCGCGGCTGGCGGGATCCGGCCACCGGCAGGGCGAGTGGGGCCTGTTGAAGCGGATGCGCGAGGGCGACCCGTGGATCGAGCGGGGCTACTCGGGCGCCGGGGCGATGGCGGTGGGCGGCGAGTTCGACGGCCGCGTCATCGGCATCGTGGTGGCCGACTACGTCAACGGCGACGCGAAGGCGGCCTGGATGCTGCCGACGGAGACGATCCTGACGTACCTGCCGCGCATCGAGGAGTTCACCGGCGGTGACCGCAACGACGAACTGGGGCCCTCGCGGGGCGAGTTGCCCGGCGACGTGCTGGGCGACCCGCTGCGGCTCGCGCTGACGCAGGAGCTCACACGGCTGCTGGACAGCGGCTGGTGCGGCACCGTGATCGTCGGGACCGGCGGCACGACCGCGGTGGGCGACTCCTGGCTCGTCCGCCTGGTGCGCACGGCGGATCCGGCGGCCCGGGCCACCGTCAGCGACGCCGAGCTGACCGGCGCACCCGGCGACACCGTCCTCGGGCTCGGCACCATCGACGCGGCCTACGACGCGCGCGGCCGGTCGGTCGCCGACCTCGGCGGATACCTCACGCGCCGGTTCGGGCTCCCCGGCGGGGACCCCCACGAGGTGGCGCGGCAACTGCTGCGCCGCAGGCCGCCCGCGTGTCTGGTGGTGGGCGGCGTCGACCGCGCCCAGGACCCGGAGGCGCTGCTCGGGGAGCTGCTGGGGCCGCTGGCCGCCCGGGCCCGGTCGCGCGGCGTCCGCCTGGTCCTCGGCTTCGAGGGCGTGACGCCGGCCGGTCTGGCCCACGACGTGTGTCTCGACCCCGAACCGCTGCGCGGCAACGCCACCCGGAACGTGACCGCCGCGGCCGTCCGCACGGTCGTGGCACAGCTCGCGGCGGCGGAGGACGCGGCGGCGGCGCTGCACCAGGAGCGGGGCGTGCGGTTCTTCGCCGCGCCCCGGCTGCCGCCCCGCGCCGCGCCCCGGCTCCGGGTCCGGCTGGCCGTGGCCCGGACGACGCAGCCCAACCCCGAACTCGCCGTGATCCACGAGCGGGCCGACGACGCCCGCGCCGAACTGGCCCGGTTCGATCACGACCTGCGCCGGCTGCTCGCGGCGCACGAGGACCTCACCGCCCTCCTGGAGCTGCACCGTGTGCGGGCCGCGCGCCACTTCGGCGAGGAGGACCGGCTCCTCGCCGACCGGCACGCCCCGGCCTTCCGCGCGCTGAATACCGAGCCGATCGACCTCGGGGCCGCCCGCACCCTGGTCAGGCGCTACATCGACGAGGTCGGCCGACGGTTGGAGGAAAGGTGACCGCTGGATGAGCCCTCCCCTGTGCAACCGCCCCGACTGCGGGCGCGGCCCGATCGACGACCAGGGCTTCTGCCCGGTCTGCGACCGGCTGCCGCTGCCGCAGGACGACGTCGCGTCGCCGGGACCCGGCCGCGAGCCGGATCCGCCGGCGCGGGTCGTGGCGGGCGTCGGCGTGGCGCACGTACGGCCGGACCCCTGGTACGGCCTCGGCCTGGTCGACTCCGACCAGCCCCCGGACATGCCGCCGAGCCCGCCGAGCCCGCCGAGCCCGTCGGGCCCGGTCGCCGAGGAGCACCGGTTCTGCCCGCACCCCTCCTGCGGGCTGCCCGTCGGGCGCGGTCAGGGCGGCGAGCCGGGCCGGATCGAGGGTTTCTGCACGGCCTGCGGCAACCACTACGACTTCGCCCAGCCCAACGGCCTGGTCATCGCCGCCCGTTACGAGGTCGAGCGCGTCCTCGGCTCCGGGGCGTACGGCGCCGCCTATCTGGCCCATGACCGCAATCTCGCCACCCGGGTGGTCCTCAAGGCCCTGCACAAGTCGGTGGCCAAGACCGCCCGGCACGAACGGGACGTCCTGGTCGGGCTCCGGCACGACAGCATCGTCCGCATCCTGGGCTACGAGCACGAAGGGCCGCACCTCGTCCTCGAGTACGTGCCAGGCGAACCGCTCTCGGCCCGCGACGGCGACCGCCTCGAGACCCTCCTCGCGCACGGCGTCCGCGTCCTCCAGGCGCTCGACTACCTGCATGCCCGGGGCCTGCTGCACTGCGACGTCAAGCCGCTGAACATCATCCGCTTCCGGGAGGAGGGCCCGGCGGGCGCGCTCGACCGGGTGCGGCTCATCGACTTCGGCGCGGTGCGCAGCCAGACGAAGGACACCGGGAAGGTCGTGGCGTACACGGAGCCGTTCGCGCCGCCCGAGTCCGACCCGGAGCATCTGCTGCCCACCCCCGGCTTCGACCTGTTCGGACTGGGGATGACCCTGCGCGAGATATGCCGCTCCCGCTGGGCGGACCGCTCCGCACCGGGCGTCGACTCGCTGCACCTGCTGCTGGAGCGGGCCACGGACCCCGAGCGGCCGTGGTGGCGGTTCGTGTCGGCCCGGCAGTTCGCGGAGCAGCTCAGCGGTGTCATCCGGCAGGTCGTGGCGGCTCCGCCGACGCGCCGTCAGGTGGCGCGCCCGTCGGCCCTGTTCGGGTCGATGGCCGGCTCGCTGCACGGTGGGCTGGGCTCGGCCCGGCCGCTGGCCCACTGGGTCGGGGCGCAGCCGGACGGGAGGGGGCTGCTGAGGATGCCCGCGCCGTTCTCCTCGCCGGATCCCGGCGACATCGCGGCCGCCCTCCCGGCGCCGCTGTCCGACCCCGACGACCCGGCGGTCACCGGGTCGGCCGGCGCCACGCTGGCGGAGATCCGGCTCGCCCTGCGCGGAAAGGACGCCACGGCGGCCGCGGCCCACCTGCGGGCGGCGGGCCTGCCCGACTGGCACTGGCTGCACGACTGGTACTGCGGCCTGATCGCGCTGGCCGACGGCCGTCCGAGGCGGGCCGCCGTCGTGCTCGGCCAGGTGCGCAGGGCGCTTCCCGGTGAGCTGATACCGCCCCTCGGGCTCGGGCTGTGCGCCGAGCTGCGCGGGGACCGCGCACTGGCCCGCTCGCACTACGGGATGGTCTTCGACACCACCCCCGCGCTCGGCGCGGCCGGCTTCGGCCTGGCCCGGGTCCTGCTGTCGGCCGGTGAGCGCGCGAAGGCGGTGGCCGTCGCCGAACAGCTGGCCGAGGAGTTCCGCTACGAGCGCGAGGCGCGCGTGGCGGCCGTGCGCCTGCACGTCATGGTCGTCCCGGAGAGCGGCCTCGCGGCGCCGGCCGAGGAGGACGTGGCGCGGGCCCGGGCGGCCCTGTCCGGCCTCGACGTTGACGACGCGGCGGCGGCCTCCCTCCGGGCCGAGATCCAGTACGCGGAGTTCCTGCGCACCCGCGACCGGCTGAAGCTCTCCGACGCGATCCGCGCACTCCGCCACCACGCGCCGACCGAGCGCGAGTACGTCGCACTGGTGGACCTGGCCAACCAGCTGCGTCCGGCGCTGACTTGGGGACGGCGCGGAAAGCATGCAGAACGGGTCATTCCCGTTTCGGAGCAACGTCCGGCAGGCTAAGCTCAGTTGCACGTTCCGTCGAGAACGCCTGCACGCTCCGTGAGGGACACGCGACGCGCACAGCGACATGATCGGATGATGCCGGTGGGGGACAGGTCGCCGTTGGGGCTCAGTTTCGCCCTGGAAGTGGACGCGCCCTCGGATCTGGCCTACGACGAGCGACGTGCGGACGCTCTGATCACCGTCACGGCGGACTCCGCCGCGGGCTCGTCCGCGCAGAGCCCGAGCGCCGAGATCCTCATCATGGACCGCTCGTTGTCGATGACGGGCCACAAGCTGGACGAGGCGAAGCGCGCGATGTGGGCGGCCATCGACACGCTGCGGGACGGAACGCTGCTGGCCGTCGTCGCGGGCAACCACGAGGCCGACGTGATCTTCCCGGCGTCGGGCGGCCTGGCCCGGGTCGACGCCCGCACCCGGGAGGACGCCAAGCTCCGGGTGGCCGGTCAACTCCCGGAGGGCGGAACGGCGATCGGGACGTGGCTGGCGCGCGCCCGCGGCCTCTTCGACTCGGTGGAGTCCCCCGGCACGGTGCGTCACGCGGTGCTGTACACCGACGGCAAGGACGAGCACGAGACGCCCGAGCAGCTCGGCGAGATCCTCGCGTCCTGCACCGACCGTTTCGTCTGCGACGCCAGGGGCCTGGGCGACGACTGGCGCTACACCGAACTCCTGCGCGTCACCGAGGCGCTGCACGGTTCCGCCGAGGCCGTCGTCACGCTCTCCGACCTCGCCGGGGACTTCACCCGCCTGATGCGCGAGGCGCAGCGGATCGTCGTGCCCCGGGTGTATCTGGGCCTGCGTCTCAACAGCCGCTTCGAGCTCGCGTTCGTCCGGCAGACCCGCCCCGTCGAAGCGGAGTTGACGGCACGTCAGCAGAGGGGCGAGGAGACGCACGTCCCTCTCGGCTCCTGGCCCCCGGAGAGCCGCCAGTACCAGATCTCCCTGCGCGTCGACCCCCACAGCCTGGCGGTGGACGAGACCCTGCGCGCCGCCCGCATCACCCTGCACGCCGAGTTCCCCGACGGGACCCGCGGGCCCTGCGCCGAGAGCGCGGCCATGGTCGTGCGCCGTCGCTCGACGCCCGGCTTCGGCATCGCCCGCTCCCCCGACCTGACCCGGGTCGAGAACGAACGCGAACTCGGCATGGCCATGCGCGCCTGTGCGGACGCCCATCTGCGCGGCGACCTCGAACGCGCCGACCGTGAACTGCGCCTCGCACTCGGCCTCGCGGAATCCCTCCGGGACTCCGCGCGCCTGGGCTCGCTGCGCGCGGTCGCCGTCGACGGACCCGACGGCCGGCCGCAGGTGCGGCGGGACGTCGCCCGGGGCCGGATCCTGGGGATCGGCGTCGACTCGACCAAGACGGCGAGACGGCTCGCCGAGCCGCACGACCTGCCGCCCCAGGACGCCGGGTCTCCCCGGAACGCCGGGTCTCCCCGCGTGTGCCCGCGGTGCCGTACGACGTCCACGTCGCCGACGGCCAAGTACTGCGAGGAGTGCGGGCACCGGTTCGGGGACGCGGGCACGGCCGACGAACCGATGGACGCCCTGTGACCGGGCGAGGGCTGCGCGATTCCCATCCGGTCGTGGTGCTGCGCCGGCTCAGGGCGGGGGTGCTGGGCGTGCTGGCCGTGACGACGCTGCTGTGCCTGGTGGCGGCGGACCGGGCCGAAGCGCAGATCGCCGCGTCCGAACGCACGCAGGAGGCGGTGGACGACATCCGGCAGGCGCACGAGCAGGCCACAAGAGCGAGGGCCGCGCTCGAAGCCGTCTCCCGGATCGACGACCCCGTGTCGATCTCCCTGACCGGCGTCGGCGCCGACTTCGCCAACGCCGCGGCCCGCATCAGCTCCCATCTCACCTCGGCGACGGAGGGCAACGGGGCCGGGAAGCGGGGACTGAGCCATATCCAGTTCGTCCAGGGCCAGTTGGCCACCAGCGTGCAGCTGGCCGACGCGGCGGTTCTCGACGGGGCCCCGGCCGTCGGCAAGGTCGGCGAGGCGCTGCACGCCGCACGAGAACACCAGGGGAGACAGGACGTCCCGTTCACCGGCGGCCTCGAACAGTCGCTCCTGGACCTCCAGCGGGTGGAGAGCGACGCCAAGCGGGTCCAGCTCGAGTCGGACTGGCGCGACCGCCGTCTGCTGTGGCCGCTGTTCATGGCGCCGTCGGCGGTCATGCTGCTGCTGGTCTGCGCGACCTGCCGCATCGTCGCCCGGCGCTTCCGGCGCTATCCCAGCCCGGCGCTCGTCCTCGCCCTGCTGGCCACCGCGTCGGTCTGCGTCCTGATGTGCGTGCTCCGCCCGCTCGACGTGGCGATCACCCTGCCCGTCCTCGCCGCCGCCGGCGCGCTGACGTATCTGGCCTACCGTCCCCGTCTCGCGGAATACAGGTTCCCCCGCTCATGAGAATTCCGACGGCCCCCCTCGTACGCTGCACCCTGGTCCTCGGGCTGCTCCTGGGGCCCGCCGCGTGCGGCGAACCGACGGACAGCAAGGTGACGATCATGGTCCCCTGGTCCGGCGCCGAGTTCCAGGCGTTCTACGCGGTCGTCCAGGCCTTCGAGCGCAGTCACCCCGGCATCGACGTCGAGCCCCAGGTCACCCGCGCCCTGACCCAGCAGCTCGACGCGGCGGTGGCCGCGGACGCCGAACCCGACCTGGCGGTGCTGCCCAGCGTGGGGGCGATCGCCAAGTACCAGCAGGAAGGGGCGCTGCGGAAACTCGACGTCGACACCGCCGACTACGCGCAGCCGTTCCGCGGCCTCGGCATGCACAGAACGAACCACACCACGAAGGACGCGAAGGACGGCCAGGGCACGAAGGAGACGACGGAGACACAGGGGTCGCAGGGGTCGCAGAAGGGGGACGGGGGCGGGGACGGAGAGAGCACGGACGACGTGTACGCCATTCCCGTCAAAGCCGACGTCAAGAGCCTCGTCTGGTACGACGCCACCGCCACCCCGAAGCCGCCCGCGGACTGGGCCGCTCTCCGGTCCCGCCACTACACCTGGTGCCTCGGGCTCGAGTCCGGCCCGACCTCCGGCTGGCCGGGCGCCGACTGGATAGCGGACCTCCTGCTCGCCGAGAAGGGCGTACAGGCCTACACGGCATGGGCGTCGGGAAACGCGCACTGGGACAAGGGACCCGTCCACGGGGCGTGGACCATGTGGGGGGACCTCGTCGCGGGCGCCCGCGGGGACGCGGCCAAGACCGGCTTCAGGGCCGCCGTCAAGAACATGCCCGCGTGCTCCCTGAGCCACGGCACCCTCTCCGCGATGGGCTTCGACGCGGCCCAGGTGAAGAAGCGCCGGTACCTGTACGTGTCGCCTCCTGGCAATACCCTTCAGGTCTCGGCGGACTTCGTCGGCAAGTTCACCGGGAACGCGAGCGCCGACGAGTTCATCGCGTACCTGGCGAGCACCCCGGCCCAGCGGATGTGGGTGAACCGGCCCGGCTTCGCGCTCTCCGCCGACCGGCAGGTGGCGGTGGAGGACTACGACGACGCCGTCCAGGGCGAGATCGCCGGGATGCTCCACACCTCTGCGTACACCCTCTGCTTCAGCGCCGCCGACGCGATGGACCCGGACGTCTCCGCCGCCTTCTACCGAGCGGTCCTGGAGTACGCGGACGGCGCGGCGGAGGGTCCGCTGCTGAAGGCACTCGACAAGGTCCAGGCCGCGCTCGGCAGCGCACGCTCCACGTCACCGCCCCTGTGCGGCACGCCCTGAACCACCCCCGCCCCGACCCGTCGCGACCCGACTCGATCCCATGCGTTCCCACGCGTTCACCCCTTCCCGTTCCGATCCGGATCACCCAGGAGCCCGCCATGCCGGACGCCGTCCAGTTCACCCTCGACGACGGCACCGTCGTCCTCGTCGCCCCGCCCACCCGCACCGGCACCGGCGCCGTGGGCCTGGGCTCCCGCCTGGAGAGCGCGGCGACCGGCCTCAGGGAGGCCCTGGCGCCGATCACCTCCGCGGCCTCCGAGGTGATCGGCCAGTTCCGCAGCGCCGCGCAACGGCCCGACGAGGTGGAGGTCACCTTCGGCGTCGTCCTGGACGCCAAGCTCGGTGCGATCCTGACGAGCGCGAGCGCCAGCGCGCACCTCGACGTCACCCTCCGCTGGAGCGGCGCCGAACCGACTCCGCCGAACTGAAGCCGGGCGCCCCCCGGGCTCGCGTGGGGCCGCCGGGCGGACGGCGCCCCGGCCCTCAGGAGGTGGCGTCGGGGAGGGAGAAGTAGTGGCCCTTGTCGAGGTCCTCGATGAGGCCGGGGTGGACCGGCCGCCAGTCCAGCAGCTCGCGGGTCAGGGTGTTCGAGACCGGGACGTCGACGCCCAGGAGACCGCCGAGCCAGGCGAAGTGCCCGGCTGCGGCCTCAGGGGCCACGGAGGCCGACGGCACGTCGAGGTGGCGGCCGATCACCTCGGCGATGTCGCGGATCGCGACGCCCTCCTCCGCGACCCCGTGCAGCACCGTTCCCGCGGGGGCCCGCTCGACCGCCAGGCGGAACAGGCGTGCGGCGTCGAGGCGGTGGACGGCCGGCCAGCGGTTGGCGCCGTCGCCGATGTAGCCGGAGACCCCTTTGGCCCGGGCGACGGCGACCAGCATCGCCATGAAGCCGGCGTCTCCTTCGCCGTGACAGGTCGGGGAGAGCCGCACCACCGACGAGCGCACGCCCCGCGAGGCGAGTGCGAGGACCGCCAGGGCGGTCTCCGAGCGGGCGGACACCGGCGAGCCGTCGGTCAGGGGCATGTCCCGCTCGGTCGACACCCGCCCCGGCTGGAGACCGGCCACGCCGGAGGCGAGGACGAAGGGGCGGTCGGTGCCCGCCAGCACGTCGCCGAGCGCGTCGACGGCGCGGCGGTCGGCCTCGGCAGCGCCCTGGAAGTCGCCGCCGAAGGCGAGGTCGTGCTTGAAGGCGAGGTGGACCACGCCGTCCGACGCGGCAGCGGCGCCGCCCAGGGTGTCGAGGTCGTCCAAGGTGCCACGGACCACATCCGCCCCCGCGGCGGCGAGGGCGGCGGCGGAGGCCTCCGAGCGGGCGAGCCCGACGACCTGGTGCCCCGCCTCGACGAGTTCGGGAACGAGGGCGGAGCCGATCCAGCCGGACGCGCCGGTCACGAAGATGCGCATGAGAATCCCCAGACTATTGATGTCAGTGACTGCCATCAACATACACTCTGATGTCAGGCACTGTCATCACGTAGGATCTGCTCATGGGCAGATGGGAGCCGAACACGCGCGAACGTCTGGCGACGGCGGCGTTGGAGCTCTACGGCGAACGCGGCTACGAACAGACCACGGTGGCGGAGATCGCCAGACGGGCCGGCCTCACCGAGCGGACCTTCTTCCGGCACTACGCCGACAAGCGCGAGGTGTTGTTCGACGGCGCGGGCACGCTTCAGGAGCTGTTCGTGAACGCGGTCGCCGAGGCCCCGGAATCCGCGGCGCCGATCGATGCCGCGGCGGCGGGACTCGAGGCGGTCGCCACGGTGTTCACTGGCCGCCGCGAGCACGCCCGGCAGCGGCATGCCGTCATCGCGGCGAACGCGGAGCTCCTGGAACGTGAGCTGATCAAGCTCGCCTCGCTGTCGGCCGCGGTCGCCGACGCCCTGCGCCGACGCGGCGTCGCCGAGCCGGCCGCGAGCCTGACCGCCGAGGCGGGGGTAGCCGTCTTCAAGGTCGGCTTCGAGCTGTGGATCGCGGCGTCCGAGGAACGCGAACTGTCGCAGTCGATGCGGGAGTCGCTGGACGAGCTCAGGGCCGTGATCGCGAGCGGCGGAACGGACGGCCCCACCCCCCGGCCCCGCCGCCGCTCCTCAGGACGCACGCCAGGGGGCACGTCGGCGGGATTCTGACCCTCACCGGCCCGCACGACTCGGGGCTGTTCGTCGGACGCCGGTGCGGAACGGACGGGCGGCAGCGGAGCGGACAGGGACGGGCCGACCCGGGCAGTACATCCGGGCCGGACAGCCCGGATGTACTGTGCTCCGTCAGCCGACGCGGTTGATCGGCGGGCAGTGCCACCGCGCGTCGATGACCTCGGGGCGCGGGAGGTACATGCGCAGCGCGACGTACCAGATGCCCTGTTGCGGTGTGGGCAGCCAGTTGGACTCCCGCTCGGGCCCGGGCGAGTCCGGCCGCAGGTAGAGGGTCAGCCCTCCGTCGTCGTCTCTGACCAGCCCCTGGGTGCGGTCTCCGACGGAGTACCGGTCGATCGGGTTCGGGATCAGGTTCCGGTCCTCGTCGTAGGCGGTCAGCGACCAGAACGCGTCGACCGGGGGCAGCGTCCCCGCGTCGAAGCGCAGTTGGTAGCGGCCGGTGGTCAGCGTCTCGCCGTCGCCGTCGGTGAAGGCCACCAGGTAGACCGCCTCCTCGGGATCGTTGACGGCGATGCCCACCAGGGACTGCTCCGCGGCCCGCCTGAGGAAGTCGTCCCCGTAGTGCCCGACCTCCCCCGCAGGGTAGCGCCAGCCGTTGATCAGCTCGGCCCACTGGCCGCTGAACAACTGCTGTTCGAGCATGGGCATGGCGGTGGCGGCGGCCCGGATCAGCCCCTCCTTCACCGGCTCGGGCTGTGCCTCGACGTCCAGCCCCGGGCCGATGCCGATCTCCGCGAACTGCCGCAGCAGGACTTCGTGGTGCGGCGGCAGAGGGTTCTCGGCCAGCATCGCGTTGAGCGTCTTCCACGGACCGAGCGGATCCTCGGCGGGGTCGACCGGCACCGGTACGTCGCGGCGTTCCGGGAGCGTGACGCCCTCCTTGCCGAACAGGTGAAGCGGCGTCAGCCGGTACTGCTGCTGGATCGCGTGGACGGCGGGGAGGTCCTCCTCGCCCTCGACGAGGGTCCGTCCGACCACCAGGACCCACGGCGTCGGCGCGGTCGCCGTGCGGCGCACGCCCTCCGGGAGGTCGCCGCTCCAGCCCGGGCCGATCAGGGCGAAGTCACCGGCCTGCGACCCGGTCGCCCGCATGCCCACGTAGTCGTAGTTGTCGGAGGTGAAGGAGACCAGTTCGAAGGTGAAGTAGCGGTCGCCCATCTCGGGGTGCGAGAGGATGACGGGCTCCGTGCTCAGGTCCACCCACGCCCACGAGTACAGCGTGTCGTTGTTGGGGGACACACCCTCCGCGTCCGAGGCGTCCCAGAGCCTGGTCCCGTGCCAGAAGTGGTTGACGGCCGCATAGGGCGTCGTCTCGCTCTCGGGCTTCTGGGTCACCCAGCGGTGGCGCAGCTCGGCGTTGTAGATGTAGGGGAAGCCGTAGACGAAGGCCTGCTCTCCCAGGGTGTACGCGTACTCGCGGCGCCAGTCGTCCACCCGGCCGGTCAGCACCGGCTTCGCCGACTGCCAGGCCACGGGCAGGGCCCGCGTCATCTTCCTGGCGCGGTCGATGGTGTCCCCCGGGTGACGTACGGCGGCCGCGGTGGCCTTTCCGGTGGAGGCCGCCGCCTGGCCGAGGCCGGCTGCCGCCGCGGCGAGATCCTGGCGCAGACGTCGTCCGGGATGGTTGCTGTTGGCTGAGGATGCCATCATCGCGTTCCTCTCCTGAGGCTGAACAGCACGGCGTGCAGCCACCTCGCGGACCGGTGCACGCGAACGGGGGAAGCCGGCGGCCGGCGAGCGTCGACGACGCGTCCCGGCTCTCCCGGTGCGCCACGCGACGGCGGCCGCGCCATGCTGGGTGGGGTTACCGGGCCGGGTGCTCCCCCACGCACCCCTCCTTCGAGTAGATCACCGCGTCACCGCACCGGCAACCGGGCTCGCAGTTCACGACGGCCCCCGTCCGTCACGCAGCGCGTTCACCGCGTCGGTCACCGTGGGGTGGAGGCGATCCGGGCTGAGGGTCGCGTGCAGGGGATGCCGGGACAGCGCGCGCGTGGGTCCGGCCCGGACCCGGGCCAGGTGGAGTTCGACTCCCTGGTGGTCGAGGTCCGCGGCGAGGTCCGCCAGGGTGTCCAGGACGGGCAGACCGAGCCGGTAGCTCGCCGTCAGGTCCACGACGACGGCGCGGGGCGGGTCCTCGGACGCCGCCACCAGGTCCTTCACGGCGGTGCGGACGCGGGCGGCGTTGCCGAAGAAGAGCGTCCCGTCCGGCCGGGCCACGAGAACTCCCGGTGCGGGCACGGCGCGTGGGTGCTCCCGCAGGTCGCCCCACACGCCGGTGCCGGGCAGCAGCCCGAGGACCGCCACACGCGGGGCGCTGGAGTAGGCGATGAACAGCAGCAGCGACATCAGTACCGCGAGCAGCAGACCGGGCAGCAGGTCGAAGACCAGGACACCGGTCAGGGCGGTCAGGGCGACCCAGAGGCTGGGGCGGTCGTGGGCGGCGTAGCGGCGCAGTTCCCCGACGCGCAGGAAACCCCTCACGGCCACGATCACGATCGCCCCGAGCACCGCCTCCGGCAGGGGCGTGAACAGGGAGGTGAGGAAGGCCCCGGTGAGCAGCACCAGCCCCGCCGCGACCAGGGAGACCATCGGGCTGCGGCCGCCCGCGCCCTCGGCGGCGGCGCTGCGCGAGGCGCTGCCGGAGACCGCGAAGCCGCGGAAGAGGCCCGCCGCGAGGTTCGCCGCGCCCACCGCGACCATCTCGCGGTCGGCCTTGACCTCGTCGCCGTGGAGGCGGGCGAAGCGGCCGGCGATGCTGTACGACTCGGCGAAGGCGACCAGCGCCACCCCGAGGGAGCCGCCGGCGAGTTCGGCCCAGTCGGCGGACGAGATACCGGGCAGGTGGGGGACCGGGACGGCCGCCGGGACACTGCCGACCGTGGCCACCCCGTGCGCACGCAGGTCCAGGGCCTGGGAGAGGATCAGGCCGGCGGCCAGCACGATCAACGAGGCCGGCAGCCGCGGCAGCACGTGCTCCAGCAGCAGCAGCGAGACCATCGCGGCCACGCCGACGGCGATGGTGGTCCACGACCAGTCGCCCGCCCGGCTCAGCAGCTTCGCCAGGCGCTGGAAGAAGTCGCCCTCCCCGCTGGAGACGCCGACGATCTTCCCCGCCTGCCGCACCATGATCGTCAACGCCATGCCGAAGAGGAAGCCGACCAGGGCGGGCTCGGCCAGGAAGTTGGTCAGGAACCCCAGCCGGGCCGCTCCGGCAGCCATCAGCACTCCGCCCACGAGCACGGCCAGCGCCGCCGACAGCCCGACGACGGCGCCCGGATCACCGCTGACACCGTTGACGGTGGACGCCGACAGCACGGCCGCGGCGGACGTCGCCCCCACGACCAGAAACCGCGAACCCCCGAGCAACGCGTAGGCCGCGAGAGCGACCGGAGCGGCGTAGAAAGCGTTCTGCGGAGGGACTCCGGCGATCTCCGCGTACGCCACCGACTCCGGCACGATCAACGCCCACACCGTCAGCCCGGCCAGGACGTCACCGCGCAGCAGCCCCCGCCGGTAGCCGCGAATCCAGCCGGCCACCGGCCAGGCGGTCAAGACGCGTCGGCGGGTCGGTGGACGCGGTTGACCGGCGGGCACTGCCAGCGCGCGTCGACGACTTCGGGGTGGGGGAGATACATGCGCAGCGTGACGAACCAGATGCCCTCGTGCGGGGTGGGCAGCCAGTTGCTCTCCCGGCCGGCGCCCGGTGAGCCGGGCTGCAGATGGAGGATCAGACTGCCGTCCGGCTCGGTGACCAGTCCGCGGGTGCGGTCACCGACGGAGTACCGGTCGATCGGGTTGGGGATCAGGTTCTTGGACTCGTCATAGGCGGTCAGCGACCAGAAGGCGTCCACGGGGGGCAGCGAACCGGCCGCGAAACGTATCTCGTAACGGCCCGTCGACAGCTTCTCGCCCTCCGCGTCGTCGAAGGCGACGAGGTACACCGTCTCCTCCAGGTCGTTCGCGGCGATACCGAACAGGGCCTGCTCCGCGGCCCGTTTGACGAAGTCGTCGCCGAAATGCCCCATCTCCCGAGGCGGGTAGCGCCAGCCGTTGATCAGTTTCGCCCAGTCCCCGCTGAGCAATTGCTCCCGCAGCATGGGCAGACCGGCGGCGGCCGCGGCGATCAGGCCCTGCCGGACGGATTCGGGCTGCTCCTGCACGTCGAGGCCGGGGCCCACGCCGATCTCCGCGAACTGCCTGAGCAGGATCTCGTGACGCTCCGGAGGAGGGTTCTCGGCCAGCATCGCGTTGAGCGTCTTCCACGGCGCGAGCGGATCGCGCGCCGGATCGGCGGGCGTCAGGACGTCGCGGCGCTCCGGCACGGTGGCGCCCGGCTTTCCGAACAGGTGGAGCGGTGTCAGCCGGTACCGGTCCTGCAGCGCGTGGACGGCGGGCAGATCGTGCTCCCCGTCGACCAGGGTGCGGCCGGCCACCAGGATCCACGGGCTGGGAGCGGTCGCCGTACGGGACACCCCCGCCGGGAGTTCTCCCTCCCACCCCGGGCCCACGAGGGCGAAGTCGCCGGCGTGCGGCCCCGTGGCACGCCGGCCGACGTAGCCGTAGTTGTCCGAGGTGATGCCGACCAGTTCGAAGGTGAAGTAGCGGTCGCCCATCTCCGGGTGCGAGAGGATGACGGGCTCCGTGCTCAGGTCGACCCAGGCGCACGAGTAGAGGGTGTCATTGTTGGGTGTCAGGCCTTCCCGGTCGGAGGCGTCGAAGAGCGTCCGGGCATGCCAGAAGTGGTCGACGGCGGAGTGCATCGCCATCTTCGGATCGGCCGGCTCGGTCACCCACCCGTGGCGCAGCTCGGCGTTGTAGATGTAGGGGAAGCCGTAGACGAAGGCCTGCTCCCCCAGGGTGTAGGCGTATTCGCGGCGCCAGTCGCCGACTGTCTGCGGCGCGGGGCTCGTGCCAGCGGAAGCCATCACCGCGCTCCTCTCCTGGGATTCGGCGGCACGCGATACGGCCTCCCGCGGGGCCGGGCCGCCGACGCGGCGCCTCTGCCTCTCCGTGGGGGACGGCCGCTCTCACCCGCCGTGCCGCATCGGATGACGAGGCAGGCCGTTTCCTGCGAGTCGGGCCTCCTTCGAGTAGATCACCGCAGCCACGGCCCGGCAACAGCACGTCGGCGCAACCGGATCCGGCCGCGTCGCACGGCTCCGCGCAGACCCCTCGCCTCCTCCGTCACGAAGGGCACGGGGCGCCGAGGCATCCGCGCGACGCCGGTCCTCCTGGTCCGAACAGGTGTCGGGCCGCGTGCGTCGGAGCGGGGAGGCAGGGCGGGAAACGGTGGCCCCGTTACGGTCAGCGGGCGGTCGGCAAGCGCGCCGACCGCCTGGGTAGGGCCGGATCAGGGCAAGAGGGAGGGCTGCTGTGCCGACTGCGGAGCCGCGATCCATGCTCTCGCTCCTCCCGATCATCTCGGGACTGGCCATCGCGTTCACGATCACGGCCATCGACCCGCTGGTCCTCAGCCTGAACATGCCGCAGGTCAGCCGGGCGCTCCATGTGCCGCCCGACGTCGTCGGGTTCCTGGGCGGCGCGGCGACGCTGGTCATGGCCGCCGCCGTGCTCGCCGTGGGCAGTCTCGGGGACGCCTTCGGGCTCAAGCGGCTGCTGATGCTGGGGCTGGTCGGCGACATCATCGCCAACCTGCTCTCCGCGGTCTCCCCCGGCTATGCGTTCCTGCTGGTGACGCGGCTCCTCGACGGCCTGGCGCTGGCCGCGGTCCTGGGCGTGGCGATGGCCCTGCTCAAGGTGTCGGTGCCGCCGGAGAGACGGCCGGCGTCCATCGGCGTCTTCATGGCCATGGACATGGTGCTGTGCGGGGTGACGCCCGCCCTCGGGGGCTGGGTGGTGGAGGCCGTCGGCTGGCGGTGGCTGTTCCTGCTCGCCCCCCTGCTGTCGCTGATCGCGCTGGGGCTGACGGCCCGGTACGTCACCGAGGCCCCCGTCCTCGAACGCCACCGGGTCGACGTCGTGGGCGTCACCCTGGTCGGCATCACCCTGCTGACCCTCGTCCACGGCGTCGCCGAGGCGGAGAACGGGATCACCCAGCGCCAGGCCTGGCTGCCCCTGGCGATCAGCGCGGTCGCCGGCGTGCTCTTCGTGCTCCGCGAACGCCGCACCCCGGAACCGGTCCTGGACCTGTCGCTGTTCCGCAGCGGTCCGTTCGCCGTGGCCGCGCTGGCCAGCCTGACGCTCAACTTCCTCGTCGCCGGGTTCAGTTTCGCCCTCGGGCAGTTCGGCAGTGTGATCCTCGCGCTGCCCCCGCGCACCATCGGCCTGCTGTTCCTGCCCGGCACCGCGGCGATCGCCGTCGCCGTGATCTACGCGGGGCGCCTGATCGGGAAGTACACCCCCCGGCCGGTCCTCATCGCCGGCCTGCTGGTGATGGCCGCGGCCGGGCTGCTGATGGCGGTCACCGCCACGCCCACGATGGCGCTGTGGATCGTCGTGCTGGCCACCTGGCTCACCAACCTCGGTTCGCTGGTGACCTCCTCCGCGGTGGCCGAGACCATCCTGTCGCACGCCCCGCCCGGGAAGTCCGGCGCCGTCGCCGCCGTCCAGCCGGCGTTCGGAATGACCGGATACGCGCTCGGCCCCGCCGTCTACCTGCTGCTTCTCAACCTCTTCTTCCAGCGGCGGTGGCTCGACGACGCCCATGCGCGCGGCATCTCGGTGTCCGAGGCCTCTCAGGCCGTGGACGCGACGCGAAGCGCGATGGCGCACAGCCCGGGCACCGCCGGATACGACCCGAACCTGCTCCGGCAGTCCGGACTGGACCTCGGTCTGGACTTCACCGACGGTCTGCGGCTGACCATGCTGGTCGTGAGCCTTCTGCCGCTCGCCCTGGCCGTGGCGGCGTACCTGCTCATGCCCCGTCGGCCCCGGCCCGCACCGTAGGAGCCGTACGGGTCACCGTGCGCGAGACCGGCAGGCGGCGGCCTGTGCACGCGTTGACGTCCCGGTCCGCACCGGCCGCGAGGATGCCCGGTCGGGCAGGGCGGGTCAGCATGGAAAGCAGGGGATGTCACCCGAGTGGAGGTTTCCATGACTGACAACGAGACGTTCGTCCGCGATCTCTTCCGGGCGTGGAACGACCGGGACTACGAAGCGATCGCCGGGTCCGTCGCTGCGGACTGCACCCTCGTCGAGGAGGGCAGCGGAAGGACCCTGCGGGGTCCGGAGGGCTTCACCCAGCTCGCGAAGGCGATGTTCGACGCGATGCCCGACGGCAAGTTCACCCTCGACCACCTCACGTCGCAGGGGGACACGGTCGTCGTCGAGTACACGGGCAGCGGGACCCAGACCTCGGACCTCGTCCTGCACGCGGGCACGGTGCCCGCCACGGGGCGTCACGTCACGGTGCACGCGTGCGACATCTACGAGGTCAAGGACAACAAGATCAAGGAGGGCCGCGCGTATCTGGACACCGGCGCCATCATGAGCCAGCTGGGCCTGACCGAACAGCTGCGGGGCTGACCGGAGGACCGGAGGAAGACCCGACGGCGCCCGCACCGGGCGGGCGTCGGCGAAACGACCATCCGCGAGTCGGCGACGGCGGGCCGGGGGCGGCTCGGCGATCCCGTGACGCCGTACCAGGCCGCGACGGCAGCCACCAGCGTGACGGCGCCCGCGGCCGCCGTCGCGGCGGGCTCCGCGGCGGGCTCGGCGATCGTCCGCGCCGTACGGCTCGCACCGCTCGCCGTGCGCGCGCCCTCGCCGACGGCCGCCCCGGCCGAGTCCGCCCCCGGCGTCCTGGCCAGCACCAGGGCGGCCAGGCCGACCGGCGCCGGCACCGGCGCGAGGCCGGCCGGCAGCCCCTCCGCCGGGATCAGCTCGGACGAGCGCGACACAGGGTCGCCCTCCACGCCACCGGTCACGGATCTGGCGCACGGTGACGGCGACGAGCCAGGATCGGAACCGGTCCGGCAGGACGGACGGAAGACGGGCGGAGGACCGTCGGAGTCAACTCCGCTTCTCTGCTTCCCTCTTGACACCCGCACTCGCCTCCCTCTAACTTTTCGCAGAATTTACGAACAAGGTACGACATTTCGAACAAGGTGACCGTCACCGGAAACCTCTCGGCCGGCTCCCGCCTTCGCCCGCACCCCGCACCTCCACACCTCCGCACCCCCCAACCCCCATACCCGGGGCGAAGAACAAGGACGCACCTGTCATGAGCATTACTCCCACATCCGCGGGCGAGGAGCGGCTCGTCCGACGGCTTCAGCGGTCGGACGCCTGACTCTCCGCCTCCCACCCGTCCCGGCATCCGCACAGAGACAGGAAACGCACATGTCAAGGGTCCTCACCCGGCTCGCGGCGATACTCGTCGCCGTCGGTCTCTTCTTCACCTCACAAACCCTGACCACACCTCAGAAGGCGGCCGCCGCCGACTCCGGCTACCTGATGGTGCACTTCACCGGGGAGGGGGCGGAAAGTCAGCAGCTGTACCTCTCGCACAGCAGCGACGGCCTGCACTGGAACGACCTCGACGGCGGCGGCATGGTCCTGCGCTCCCCCGTCGGCACGAAAGGCGTGCGCGACCCCGCGTTCGTGAGGTCCCCCGACGGCAGCAAGTACTGGATCATCGCGACCGACCTGTGCATCGGCTGCGGGCAGGACTGGAACGCCGCCATCAACAACGGCAGCCGCAACCTGGTGTTGTGGGAGTCCACCGACCTGGTCACCTGGTCGCAGCCGTGGCTGCTCGACGTCGCCGGCGCGATCCCCGACGGACGCAACGCCTGGGCGCCCGAGGCGATCTGGAACCCCGCGACCAACGACTACGTCCTGTACTGGGCGACGAACGTGCCGCTCAACGGCGCAACGAAGCACCGCATCTTCTACGCCCGCACCAGCGACTTCCGCACCATCACCACCCCGCAGGCCTACATCGTCCGCCCCGGCGCCCAGGAGATCATCGACACCCAGATCATCGAGGTGCCCTCCGGAGTGGGCGACTACCGCTACGTAAGGGCCTCCGGCGACGGGCAGATCACCCTCGAGGGCAGCAACTCGATCCTCGGGACCTGGACCAGCCTGGGCAACCTCTCCGGCATCGGCCTGACGGGCTCCCAGGTCGAGGGTCCGATGTGGATGAAGTTCAACGGCACCGGCAAGTGGGCGCTCTACCTCGACCAGTACGCCACCAGCGGCGGCTACATGCCGGTCGTGACGACCGACCCGTCCGATCCCGCGGCCTACCGGAAGCCGGCGTCGAGCAGCTACCACATGGGCGGCACCAAGAAGCGCCACGGCTGGATCCTGAACCTGACGGCAGCCGAGGAGAGCCGCGTGCTGGCGCGCTGGCCCGGCACCGCGGCCAACCGGCTCCAGTCGTACAACTTCCAGGACCGGTACGTACGGCACACCGACTTCGACGTGCGCATCGACCAGAACATCACCGGAGCGGACGCGCAGTTCCGGCTACGGCCCGGCCTGGCGGGCTCCGGCAGCGTCTCCTTCGAGTCGGTGAACTACCCCGGATACTTCCTGCGGCACGCCGACTACGACTTCCGGCTGGTCCGCAACGACGGAAGCAGCCAGTTCGCCGCGGACGCGACCTTCCTGAAGGTCGCCGGTCTCGCCGACCCGGCCTGGTCGTCGTTCCGTTCCTACAACCACCCCGACCGGTACATCCGCCACTACGCCTACTACCTGAAGCTCGACCCGGTCACCACCGCGACAGCTCGCGGCGACGCCACCTTCCGCGTGACGAGCTGACCCAGGACGAGAGAGGCCGGCCGCCGACCGGCACGGACCGCCGACCGGACCGCCGAAGGGCACGGGCCGGTCGGCGGGCCGAGAGCCGCACCCTCGTCCGGTCCCCTCACGCCGTGGCCGGCCCGTCGTCGAGGCGGAACCTCGGGTCTCCCGGGACGGACGCGAGGAGTTGAGCGGTGTACGGGTGGTTCGGCGCGGCGAAGGTGGCCGCGGTCGGGCCGAACTCGACGAGGTCCCCGTGCAGCAGGACCGCGACCGTGTCGCTCACGTGCCGCACGACGGCCAGGTCGTGCGAGATGAACAGCATCGTCAGCGAGAGCCGGCGGCGCAGATCGGCGAGCAGGTTGAGGATCTCCGCCTGGGTCGTCAGGTCGAGGGCCGAGGTGATCTCGTCGGCGATGACGAACCGGGGACCCGGCGCGAGGGCCCGTGCGATCGCCAGCCGCTGCCGTTGGCCGCCGGAGAACTCGTGCGGGTAGCGGTCCATGGCGTCCGGGTCGAGGCTCACCTGGCCGAGCAGCTCGGCGATCCGGGTCCGGACCGGTTTCACCCGGGCCCGGACCGGATCGAGCGCCTCGGCGAGCGACTGGGCGACGGTGCGCCGGGGGTCGAACGAGGAGTACGGGTCCTGCGGGATCATCTGGACCGTCCCGGCTCCCGCCCGTCCGCGCGAGGTGCGCAGCGGGGCGTCGTCCACGAGGATCCGGCCGCTCGACGGCCGGTAGACGCCGACGAGCGTCCGCGCGAGCGTCGTCTTGCCCGAACCGGACTCTCCGACGAGTGCGAGAGTGCTGCCCCGGGGGATGTCGAAGGAGACCCCCTTGAGCACCCTGCGGGCCGCGGCGCCGTGGCCGAGCTCGACGGTCAGGTCCTCGACCCGCAGCAGCGCAGTGGCCGCCTGCGGGTCCGGTGTGGTGGTGGCGGTGACGGACATCAGCGGCTCCTTTCCGCGGCCGGGGGGCGGTCCGCGGCTTTGTCGGAAAGGTCGTCCGACGGCGCCCCGCTCGGCTGCGCCGCATGCGCGTCGGCCGTCCACCGGACCGCGCTGAGGGTTCCACCGGCCTCGACGGCGGCGGGCGTCGCCGCGAGCAGAGCGCGGGTGTAGGGGTGGGTGACCGTCCCCCGGCGCAGGTCGGCGCCCGTCGTCCGGTCGACGACCCGGCCGCCGTGGAGCACCAGGACGGTGTCACAGAGCACGCCGACCACACCGATGTCGTGCGAGATGAACAGCATGGCCGTGCCGTGCTCGCGGTTGATGCGCCGGAACTGCCGCAGCACCTCCGCCTGGACGGTGACGTCGAGGGCCGTCGTCGGTTCGTCGGCGATGAGCAGCCGCGGGTTCGTCGTCATCGCGGAGGCGATCGAGGCGCGCTGGAGCATGCCGCCGCTCAGCTCGTGCGGGTGCTGGCGCAGTCGCCGGTCCGGCTCCGTGACGTGGATGTCGGCCAGTGCCCGGACCATGTCCTTCGCGGCCTGCCGCCGGGACGTCCCCAGATGCACCCTGGCCACCTCGGTGAGCTGGGTGCCGAGCCTCAGCGCGGGGTTGAACGTGCCGATCGGGTCCTGGTAGACGATGCCGATCTCGGTCGCGAGGCGTCGCTCCGGCGGTGTGCCGAGCAGGTCGAGGTCGCCGAGGGCAAGGCGCGAGGCGTTCGCCCGCACGCCCTCGGGGAGCAGGCCCGCGACCGCCATGGCGATGGTGGACTTGCCCGAGCCCGACTCCCCGACGAGGCCGACGATCTGACCGGCCCCGATGGTGAACGACACGTCGTCGACGAGTGTCCGGTCGCCGGCCCGCACGGTCAGCCCGTCGACGGTCAGCAGTCCGTCCTGCTCCGTCCCGGCCGCCGCCCCGTCGGACGCCTGAGGCGCCCGCGCCGTGTCGTCCTGTGCCGGTGCGGCCGGTCCCGCCGGGCCGGCCTTGGCCGGTGCGAGCGCCGCGCCGCGGGTTCGCGGGTCGACGAGCGAGGCCACGCCGTCTCCGAGGAGCATGGCGCCCACGCCGGTGACGATGAGCATGATCGACGGAGCGATCACGAGCGACGGCTGGGCGAAGATCGACGGCAGTGCCTCGTTGAGCAGCCGGCCCCAGTCGTACTGCGGGCTCTGCACGCCGAGGCCGACGAACGACAGACTGCTGATGTCGAGCAGGGACAGGGTGAAGCTGGAACTGAGGAGCACCAGCAGAGGGCCGCTGATGTTGGGCAGGACGTGCCGGCCCAGGATGCGCAGGCCCGGAACGCCGAGCAGGCGCGCGGTGAGCACGTAGTCCTTGTCCGCGACGGTCGCGGCGAGATTCGCCGTCAGCCGTGCGAACCCGGGGACGCCGGCGACGGCGATCGCGACGATCGCGGACCCCATACCCGGTCCGAGCACCGCCGCGATGACGAGGGCCAGCACGAGCGAGGGGAAGGCCACCGCCGAGTCGATGAGCCGCAGGCAGGTCTCGCGCAGCCACCCGGGGGCCAGGTGGACCAGCGCGCCGATCGCGACGCCGACGACGAACGACACAGCGGTGGCGGCGGCGGCCATGAGCAGGGTGAGCCGGGTCGCGACGAGCGCCCGGGCGAGGACGTCACGGCCGAACGCGTCGGTGCCCAGCAGATGGCCGGCTCCCGCCCCGAGCCGGGTGTCGTCGGTGAGGGTCTCGGCGGAGCCGCTCAGCAGCAGCGGGGCCACCAGGGCGACGAGGACGAGCAGTCCGAGGATCACGGCGCCCGACAGCAGTGACGGGTTGCGGTGCCATCGGCGCGCGGTCGGTTCAGTGGCCACGACGACCTCCCTCGAGAGTGCGGGGGTCGACGATCCCGAGGACGACGTCGACCAGGAGGTTGACGAGCAGGGCGAGCATGCCGACGACGAGGATGATGCCCTGGATCACCGGATAGTCCTTGTAGATGATCGCCTGGACGACCTCGGTGCCGAGCCCGGGATAGGTGAAGACGTTCTCCAGGATGATCGTCCCGCCGAGCAGGGACGTGAGGACGAGACCGCTCAGGGTGAGGACGCTCGTCACGAGGTTGGGCAGAGCGTGGCGCATGTGCAGACGCACGGATCCCAGACGGTGGCCGCGAGCGGTCCTCATGTAGTCCTGGGCGAGCACCGAGGCCGTCTCCTGGCGGACGACCCGGGCGATGGCGAAGGCCGGGCCGATGCAGAGCGCGGCGATCGGCAGGATGAGCGCGCTCGGCGTCGTGGCGCCGCCGGACGGCAGCAGCCCGAGGCTGATCGAGAACAGGACGATGAGGAGGGTCGCGACGACGTAGACCGGCGCCGACGCGAGGAGCCCGGCGACCGTGCCGAATCCGACGCCGAGCCTGCGGCGGCGTCCGTCACGGGTGAGGACGCCGACGGTCATGCCCAGCGGAACGGCGATCAGCAGGGAGATCAGGACGGCCGGGATGACGAGCTGGACGGTGTACGGCATCCGGGTCGCGACGATGTCCGCGACCGGGGTGTCGAAGCGGAACGAGGTGCCGAGCCGTCCGGAGGCGATGTCGCCCACATAGTGGACGAACCGCGTCGCCAGCGGCTCGTCGAGGCCCAGCCGGCCGCGTATCGCCGCGAGCGTGGCCGGGGACGAGTTGGTGCCGGCGATCGCCCGCGCCGGGTCCCCGGGCAGCAGGGGCACGATGAGGAACGTCACGAGGACGAGCAGCAGCATGGACATCAGCAGCCCGCCCGCCCGGCGGACGGCGAACCCGACCCAGCCGCCCCCCAGCCGCAGCCGGGGAGCGAGCCGGACGGTTGCGGCCGGCAGCGGCCCGGTCGGGACCGCTGATCCGGCGCTCACACCGCCCCCGCGAGTGCCGCGTCGTCCGGGTGCCGCTCGTGCCAGCGGAACCGCGGCTCGAGCTGGGCCGAGAGCCGCAGCAGCGTCGCCTCGTCGTAGGGCGCGCCGATGAGTTGCGCGCCGACCGGCAGTCCGTCCGCGGTCGTGTGGACGGGCAGCGAGATGGCGGGCAGCCCGGCGATGTTGACGAACGCGGTGAACGAGACCATCCGGGTCTCGGTGAGCCGCGGGCCGTCCGGGTCGGAGTTCGCCTCGTCGTACACGGGGCCGACCGGCGGCGCGACCACGGCCGTGGTCGGGGTGAGGAGAACGTCGAAGTCCCTGCCCCACTGGGCGACCACGTCGCGTGACTCGGCCTGCAGGCGCGCCGCCGTCCGGGCGTATTCGCCCGCGGTGACCTCGAGGGCGGTCTCCCTGCGGCGCCGGATGTAGGGGTCCACCGCGTCGGGGTCGTCGACCTCGATGGCGTAGGTGGAGGCACTGATGATCGTCCAGGTGAAGCCCATGATCGCCTCGTGCGAGAACATCCTGGGACTGACCTCGACGACCTCGTGCCCCAGGTCGCGCAGTGCCTGCGCGGCCGTCAGCGCCGCCGTGCGGCACTCCTCGTCGACCGGCAGCCCGGTCGGCGCGTCGAGGAGCAGGCCGATCCGCAGCCGTCCGGGATCGGCGCCGACCTCCTGGATGAACGGTCGGCGCGGATCGGGCGCGCTGTACCAGCCGAGCCGGTCGGCACGGCCCATCACGTCGAGCATGAGGGCCGCGTCGTGCACGGTACGGGTGATCGCGCCTTCGGTCGTCGAGTGCTCCCAGCCCCGGACGAACGCGGGCACGCGTCCCCGGCTCGGCTTGAGGCCCACGAGGCCGGTGACGGACGCCGGGACCCGGATCGATCCGCCGCCGTCGGAGGCGTGTGCCACCGGGGCGAGCCCGGCCGCGACGGCCGCCGACGCGCCGCCGCTCGACCCGCCGGAGGTGTGCGCCGGGTTCCACGGGTTGCGCGTCTTGCCGTGCCGGGAGTTCTCGGAGACGGTCAGGGCACCGAACTCCGGCGAGTTGGTGCGGCCGAGGGGGATCGCGCCGGCGTCGAGGAGGAGCTGGATGTCGGGGTCCGTGACCGTCTGCGGGGTGTCCCGGACCGCCAGCGACGACATCGTGTTGGGCTGTCCCGCAACGGAGTTGAGGTCCTTGATGGGGATGGGGACGCCGTGCAGCGGGCCGAGCGGGTCACCCCGCAGCACCGCCTGCTCGGCCCGGGCGGCCGCCGCGCGCACGGCGTCGGCGTCGAGCCAGACGACGGCGTTGACGGCCGGGTTGATCCGCTCGATGCGGTCGAGGTAGGTCTCGGCCACCTCCACCGGGCTGACCTCTTTCGTGCGCACGAGGTCGGCGATCTGCTGGGCGGTGCTGAATGGGTCGATCACCAGGGGACTCCTGTCGGGAAAGCGCAAGGGCTCGGTGCGGGGCTCCGCGCGGGGGTTCTCCGTGCCGGACGGTTCGGTCCGGCCGGGTGGTGTCCGCCGCGTGCGGGCGGCCTGTCCGTCAGCCGGTGACGCGCAGGATGGGGTCGTCGAGCGAGCCGCCGAGCATCTTCGCGCTGAACCCCTTGCGCAGCGCGTAGATGTACGGGTCGTTGACCATCGGCACCCCGTCCACCTGCGAGATCAGGCCCTTGATGGCCGTCTGGTAGGCGGTGCAGCGGGCTTCTTCGGTCGCCGCCTCGGTGCCCTGGGCGAAGGCCTTGTTCACCACGGGGTTCTTCACCGCGCCGAGGTTGCCGCCGCCTTCGGAGACGGTCGGGCCCACGAAGTGGCCGAGCGGGTTGGCGAGGCTGCCGAGGAAGTTGAGGTCGGCGAAGATCGTGAGGTCCCAGGCGTCGGGCTTGCCGAACACGGTCCCGACCCAGGTCCCGAGGTCGACGTTGGAGAGGGTGACGTCCGCGCCCGCGGCCCGCAGCGCCTCCTGGACGTACTGGTTGCCTGCGCCGGCGGGCCCGACGACCTGGGGGCCGACGAGGCGGATCTTCTTGCCCTTGAGCACGGTCGCCGCGGCGGCTTTGTCCGTCGGCACGAGGAACGAGGAGCCCGGGTCGTTGCAGGGGACGCCCTTCTGCACGAACATCGTCGACGGCTCGCCGGTGTCCTTCGAGACGACCTTGGTGAAGGCGGCGCGGTCGACGGCCTGGGCGACGGCCCGGCGGGCGGCGACGTCCGCGAAGACCATGCCGGGCCGTTCGTTGAAGAGCAGGTAGAAGTCGGAGAACCGGCTGACGCTCACGCTCTGGCCGTTCACGCCGTCGAAGCGCGGGACGGCCGAGGCGTCGATCTTGCCGATGTCGAGCTGGCCGCTGGTCACGAGGTTGCCGGTCGCCGTCGGGTCGGGCGAGACCATGTACTCCAGCGTCTTGGCGACCTTGCCGGGGATCTTCGTGCGCCAGGCCGGCCATGCCTTGTACTCCGGGCGGAGCGTGTACGAGTACGAGACGCCGGACTGGGACTTCTGGAGTATGTACGGGCCGGACTGCGAGCCCTGGGCCTTACCGGCCGCAAGGGCCTTGAGGTCCTTGAGGCCCGCCGGGCAGACGATGCCCGTGCTCGCGACCGACAGGCCGGTGACCATGTCGCCCCACGGCCTGGCGAGCGTGATCTTCACCGTCCGCGCCGCGTCGTCGGCGGTCACCTTCACCGTGTTGCCGGGGCCGAAGACCGTGGGGACGTCGGGCGCCGCCGTCTTCGGGTCGATGTAGCGGTCCAGGGAGCCCTTGACGACCGTCGGCGTGATGGGCGTCCCGTCGGCGCAGGTCGCGTCGGTGCGCAGGGTGAACGTGGCCGAGGTCGGCGTGTTCTTCCACTGGGTGGCGAGCCCGCCGACGAGCCCCCCGTCGTCCTTGCGCACCAGGGTGTCGTAACTGTCCCGGGCGAGCTGGTAGTCCGGCAGGGACAGAGCCTTGGCCGGGTCGAAGCTGGCCGGCACGTCGATCGTCGTCCGGATCTTCGTCGCCGTGGCGGCGTCCGCGCCGCCCTGGTCCGCCGACGTCGATCCGGTGGTGGTACAGCCGGCGAGTACTGCCGTCATGGCGACGGCCGCGGTGACAGGGACCGCAAGGGTACGGGTCTGGCGCATGAGTGCTCCTGGAGGAGGGTGGAGGCGGTGCGCGTGGCGCTCGGCGGACGCCGCTGGGGAGCGAGCCGTGGAGCACTGGGTGTGGAGAGAATGCAGGCAAGTGAATGGCGTAGTCAATAGCGTTAACTATCTTTGTGTGAACGCACCCCTTGCGACAGGTTTCGGCCACGAGAACGCCGCGGGGCGGTGACGCGAAGAGTGACGCGTGTCAGTCGCGCGGGAGCGTCGCCGATTCCGCCTCGAGCGCCGCCAGGAGTATGTCCGTCTGGCGGTGGAAGACGGCGGTCATGTCGACGGTGCGCAGGTACTCCTTCGCCGCCTCGGCGTAGGGGTACGCGTCAGGATCCGCCGACTGGTATTCCTGCACCCAGTTCACCTCGGCGCCGAACCGCTGGTTGACCAGTCGCCAGGCGTTGTTGCTCGCGGCGGCGAGGACGAAGTTCGAGTACGCCTGGTAGTGCAGGACCGCCGCCCGGCCGCGCCAGCCGCCGCGGTGGAACGCTTCCAGGACGGCGTCGACGGCGCGCAGCTCGTGGGCGCCCCGGGTGACCCTCCCCATGCAGAGCGCGGCGGCCGCCGGGTGGTCCAGCGCGGTGTTCCAGGCACGGATCGCCAGGTCCCGCAGCGACTCGGTCCACGACTCGTGCCGCTCGTACCCCTCCAGGGAGATCCTGTCGAGCTCGTCCGCGACGGCGACCATGAGGTGGTCCCGGCTCGCGAAGTACCGGTAGACGGCGGTCGCGGAGGAGGACAGCTCCTTGCCGAGCCGCTGGAAAGTCAGCGCGTCCGGCCCGTCCTCGTCGAGGATCCGCATCGCGGTCCCCACGATGAGCCCCTGGGAAAGAGTTCCCCGCTGGAGCCGCTTCGTCGGCCGGCCTCCGGCAACTGCCACGCGCACGCCTCCCTCGGACGGACGGCGGGCGAACGCCGCCGCAACCTGCGCCTCCGCATCGGCGACAAGGAAACCAGCCTAAGCGACCGATGCCCAGCACAGTGCCCTGCCCCCGGAGCCCGCGATGGCCACGGCCCCGTACACCCCACCGGTCACAGTCTCCACCAAGGAGGGGAGACTCAGCGCACGAGCCGGACGTTCGCCGGCGCCTGCCGACAGGCGGGCGTGACCCAGAGCACGCGCCCCGTAGGCAGTTCGGCGGCCGACGTGCTCGCGGAGTCCTTCGACGCGACCTGCGAACGGGAGACTCTCCAGGGCCGCAGGGCATGGGCCGGCGAACGCGAAGCCGGCCTCGGCCTGTTCCGTCGGCTGCACCGCCACAACACCCGACGCCGCGACTCCGGCCTCGGACGACGCGGTCCCGTCGCAGCCGTCCCGGAGGCCGCCGACCACGTTGATCACCTGCATCAGGACCGGACCGGAGCGCACCCCTCGATGGACGACTGATCAGGTGTACGGATATACATTCCCGCACATACAGGGAGTCGCCGTGAGCCGGACCGTCATCGACGGCTGAAGGCCGCACTCGACGCCCCCCACGTGTGCCGCCTCCTGCCGGACGGCATCCAACGCCGCTCCCGCGCGGCCCGGGAGCACCTCACCGCGCAGGACGAACACCGCAGCGCCGGCCCGGTCGGCCTCCTCCTCGCGGCCGCCGCCGAAGAAGCGGGCCGGCGATCCCTCTCCACACGGGTGGGACTCGAAGCCACGGCCGACGGATCATGAGTCCCGTGAGGGTCTTGGCTGCCCTGCCGATCACACTGCCCCTCCCGGTCGGGGGCCTCGTTCTCGCGGGTCTGCTCGCGGTCACGGGCGCCGGGTGGCCCGGTGCACGAAAGCGGGCGGCAGGTTCGCCCACACGGTCTTCGAGCGTTCCAACCGGTCGAAACGGCAGGCCAGTTCGGCGGTGAAGTGACGGGCGGGCGGGGTCCAGGCCGCGTGCAGGTAGGCGAAGGTGGTGAACCGGCCACCGGGCGCGAGGACTTCGGTCACGGCATCCAGGATGCGCCCGCGCCGGTCCTGCGGCATGACCGTCCACGGCAGCCCGGAGACCACCGCGTCGACCGGTTCGCCGGCCACGACGGCCGGGTCGGCCGCCGAACCACGCACCACGGTCAGGCGTGTGTCGCGCCGGGTGGCCGACAGCCGGGCGGCGAGCACCGGGTTGAGCTCGACGGCGACAAGCCGTGCGTCGCAGGCGAGCCGGGCGAGGATCGCGTCCGTGAACACCCCGGTCCCCGGACCGAGTTCGACAACGGTACGGGCCTGCTCCAGGCCGATGCCCTCGGTCATCGCGTACGCCAGTCGTCGTGAACTGGCCGCCACGGCACCGGTCATGAGGGGCCGCCTGAAAAACTCGGTGGTGATCGACATGGAGGCCATGGTGGAAACGCCCCGGGTGGCCGCACGTCGTACCCCCGGCCGGTGTCCGTACGACTGCGGGAGGACCCCGTGACGCCCGCCAGGACGATGCCGGGGAGCGGGCCCCGGACGTAGCGTGAGGCGGTGCAACGGCTGATCGAGACCCTGCCCCGCATGCGGCGCGGACATCCGTGGCTGACGGACCTGCTGCTGGTCGTACTGGTTGCCGTGCCCCCGGTGATCCGCACCCAACCGGGCTGGCGCCCCGTCTGGGTGCAGGCGGGCGTGTACGCCGCCCTGGTGCTGCCCCTGCTGTGGCGCCGCCGTCGGCCGGTGCTCGTCGCGGCCCTGGTGACGGCCGCGTTCTGGGCGCAGTATCTCGGGCAGGTGTGGGGACAGGAACCGGGACGCGGCGCCGTCGCCCTGGCCGCGGTCCTCGCCACCCTCACGGTGCGTGGCCGGCGCCGGGCCGCCGCGGCGACGGTGATCTGTGCCGCCGGCTGCGTTGTTCTGTGGATTCCCGCCTGGCAGCGGGACTACGGGGGCCCGGGCGCCCACGGTGCCTGGCTCACCCCGCTCGCGGTGGGGCTGCTGCTGGCCGGAGCCTGGGTGTTCGGCGAGTACGTCCGGGCCCGGCGCGCCTATATCGCCGAGTTCGAGCGGCGGGCCGCGCTCGCCGAGTCGGAGCGCGTCGCCCTGACCCGGGTCGCCGTCGCCGAGGAGCGGGCTCGCATCGCGCGCGAGATCCACGACCTCCTCGCACACAGCGTGAGCGTGATGGTGCTGAACGCCGAGGGCGGCAGGCTGATGCGGCACGACCCCACGGTCGTCGAGCGCACCCTCGGTGTCATCAGCGCGACCGGCCGCGAGGCCCTGGACGAACTGCGCCGGCTGCTGGAAGTGCTGCGCACCCCCGACGCGGACGCCCCGTCCGGCGCCCCGGGACCAGGACCCGGACCCGGCGACAGTGGGGCCGGCGAGTCCCTCTCGGCCGATCTGCGGCGGCTGGTCGGGCGCCTCGACACGAACGGCACGCGCGCCCGGCTGGACCTGCGCGGAGATCCAGCCGGCCTCGCGGCGGATCTCACCGTCCAGACCTACCGCATCGTGCAGGAGGCGCTCACCAACGTCGTCAAGCACGCGGCGCCCAACGCCACGATCCGCGTACGGGTCGACACCGGTACCGAGGGGCCCGGACGGGTGGTCCGCGTCAGGGTGGAGAACTCGGCCGGAGCCGACGGGGGAGCCGTCCCGGAGCACCCCGCCCGACTGCCCTCCTGCGGTCACGGCCTCACCGGCATGCGCGAGCGCGCCGCTCTGTACGGCGGGAGCGTCGACGCCGGGCCCACCCCCGACGGGGGCTACCGGGTCACCGCCTCCCTGCACCCCACCGAGCCCGAGCCCACCACGGTGATCCCATGACCGGTCCGATCCCCACCCCGTCACCGTCCCGGGTGCTGATCTGCGACGACCAGGAACTGATCCGGATGGGACTGCGCATGGTCATCGACAGCCAGCCCGACCTCACCGTGGTGGGCGAGGCCGCCGACGGCGACGCGGCGATCGCGGGCGTGGCCGCCCTGGAGCCGGACCTCGTCCTGATGGACGTACGCATGCCCGGTCTGGACGGGCTCGCCGCGACCGAACACCTCTGCGCGCAGCCCCACGGGCCCCGCATCGTCGTCGTCACCACCTTCGACCTCGACGAGTACGCCTACGCGGCCCTGCGCGCCGGCGCGAACGGCTTCCTCGTCAAGGACGCCCCCGCCGAGGAGATCCTGGTGACCGTCCGGGCAGTGCTGCGGGGCGAGGTCATGGTGGCGCCCTCACTCACCCGGCGCCTGGTCGAACGCTTCGTCCTGCAAGCCCCCACGTCCGCGCCCGCCCAGCGCAGCCGCCTGGCCGCGCTCACCGGGCGGGAACGGGAAGTCCTCGCCCTGGTCGCCCGGGGACTGGCCAACGGCGAGATCGCCGACCGCCTCTTCGTCGGGGAGACGACCGTCAAGACCCACCTCGGCCGCATCCTGACCAAACTCGGCCTCCGCGACCGTGTCCACGCAGTGATCTTCGCCTACGAGAGCGGGCTGATACGGGCCGGGGACTGAACAGCGCCGGGGTCCAGCAGCCGGCGGATGCGCTCGTACTCGGCGGCCGTCTCCGGTGTGGCGAGGAAGTCGCCGAGATCCGCGGACACCTCGTGGTCGACGTCCTCGATGGAACGGATGGCGAGTTCGTAGAGCTCGCCGCGCCGGTTCTGCTCCAGGTAGCTCTGCCAGTGCGCCAACGCGCTGACGGCGGTGAGGACTCCGGGGTCCAGATCGTCGTCGACCAGGATGCCGTCATAGATCGTCGCAAGCTTGTCGTGCAGCTCGGCGGCGCTGATCGTCAGGACGTTCAGGCAGGCGGAGGTGAGTGCCGCACGGGCCTCTTCGGTGAGTTCGTCCTCGGCCGCACCGCGCAGCAGTTCCGGCCGCACCAGACGGGTGACCGTCTCCTCGCCGAAGGCACGGACATCGGCCTCGGTGGCCCCGACGATCAACCGGAGGACGTCCGCCTCGAGTTCGCTGTAATCCACGCCCGCAGCTTAAGCCGGTGCGGTCCCGAGATCCGCTCCGAAGGAGTAACTGCACTACGGCACAAGGGGTGTTCTCCTGGAGAAGCGGCTCCACCGATTCCCCCAGCAGCCTGAGCGGTGCGAACACCCCGCCCACGCACCGGTCGACGGTCGACGGTCGACGACGTCTCATCACCCCGACCGGGAAAGCCGGGTTAGTCTGCCGGAGTGGAGAGCGTCGAGCGGTCGCCCGCCGTCGGCGTGGTGCGATGAACGGCTTCGCGGGGCACGTGGGGGTGCTCTTCCTCGTCGCGGCGGTCTGCGCGCTGGTCACGGTCCATCTGCTGGCCGTCCGCAGGACCGCGGGTTCCTCCCTCACGGCAGCCGTCGTGCTCACGCTGGCCGTCGCCGCGATCCCCGCCGTACGCGGTCGGCCGCCCCACTTCGTGGCGGGGGTCGCGCTGACGGCCGGTGGGGTGGTGGCGGTCGTCCGGGCGACGGGCCGCTCACGTCGGCACCGGTCGGCCCGCCGGTCCGCGCTGGCGGACTACGAGGCCGGCACGGCGGCGGTCCCGCTGTTCGCGGCGCTGGCGGAACGGGACCGGCTGGCGGCGGAGCTGCACGACGTGGCGGCGCATCGGCTGACCGGGATCGTGGTGTCCGCGGGCGCCGCGCTCAGGCTCGCCGACCGGGAACGGACCGGTGACGCGCTGCGCCACGCCGGCGAGGCGGGCCGGGAGGCCGTCCGCGAACTGGAGCGCCTCACCGGGCTGGACGCGACCGCGGCCGGCTTCGCCGAGGTCGACGCGCTGGCCGCCGCGCACGCGGTGGACTACCGGCGCACCGTCGACAAGGCGCCGGCGAGCAGTGCGGAAGCGACGTACCGGGTCGTCCGGGAGGCGTTGACCAACGCGGCCCGGTACGCCGACGGCGCGACCGTGCGCGTCCGGATCGAGCCGACGGACGACCGGGACAAGGCCGTACGGGCCGGCGGCGATCGCCTGTTCGTCGTCACCGTCACGGACGACGGCGGTACGGCGGTCGAACCGGGCCTCGGGACCGGGCGCGGTCTCGCGGGGCTGGCTGCCACGGTCACGGCGACGGGCGGGACGTTCCGCGCGGGACCCGTGGGACCCGTGGGGCAAGGCGGTCGAGAGGGCTGGAGCGTGCGGGCCTCGCTGCCTGCGGCGACGGTTCTTCCCCTCCGTCGGCGGCCCGCCTGGCGCGGGACGACCGCGCTCGACTACGCGCTGGTGGCCCTGGCGATCGCGCTGTCGCTCGGTGCGAGCCTGCTGTCGGCCGACGTCCCGGCCCCGTTCGGCGGCCTGCTGCCCGCGCTGGTGACCGTCGTGGTGTCGGGCCTGCACGCCGTGCCGCTGGCCTGGCGCTCACGGGCGCCCGGCCGCGCGCTCGCGGCGGTGCTGTCGGCGCTGCTGCTGTGGTGGGCCTGCGACCGGACCGGCTGGACCCAGCCGCCGGTGAGCGACGTCTTCCTGGTGTACGGCTGGGTCGAGCTGACGCTCGTCCACAGCGTCGGAGTGCGTCTGCCGTGGCGCCGAGGCCTGTTCGCGCCGCTCGCCGTGGCCGCCGTGGGCGGGCTCGCGCTGGCGAGCGGCAGCGGCATCACCGGCAGCCGTACGGCGGCCTGGGCCGTACTGGCGGGCGTGCTGGCCCTGCCCGCCCTCGCCGTCTGGTCGTGGGGGCGCCGGACCGCCCGGCGGCATGAGCGGCTGGGGGCCGCGGACGCCCGGCGGCGGGTCCTGCTCGACGGGGACGCCGACGCGGCGGCGTCCGCGCAGCGTCTGCTGTTCGCCACCGGGCTGCGGGACACGGCGCTCCGGCACACGCGGGCGGTCGTCGCCGCGGCGGAGGAGAGGGACCTGCGGGCCGTGCGGGAAGAGGCCCGCGCCGGACTGACCGCTCTGCGGGACGTGCTGTCCGGGCTGCGCGCGGGGGACGCCGACGACGACGCTCCTCCGCCCACCGTGTCCGGGATCACCGCGCTGGCCGCGCGCCACGGCGCCGTCGTCCGGTACGTCGGAGCCCGCCGTCCGCTGCCCGCCGCCGTGGAGGTCTTCGCGTACCGGACCGCCTCCGCGCTCATGGCCGTGGGCGCCACTCTCACCGTGCGCACGCTCCCCGACGGCGTGGAGGTCTCCGGTCCGGTGCCCGCCGTTCCCGCGGTGGAGCGGCGGCTGCGCGCTCTCGCGGACGTCGCCGGCGGTACCCTCTCGACGACCGACCACGGTGCGGTACACGTGTGGCTCCCGCAGGCGTTCCCATGGCGATCAGAGTGACCGTCGCGGACGACCAGGCGGTCGTACGGGCCGGGATCGCGGCGATCCTCGACGCGGAACCCGACCTGTGCGTCGTCGGGCAGGCGGCGGACGGCGACACGGCGGTCGAACTCGCGCTGTCGGCGCGGCCGGACGTCGCGCTGATGGATGTCCGCATGCCGGGGATCGGCGGGCTCGCGGCGACCGCCGCGATCACCGAACGCAGCCCCGCGACCCGTGTTCTGGTGCTCACCACCTTCGGTCTCGACGAGTACCTGTTCGCCGCGCTGCGCGCCGGGGCCGCCGGTTTCCTGCTCAAGGACGCCGAGCCGGAGCGGGTGATCGACGCGGTACGGGTGGTCCACGGGGGCGCCGCGCTGCTCGATCCGGCGGTGACGCGCAGGCTGATCGACCGGTTCACGGACGGGCCCGGTCCGCTCGACACGGCCCGCCTCGACCTGCTCACCCCGCGCGAGACGGAGGTGCTGCGGCAGGTCGCGCGGGGGCTGTCCAACGCGGAGATCGCGGCGGTGCTGGGGGTGAGTCCGCCCACCGTGAAGGACCACGTCTCCGTGCTCCTCGGCAAGCTCGGCGTACGCGACCGGGTGCAGGCGACGATCGCCGCGTACGAGACGGGGCTGATCCGGCCCGGCAGCGGGCCGTGAGGTGGGTCGGCGCCCCGCCGTGAGGTGGGGGTGACACCCCGCCGCAGGGCGGCCCTCGCACGCGGCGGGACCGTCCCTGAGCCGGACGGATCGCCCGCGTCGGCTTCCTAGCCTCGAAGGCATGTCACGCATACTTCTGCACCGTGTCGTCGGTGGGGTCCTGTTGGTCCTGGCGCTCTTGCTGACCCCCGCCGTGGCGGTGGCCGGTTTCCTCGCCGCGGCGTTCGTCGCCGCGAGCGTGCCGGTCCTGGTCATCGCCGGTCTCGTCTGCGGCGCCCTGGCCGGCGGGCTGCTGGGCCGGGCGGCGTTCGCCCTGTTCGGCCTCGACCGCCGCCCGGCCCTGCGGGCCTCCGCGTTCCTCACGGCCGGCCTGACCGCGGCCGTCGCCGTCCTCGCCGCCGTCACCGTCCTGCATCCGATGCCCACCACGACGGCCGCCCCCGCCCCGCCCGGCGTCCGGTTCTGGGATCTGCCGACCGGTTCACGCATCGCCTACGTCCACGTCCCCGCCGCGGTCAAGGCCGGACCGACCCCGGTGATCTTCCTGCACGGCGGTCCCGGCACCCCCGGCGAGGGCGTCCCCACCGGGGGGCGTGAACTCGCGGCGGACGGCTTCGACGTCTACTCCTACGACCAGCTGGGCGCCGGCCGCTCCACCCGGCTGCGGGACGTCACCGGATACACCGTCGCCCGCCAGGTCGCCGACCTGGAAGCGATCCGGCGCACACTCGGCGCCGACCGGATCATCCTCGTCGGCCAGTCCTGGGGCGGATCGCTCGCCGCCCAGTACCTGGCCGCCCATGGCGAGCACGTCGCCAAAGCGGTCTTCACCTCGCCGGGCGCGCTGTGGGGCCGTCAATACCCCGGCTCCAGCGCCGGGGAACCCTGGAACCGCCTCTCCCCCGCGCAGAAGGCCCGCCTCGACCGGCTGAACAGCGCACCCCGCATCATCGCGGCGAGCCTGCTCCTCCAGATCAACCCCGGCGCCGCGCACGCGCTGGTCGGCGACCGCGAGGTCGACCACTGGATGCACGAAGTCGCCCTCCAGGGAAAAGACAGCACCTCGTGCGAGGGCGCTCCGCCCACCACGGCGCACGACAACCCTCAGGGCTTCTACAGCAACCAGATGACCGTCAGGGACTTCGAGCGGCTTCCCGACCCCCGGCCCCGTCTGCGCACCCTGCGCGTCCCCTCTCTGATCATGCGAGGGGAGTGCGACTTCATCAAGCCCGCCGTGACCGCCGAGTACCAGCACACCCTCGCAGGATCCGAGGCGGTGACCGTCAAGGGAGCCGGACACTCCATCTCGGGCGAGCAGCCCGGCCGCTACACCGCGGTGCTGCGGGCCTTCCTCCTGGACGAACCGCTGCCGACGGGCGCCGGCTGAGTCCGGAACGGGCGGTCGGGTCAGGTCTGGTCGGGTCGGGTCTGGTCGGGGGCTTGCCTCCCGAACGCGCCCCGGCACCGCCCCTGCACCGCCCCTGCACCGCCCCGGGCAGCCGGATACGCCCGGGCTGCCGGCACTCGCCGGTTGCGTCGATCGTCCCCGCGGTCACACGGAACCCAGGACCGTCATCCAGCGCCACTGGGTGAACTGCTCCAGGTCCGCGGTGCCGCCGATGCGGGAGCCGTTGCCCGACGCTCCCATCCCACCGAAGGGGGCGTTCGCGGCATTCTTGGCGGAGACGTCGTTGAGGTGCACCATGCCGGTGCGCAACTGCTCGGCGACGACCGCGGCCCTCGACGTCGAACCGGAGTGCACAGCCGCCGTCAGGCCGTACGCGGTGTCGTTGGCGATCTCGACGGCCTCGTCGTCGGTACGGAACGCGACGACGGGAGCGACCGGCCCGAAGATCTCCTCGGTGAAGGCGGGCATGGTCCGCTCGACGCGGTCCACCACGGTGGGCGGGTAGAACAGCCCGTCGCGGCGTCCGCCGGCCAGCACCCGTGCACCGGCGGCCACGCTCTCGTCCACGATGCGTTCGATCCTCGCGGCCTGGCGCTCGCTGATCACCGGACCGAGGGCCACGCCCTCCTCGCGCGGGTCGCCGACCCGCAGCTCATCGGCCTGCCTGATCAGCGCCTGCGTGTAGGGCTCCACGACGTCGGCGTGCACCAGATGACGTCCGGCGGCGACGCAGGCCTGCCCCTGATAGGCGAAGGAGCTCATCGCCCCGGCTGCCGCGGCGGAGTCGATGTCCGCGTCGTCGAGCACGACGATCGAGTTCTTGCCGCCCAGTTCCAGGGCCACCCGCTTGAGCCCGTCGCCCGCGGCGCGGGCGACCGCCCGTCCCGCCTCGGTGGAGCCGGTGAAAACGATCATGGCGACGTGGGGATCGGCCACGACCGCCTCACCGGTGCCGGAGCCTCCGGGCAGGACGTGGAGCAGCCCCCCGGGCAGCCCGGCCTCCTCGAACAGCCGCGCCACGACGACACCGCCGGACACCGGTGTGTGGGGATCGGGCTTGAGGAGAACGGCGTTACCCAGCACGAGTGCGGGCGCCAGGGCCCGCACGGCGAACAGCAGGGGGGCGTTCCAGGGGTTGATGACGCCGACCACCCCCAGGGGTACCCGCCACGCGTAACTGGTCTCGGCGGGCGCCGACGGGCTGAGTATCTCGCCGCGGGGCAGCGACGCGAGACCGGCGGCCTGCGCAAGCTGGGCGATCGCGGCCGCGATCTCGTAGTCACCCTTCGCCGGAACGCCTCCGGACTCCCTGACGATCCACTCGCGAATCGCTCCGCGGTGGTCGCGCAGCACCCGGGCGGCGCGGTGCAGGACCTCGGCGCGCTCCTGGGGCGCCGTCCCGGCCCAGGCCCGCTGGGCTCGGGCGGCCTGGGCCCCGGCCCGGGCGACATCCGCGGGCGCGGCCACACCCACCTCGGCCAGCCGCTCCCCCGTGGCGGGTTCGTTCACCGGCTGAACGCCGCCCTCGGACTGCCGCCAGCCGCCGCTGTAGATCTTCCCGGTCCATTCGGCCGCGTCCGGCCACGTCCCCTCGTCGGTGACGGTCATGGCACGACCTCCAGCCCCGATGCGTCGGTCCATCTTTTACACTTATGTCATTTTCGAGGATATATGTTCGACTGTCTCCCCTAGGTTGCTCGTGGCCGGGCCGGGCCGCACGGTGGAAAGACCGAAGTGAGGGCGGATGAACGCGATGACGGGTTCTGACACCGCCGGCGACGACCGGGCGGCGTGGCGGCCGGACGACCCCATCGACGAGTCGGCCACGGCCGGAGCCGGCGTGGACGCGAACGGCATCGTGACCGGGTGGAGCGAGGGAGCACGGCGGCTGCTCGGCTACCGGCCCACGGACGTCGTCGGCCGGCCCGCGGCATCACTGCTCGCGGGGGAGCCGCCGGCCGAGACGCTTCGCTCCCTGAAGACGCTGCCGAGGTGGAACGGGACGGCGACTCTCCTGCACCGGGACGGCCACCACCTCGCCGTGAACCTGCTGGCCCACCGCCGGGAGCCCGCCGGCGGGGAGGAAGGAGGCTGGGAGTGGCTCCTGGTCTCCCCCCTGGCCCGGCCGGCGTCGCCGCTCCACGACGACACGCTGGTGATGTGGGCGTTCACCCGGTCCCCGTTCACGACGGCGCTCTACGACACCGGCCTGCGGCTGCGGCGGGCGAACGCGGACATGGAGCGGGTGATCGGACTGCCCGAAGCGGCGATGCAGGGGCTGCGCATATCGGAGATCGTCGTCGACCCGGAGAGCGACCGGACGGAACGGTGCATGCGGCGGGCGCTGGAGACCGGCGAACAGCAGCACCTGCAGCAGTCCCTGCACCTGGCGGGCCATGAGAGCAAGAGCGTCTGGACGACGTTGCTCACCCCCGTGCGGGACGCCGAGGGAACGATACGGGGAGTGCTCCTCTCCGCGTACGACGTGACCGAGGAGCACCTGGCCCGAGGGCGCCTGGCCCTGCTCAACGAGGCCAGCATCCGCATCGGCAGCACCCTGGACCTCGCCCGGACCGCGCAGGAACTCGCCGACGTGGCCATCCCCCGACTCGCGGACTTCGTCACCGTCGACCTGCTTCCCGCCATCGAGGGCGGCGACGACCCGCGCGCCGGCTCACCGCCCAGCCCCGTCATGCTGCGCCGTGTCGCCTACCAGTCCGTCCTGGAGGGCTGCCCCGAGGTCGTGGTGAAGCGCGGAACAGTGGCCGCGTACCCGGACGAGTCGACCGCGGCCAGGTGCCTGACCACCGGCCGGCCGCTGATCGAGAACGTGACGGCTTCCGCGATGGACCGGGTGGCGAGCCAGACCCCGGACCGGGCCGAGCGGATGCGGCACTACGGCTTCCACTCCGTGCTGGCCGTCCCGATGCGCGCCCGCGGCATCACCCTCGGCGTGGCCACGTTCTCCCGCCACCGGCACCCGGAACCCTTCGAGCAGGACGACCTGCTCCTGGGCGAGGAGATCACCGCCAGGGCCGCCGTCTGCATCGACAACGCCCGCCGTTACAGCCGCGAGCGCCGGACCTCCCTCACTCTTCAGAGCAGTCTCCTGCCGCAGCGGCTGCCCCCGCAGGCCGCCGTCGACGTCGCCTCCCGCTACCTCCCCGCCGGCACGCAAGCCGGCGTCGGCGGCGACTGGTTCGACGTGATCCCGCTGTCCGGCGCCCGGGTCGCGCTCGTCGTCGGCGACGTGGTCGGCCACGGCGTCCAGGCCTCGGCCGCCATGGGACGGCTGCGTACCGCCGTGCGCACCCTTGCCGATGTCGACCTTCCGCCCGACGAGCTGCTGACCCACCTGGACGACATGGTCATCCACCTGTCCGCCGAGGCCGAAAGCGCGGCCGGCATCGTCGGCGACATCGGCGCGACCTGCCTGTACGCCGTCTACGACCCGGTCTCCCGGCGCTGCGCCATGGCTCGCGCGGGCCACCCCGTACCCGCGCTGGCGACCCCGGACGGCGCCGTCGTGTTCCCCGACATACCTGCGGGCCCGCCACTGGGGCTGGGCGGCCTGCCCTTCGAAGTCACCGAGATCGAGCTGCCCGAAGGAAGCATCCTCGCGCTGTACACCGACGGCCTCATCGAGGCCCGCGGCCGCGACATCGACGAAGGTCTCGACGCACTGCGCAAGGTGCTGGCCCGGCCGGCCCCGTCCTTGGAGAGCACCTGCGACACCATGCTCCAGACGCTTCTCCCGGACCACCCCGCCGACGACGTGGCGCTGTTGGTAGCCCGCACCCGCGCCCTGGACGCGGCCCATGTCGCCACCTGGGACGTGCCGCCCGATCCCTCAGCGGTCGCCCGGACCCGCAGGGACGCCACCCGGCAGCTGACCGCCTGGGGCCTGGACGAGGCCGCCTTCGTCACCGAACTGGTCGTCAGCGAACTCGTCACCAACGCCATCCGTTACGGCGGCGCCCCCATTCAGCTCCGGCTCATCCGCGACCGCAACCTCATCTGCGAGGTCTCCGACGCCAGCAACACCACCCCTCATCTGCGCCGCGCGCGCACCTTCGACGAAGGCGGCCGCGGCCTGCTCCTCGTCGCTCAGCTCACCCAGGGCTGGGGCACCCGCCAGACGTACACCGGCAAGACGATCTGGGCCGAACAGACCCTGTCCCCCGAAACCTTCACCGTCGCCGAAGACGGCCGGGACGACGACGGTCTGACGGGCTGACGAACTGACGGACCGACGGACCGACGGACTCAGGGACTCAGGGACTGACGGATGCCGAGATGGCGGCTCAGCCATGGTGCCCCAGGTTCGGCCGCCGGTCCGGGTCGCTCCAGAGGCCGAGACGTGCTTCGGCGGCCGCCCCGAGGCGGAACGCGGTCAGATCGTCGAACGGCCGGGCGACGATCTGCACGCCGGTCGGCACGCCGTTGGCCGCGCGGCCCGAGGGCACGTTGAGGACCGGATGCCGGCTCGCGATGTTGAAGAGCTGGGTCAGGCACTGGCTCACGAGGTTGGCGAACCGCACACCCTCGGCGAGCTCGACGGACTCTGCTGACATGGCGTCCGCCGGGTAGCCGGTGGTGGCCATCGTCGGGCAGATGACGGCGTCGTGGTCGCGGTAGATCTCGGCGAGCACGGCGTGCATGCGGGCCTCCTCTTCCACGATCCGCAGGGCGCCGATGTTCTCCAGGGCCGCCCCGCACGCCTCGACGACATCGAGGACGTCCCGGGACCAGCGCGGGTCGTCGGCCGGTGCCCACCCCAGAACCGACGGCCCGAGGAGGAGGCCGTAGTGCGCCATCGCGGTGGCCATGATCGACTGGCGGGTGATCGGGATCTCGACCGGGGTCACCTCGGCTCCGGCGTCCCGCAGGGCGCTCGCGAACCGCTCGATGTCGGCCGCCGCATCGGGAACGACGGGGAAGTCGCCGATGGTGACCGCGAGCGCGACCTTCAGTCCCGCGCACGACCCGAAGCTCGTCGGGAGCGGTGGAACAGCGGGTACCGAGGCGTGGTCGACGAGGTCCGGTCCGGCGATGACGTTCTGGAAGAGAGCGCAGTCGGTGACCGTGCGGGCCATCGGCCCGTCCTGACAGTAGGTGTCGAGACTGGTCGGCGGCAGCGCCGGCACGCGTCCGTAGGGAGGCCGGAACCCGACGACTCCGCACAGAGCCGACGGAACCCGGATGGAGCCCGCGATGTCGGAGCCGGTGGCCAGCGGGGCGAGTCCGGCGGCCAGTGCCGCACCCGAGCCGCCCGACGAACCGCCGGGGCTGTAGTCGAGGTTCCAGGGATTGCGTGTGACGCCCCACAGCTCGGAGTGGGTGGTAACGGCGATAGAGAACTCCGGCGTCGTGGTCCGCAGATGCAGGACCGCACCGGCGTCGATCAGCCGCTGGACCATCGGCTGGGTCTGCGTCGCGACGTTGCCCTCGGTCAGCAGGGAGCCGAAGCGATGGGACCTGCCGGCGATCGGCATCTCCTCCTTCACCGCGACCGGGACGCCTTCGAGCGCCCGGGGCGCCGGGCCCTTCCCCGCGTACCTGGCCTCGGCGGCCCGCGCGACCTCGTGGGCCTCGTCGAACATCTCCTCGGCGACCGCGTTGACCTCGCTGGTCTTGGCGACCCGTTCGATCAGCGAGTCCAGGACTTCCACCGGGGACAGCTCACGCCGCCGAAACGCTCCCAGCATCTCGTCGGCCGACATGTAGTTCAGGTCCATCCTTCGCTCCTCTTGACGATAGGCATAACGGGCAGACTGGAAAAAAGCGTGAACGGCCGACTGGCCGACTGGCCGACTGCTGTGCGAACAGCGTCAGGGGACCGTCTGCCGGGCTCAGTCGCGCTCTTCCTGGATGGAGTTGCCGCCGTCCACCACGAACAGCTGTCCCGTGACGTAGGACGACTCCGGTGAGGCCAGGAACGCCACCAGTGCGGCCACCTCGTCGGGACGCCCGGCACGACCGACCGGCGTCGCCGCCCCGAGGGCGTCGACACGCTCGTCGAGCCCCCCGGTCGCGATCCAGCCGGGCGCGACGGCGTTGACCGTGATGCCCAGCGAGGCCGTGTCCATGGCCGTCGAGCGGGTGAGACCGATCAGGCCGGCCTTGGCCGTGTGATAGGCGACGTCACCCCGGTAGGCCATCACCGGGCCCGAGAGCGACGCCATGTTCACCACCCGGCCGTACCCGCGATCGAGCATCGGCTGGAGCGCGGCGCGGGTCATGTAGAAGGTGGTGTCGAGGTTCCGGGAGAGGGCCGAACGCCACTGCTCGTCGGAGGCCGACGCGAGGCTCGACGGATCCTCGGGTTCGGCCACCGAGACCATGCCGGCGTTGTTGACGAGAACGTCGATCCGGCCGAAGGCGTCCAGCGCCTCGGCCACCACCGACTCGGCGAACCGGGGATCGGTGAGATCACCCGCGACCCCGCGGACGGGGCAGCTGCCCGCCAGTTCGGCCACCCGCTCGTGAATCCGCCCGGTGGTCGAGGTGATCAGCAGCGAGTAGTCCTCGGCCAACCGTCCGGCGCAGGCGAAGCCGATGCCGGACGCACTGCCGACCCCGGTGATGATCGCGACGGGCCGGCCGTCGGCGCTGGTCGGGTTCATGTGGTGCCCACCTTCGAATTCCCGCAGCCTCTTGATGTGACTGAGTTGAACGTTCGACACAGTAAGTGGAGTCGAGCTGCACGGCAATAGCCAGCTCACCTGCATACGCGCGGCTGAAACCGCAGAGGACCCGAGCAGAACGGCCGCCCTTTCCTCAACCGAGTGGTACGTTCGTTCCAGTTCCAACGATGAAGGACATGATGCCGCGGCGCACCACACAGGCAGGCTGCCCCGCGATTGCTACCGTGCGGCATTGCCGTCGGGCGACGCCCGGAGGTCACCCACAGGTGAGAAGGACGACGACAGACATGAGCCGGCCCGGCGGATCCGCCCAGCAACGAGACACCCCTGTCCTGACCGAGCGCGGCGGGGTCCGCAAAGCGGCCATTCTCGAAGCAGCCCTGCGGGTCATCGGGGACAAGGGACTGGCCGGGCTCTCCATGCGCGCCATCGCGGCGGAAGCGGGGCTGCCGCTCGGAGCCCTCGGCTACTACTTCAAGACCAAGGACGACCTGATCCTCGAGGCGTTCGAGTTGCACACCCGCCGGGAGGCGGACCGGGTCCTCGCCGCCTTCGCGGGCGTCGAGAACGGCGACCACGCCGACGACATCGCCGAGCACCTCACGGCGTTCATCCACCACGGTCTGACCGAGGCACGCACCAGCCTGGTCGCGGAGTACGAATTCCTGATCGAGTCAACCCGCAGGCCGGATCTCGCACGCGTCTCGCGGGCGTGGCGCCAGGCGCTGCAGATCCAGGTCGGCCATGTCGCGAGCCGACTCGGATCGGACGATCCCGAGACGGACTCGGAGATCATTCTCGCCGTCATCGCCGGTCTGGAGATCGACCACCTCTCCACACCGCTCGACCCGTCGACGACGCAGGCGATCCGCACCGCACTCCGCCGCACGATCACCAGGCTCGGGCTCCGCGGCAACGCCGCGCGGCACTAGGCCACCGTCTGCCGCGCTCACCGTCTGCGGCTCGGCTGTTGCTGTTGCTGTTGCTGTTGCTGTTGCTGTTGCTGTTGCTGTTGCAGTGATCAGACCCGGGGGCAGCCGCCGCCCAGCAGGTAGCGCACCGCCGTCTCCCCCATGTCGACGACGAACCGGTGGTCGTCGACCGGGACGGGCGTGGCGAACGCGGGCCCGTACGCGACCCGGATCATCGAGGCGCTGAAGAGGGTGTCGAAGCAGGACCAGAGGGCGGCCTCCGGATCGTCGTGCGTGATCACACCCGCCAGGCGGCGCAGAACCGTCGTGAACCTCTCTCCGAGCTCCCGGCCGTGACGGGAGCCGCGCCGCTGGACCTCCGAGTGCGCGGCCGAGGTGAGGACGACGGCCCGGAGGAACTCGGTGTGGCGGAGCGAGATGCCGACCATCTCCGCGACGGCCGAGCGCACGAGCGCGTCCGGCTCCAGTGCGGCCCAGCGGTCCGCGTCGGTGAAGACCTCCTGCTCGGCGCGCAGGCGCGCGATGCCGTGCTCGTACACCGCCAGGAACAGGGCGTCCTTCGTGTTCGTGCGGGCGTAGATGGCGGGAGGGGCGACTTCCGCGCGATCGCACACGGCCGCGATGGTGAACGCCTCGTAGCCGCCGTCCTCGAGGAGCGTCACCCCGGCGTCGAGGACCCGGTTCCAGGCTTCGCGGCTGCGGCGCTGTTTCGGCGGCCGGACCTCGAAGTCATCGGCGGCGACGTCTGCCACGACCCGTCCTCCCTGGTTGACGGCCTGAAACCTTGACAAAACTGTAGCGCCCACTACCGTTCAGCGCTAACAGTAGCAGCCGCTACTGTTTTGCCTCTCGGAAGGTGTCGTATGTCCTCCACTCCAGCCCGTCCCGGTCGGGTGGCCGTTCTCGGCGCCGGCCCCGCCGGCATGGCGGCCGCACTCGGCATCGCACAGGCCGGCCACGATGTCGTCGTCTACGAGCGCTACCGGGAGGCCCGTCCGGCCGGCAACATCCTCAACCTCTGGCCCCCGCCGCTGAAGGCGCTGCGCTCGCTGGGGGTGGACACCGACGACCTCGGCGCCCCCACCGACACCGAGTTCCGCAACCTCCGCGGCAAGGTCCGCGTGCACGTCAAACTCGACGAGGAGGTCAAGCGGGCCTACGGCGGCGGCTTCATCGGCCTGCTGCGTCCGGAGCTGTACGAGCGGATGCTCGCCGCCCTCGCCGAGGGCATGGTGCGGTTCGGCCGGCGCGTCGACCGCATCCAGCAGGACGACCGGGCGGTGACCCTGCACTTCGCCGACGGCAGCAGCGCCGAACACGACCTGCTCGTCGGTGCCGATGGCATCGACTCGCTGGTCCGCCGCACGCTGTGGGGCGACGCTCCCAAGCGGGAACACCGGCTGCACGTCTTCGGCGGCTTCACACTGACCGACGTCCCCGGCACTCAGCCGAACATGTCGGTCCTCACCCACAGTGCGACGGTCCAGGGCAGCTGGACCTCGATCCGGCACAAGGGCCGCGACGGCCACCAGTGGTGGATGCTCGCCGCCACCGACCCCGACGCTCTCCCGCCGGCCGACCTCAGGTCCGCCGCCGCCGCGCTCGCCGCCGGATTCCCCGCCCCGCTTCCCGGGCTGATCGAGGCGACCGACCCGGCGAACGTGCAGCGCTGGGTGCTGCGCGACCGCCCGCGTCTGAAGCAGTGGAGCAAGGGGCGGGCCACCCTGGTCGGCGACGCCGCCCATCCGACTTCGCCGTACGCCGCGTACGGCGCCGGCATGTCCATCGAGGACGGCTACTTCCTCGGCAGGTCACTGCGCGGCGTCGACCTCACCGACCTGGCGTCCGTCAGCGCCGCGCTGGAGGCGTACGAGGCCCCGCGCAAGCCGCACACCGCCCGCCAGGTTCAGCAGGCCTGGATGCTCGGCAAGGTCTTCCACCACACCCCGGCCCCGCTACGGCCCCTTCGCGACCTCGTGTTCGACCACACCCCCTTCCTGCAGATGGCCGCCGGCGACACCAACCCGAAGGAGATCAACAAACAGCTGGCCCTGATCGAGGACTGACTGAGCGTGGGGGCCGGTGATCTGTGCGTAGGTTCCGCGTCGACCACGGGTTCGCACCTCCAACACACGGCTGTCAGCCGTCGTTGCGCACGCGGGACCATGCGGGGAAGCCCCGCCGGCAGCCACGGGCGGAAGGGCTCGGCGCGCACCTCGCGTCGTCGGCGCGATGGCGAGGAAAGGGATCCGGCCCGTCAGTTCGCGGGTGCCGAACCGGAGCAGCACGCGAAGCCGGCCCAAGGCTGAGAGCCGCAACAACGGGAGTGGCCCTGCGGGGGCGCATTCGTCGTACCCGCCCCGAGGACGGGGGGCTGGACCGGCAGGGGCGGCGGCGACGGCCGTTTGCACTCCGGGCGAGCAGGGGGCGAGCAAGCGATCTTTACGGCTCTCGGGGGAGCCCTGACCCGTCGGGGTTTGACGCTCCCTGGCAGGTGAGAACGTTCCTGCGATCAGGCTCGCACATCTCGCTGCTGGACCTCCTTGAGGACTCCGGCCACCGTCACGAAGTCATTGTCCACATGAAGGACGGTGTGCCCATGGTGCACAGCTGTCGCACACACCAACAGGTCGATCGCTCCAGCCGCCCGATGCTGACCCTGCTGGGTCAGTTTGTACTGGGCGGTGTCGGCCCAACGCCAGGCGACCAGGTGGTGGTCCTGGAGGGTGCGCAGCAGCCGGTAGACGATCGAGCGGTGCAGCCCCATCTGCTGGCTCAGTTCGGCCAGCGTCAGCGGTACGTCCGACAGCGCGATCACTTCCAGGAGCCGGAGCCCCCGGTCCAGGGTCTGGACGGGGGGCCGGCTCGGCGGCGGAGAGTCTTCGGCAGGCCGGGTCATGGCTCGGGGATCTCGTCGTCCAGCACCGGAAACGCCGGCAGCACGGTCTCGGCGGGGCTTCCCTCCCGGACCACGGGCCGGCGGGCTTCGCGACGGTGAACGAGGTAGGTGGCGTCGGCGCGCGCGTAGTGCCCGGCCGGGTCGAAGGCGTTCTTCGCGAGGTCGATCTCGTCGAGGTCGATGTCGGCGTACACCAGTGCCTCCTCACCCTCGTCGACGTCCTTGGTGAGGGTACGCCCGTCGGGGCCGAAGATCCGCGAGCAGCCGCCGCCGACCGTGAGCAGGCGGCGCTGCTCGGGGGTGGACGCGAAGACGTCGATGCCGGCCGGGGAGATGACCTGGGTGGCCATCAGGACGAAGGCGCTGCCCTCGATGGCGTACACCTGGGTCGCGGCGATGTTGGCCTCGGCGCTGAGCTGGAAGGCGAGGTCGCGGTAGAGACCGAAACACGGCCAACTGGCTATGTGCACCTGCTCGTTCTGCGCGTACAGGGCGTACTTGCTGAGCGGCTGGACGTGCTCGGCGCAGTTCAGGGCGCCGAGCCGGCCGAGCGCGCTGTCGACGACCCTGAGGTCGCTGCCGTCGCCCTCGCCGAACAGGCTGCGCTCGACGTGGGTCGGCTTGAGCTTGCGGCGGTGCAGGAGCACGCTGCCGTCGGCGGCGATCACGGTCTGGGTGATGTAGAGGGTACCGTGGTCCTTTTCGCTGTATCCGAGCGCGACGGTGATGCCGTGCTGCCGGGCGGCGCGGCGGATCGTGGTCATCCCGTCGCTGTCGGGGGCGAGCGAGGCGGCGTGGCAGCGGCGGACGAAGGGGACCTGGTCGGCGACCGCGCCCAGCCACAGGAAGTGCGGGTAGCCGGGGATCCATACTTCCGGGAAGGCGATGAGAGAGGCGCCGTTACGTGCCGCCTCCGCGATCAGGTCGACGGTCTTGGCGACTCCGGCCTCCGCGTCGAGCCAGGCGGGCTCGGCCTGGACGGCTGCGGCCTTGAAGCGGCGAGTGGTCTCTGTCATGTCCGATCGTCTCCTTCTCTTCATGCTCCCGCTTCCAGGAGCTGTTCGACCAGCAGGCCGAGGCCCAGGAGCCGTCGGTCGGTGTTCCAGGGCGCGTCGAGCGCCACACCCACCGGGAGTCCCGGGCCTGCCGACCGGACGGGCACGGTAAGGCCGGGAAGAGCGGCGACGCTGCCGGGTCCCGTGTTGCGGATGTACGTGGGGAAGGCCGGGCACAGGTCACCGTCCAGCCGTACCTGCTCGGTGTCGGTGTCGATCCGTCCGGCGGGCAGGGGTGTGGTGGGGAAGAGCACGGCGTGTGCTCCGGTTTCGCGGAAGATCCGCCGGTAGCCGTCCACGAGGACACGGTCACGGATCTTGAGGGCGGCCCGGTACTCCGACTCGGTGACCGCCTGCGGGAACACGACCTGCTCCATCGTCGTGCGTACGTCGGGGTGGGTGATCCGGGCCAGGAGTTCCGCCGGTTCTGTGCCGCCCGTCGCCGTGTGCAGGTATCCGGGCAGCTGCCTGGCGGCCTCATAGAGGGTGATGGGGAATCCGGCCAGTTCTTCGGCCGTCTCGACCTCCGGCAGCCGTACCGGCACGAGCCGGACCCCGGCGGTCCTCAGGACGTCCAGGGAGTATTCCCACACCTCGGCGGTACGCGGGTGCAGCGGCTCGGTGAAGTGGTGTTCGGGGACGGCGAGCACGACCTCGCGCGGGTCGGGTGCCTCGGCCGGGCCCCGGTCGGCGGCGAGGACGGTGTCCAGCAGGACGAGGTCGGCGACGGTCGCGGCCATGGGGCCGATGGTGTCGCGCGTCCGCGACAGCGGCGTCACGCCCCCGGCGGGGTAACGGCCCGTGGTCGGGCGGAGACCGGCGATGCCGGTGAGCGCGGCCGGGACGCGGACCGAGCCACCGGTGTCGGTGCCCAGTCCGGCCGGGGCCAGACCGGCGGCGACGGCCGTGGCGGTGCCGCCGCTGCTTCCGCCCGCGAAGCGGTCGGGGGCGGCGGGATTGCGGGCGGGGCCGTACGGGCCGCCCGCAGTGGTGGCTCCCAGAGCCAGCTCGTGCATGTTGGTCTTGCCGAACACGACCGCGCCGGCCGCACGCAGCCGGGTGATCGCCTGCGCGTTTCGGTCCGGGACGAATCCGGCGAGCGCCTCGCAGCCCGCGGTGTTGGGGAGTCCGGCGACGTGGATGTTGTCCTTGACGGCGATCGGCAGCCCGTGCAGCGGGCCCCGGGCTGGGGTGCGGTCCGCTGCCGCGGCCTCGGCGAGAGCGCGGTCGGCGTCGAGGGTGACGAAGGCCCCCAGGTCGTCGGCCCGCTCGGCGCGCGCGAGGAGTTCCTCGGTGAGCGAGACGCTGGTGAGCGTCCCCGTGGCAAGCCTGGAGAGGGCGGTCTGCATGGGCGGACAATAAGGTCCTGTCCGCTGCTCATGAACATGGCTGTTTCTCAATGCGAGACTCCAGATGCGTCGGTCGGCACCGTCCGGCTCTCGCGAGGCGGCGGCGGGTGCCCGAGACGGCCTGAGCCTGCGGTACGCCGGTCCTCTGATCCGTGAGGCCACGAGCCCGCCGAGCCGCCGAGTTGAGAGGCCACCGTGCCGCCGGCCCCGAAGCCGTCAGAGCGCGTCGCATGTCGCCTCGACGCGCAGATCCGCGTACGACCGCCCGGCGCGCAGGCGATAGCGGCCCTGCACCGTGTGCCAGGCGTCCGACTCCGCGTCCCAGATCTGCGCGGCCCGGCGAGGCGCCGGTATCTCCACCACAGTCGTCCCTCCGGGGGCGGCCCGGGCGGTGGCGAAACCGGCGAGCCGGCGTCGGGGCGCACAGGCACTGCTCGCGGCCGTGCTGGCCGAGCGCGACCTGCGCGACCGGTACGGCATGGGGGTGGACGACATCTTCACCCTGCGCGGCCTGCAGGTGCTCGACATGCTGGACCGGCTCGTGGTGCGCAACGCCGAGCGCTCCGGGCTCGTACAGCTCTCCCATGTCCTGGCCGCCGAATCGGCGGGCGGCGACCACCCCGCGGCCGAGTACAGCAGGCGGCACTTCACGGAGGCGCGGACGCTGGTGCGTACGGCCCTGGAGGCGGGCATCGCCGACGGTGAGCTGCGCGGGGACCTCGACTGCGGGCTGCTGGCCACGCAGATCGTCGCCGTCATGGAGGGCCTGGAGAACCAGTGGCTGGCCGATCCCGGCCAGGTCGACCTGATGGGCGTGTTCCACGCGTACACCAGGGACCTGCGCGAACGGATCCGCGCGACGCCCTGACGCGCGCGGGCGCCGACCCCAGGAGCTCCAGGCGTCCCACCCGTCCCGGTTTGGGCGTGCAGTGACTCCTCTACGTCCCTCTGCGTACAGCTGATGTTTCATTAGGGTCACCGACGGCCCAGCCGTCTCGCATATCGAATCCGTGCCCTGTCCAGGCACGGACGGCGGGCCTACGTTCGCGGCCACTTCCTCCACTCGCCGCAGCCCGTGACCTGCGGCTCAAGGCCCTCCGGAGCCCGCCATGGAACACCCCGCGATCAAGCCCTCCCGCCGCACCGTCCTCAGAGGCCTCGGAGCCACTGCCGCAGCGGCCTCCCCGATCCTTTCCGCGTGTTCCTCCGGCCTCAAGGGCTCGGGCGACTCGACCGGCAACACCATCAAGATCGGTTACGTCAGCCCGCGCACCGGCGCCTACGCGGCCTTCGCCGAGTCCGACGCCTACATCCTCAAGCAGGTGCGTGCCTTCTTCGCCAAGGGGATCACGCACGACGGCAAGAAGTACGACGTGAAGATCCTGGACCGCGACACGGGCTCGGACCCGCAGCAGGCGGCCACCATCGCGGACGAGCTGATCTCCCAGCAGCGGGTCGACCTCGTCCTCGTCACCGCGACGCCGGACACGATCCACCCGGTGGCGGCCAAGTGCGAGAGCGAGGGCGTGCCCTGCGTCTCGACCATCGAGCCCTGGCAGGCCTGGTTCTTCGGGCGCGGCGGCACGCCGAAGAAGACCTTCAAGTACACGTTCCACTTCTTCGACGGCATCGAGCACCTGGCCAGGGTCGAGAGCGACATGTGGCGGCAGCACGACACCAACAAGAAGGTCGGCGTGCTGTGGCCGAACGACTCCGACGGCAACGCCTTCCGGGACAAGACCACCGGTTACCGCGCGCAGCCCTCGACCAAGGGCTTCACGTTCGTCGACCCAGGTTCCTACGAGCCCAGCACCAAGGACTTCTCGTCGATCATCGCGAAGTTCAAGAAGGAGGGCGTCGAGATCCTCGCCGGCGTGCCCTCGCCGCCCGACTTCTCGACGTTCTGGACGCAGGCCGCACAGCAGAACTTCAAGCCCACGGTCGCCACCATCTCCAAGGCCATCCTCTTCGAGTCGTCGGTGGCCTCCCTGCCGAACAACCTCGGCAACGGGCTGTGCACGGCGAGCTGGTGGGTGCCGCAGTTCCCGTTCACCTCCACGATCACCGGTCAGACCGCCACCGCACTCGCCGACGACTACGAGAAGTCCCCGCTGGCGAAGGGCCGAACGTGGAACCAGGGGCTCGGCCCCAACCACGCGCTGTTCGAGGTGGCCAACCACGTCCTGCGCAACGCGAACCCCAAGGACCGCGAGGCAGTCGCCGCCCAGATCGGGAAGACGAGCCTCGACACCGTCCTCGGCCACCTCTCCTGGACCGGCGGCGGTCCGGCCAACCCGGTCAAGAACGTCGCCACCATCCCCATGGTCGGCACGCAGTGGATCAAGGGCAGCGGTGACGCGTACGACCTGAAGGTCGTCAGCAACACCTTGCTGCCGCAGGTCAAGCCCGACGCCGAGGCGGCGGACCTGTGACCACCCCCCTGCTCGAAGTGGACCATCTCGCCGTGCACTTCGGTGAGCTGCGGGTCCTGGAGGACGTCGAGCTGAGCGTCCCCCGCGGGCAGGCGGTCGGCATCGTCGGCCCGAACGGCGCGGGCAAGTCCACCCTGCTCAGCGCGATCTCGGGCGTCGAGCGCGCGACCGCCGGTTCCGTGCGGCTCGCGGGCCGCGATGTCACCCGCACCTCCGCGGCGCAGCGATGTCGGCTCGGCGTCGGCCGCTCCTTCCAGATACCGCGCCCCTTCGGCGACCTGACCGTGTTCGAGAACGCCCTGGTCGGCGCCGAGCGGGGAGCCCGGCTGCGGGGCGGCCCCGCCCGCGAGCAGGCCCTGCGCGCGCTGGAGACCGCCGGGCTGCTCCACCTCGCCAACAAGCCCGCCGGTTCCCTGCCGCTCCTCGGCCGCAAACGGCTGGAGCTGGCACGGGCGCTGGCCACCGGTCCCGACCTGCTGCTCCTCGACGAGATCGCCGGCGGCCTCACCGAGGCCGAGGCAGAGGAACTCGTCGCCACCGTGCTGTCCCTGAAGGAGTCCGGCGTGACGATCCTGTGGATCGAGCATGTCGTCAAGGCCCTGGTCCAGGTCGTCGACCGTCTGGTCTGCCTCGCGTACGGCCGGATCCGCGTCGACGGCGACCCGCACGAGGTACTGGCCAGCGACGAGGTCGCGGAGGTCTACCTGGGAGGTACGGCGGCATGAGCACGCTTCTGCGAGTCGACTCCGTCGATGCCGGATACGGCGACTTCCAGGCCTTGTTCGGCATCGACCTCGAGGTGGCCGAGGGTGAGCTGCTCGCCCTCGTCGGCGCCAACGGAGCGGGAAAATCCACCCTGTTGAAAACCATCGCGGGAGCCCTGAAGCCCTTCCGCGGCACGATCGGCCTGGCCGGTGAGGACGTCACCGCCGAGCCGGACATCCGCCGGGCCCGCAAGGGCGTCTGCCTGGTCCCGGAGGGCCGCCGGCTCTTCCCGTCGCTCACCGTCGAGGAGAACCTCCAGGTGGGCGCCGCCACCGGGCGCAAGGGCCCCTGGAACCTGGCCAAGGTGTACGAGGCGATACCGCTCGTCGCCGACCGCCGTGCCCGTAAGGCGGCCCGGCTCTCCGGCGGTGAGCAGCAGGCCGTCGCCATCGGCCGCGCGCTGATGGGCAATCCGCGGCTGCTGCTCCTCGACGAGGTCTCCCTGGGTCTGGCCCCGCTCGTCGTGGACCAGCTCTACACTGCGCTGCCCGGTATCCGTGCCGAGGGCGCGACCGTGATCCTGGTCGAACAGGACCTCAACCGCACGTTCGCCGTGGCGGACCGCATCGCGTGTGTCCTGGAGGGCCGGATCGTGCTGACCGGCACGACGGCCGGACTCACCCGCGATCAGGTGACCGCCGCGTACTTCGGCACCGGTGCCTTCCCGGAGGTGAAGACCCCATGACCTGGCTCAACGCAATCCTGCAGGGCGTCCTGCTCGGCGGCATCTTCGCCATGGCCGCCGCGGGCCTGTCCCTCGTCTTCGGCGTGATGCGGATCGCCAACCTCGCCCACGGGGACCTGATGATCCTCGGCGGTTACGTGGCCTCGGTGACCGCGGCGCACTACGGCGTCCCGGTCCCCGTCACCATCGTCGTGTCGATGATCGCGGTGGGCGGGCTCGGCTACCTGGTCCAGCGCTCCATGCTGGACCGGGCGATGGGCCTCGGCGAACTCGCCCCGATGCTGGTCACCTTCGGCGTCTCAGTCATCATCCCGAACGTCCTGGTCCAGCTGTTCAGCAGCGACGCGCAGCCCCTGCCCATCGGCTCGCTCGGCACCGCGAGCATCGACCTCGGCGGTGGCCTGGCCATCGGCTGGTTCCCCCTGATCACGGTAGCGGCGGCGGTAGCGGTCCTTTCCTCCCTCCACCTCTTCCTCTACGGCACGCAGCCCGGCCGTATCGTCCGGGCCACATCCGACGACCGCGCGGTGGTCCGCCTGATGGGCGTCGACAACCGCCGCGTGTACGCCCTGACCTCGGTCATCGCCTTCGCGACGGTGGCCCTGGCCGGTGTCCTGTACACGATGCGGCAGGGCGGAGTCACCCCCTTCGAGGGTCAGCTCACCGTCCTGTTCGCCTTCGAGACGGTCATCATCGGCGGTCTCGGCTCGCTGTGGGGCACGCTCGCGGGTGGCGTGGTGCTCGGTGTGGCCCAGTCCGTCGGCGCCCAGATCTCCCCGGACCTTCCCCTGCTCGCGGGGCACGTGGTCTTCCTCCTGGTCCTGGTGTTCCGCCCGCAGGGCCTGTTCGGCAGGAGTGTCCTCGCATGACCGTCCAGACAGCCCCCGCCGCCGAGGCGACCGCACTGCCGGCCGTACACCGCGGTGGCCGCGCAACCGCCCTGGGCCTGGCAGGAACAGCCGTCGTCCTCATGACGATGGCGGCCCTCCCCTACGTCGTCGAATCGGGCGTCACGGCCCAACTGGTCAAGCTCTGCTACCTGGTGGCCCTCGCCTCCATGTGGAACCTGCTCGCGGGGTACGCGGGCATGATGTCGATGGGCCAGCAGGCGTACATCGGCCTGGGCGCCTACCTGCTGTTCATCGTCAACGACCACGGCGTGAACGTCTACGCGGGCACGCTCGTCGTCTCCGCCGTGGTGGCGCTGCTCGCCTGGCCGGTGTCGTACCTCGCCTTCCGGCTGCGCGGCGGCTACTTCGCCGTCGGCACCTGGGTGATCGCCGAGGTCGTCCGCCTGGTCGTGGTCCGCTTCGACTCCCTGGGAGCGGCGAGCGGACGCACCCTCTCGGACGTCACCGCCGATCCGGTGCTGCGGCGCGCCTTCACCTACTGGCTGGCGCTCGCTGTCATGGCCACGGCCGTGCTCGGCGCCTACGCCGTCCTGCGCAGCCGCCTCGGCCTGAGCCTCCAGGCCATCCGCGACGACGACACCGCCGCCGGTTCCCTCGGCGTGAACGTCACGCGAGGCAAGCGGATCATCTACATCACGGCGGCTGCCGGATGTGCCGCCGCCGGTGCGGTGATCTGCGTCAACAGCCTGGGGGTGGCGTCGCCGACGCAGATCTTCGGGGTGCAGTACTCGGCCCTGATGGTCTTCATGGTGATCATCGGCGGCATCGGCACGATCGAGGGCCCCTTCGTCGGCGCGATCGCCTACTTCCTCCTCGACAAGTACTTCGCACAGAGCGGCGTCTGGTACCTGATCGTGGTCGGCGCGGCGGCCATCGTGGTCTCGCTGTACCTGCCACGAGGGTTGTGGGGAACGCTCGCGCACCGCACGGGATTCGCCGTCTTCCCGGTGCGTCATACGGTCCGGCTGTAGACCCGGCATCAGGAAGAGGCGGCCCGGCCGGTGGCTCCTCTCCCTGATGTGCGCGCCGTCACCTCAAGCGATCCAGTAACCGATCACGATGTGGTTGACCCACACCGTCATGCCATCTCCCTCCGTAACGGGATTATGGATCTTGGCTCCGGAGGAAGGAGAGGTCCTGCGTGGAGGGCGTGGAGCAAACGCCACAACGCAGCCCTCCTCTGCCTTACCTGCCGCCGCATCGACGTCCTGCACGCCATGCTCAAACACTGGGCAATCCCCCCCAAGGTCCTCACCTCCGAGGCCGTCCAGGCGTCGGACTGCATCAGCACCATGGGAGGCGGCGACGCCCGCGTGACCGGCACCCACCAGAGCGACGGCGAAGCGGCCGCTCCTGCCACGCCTGTCGGTCCTCTCTGGGCCGTTTCCAGTACGGGCCGTTTTCGCGTCCCAACTCGGACCACACCCTCATTCGGGCAGCCCCCGTACCCACCCGCCGACCTGGCAGAGCCGCCGACCCGAAGGTTCCCGGGCAGAACTTCTGGATACTCGTGTCCAGCCGGCGTCCAGAATCCGGCGCCCAGGCCTCGTACACGCCACCTACGGAAACCTGCCCCATCGCCCACCCACGACATCTGTGCAGGTCAGAGCAATGTGAACCAACACCGACCGCAACGGGGCCGAACTCACGCGCAGCGGATTCAGTCCGTTCAGGCGAAGTTGACGATCCAACAGGACGAAATGAACGTTTCCGCAGGTCAGAGACCTACTAGGTGGGGCGGGTGGGACTCGAACCCACGGCCGACGGATTATGAGCCCTTGAGGATCTTGGCGGTCCTTGCTTTTCTACGCTGATCCATGACGTTCTTGCAGGTCAGGCGGGGCGAACCGTGCCGACACTCCCCTGCCTTTGTCGATCTGTTCCTATCCTTGCGTCCCCAACGCGTCCCCAACGCGTCCCCAGACGGACCTCGGCGGCCTCCGCCGGGAAACTCGGCCCGGTGAGCTGGCGTCGGCGGTACCCAGTTGCGGGATCGCACCACTCCAGGGCAAGGCCAGGCGGCCGACCCTCGCGGCCGCATCCCCGCTGACGGGGATCGCGACCATGGTTGTCCGGCCCGCCTGGCCTGCGTTGCCGACACGGGAGGAGTTCAGGGCAGTGCGTCGGCGGCCGACGGGGTGGTGTCGTCTCCGGTGGGGCTGACGAGTCCGGTCTGGTAGGCGACGATGACGGCTTGGACGCGGTCGCGGAGTCCGAGTTTGGCAAGGATACGGGCAACGTGGGTTTTGACGGTGGCCTCTGACAGGTGGAGGTGGTCGGCGAGCTCGGCGTTGTTCAGCCCTCGGGCCAGCAGTTGCAGGACTTCGAGTTCGCGTGGGGTCAGTGCAGCCAGGTCGCGGTGGATCGCGGCGGTGTTGGAGTCGTGTCGGGCGAATCGTTCTACGAGACGGCGGGTGATGGCCGGGGCCAGCAGCGCGTCGCCGGCGCGCACCATGCGGACGGCGGCGACGAGGTGTTCGGGTGTGGTGTCCTTGAGGAGGAACCCGGCGGCCCCCGCGGACAGGGCCGCGTAGACGTAGCGGTCGAGGTCGAACGTGGTCAGGATGATCACACGTGGTTCGTGGTCCGTTCCGGTCAGGATGTGGCGGGTGGCTTCCAGGCCATCCAGTTCCGGCATGCGGATGTCCATCAGGACCACGTCGGGTCGGGTGCGCCGGACCGCGTCGATGGCTTCCGTGCCGTTGGTCGCCTCGGCGACCACGTCGATGCCGTCGGCCGTGAGGATCATCCGGAAGCCGGTACGGACCAGTGCCTGGTCATCGGCGATCACCACGCGCGGCGAGCAGGTCACGAGGCCTCCAAGGGGATCAGTGCGGTGACGCGGTAGCCGTCGGCGCGGTGTGGCCCGGTGCGCAGGGTTCCCCCGTAGACGGCGAGGCGCTCGCGCAGGCCGATCAGCCCGCGTCCGGCTCCGGTGGCGCTGCCGTTGGTCCTGAACGTACTTGCTGTGCCGCCGGTGTCGGTGACCTCTACTCGGAGGTGGGTGGCTGCGTAGTCGACGGTGACCGCCGCGCTCGCGCCTGCCGCGTGCTTGACCGTGTTGGTCAGCGCCTCCTGCACCACCCGGTAGGCGGCCAGTTCGATCCCGGACGGCAGCGGACGCCTTTGCCCGGTCACCGTCAACTTGACCGGCATCCCTGTCTTGCCCACCCGTGCGACCAGCGTCTCCAGCTCGCCCAGCCCCGGCTGTGGCGCCAGATCCACCATGCCGGCCGGCCCGGGGCTGTCGGGGTCGGCAGGGGTGTCCGTGGTGAGCAGCCCCATGACGTGGCGCAGTTCGGTCATCGCCGCCCGGCCGCCGGCCTCGACCGCGAGGAGCGCCTCGCGGGCTTGGTCGGGGTGAGCGTCCATGACTTTGCGGGCGGCGCCGGACTGGATGACCATCACGCTGACGTTGTGCGTCACCACGTCGTGCAGTTCGCGGGCGATCCTGGCGCGTTCGTGTTCGACCGCGCGGCGCAGGGCCTCGGCTTGCTCACGTTCCATCGCGGACAGGCGCCTGCGGCCCTCGTCCGATCTGAGCTTCCAGGTGCGCAGGCCGTTGGCCGCCACGACGATCGGGACCAGGATCAGGTACGGGGCGTACTGGTCGGGGACAGTGGGCAACGCGGAGTCCGTGCTGACCAGGAGCACCGCCACCCCCAGGCTTGCCAGGGTGGGAATCCGGTGGGGACTGTAGGCGGCGGCGCTGTAGGCGGCGACGACGCAGGCGTAGAAGGTAAGCCGCGGGGCATCGTGTGGCGTCACCATGACCGCGGCCAGCACGATCCACAGCACGGCGAGCGGGTACCGGCGACGCAGCGTCAGAGGCGCCGAGGCGATGATCGCCACGATCACCGGACCGATCCACTCGCCCGGCGCGGGCCCGGGCCGGTCTCCTCGGTCGACGATGCCGGTCATGTTGTCGAGTACGTAATAGACGGAGCCGACGCCGACGGCCAGCGCCACCGCTGCGTCGAAGGTCCGGCCGCGCCGGGTGGGCCGCGGCAACGGACCGTTCGGGCGCGTCAGCAGTGTGAACCACTCCCCCAATCGGTCCGGTTTGACCCGCTCCAGCAGTCGGTCCGCCATAGGCACGGTCGTCACCGGCTCATTCTCGCCGACGTCCCCGGCGGCGACATCCGTCCATTTGATCACCGTGATCATCCGGGATACATCGATCGACTACACCGCGAGGATGACGCCGTACGGCCTCCTCCCGGCGAGGTATCGGAATCAGCCCCGGCGGCCGACGTGCCCGGACCTGCCCCGCTCCTAGCCTCCATGGAACCGGAGTTGGCGACCGAAAGAGAGACGAACATGACCGCGCCACTGACTGAAACGCCCGCCGTGAGCCGCGACAACGAGACCAGGACCCCGGGCAGCCCACCGTCGGCGCCCCGGAACCGGATCCTGCGCCGCGGCCTGGCCGCCCTCGCCGGGCTCCTCGTCATGGGGACATGCGTGCCCGCCTCCGCCGCAGACGCGTCCACCGCGGCTGATCCCGCCGAATCGCCGGCCGTATCGAGCGGCACGCCGCATCTGCCCGGGCCCACCGGCCCGCACCCGGTCGGCAGAGCCTCCCTGCATCTGAAGGATGCCTCCCGCCCCGACCCGTGGGTCCCCGGCGTGAACGCGAGGGAACTCATGGTCTCCGTGTGGTATCCGGCACATCCCTCGGGCGGGCGACGGGCCCAGTACATGACGCCGACGGAGTCGGAGCTCCTCCTCGAAGACGGCGGCATCACCGATGTGCCGCCCGACGTGTTGAGCACGGTGCGAACCAACGCGATCAGCGACGCCGAACCGGCAGGACGCCGACACGGTCTGCCCCTGATCGTGCTCTCGCCCGGCTTCACCAAACCCCGCGCCACGCTCACCTCGCTGGCCGAGGACCTGGCGAGCCGAGGTTACGTGGTGGCAGGAATCGATCACACATATGAGAATGTCGCCACCACCTTCCCCGACGGGCGAGTTGCCACCTGCGCCGCCTGCGAGGTCGACCATGACCAGGCGTTCTGGGAAAAGCTGGTGACAGGCCGAGCAGCCGACGTCTCCTTCCTGCTCGACGAACTGACCGGACCACGGCCGAAGTGGAAAGGCGCTCGGCTGATCGACCCGCACCGGATTGCGATGGCGGGCCACTCCATCGGAGGCGCGAGCACCAGCGCCGCCATGCTCGCCGACCCCCGGATACGCGCCGGGATCGACATCGACGGCACTACCCAAGTCCCGATCCCTGACAGCGGCCTGGCGCGGCCGTTCCTGTTCCTGGGCAGGCAGTCCACGTACACCCCGGGAGGTGGAGGCCCAGCCGTCACCTGGGAGCGCGACTGGGAGCACCTGACCGGGTGGAAGCGATGGCTCGTGGTCGCCGGCGCCGAGCACGCCTCCTTCACCGACGTCGGACTCCTCGCGGAACAACTCGGCCTCGACATCGGCGCCACCCTGCCCGCCGCCCGCACCTCACAGATCACCCGCCGCTACACACAGGCGTTCTTCGACCTGCACCTCCACAACACGCCACAACCCCTGCTGGACCAGCCGTCACCCCAGTACCCCGAAGTGGGGTTCTGCTCCGTGGACACGCTGGCCTGCGGTAACTGATCCCCTTTCTCGAAAGCACACGCTCATCGGCCACAAGTGGCACCGGCATGCCGTCATGACGACGAATGGCTGCCGGCAAGAAGGTCCCTGGCCTTCGACCTGCGCCACGCCAGCCTCAAGGAGGCGGTCTTCTGCCAGCCCGAGGTCGCGATCGGCATCGTCCCGGGCGGTGGCGGCAGCGACCGTCTGGCCCGGCTGCTGGGACGGGACCGCGCGCTCGAAGCGGTCCTCACCAGCGAGGACTACGACGCCGAGCGCGTCCCGGATTCCAGGCACGCGTACCCCAGCTCGGCAAGGCCATAGCCGAGAACGGCCTCGAAGAAATCGAGCGGAACCTCGGTCACTACGCCGGCCTCATCGACCAGCAGGCATAGCGGCCGACGGCGCACGGCCCCGGCGCCCCACGGCGGTGCGCCCAGCAACCGACTCCGACCACATCCTCGGGAAACGAGGGGTACGTCAGCCCGAGGGCATTGATCTGGATCACCAGCACGCACACGCTGGTGGTGGCCAGTCTGGTGCTGTCGGCCGGCACGCCGGGCAACCTCTTCGGCCGCAAGCGGATGTTCTGCGTCGGTGTGGTGGTCATGATCGCGGGAGGGCTGCTCGCCGCGACCGCCGACACCACCGCCGTGGTGATCGCCGCGCAGCTGATCTCCGGCCTCGGCGGCGCACTGATCCTGCCCGACAGCCTGGCCATGAACCTGGCGCTGAGTCTCCCCGTCGCCTACGTCGGCGCGATGGGCTCCCGTCGCACGCACGCGGACCGCATCCAGCGGCTGCGCGAGGCAACTCCCCGATCGGACTCGACCTCGGCGCCCGGCCCCCCGAGGAAACAGCGATCTCCATCACCGCGGAGATCATCGCCCACACCCCACTACGGCACCGGCTGGTCCCTGTCCAACGGCACGGGCCCCATCCACGCGACTCACGACCGCCCCCTCGCAAGAGAGGCCCCCCACTTCCTCAATGCCTGACCTACGTCCACCCACGGAGAAGACCCTGCGAGCGTCCTTCACGGTACGGCGTCACGAAGCCATGGGCTGCGCGGGGCGACGGCGGCACCTCACTCGAGCAGCTCATCGGACAGACCGGGCCGTTTTCTGTTCGGGCAGTTTCCGCCCAACGCACACCAGCCCCTCTACCGACGCGATCGGGCTCCTCGAAGGTGCGGCCGAACTCGGTCAGCAGTCCCGTACGGAAGCTGCCCGGGCGGCCAGACAGAGGGTCCGCGGACGGTGGTCAGCAGACACCACCGAAACCCTGCGTCCCCAACACGTCCCCAGGATCACGAAATGAAGCCGAGGGGATGCTGCCAGCTCGCCGGTACAGTTCCTGATCATCAGCATTTCCGCAGTTCAGCGCGGTGTCTGCTCGGCGAGGGAGTAAGAGTCTCGCCCCGCTCAGAAGTCGCGAGCAACGGATTCAGTCCGTTCAGGCAAAGTTGACGATCCAACAGCCCAAAATGAACGTTTCCGCAGGTCAAAGACCTGCACAGGTGGGGCGGGTGGGACTCGAGCCCACGGCCGACGGATTATGAGTCCTTTGAGGATCTCGGCGGCCCTTGTCAATCAGTGCCCGTTCGTGACGTTTTTGCTGGTCAGATGGGGTGCGCTGCGTCTCCGCTCCTCAGCCTTTGCCGGTCTGTTCCTATCCTTGCGTCCCAACTGCGTCCCGACACCGCTCCCGAACTGCCAGGGACACCGGCCTGTCGGGCGATTACGCCAGGGAGGGGCATCGTCCGCGGCTCGGTATCTGAACGGCGCGGACGATGCCCCTCCCCCTAATCGACCGGTCAGGCGCGCCGGTGTCCCAGGGGTTGGGCCGTGCCACCCTGAGCGTTCTCGGCGATGGTGGCCGGGCGACCCTGCCGCGGCGCGCTCCCGGTCGTCGCCGCGCCGTCTGTGACCTGCTGCTTCGGCTGCCGCAGCAGGACGACGGCGCATGCTGCGGCGAGCACCGCCAGTGTGGCGGCCACCACGAGACACAGCCGCAGGCCGTCGAGGAGGGAGTCGCCCAGGGCGCCGTAGACCTGACCGGCCGTGGAGCCGAGGTCCATCCCGGCGACCGCCCCCAGGCCGCCCTCCTCGGCGGTGGACACGATGGTGTGGGCCTGGGTGCCGGTCACCCCGGCGTCGGCGAGGTGGCCGGGCAGGGTGTGCACGGCTCGGGTGGACAGCAGGGCGCCGAGGACGGCCGGGCCGAGCGCGCCGCCGACCTGGCGGAAGGCGTTGTTGGCGGCCGAGGCCGTGCCCGCCAGATGGTGCGGCACGGCGGCGACGGCCGTGGCCGTCATCGGCGTGGTGACCAGTCCGAGGCCCATGCCCAGCACGATCAGCCGCCAAGCGATCGAGCCGTAGGAAGTGTCGACGGCGAGGTTGGTCATGGCCAGCAGGGACCCGGCGATCAACAGCAGCCCGACGGTGATCATCCAGCGGGCCGGGACGCGGTGCATGAGCCGTCCGGCAGGGGTTCCCGACACGATGGCGGCGACGGGGACCAGCAATAGCCGCGCGCCGGCTTCCAGTGTGCCGAGTTGTTGGACCATGCCGAAGTACAGGCTGAGGACGAAGAAGAAGCCGATCAGCCCGAGGAAGGTGATCAGGGCGACCAGGGCCGTGGCGGTGAAGGCCGCGCTACGGAACACCGCCAGGTCCAGCATGGGACTGGCGCTGCGCTTCTCCGCCACGACGAACGCGATCAGCGCCGCGACGCTCAGCGCGAGGGCGGCGACCACCTTCGGCGCGGTGAAGGAGTCGGCGCCGCCCTCGATCACGCCGTAGACCAGGGCGGTGACGGCGACGGCCGCGGTGATCTGGCCGGGCCAGTCGAGCTTGCGTCCTCCCCCACTCTCGGCTCCGCTCGAGCGGGGGGACCCCCATGGGGCGCGCGAGTCGGTCAGCAGCGGGGCGGCGACGGCCAGCACGAGCAGCGCAAGGGGGATGGACAGCAGGTAGATCCAGCGCCAGGCGAAGTGGTCGAGGATGACGCCGGCGATGACCGGGCCGACGGCCAGGGCCGCGAGCAGGGCCATGGCCCACATGCCGATGAACTTGCCGCGCTCCCGGAAGTCGGGCACCGCGTGGCTGATCAGTGCCAGCGTGGTGGGCAGCAGCGCGGCCGAGCCCAGGCCGGCCAGGGCCTGTCCGGCCCACAGGGTCTGGATGTTGTGCGCGGACAGGGCGACCGCCGCGCCGGCCGCGCAGAGGAACAGGCCCGCCTGGAAGACCTTCTTGCGGCCGTGGACGTCGCCGAAGACACCGGCGGTGAGGATGAAGGCGGCCATGGGCAGGACGAAGGCGTCCTGGACCCAGGACAGTTGGGCGGTCGAGGTGTGCAGTGCCCGCTGGATGGCGGGCAGGCTGACGGCGACCGTGGTGATCGGCAGGTAGGCGACGAACACGCCGAGGCAGGCCATGACGATGGTGGCCGTCCGTCGGTCAGTCGGCCTGATCGCCGTTGTGGTGGCGTTCACGGACATTCCGCTTTCTTCGCGTACGGCGTGGTGGTGCCGCAGTCGGTTGAGTGGGGCAGGGGTTGGTGCAGGAGGCTGCGGTGCCGGGGGCGGGCAGCCCTGACCTGCGGGATGTTGCCGATGGCGTCCCGCAGGCGTCGGTGGGTGGGGTTCTCCGCGGCTTACGCGGCCGGTCCGGACTCGGCCCGGTAGGTGGCCAGATGGTGGCGCAGGTCGACACGGGAGCGCACAGGCTTGTACGGGGCCTGCGCGACGGTGGCCCGGATCCGCTTGGCCGGGTCGCCCGGGTTGCCCCAGACGACCTCGACCTGTGCGCCGGTCTCGGCGTCGGCGGTGTTCAGCACGGACAGGGACAGCATCCGGCGGAAGTGGTAGCTGTAGCCGCGCTGGGTGGCCGTGCCGACGAGGACGCCGCCGCGGCCTGAGCAACCGTGTCGTACACGGCGGTGGCGATCTCGCGCGGGCCCTGCAGCTCGTATCCGACCTCGCCGGCCATGCCCTGTCGCAGCGCCCAGACGCGGTGCCCGGCGATGGTGGTGGGCACGGCGTGCATGTACGGGGTGTCCAGCAGCCGCTCGTCGCGGGTCAGTTCCAGCAACAGCGGGATCGACGCGGGGCCGGAGACCTGGTAGACGAACCAGTCCTCGTCCTCGGCGGTGGCCTTGAAGTCGCCCTGCTCCAGGTTGTAGCGGGTCCAGTCGCCGCCTGGCCCGTGGAACACGTAGTCCTCTTCATCCAGCCGGGTCAGGATGCCCTCGCTGATGACATGGCCGTGCGCGTCGGTCTGCACGACGTGCTTGGAGGCGCCCACCGGGAATGTCCCGAAGGAGTTCACCGAGATTCCCGAGAACAGCTCGGGCACGTCGGGGCCGCGGAAGCGGGTCTGCGGCAGGAACGACCAGTCACCGATGTAGCAGGTCCGCTTCCACGACACGCTCTCGTCGAGCCAGTCGGTGTGCTCCGGCTGTCCGAAGAGCTTGGCGAGGATGTCGAACGGGGGTGTCGAGCGGAAGGCGTCGACGGTGAAGTCCACGGGGGCGGATGCCTCTCTGGGGATGTTGGTTTCGGCGCGTGAGCGATGGTGTGGGCCGACTCGTCCGCGCACGCGGGGCCCGAGAGCCCGAAGCGCCCGCGGGGGATGCGAGGAAGACGCTCCGGGCCGGTCAGGGAGCGGCAGCGACACCCCACCGGGCGGCCGACCCGCAGACTGCCCGGAGCACCGCCGCGGGGACCGGGGGCACCACGCCGACCACCCGATGGGGGCGGGAGAGACCGGTGCGCGGGAGCGCCGCCTGGTGGGCTGGGGCGATGCCCGCCGTGGTGAGGTGCATCAGCACGACGAACGTGCCGATGCAGACCGCTGTCGACGCCGGCCGCGTGCTCATGGGAGTCACGTCCTTTCTTCAGGACATGACCAGCATCCGCCTCGGAGTCTTCGACCATGAACCCAGCAGCCCGAAGTGAACAAAAACCTCTACGCTACGAGGGATACGTGTAAGACTCCCCCCATGATCGACGCTGTGGACAGGAAAATCCTCCACGCGCTGCAGTGCGCGCCCCGCGCCCCCTTCCGGCGCATCGGCGAGGTGACCGGGGTGTCGGAACAGACGGCTGCCCGGCGTTGCCACGCGCTGCGCCGCAGCGGGGTGATGCGGGTGGTCGGTCTGGTCGACCCGGCAGTGCACGGGCAGGCCCAGTGGGTGGCCCGCATCCGTTCCCGCCCCGACCGGGTCGGTCCCCTGGCGGACTCCCTGGCCAAGCGTCCGGACATCGCCTACGCCAACCTGGCCTCCGGCGGCTCGGAGATCATCTGCGTGATCCGCTCCCCCGTGGAGACCGAACGCGACGACGTCCTGCTGCGCCGGCTGCCCCGCTCGGCCTCCGTCCTCGATGTCGGCATCGACCTGGTCCTGCACACCTTCGGCGAGACCGGGACCAGCGAATGGACCGGCTACGGCGCCGGCCTCTCCCCCGACCAGGTACGACAGCTCACCGGCGACGGGCCCCCCGTCCCCGCCGGCCCCCGCCGACCCCCTACGGACGAGGACAGCCCGCTGTTGGCCGCCCTCGCCGAGGACGGCCGCACCACCCACACCCGCCTCGCCGAGCTCACTGGCTGGTCCCACGCCCGCGTCGCCCGCCGCCTGGAGGCTCTGGAGACCTCGGGCACGCTCTTCTACGACGTGGATCTGCTGCCCGAGCGCCTCGGCCACACCCTCAACGCCACGCTCTGGCTGCGCGTCGCCCCCGCCCGGCTCAAACAGGCCGGGGAAGAACTCGCCCGGCACCCCGAAGTCGCCTTCGCCGGCGCGATCAGCGGCCAGCACAACCTGATGGTCAGCGTCATCTGCCGCGACGCCGAGGACTTCTACCGCTACCTCACCACCCGCGTCGCCGCCATCGACGGCATCGACGCCTACGAGGTCAGCATCCGCGTCCGCCGCCTGAAACAGGCCGCCTCACTCATCTTCCACGGCCGCCTCGTCCATCCGACACCCGGATGACAGCCGTGGCTCCGGTCCGGCGACAACGGGACGGCCGCGCGCTCCGGGCCGCCTCTGCGCAGCGTGAAGATGATCACGGGGTTGCCGCTACCGTCCAAGGGGCTGCCCGGAACGAAGGTTCGTTTGACGTCGTTCAGGCGGTGATGGATCTCGGGCGCGCGGCCCCGGGAGACCGTGACAGCAGGAGTGCGAGAGTCAAGCTTGTTCAGCGGCCAGCCCGCAAGTTGCTGCGCCGAGCGATCGGCGGGTCTCGGCGAGGTGAGCAGTTGCGGCGATACGCTCAGGCCGTCTTCGGGAAGGGCCGTTCCCCCGGCGCTCAGCTCCGGCCGCGGCAGCAGACCAGCGATTCCAGACGTTGCACAGCACCCCGGTGGCTGACCGTCACACACGGCCCCGACCTCTCCGCCCACGGCCAGAGCAGCGTAGGCGCAGGTCCCCAGGCAGCCACTTCCGCTGACCTGCGTCCCATCAGCGTCCCAACTTCGGCGTGCACCCGCTCGCAGAGTCCACCCGCGGCGGCTTGCGCCGACAGCGGGCTGATACGTCTATGCAGGTCAGAGTGGTTCCAACCAACGCCGATCACAACGCCCTCGAACTCACGAGCAGCGGATTCAATCCGTTGGCCCAAAGCCCTGAATCCGCACCTCAGATGAGACGTTTCCGCAGGTCACAGGGGTGCATGGTGGGGCGGGTGGGACTCGAACCCACGGCCGACGGATTATGAGTCCTTTGAGGATCTTGGCGGCCCTTGCCGATCATTGCCGATTCACGCCGTTCTTGCAGGTCAGACGTGCTGATCCGTGTCAGCCCTGTGCAGCGCTCGTCGGCCTGTTCCTGTCCTTGTGGCCCCTCAATGGCCCCTGGGAGCCAATGAGTTGGACGCATACCACAGCAGCAGCCGCGTCCGCCCAGTTCAGCCAAGGGGATAGAACCCTCGCAGAGCGGAGTCCCTTACCGACACGATGATGCTCCTTCCCAGGTATCGGGGTGGAGCATCATCCCTGACATCAAGAGGCGATCCTGTCCACGGACTGCGCATGGACCTGGGTCGCAGCGTGCCGATCGGATCAACCGAGGACGACCAGGATCACGGCCTGGCGGAACGCAACGGTGTTGAGTTCCGGGGGCTGCGGAGATCTTGCTTTGAGCTTGGTGACGCGCTCCGTCCGCGATCTGGCGGCCTTCGGCGCACTCATCGACGCATGGACGTGCGAACCCATCTACGCCGGTTCGGTGAATTGGTCGAACACCATCACGGCGGCGCGGGTGGCGAGGGACCAGCGGTCCTCTCCTTCCGGGTCCTCCAGGTTGGGGTGTCCGGCGATCCAGCGCATGTGGAAACCGTCGAGCAGGGCGGCGATGGTGGTGGCAAGGTGTTCGACCTTGTAAGGCGCGCGCATGCGCAGCCCGTAGACGTCCAGCAGCGTCTGATACGCCTCGCAGGCGACCTCGGTGAACGACTCGCCGTAGTGCCCCAGGGCGTCGCGGACGCGGGGGTTGGCGGCGCTGGCGTAGAAGCCGAGCAGCACGCGGTAGATCGGGTCCACTCGATGGTTCTCGTGGTTGTCCGTCAGGACGTCGTTGAGAGCCTCCTGCCAGGTCGTGCCACTGTCGACCGCCTCCTTGAAACGACGGACGCTCTCCGGCAGCCCCGGGACCAGTTCAGCCTGTCGGCCGGTGAGATGGAAGAGGAGATCCGCCTGGAAGTCGGCCTGCGCGGGCCAGATCTGGTAGATGGATCCGGTCGTGATCGCCGGTGCTGTGTCGTCGCCCAGTCGCTCCCGCATGATGCGGGTGGCTTCCTCGGTGACCCGCTTGACGCGGATATGAGCAAGGGCCGCGGAGACGGCCGCCTCACTCGTGTCGGAGGTGCCGGCGCAGACGAGCTTGGTGGCCGCTTCCAGCATGAGGGCCCGGGTCTCTTCGGGTGAGCGCCGAGGGAGCCTGCGTCTCACGGCGTCCGCCGTCATGTCCTTCCCCTCCCATTACATGATCGTTGATTCGGTGTGAACCGGGGCGTTGACAGGGCGCCAGCGTACACCTAGATTCCCGATCCGTAAGAAAGTTACGAAACTCGGAAGCCGCCAATCACCTGGCCTTTCGAAGTTCCTCGGGCTGGTCCGAGACACCGGTCACCCCAGTGCGCCCGCCTGCCTTCCTCTGCCTTCCGTGCTCTCCCCGCATGCCGTGCCAGGCACCGCCGCCCTGCCGTTTTCCGATCCAGGAGGATCCCGCATGCCCGTAACCTCACGTCCTCTGAGACTCGGCCTCGTCTCCGCCGCCATGGCGCCCCTGCTGGGTGTCGCCGCATGCGGCGGATCTGGCACCAACGCCCCCGCATCGACCGGCACCTCCGGGGGTGGCTCCTCCGCAAAGGCGGAGTCCCGCCAGGCGAGTGACATCGTGACCGACTACCTCGCCTACGTCGGCGGAAAGGCGGGCAAGGCCGACGCCGGCCTCGAACCGGTCACCCTGGGCTGGGTGAACGTCGAGGGCGGCCCCGGCGGCAACCCCGAAGCCACCCTGGGCGCCCGCGCCGCCGTGAAGTACGTCAACGACACGTTGGGCGGTATCGGCGGGCACCCGCTGAAACTGAACGTCTGCACGGTCGTGTCCGCCGAGGAGGAGGGGCAGAAATGCGGCCAGCAACTGCTCGGCGACAAGGAAGTCTCTGCCATCGGCGCGGGCAACCTCTACCTCGGAGACGCCTCCTTCAACTCCGTGATCGCGGGGAAGAAGCCCGTGCTGGTCGGAGTGGCGACCGGCCCGACCATGCCCACCGCGAAGAACACCTTCAGCACGTTCGGTGACCTGCCGCACATCTTCGGCACCTGGGGCACGTATGCCCGTGACGTGCTGAAGGCGAAGACCGCGGCGGTGATCCACACGAACACGCCCGGCGACAAGATCGCCTCCGGGGCTGCTGTGAAGGGCCTGGAAGCCGCCGGCCTGAAGGTGAAGTCCGTCGGATTCGACGCGCAGTCCACCGACCTGATCGGCCCGGTCACCGCGGCCGGGGCTAACACCGCGGATGTCGTGGTGCCCATCTCCATCGGTGGCGGATGCGTCGGGATCGCCAAGGCACTGAAGCAGCTCAGTGTCACCAAGCCGGTGGTCTCCACGCCGCTGTGCATGTCCCCCGATGTCGCCCAGGGTCTCGGAGGGGACCTGCCCACCTGGACGTACGGCGTCGCCCAGACGCTGCCGATGGACTCCTCGGCCGCCGACTCCCAGGCGTTCCTGAAGGCCTCGGCTCAGGCGGGGCTGGGCAAGGACGACCAGTCCAAGGTCTTCGCGCCGCTGGGCTGGAGCACTGTCCTGACGTACGCGAAGGTGCTCAACGCCATCGGCCCGGACAAGATCACTCCCGCGTCGGTGACCGAGCAGCTCAAGAAGTTCCCCGGGCCGGTCATCATGGGCGCCGCAGAGGTCAAGTGCGGCAAGTACCCGGACGCCGCCGCTGTCTGCAACGACCAGGCGAGGTTCTACCAGTACGAGGGCAAGGGCCAGTTCAAGCCCCTGACCGACTGGATCCGCCCGCCCCAGTGAGACCCGCCCGCCCCCGCCGCCGCTGAGGCTGCACGCCCTCGCGGGACGCAGCCTCAGCAGCGCGGATTCGCGGATTCGCGGACTCATGACAGGAGTCATGAAATTGGAACAGATCCTGCTCTTCGCCGTGCTCGGCCTCGGCCAGGGGGCACTGATCGCCGGCATCGCGCTCGGCGTCGTGGTCACCTACCGGGGCTCGGGCATCATCAACCTGTCCACCGGCGCCGTCGCCATGGTCTCGGCCTATGCCTTCTGGGCCCTGACCACCGGTTTCTTCGGGTTCACGCTGCCCGTCGGGCCCGCTCTCGCCGGGGCCCTCACGGTCGCGGTCGCCGTCGGAGTGCTCACGGAGGTGGCGGTCTTCAAGCCGCTGCGAACCGTCTCGCCCCTGGCCAAACTCGCGGCCTCCCTCGGTATCCTGCTCACCCTGCAGGCCACCGTGCTCCTGGTCTTCGGGGTTCAGCCGCAGCAGGCACCGAGCATCCTTCCGGCCGGCACCGTCACCATGCTGGGCATCACCACACCCTCCGACCGCTTCGTCCTGGCCGGACTGGTCGTCGTGATCGCCCTGGTCCTCGGGTCCTTGTACCGGTGGAGCCGCTTCGGCCTGGCCACCCGCGCGGCCGCGGAGAACGAACAGGCCGCTCTGCTGGCAGGCCTGTCACCCAACAGCGTCTCGATGGCCAACACACTCCTGGCCGCCCTGGTCGCCGGGCTGCTCGGTGTCCTGGCCGCGCCCATCGTCCAGGTCGACTCCATGACGCTCCCCCTGCAGGTGGTCCCGGCCCTGGCCGCCGCCCTCTTCGCCGGGTTCACCTCGCTGTGGATCGCCTGCACCGCAGGCATCCTCATCGGAGTGCTCCAGTCGATCGTGTACTACCTGTCCACACAGAGCTGGTTCCCGACCGACAACGGCAACGCGATGCCCGGCCTCCAGCAGCTCCTCGTCTTCGCCCTGATGGTCGTCGCCCTGTACGTGCGCGGCGCCGGTCTGCCGCGCCGCGGTGAAAGCGTCGAACAGCGGCTGCCCGAGGTGCCCCTGCCCGAGCGGCTGCTGCGTCCCGCCCTGATATCCGCCGCGGTCGCCGTCGCCGCACTGATCGTGCTCCCGTTCGACTTCCGCCAGGCACTCACGAACTCGATGATCGGCATGGTCATCGTCCTGTCGTACGTCGTCATCACGGGCTACGTCGGACAGATCTCCGTGATGCAGCTCGCGATCTCCGGAACCGCGGGCTTCGTCCTCTCCCACCTCTCGGTCGGGTGGGGGATCCCGTTCCCGTTCTCCGCCCTCGGCGCGATGGTGCTGGCCACACTGCTCGGAGTGGCCGCGGGCGTCTCCGCCTTGCGGGTGCGGGGTGTGAGCCTGGCCGTCGTCACCCTGGCCGCGGCCCTGGCCATGGAACAGGCGCTGTTCAACAACACCTGGTTCGGCGGAACGGCCGGAGTGTCCGTACCCCCGCCGCGCCTGTTCGGGACCGACCTCGGACCGAAGGCGGACTTCCGCGGCCTGGACGGCAACGAACCCAGCCCCATGTTCGGCTTCCTAGTCCTGGCCGTCACCGTCGCGCTCGGACTGTACGTCGCCCATCTCAGGCGCACCGGACTCGGCCGGCGGATGCTCGCCGTCCGCTCCAACGAGCGCGCCGCTGCGGCGGCCGGTGTCGACGTGCGGGCGGTGAAGATCGCCGCGTTCGCGATCAGTTCCTTCATCGCCAGCGCCGCCGGCACCCTCTACGGCTACAACTTCGGCTCGATCAGCGCCGCCCGCTTCACCGCTCTGGCCGCCCTCGGCCTGATCGGATTCGCCTACATCGGCGGCATCACGATGGTGTCCGGAGCCGTGACAGCGGGGCTGATGTCCACCGAGGCGCTGCTGCCCCACGCGCTGGACAAGTGGTTCGGGATCAAGGGGACCTGGGCCCTGCTCTTCGGCGGCGTCTCCCTGATCGTGACGCTGATCGCCAACCCCGACGGCATCGCGGGCGCCGCCCACCGCCGGAGGACGGCGAAGAGGGCGAAACGTGCGGCGGCCACGACGGGACCACCGAGCGACAGCGCATCCACCGTCGGCTCCCCGGAGATCCGCCTCGGCCGTACCGCTGCCGACGCCAAGGAGGTCGCATCGTGAACGTGCTCTCTGTCCAGCAGTTGGGCGTCAGCTACGGCGGCGTCCACGCGCTCAGCGATGTCTCCCTGCAGGTCGGCGAGGGCCAACTCGTGGGGCTCATCGGCCCCAACGGGGCCGGCAAGACCACGTTCGTGGACGCGGTCACCGGCCTCGTCACCGCCCGGGGAAGGGTGGAACTGGACGGCAAGGACCTGACCGGACGGCCGCCCCATGTACGGGCCCGCCGAGGGCTCGCCCGCACCTTCCAGAGCAGCGAACTCTTCGAAGACCTCACGGTCACGGAGAACCTCCAGGTCACGGCGGACCCTTCGACGTGGTGGACCGCGCTCGGCGAGACCTTCGGCCGCCGCCCGCTCTCGAACCCCGCTGTCCCGGAGGCCCTCTCGGCCCTGGGGCTGGAGGACCTGGCCGACGCCTCGGCAAGCGAGCTGTCCCAGGGCAGACGCAAACTCGTCGGTGTGGCGCGGGCGTTGGCGGCCCGGCCCCGCGTCATCTGTCTCGACGAACCCGCGGCCGGCCTGGACACGACGGAGAGCGCCGAACTCGGACACAGACTGCGCGCGGTCGCTGACGCCGGCACCGCGCTGCTCCTCATCGACCACGACATGAGCCTCGTGATGGGGATCTGCGACCACATCGTCGTCCTGGAGTTCGGCAAGGTGATCGCCTCCGGGACACCGGCACAGGTCCGAACCGACCCAGCCGTCATCGCCGCCTATCTCGGGGCTTCCGCCGCCCAGCCCGCCACCGCGTCCGGCACTTCGGGCAATGGCTCCGCCAAGGCCCCCACCAGCACACCGGAGACACCATGAGTACCCCAGTCCTGGAGGTGGCCGGCCTCACCGCCGGATACGACGGAGCCGCTGTCATCCGCGGGATCGACCTCGAAGTGGGCGAGGGAGAAGTCGTCGCCCTCCTCGGGGCCAACGGAGCGGGGAAGACCACCACACTCAAGGCCGTCTCCGCCCTGCTGCGCCCTCTTGCAGGCACGATCACCTTCAACGGAACGGACCTCGGCAGGATTCCGTCAGCGACGCGCGCCCGCCTCGGCATCGCCCACGTCCCGGAAGGACGCGGCATCTTCTCCGGCCTCACGGTGGCGGAACACCTGCGCCTCAGTCACCGGGGCGAGCGCCTCGACCAGACGGCCGCCGAGCGTTACTTCCCCGCCCTGTCCCGCCTCCAGGACCGCAAGGCAGGACTGCTCTCCGGCGGCGAGCAGCAGATGCTCGCCATGGGACGAGCCCTGGCCCGCGGCCCCAAGCTGCTCCTGCTCGACGAGCTCAGCCTCGGCCTGGCACCCATCATCGTCGAGGAGTTGCTGCCCATCGTCAGGCGCTATGCCGACGACACCGGCTGCGGGGTGCTGCTCGTCGAACAGCACGTCGGGCTCGCCCTCGACATCGCCGACCGCGGCTACGTCCTGTCCCACGGCGAGATCACCACGCATGCCACGGCCCGGGAACTCCGGGCCGACCAGTCCCGGATCGTCGCCGGCTACCTCGGCGAACAGCACGCCTGACCCGGCCGGGCGGCCCCAACCGCCCGACACCACGACCCCCGTGAGCCCGAACCGCTCGGGCAGCCCACCCCCTACGACCCGGCGGGGCACTCAGGGCTGCCCCGCACACCCAGGACAAGGAGTCCGATGTTCACCTTCGACAGCGAAGACGGCGTCCAGATCCACGTGCACGTATGGAAGCCGGACACCCCACCGCGAGCCGTCGTCCAGATAGCCCACGGCATGGGAGAGCACGCCGGCCGTTACGCCCCCCTCGCGGCGGAGCTGACCGCTCAGGGATACACCGTCTATGCCAACGATCACCGCGGACACGGGCTGAGCAGGCACGCCGAGCCCGGTCATCTCGGGGACGACGGCTGGAACCGACTCGTCAGTGACATGGCCACCCTGTCGGAGACCATCCGCGAGCAGCACCCCGGCCTGCCCCTGGTGCTGCTCGGGCACAGCCTCGGTTCCTTCGCCTCGCAGCAGTACGTCCTGGACCACTCCCACTTGATCGACGCGCTCGCTCTCGCCGGCACCACCGCGGTCGACGTCATGCTCGCGGCACAGGCGCGGGACGCCGCGGAGGGAGGAAACCCGTTGCTCGCGCTCAACCAGGCGTTCCAGCCCAGCCGCACGCCGTTCGACTGGCTCAGCCGGGACGAACCGGCCGTCGACGCCTACCTCGCCGACCCCATGTGCGGCTTCAGCCTCGACGCCCAGGGCATGGCCGACATCACCATCGCCTCGACGTCACTTGCCCAGCCCAAGGGAATCCCGGCGGATCTGCCCATCTGCGTCCTGGTCGGGGATCACGACCCGCTGAACGCCGATCTCTCACTCAGCAACCTGCTTGTCGAACGCTACGGCGAGGCCGGCCTCAACGACGTGACGTATCTCAGATACCCCGAAGCCCGCCACGAACTGTTCCACGAGACGAACAGACAGGAGATCGTCAGCGACCTGCTGGCCTGGCTGAACCGCGTCCTCGCCCGCTGACCCCGGCGCTGGGGACAGCGTCCCGGGGACCGCGAACGGTTACGGGGCGGGCGGCTGCCAGGCAGACGGCCACATGCGGGTTGGCCCCTCGCCGTCGACGCGGTGAAGGTGTCCTTGTTGGCAGGCTTGCCGGTCACATTGCCCCGGACGACGTCGACTCGGGCCAACTTTGATATCACCGCGCCCAGCTGGGGTCGCCGGTCAGGGCCACGTTGACGGTCCGCGTGACCTTGGTGTCCTCCGAAGCGCGCTCGTGTCCTTGACGTTTTCGCAGGTCAGATGAGGTTGCCCATACGGGGGCCGCCCGATTGCCTCCGCCCCGACGAACTCCAGCCCGTGTCAGCCTGTTCCTTCGAAGGGCCTGTGAAGTCGGAGATCAACGGGATGGCCAGAGGTCGTCAGTTGTGCCCCGGGCCCGGCCGCTGAGGGTTTCCGGTCGTCACATCGTCCATGACGCCGACAGCAGCCGACCCCCTGTCGGCGCGGATGCCGACTGCTCCCTCGACGACCGGCCGGGCCAACCCCACTGACCGCCCGGCGATCTGGCCAACCGAACCATGGGGAGCCCGGCGAGAGCTCGGTGTGCCCCTTCAGGACCGTTTCCTCTTCGGGCCGTTTCCTCGCCTCGGGCCTGCGCACCAGGCGTACGGCATCCTCGCCGCCTCCACTGTCGGCGCCATGGACGGCAGCCCATGCCGCGTGCGTAGCAAATGAGACAACGATTCGGCCCGGCGACACCCTCAGCTGGACCCACCTTCGCCGTCCCGGCCCCTGTACGGCCCCTGAGTCTTGGCATCGCGCCTCAGGGCAGTCGCCCGGACAGCGAGCGACAACCAAGATCACCCACTTCGCCGCAGGTCAGACGGGTTGGAGCTCCCCCGACCACCACCGGACCCCAAACCCACGAGCAGCGGATTCAGTCCGTCCAGGCAAAGTTGACGCTCAGACACCCAAAAACAAACGTTTCCGCAGGTCAGCGACCTGCACAGGTGGGGCGGGTGGGACTCGAACCCACGGCCGACGGATTATGAGTCCGCTGCTCTAACCGGCTGAGCTACCGCCCCATAGCGGCGTGTCGCGTACATGCGTGCGCGCCGTCTGCCGCAGCATAGCCGCTCATACGATCTCACGCTCCGGCTGGCCGACCTTGCCGCGACCGCGAGGCCGACACCTCTGGCCTGCACGGTTGTCATCCACGTGACACCCACATGAAAAAGGACCCCCACGGGGTCCTCGTTCACGATGCTCCCCCGACTGGACTCGAACCAGTAACCTGCCGGTTAACAGCCGGCTGCTCTGCCAATTGAGCTACAGGGGACCGAGCTCCCCCGACTGGACTCGAACCAGTAACCTGCCGGTTAACAGCCGGCTGCTCTGCCAATTGAGCTACAGGGGAATGCCTCGTTGCATCGATCGTGCCTGCCTGGGTAATCGCCAGGAAGCGCTCGCTCGCTGCGACACATACATTAGCGCAAGCAGGGGGGTGCTCCGCCAATCGGTTCCCCCCGGCACCGTCGCCGTGCCAGGGACCAGCACGAGGGAAGGGTGGCAGTCATGCGCTACAAGCTCACGTTCGTCGTCGGACTGGCTCTGGGTTACGTACTGGGCACGCGTGCCGGGCGCGAGCGCTACGAGCAGTTGAAGAAGTCCGCCCGGCAGGTCGCGCAGAACCCCGCCGTGCGCAACACCGCCGAGACCGCCGCCCAGCAGGGCCGGCAGTACGCGGGCAAGGCGTACCACGCGGTCAGCGACAAGGTCGGCGACCGGATGCCCGAGTCGGTGTCCAGCCGGGTGCGCTCGCTGAAGGAGCGCAGCACCCACAACGGCGGGGACGACGACTGGGGCAGCAGCACCACCTAGCCGCGCCCCCCGGCTCCCACGTCCGGCTCCACGGTGCGGCAGTCCTTTTCTACGGGGAAACGCCACGCCCCCGGAAACCTCTGGGGGCGTGGTGAGCTGCGCCACCAGGCACGACGCGGCGGCGCCCGCCGGACAGCCGTGACCCCGGCGGCGCCGGACGGCGAGACCCGAGCGGAGAGTGCGGCAGAATTTTCACCATGGGGATAGTCGCCGGGTTGGACAGTTCGCCCGATTTCACTCGTATCGTCGTCTGCGACGCGGACACCGGAGCCGTGCTCCGGCAGGGATACGCGCCGCATCCGGTGGAGAGCGCCGAGGGCGGCGGGCGGCCCTCCGACGTCGATCCGCAGGCCTGGCTGCTGTCCCTGGGCGAGGCCGCGGGCGGCGGGCTGCTGGAGGGGGTGCAGGCCATCGGCGTGTCCTCACAGCAGAACGCCCTCGTGCCGCTGGACCCGCAGGGCAACACCGTGCGTCCGGCGATGGTCGGCGGGGACAAGCGCGCGCAGGTCGCGGCGGCGGACCTGGTCGACGCGCTCGGCGGGCGCGAGGCGTGGGCGCAGGCCGTGGGGTGCGTGCCGCAGGCCGCCCATCCGGTGACCAAGCTGCGCTGGCTGGCGAAGAACGAGCCCGAGGCCGCCGCGCGGACCGCGGTGCTGCTGCAGGCCCACGACTGGCTGGTGTGGCAGTTGCTCGGGCGGCCCGTGAGACGCACCACCGATCGCGGCGGGGCCTCCGGGACCGGTTACTGGTCGCCCGCCACCGGCGGTTATCGGCCTGATCTCGTGGAGCTGGCGCTGGGTCACCAGGTGATGCTGCCCGAGGTGATCGGGCCGTCCGACGCGGCCGGCACGACACCCGAGGGACTGCTGATCTCGGCCGGGACGGGCGAGACGATGGCCGCGGCCCTGGGACTGGGCATCGGGCGGGGCGACGCGGTCGTGTCGCTCGGCGCCTCCGGCTCCGTGATGGCCGTGCACCCCGAGGCGCTGGTCGACCAGAGCGGGATGATCACCTCCCTGGCCGACGCGACGGGGATGCATCTGCCCGTCGTCACCACCCTGAACGCGGTGCGGACGCTGCGGGGGGCCGCCGAGCTGGTGGGAGCGCCCGATCTGGAGGCGCTGTCGGATCTGGCGATGAAGTCGACTCCGGGGTCGCACGGCCTCGTCATGCTGCCCTATCTGGAGGGCGAGCGGACCCCCAACCTGCCGCACACCGCCGGGACGCTGGCGGGGCTGCGACGTGAGTCCATGAAGCCCGAGCACTTCGCGCGGGCCGCGTTCGAGGGCATGCTGTGCGGGCTCGCGGACGCGCTGGACGTGCTGCGCGGCCGGGGGGTCGACGTGCGGCGGATCTTCCTGCTCGGGGCCGCGGCGGAACTGCCGGCGGTGCAGGCGGCGGCACCGGCGCTGTTCGGGGCCCAGGTGGTCGTGCCTCAGCCCGCGGACTACGCGGCGATCGGGGCGGCCCGGCAGGCCGCGTGGGCGCTCGGCGCCTCGCAGGGCACCCTGGATCCACGGACCCCGCCGGCCTGGCAGGGGGCGGCGGCGCAGGTTCTGGACCCGGGCGAGGAGCTGGCGGTGGGCCAGGCGGTGCGTCAGCAGTTCGTCTCGGTGCGGGAGCAGACGCATCCGGGGGCGTTCCGCGCGTGAGGGGCTCGCTCGACCGCACCGGGGCACGGGAAGCACCGGATGCACCGGGCGTATCCGGAGTACCGGGTGGACCGGGAATACCGGGTGGACCGGGAGTACCGGTGGGAGCGGGAGCGCTGGGGGTGCGGGGGGAGCATCGGGGTCACCGGGTGCGCCCGGTGCACCACCGTGCGCGGTCCACGGCCGTAAAAGGGCTGCCTTCGGCTTAATCGGTTGAGGTAACGCGGGGTAGGTGTCCGACGATAGGGGCCAGGGGCAACGAATGCCTCTCCCCGCCGACTCCGAGAGACGTAGCGTGCTCATACGACTGCTGAGGACCTACCTCAGGCCCTACCGAAAACCCATCAGCCTGCTGGTGCTCCTGCAACTGCTGCAGACCTGCGCCACCCTCTACCTGCCCACGCTGAACGCCCACATCATCGACAACGGCGTCGTCAAGGGGGACACGGGGTACATCCTGTCCTTCGGCGGCGTGATGATCGCCATCTCGCTGGCGCAGGTCGTGTGCAACATCGGCGCCGTGTACTACGGCGCGAGGACCGCCTCCGCGCTCGGCCGCGACGTACGGGGGGCCGTCTTCGACAGAGTGCAGTCCTTCTCCGCCCGCGAGGTCGGCCAGTTCGGCGCTCCCTCGCTGATCACCCGGACCACCAACGACGTCCAGCAGATCCAGATGCTGGCCCTGATGTCGTTCACGCTGATGGCGTCGGCGCCCATCATGTGCGTGGGCGGCATCGTGCTGGCGCTCGGCCTCGACGTTCCGCTGTCCGGGGTGCTGGTCGCCGTGGTGCCGACCCTGGGCATCTGCGTGACGCTGATCGTGCGGCGGCTGCGTCCGCTGTACCGGTCCATGCAGGTGCGGCTGGACACCGTGAACCAGGTGCTGCGCGAGCAGATCACCGGCAACCGGGTGATCCGCGCCTTCGTCCGGGACGAGTACGAGCAGCAGCGCTTCCGCAAGGCCAACGCCGACCTCACCGACATGTCGCTGAAGAGCGGCAACCTGCTGGCGCTGATGTTCCCGGTGGTCATGACGACGGTGAACCTGTCGTCGATCGCGGTGGTCTGGTTCGGGGCCCACCGGATCGACAGCGGCGGGATGCAGATCGGCGACCTGACCGCGTTCCTCGCCTATCTGATGCAGATCGTCATCTCCGTGATGATGGCCACCTTCATGTTCATGATGGTGCCGCGCGCGGAGGTGTGCGCGGAGCGCGTCCAGGAGGTGCTGGACACCTCGTCGTCCGTGGTGCCGCCCCTGGCCCCGGTCACCGAGCTGCGCCGGCACGGGCATCTGGAGATCCGGGGAGCCGGGTTCCGCTACCCCGGGGCCGAGGAGCCCGTCCTCAAGGGCATCGGGCTCGTGGCCCGCCCCGGCGAGACGACGGCCGTGATCGGCTCGACCGGCAGCGGCAAGTCCACGCTGCTCGGGCTGGTCCCCCGGCTGTTCGACGCGACCGAGGGCGAGGTCCTCGTCGACGGGGTCCCCGTGGCCGAGGTCGAGCCCACCCTGCTGGCGAAGACCGTCGGTCTCGTACCGCAGAAGCCGTACCTGTTCGCGGGCACGATCGCGACCAACCTGCGCTACGGCAATCCCGACGCCACCGACGGGGAGCTGTGGCACGCGCTGGAGGTGGCGCAGGCCAGGGACTTCGTCAGCAAGCTGGAGAACGGGCTGGACTCCCCCGTCTCGCAGGGCGGCACGAACGTCTCCGGCGGCCAGCGGCAGCGGCTCGCCATCGCCCGGACGCTCGTGCAGCGGCCGGAGATCTACCTCTTCGACGACTCCTTCTCCGCTCTCGACTACGCGACCGACGCGGCGCTGCGCGAGGCGCTCGGCCGGGAGACCGCCGAGGCGACCGTCGTGATCGTCGCCCAGCGGGTGGCGACCATCCGCGACGCCGACCGGATCGTCGTCCTCGACGAGGGCCGGGTCGTCGGAGTCGGCTCGCACCACGAGCTGATGGCGGACAACGAGACCTACCGGGAGATCGTGCTCTCCCAGCTCACGGAAGCGGAGGCAGCCTGATGGCCGGGCCCATGGGGCGCATGATGGCCGGCGGCGGTCCCGAGACCCGCTCGCTGGACTTCAAGGTGTCCGGCAGGCGGCTGCTCGCCCGGTTCCGACCGGAACGGCTCACCCTCTACGCGATGCTGTTCTGCGTCGTCCTGAGCGTCGGCCTCAACGCGGTGGGGCCGAAGATCCTCGGCAGGGCCACCGACCTGGTCTTCGCGGGCATCGTCGGGCGGGAGATGCCGGCCGGGGCGAGCAAGGAGCAGGTGCTCGACTCGCTGCGCGAGCGCGGCGACAGCGGTGTCGCCGACATGCTCAGGGGCACCGACTTCACCCCCGGCAAGGGAATCGACTTCGACGCGGTCGGCGAGGTCCTGCTGTTCGCGCTCGGGGTGTTCCTGGTCGCCGGTCTGCTGATGGCGGTGGCGACTCGCCTGGTCAACAGGGCCGTCAACCGGACGATGTTCCGGATGCGCGAGGACGTGCAGACGAAGCTGTCGCGGCTGCCGCTGTCGTACTTCGACAAGCGCCAGCGTGGCGAGGTCCTCTCCCGCGCGACGAACGACATCGACAACATCGGGCAGACGCTCCAGCAGTCTCTGGGGCAGCTCGTCAACTCCCTGCTGACCATCGTCGCCGTGCTGGCGATGATGTTCTGGGTGTCCTGGCTGCTCGCGCTGGTCGCGCTGGTGACGGTGCCGCTGTCGGCGCTCGTCGCCACGCGCGTGGGCAAGCGGTCGCAGCCGCACTTCGTGCAGCAGTGGCGCTCCACCGGCAAGCTCAACGCCCACATCGAGGAGATGTACACCGGCCACACGCTGGTGAAGGTGTTCGGCCGCCAGGAGGAGTCGGCGCAGCAGTTCGCCGAGCAGAACGACGCGCTCTACGAGGCCGGCTTCCGGGCGCAGTTCAACAGCGGGGTCATGCAGCCGCTGATGATGTTCCTGTCCAACCTCAACTACGTGCTGGTCGCGGTGGTGGGCGGGCTGCGCGTCGCGTCGGGCGCCCTGTCCATCGGCGACGTGCAGGCGTTCATCCAGTACTCCCGCCAGTTCTCGCAGCCGCTGACGCAGGTCGCGTCGATGGCGAACCTGGTGCAGTCGGGCGTCGCGTCGGCGGAACGGGTCTTCGAGCTCCTGGACGCCGACGAGCAGGGGGCGGACCCGGTGGCGGCGGAGCAACCCCGCGAGCTGCTCGGACGGGTGGCGCTGGAGCACGTGTCCTTCCGGTACGACCCGCAGAAGCCGCTCATCGAGGACCTGTCGCTGACGGTGGAGCCCGGCCACACGGTCGCCATCGTCGGACCGACGGGCGCCGGCAAGACGACGCTGGTGAACCTGCTGATGCGGTTCTACGAGGTCTCCGGCGGGCGCATCACCCTCGACGGCGTGGACATCGCGCGGATGTCCCGCGACGAGCTGCGCGCCGGGATCGGCATGGTCCTCCAGGACACCTGGCTGTTCGGCGGCACCATCGCGGAGAACATCGCGTACGGCGCGTCCAGGGACGTCACCCGGGGCGAGATCGAGGAGGCGGCGCGGGCCGCGCACGCCGACCGGTTCGTGCGCACCCTCCCCGACGGCTACGACACCGTGATCGACGACGAGGGCAGCGGGGTCAGCGCCGGTGAGAAGCAGCTGATCACCATCGCGCGGGCGTTCCTGTCCGATCCGACGATCCTGGTGCTCGACGAGGCCACCAGCTCCGTCGACACCCGCACCGAGGTGCTGATCCAGAAGGCCATGGCCAAGCTGGCGCACGGGCGGACGTCGTTCGTCATCGCGCACCGGCTGTCGACCATCCGGGACGCCGACACGATCCTGGTGATGGAGAACGGCTCGATCGTCGAGCAGGGCGCGCACACCGAGCTGCTCGAGGCCGACGGCGCCTACGCGCGGCTGTACAAGGCGCAGTTCGCCCAGGCGGTGGCCGAGGTGGACTAAGCGGTGACCGAGGTGGACCAGGCGGTGACCGAGGCGGACCGGGCGGCGGCCGGGGCGGGCCGGCACCGTCCGGCGCCTCGGGGCGCGCCGCGTCGGACGCCTCGGGGGGCCGCTCGCGTCGGGGGACGACGAGCGGCTCCGCGGGGCCGCCCCGGCTCAGTCGAGGTAGCCGCGGAGCTGGTCCGCGAACGCGTGGTCCCTCAGCTTGTTCAGGGTCTTCGACTCGATCTGCCGGATCCGTTCGCGCGTCACGCCGAAGATGCGGCCGATCTCCTCCAGGGTGCGCGGCCGTCCGTCCGCCAGCCCGTAACGGAGCTGGACGACCTTCCGCTCGCGTTCGCCGAGTGTGGAGAGCACGGCGTGCAGGTGCTCGCGCAGCAGCAGGAAGGCCGCCGACTCGACGGGGCTGGCGGCGTCGCCGTCCTCGATGAGGTCGCCGAGGGCCACGTCGTCCTCCTCGCCCACCGGGGCGTGCAGGGAGACCGGTTCCTGGGCCAGGCGCAGCACCTCGCCGACGCGCTCGGGCGGCAGGTCCAGCTGCCCGGCGACCTCTTCGGGGGTGGGTTCGTAGCCGCGCTCCTGGAGCATGCGGCGCTGCACGCGCACGACCCGGTTGATCAGCTCGACGACATGGACCGGGACGCGGATGGTGCGGGCCTGGTCGGCCAGCGCGCGGGACATGGCCTGGCGGATCCACCAGGTGGCGTAGGTGGAGAACTTGTAGCCGCGTGCGTAGTCGAACTTCTCGACGGCGCGGATGAGGCCGAGGTTGCCCTCCTGGACGAGGTCGAGCATGGTGAGCCCGCGGCCGACGTAGCGCTTGGCGACGGAGACGACGAGGCGGAGGTTCGCCTCGATGAGGCGGCGTTTGGCCATCCGGCCCATGACGACCAACCGGTCCAGGTCCAGGGCCAGTTCACTGTCCAGGTCGGACGCGCCGCTCAGTCTCTCCTCGGCGAACAGGCCCGCCTCCACCCGCCGGGCGAGCTCGACCTCCTCGGCGGCGGTGAGCAGCGGGATCCGGCCGATCTCGCGCAGGTACTGCCGGAACAGGTCCGAGGAGGGGCTGCCGCTCTCGGTGGCGCGGGCGCGGGGCGGACTCTCGACGGGCTCCGGTTCCGGGCCCTCTTCGAGAGCCTCGGCGGGCGGGTCGGCAGGCTCTGCCCCCGTCTCGGCCTCTGCGTCCGTCTCTGCGTCCGTCTCGGCCTCTGCGTCCGTCTCGAGTGCTGGCTCGGCCTCGGCCTCTGGTCCGGCCTCGATCTCGGGGTGGTGCGCGGTGCGGTTCTGCGGCGGGACCGCGGCCAGGACGTCGGTGTCGGCGTCCGGTTCCGTGGCGTCGGTCGGGCTTTCGGCAGTGCGGTCGGTCTGGGTCAGGGTCCGGGTCTGGGTCTGCACGGGGGCGACCTCCAGGATGATCGCTGCTGAGGTGAGCGGCGGCGCTGCTCCGGGGGCCGCTCCGAGGACTCAGGCACCGGGACCAGTGTGGGGTACGACACAACCTCGCCACGAGGGGCGTGCGGTGACTTTTTGCGTCCGGACCGTGACCACGCGGTTACCGTGCCGCGGGCGGCTGCTCAGAGCGCGGACGGCCCCTCGTGCTGCAGCGCCCTGTCGTACCTGGTCAGAATCATCATCTCGTTCTGGACGGCGGCCGACTGGGCCGGGTCCGTGTGGCCGAGGCGGGCCAGTGTGCTCTGCAGTTCGGTGAGCCGCCGTTGCACGGCCCGGCGGCGGACGGTCACGAGCTGCTCGCCCGCGTAGTTCTCGTCGACCGTGCGACGCATGATCGCCTCGACGGCGAGCTCGGTCACCATCGCCCGCACCGCGTCGTCGGGCGCGGCCTCCCGCACCCGCACGAGGTACTCCGGCCCGTCCTTGACGCCCCATTCGGCGCCGCCCGCGTCCATGACGGCCTGGCGGACGGCGGCGTAGGGGGCGGCGGTGAACTCGTCGACGCCGTACGCGTCGAACGCCGGGGAGACCAGTTCGGGGCGCTGCAGGGCGAGTTTGAGCAGCTCGCGCTCGGTGGCGTAGACGGCGTTGCGGAGGTTGAGGGCGGGACCGCCGGCGGCGGACCGGGGAGCGGCGTCGTAGGGCTGGGGACCTCGCCCGGCCGGCGCGGGGCCCTTGCCGCCGCGGTCGCGGACCCAGCGGGCCAGCTGGGCGACGCGCTTGACGACGAACTGGGTGTCCAGGATGCCGAGCATGCCCGCGAGCTGGACGGCGACCTCGTGCTGGGCGCCGCTGTTCTTGATGCGGGCGACGATCGGCGCGGCCTCGTCGAGGGCTGCGGCGCGGCCCGCCGGGGTGTCGAGGTCGTAGCGGACGACGATCTGGCGGAGCGCGAACTCGAAGAGGGGGGTGCGGGGTTCCACGAGGTCGGCGACGGCCTCGTCGCCCTTGGCGAGGCGCAGATCGCAGGGGTCCATGTTGTCCGGCGCGATGGCGATGTACGTCTCGGCGGCGAACTTCTGGTCGTCCTCGAAGGCGCGCAGGGCCGCCTTCTGGCCGGCCGCGTCGCCGTCGAAGGTGAAGATGACGCGGGCGCTGCCGTTGTCCATCAGCAGCCGGCGCAGGATCTTGATGTGGTCGCCGCCGAAGGCCGTTCCGCAGGTGGCGATGGCGGTGGTGACGCCGGCGAGGTGGCAGGCCATGACGTCGGTGTAGCCCTCGACGACCACCGCGCGGGACGACTTGGCGATGTCCTTCTTCGCGAGGTCGATGCCGTAGAGGACCTGGGACTTCCGGTAGATCGCGGTGTCGGGGGTGTTGAGGTACTTCGGCCCGTTGTCGGTCTCGTAGAGCTTGCGCGCGCCGAAGCCGACGACCTCGCCGCCGATGTCGCGGATGGGCCACATCAGACGGCCCCGGAAGCGGTCGATGGGCCCGCGGCGGCCCTCCTGGGCGAGCCCGGACAGGAGGATCTCCTTGTCGGTGAAGCCCTTGCCGCGCAGGAAGCGGGTGAGGTGGTCCCAGCCCTGGGGGCTGTAGCCGACGCCGAAGTGGACGGCGGCGGCCTGGTCGAAACCGCGCTCCGCGAGGAAGATCCGGCCGGTGTCGGCCTCGGGGCTCACCGCGAGCTGTTCGGCGTACCAGTCGGCGGCGGCCTTGTGGGCCTCGACCAGGCGGATGCGTTCGCCGCGCTGGTGGGCGGGGTTGTAGCCGCCCTCCTCGTAGCGCAGGGTGATGCCGGCCTGGGCGGCGAGGCGCTCGACGGCCTCGGAGAAGGTGAGGTGGTCGACCTTCATCACGAACGTGATGGTGTCGCCGCCCTCCTGGCAGCCGAAGCAGTGGAAGAGCCCCTTGCTGGGGCTGACCTGGAAGGACGGCGACTTCTCGTCGTGGAAGGGGCACAGGCCCTTGAGATTGCCGCCGCCGGCGTTGCGCAGCTGGAGGTACTCGGACACCACGGCGTCGATCGGGACCGCGTCCCGAACAGCCTTCACGTCCTCGTCGTTGATCCGTCCTGCCACGTGGCGATTCTACGGGGGTGCGGCGACATCCCCGGCGAGCGGTGACGGTGCGCGGGCCGTGACCTGCACGGTTCCGCCGCGCGGACGCGACCTGCCGCAACCGGCCCACGCCCCGCCCCGAGCCGGGCTCGGCTCGGGGCGGGGCGGGGCGGGGCACCGGGGCGCGGGGCCGGGCACCGGGTGCCGGGCGCCGAACGGGGGTGGGTGCTAGGCGCTGAGGCTTTCCAGCGGTACGTGGGGGTCTGCCAGGGCCTCGGTGTCCACGGCGGTGCGCGAGGCGATCAGCTTCTGGATCGGCTCTGTGACGTCCCACACGTTCACGTTCATCCCCGCCAGGACGCGGCCCTCCTTGACCCAGAACGCGATGAACTCCCGCTTTCCCGCGTCGCCCCGGATCACCACCTCGTCGTACGTGCCCGGCGGGGCCCAGCCGCTGTATTCCATGCCCAGGTCGTACTGGTCGGAGAAGAAGTAGGGCACGCGGTCGTACGCGGCGGCCCTGCCGAGCATGGAACGGGCGGCCGCCGGGCCGCCGTTGAGGGCGTTGGCCCAGTGCTCCACCCGCAGCCGGGTGTCGAAGAGGCCGTGCGGGAAGGACGCGACGTCGCCGGCCGCGTAGACGTCCGGGTCGGAGGTGCGCAGCGAGGAGTCCACCGCGACGCCGCCGCCGTGGGCGCGGTCGGCCAGCTCCAGGCCCGCCGCCTCCGCGAGCGCGGTCCGCGGGGCGGCGCCGATCGCCGCGAGGACGTCGTGGGCCGGGTGCTCCTCGCCGTCGTCGGTGCGGGCGGCCAGGACCATGCCGTCCTGGCCGACGATCTCGGTGAGCCGGGCGCCGAAGTGGAAGCGGACGCCGTGCTCGCGGTGCAGGTCGGCGAAGAGTGCGCCCAGCTCCGGGCCGAGCACGCCGTGCAGCGGGGTGGGCTCCGGTTCGACGACGGTGACCTCGGCGCCGTATTCGCGGGCCGCGGCAGCGACCTCCAGGCCGATCCAGCCGCCGCCGGCGATCACCAGGTGGCCGTTGTCGCGGCCGAGGGCGGCCAGGACGCCCTTGAGGCGCTCGGCGTGCGCGAGCCGGCGCAGATGGTGCACGCCCGCGAGGTGGGTGCCGGGGACGTCGAGCCGGCGGGGCTCGGCGCCGGTGGCGATGAGCAGCTTGTCGTAGTGGGCGAGCGTGCCGTCGTCCCCGAAGCGGACCGTCTTCGCGACGCGGTCGATCGCGTCGACGGTCTGCCCGAGGTGCAGCTCGACGTCGTTCTGCGCGTACCAGGCGGGCTCGTGCACGAAGACGCTCTCGCGCGTGTCCTTGCCGAGCAGATACCCCTTGGACAGCGGCGGCCGCTCATAGGGATGGTCGCGTTCGTCGCAGATCAGTATCACGCGGCCCGTGAAGCCCTCCGTCCGCAGCGTCTCGGCCGCCTTGGCGCCGGCCAGGCCTCCTCCGACGATGACGAATGTCTGATCCGCGTCGACCACGTGATGCCTCCTACCCGGGGGTCTGGGGGGTGTCCCCCAGATGACACTGTGCGTGCCGCCGCATCCGAGCGTCCCGCACGGAGCGTGATGGGGGAAGGGGGACGTGCCCGATCAAGGCACGCGGGCTCTCGTTCGGGCCCGTTTGGACGCATCGGGCGCGCCCTCGGTCACGGTCTCGGGCGCCCGGTGAGACGAGCGTGCAGCGAGCGGGCCGAGGCGTCGGTGAGGGAGGCGATCTGGTCCACGACGACGCGCTTGCGGGCGCGGTCGTCGGGCGCCCGGTCGAACAGGGCGCGGAACTGGGGGTCGAGGCCTTCGGGGGCGCGCGCGGTGAGGGCGTCGGCGAGCTCGCTGATGACGACGCGCTGGTCGGCGCGCAGCAGTGCCTGTTCGGCGCGCTGCATGACGTACCGGTCGGCCACCGCCTTGAGGACCGCGCACTCCAGGCGCGTCTCGTGCGGCACGACGAGTTCGGCGTCGTAGCGGGTGAGCGGGCCCGTGCCGTGCCGGGCGCGGGTGGCGCCCTCGGCGGCGAGGCAGAAGCGGCCGATGAGCTGGCTGGTGGCGTCCTTGAGGCGGGCCTGGGCGACCGCCGTGCCGTCGTAGACGTGCGGCCACCATTCCTGGTCCTGGAGGCGGTCGAGGGCTGCCGCGAGTTCGGCCGGGTCGGTGCCGGCGGGGACGTAGCGGCCGACGGCGACCCGGAAGACCTCCTGGCGTTCCGGCTCGGCGTGCAGGCAGCCGGGGTCGATGTGCCCCGCGTGCAGGCCGTCCTCCACGTCGTGCACCGAGTACGCCACGTCGTCCGCCCAGTCCATGACCTGTGCCTCGAAGCAGGTGCGGGTGCCGGGGGCCTCCTTGCGGACCCAGTCGAAGACGGGCCGGTCGTCCTCGTAGACGCCGAACTTGGGGGACGCCGGGTCGGTGGGGTGGGCGCCCCGGGGCCAGGGGTACTTGGCGGCGGCGTCGAGGGTGGCCCGGGTGAGGTTGAGGCCCACGGAGCCCTCGGGCGTGAAGCGCTTGGGCTCGATGCGGGTGAGGAGCCTGAGCGACTGGGCGTTGCCCTCGAAGCCGCCGCAGTCCCGCGCGAAGTCGTTGAGCGCCTGTTCGCCGTTGTGGCCGAAAGGGGGGTGGCCGAGGTCGTGGGAGAGACAGGCCGCCTCGACCAGGTCGGGGTCGCAGCCCAGGGCCGCGCCGAGTTCACGCCCGACCTGGGCGCACTCCAGGGAGTGGGTGAGGCGGGTGCGCGGGGTGGCGTCCCAGGCGTCCGTGCGAGCGCCGGGCGTCACCACCTGGGTCTTGCCGGCGAGTCTTCTCAGCGCCGAGGAGTGCAGGATGCGGGCGCGGTCGCGTTGGAAGGCGGTGCGGCCAGGGCGTTTGTCGGGCTCCGCCGCCCAGCGTTCCGTTGACGGCAAGTCGTAGGGCATGCCTCGACAGTAAGCGGCGGCGGTGACAATCGGGCGCCGCCCGGCTGCCCGGATGCGGTGCTCCGGCGGCTCACGGAGCGCGTACGGGCGGTCTCACCCGCGGCGGGCCGCACCCCGCCCCGGTGCGGCGCCCCGTCAGGCCGCGCTGCTCTCGGCCCCGGCCGCGAGCGCCCGGTCGTAGCGGTGGAGCAGCAGCTCGGCCATCGCCGGGTGGGTGCCCAGGGGAGCCGACGCGATCCGGTCGGCCGCCTGCGCGCATTCCGTCGCGAAGCGGCCGGGAGCGGTGAAGCAGGAGGCGACCGCCACCCTCTCGCGGCCCCTCGCAGCCAGCGCGCGGACCGCCGTCGTGACCGTCGGGGCCGCCGTCGACGCGTAGGCGGGGACCACCGGGACGCCGAGCCGTCCGGCCAGGAGCCGGGCGGTGCGGCGGGTGTCGACGGCGGAGTCCGGGTCGCGGGAACCCGCGGCGGCGAGGACGACCGCGCTCGCGGCGCGCTCCGCCGGCGTCATGTCGGTGCGCCAGCCCGCCTCGACGAGCCGGGCGAGGAGGGCGTCGGCCAGCAGGGGGTGCGGGCCCAGCGGCGCGGCCACGCGCGTGCGTACCCGGGCCGCCGCCGCCGTCTCGGGGATGTCCCGCTTGACGTGGTGGCCGCGGGCCAGGAGCAGGGGGACCAGGACGGCGTCCGCCGTGCCGCGGGCGTCGAGCTCGGCGAGGGTGTCCGTCAGCAGCGGCTCGTTGAGCTCGATATGGCCCAGGCGCACCGGCAGACCGGGCCGGCGGGCGCGGACGTCGTCCAGGAGGGCGCGGACGGTGCTCAGCGCACGAGGGTCGCGGCTGCCGTGGGCGACGACGACCAGCGTGGGCCGGCAGGCGTGCCGGCGGACGTCGAGCTGGACGAGGCTTGGCTGGCTCATGCGTCCATCCTGACGGCACGAGGTTGCACTCCCGTTGCCTGACCGTCACGAGTGTTTTCCGGCCGTTCACGGCGGTCCCGCCGCCGGTGTGAGATGCGGCGCGCGGTGCGGGCGCGAACCGGATCACCGCCGGCTGCGTCTTCCAGGCCGGAAGGATCTTCCGAACCGTCCGCTCGTCCGCTCGTTCTGCTTTCCGGGCGGTTCGAGCCGTCCGACCTGGGGGACCCCGTATGAACATCCGTCGGCCGCGGTTGCCGCGCACCCGCGCCGGTCGGCGCCGCTGGGTGCAGGCCGTGATGGCGGGGTGCGTGCTGGCGCTGCTGCCGGCCACCTGGCTGTACGTGTCCACGGCCGGGCGGCTGGGCACCACCGCCGACGCGCCGCGCACCGATGTCGCCGTCGTGTTCGGCGCCGGGCTGTGGGACGGCGAGCCCTCGCCGTATCTCGCGCACCGGCTGGACGCGGCGGCGAAGCTCTACCGGGCGGGGCGGATCGAGGTCGTCCTCGTCACCGGCGACAACAGCCGCGAGGACTACGACGAGCCCGACGCGATGCGCGCCTACCTCACCCGGCACGGGGTGCCGGACGCGCGGATCGTCAGCGACTACGCCGGCTTCGACACCTGGGACTCGTGCGTGCGGGCCAAGAAGATCTTCGGTGTGGACCGGGCCGTGCTGATCAGTCAGGGCTTCCACATCCGGCGCGCCGTCGCCCTGTGCGAGGCGGCGGGGGTGGACTCCTACGGCGTCGGCGTCGACGCGAAACACGATGTGACCTGGTACTACGGAGGCGCCCGGGAGATCCTCGCGGCCGGCAAGGCGGCCCTGGACGCGGCGTTCGAGCCGGACCCCCGCTTCCTCGGGCCGAAGGAGCGGGGAGTGGCGCGCGCGCTCGGCTCCGCGGGGTGACTTCACCTGCCGATCGGCGGGACGGCTCCCTGGGGCGGCCGATCGGCGAGTGGGGGCCGTGGGCGACGACCGGACCTGGGGCCGGGCGGCCGGGTCGCCCAGCCACCCAGCCACCCGGCCGCCCAGCCACCCGGCCGTCCTGCCGTCCTGCCGTCCTGCCGTCCTGCCGTCCTCAGCGTCCCCGGAACACCGGAGGCCGCTTCTCCAAGAACGCGGCCATCCCCTCCTTCTGGTCCTCGGTCGCGAACAGGGCGTGGAACACCCGGCGTTCGTAGCGGATGCCGTCGCGCAGGCCGCTCTCCAGGGCGTGGTCCACGCACTCGCGGGCCGCCCGGACGGCGGTGCGGCCGTAGGAGGCGACGGTCGCCGCCGCGGCCAGCGCCTCGGGCAGGACCCGCTCGTCGGGCACCACGCGGGAGACCAGACCGCACGCCTCCGCCTCCCGTGCGCCCATCGTGCGGCCGGTGAGGACGAGGTCCATCGCCTTGGCCCGGCCGATCAGCCGGGTCAGCCGCTGGGTGCCGCCGATCCCCGGGATCACCCCGAGCCCGATCTCCGGCTGGCCGAACACCGCCGACTCCCCCGCGATCACCAGGTCGCACATCATCGCCAGCTCGCAACCCCCGCCCAGGGCGACGCCGTTCACGGCCGCGATCTTCGGGATGCGCAGATCGGCGAACTCCTCCCACGCGCGGAAGTAGTCCTCCTGCGCCATCTCCACGGCCGTCTTGGCCGCCATCTCCCTGATGTCGGCCCCGGCGGCGAAGGCCCGTTCCGACCCGGTGACGACGAGGCAGCCGACCGTCGGGTCCGCGTCCAGCGGGCGCAGGACCGCGAGGAGTTCGGCGAGCAGTGCGGAGTTCAGGGCGTTCAGCACGTGCGGGCGGTGCAGACGTACGGTCACGACCGCGCCCTCGCGTTCCAGCTTCAGGTTGTCCGTCGTCACCGTCACCGGCATCGTCTCCATCTCTGTCTCCCTGTCCGTCTCCGTGGTCCTCACGAGTCCCAGATCGCGCCGTACGCCGGAATTCCGCGTCGTTCCAGCCCGTGCACCACCTGCCAGGTCAGCTTCTTGTTCGAAATGCAGATCACCGCCTCCGCGCCGAAGTCGCGGTACGCGGCGTAGGCGAGCGCGACCATGTCCGGCTTGCCGTCGCGGGAGGTGTCCCAGACGACGGCCTGCGGCTGCACGGCGAGGATCTCGTCGACGAGGGCGTCGCCGTAGGTAGCCCGGGGGTCCCGCGTCGCCCAGACCAGGCGGGAGGGCACCTGGGCGGCCAGCAGGTGGGGCAGACAGGGCCCGATGCCGCTGCCGGTCGCCACGTACACCACCTTCGTGAACAGGACCTCGATGTTGGCGACGCCCGCGGTGGTGATGCCCTTCGTCCACACCTTCGACGGCAGGTCGTCGATGAAGGAGCCGGTCCAGTCGCCGGCCCGGGAGATCGTGAGCCGGAAGCCGGACTCACCGGGGGCGGGGACGTTGGCGAAGGAGTGCCACTCCTTGAGGGGGCTGCGGCTGATCGCGGTCGAGGAGCCGGCGAACGGGGTCACGCCGTAGTCGAAGCGGGCCAACGCCACGTGCCGCGAAGGGCGTTCGGTTCGGACGTCGACCCGGCGCAGCCGCAGCCAGGGCAGCGCCACGCTGAACGTGACGAGCGTGAGGACCGACAGGGAGAGGGGTCCCGGCGCCGCCATCAGGGTGTGCGTCCAGAAGAGGGCGAGCGCGCTCCAGCCGCCGAAGCGGTGGATCCTCTCGAAGGCGTCGTGGCGGCGGGAGCGGAAGGGAGGCAGCGCCGTCGCGACGATCACCGCGAGGAGGGCGGTCAGCGTCCAGCTCACGGCCGCCAGGGGCCCGTCGGTCGTCCTCAGCGTCAGCGCCAGGAACCACGCCGCTCCGGCCAGCGCCGCGCCCACGTGCAGTCCGCCGAAGTGGTAGACCTTGCCGAGCGTCCGGCGCAGCCGCAGCGGCCAGTGCGTGGGGGCCGAAGTCGCCAGCCGGAAGAGGAGGTTGACGACGTACTGCTGGCGGATCAGCACGGCCAGCGCGAGGTTGGCGAGGGCGGCGTGGCCCAGGGAGCGGTCGGACAGGGGCCGGCCCGCGTACACGTATGCCAGGTTGAGGGCGACGACCAGGGCCGCGAGACGGTTGTGGTGCATCAGCCGGGGGTGCGCGAGAAGGCCGCGCAACTTTCCCTTCGGGGGCGGGAGTTCGGTCTCGGTCCGGTTCAGCGATGTCGTCACCGGGCACCCACCGTCGGCCGCTCCTGGACCATTCGCAGCAGCGCCTGCTTGTCGATCTTGCCGCGATCGGTCTCGGGCAGAAATGGCAGGGGCATGACACTCTCGGGCACGCAGTAGTACGGCAGCGCCTCGGCGACCGCGCGGCGGGCCGCGGCGGGGTCGACGTCCGCCGGACAGACGAAGGAGACCAGGGTGCGCGCGTCCCGCCGGAGGGTCACCGCGCGGGCGCAGCCCGGGACGCCCTCCAGGACCGAGGACACGGAGTCCAGTTCGACCCGGAAGCCGCGCACCTTGACCTGGTCGTCGGTGCGGCCGAGATGCTCCAGCTCGCCGTCGGCGGTCCAGCGGCCGAGGTCGCGGGTGCGGAACATCCGGTGGTCGCCGCCGAGGAAGGGGTCGGGGGCGTACCGCTCGGCGTTCAGCGCCTCGTCGCCCAGATAGCCCGCGGAGACGCAGTCGCCCCCCGCCCACATCTCGCCGACCTCGCCGATGGGCAGCGGGCGGCGGTCGGCGTCGAGGACGTAGACGGTGTTGTTGGGGGTGGGGCGGCCGATCGTCAGCAGCGGGGCGGCCGGGTCGTGACGGCTCATCGTGTTGACGATCGTCGTCTCGGTGGGGCCGCAGCAGTTGAAGAAGTCGGCGCAGCGGGCCCAGCGGTCGGCCAGCGGGCGCGGGCAGGGCTCCCCCGCGACGGCCACCACGCGCACCCGGGGGCAGGCCGCCGGGTCGATGCCGGACAGGACGGTCGGGGTGGCGATCAGCACGGTGGCCGTGCGCGCGGTCGCGGCGATGTCCCTGCCCCGGACGACCAGGGTGGCGCCCTGCGCGAGGCAGCCCAGGATCTCCCAGGCCGCCATGTCGAAGGCGATGTTGAGGAGTTGGGCGACCCGGTCGCCGGGGCGGATGCCGAGGTCGCCGGGAGCGGTCAGGAGGAGGTTGGCGACGTTGCGGTGGGTGACCTTCACGCCGTTGGGGCGTCCGGTGGTGCCCGAGGTGAACAGGACGTAGCAGCCGTCGTCGGGGGTGACGCGGCGGCGAGGGGCCGGGGCGGGCCCGGCGGACTCGCCGGAAGATCCGTCGAGCGGGTGGCCGGAGAAGCCGTCGAGCGGATCGCCGAAGGGGCCGCCCAGGGAGTCGGCGAGGGGGGCGGCGAGCGGGCCGGCGACGGTGTCGGCGAGCGGGCCGCCGCGGGGGCCGTCGAACGGGTCGTCGAGGGCGATCACGCGCGGGCCGGGCGGGATCTTCGACGCGTGCTCGCGCCCGGTGAGGACGACGGCGGTGGCGGCGGCGCGGACCACGTGCTCGAGCTGGCCGCGGGGGGCGATGCCGACGTCCTGCGGGACGTAGGCCGCGCCCGCCTTCAGGACGGCGAGCAGGCCCACCACCATGGCCGTCGAGCGGCGGACGAAGAGGCCGACGTGGTCGCCGGGACGGACGCCCTCGCGGGCCAGCCGGGCGGCGAGGGCGTCGGCGCGGCGGTTCAGCTCCGCGTAGGAGAGGGTCGTGCCCTCGTGTTCCACGGCGATCGCGTGCGGGGCGGCGAGCGCGTGCCGTTCGACGGCGTGGTGGATCAGCGGATCCGGGACGGGGACGGCCGGGCCGTGGCCGTACTGACGGAAGAGACGCCGGTCGCGGGGGGTGAGGTGGCGCAGAGGCATGACGGAGAGACCTCCAGGCTGCTTCGAGTGTCGGTGACATGTCCGGGGGCGGCGGCAGGCCCGGAATTTCGAACGCCGTGCGGGGTCGTGCGATGCCGTGCGGTCGCGCGGGACCGTGCGGGGTCGTGCAGGCTCGCGCGGGGTCGTGCGGGTTTTGAGCGTCGACTGTACTGCCGCCCCTTCATCTTTCAACCAGGTGCGACCGGCCAACTACCGACAGGGAATGAGTCACGTGTGGCGTCTTCCGCCGCAGCGGCAACTTCCGCACGGCCCATGACGACTCCCGTGGGGTGCTGTGCGCCCGGCGCGGGAGCTCCTCACGCGCGCCGACGGCGGGCGGGGAGGGCACCACCACACCGCCGTAACAGGAGACCGCACGGCGCGTAACACGGCCGAAGCACGCTGAAACGCATGCAGACCGCCTCGACGCCCACTCACTGCCCGTACTGCGCCCTGCAGTGCGGGATGACCCTGTCGCCCCTGCCCAAGGGGGGCGTCGAGGTGGTCGAGCGCCCCGACTTCCCGGTGAACCGGGGCGCGCTGTGCGGCAAGGGCCGCACGGCGGCGGCGGTGCTCTCCTCCCGGGTGCGGCTGACCTCCCCCCTGGTGCGCTCCGGGGGCTCGCTCGTACCGGCCACCTGGGAGGAGGCCCTGGACCGGATCGCCGGGGAGCTGGGCCGGGTGCGGGACGCGCACGGGGCCGACGCGCTCGGCGTGTTCGGCGGGGGCGGGCTGACCAACGAGAAGGCGTACACGCTCGGCAAGTTCGCACGGGTCGTGCTCGGCACCTCGCAGATCGACTACAACGGCCGCTTCTGCATGTCGTCCGCCGCGGCGGCCGGTGTCAGGGCGTTCGGGCTCGACCGGGGACTGCCCTTCCCGCTGGAGGACGTCCCGCGGACCGGGTGCGTGATCCTCGTCGGGTCCAACCTCGCCGAGACCATGCCGCCCTCGCTGCGGTTCTTCAGCGAACTGCGGGAGAACGGCGGCACGTTGATCGTGATCGACCCGCGCCGCACGAAGACCGCCGAGCAGGCCGACCTGCATCTCGCGCCCCGGCCCGGCACCGACCTCGCGCTGGCTCTCGGCCTGCTGCACCTGATCGTGGCCGAGGGGCGGGTCGACGAGGAGTACGTGCGCGAGCGCACCGTCGGCTGGGAGGAGGCCCGGGCGGCCGCGATGGCCCACTGGCCGGAGTACGTGGAGCGGATCACGGGGGTTTCCGTTCCGCAACTGCGGGAGACCGTACGGCTGTTCTGCGAGCCCGAGGCAGCGATGGTGCTCACCGCGCGCGGGCCCGAGCAGCAGGCCAAGGGGACCGACACGGTCGGGGCGTGGATCAACCTGTGCCTGGCGACGGGCCGGGCGGGACGGCCGCTCAGCGGGTACGGCTGTCTCACCGGCCAGGGCAACGGACAGGGCGGACGCGAGCACGGCCAGAAGGCCGACCAGCTCCCCGGCTACCGCAAGCTGGACGACCCGGCGGCGCGGGCGCACGTGGCCGGGGTGTGGGGCGTGGACCCCGACTCGCTGCCCGGCCCCGGACGCAGCGCCTACGAACTGCTGGACGCGCTGGGCACGGACCTGCGCGCGCTGCTGCTCATGGGGTCGAACCCGGTGGTGTCGGCCCCGCACGCCGCGCACGTCGAGAAGCGCATCGGCTCCCTCGATTTCCTCGCTGTCTGCGATGTCGTGCTGTCGGAGACGGCGGCCCTCGCGGACGTCGTCCTGCCGGTCACCCAGTGGGCGGAGGAGACGGGGACGACCACCAGTCTGGAGGGCAGGGTCCTGCTGCGCCGGCAGGCGGTCACCGCCCCCGACGGCGTGCGCAGCGACCTCGAGGTGCTGCACGAGCTGGCGGCCCGGCTGGGCGTCGAGAAGGGTTTCCCGGTCGAGCCCGAGGAGGTCTTCGAGGAGCTGCGGCGGGCCAGCGCGGGCGGCGTCGCGGACTACTCGGGGATCACCTACCGCAGGCTCGCCGAGGAGAACGGGGTGTTCTGGCCCTGCCCGGCACGGGACGACGAGCCGGCGCCCGGCACGCCCCGGCTCTTCCTCGACCGGTTCGCCACACCGGACGGCCGGGCCCGCTTCGTGCCGGTCTCGCACCGGCCGAACGCCGAGGAGCCGGACGACGACTACCCCGTGCTGCTCACCACCGGGCGGGTCGTCGCGCAGTACCAGTCCGGCGCGCAGACCCGGCGTGTCGACGAGCTGAACGCCGCGGCCCCCGGCCCGTTCGTGGAGCTGCACCCCCGGCTGGCCGCCCGGCTCGGGGCCGCCGAGGGCGACCGGGTGGCGGTCGTGTCCCGGCGCGGACGCGCCGTCGCCCCGGCCCGGATCACCACGGGCATCCGCCCGGACACCGTCTTCATGCCGTTCCACTGGCCTGGCGAGGGCCGCGCCAACACCCTGACCAACCCGGCCCTGGACCCCACCTCCCGCATGCCGGAGTTCAAGTCCTGCGCGGTACGCCTGGAACTCGCCGAGTAGAGGCCCGCCGACCTGCCGGGGTCTGCCGGGGCAGCCTGCCGTCGTCTGCCGTGGTCTGCTCGGCCTGCCTGGGCCCTCCGCGGCCGGCCGGGGCGAGCGGGTGGTGGTCAACGGCATCCGGCGGCCGGCATCCGGTGACCGTCAGGCGGTGACCGTCATCCGGTCGTCGTCCAGCCCGGGATCGTGGGCAGGACCTGCTGCGCGACGCGCAGCAGTGCCGTGTCGTCCGGGCGCATGCGGTCCTGGCGCCAGATGGTCAGCTCGTACGAGCCGCCGCGGTCCTTGGCGTCCGGGGCGACGATCAGCGCCCGGGCGACGCTGCCGGGGCCGGTCTCCGACTTGCCCCCGCCGAGGTCGAAGCGGATGGCGATCGTCTGGGTCGAGTAGAGCACCGCCGGGTGGCCCGCGACCGTCTGCTCCCGCGCCTCGCTCAGCAGGTCCGCCGTCCCGGCGATCGGAAGGTGGTCGTAGGAACGCGACAACTGCACCGTGTAGGTGTCCAGTTGGACGGTCGCCTCGGGCGTCGGGATCTGCTTGCCGCCCTTCGGGCCGACCGAGCCGTCACTGCCGTAGGCCGTCAGCGCGCGCTCGCGCGGGGTGCCGAGCAACGTCGGCAGGTCCGCCCGGTTCAGCGCCGTGCACAGCTGCGTCCCGGAGACCCGCCGCGCCGCCTTCGCGGCCGCGTCGGCCTTGCGGTCCTCGTCGTCGGCCGAGCAGGTCGCCGGCTTGTCGTCGGCCTTGGCGTCGTTCTTCTGGAGCACGAACAGCGCGCCTCCCAGCGCGCCGACCACCACCAGCGCCGCTATCGCCTGAGCCCACGGGTTCGGACCCTTTTCGGGCGCGGCAACGTCTTCGCTCATGTCCCCCACTGTCCCCACTGTCCCGGGTGCCTCCGGCACCCGGCCCCCCCTGCTCGCGCCGGATGTGCGCGGAGGGAGCGTAACGGGTGACCCGGCCGCGGGGAAGCGGGATTTCGACCATGGGGCGACGCAGGAGCGGCCCACCGTGTGTGCGAGGCGGGCCGCTCGGATTCCCGGGCGCCCGGGGACGCTTCCCCGGGCGCCCGGGGCGGACTCAGTTGACGTTGACCGCGGCCCAGGCCGCCGCCACCGCGTTGTACTCCGTGCTGCCCGCGCCGTAGAGGTCCTTGGCCGCGCTCAGGGTGGCCGTCCTGGCCCCGGCGTAGTTCGTCGAGGACGTCATGTAGACCGTCAGGGCGCGGTACCAGATCGCGCCGAGCTTGTCGCGGCCGATGCCGGTGACCGTCGAGCCGTTGGACGTCGGGGAGTTGTAGGTGACCCCGTTGACCGTCTTCGTGCCGCTGCCCTCCGCCAGCAGGTACGCGAAGTGGTTGGCGACGCCGGAGGAGTAGTGGACGTCGAGGCTGCCGACCGAACTGCTCCAGTAGTCGGCGGACTTGCCGTCCTTGCTGGGCTTGTCCATGTAACGCAGGGCGTCCTTGCCGAACCCGGAGCGGACGATCTTCTCACCGATCAGGTAGTCGCCGACGTCCTGTGCGTTGGCCGCGTGGAACTCGACCAGCGTTCCGAAGATGTCCGACGTCGCCTCGTTGAGGCCGCCCGACTCGCCCGAGTAGGTCAGCTTGGCGGTCTTCGAGGTCACGCCGTGCGACATCTCGTGGCCGGCCACGTCCAGGGCGACCAGCGGGCCCAACTGGGTGCCGTCGCCGTCACCGTAGGTCATGCAGAAGCAACTGTCGTCCCAGAAGGCGTTGTTGTAGTTGTTGCCGTAGTGGACGCGGTTGTAGGAGCCCTTGCCGTCGTTCCCGATGCCGTTGCGGCCGTGCACGTTCTTGTAGTAGTCCCAGGTCGCGTCGGTGCCGTACTGGGCGTCCACCGCCGCCGTGGAGCGGTCCGCGGCGGCGCCGGTGCCCCAGTGGTTGTCGGCGTCCGTGAACAGGGTCGCGGGGGCGCGGCTGATGCAGATCCCGAAGATGCACAGGTCGGTCTTGTTGGCCGCGTCGCCGGTGTAGGTGTTGCCGCGCGTGGGGTCCTTGAGCTGGTACGCCGATCCGGAGAGGGTCGTCTCCAGCGGAACCGTGCCGCCGTAC
>NZ_BMTL01000010.1 GCF_014649655.1 Streptomyces humidus | reverse complement strand
GCGCTTCCCTTCGGTCTTGCTGTCTTGCGTTTCCGACTCTATCAGATCTTTTTCCGATCCGATTTCCTCGGTGCTTTCCAGGTTCCCGCTTTTGCTTTGCGGTTTCCCTTTCCGGCGGTTCCGACTTTATCAGAAGTCCCAGGCCGTTTTGACCGGCCATTCGCTTTCCGACTTATCGGGGGGCCTCGATGGAATCTGCGATTCGAGAGGCCGACTAGATACTACCTGCTGCCGACCGGACTCTGTCCAGTTCCAGGCAACTGTTCGAATCTACCTCCCCACGCGCTCCGTGTCAACGGCTTTTGTGGGGCGAGGAGGAGACTAGCAGTTCATCGAGGCCGGTCGCACATCAGGCAGCTGTCGGGACCGTGGCGCTGCGCTCGGCAGCCTCGACGTCGCCGGTGTCGCCGGCGCGGGCGGCCCTGCCGCCGAGGACGTAGACGTAGGCGAGGAAGCCGAGTTCGGCGGTGACTCCGATGGTGATGCGGGCCCAGGTGGGCAGGCCCGACGGGGTGACGAATCCTTCGATGGCTCCGGAGACGAAGAGGACCAGGGCGAGTCCGATCGCCATGCCGACGGCGGCTCGGCCCTCTTCGGCCAGGGCGTCGCGCCGGGTGCGGGGGCCTGGGTCGATCACGGTCCAGCCCAGGCAAAGTCCGGTGCCGGCCGCGACGAAGACCGCGGTCAGCTCGAGAAGGCCGTGCGGCAGGACGAGGCCGAGGAAGGTGTCGAGCCGGCCCGCGGAGGACATGAGGCCGCCGCCGATGCCGAGGTTGAGCATGTTCTGGAAGAGGATCCAGAGGACCGGGAGGCCCAGGAAGACGCCCAGGACGAGACACATCGCCGCGGCTTGGGCGTTGTTCGTCCAGACCTGGGCGGCGAATGCCGCTGCCTGGTGGCTCGAGTAGTACGTCTCGTAGAGGCCGCCGGGCCTGGTGAGCTCGCGCAGTTCGCCGGGGGCCGCTATGGAGGACTGGACCTCCGGGTGGGTTCCGACCCACCACCCGAGGAGGACGGCGACGGCGGTGGAGAGCAGCGCGGTCGGCACCCACCAGTGGCGTGAGCGGTAGACCGCGGCCGGAAAGCCCTGCCCGAGGAAGCGCGTCACATCGCGCCAGGAGGCACGACGGGTTCCCGTCACCGCGCTGCGCGCGCGTGCCACGAGTTGGGTGAGCCGGCCGGTGAGCTGGGGGTCGGGAACGCTGGACTGGATGAGGGAGAGGTGGGTGGCGGCGCGCTGGTAGAGGGTGACGAGTTCGTCGGTCTCCGCGCCGGTGAGATGGCGCCGACGGCGCAGGAGCGCGTCGAGGCGTTCCCATTCCGCTCGGTGGGCGGAGACGAAGACGTCGAGGTCCATCGGTGTGCCTGCTCCTCGGCTGTTCTTCAGCGGCCGGTGACGAGGTCAGCTTGTCCTACTGCGGCGCGATGTGCGTTCAGCTTGGCAGACTGGCGGTTCACGGGGCAGGCCGGGGAAGGGACGACGGGCGTGAATGAGCTGGTGACGGGTGAGGCGGTGGCGTTGGAGCTGCGGCCTGCCAGGCTGCCCAGCCGGGCGTTGGCGATCTTGCTGGACCTGGTCGTGGCTTTCGTGGTCTATCTCGTCGTGAGTGTCGCGTTGCTGGCTGCGACGGCCTCTTTGGACGAGGCCGCGCAGATCGCCCTGTCGATCGCCGCGTTCCTGTTGGTCCTGGTGGGCGGTCCGATCGCCGTGGAAACGCTGAGCCAGGGTCGCTCGCTCGGCAAGGCCGCGTGCGGGCTGCGGGTGGTGCGGGACGACGGCGGGCCGATCCGGTTCCGGCACGCGCTGGTGCGGGGTGCCATCGGTGTGGTGGAGATCCTGCTGACGATCGGGGTGGTGGCCTGTATCGCCTCGCTCGTGTCGGCGCGGGGGCGACGGCTCGGCGATGTCTTCGCCGGGACGCTGGTGGTGCGTGAGCGGGTTCCGGCGGTGCGGTCCGGTTTCGTGCCGCCGCCTCCGCCCTGGTTGGCGGGGCGTTTTCAGGAGCTCGACCTGTCCTCGGTGCCGGACGGACTGTGGCTGGCGGTGCGCCAGTACCTGGGACGCATGCATCAGCTGGATCCGCAGGTCGGCTGGTCGATGGCGCAGCGGCTGGCGGATGATCTCGCGGCCCGTACGGGGGCTCCGGTCCCGCAGGGGGCGCCGCCGGCCGCGTTTCTGGCGGCGGTGGTGCAGGAGCGGCAGGTCCGGGAGGCGAGGAGGGCCTTCGCAGGCGGCTCCTCCGGTCAGCCGGACCCGTACCGGCCGCCGACGGCCTGGGGGCCGCCGAGTCCGTACGGCTCACCGCCCCCGCCACCGTCCCCGTCCCCGTCGTCGTACGCAGTCCCGGCGGTCTCCGCGTCGCCCGTGCCGTCCGAGGCTGCTCCGGTGCGGGATGCCGGTGATCGGGCCCCAGGCACCGGCTTCGTGCCGCCTGCGTAGTCCGCCTGTCCGGGGGCTGGGTCAGGCGAATGCGGACGGGGGTGTCTCCAGGTCTTCCAGCTCGACGCCGGGGGCCGCGAGGACCACGTCGCCGGCGATGTGCACGGTGTGCTGTTCGCCGGTGTCCAGGGCTGTGACCTGGTATTCGTCCACGGTCAGGGGGCCGTTGTCAGTGGCGTGTGCTTCTCTTCCCAGCAAGGCCCAGGACTGGTCGACGGTGCGCGGGGCGAGGAACGGGTCCGTGAAGGCGACGAGTCGGACGCGGGTGGCCGAGGAGGAGGGGGTGAGGCGCAGGAGCCGGGTGGTCGCGACGAGGAAGGCGGGGGACGTGCCGGTGAAGGCGTGGGCGGGGACGTTGCCTTCTGTGGCGTCGACGCCGGTGGGGTCGGTGCGGACCCAGGTGACGCCGTCCAGGGCTGCGCCGCGTACCTGCCTGCTGCCGGCATGGAGCTCGAGACGCAGGGGGCGGCCGAGGTCGTCGAGGGTGAGGTCGACGGAGCCGGTGTGCTCGCCGGTGGGCGTGGTCAGCTGGGAGACGTAGCGCCAGCCGGAGGGGCCGGGGGCGCAGTGGAAGTGCTCGTGTGCGAGAGGGGTGTGATCGTGCGGATCGTGGAGCGAATAGCGGCCGCGGGGCATCGGGGTCCTGGTGTGTGACGGGCCGGCTGGTCCGGTCCGTCGTTTCGGTGGACGGGTCTGGCGGGCTGACGGCCGGTTCCGGCCGTGGACCGAAGGGGCAGGCCCCCGTCACGGGGGTGCGGGGGCCTGCCTCGGAGGACCTGTGAGGGTCTGCCCGGTGCCGGGGGCGCCGTCATTGCGCGGACGGCGCCCTCAGCGGGTGGGCTGCGGACTCAGTAGCGGTAGTGGTCCGACTTGTAGGGTCCGTCGACCTCGACGCCGATGTACGCCGCCTGCTCGGGGCGCAGGGTGGTCAGCTTGACGCCGAGGGCGTCGAGGTGGAGGCGGGCGACCTTCTCGTCCAGGTGCTTGGGCAGCGTGTAGACGCCGGTCGGGTACTCGTCGGGCTTGGTGAACAGCTCGATCTGGGCCAGGGTCTGGTCCGCGAAGGAGTTGGACATCACGAACGACGGGTGGCCCGTGGCGTTGCCCAGGTTCAGCAGGCGGCCCTCGGACAGGACGATGATCACCTTGCCGTCGGGGAACTTCCACGTGTGGACCTGCGGCTTGACCTCGTCCTTGACGATGCCGGGGATCTTCGCGAGGCCGGCCATGTCGATCTCGTTGTCGAAGTGGCCGATGTTGCCGACGATGGCCTGGTGCTTCATCTTGGCCATGTCCGAGGCCATGATGATGTCCTTGTTGCCGGTCGTGGTGATGAAGATGTCGGCCTTGTCGATGACCTCGTCGAGGGTCGTGACCTGGTAGCCGTCCATCGCCGCCTGCAGGGCGCAGATCGGGTCGATCTCGGTGACGATCACGCGGGCGCCCTGGCCGCGCAGGGACTCGGCGCAGCCCTTGCCGACGTCGCCGTAGCCGCAGACGACGGCGGTCTTGCCGCCGATGAGGACGTCGGTGGCGCGGTTGATGCCGTCGATGAGGGAGTGGCGGCAGCCGTACTTGTTGTCGAACTTCGACTTGGTGACCGCGTCGTTGACGTTGATCGCCGGGAAGAGGAGGACGCCGTCGCGCTGCATCTCGTACAGGCGGTGCACGCCGGTGGTGGTCTCCTCGGTCACGCCGCGGATCTCGGAGGCGAGCTGGGTCCACTTCTGGGAGCCGTCGGAGATGGTGCGGTTGAGCAGTTCGAGGATGACGCGGTGCTCGTCGTTCTCGGCGGTGTCGACGGAGGGGACCTTGCCGTCCTTCTCGTACTCGACGCCCTTGTGGACGAGGAGGGTGGCGTCACCGCCGTCGTCGAGGATCATGTTCGGGCCGCCGGTGGGGCTGTCCGGCCAGGTCAGCGCCTGCTCGGTGCACCACCAGTACTCCTCCAGCGTCTCGCCCTTCCAGGCGAAGACGGGGACGCCCTGCGGGTCGTCGGGAGTGCCGTTCGGGCCGACGGCGATGGCGGCGGCCGCGTGGTCCTGGGTGGAGAAGATGTTGCAGGACGCCCAGCGCACTCGGGCGCCCAGGGCGACCAAGGTCTCGATCAGCACGGCGGTCTGCACCGTCATGTGGAGAGAACCGGTGACGCGGGCGCCGGCCAGCGGCTGCGCCTGCGCGTACTCCCGGCGGATCGCCATCAGGCCCGGCATCTCGTGCTCGGCGAGAGTGATCTCCTTGCGGCCGAAGGCGGCCAGGGAGAGATCGGCGACCTTGAAGTCCTGTCGGTTGTCGACAGTCGTCATGGTGAGCTGCTCCTCGGGGTGTTCGAGAGGGTGGATACGGCTGGTCTGCGCGCCGGCGGACACAGGTGTGCCCCGAAGGGCACGGGCATGCCCGTGTGCGCGCAGCGCAGTCCGTCGGAGGCCCTCTCTCCCTCGGCCGGTCCGCTCGGGACCGCCCGACCGCCATCAGCAGCGACGTCTGGCTCCGTTCCAAGCTACACCGCGGGCGCGGGCGGCCCCAGTCCGCGTCCGGTCGGACCGCGCCGATCGCGCCGATCGTGGCCGGCCGAGATCGGCGACAGGGCCGGCCGTCGGCGTGCGGCGAGCCCTGTCGGGTGGTGCGGGGGCGTGCTCAGTGCTCGGTGGCGTGCGGGGCGGGGCCGCCCGGGGTGGCCTCGCGGTCGGGGCCCTTGGCGGCCTCGGCCTCGCTGTAGATGTCCGGTTCCAGGTAGATCACGCGGGCGATGGGGACGGCGGCGCGGATGCGGGCTTCGGCGGCGTTGATGGCGGTGGCGACCTGGGCCGCAGTTTCGTCGTGCTGGACGGCGATCTTGGCGGCGACCAGGAGTTCCTCCGGGCCGAGGTGGAGGGTACGCATGTGGATGACGCCGGTGACGGTGTGCCCGTCGACGACCGCGGCCTCGATCTTCTGGACGTCTTCCAGGCCGGCGGACTCTCCGAGGAGCAGGGACTTGGTCTCGCCGGCGAGGACGAGGGCGATGAGGACGAGGAGCACGCCGATGCAGACGGTGCCGATGCCGTCCCAGGTGCCGTCGCCGGTGAGGAGGGCCACGCCGACGCCGCCGAGGGCGAGGACGAGGCCGATCAGCGCGCCGAAGTCCTCCAGGAGGACGACGGGCAGTTCGGGGGCCTTCGCCCGGCGGATGAACTGCGACCAGGAGAGCGTGCCGCGCAGTTCGTTGGACTCCTTGATGGCCGTGCGGAAGGAGAAGCCCTCGGCGATGATCGCGAAGACGAGCACGCCCACCGGCCAGTACCAGTGTTCGATCTCGTGCGGGTGCTTGATCTTCTCGTAGCCCTCGTAGATGGCGAACATGCCGCCGACGGAGAAGAGGACGATGGAGACGAGGAAGGCGTAGATGTAGCGCTCGCGGCCGTAGCCGAAGGGGTGTTGGGGGGTCGCCTCGTGCTGGGCCTTCTTGCCGCCGATGAGGAGCAGGGCCTGGTTTCCGGAGTCGGCGAGGGAGTGCACGCCTTCGGCGAGCATGGAGGACGAGCCGCTGAACGCGAACGCCACGAACTTCGATGCCGCGATCGCGAGGTTGGCGCCGAGTGCCGCCACGATCGCCCTACTGCCGCCTGACGCGCTCATGTGTTCGCGTTGTCCCTTCGCCTTCGTACCTATGTGTGGTTCGCCGTTCAGGCCTTTGCCCGTCCTTTGCCGGCGGGCCATTGTTGCAGCCCGCTCCGGCGTCGGCTGTTCAGGTATCCACAAGCGCGGTCAGACAATCACCGTGGCGCGGAAGAGGGTGCCTGCGCCGGACGCCTCGGCCTTCTCCGAGGCGGGCACGAACACCGACTGACCGGGGGTGAGCCGGTGTTCGCCCGCCCGTACGGTCCCGGCCGTGCAGAGCAGGATCTGCGGGGTGTCGCGGGTGAGGTCGTGCGCGGCGCCGCCTTCCGGCAGGACGTGGCGGGACAGGCGGAACTCGTCGATGGGGGTCTCGTAGACCTCTTCGCCGTCGGGTGCGGCCTCGGGGCGCAGGATGCCGGGGTCGCCGGGTTCGAAGCGGACGACGCGCAGCAGTTCGGGGACGTCGACGTGTTTGGGGGTGAGGCCGCAGCGCAGCACGTTGTCGGAGTTGGCCATGATCTCGACGCCGAGGCCGCTGAGGTAGGCGTGCGGGATGCCGGCGCCGAGGAACAGGGCTTCGCCGGGCTGGAGCCGGACGTGGTTGAGCAGCATGGCGGCGATGACGCCGGGGTCGCCGGGGTAGTGGTGGGCGATGCCGGCGTAGGGGGCATGGTCTCCGCCCAGGCGGTCGCATGCGGCGGCGGCTTCGGCGACGGTGTGGGCCGTCTCCTCGCGGTCGGCGGTGAGGATCGCCGTGAGGACCTCGCGCAGGGCGGCGTCCTCGGGGTGGGCGTGCAGGAGGTCGACGTAGGGCTTGAGGGAGTCGACGCCGAGGCCGTCGATGAGGTCGGCGGCCCGTGAGGGGGGACGGAAGCCGCAGAGTCCGTCGAACTCGGTGAGGGCGCAGATGAGTTCGGGCTTGTGGTTGGCGTCCTTGTAGTTGCGTTGCGGGGCGTCGACGGGGATGCCGCGGTGTTCTTCGTCCGCGAAGCCCTGCTCGGCCTGGGTGCGGTCGGGGTGGACCTGGAGGGAGAGGGGGGCTCCGGCGGCGAGGAGTTTGAGGAGGAAGGGCAGACGGGGACCGAACCTGGCGACGCTGCGTGCGCCGAGTTCGCGTGCCGGGTCTGCGGCGATCACCTCGGCGAGGGTGCCCCGGCCGGTGCGTGAGGGTGCGCCCGGGTGGGCGCCCATCCACATCTCGGCCTGCGGCTCGCCGGTCGGCCGGGTGCCGAGCAGGTGCGGGATCGCGGTGGGGGAACCCCAGGCGTAGGGGCGGACGGTGTTGTCGAGGCGGTCCATGCTGTTCTCTCTGCCTGCCCTGGGTGTCGCTGCCTGCCCCGGGTGTCGGTCGTCGGGCGTCCGGCCGTGGCGGGCCGGGGGTGGAGATGGGGGCGGATTCAGGACCCTGAGGCGAGCGCCAGGTAGACGGCGGCGAAGTCCGTGGTGGCGATCAGCTCGGCGAGGGTGACGAGTTCGTCGCCCTCCTCGGGTTCGAGTTCGCTGATCGGTGTGTCGTGGCCGAGGGCGAGGTCGCGGGCGGCGGGGGCGGCGGTGAAGCCGCCGATGGGACGGTCGCGCAGCAGCACCACGCGCGCGTGCAGGGCGGGGGCTTCCTCGACGCGGTCGCGGAAGAAGTCGTCCGGGTCGGCGCCGGCGGCGAGGGGGCCTGCGAGCAGGGCGCTGTGTTCGGCGAGGGCTTCGGGGAGTTCGGCGACGAGGGCGGGGCGGCCCGCGAGTTCGGCGAGGGCGGCGGCGAAGCGGCGGCCGGCGGGACCGGCGGAGGTGCCCTCGGTCCAGATCACGGGGAGGGCGTCGGCGAGCTCGCCGGCCAGGGTCTTGGCCGGGTTGCTGTAGGTCGCGACGGCGGGGCCGCAGCGTTCGGCGACCTGGTCGAGCCGGTCGGCTACCGCCTCGAGCGCCTCGGGCGGCGCGGAGATCAGGGCGATGCGGTCCAGGAGGGCCAGCAGCGGGGTCAGCAGGGCCCACAGGACGCCGGGGGCGGAGGCGGCGACGGGAGGCTGCTCGTCCTGTTCGTAGGGCGCGGTAGCGAGGGGGACGAACAGGCTGTGGCCCGTGGTGGCCGCTTCGGCCAGGGGGGTGCTCGCGGGAGCGACGGCGACGACGGTGCAGCCGTGGCGGTAGGCCTGCTCGGCGAGGAGGGCGAGGCCGGGTTCGCTGCCGTCGGGGGTGGCGATCAGGAGGAGGTCGACGGATCCGGCCCAGCCCGGGAGTTCCCAGCGCAGGGCGCCCGCCGCGGGGGCGACCCCGGTGGGTGACAGGCGGACGACGGGGCAGGCGGCGCCGGCGAGGGTGCCGAGGAGGTCGGCGACGCTGACGGCTGCGGCACCGGGGCCGGCGATGAGGATGGCGCGGGGGCGGCCGTCCGGCTTGAGGTCGCGGACGCCGGCCTCGGTCGCGTGCCGGGCGGCGGTGCGGACGCGGGCGCCGGCTTCGGCCGCGCCGCGCAGGAGTGCTCGTTGGTCGGCCTCGGCGAGGGCCTCCGGCGTGTCGAGCAGCGAGTCGTCGAGCATGGCGGCAGTCTCCGATCGCCCGGGGGGGCGTCGTCGGTGTGCGGGGCCGGGGGTGGGGTGCGCGCGGGGAGGCTGCGGGGTTCGGCGGGGCCCTGTGGGGCCGTTCCTGCTGCTCCCTGCGGTGCGTGATCGCCCGGGTGAGGTCGGTGCTTGGCGGTGGGGCTGGGCATCGGGTGGGCGCGCGCCGGTGGGGCGGGGCGCCCGGGGCTGATGCCGGGGGGGTGGGGCGGCGGCCGCGGGTGGAGGGGGCGGCGCGGGGTCACGCGGGGTGGCGGGCCTCGTCGACGAGGAGGACGGGGATGCCGTCGCGGACGGGGTACGCCAGGCCGCAGTCCTGTCCCGTGCAGATCAGCTCTGTGTCCTGCTCCTTGAGGGGGGCGTGGCAGGCGGGGCAGGCGAGGATCTCCAGGAGGCCGGCTTCGAGCGGCATGAGGTGTCCCTTCGGGGTGGGTCGGTGTGCGTCCGGGCTGTGTTGCGGGGTGGTGCGGGGGTGCGTGGTAGTGCCTGGTCAGGGTACCGCCGGTGAGGCTGGGGCGGGGGGAGTCGGGCGGGATGCGGCGGGGCCGGGCGGGACGAGCTGGGCCGGACGCGGCGCGGCCGAGGGCGACGAGCCGGGCGGGAGGCGGCGCGACCGCCCACCCGGGGTCGGCGAGAGGCGGTGGGACCGGGTGCCCCGACCGGTCACCCGGGGTCGGCGGGTGCCGGGCCCGGTGACCGTCGTGGGGTTCGTGCCCACCGGTCACCCCGGGCTCGGCGCGGGCCGTTCGTACTCCTGGCGACTCGGCCGCGGGTTGCTCGGACGCCGTCTCCGGGCCGGGTGCCCGGGGCACTCGGGCGGGCCACCCGGCTGGGCGCTCTGTCCCTCGGGGCCGGGCGCTCGGGGCGCTCAGGCTCTGATGATCGCCAGGGCCTCGTCCCGGATCCTGGTCATCGTCGGCTCGTCCCGGGCTTCCGCGTTGAGGCGCAGGAGGGGTTCGGTGTTGGAGGGGCGGACGTTGAACCACCAGTCGGCGGACGAGACGGTCAGCCCGTCGAGTTCGTCCAGGGTGACGTCGTCGCGGTCGCCGAACGCCGCCTTGATCGCGGCGATGCGGCCCGCCTGGTCGGCGACCGTGGAGTTGATCTCGCCCGAACCGCTGTAGCGGTCGTACTCGGCGACGAGGCGGGACAGGGGGCCGTCCTGCCCGCCGAGGGCCGCCAGGACGTGGAGGGCGGCGAGCATGCCCGTGTCGGCGTTCCAGAAGTCCTTGAAGTAGTAGTGCGCGGAGTGCTCGCCGCCGAAGATCGCGCCGGAGCGGGCCATCTCGGCCTTGATGAAGGAGTGGCCCACGCGGGTGCGGACGGGGGTGCCGCCCTGCTCGACGACGACCTCGGGAACGGTCCGGGAGGTGATCAGGTTGTGGATGACGGTGCCCCGGCCGCCGTTGCGTGCGAGCTCGCGGACGGCCACCAGGGCCGTGATCGCGGACGGGGAGACCGGCTCGCCCCGCTCGTCGACGACGAAGCAGCGGTCCGCGTCGCCGTCGAAGGCGAGGCCCAGGTCGGCGTCCTCTTCGCGGACCCGCTTCTGGAGGTCGACGAGGTTCGCCGGGTCCAGCGGGTTGGCCTCGTGGTGGGGGAAGGTGCCGTCCAGTTCGAAGTACAGGGGGACGACGGACAGGGGAAGGCCTTCGAGGACCGTGGGGACGGTGTGGCCGCCCATGCCGTTGCCCGCGTCGACCACGACCTTCAGAGGGCGGATCGAGGTCAGGTCGACGAGTGCGCGCAGGTGTGCCGCGTAGTCCTTCAACGTGTCGGCCTCGGAGATCGTTCCCCGCTCGGGTGCGGATTCGGGTGCGCCCGTCTCCGTCCACTTCTCGACCAGTTCGCGGATCTGGGTCAGGCCGGTGTCCTGGCCGACCGGGGCGGCGCCGGCCCGGCACAGCTTGATGCCGTTGTACCGGGCCGGGTTGTGCGAGGCGGTGAACATCGCTCCGGGCAGGTTCAGCGCGCCCGACGCGTAGTACAGCTGGTCCGTGGAGCACAGGCCGATCTGGGTGACGTGCACGCCGAGCGCCGCGGCGCCGCGTGCGAAGGCGCCGCTGAGGCCCGGCGAGGAGGGGCGCATGTCGTGACCGACGACGATCGCCTCGGCGCCGGTCACCCGGGCGAAGGCCGCCCCGAAGAGTTCGGCCAGCGACTCGTCCCACTGGTCCGGGACCACTCCGCGTACGTCGTACGCCTTCACGATCTGTGACAGATCAGCAGCCACGGCCGCCCTTCCTGAAGTCCTGTAGGTCACCACAAACTACCCGGGCCGGTTCGCCGTCCGTGGTCGGGCCGCCCGGGGGACGCGCAGACGCGGTCCCGCCGGCCGCGCGAGGCGTCAAGGGCCGCCGGGCCGGGGCCGTCGGGCACGCGCGCGTGCGGGCGGGGGAGGCAGGCCCTGAGGTCCCCTCAAAGTGACATCCGATGCCGGGTGTTGCGGGGGCGCAGGTGGGCCGGCGAGGAGGGAGGCGCGGGTGAGGGGGTGAGGGCAGGGCGGCGAACCGGGCCTCGGCGGCGCTCGGTTCGCGGGACAGGAGCGGAACTCGCCACTCTTTGGGGCAAATCGGACAGAAAGCGATTCCTCGATCCCGATCCTCGAAGCCCCGGGCGCACGGAAGACGCGGACGGGCGGAAGGACGGACGCGCGGAAGGACGGACGCGCGGAAGGACCGGAGCAAGCCGCCGAAGGACGGGGAGTGCCGGGAGCGGACTCAGTTGTCCGGTGAGCGCAGCACCCGCAGGTGGCCGCGCCGGGCGACCTCCATCGGGTCCGCTCCGCGACCGGGGCCGCCTGCTCCGGCCGCGCGTTCCCGCGGGCGGGCCGCCTCACGGACGGCGTTGGCAAGCGCTTCCAGGTCGTCGCCGCTGGGGCGGGCGGGCGTCGACCCGTCGAGGAGCCGGACGACCTCCCAGCCGCGCGGGGCGGTGAGGCGTTCGGAGTGCTCGGCGCACAGGTCGTAGCAGTGGGGTTCGGCGTAGGTGGCGAGCGGGCCGAGGACCGCGGTCGAGTCGGCGTAGACGTACGTCAGCGTCGCGACGGCGGGTCGGCCGCAGGCGGTGCGCGAACAGCGACGTACAGGGCTCACGACGTTGGACGGTACCGCACTCTTGAGCGGGCCGCGACGACTCTCCACCAGGTCACTCCACCGTGTCGTGTTGTGAAACGCCCCACGGGCCACTCCAGTCATACCCCGCTGACCTGCGCGAACACCAGTCCTTGAGCGGAAGTGACCGCCGGGGCACGGTCATCGCCGAGTACAAAGGGTGCCAATTGCCACGAGTCGGCCGGTCTCGGAGAGATGCGGAATCGAGCCCGGTCATGGCCGGAACGGCCGTCCCGCGACATGGAGTGAGCGATGGCCCGTGCCTGGCCGGGAAGGCGTGTGGGGCCCAGCGCCGGTGAGCGGCGGGGACTACGCTTCAGTAGTGATGGACAGTCCCGTACCGCCCCCCGCCGCAGGCCCAGGTCCCCGTCGTCGTGATCGCCACGGTCGGGGCATGCGGGGGCCGATCGCCCCGCCGCAGGTGCCGCTGGCGGCCAGCCGCGCCGACGTGTTCGCGGATCTCGTGCAGGACTCCGTGGAGCGCTTGGAGCGGCGGTGGCCGCAGCTCGCCGACATGGACTTCATGGTGCTGGAGGTGCCGCGGCTGGACGCGGCCCCGGAGCCGTGGAACGACGAGGCGGTCCCGTTGGGCGGCACGATCCCCGCGCGCGAGGGCCGGCGGGCCCGGGTCGTCGTCTACCGGCGGCCGGTCGAGATCCGTACCAAGGGGCGCGACGAGCGCGCCGCACTGGTGCACGAGGTGGTCGTCGAGCAGGTCGCGGAGCTGCTGGGGCTGACTCCGGAGACGGTGGATCCGCGGTACGGCGAGGACTGAGCACCGCCCCCGCACTGAGCACCGCCCCCGCGCGCCGCCCGTTCGGGGGCCTCGTCGGTCCTTTCGGGCTATTTCTGCAGCACCGCGACGTCCTCGTCGGCCTGCGGCACGGACACGGTCCCGCGGTCGTCCGGCAGGGTCTGGACGGTGAAGCCCGGGACGCCTTCCTGGGTGGACGTCAGGGTGCGGGAGGCGTAGACGGGGGCGGCCGTGAGGGTTTCCACGGTCAGGGCGTAGCTGCCCTTCAGGCCGGTGGGGACGGGGAGTTCTACGTCCTGGGTGGTGCCGGCCCGGATCGTGTACGTCTTGGAGACGGCCGTGCCGCCGCCGCTGCCCGCCGACGCGGTGACCTTGACCTGGGCGGCGCTCTTGGGGGCGGTCAGGGAGAGGATGGCGCCCTTGGCGCTGTTGCCCGCGGCGGACGCGCGCGTGCCGACCGGCGCGGTGGCGGGGATGAACGCGGACTCCTGGTCGGCGCCCTTGCCGCGCAGGACCCGTACGGCGGCGACGACCGGGACCGACCGGTCCGTGGGGGTCAGGACCAGGGATCCTGCCTCCCCGCGCGTGACGTCGCCCAGGTCGACCGAGATCGTCCTGCCCGCCTTGACGTGCAGCGTCTCGTGCCCGGCCGGGGTGATCAGGCCCGAGGGAGAGGCGAGTTGGATTTTGAGGTCCGCGTCCGCGTCACCCGGGGCGTAGGCGACGAGGCGGACGGCCGTGGCGTCCTTGGGGATGCCCGGGATGACCTGGGTGGGCGCCGGGTCGGTGGCGGCGGCCAGCCAGTCTCCGCCGAGCTTCTCGTCCAGGGCCTGCACGGCGGCCCCGAGGCGGCCGCTGCGGACGTTGACGTGGAGGGTGAGGTCGTCCTGCTTCTCGCCGGTGAGCGTGGAGAGCAGGATCGGCTCACTGGAGTGCGCGGGAACGGTGAGGCCCTCCCCCACCGTGGTCGCGAGGGCGCCGTCCTTGCCGTAGAGCTCGATGTCGACGACGGCGGCGGAGTCGTCGGGGTTGGTGAGGTGGACGTAGTCCGTGCGGGCGGCGGCGGTGCTGACGCCCGGGAACCAGAACTCCGTGTCGGGCGCGGAGCAGGCGAGACCCTGCAGGCCGCGGCCGCTGCCTGCGGGGACCTCCGTGGTCTCCTGAACGGTCCAGCCGGGCGCGAACCTGCCCTCGGCGGTGCCCACGAGCGCGGGCGCGTCGCCACCCGTGGTGGCGCCGACGGCCGGCGCGCCGGGCGCCTTGGGGGTGAGGGCGGGCTTCGCGGCCGCCTTCTTCTTGCCGTCCGCCTTTCCGTCTGTCTTGCCGTCTGTCTTGCCGCTCGCCTTTCCGTCCGTCTTGCCGTCCGTCTTGCCGTCCGTCTTGCCGTCCGTCTTGCCGCTCGCAGGGTCCGCCGACTCCTCGACGGCGGGGGCGAGTTCGGCCTTGCCGTCGGCGCCTGTGCCCTTGGTGACCGGCGTGAAGGACGTGTAGGACGTCTCGGCGAGGTCGGAGGTGCTGGGCGAGGGACAGAGCAGGCTCGTGCGCTCCACGGGCAGTTCGGCGGCGGCCTGGGCGGAGTCCGCGCCGGGGGTGTCCGGCTGGTTGAGCGTGGCGAACCCGGTGACGGCGGCCAGCGCGGCCGTGCCGGCGATCAGGGACAGGGTGGTGCGGTTCACTGCTGGCTCCCGTCGGGACGCTCGTCGTCGGCGCCGCGGGGGTGCCGGTCCGGGTCGTAGGCGGGGTCGTACCCGCCTTGGCCGTAGCCCGACGGGTCGTAGCCCTGCTGCTGGTAGGTCTGGTCGTACGACGCCTGCTGCGCCTGGCCGTCGTAGGCGTACGGGTCGTACTGGCCGGCCTGGTAGGGGTCGTAGGCCTGCTGGTCGTAGCCGCCCTGCTGGTACTGCTGGGCACCCTGGTACTGATCGACTTGGTACTGCTCGCCCTGGTACTGCTCGCCCTGGTGGCCGCCGTATTCGGCGCCGGCATAGGTCGGCTGGTCCCAGTCGCCGTAGGGCTGTTGCTGCGGTACCGCGACGGGGGGCTGCTCCTGCCCGGGGTGCGTGAACTCGTCGTCCCGGCCGGTTTCTTGGTGATCGGCGAGAGATTCGGACTCGGACTCGGCTTCGAAGTCGGACTCGGCTTCGGCCTGGGCGCGCAGGCGGCGGGCGCGGCGGCCCTCGCCGTCGACGGCCTGAGCGGGGATCGGCTCCTCCTCGGGGAGGTCGTCGTCGACGTCACGGCGGCGGCCCGGGAGGGCCAGGACGACGAGGACGAGGGCGAGCAGCCCCTGTGCCCACAGCCAGGCGGTGTGGGTGAACGGGTCGTCGTAGGTGACGTCCAGCTTGCCTCCGGAGGCGGGCAGTTCGAAGCCCTGGGCCCATCCGTCGACGGTGGTCGGGGTGAGGGCCTTGCCGTCGAGGGTGGCCGTCCAGCCGTCGGCGGCGGAGTCGGCCAGGCGCAGCACGCGGCTGCCGGAGCCGTCGGGGACGGTGGTGTGGATGTCGACGGGGCCCGCGGCGACCGGGGTCGCCGCGCCCTTGCCGGAGTCGGCGACGACGGCCGCGCGGGAGACCTCCTGGTCGACCCGCCACAGGGCGCTGCCGTCCTGCTGGCTGAGCCGCTTCAGGCCGGGGGTGGCGTCCAGGACGCGGGTGGCCTCGCGGGGCGCGCCCTTGTGGACGAGGACGTATCCCACGGCGAACTTGCCGAGTTGGTCGGCCTGGTCGGCGCCGGAGCCGGCGACGAGGTTGGCGACGACCTTGTCGAGCTGTTCGTTCTCGCCGTCGGCGGCGGCGAGTTCGGCGTCGCCGAGCCGGGCGCCGGAGCCGCGGACCAGCATGTAGCCGACGTGCGCGGCGTCGCTGTCGAGGACGAGGGTGCGCGCCTGGTCGCGGTCGCCCGCCTCCTCGGCGACGAACGCGGGCACCTGGACCGGGTCGCGGCGCTCCAGCGGGCCGTCGGCGCCGCCGATCATCCAGCCGGCGGCCACGAGCAGCGGGCCGGCCGCGGAGGCGAAGGCGATGAGCACGGCGACCGGCTGGCGCCAGCCGAAGCTCTGCTCGGCGACACGTGTGCGTGCTCCGTCGGCACCGATGACGGCGGCCGCGAGGAGGGCGATGCCGTAGACGAGGGTGGCGGGGCCGGCCCAGGTGGAGCTGTTGGACAGCACCGCGAAGACGAGGCCCACCAAGGCGACGGCCCAGGCCGCCCAGACGCCGAAGTGGCGTTCGGAGCGCAGCAGGGCGGCCAGTGCGGCGAGCACGACGCCGATGAGCATCAGGCCGTCGACGGTGCCTGGGCCGCCGGGGCTGGCGCCGAGCAGGTCGAGCGCGGTGGCGGTCGAGGGGCCGTAGTCGAGGCCGGCCTGGGTGAAGAACCCGAAGGGCAGCAGGGTCAGCGACCAGGGCGCGAGGATCAGCAGGGGGGTGCCCAGCTGGGCCAGGAAGCGCGGTCCGTAGGCGACGAGGTCGCGGCGGCGCACGGCCAGGACCGCGAGGCCGAGGACGAGGGCGATGGGCCAGACGATCGGGGTGAAAGCGGTGGTGATCGTCAGCAGCAGGGTGTACGCCCAGGTGGCGCGCCAGCTGCCGCGGGCTCCGGAGCGTTGCGTCAGGCCGCTCGCGGCGGCGCCCGCGCGGGCGATGAGCGGGAGCAGCACGGCCAGGACGGCGGTGCCGACGCGGCCGCCGGCGAGGGCGCCGGTCGCGGCGGGCAGGAAGGCGTAGACGACGGCCGCCCACGCGCGAAGGAGGCGTGACTCGACGAGCGGGCGGGAGGCGAAGTAGGCGGTGAAGCCGGCCAGCGGCACCGAGCAGACGAGCAGCAGGGTGAGGGCGAGGCCGGTCGAGCCGAGCAGCAGGGTGGCCAGGGTCGCGATGATCGCGAGGTAGGGCGGTGCGGCGGGGGTGCCGCCCGCGCCGACCGGATGCCAGGCGCTCGCGTAGCGGGACCACAGATCGGAGGCGTCGGCCGGGGCGGGCAGCAGGGCGCCGCCCGCGAGTGCGCCGCCGCCGAGCAGGTTGCGGCAGGCGATGAGGGAGACGAGCAGCAGGATCAGGAAGAGCACCGGGCCGGGCTTGCGGGCGATGCGCTTGAGGCGTGCGAACTGCTCGATCTCCAGGAAGTCGGCGTCGTCGCCGCCGGGCCCCGACTCGACGGCGCCGCCGTGCCTTCCCGCTCCGGAGACGGCCTCGGGGTCGGAGGATCCGAAGTAGTCGCCGACGGCCTGTTCGACGGTGGCCCGCACGGTCGCGCCGGGCGGCGGGAACAGGGCGCGCAGTTCGTCCTTGCCGACCGCCGGTTTCCCGCGCCTGCGTCGTCCGGCGATGATGCGCTCGGGGCGCAGCAGGGTGCTGAGCAGGCCGCGGATCTCGTCGAGGGCCTGTCCGGGGACCTTGCCGACGAGGTTGGCGAGGGTGCGCAGCAGGGTGCCGAGGATCAGGCGGACCAGGATCCAGGGCAGCAGCGCCGTGCGGCTGTTGACGAGGAGGGTGTAGACGGCGCCGGCCTTGTCGACCTTGTGCGGGGAGGCGGTGGTGCGGCCTGCGCAGTCGACGGCGCGGCGTTCGCGGGAGGCGGCCTCCGCGTGCCGTACGACGGCTTCCGGGGCGATGAGGACGCGGTGGCCGGCGGTCTGCGCGCGCCAGCACAGGTCGACGTCGTCGCGCATCAGGGGCAGTCGGCGGTCGAACCCGCCGAGCTGCTCGAAGACGTCGCGGCGGATCAGCATGCCGGCGGTGGACACGGACAGCACGGACCGGACGTGGTCGTGCTGGCCCTGGTCCTGTTCGCGGCGGTCCAGGCCGGTCCAGCGGCGGCCGGAGTGGGCGATGGTGACGCCGACCTCGAGGAGCTGGCGGCGGTCGTACCAGCCGCGGAGTTTGGGGCCGACGACGGCCACGTCGTCACGGCCCAGTTCGAGTTCGTTCTCCACCACGCGCAGCAGTTCGGCCAGCGCGTCGGGTTCGGGGGCGCTGTCGTCGTGCAGCAGCCACAGCCACTGGACGGGCTCTCCGTGCGGGAGCTCCGGCAGGTCGTAGGCGTCGTCGCGCCAGGTGCGGGTGACGGGGTCCCAGCCGCTGGGGCGCTTGAGGTACGGCAGTTCCTCGGGGGTGAGGACGGGGGCCGTGCGGTTGGCCTCCTCGACGGCCTGGCCGAAGCCGGTGCGGCGGGCGAGGTGCAGGACGCGGTCGTCGCCCAGGGCTTCGGCGACCAGTCGCGCGGAGTCGTCCGAGCTGCCGGTGTCGGCGGCCATCACGGACTGGACGGGGCGCTCCTGGCCGAGCAGCCCGGCGAGCGCGTCGGGCAGCCAGCGGGCACCGTCGTGGGAGACGATCACCGCGGTCACGACATGACGCGGGAACTCAGGTGTGGCAGCGCTGTCTTGGCGGGCTGCCGTGTGGCTGTGCACGGACATCGAGGTACAGGCCCCGGTTCGATGGACTGCGGTGGACGCCTGCGCCGTGTGGGGGCGGAGGAGCGTCTCGGACGAGCGCCCACACTATCGGCTGGGCAGGACGACGGCCCGCCGCCTGTGGACAACCCACCTGCGACGGGCCGTTCGGACCCTCGTGCCTGCCTGCCCCTCGATGCGCCCCGGTATCGAGGCGTCGTGCCGCCGTGGCACCGGCCGTGGGGCCCGTGCGGCATGGGCGGTCCTCAGACCGCCGCCTTCTTCAGCCTGCGGCGTTCCCGCTCCGACAGGCCGCCCCAGATACCGAATCTCTCGTCGTTGGAGAGGGCGTACTCCAGGCATTCGGAGCGGACCTCGCAGGCGAGGCAGACCTTCTTCGCCTCGCGGGTGGAGCCGCCTTTCTCGGGGAAGAAGGACTCGGGATCGGTCTGGGCGCACAGTGCGCGCTCCTGCCAGCCGAGTTCCTCGTCCGCGTCGTCGACGTCGACCAGCAGTTGCTGCACCAGCTCGGTCATGTGCGCCCCTCGCTCTGTCTTTCGCGTCCCCGTGACGTGGCCGTTACCGATTCCGGCTGAACGACACGAGTGAAATTACAAGTGTGCTGATCCGGGCGAGTCAAGCCGAGATCTGCTATTGGGCCGCTTATTCACTCTGCGGAACCAAGGCCATGCGTTAAGTGTTCAAATCGCCATAAACCTTGACACGCAGATGAAGCCCCGGAGGGCGACCGTTCCGCAGAGCGCCTGCACGGGGAGAGACGCCCGGAGGTCCGATCCCGTTGCGGCACGCACGCGGAAGCGAACCGGATCACATTCGGATCACGGGATCGCCACGAGGCTCGCGCGCCCGGCATGTGCGCCATGTGTCCCGGTCACCCCATGCACAAACCTTTCACCTCGCAGATGAACCGATTGAGGTGAACCGTGTCCCACATACCGGGTGTCGAGTTGACAGTGCGGGTGTGAACCGCTGTCCTTGTGGGCATGCTCGCGAACTTGGCACTCACCTCGACCGGCTCCGCCGGGTCCCACGGTGCTGCCCTCGTTCGCTGTAGCTGTTGTCGTCGTCCCAGCTGTTGAGCCCAACGCGCTCCGGCTGCACCCGTCGGGTCCACCGCGACCCGGCTGCCGTCTCCCTTCCGGCCCACACCAGGGCGCCTCTGTTCCACCCGTGATCCGGGCGGACGGTCCGCGAGACCCAGCACCCCCCACTCCTGCCGCCTCTTCCGCGAGGAACCACCGCACCCATGAACAGCGACAGCGACCTCCAGATCGCCGGCGACATCCTCGAAGTCCCCCACCTCCTGCAGGCCCCGCGCGAGCATCCGGCCACCGTGGCCGAGTTCGTGGGCCTGGCCCGCTCCGTCGCCGCCGACCGCGCCCAGTGGGAACACCTGGTCCGCTACGACGCGACGTCCCGCTGGTACCACCTGCTGCGCACCGGCCCCGGCTACGAGGTGTGGCTGCTGTCCTGGGTGCCCGGTCAGGGCAGCGGACCGCACGACCACGGCAGTTCCTCAGGCGTGTTCACCGTGCTGGACGGGGAGCTGACCGAGCGCTCCGAACGCGGCGAGCGGGTGCTCAGGGCCGGGACGGTGGGGGTCCACCCGCTGGAGGGGAGCCGGGAGTGGGGGAGGGTGTTCGCGCCGGGGTACGTGCACGAGGTCGTCAACGACACCCTGGAGCCAGCGGTGAGCCTGCACGTCTACTTCCCGGGGCTGACCGAGATGCCGATGCGCCCGCAGTCGCACCTGCGCCCGGCCGACGCGACGTCGATGACGTGCGCTGCTCCCGGGTCGTACGGCCCCGCGGACACCGTCAGCGCGTAGCAGGCCGGACGCCACTCGACGGGGGGCACTCGTACGGGTGGCCGGGTTGTGCACAGGCGGGCGGTTGTCCACAACCACGCGTCGCGCTGTCATGGCCGCCTGCGAGACTTGCCTTCATGCGCATTGTGGTTCTGGCAGGCGGCATCGGCGGTGCCCGGTTCCTGCGCGGTCTGAAGCAGGCCGCGCCGGACGCGGACGTCACGGTCATCGGCAACACCGGCGACGACATCCATCTCTTCGGACTGAAGGTCTGTCCGGACCTCGACACGGTGATGTACACGCTCGGCGGCGGCATCAACGAGGAACAGGGCTGGGGGCGGGCCGAGGAGACCTTCCACCTGAAGGAGGAGCTGGCCGCGTACGGCGCGGGGCCCGGCTGGTTCGGTCTGGGCGACCGGGATTTCGCCACGCACATCGTGCGGACGCAGATGATCGGCGCCGGTTATCCGCTGAGCGCGGTGACCGAGGCGCTGTGCGACCGGTGGAAGCCGGGTGTGCGGTTGATCCCCATGACGGACGACCGCGTCGAGACCCATGTGGCCGTCGAGGTCGACGGTGAGCGCAAGGCCGTGCACTTCCAGGAGTACTGGGTGCGGCTGCGCGCGTCGGTGCCGGCGGAGGCGGTCGTGCCCGTCGGCGCGGAGCAGGCGAAGCCGGCGCCCGGGGTGCTGGAGGCGATCGCGGAGGCGGACGTCGTCCTGTTCCCGCCGTCCAATCCGGTGGTCTCCGTGGGCACGATCCTCGCGGTGCCCGGCATCCGCGAGGCGATCGCCGAGGCCGGGGTGCCGGTGGTGGGCCTGTCCCCCATCGTCGGGAACGCGCCCGTGCGCGGCATGGCCGACAAGGTGCTCGCGGCGGTCGGCGTGGAGTCGACGGCCGCGGCGGTGGCCGAGCACTACGGCTCGGGACTGCTCGACGGCTGGCTCGTCGACACCGTGGACGCGGACACCGTGGAGCGGGTGGAGGCGGCCGGCATCCGCTGCCGGGCCGTCCCGCTGATGATGAGCGACCTCGACGCGACCGCGCAGATGGCCCGGGAGGCGTTGCGGCTGGCGGAGGAGGTGCGGGGCGCGTGAACGGGTCGTCGAAGAGCGGGTCCTCGAACAGCGGGGCGTCGGAGAGCGGGGCGTCGGAGAGCGGTTACCGGGTCTGGGCCGTGGCCGGGCTGCCCGAGGTGCGGACCGGGGACGACCTCGCCAAGCTGATCGTCGCCGCCGAGCCGGGGCTCGCCGACGGGGACGTCCTGCTGGTCACGTCGAAGATCGTGTCCAAGGCGGAGGGGCGGCTCGTCCGGGCGGACGACCGGGAGGCGGCGATCGACGCCGAGACGGTCCGGGTGGTGGCCCGGCGGGGGACACTGCGGATCGTCGAGAACCGGCAGGGTCTGATCATGGCCGCGGCCGGGGTCGACGCCTCCAACACCCCTGCGGGGACGGTGCTGTTGCTGCCGGAGGACCCGGACGCGTCGGCGCGGGCGATCCGCGAGGGGCTGCGGGACGCGCTCGGCGTCGACGTCGGGGTCGTCGTCACCGACACCTTCGGGCGGCCCTGGCGGGCGGGGCTCACGGACGTGGCGATAGGCGCCGCCGGGGTGCGGGTGCTGGACGATCTGCGCGGGGGCACGGACGCGCACGGCAACGCGCTGAGCGCGACGGTCGTCGCCACGGCGGACGAGCTGGCCGCCGCCGGCGACCTGGTGAAGGGCAAGGCCGCCGGGCTTCCGGTGGCCGTGGTGCGGGGTCTGGGGCATGTGGTCGGGTCCGAGGGCGCAGGGGAGGGGGCCCGGGCGCTCGTGCGGGTGGCACGGGACGACATGTTCCGGCTCGGGACCTCGGAGGCGGTGCGGCTGGCGGTGACGCAGCGGCGGACCGTTCGGTCCTTCACCGAAGAGCCGGTCGACCCCGGGGCGGTCAGGCGGGCGGTGGCGGCGGCCGTCACCGCGCCGGCGCCGCATCACACGACGCCGTGGCGGTTCGTGCTCCTGGAGTCGCGGGAGGCGCGGGTCCGTCTGCTGGACGCGATGCGGGACGCGTGGGTCGCGGATCTGCGGCGGGACGGGAAGTCCGAGAAGTCCATCGCCAAGCGGGTGCGGCGGGGGGACGTGCTGCGGAACGCGCCGTATCTCGTGGTGCCGTGTCTGGTGATGGACGGGTCGCACACCTACGGCGACGCCCGGCGGGACGCGGCCGAACGGGAGATGTTCGTGGTCGCGACCGGGGCCGGTGTACAGAACTTCCTGGTCGCGCTGGCCGGGGAGCGGCTGGGGTCCGCGTGGGTGTCGTCGACGATGTTCTGCCGGGACGTGGTCCGGGAGGTGCTCGAGCTGCCGGAGGGGTGGGACCCGATGGGAGCGGTGGCGGTCGGACACGCGGCGGAGGAGCCACGGGCCCGTCCCGAGCGGGAGGCGGGTGACTTCGTCGTGGTGCGATGAAGGCACGGCGCTCGGGCACGGCCACGGTGCTCGGGGGGCCTTGCGGGCGCGGGGGTCGGGGAGCGTTGCGGGCGCGGGGGTCGGGGCGGGGTCGGTGGGGGCCCGGTTCCGGTGAGGCGTGCGGTGCGGGTGGTGCCGTTGGTCCGGGGTGGGGTGTGCGTGATCGTCGGGTGGCCGGCGGCGTGAGGGGCGGGTGGTACGCCTACTCTCGTAGCAGCACTTTTCGTATGACCCCGGGACATCCATCGTGGCAGGACGCTTCTCTCCTCGACCCACACGCACGACCGTGCGCGGCGGGCAGGTCGGTGTGCCGGCGGGAGTGCCGGTGGGGGTGCCGCGGCAGGCGTCGGCACCCGGGCGGGTGCGCGACTGGGCGCCGAAGGGGCCGCTGGATCTCGGGCTGGTGCTCGGGCCGCTGCGCCGGGGGCCGGGCGATCCGACGTTCCGGGCGATGCCGGACGGGTCGGTGTGGCGGGCCAGCCGCACCCCCGCCGGTCCGGGGACGCTGCGCGTCGCCGCCCGCGACGGCACGGTGCGCGGCGAGGCATGGGGGCCCGGGGCGGAGTGGCTGCTGGAGCAGTTGCCCGAGATGCTCGGGGCCGCGGACTCACCGGAGGCGTTCGAGCCGAGGCACCGGGTGGTGGCGCTGGCCAGGCATCGGCGGCCGGGGCTCAGACTGACGCGGACCGGGCTGGTGCTGGAGTCGTTGATCCCATCGGTGCTGGAGCAGAAGGTCACCACCGACGAGGCGTACCGGGCCTGGCGGCTGCTGGTGCGCAAGTTCGGGGAGCCGGCGCCGGGGCCCGCGGCGGGCGGACGGCTGTGGGTGATGCCGGCGCCGCGGACCTGGGCGCTGATTCCCTCGTGGGAGTGGCATCGGGCGGGGGTCGACGACAAGCGCGCGTCGACGATCCTGCGGGCCGTGCGAGTGGCGGGGCGGCTGGAGGAGGCAATGCGGATGGCTCCGGCCGAGGCGCAGGCGCGGTTGGAGGTCCTGCCGGGGATCGGTCCCTGGACGTCCGCGGAGACCGTGCAGCGCAGTCATGGCGCGGCGGACGCGGTGAGCGTGGGGGATCTGCATCTGCCGGGGATCGTGGGGTGGGCGTTGGCCGGGGACCGGACGGCCGACGACGCCGTGATGCTGGAGCTGCTGGAACCGTACGCGGGGCAGGGATCAGGGCAGGCGCCAGGGCAGGAGGGGCAGCGGCATCGGGCGGCCCGGTTGATCCTGCTGAGCGGACGCGTGCCGCCTCGGCGGGCCCCTCGGATGACCCGCGGGGACATCGGGAGGTTGTGAGGGGCTGCGTGGGCTCGGCCGAAGAGGCGGGGCCGCAGCGGCCCCACGGCCGAGAGGTCCGTCGCCCTCGGCCGGTTCGCGACCGGGTTGCGCCCCGGCGCGCCCGCCGTTCCCGGCCGGGACTTCACCGCCCTCGTCCCGTCAGTCTCCCATTCAGGGGCTCACCCCGGCCCCGCCCGTCCCCTGCCCAGGGACGTTCAGGGCCTCGCCCTCGGCCCCACCCGTCCCCCACCCGTCCCCCGCCCAGGGGCTCACGCCCCGCGCCTTCCGCTCACCCCGCTCAGGGACACCCGCCCCTCGCCGCCCGTTCACCGACCAGGTTGCGCCGCGGCGGGCTCGCCGTTCAGGGACGGTTTCGGTGTCGGCTGCCCTGCCCGTTCGTTTCCGTCCGGGCAGGGTGTCCTCGGCGCCCCGCCCCTGCTCGCGGCAGCCGGTCTCACCCTCGGCGGCGGTGGTGCAGCCGGGGTGACGCCCCGGCCGTCACTGGTCCGAGGAGAAGCGGACCGCGCCGGCCGGGATTCTCGCGTCGCACCACACTCTCGCGCCCTCGCGGAGTTCGTTGTCCGGGCCGACGACCGCGCCGTCGCCGATGACCGTCCCGGTGAGGACGGAGCGTTCGCCGACGCGGGCCCGGGCGCCGATGAGCGAGTCGGTGATGACGGCGCCGGGTTCGATGACCGCGCCCGGCAGGATCGTCGAGCCGAAGACCCGGGCGCCCTCCGCGACGAACGCGCCCTCGCCCACCACCGTGCCGCCCGTCAGCTTCGCGTCGGGAGCGACCCGCGCCGTCGGCAGGATCAGACGGTCGCCGCAGCGGCCGGGGACCGCGGGAGACGGGGCCCGCCCCAGGACCAGGTCGGCCGAGCCGCGCACGAACGCCGCCGGGGTGCCCAGGTCCAGCCAGTACGTCGAGTCGACCATGCCCTGGAGGTGCGCCCCGGCCGAGAGGAGGCCGGGGAAGGTCTCGCGCTCCACCGACACCGGACGGCCCGGCGGGATCGTGTCGATCACCGAGCGGCGGAAGACGTACGCCCCCGCGTTGATCTGGTCGGTGACGATCTCCTCGGGGGTCTGGGGCTTCTCCAGGAACGCCAGGACCCTGCCCGTCCCGTCCGTGGGGACCAGGCCGTAGGCGCGCGGGTCCGTCACCTGCGTGAGGTGCAGGGAGACGTCCGCCCCCGTCGTCTCGTGGGTGGCCACCAGACGTCCGATGTCCAGGCCGGTGAGGATGTCTCCGTTGAAGACCAGGACCGGGTCGTCCGGGGCCGAGGTGAGGCGGGACGCCACATTGCGGATCGCGCCGCCGGTGCCGAGGGGTTCGTCCTCCGTCACGTACTCGATGTGCAGGCCCAGGGCCGAGCCGTCGCCGAAGTACGGTTCGAAGACCTCGGCCAGGTAGCTCGTCGCCAGGACGATGTGGTCCACGCCCGCCGCTCGCGCCCGCGCCAGCTGGTGCGTGAGGAACGGCACCCCCGCCGCCCTGACCATGGGCTTGGGCGTGTGCACCGTGAGCGGGCGCAGCCTGGTGCCCTTGCCGCCGACCAGGAGGATCGCTTCAGTCACCTTGTCGTCTCTGCTTCCTGCCGGGACCGGCCGAACTGTCATTCGGCCGGCCAGTGTATGCAGACCCTTGAGTGGCGACTTCCAGGGCGTGGGCGTTCCGTCCCGGTCCCGGCGGACTGTCCCCCCGACGGCTGCGGAATGTGCCCCCATCCGGATGCGCGCTCGGCCGTCCGGGGACCACGGGAACTCCGGGGCCTCCCCCGGGCCCCGGAGTTCCCGGACGCGAGCGGCCGGTTCAGCGCCCCTGGTAGAGCGCCGCGGTGGAGCGGGCCGAGCCGAGCTTGCCGTAGAGCTGTTTGCCGGGACACTCGGTGGCGAACCCGTCCCGGTGACCCGAGATCACGTTCAGTCGTACGCTCTTTCCCTTTCCGTAGAGGTTGCCACCTCCGGACGTCAGGTATGTCTTCCCCTTCGGGTCCGCCCCGAAGAGGCCGAGCTTCCACGCCGTCAGGCGGGCGACGGCGTCGACCGTGGCGGCGTTGGGCTTGGCGCTGCCGAAGGTGCCGAGGACGGCGATCCCCATGCTGTTGGTGTTGAACCCGAGGGTGTGGGCGCCGAGAACCGGCTTCGCCACTCCCCCGGCGCGGCCCTCGTAGACCTTCCCGCACTTGTCGACGAGGAAGTTGTAGCCGATGTCCCGCCAGCCCATGCTCTTGACGTGGTAGCGGTAGATTCCGCGGATGACGGACGGGGCCTGGGCGCAGGTGTAGCTGTTGCCCGACGCCGTGTGGTGCACGAACGCGGCCTTGACCTTCGTCGTGTAGCGGAAGCCGCTCTCGCGCAGGCTCTCGTCGGCGCCCCAGCCGCGACGCGTGACGATGCTCGGGCGCGGTCCGATGTACGGCTTGGTCCGCTGGGCCTGCGTCAACTCGTCGCCGCGCAGGGCGAGGAGTTCACGTTCGGTGGCCGGGCGGTCCAGGCCCGGGATCTCGAGGGCGCCGAGCGGGGCGAGGAGATCGTTGGCGGCGGAGGCCGCGACGGCCTCGCCCGACATGTCGGCCGGAACGTCGTCCACCGTGTCCGCCGGCATGTCGTCCGTTGTGCCGGCCGACGAGTCAGAGGCTGTGCCGGCGGAGGAGTCGGACGCCGTGTCGGCGGACGAGTCAGAGGCCGTGCCGGACGCCGTGTCGGTCGCGGCGTCGGTCGCCGCGTCGCCCCACATGTCGGTCGTCTTCGGCGCCGCGGCGTTCGCCGCTGCCGTCCAGGCCGCCTCGACGCCGGTGCCGTCCACGGCCTCCTCCATGCCAGGCGGGTCGGCTCTCCGCGGCAGCGCCCGGCCGCTCGGCGGGCCCGCGGAAACGTTTCCGGGAGCCGCCTCGCCCGGGTCGACGAGGTCCAGGCGCAGGCCGGCGGGGAGCGGGGCGACGGTCGAGACGGTGCGGGTGCCGCGACCCGTCTCCTCTGTGCGACGTTCGGTCTCCGGCCGGACGCGGACCTCGACGCCGTCGGAGTCGCCGACCCAGAGCGGGGCCGTGGCGCCGCGGACCCGGCCCGAGGCTCTCTCGGCGGTGCCGGGGTCGGCGCCGTGGTCGGTGTTGTGGGTCTCGACGTCCTGCCAGCCCGACCAGGCGTCGCTGCCGGCCGGGCGGGTACGGACCTGGACGTGGCCGTGGAGTTCGGCGGACGGGTCGTCCCAGACGACGCCGACGAGGGAGAAGCGGCGCACGTCCCGGCGGGACAGGCCCTGACCCGAGCCGCCGAGGGCACGGTCGCCGGTGAGAGGGGCGAGGGGCAGCGACTGGGTGCTGCCAGGGAGGTCGGGAACTCCGGGAGCACCGGGAACTCGAGGAAGACCGCGAACGCCGGTGCCGCCGGGACGGGTTGGAGTGGTCCGGGTGCCGGGGCCCGTGGCCCTGACGGTCCCGGCGGACGCCGCCTCCGCAGCCGGTGCCGGTCGCACCGTCGCCGCGTCGGCGGGCGGCGTCAGCGGGAGGGCGAGAGCCGCCGCGCAGGTGACGCCGATCGAGGAAGCAAGCAATCCACGCATGTCAACGATCCTGGACATAGCCATAGATATCTGTCCATCGGGGAATTGACGGGCCGTTGGTGTCCGTTCGGCCGAACCGGTGGCTCCGCGAACGGCCGGCGGCCGGTGCGGCGGCACGCGCGGCGCGTACGCTTCTGCGGGTGACTGCCACCGATCGCACCCCTGCCGACCTGCTGCGTTCCGCACTCGCCGCGGACCCCGCGCGCCCCCTGGTGACCTTCTACGACGACGCCACGGGCGAACGGGTCGAATTGTCCGTGGCCACCTTCGCCAACTGGGTGGCCAAGACCGCGAACCTCCTCCAGGACGGCCTGTCGGCCGAGCCGGGCGACCGGGTCGCGCTGCTGCTGCCCGCGCACTGGCAGACGGCGGTGTGGCTGCTGGCGTGTGCGGAGACCGGGGTCGTCGCGGACATGGCCGGGGATCCGTCGCGGGCGGACTTCGTCGTGGCCGGGCCCGGGCACTTCGAGGCGGGGCTGGCGTGCCGGGGCGAGCGCTACGCGCTGTCACTGGCCCCGCTCGGCCGGCGGTTCGTGCCGGGGCCTCCGGAGGGGTACGACGACTACGCCGTGGACGTCCCGAGCTTCGGGGACCGGTTCGCCCCGTACGCCCCGGTGGACCCCGAGGAGCCCGCGCTGATCGTCGCCGGGGCCGAGTACACCGGCGCCGAGGTCGTGGAGCGGGCTCGGGCCGAGGCCTCGGGGCTGGGGCTGACCGGGCCCGGGTCGCGACTGCTGTCGGGGCTGCCGTACGACACGTGGGAGGGGCTGAGCGCGGGGCTCTACGCGCCGCTGGCGAGCGGCGGCTCCGTGGTGCTGTGCCGGAACCTGTCGGAGGCCGGCGAGGAGACCGTGGCCCAGCGGGTGGAGAGCGAGCGGGTGACGGCGACGGCCCGGTAAGCCCCCGGAAGCCGGCGGGCGGCGCCGGCATGCCCCGGAAGCCGGCGCGACCGCCCCCGCCTCGATCCCCCTCGCCCCATCTCTCCTGCGCGAGCCTCCGTCTCTCCCCTGCGCGAGCCTCCGTCCCCGCCCCCCGAGGGCGGCACCCTGCCGCCGCCCTGCCCACGCCCACGCCCCAACCCGCGGGGCACACCGCCCGGAGGCGGCTCACCCGTTCGGCTCACCCCGGGCACCCTTCCTCCCCCGTTCGCGCCATCGTCGTAGGAGCGGCTCTGCGCGCTCGTGCGGCCGAGGCGGGATCGCGGCGGAACCGGCGGCGAAAGGGGGATCGGACGTGACGCACTCCGGGAGGCGTGGCGGCGGGCCCCTCGGGCCGGGGGCGGGGGCGTACGCGGACGGGCGGGGGCTCGCGCGACGGCGCCGGCGGCGGTGGGCGCGGTACGGGGCAGGAGCCGCGGCCGTGATCGTCCTGGGGGCCGGGGTGGCCGGGTGGGCCGTCTATGTGAAGCTCGACGGGAACATCACGCCCGACGACGCGGCCGCGGCGGAGCTCGAGCGGTACGCGAAGGAGCGGCCGACGTCGTTGGTGAAGGACGCGCAGAACGTCCTGGTGATCGGGTCGGACTCGCGGTCGGGGGACGGCAACGAGGAGTACGGGCGTGACTCCGGGAGCGAGCGGTCCGACACGACGATCCTGCTGCATCTGGCGGCCGGGCGGCGCAGCGCCACCGCCGTCTCCCTGCCGCGCGACCTGATGGTGGACGTGCCGGGCTGTCTGCGGCCGGACGGAACGCGCACCGAGCCGATGTTCACGATGTTCAACTACGCCTTCCAGGCGGGTGGTTCGGCCTGCACGATCCGCACGGTGGAGAAGCTCACCGGGGTACGGATCGACCATCATGTCGTCGTCGACTTCAGCGGGTTCAAGGACATGGTCGACGCGGTGGACGGGGTGGAGGTCTGTCTGTCGGAACCGATCAGCGACAAGGCCGCCCGGCTGCGGCTGCCGGCCGGGAAGGTCACGCTCGACGGGGAGCAGGCGCTCGGGTACGTACGCGCCCGCAAGTCCCTCGGCAACGGCAGCGACACCGGCCGGATCGACCGGCAGCAGCGGTTCCTGGGGGCGCTGGTCAACAAGGTGCAGAGCAATGACGTTCTGCTGAACCCGGTGAAGCTGTACCCGGTGCTGGACGCGGCCACGTCCTCCCTCACCACCGATCCGGATCTCGCGAGCCTGCGCGGCCTGTACGAACTCGTGCGCGGCCTGCGGGACATTCCCACCCAACATGTGCAATTCCTGACCGTTCCGCGGGAGTCGTACGTCTACAACACCAACCGCGACCAACTGGTGGAGCCCGAGGCGGAGAAACTCTTCGAGCGACTGCGGACGGACACGCCGGTGGCGGTCTCCCGGGAGCCGCGCGCGGAATCCACCTCTCCGGAATCCGCTTCCCCGGAAACCGCCTCTTCGGAATCCGCCTCTTCGGAATCGGGCGAACACGGAACGTACCGGCCGCCGACGGCTTCCGGAGCACCTTCGCCCACTCCGCCCACGCCCACGTTCCGGGGAAACACCGCCGCCGAGCACGGCTGCGGGTAAAGCGCTTGCCAAGCTGAACCCTTCAGGCGAACAGGAGTTCAAAGAAATAGGTCGAATTGCCCAGTTGTAGGGGCGTGGAATTTGTCACGGCCGTCGCTCGACGCTGAACTGGGCGGATAGTGTGAGCGATCCGGTGCACCCGGCCGCGAGGTCCTACCTGGGGTCGCGCACCGTGTGACCGAGACCCGAGCGCCTTTGAGGGGGAAAAGGCGCCGCGTGGCCCCGACGGAGGATTCGGACAACCGTGGACGCGCAAGGCCGTGGGCGGGCGGACAACATCGACCCCGCAGACCAGTGGGTACTCAATCCGGACACCGGCGAATACGAACTGCGACTGAGCGCTTCCACAGCGCAGTCGTCGGTGCCCGGACCTCGTAGATCCTCCGGCAGGACCGGCGGCGGGAACGAAGGACCGGCGCGCTCCCGTGCCGCGGAGCCGGGCCGGCAGTCGCCCTCGTCGTCGCCCGAGAAGGCGGCGACGGACGCCGATCTGCCCGGCCCGCGCCGGCGCCGTGGCGCACCGCTGGAGGAACCGGCGAACCGACGCGGCCGACGGCCGGTGAAGAAGAAGTCGCGGGCGAAGAAGATCCTGGTGTGGACCGGCGGGACCATGGCCTTCGTGGTCGTGGCCACGGCCGGCGCCGCCTACCTGTATCTCGAGCACCTCAACGACAACATCACGTCCGTCTCGGACGACGGCGCGAGCACCGGCGGGTTCAGCAAGGACAAGGCCATCAACCTGCTGGTGATCGGCACCGACAAGCGCACCGGCTCCGGCAACGAGGGCTACGGCGACTCCGGCAGCGTCGGCCACGCGGACACCACGATCCTCCTGCACGTCTCCAAGGACCGCACGAACGCGACCGCGCTCAGCATCCCGCGCGACCTGATCGTGAACGTCCCGGACTGCCAGACCGAGCAGCCGGACGGCTCCACGAAGGTCATCAAGGGCACCGACGGCGTCCGCTTCAACACCAGCCTCGGCCAGGACGGCCGCACGCCGAGCTGTACCGTGCGCACGGTCACCGAGCTGACCGGGATCCAGGCGGACAACTTCATGGTCGCCGACTTCAACGCGGTGAAGACGCTGACGAGCGCGGTGGGCGGGGTCGAGGTGTGCCTGGGCAAGGACATCAACGACCGGGACTCGCACCTGAAACTGTCGAAGGGCACCCACCTCATCGAGGGCGAGCAGGCCCTCGCCTTCGTGCGGACCCGGCACTCGGTCGGCTTCGGCGGCGACCTGAGCCGCATCCAGATCCAGCAGCAGTTCCTCAGCGCCCTGATGCGCAAGCTGAAGTCGAACGACACGCTCAGCAGCCCCTCCAAGATGATCAAGTTGGCGGAGGCGGGCACCAAGGCACTGGCCGTCGACTCCCAGCTCGACAGCATCAACAAGCTGAAGGACCTGGGGATGGAGCTGGGCAAGCTCGACATCAAGAACCTGACCTTCACCACCGTCCCGGTCGTCGACAACCCGGCCGAGAAGGTCAAGGCCACCGTCGTCCTCGACAATGCGTCGGCGCCCGCGGTCTTCCAGCTGATCAGGGACGACGTCTCCTTCACCGCGGTGAAGCAGCAGGCCGCGGCCTCGAAGGACGCGGCGGCCAAGGCGGCCGCGGCCCGTCTCAAGGGCGCCCAGTCCGCCGCCTCCGAGGTGCGGGTGCAGGTCATGAACGGCGGAGCGCCCCCCGGCAGCGCACAGGAGACTCTCAACTGGCTGCAGAACGACAAGGGCGTGACGAAGTCCGAGAACGCGGGCAACGCGCCCGCGCCGCTGGCGAAGACGACCCTCGAGTACGCACCCGACCAGGCCGCCCAGGCACGCAAGCTGGCCGCGGTCATGGGGCTTCCCGGCACCGCGCTCAAGCCGGGCAGGAGCGTCGAGAACGCGCAGGGTCTGCCGACCATGACGCTGACGCTGGGCAAGGACTTCAAGGGCGCGGGCGTCTCGCTCACAGGGGCGACGAAGGTGCCCGACACGGTACAGAAGTCCACGGCCGACAAGGTCCAGTGCGCCAAGTAGGTAACCCTTCGGGCCCGTTGTGCGTCTGACTGGACGCGGGGCGGGCCCGTGTCAGGCGCACGGCGGGGAGGGGCAGGGGAATGGCGGGGAGCAGCGGGGTGCGGGCGGAGGTTTCCGCGGCCGGGGACACGGCGTCTTCGGCCGAACGGGAAGAGCGCGACCAGAGCGCGTCCGACGGCGACGGCAGACGCGGCGACGGACGGCAGAACGGCCGGGAGACGGACCGCCGAGGCAGGCGTCGACGCGCGTTGCGCTGGTCGGCGACCGTGCTGGCGGTGGTGATATTCGGCGGCGCGGGGGCCGGATACCTCTACTACGAGCACCTCAACTCGAACATCAAGCACGACGACCTGAACATCGGCGACGCCAAGGACCGGGCGGCTGTCTCCCAGGCCAACTCGGACGGCCAGACGGCGCTGAACATCCTGCTGATCGGCTCGGACGCCCGGGACACCGCGGCCAACCAGAAGCTCGGCGGCGCCAAGTACGACTTCGGCGGTCCCCCGCTCGCGGACGTCCAGATGCTGCTGCACGTCTCGGCGGACCGCAGCAACATGTCGGTGGTGAGCATGCCGCGCGACACGCTGCTGGACATCCCCAAGTGCACCGACCCCGACGACGGGACGAGCTACCCGGCGCTGCGCGGCGCGATGACCAACGCCTCGCTGAGCCGCGGCGGACCGGGCTGCACGGTGGCCACGTGGGAGAAGCTCACCGACATCCACATCGACCACTTCATGATGATCGACTTCTCGGGTGTCGTCTCGATGGCGGACGCGATCGGCGGCGTCCCGGTCTGCGTGGACGCCAACGTCTACTCGCACACCGGCAGCGGCAAGGGCTCCGGCCTGAAGCTGGAGAAGGGCACGCACTCCGTCAAGGGCGAGCAGGCTTTGCAGTGGCTGCGCACCCGTTACGGCTTCGAGGACGACACCGACCTGGCCCGCGCCAAGGCACAGCACATGTACATGAACTCGATGGTCCGCGAGCTGCGCGCCAGCGCCAAGCTGACCAACCCCAACAAGCTGCGCAAGCTCGCCGAGGCGGCCACGAAGGCGATCACCGTCGACGACGGCCTGGACACCATCAGCAAGATGTACGACCTGGCGGGCGAGCTGCAGAAGGTGCCCACCGACCGCATCACGATGACGACGATGCCCAACCGCTACCAGGGCGAGCGGGTGGTGCCCACGGACGACGCCGAGCAGTTGTTCCGTCTGGTGCGCGAGGACATCGCGCTGGACGGCAAGGACGCCCGGACCGCCACCCCCACTCCCTCACCGGCGCCGGTCGCCGACCCGGCGGCCGCGAGCGACAAGATCGCGGTGCAGGTCCACAACGGCACGTCCACGAGCACGCAGGGCGCGGTCCACGGGCGGGCCACGACGGTGACGCAGGCGCTGGCCGGCAAGGGCTTCACCGAGGCCGTCGCGGACACCTCGGCGGCCACGGCCGTCGCGAAGACGGTGGTCAGCTATCCGAGCGCCGACCTGCAGGGCGACGCCCTCGCGGTCGCCAAGGCCCTCGGCATCCCGGCGAGCCAGGTGAAGAAGTCCACCGGGGTCTCCGGCGTCACCGTGGTCGTGGGCGCGGACTGGCGGTCGGGGACGACGTACAAGGCGCCGGTGAAGAACGACAAGACGCCCGACACGGCCGGTGCGATCAACGCGTCCGACACCAGCCAGTGCATGCACGTGGACCCGGACTACACCTGGTAGTCCGGGCCCGGCGGGCTCTCCCGGCGCTCAGCGCGCGTCGCTGGGCACCGCCGGCCGCCGTGATGCGATGACCTTCCTGGCCAGCGCTTTCGGGCTGGTCAGGAAGCCGAACCCCCAGGACATGTGCATGGTGGCGAGGGCCACGGGGATCTGGAGCCGTGCCTTCGGCGGCAGCCCCTTGCCGGCCGGCAGCGAGCCGACGACGATCGCCGCGAGGTATCCGGCGGGGATCACGAAGCCCAGCGGGGTGAGCGCGGCGCCCACCAGGACGCCGGCGGCTATCGCGCACACCGCGGCGGGCGGGGCGAGGTAGCGCAGGTTGATGGAGCCCTCGTGGTAACGGGCGACGACGTGCCGCCAACGGCCGTAGTCCTTGTACTGCTTGGCGAGGGCCCTGACGCTGGGGCGGGGCCGGTAGGACACCTTCAGCTCGGGCGAGAACCAGATCAGGCCGCCGGCCTCCCTGATCCGGAAGTTCAGCTCCCAGTCCTGGGCGCGGATGAACTCCTCGTTGTAGCCGCCCTGTTGCTCCAGAGCCGCCCGCCGGAAGACCCCGAGGTACACGGTCTCGGCCGGGCCCGCCTGACCTCCCGTGTGGAAGGCGGCGTTGCCGACCCCGATCTTCGAGGTCATGGCCGCGGCGACCGCGTGCTCCCAGTCGTTCTCGCCCTCGGCGTGCATGATGCCGCCGACGTTCTGCGCGCCGGTCTCCTCCAGGAGCCGCACGGCGGTGGCGATGTAGTTCGGCGAGAGCATGCCGTGCCCGTCGACGCGGACGACGATCGGATGGCGCGAGGCCTTGATCGCGGCGTTGAGCGCGGCGGGCGTACGCCCGGTGGGATTGGGGACCGTGTGCACGCGCGGGTCTTCGGCTACGAGCTGGGCCGCGATCTCGTCCGTACGGTCCGTGGACGGACCGATGGCGATCACGACCTCCATCTCGCCGGCGTACTCCTGCGCGAGGATCGCTTGGACGGCTCCGCGCAGATGCCGTTCCTCGTTGAGGACGGGCATGATGACGGACACTGCGGGGAGCTGCACGTCGGGCTTGGCGTTCATAGGGGGCTCACGTTACCGCGAACGGGGGACACGGCCCGCCCCGCCGGGTGCGCTGCACCGGTCGGCAGATCGTATGGGCCTATGTTCCAACGGCTACCACCGCCCTACGGCCGCCGCCCGGAGGTGCCCCGTATGCCCGTCACGCCGTCCCGGCTCCCGCGCCGCGCCCGCCCGCGGCGCCCTGTGCCCCGTCCCCCCGCCCGGCGCAGACGCCCCCGCTGGGCCGTTCGGGCGGCGACGACGCTGTCCGTGGTGCTCCTCGCGGCCGCCGGCATCGGTCACTCGGTGATCAGCAGCCTCGACGCGGGCATCGCCCGGGTCGACCCCTTCAAGGACATGAAGAACCGCCCGCGGGCCGGTCACGGCATGAACGTCCTGCTGGTCGGCACCGACGGCCGCGACAGGATCACGCCGGCCGAGCGTCGCCGGTACCGCCTGGGCGGGGCTCCCTGCCACTGCACCGACACGATCATGATCGTGCACCTCTCGGAGGACCGGGAGCGGGCCAGCGTGGTCAGCCTCCCGCGCGACTCGTACGCGCTGACGCCCCCGCACACCGACCAGGCGACCGGCCGGGAGCACCGCGGTCACCCGGTCAGGCTGAACGCGGCGTACGCGGAGGGCGGCCCGCAGCTCACCGTCCGCACGGTCGAGAACATGACCCACGTGAAGATCGACCACTACCTGGAGGTCGACTTCACCAGCTTCATGAAGACGGTGGACGTCCTCGGCGGCGTGCGGATCTGCACGGCGCTGCCCCTGAAGGACGCGTACACCGGCCTGGACCTGCCGCCGGGCCGGCACACGCTCCGGGGCGGCGAGGCGCTCCAGTACGTGCGCTCCCGGCACGTGGACGCCTCCTCCGACCTGGGCAGGATGAAGCGTCAGCAGCGCTTCCTGGCGGCCCTGGTGGACCGGGCGACGTCCTCCGGGATCCTGCTGAACCCGCTGCGGTTCCGGGACGTGAGCCGCGCGGTGCTCGGCTCGGTGCGGGCGGACCGGGGCTTCGGCGCCGACGAACTCCTCGACCTGGGGCGGGCGATGCGCTCCTTCTCCCCCGCCTCCTCCGAGTTCGCCACCGTTCCCATCGCCCGGATGGGATACCCGGTGAAGGGGATCGGTTCGACGCTGAAATGGGATCCGGTGAAGTCCGCGCGCCTGTTCGCGTCCCTGCGCGACGACGAGCCCCTCGCGGTGACGGCCCGGGCGGCCGGCGGGCGGGCCGTGCGGGTGCCGGTGGCGCCGCAGCAGATCCGGGTGCAGGTCGAGAACGGCACCCGCACGCCGGGACTCGGCCGGCGGGTGGACGCGGCGCTGGCGGCGTCGGGCTTCCGCACGACCCGGCAGCCGGTCGCCTCGGCCGTCCCCGCAGCACGGCGCACGGTCGTCGCCTACGACCCGCTCTGGGACCGCTCCGCGAGGTCCCTGGCGACCGCGCTGCCGGGCAGCGAGCTGCGCGCCGTCCCGGGGCTCGGCCCGACCCTGAAGGTGATCGCGGGCGCGGACTTCCGGCGGGTGCGGACGGTGCGGGCGGCGGATGCGGAGCAGGGAGAGTTCGGGGTCGTCCGGGGCGACGAGGTGGGTTGCCCCCGGGAGGCCTCGTGAGGCGCTCCGTGAGCGGGGCTCCGTGAGCCAGACCACTCCGACGGCGCGGGACGGCCGGGAGGCATAGGACGGGAGAGGGGGCGCCCCTGAGGGGACGCCCCCGAACTCTGCCCGCTTCGGCCTCAGTTGCCGGAGACGGTGACCTTCTCGTCGTTGTTGAGCTCGTTCACCAGCTGCTTCACCTTCGCCTTGTCCCAGACGAGGTTGCCACCGGTGGAACCGGAGATCGGCATGTTCATCGACGTGCCGTCGCCGCCGTTGACACCCTTCATCGCGAAGAACATGGACCCCAGGTCGTACAGCCCCATGTCCTTGTCGACGATCAGCGAGTCGAGGCCCGCGCTCATCGTCGGGTAGAGCGCGAAGGGGTTCAGGACCGTGCCGGGGGTCGCCACCTCGTGGGCGAGGGCCGCGAGGAACTTCTGCTGATTCTTGGTGCGCTGCAGGTCGGACGCGGCGAACGCGTGCCGGGTGCGGACGAAGGCCAGCGCCTCCTCGCCGTTCAGCGTCTGCTTGCCCGCCTGGAAGTCGGCGCCCGAGTACTTGTCCTTGAAGGCCTTGTCGATGGTGATGTCGACGCCGCCGACCGCGTCCACGATGCTCGCGAAGCCGGCGAAGCCGATCTCCACGTAGTGGTCGATGCGCAGGCCGGTGTTGAACTCGACCGTGCGCACCAGCAGTTCGGGGCCGTCCGTCGCGTACGCGGCGTTCAGCTTCACGTGCCGGCCGGTGCCCTTGTACGTCTTGCCGGACTCGGAGCCGACGAACGTCGGGAGCTCCACGTCCGAGTCGCGGGGCAGCGAGACCAGGGTGTCGCCGCTCGACCCGACGTGCAGGATCATCATCGAGTCCGTGCGCTTGCCCTCGGCGGAGCCGGTGTGCAGCTTCTTCTTCTCCTCGGCGGACATGCCCTCGCGGCTGTCGGAGCCGACGATCAGGTAGTTCGTGCCGTCGCCGCCCTCGGGCCGGTCGATGACCTTCGACAGGTCGACCTCGCGCCTGAGCTTGCCGTCGGCCCAGAAGTAGGTGGCGACGCTCGTCACGACGAGCACGGTGACGAGGCTGATCGCCGTCCACTTGATGCGGCGGCGCCAGTTCGGCGCGGGGCGCGGGGGACGGGCGTCGAAGTCGCCGGGCCCGCCGGAGTCGCCGCCGCCCCCGTAGACCTGGCCCGAGCTGTAACCGCTGTCGTACCCGGTCTGCTGGGCGTTGGTGTAGTCGCCGTATCCCTGGCCGTTGACGTAGGACGGCTGCGGCGGGACGCCGGCCCCCTGCGGCGGGGCGCTCTGGCCGCGGCGGACCTGCCGCATGACGCGGGCGCTCTCGGGCTGTGCGGCGGCGCTGCCGCTGCCGTACCGGTTGCCGCGGTCCCTGTCGGACCATCCCTCGGGCCAATCGTTCATGCGGACCAGTGTGCAGGGCAGGGCAGTGGGCCGTACAAGGGTCGTCGGAGAATCAGGGCCGCGCTGTTGCCAAGCTGACACAAAGTCCCGGGTTGTCCCCCTCGGCATAAGGTGGAGGACATGACAGACCAGGTCACCGCGGCGGACTCGGGCAGCACCCAGGACATTCCGGGCAAGCCCACGTCCGCGTCCCGCACCACCCTCAGCCACATCATGACCCACGCCGACACCAACCTGCTGGGGACGGTGCACGGTGGAGTGATCATGAAGCTCGTCGACGACGCGGCGGGCGCGGTGGCCGGCCGGCACTCCGGCGGGCCCGCCGTCACCGCCTCCATGGACGAGATGGCATTCCTGGAGCCGGTCCGCGTCGGCGACCTCGTCCACGTCAAGGCGCAGGTCAACTGGACCGGCCGGACCTCGATGGAGGTCGGGGTGCGGGTGCTGGCCGAGCGCTGGAACGAGTCCGCCCCCGCCACCCAGGTAGGCTCGGCCTACCTGGTCTTCGCCGCCGTCGACGCCGACGGCAGGCCCCGCGCGGTCCCGCCGGTCCTCCCGGAGACCGAACGCGACGAACGCCGCTACCAGGAGGCCCAGATCCGCCGCACGCACCGGCTGGCCCGCCGGCGCGCGATCATGGAACTGCGTGAGCGGCGGATCTCGGAGGGACTCGAGGACTGAGACGGGGTACGACGGACGGGGCACGAAGAAGGGTGCGCCGAAGGCCCCGGCACCTGCCCGCCGGAGCCTTCCTTCCTGCGCCTGCGTGGTCGCCTACGGCAGGTTCCTCGCCATCACGATCCGCTGGACCTGGTTCGTGCCCTCATAAATCTGCGTGATCTTCGCGTCGCGCATCATCCGCTCGACCGGGTAGTCGCGGGTGTATCCGTAGCCGCCGAGGAGCTGGACCGCGTCGGTGGTGACCTCCATCGCCACGTCCGAGGCGAAGCACTTGGCGGCCGCGCCCTGGAAGGTGAGGTCGGAGTCCAGGCGCTCGGACTTGGCCGCCGCCGCGTACGTGAGCTGGCGGGCCGCCTCGATCTTCATGGCCATGTCGGCGAGCATGAACTGGATGCCCTGGAAGTCGGCGATCGGCTTGCCGAACTGCTTGCGCTCCTGGACGTAGCCCTTGGCGTAGTCGAAGGCGCCCTGGGCGACTCCGAGGGCCTGCGCGGCGATGGTGATGCGGGTGTGGTCCAGGGTCTTCATGGCGGTCGCGAAGCCCGTGCCCTCCTCGCCGATCATGCGGTCGGCCGGGATGCGGACGTTGTCGAAGTAGACCTCGCGGGTCGGGGAGCCCTTGATGCCCAGCTTCTTCTCCGGGGCGCCGAAGGAGACGCCCGGGTCGGACTTCTCGACGACGAACGCGGAGATGCCCTTGCTGCGCTTCGTCGGGTCGGTCACGGCCATGACCGTGTAGTAGTCGCTCACGCCGGCGTTGGTGATCCAGCGCTTCACGCCGTTGAGGATCCAGTGGTCGCCGTCGCGGACCGCCTTGGTCTTCATGCCGGCCGCGTCCGAGCCCGCGTCCGGCTCGGAGAGGGCGTACGAGAACATCGCGTCGCCCTTGGCCAGCGGCGACAGGTACCTCTTCTTCAGGTCCTCGGAGCCGGAGAGGATCACCGGGAGCGAGCCGAGCTTGTTCACGGCGGGGATCAGGGAGGAGGACACGCAGACGCGGGCCACCTCCTCGATCACTATGACCGTCGCCAGCGCGTCGGCGCCCGCGCCGCCGTACTCCTCGGGAACGTGCACGGCGTGCAGGTCGCTCGCCACCAGCGCGTCCAGCGCCTCCTGGGGGAAACGGGCCTCCTCGTCCACCGCCGCCGCGTGCGGCGCGATCTTCGCTTCGGACAGGGAGCGGATGGCGTCGCGGAGCATGTCGTGCTCCTCGGACGGGCGGTACAGGTCGAAGTCAGCCGATCCGGCCAAGGTGTCCTCACACTCCACGAGACGCTGCGTCCACCGACGCTAATTACCGTTAAGTAACTCCAATTTTAGAGGTCCGCCGATCCCAGTGATACGTGAGCTTGGCGACAGCGTTCCTCCCTTCGGTGATCTGCCCGGTGAGGGGCGTCGGCACGCCCCGACTATGCTCGGGCGCGCAGCGACGGCAACCCCCACCAGGAGCATCCATGGCCCTCAAGATCACCGTGATCGGCACCGGCTATCTCGGCGCCACGCACGCCGCGGCCATGGCCGAGCTGGGCTTCGAGGTGCTCGCGCTCGACATCGTGCGCGAGAAGATCGAGATGCTCGAACGCGGTGAGACCCCCATGTACGAGCCGGGTCTCGAGGAGCTGCTGCGCCGGCACGTCGCCGGGTTCGAGGGGTCGAGCGGGCGGCTGCGGTTCACCCAGGACTGGGCGGAGGTGGGAGCCTTCGGCGACGTCCACTTCGTCTGCGTCAACACGCCGCAGAAGCACGGCGAGTACGCCTGCGACATGTCGTACGTGGAGTCCGCCGTCGCCTCCCTCGCCCCGCATCTGACGCGGCCCGCCCTCGTCGTGGGCAAGTCGACCGTGCCGGTGGGCTCCGCCGACCGGCTGGCCCGCACGATCGCCGCGCTCGCGCCCGTCGGCGAGGAAGCCGAGCTGGCCTGGAACCCGGAGTTCCTGCGGGAGGGCTTCGCGGTGCAGGACACGCTGCACCCGGACCGGATCGTCGTCGGGGTGCGCAGCGAGCGGGCGGAGACGCTGTTGCGGCAGGTGTACGAGACGCCCGTCGCGGAGGGCACCCCGTTCGTCGTCACGGACTTCCCGACGGCCGAGCTGGTGAAGACGTCCGCCAACTCCTTCCTCGCCACCAAGATCTCCTTCATCAACGCGATGGCGGAGGTGTGCGAGGCCGCCGACGGCGACGTCGCCAAGCTGGCCGAGGCCATAGGCTACGACGACCGGATCGGCAAGAAGTTCCTGCGGGCGGGGATCGGGTTCGGCGGCGGCTGTCTGCCCAAGGACATCCGCGCGTTCATGGCCCGGGCCGGTGAGCTGGGCGCCGACCAGGCACTGACCTTCCTGCGGGAGATCGACTCCGTCAACATGCGTCAGCGCGGGCGGATGGTCGAGCTGGCGCGGCAGGAGCTGGGGGGCGGGTCCTTCCTCGGCAAGCGGATCGCCGTGCTGGGCGCCACCTTCAAGCCCGACTCGGACGACGTCCGGGACTCGCCCGCGCTCAACGTCGCCGGGCAGATCCATCTGCAGGGCGGCCAGGTCACCGTGTACGACCCGAAGGGGATGGAGAACGCCCGCCGGCTCTTCCCGACCCTGGGTTACGCCGACTCGGCCCTCGACGCCGTGCGGGGCGCGGACGCCGTGCTGCACCTCACCGAGTGGCGGGAGTTCCGTGATCTGGACCCGGCGGCGCTGGGCGAGGTCGCGACGGACCGGCTGATCCTCGACGGCCGCAACGCGCTGGACCCGGAGCTGTGGCGCAAGGCGGGGTGGACCTACCGGGCCATGGGCCGCCCGACCGCGTAGCGCCCGCGGCCGACGCCGGGCCGGGCCACGGCGGGCCGGGCCGGGCCACAGCAGGAAGGGCGACGACGGTTCGGCCGAGGCTCAGTCGGCCGAACCGGCGTCTTGCTGCATTCTGCACCACCGGGCGGCGACAGGGCCGGTGAACCCCTGCACCGGTCGCCGCCCGGCCGGTGAACCGCTTCGCGTTTCGCGAACTGGCCGGTGACCTATTTCGACCGGTATCGGCGCATCTTGGCGCGCGCCCCGCACACCTGCATCGAGCACCAGCGGCCCCGGCCGGCCGGGCTGCGGTCGTAGTAAGCCCAGTGGCAGGTCACGGCCTCGCAGGCCTTCAGCCGGGTCCAGGTGCCCGCGACCAGCGCCTGGGCCACGGCGGCGGCCGTCCGGGAGAGCAACGAGGCGCCGTCGGCGGGGCCGGGGGGCGCGAGGCATGCCGAGCCGTCCCGCTCGTCGACGGCCACCACGAGGGGCGCGGACGCCAGCAGTTCGCCCAGCGGGGTCACCGGGCGGTGCGGCGCGTGCCCCGTGTGCGCCAGCAGGGCGGCCCGCAGGGACTCCCGCAGTGCGCGGGCCTCCTCCACCTCGCCTTCGGTCAGCCCGAAGAGCGCCCGCCCCTGCGCCGTGTCCAGCGCGTCGGCGCCGGACTCGATGTCCAGCGTGTTGACCAGGGACTCCACCAGCGCGAGGCCTCCGGGGGCGGCCGATCTGTCGCTCATGCTTGCGACGTTACCGCCAATGCGCCAGTATGCGGTAACCGTTACCTGCTATCGGCTTTTACGGGTAACCGGTGGCGGGCAAGGGGAGGCAACTCCGGCAACTCCGACTCCGAGGAGGAAGTCATGGCACTCGCCGAACTGGGCCAGGTCGTCCTGGACTGTCCCGACCCGCGTGCACTGGCCGCGTTCTACGCCGAGGTACTGGGCGGCACCGTCGAGGGCGACGGGGACTGGGTGGACGTGAAGACGCCCGACGGCCGGTCGCTGGGCTTCCAGGCCGCCCCCGGGTTCGTCCCGCCCGCGTGGCCCGCGCCGGAGCGGTCGCAGCAGTTCCACCTCGACCTGACCGTCGCCGACCTGGACGTCGCCGAGCGGGGTGTGCTCGCCCTGGGCGCGAAACCGCTGGACGCGGAGGACCGCTCACGCAGTTGGCGTGTGTACGCCGATCCAGCCGGGCACCCGTTCTGCCTGTGCCGCTGCTGAGTCCGGCGCGGCGGCCCGGGGACCGCCCGCCGCACGCCCGCACCGCGCGCTCGCGCGCCGCTTCACGTCCTGCTCCACGTCTGACTCAGGAGGGTCCATGCCGCCCGTCGCCCGCTTCCGCTCCGTCGTGCTCGACTGCCCCGATCCGCGCGCGCTCGCCGCGTTCTACGCGGCGGTCCTGGGCGGCACGCCCGAGGCCGAGGAGGGGTCGGACGACTGGTACGTGCTGCATGTGCCCGGCGGCCCCCGCATCGCCTTCCAGCAGGTGGAGGGGTACACCCCGCCGGAGTGGCCGCGCGCCGACCGCAATCCGCAGCAGTTCCACCTCGACCTCGACGGCGGCGCCACCTGGGCGGAGATGGACGAGGCGCACGAGCGGGTGCTGAAGCTGGGGGCCCGCCCGCTGGACGTGGAGGACCGCGAGGAGAAGGACTTCCAGGTGTACGCCGACCCGGCGGGCCACCCGTTCTGCCTGTGCCGCATCGAACAGCCCCCTGCCTGACCGCCGCACCGGGCCCGCGAGACCGGCCCGCGGGCAGGAGGGTCCCCGCGGGAAGGAGGGTCTGCGGGCCCGTCGTCGGGGGCCGGGCGGAATCCGTGCGGCCGGTTCAGGCGTCCGTCGGGTCCAGTTCGCTGATGCGCGCCGCCGACGGTTTGCGGCGCTCACGTGCCGCGCGGGCCGCGAAGTCCGCCGAGCGCAGGACGCGTTGCATGTTGCCCCAGGTCAGCAGGGTGACGTCGGTCTCCGGCCAGCCACGGCGGAGAAGCTCGGCGATCAGGTGCGGGTAGCCCGGGGCGGCGCCGGCGCCCGGGGCGTGGCCGGACAGGCCGACGCTCTCGGGGCCGGCGATCGCGCGGACGTGGTCGAGATGGTCGGCCACGTCCTGCACGCCCGGTCCGCTCCGCTCGGGCGACGACGGCACCAGGCACAGTCCCTTGGCCGCGCCCAGCTCGGCGAGCAGCGCGTCGGACAGGTTGTCGGGGTGGGCGCGCAGGGAGCGGGCGGCGGAGCGGGTGCACAGGACCGGCGTCCTGGACAGCGCGAGGGCCCGGGCGATCGTGGCGTCGGAGGCCCCGGACACGTCGGCGAGGACGCCGAGCCGGTTCATCTCCCGCAGGACCTCCTCGCCGAACCGGGTCAGCCCCGCCTCGCCCGCCCAGGAGGCGCCGGCCAGGGTGAGGACCCGCAGGCCGAGGGTGTGCAGCACACGCAGGATGCCCAGGGAGTCGTCGAGGGCGGCGGCGCCGGCCGGGCCCAGGACGACGGCGACCCGGCCGCAGTTGCGGGCGTCGATGACCTGCCCGGCGCTGCGGGCCAGTCGCAGGCCCTCGGGGTGCGCGGCGACCACCGACCGGACCAGGTCCAGCTGCTCCAGGGTCGCGCCGACGGCCCGCTCGGCCTCGATGCGCTCGGGCAGACGCAGCGACCACAGCAGGGCGCCCACCCGGCCCTCGCGCAGCCGGAGCACATCCGTGTCGACGCCGCTGTCGCCGAGCTGCAGGTCGTACCAGGCCAGGTCGCGCAACGCCCAGGGCAGGCCGCTGTGGCCGTCGACGACGGGGTGGTCGGCGAGAAGGGCCCTGGCGCGCTCCTGCGGGCTGCCCGGAGGCGGTTGCGGGGCCAGGGGTGCCGTCTGCGCCGTGTCGAGGAGGTCGCCGGGCTCGGCAAGGGACTGCAGTTCGTCCTGGAGGTCGGCCATGACGGTCTCCGTACGTCGATCGGCAGTACGGTCACCGTCGCACGGCGGGCGACGTGCTTCCTGGTGGACGGGGCGTTCGGGGGTACGCGGACAGGCGCGCACGGAAAACCGCGGGGCACGCGCGGGACACCGCCGGGGCGGGCCGGGCGCGCCGTCGTCGCCGGGGCGGGCCGGGTGCGTCGGCCCGTCCGTCCGCCCCGGCGGCCGGGTTCAGCCGTCCAGCGACTCGATCGTCGCGTGGGACGCCGCGCGCGTCGCCCGCAGGTCCCGTGCCACGTCCTCGGCGGCGCCCAGCACCCGCACCGCGTTCTGCCAGGTCAGCTTGGCGAGGTCGGCCTTCGACCAGCCGCGGTCCATGAGTTCCGCGATCAGCCGGGGGTAGCCGGACACGTCGTCGAGGCCCTCGGGGGTGAAGGCCGTGCCGTCGTAGTCGCCGCCGATGCCGAGGCAGTCGACGCCGGCGGCCTCGCGCATGTGGTCGAGGTGGTCGGCGACCGTGGCGACGGTGGCGACCGGGCGGGGGCGGGTCTCCTCGAAGGCCCGGTGGACCTTCATCGCCTCGGGGGTGGTGTCGAGGGGGTGGAAGCCGTGGGCGCGCATGTTGTCGTCGGCCGCGGCCGTCCAGTCGACCGCCGCCTGGAGGACGAACTTCGGCACGAACGTGACCATCGCCATGCCGCCGTTGGCGGGCAGGCGCTCCAGGACGTCGTCGGGGATGTTGCGGGGGTGGTCGCAGACCGCCCGCGCGGAGGAGTGGGAGAAGATCACCGGCGCGCTCGTCGTGTCGAGCGCGTCCCGCATCGTCGTCGCCGCCACGTGCGAGAGGTCGACCAGCATGCCCTCGCGGTTCATCTCCCGCACGACCTCGCGGCCGAAGGCGGTCAGCCCGCCCGCCCTGGGCTCGTCGGTGGCGGAGTCCGCCCAGTCCACGTTGTCGTTGTGGGTGAGCGTCATGTACCGCACGCCGAGCCCGCACAGACCGCGCAGCACGCCGAGAGAGTTGGCGATGGAGTGGCCGCCCTCCGCGCCCATGAGCGAGGCGATACGGCCCTGCGCACGGGCCTCCTCCATGTCCGCGGCCGTCAGCGCCGCGTGCAGGTCGCGCGGATGGCGGGCGATGAGCCGCCGGACGCAGTCGATCTGCTCCAGCGTCGCCGGGACCGCGTCGGGCAGGTCCGCGCGCACGTACACGGACCAGTACTGCGCGCCGACGCCGCCCGCGCGCAGCCGGGGGATGTCGGTGTGCAGGTGGGCGTGCTGGTCCTGGGCGACGTCACGGGCGTCGAGGTCGTAGCGGACCTGTTCGCGCAGCGCCCAGGGGAGGTCGTTGTGGCCGTCGACGACCGGGAACTCGCGCAGGAGTCCGCGGGCCGCGTCCAGCGAGGCCGGCTCTGTCACGTCGCCGTCACTTCCCGAAGCCGAAGCCGTTCGAGCCCTCGGCCTTGGCGCGCAGGCGCTTGCCCTTCTCGGTGGCCTGGTCGTTCAGCTCCTGCTGGAAGTCGCGCATCCGGGCGAGGAGGTCCTCGTCGTGGGCGGCGAGGATCCGGGCGGCCAGCAGACCGGCGTTGCGCGCGCCGCCGACCGAGACCGTGGCGACGGGAACGCCGGCCGGCATCTGCACGATGGACAGCAGGCTGTCCATGCCGTCCAGGTACTTCAGCGGGACGGGCACGCCGATCACCGGCAGCGGCGTCACGGAGGCGAGCATGCCGGGCAGGTGGGCCGCGCCGCCGGCGCCCGCGATGATCGCCTTGAGCCCGCGCCCGGCCGCCTGCTCGCCGTACGCGATCATCTCGCGCGGCATGCGGTGCGCCGAGACGACGTCGACCTCGTACGCGATCTCGAACTCGTCGAGGGCCTGGGCGGCGGCCTCCATGACGGGCCAGTCGGAGTCCGACCCCATGACGATGCCTACAACGGGGCTCATTCGGTGATCGTGCCTCTCAGGTATCCGGCTGCGTGACGTGCGCGTTCGAGGGCGTCGTCCAGATCGTCGCCGTAGGTGTTGACGTGGCCCACCTTGCGGCCGGGCTTCACGTCCTTGCCGTACATGTGGATCTTCAGCTGGGGGTCGCGGGCCATGCAGTGCAGGTACGCCGAGTACATGTCCGGGTAGTCGCCGCCGAGGACGTTGACCATGACCGTCCAGGGGGCGCGCGGACGCGGGTCGCCGAGCGGGAGGTCCAGGACCGCGCGGACGTGGTTGGCGAACTGCGAGGTGATCGCGCCGTCCATCGACCAGTGGCCCGAGTTGTGCGGGCGCATCGCCAGCTCGTTGACGAGGACGCGGCCGTCGCGGGTCTGGAACAGCTCGACCGCGAGGTGGCCCACGACGCCGAGTTCCTTGGCGATGCTCAGGGCCATCTGCTCGGCCTCGAGCGCCAGCCTCTCGTCCAGGCCCGGGGCGGGCGCGATCACCGTGTCGCAGACGCCGCCCACCTGCTGCGACTCGACCACCGGGTAGGCGACCGCCTGGCCGTGCGGGGAGCGCACGACGTTGGCGGCGAGCTCGCGGACGTAGTCGACCTTCTCCTCGGCGAGGACGGGGACGCCCGCGCGGAAGGGGTCCTCGGCCTCCTCGACGGAGCCGACGACCCACACGCCCTTGCCGTCGTAGCCGCCGCGGACGGTCTTGAGGACGACCGGGAAGCCGTCGCCCTCCGCGCCCTCCGCCAGGCCTTCGGCGGCGAACGCGGCGACGTCCGCCGGGTCGCTCACGATCCGGTGCCGTGGGCACGGCACGCCGAGCGCGTCGAGCCGGGCCCGCATCACGCCCTTGTCCTGGGCGTGCTCGAGCGCGTCCGGGCCGGGGCGCACGGGGATGCCGTCCGCCTCCAGCGCCCGGAGGAGCTCGGTGGGCACGTGTTCGTGATCGAAGGTGATCACGTCGCACCCGCGCGCGAACTCGCGCAGCGTGTCGAGATCGCGGTAGTCGCCGATGACGACATCGCTCACGACCTGCGCCGCGGAATCCTGTGGGGTGTCACTGAGGAGCTTGAACCTGATGCCGAGCGGGATGCCCGCCTCGTGTGTCATACGAGCGAGCTGCCCCCCGCCGACCATGCCGACTACCGGGAACGTCACGCCCCCAGGGTATCGGGCACGCCACCCCGGCCGGATCCCGCGCCTCTCACCGTCGGCCTTCCGGCCCCATACCTGCCGTTTTCCCCCATCTCGCGCGTCGGTCACCGGCTCGTGGGCCGGACAACAGGAAACCGGGAAGAGTGGTGGTTAGCATGGCCGGGTTGACGTAACCGAGTCCCGGACGGGGGCCTGTACGACCATGGCGCATGGTTCCTCGGGGCTGAAGAGGCTCATCCGTGAGCTGGCGAAGTTCGGAGCCGTGGGCGGAGCGGGCCTGCTGGTGAACCTCGGCGTCTTCAACGCCGTCCGGCATGTGACCGACCTGCAGGTGGTGCGGGCCAGCGTCATCGCGACGGTCGTGGCGATCGCCTTCAACTACGTCGGGTTCCGCTACTTCACCTACCGTGACCGCGAGAAGAACGGCCGCACCAGGGAACTCACGCTGTTCCTGCTGTTCAGCGTGGTGGGCCTGGTGATCGAGAACGGGCTGCTGTACGCGGCGACCTACTGGTTCGGCTGGGACAGCCCGCTGCAGAGCAACGTGTTCAAGTTCCTCGGCATCGGCATCGCGACCCTGTTCCGGTTCTGGTCGTACCGGACGTGGGTGTTCCGGACGCTGCCCGCGAAGGAGGCCGTGGCCGACGCGGAGAGCTTTCTGACGGTGGCGGAGCAGTCCCGGCGGCCGGAGCCCAGGACCACGGAGCGCGTGAGCTGAGACCCGTCGGCGCCGCCCGTCCGGACTCAGCGGACCGTGGGACCCTCGTCCGGCGTCGTGCGCTTCTGCGGCGCCGTGCGGGACAGGAACAGACCGAAGACCGGGGGCTGGGCCTGGAGCATCTCGAGCCGGCCGCCGTCTGCCTCGGCCAGGTCCCGGGCGACCGCCAGGCCGATGCCCGTGGAGTTGCGGCCGCTGATCGTCCGCTCGAAGATGCGCGCTCCCAGGTCGGCGGGGACGCCGGGGCCCTCGTCCGTCACCTCGACCACGGCCTGGTTGCCGGTGACCCGGGTGCGCAGCGCGACCGTGCCGCCGCCGTGCATCAGCGAGTTCTCGATCAGGGCGGCCAGCACCTGGGCGACCGCGCCGGGGGTGCCCACCGCGCGCAGATGGCGTTTGCCGGAGCTGACGATGGCCCGGCCCACGCCCCGGTAGGCGGGGCGCCACTCGGCGAGCTGCTGCTGGATGACCTCGTCGAGGTCGAAGGTGACCGCGGAGCCGGTGCGCGGGTCGCGGGCGTTGGTCAGGAGGCGTTCCACGACGTCCGTCAGCCGCTCCACCTGCGTCAGCGCGATCGTGGCCTCCTCCTTCACGGTGTCCGGGTCGTCGGTGAGGGTGATCTCCTCCAGCCGCATGGACAGGGCCGTCAGGGGGGTGCGCAGCTGGTGGGAGGCGTCCGCCGCGAGACGGCGTTCGGCGGTGAGCATGCGCGCGATGCGCTCCGCGGAGGCGTCGAGGACGTCGGCCACCCGGTCCAGCTCGGGGACGGCGTACCGCTTGTGGCGGGGGCGCGGGTCGCCCGAGCCCAGGCGTTCGGCGGTCTCCGCGAGGTCGGTGAGGGGTGAGGCGAGGCGGTTCGCCTGGCGGATGGCCAGCAGCACGGCCGCGATCACCGCGAGCAGCGCGACCAGGGCGATGATCAGCAGGGTGCGGCCGACCTCCCGGGTCACCGTGGAGCGCGGTTCCTGGACCAGGACGGTCTCGCCCTCCTCCCCCTGCGCCGTCGACCTGATGACGTCGCCCTCGGGCCGGACGCCGACCTCGATGACGGGCCGGCCGGGGATCCTGATCTCGGCGTAACGGTCCTGGGTGACCTGGTCGCGCAGTATCGCGGAGGTGACGTCCTCCGCGCCCACCAGGCGGCTGTCCACGATGCTGGCCAGCCGCAGGGCCTCGGAGTCCACCCGTTCCTGGGCGCTGTTGCTGATCGTGCGGGTCTCGACGATGACGAGGGACACCCCGAACACGGCGATGACGACGAGCACGACGGCGAGCGTGGACTGGATCAGACGGCGACGCACGGTGCCCTCCGGGGCGGTGACGTGTCGAGAGCGGTTTGCACAGCGCCCTCAGGGGGCGCGGGGAACTGCGCGACCGGCCCCCACCGGCCCGGGGACGCGCATCCCGCACAAGCCGGGTCGACGGTGACGCGCGTCGTCCGGCCGAGCCCTGCGGAGCAGTCAGCTCTTCTCGAAGCGGAAGCCCACTCCACGCACCGTGGCGATGTAGCGGGGGTTGGCCGCGTCGTCGCCGAGCTTCTTGCGCAGCCAGGAGATGTGCATGTCCAGGGTCTTGGTCGACGACCACCAGGTGGTGTCCCAGACCTCGCGCATCAGCTGGTCGCGGGTGACGACCCGGCCCGCGTCGCGCACCAGGACCCGCAGCAGGTCGAACTCCTTGGCGGTGAGCTGGAGTTCCTCGTCGCCCATCCAGGCGCGGTGCGACTCGACGTCGATGCGCACGCCGTGCGTGGCGGGCGGCTGCTGGGGCTCGGACGCGCCGCGCCGCAGCAGGGCCCGGACCCGGGCGAGCAGTTCGGCCAGCCGGAAGGGCTTGGTGACGTAGTCGTCGGCGCCCGCGTCCAGGCCGACGACGGTGTCCACTTCGTCGGCGCGCGCGGTCAGGATGAGGATCGGGATGGCGTGGCCCTCGGAGCGCAGCCGGCGCGCCACCTCCAGGCCGTCCATGCCGGGCAGACCGAGGTCCAGGACGACCAGGTCGACACCGCCCTGCATTCCGGCGTCGAGTGCGGTGGGGCCGTCCTCGCGCACCTCGACCTCGTAGCCTTCCCGGCGCAGGGCGCGGGCCAGCGGCTCCGAGATGGACGCGTCGTCCTCGGCGAGCAGTACACGGGTCATGAGCTGATGGTAGTCCGCGCGAGCAGGGGTCGAAGTGTGATCGACGACGCTGTTTCTTACCCAGGGACATGCCGGACAGTCGGGGCGCCGGGCGGGGACCGGGCCGTCGTCGATCCTGGTACGGACCTGTGGTCGAGGGATGACAGGATGGTATGGACCTTCGGAACGCCGCCAGGGTTCCATGATCACCTGTGATTCGCGTCTCAAGTCCTTCCATATCAGGCATTGTGCTGCCGTATGGTGAAAGAACGCCTGTAGTACACAGGGACCTTTGGCGGTCGGCTTGACGCCGAGGGTCTCTTTTGTGTGCGGGCCGGTTCCCGCCGGCCCCGGAAGGAATGACCTGTGGCCGGGCCCCCGACGCGAGGGGGCGTGGATCCCGGCGACCGCCGTCCACCGCTTCGCGACCCGGAGCGGACTCCCCCGGGCGTAGGGGTGGACGAGGCGGTCCGCCGGTGCCGGCCGCCCCCCACCGGGCGCGCACCGCGCAAGTGCAGCGCGTCCCGAGCAGCAAGGAACGACATGGCGTCCAGCCTGACGAAGGACCCGGTCCGCCCGGACACCCCCGGCTCCGGGAAGACCTTCTTCGGCCACCCCCGCGGACTGGCCACTCTCTTCATGACCGAGATGTGGGAGCGGTTCTCCTACTACGGCATGAGGGCCCTGCTCCCGCTGTACCTGGTCGCCCCCGGCGGCCTGCACCTCAGCGCCGCGACGGCGACCGCGATCTACTCGGTCTACCTGTCGCTCGTGTACCTGCTCGCCCTCCCGGGCGGCTGGTTCGCGGACCGCGTGCTCGGCCCCCGCAGGACCGTCGCCGTCGCCGGCGCGATCATCATGCTCGGCCACCTGACCCTCGCGCTGCCGTACGCCGGCACCTTCTTCGCGGGCCTCGGTCTGGTCGCCGTCGGCTCCGGTCTGCTGAAGGCCAACATCTCCACGATGGTCGGCCACCTCTACGACGGTCCCGACGACCCGCGCCGTGACGGCGGCTTCACGCTGTTCTACATCGGCATCAACCTGGGCGCGTTCGCCGCTCCGCTGGTCATCGGCACCCTCGGCGAGAACGTCGACTGGCACCTGGGCTTCGCGCTCGCGGCGCTCGGCATGGGTCTGGGCCTGGTCCAGTTCCTGCTCGGCGGCCGTCACCTGAGCCCGCGCTCGGACGTGGTCCCCACGCCGCTGTCCGCGCGGGAGAAGGCGGCCACGCTGCGCAAGGCCGCGTTCTGGGCGGCCGTCGCCCTCGTCTTCTACGCCGTCGTGGGCGTCTCCGGCGTCTACACGCTGAACTGGCTGCTGGTCCCGATCACCGTGGCCGGCCTGGTCATCCCGGTTCTCGTCATCGCCCGGATGAAGCGGGACCGGGAGCTGGACCGGGCCGAGCAGTCCAAGCTGACGGCGTACATCTGGTTCTTCGTCGCCGCGGCCGTGTTCTGGATGATCTACGACCAGGGCGGTTCGACGCTCTCCCTGTTCGCGGAGTCCTCGGCGAAGAACAGCGTCCTCGGCTGGAACTTCCCGGTCTCCTGGTACCAGTCGGTCAACCCGGTCCTGATCATGGCGCTGGCCCCGCTCTTCGCCTGGGCCTGGCTCGCGCTGGCCCGGCGCGGCAAGGAGCCGAGCACCGCGGTGAAGTTCGCGACGGGCCTCGTGCTGGTCGGCGCGTCCTTCTTCCTCTTCCTCGCCCCGCTGTCGATCGCCGAGGGCGGTCACAAGGCGGCCGCGCTGTGGCTGGCGGCGATCTACTTCGTGCAGACCGTGGGCGAGCTGACCCTCTCCCCGGTCGGCCTGTCGGTCACCACGAAGATGGCTCCCGCCAAGTACGCCTCGCAGATGATGGGCGTCTGGTTCCTGGCCGTCACCGCCGGTGACGCCACGACCGGGCTGCTCTCCATCGCCGGCGTCGACCTCAACAAGACGGGGATCGTGGCTCTGGAGGCCGTGCTCGCCGTCGCCGCCGGCGGCGCGGTGTGGATGTACCGCAGGAAGGTCAAGGAACTGATGGGCGACGTCAACTGACGTCTGCTCACGACGGGGGAGGGGCGGCGCACCCAGCGGGTGCGCCGCCCCTCCCCCGTCCCGGGACTCAGCGGGTCCTTCTGCCCGGCAGGAACGTGAACACCGCTCCGCCCAGCAGCACCGCCGTGCCCGCGACCAGGCCCAGGGCCTTCAGCGCGCCGTGGTCGCCGGAGCCCGTCTCCGCGAGCCCGCCGCCCCCGGTGGCCGCCGCGCCGCCGGAGGACGAGGACGACGAGCCGCCGCCCGACGCGCCGCCGGCCTGCTCCTCGGTGTTCAGCGTCAGGGAGACCGCCGTGCTGTCCGGGGTGCACGTGGTGGTCGTGCCCAGGGCCTCGATGACGAGGACCCCCGGCGAGAGCGTCGACTCACCGGTCGCGCCGGGCTTGTACGTGCCGGTCAGGTCGGGGATCTCGATCGGGGCCCCCTGTTTGACGGGGGCCGGGTTGGTCGGGCCCGTCACCTTCACCGAGCCCTTGTCCGAGCCGCCCAGGGTGATCTGCATCGACGGCTTCACGGAGTTGGCCGGGATGTCGACCGGGCTGTTCATGACCGACTTCTTGAACTGCACGGTCAGGCCGTAACTCCCGCCGTTCTTCCGGGCGTTGATCTGCACAGGCGAGGTGGCCCGCTTCTCGCCGATGGGCGACTGGCAGGTGTAGGGGATGTCGACGGTCTTGCCGGTGAAGTCCGTCTGCCCGGAGCCGCCGCCCGGCGACGAGGCGGACGACGAAGGCGTCCCGGACCCGCCGGGCGGCGAGGGCGTCGACGACCCGCTCTGCGAGGGGCTGCCGCTCGGCGAACCCGGACTCCCCCCGCCGGCCGTCACCGTGATGGTCGCCGACGGCTGGACGGCCTGCGTCGGCGCGCACTCGGTGTCCGTCGACAGCGCGTTGACGACGTACGCGTCCGGCGTCAGCGTCACCTGTCCGGCCGCCGTCAGCTTCAGCGAGCCCTTCATGTCGGACAGCGTCATCGCGCCGCCCTTGGGGATCGCCGGGTTCTCGCGCGGCCCCTGCATCGCGATGTCGGCGGTCTGCGCGCCCGCCGCCTTGAGGGTGCCGGACGGCTGAACGGAGTTCGCCGGCAGGTCGATGATGTCGGGGTTCCTGGACGCGGCCTGCGTGAACTTCCAGACGACGTCGACGGTGTCGCCGACCTTCGCCGTGGCCGGCGCGCTGATCTCGACCTTCGTGGTGCCCTCGACGTCGGGCAGGCCGATGCCCGAGGGCGGCACGCACTTGGTGGCGTAGGCCACCTCGGCCGCCTGCGCCTGACCGGCGGTCACGCCCAGCAGGACGGCCGCCCCGGTGAGCATGACGGCGGCGCCCGCGGCCGCCGCCCGCCTGCGCGCGGGGGCCCGCTCGGGTGGCATGGCTCTCTCACTCACGTGGATCCCTTCCTGCCGGAGTCGTGGGGTCGAGGGGGAGTCGTCGGACTCGTCGGACCCGTGGGAGCGGTCCAGGTCGTCGAAGCCGCCGGGCCCGTCGGAGTGGTCGGGCTCACGGAATCCGTCGCGCCCGTGGGATCCGGCCCGCCCGCGGAATCCGTCGAAGTCGTGGGGGGCGCAGGGCCCGTGAGAGCCGTCGGCGTCGTCGGAGCCGTGGGACCGGGGGCCGTCGGCCGGTCCTCCCGTGGTGCGGAGAGGAGCCGTGCCGCGGGGCCCGCACCGGTGTCCGGACCGGTGTCCGGGGTGAACCACGGCAGCGTCGTGTTCGGCGCGGGTGCCCCGGCCTGCGGGGTCCGCGCCCCCGTGCTCCGCCTGCGCCCGAGCACCGGGGCGGAGGCGGCGGCACGGGAGGGCCGGCGGGCCGGACGGCGCGGGCGCACCCGGTCCACCACCGCCAGCCCGGCGCGGAACACCGCCGCCGGGACGACCAGGCAGAGCAGGATCCAGAACAGGGTCACGCCCCACGGCCGGCCCACGCCCCACGGCTGCTCGGCGAGGACCTTCCCGCCGTACTTCAGGGAGACCGTGTAGTCGCCGTGCGCGCCCGCGGCCAGTTCGACGGGCAGTTCGACGCGGGCCTTCCCGCCGGGGGCGATCGTGCCGCGCCACCGCCGTTCGTCCCACTGCGGGGCGAACACCCCGTGCGCGGCGCCGACCTGGAACACGGGGTCCTTCACGGCGCCGGTGCCGACGTTGCCGACGGTGAAGGTCAGCGTGCGCGCGGGCGGCGCCCCGAACCAGGTCAGCAGGCCCGAGGAGCCGTCCAGCCGGGTGTCGGTGAGCACGGACAGACGTCCGCCGCCCGTCTGCGCCGGCAGCGGTCGGACCGGGTGCCCGGCCACCTGGAACGCCGCGTCGGCCTGCGCCTTCGCACCGGTGGCGGCGGCCACGTGCACCACACAGGGGCAGGGCGCGGGCGGCTCGGTCACCGGCAGCGCCCGGCTGAAGCGGCCGTCGGCGTCGGTGGTGACGGCTCGCCCGTCCGCGTTGGCACAGGAGTTGGTGCCGCCGATCACACCCCGGCCCGGCGTCGCCTGACCGCAGACCAGCAGCATCAGCAACGTGCGCGGCCGCCAGCCGGTGCCGCTCACGGTGATCGAGCCGCCCGTGCCCGCCTGCGCCGCCGACACCTTCACCGCCGGCCGGTCGGCGGCCGCGGCCGGAGCCGGGGCGGCCGACAAGACCAGCGACAGCAGCAGGAGGAGCAGGACCGGCGCCGGCGCCGTGATCCGCAACTCGCCTCTCACGTCAGCGCTCCCCTCGGCTCGGCTTCGGTGACGGCCGGACCGCGCCGGCGTCGTCGTACGGACACGGCGGCGGCCGCGGCCGCGGCCGCGGCCGACAGCAGGCCGCCCGCCGCGCCCGCCGCCGCGCCCCGGGACACGAACCGCGCGGACGCCCGCCCGGTGGCCTGCGCCGCGCCGGGCGCGGTGACCGTCAGCCGCACGGTGACGGCGTCCAGAGCCGGGCGGTCGGGCCACGGCTCGTACAGCGCGAGGCGACGGCCCGGCGGCAGGCGCACGGGCAGGACGCGCGGGGCGCGGTCCAGGACGGCGCCCAGGACGCCGTCCGCGTGCACGGCGAGCCGCGGGACGAGCGCGGTGGTGCCCCGGTTGACCAGCTCGTAGGTGATGCGGTCGCCGCGCACGGCCACGTGCTCGACGGTCAGCGCGGCCAGCCGGGGGCCGCCGACCCGGATCAGCACCCTCACCTCGCTCTCCCGTCCGGCGGAGTCCCGTACGACGATCCGGCCGGCGCGGTCGCCGGGGCGGGCGTCCGCCGGAACCGTCACCGTGAACGGCACCTCGGCCCGGGTGCGGGCGGGGACGTCGAGGGCGGCCTCGGCGAACGCGACCCGCAGGCCGGGACCGGCGCCGCGCAGGCTCACGGCCAGCGGCCCGGTCCCCCGGTTGGTCACGGCGACCGTGTCGCGCAGCACCGTCCCGGCCGTGCCCTCGGCGTAGAACGACGGCCGTCCTGCGCCGGAGGGCGACGCCGACCAGTCGGCCGGGCGGGCTGCCGGACCGCCTGCCGGCGACGCGGGCAGCATCGGCAGGAGCGGCAGGAACAGCAGCAGGACGCGGGCGGTGGCGTACGGCATCGGCGGCTCCTGCACTCCTCCGGGGGGGTCAGCGGCGGGCTCGGGCCGGCTGGTCGCGCCTGGTCAGCCACAGGGCGCCCGCCGCGCCCGCGAGCAGCACGGTGCCGCCGAGGGTGCCGAGGGCGATCGCGGAGTCCTCGGGGCCGGTCTGCGGGAGCTGCCCGCCGGAGCCGCCGTCGCTGGTTCCGCCGTCCGAGGCCCCGGCCGTACCGCCGCCCGTCGTGCCCCCGCCCGAGCTACCGCCCGAGCCCCCGCCCGACGCGGTCACGTCGAGGGTCAGGGAGGGGCCGGGGGTGTTGCTCGGGGTGCAGGTGGTGGTCGTGCCGAGCGCCCTGATGGTCAGCACGCCCGCCGTGAAGGTGACCTTGCCGCTCTTCTTCGGGGTGTACGTGCCGCTCAGATCGCTGATCTTGATGGGGGTGTTCTCGGGGATCGCGGCCTGGTTGGCCGGTCCCGTGACGTTCAGGGTGCCGCTGTCCGCGCCTCCCAGCCTGATGGTGGCGCTCGGCTTCATGGAGCCCGCGCCGAGTTCGACCGGGCTCGAGGAGACACCCTTCTGCCAGGACATCGTGATCCGGTATCCGTCGCCGCTCTTGACGCCCTTGATGTCGATCGGCGAGACGGCGCTCTTGTCTCCGATGGGCGTCTTGCAGCCGTAGTTGACGTTGACGACCTCGGCCATGGCCGCCGGGGCGGCCGTCAGCACCGCCGAGCCGGCCAGGGCCGCGGCAGTCGCGAGCACGGCGGTTCGCTTCCGGTTCGACACGGTCCCGTCCCCTCACTCCCACCGCCCCGCCTTACTGACGAGGCATCAGATTGAGCCGTCAAGGTACGCCCGGGGCGATGAGGAGGGAAGAGAAGGCACGGACCGGAGTTGTGACGATCCGACACCCGGACCCAAGCCATGAGAAGGCCCCGCGTGTGCGCGCGAGGGGGGTGCGGATCCGGCGAGGGCCGGAGCCGCGAAGGCGGAGGCCGGCGGAACCGGGGCGCGGGGAGGGGCGCGGCCACCGGGACGCGGGACGCGGGACGCGGGACGCGGGACGCGGGACGCGGGACGCGGGAAGACCGAAGGCGCGGGACCGCGGGGGCCGAGCACGCGCAGGTGTCGCAACCGAGCGTGCAGGCCTGCGAGGGGTGAGCGCGCAGGCCTGCGGGGAGGGGCGAGCGCGGGGACCCACGGGGGCCGCGCGGGTGCAGCGGCGCAGGCCTGCGGGGAGGGGCGAGCGCGGGGACCCACGGGGGCCGCGCGGGTGCAGCGGCGGGGCCGCGCGGGTGCAGGGGCGGAGCCGGGCGGGCGGGGCCGGAAGCCGGTTCGGCGACCGGGCCGGCGACCGGCGGTCGGCGACCCACGGGCCGGACGCCGAGAGCGTGCGCACCCCGGCCGTGCGCGCCCCGCGTTCCGGTCACCGCGTTCCGGTGACCGGACGGGAGCGCGGCGGGGGCCGGGGCCGGGGCCGTCAGGCGGGGGCGCCCAGCTCCGCCCAGACCGTCTTGCCGGCGACGCCCTGTGCTCGCATGACGCCCCAGTCCAGACAGAGGCGCTGGACGATGAACATGCCGTGCCCGCCGGGGCGGCCCGCGCGGTGCGGGGTGCGCGGGGCCGGCTGGCCCGTGCCGCGGTCGGAGACCTCGACGCGGATCACCTTGTTGTCGCAGCCCAGGACCATCGCGTCGGGCCCTTCGGCGTGCAGGCACGCGTTGGTGACCAGCTCGGAGACGACGAGCAGCACGTCCTCGGCGGCGGCCCGCCGGTCGGCGGTGGCGGCCGGCAGCCAGCCCCACGCGTACAGCGCCTGGCGGGCGAAGTCACGGGCGAGCGGAACGACGCCGCTGGCGTCGTCGAAGCTCAGCCGGCGTACCTGACGGCCGCCCGGCGACCCGGGCGCCGCGGCAGCCGTGCGCCCGTCGGACGCCCCAGCCCCCCGTGCGTCCCCGTGGGACACCCCGGAAGCGCCGCTGGGCTCCGGGCTGGGCTCCGGGCCGCGGTCGCCCGGCGAGTAAGGCCGGGTGGTGCTCATCAGCGCTTCACCTCACCGATTCCCCGATTGACCGGTTCACCATTCAAGAGTCGGATCTCTGCAGAGTCGTACGTGGCCGGACGTCGTTCGTGTCGGCGCCCGCCGCCGACATGTGCGGGTTCAGGATGTCTCCTGCCCTGCGTGACGGGCGGGACACCCCCGTTCTCGCCCGTGTCGTGTCGACTCCGGGCGGACGGCGCGAATCAGCCGTCCTTGTCCTCGTCCTCGGGCTGTGCGTCGGGTTCGTCGGCCAGCGCCGCCTCGACCGTGGCGTGCACGGTGAACACGGCGTCCGCCCCGGTGATCTCGAAGACCCGGGCCACCACGGGAAGCATTCCCGCCAGATGGACTCCACCACCGGCCGCCTCCGCCTTGAGGCGGGCTCCGAGCAGCACGTTGAGCCCGGTGGAGTCACAGAACTCCAGGCGCGTGCAGTCGACCACCAGGCGACTGCGACCTCTGGCGAGGCAGGCTTCGAGTGGCTCGCGCAACAAATCGGCGGTGTGGTGATCCAACTCACCCGCCGGGGTCACGACGGCACTGGGGCCCTCTTCCCGCACCTCGACCAGAAGCCGGCCCGACTGTGCGCTGCCGACCGTCCCGCGGTCCATGCCGTCTCTTCTCCTGGGGTCGTGAACTGCTTTCTGACGCCCTCGAACACTACGCCCTCGACCCGCACCTCAACACCCGAACAATCGCACACAAACGTACACAACTGGACAAAGCGCACTTGCGATCGGTCAAGTGAAGCAGGTAGGCCTAGTAGCAACACGCAGACCGACACGGCCGGCTTTGGAGGCGCCGCACACCGTAGTGCGCTCACTGGCTTCGGCAGCCATACGCCGAGAACGATGGAGGACATCATGTCACCCCGGCTCGACGCACCGCATACCCACGGAGCGACGTCGACACCCCCTCCGGATCAAGAACATCTGGAACCCATCGCACAGAACGCGGTGCCGGACGTCGACCCCACCGACGCCCTCGCCGGACTCCCGGAGATCCCCCCGTTCGACGAGGTCGGATCCGTCGACGCACGGGCCCTGTCCAAGACCCTGTTCGCACGGCTCGAATCCCTCGAAGAGGGCACGCACGACTACGCGTACGTGCGCAACACCCTGGTCGAACTGAACCTCGCGCTGGTCAAGTTCGCCGCCTCCCGGTTCCGCTCCCGCAGCGAGCCCATGGAGGACATCATCCAGGTCGGCACCATCGGCCTGATCAAGGCGATCGACCGCTTCGAGCTCTCGCGCGGGGTCGAGTTCCCGACCTTCGCGATGCCCACCGTCATCGGCGAGATCAAGCGCTTCTTCCGCGACACGTCGTGGTCGGTGCGCGTCCCGCGCCGGCTCCAGGAGCTCCGGCTCGACCTGGCCAGGGCGGGCGACGAACTGGCCCAGAAGCTCGACCGTGCGCCCACGGTCGCCGAGCTGGCCGAGCGTCTCGGCCTGTCCGACGACGAGGTCGTCGAGGGCATGGCCGCGTCCAACGCCTACACGGCGGCCTCGCTGGACGCGCAGCAGCAGGACGACGACTCGGAAGGCGCCCTCGCCCATCGCATCGGTTACGAGGACAACGGCCTCGAAGGCATCGAGTACATCGAGTCGCTGAAGCCCCTGATCGCCGAACTCGCGCCCCGCGACCGGCAGATCCTCTCCCTCCGCTTCGTCGCCGGTCTGACCCAGTCGGAGATCGGCGAGGAACTCGGCATCTCGCAGATGCACGTGTCGCGGCTGCTGTCGCGCACCCTGACGCGGCTGCGCAAGGCGCTGACGGTCGAGGAGTAGGGCCGGCGCACCGGTATCGGCCGATATCCGGCCGCGGACACCAGTGCCGTCCGCGGCCGGGCGAACGGGCGGCTCGGGCGGTCGGCTGCCGGACGAGCGCCCGGGCGCGGCCGTCGGCGCGACGACGGCCGCGCCCGGTTCTCCCGCGCGGACTCGCGGGCTTTCAGGCTTGCGGCTCCCGGCTCCCGGGCTTCCCGTTTCCGGGCTTCCCGTTTCCGGGCTTTCGGCGACTGCTCGCCGAGTCCGTGCGGGGCGCGGCCCCTCAGCCCAGGGCTTCCCAGCCCGGGGTTTCCCCGCTAGGGGCCTCCCCGCCCGCGCCCCTCAGACCACGCGCACGCCCCTGCGCCATACCCCGGACACCAGCGGGACGCCCGGCCGGTAGGCCAGGTGGACGTGGCTGGGGGCGTCCAGCAGGACCAGGTCGGCGTAGGCGCCGGGCGTCAGCCGGCCCACGTCCGTGCGGCGCAGGGCCGCGGCCCCGCCCGCCGTGGCCGACCACACCGCCTCGTCCGGGGTCATCCCCATGTCCCGCACGGCGAGCGCGACGCAGAACGGCACGGACGACGTGAAGGACGAGCCCGGGTTGCAGTCCGTGGAGAGGGCGACCGTGACGCCCGCGTCCAGCAGCCGACGGGCGTCCGGCCACTCGGCGCGGGTGGAGAACTCGGCGCCGGGCAGCAGCGTGGCGACCGTGTCGCCGCTCGCGAGGGCGTCGACGTCCGCGTCCGTCAGGTGGGTGCAGTGGTCGGCGCTGGCCGCGTCCAGCTCGACCGCCAGCTGAACGCCGGGGCCGTAGGAGAGCTGGTTGGCGTGGATGCGGGGGTGCAGTCCCCTCGCCCGCCCGGCGGTGAGGACGGCGCGTGCCTGGTCGCCGTCGAACGCGCCCTTCTCGCAGAAGACGTCGATCCAGCGGGCGTGCGGGGCGCAGGCGTCGAGCATCTCGCCGGTGACCAGGGTGACGTAGGCGGCCGGGTCGTCGGCGAGGTCCGGCGGAACGATGTGGGCTCCGAGGTAGGTGACCTCGTCGGTGTGCCGGGCCGCGAGGCGCAGGGCGCGCGCCTCGTCGGCGACCGTCAGGCCGTAGCCGGACTTGGTCTCCATCGTGGTGGTGCCCTGGCTGAGGGCCTCGCTCAGATAACGGGTGAGGTTCGCCTCGAGTTCCTCGTCGCTCGCCGCCCGGGTGGCCGCCACGGTCGTGCGGATGCCGCCCGCCGTGTAACCGCGGCCCGACATCCGGGCGTTGAACTCCTCGGTGCGGTCGCCCGCGAACACCAGGTGGGAGTGCGAGTCGACGAAGCCGGGGAGCACCGAGCGGCCGCCGGCGTCGACCCGGTTGTCAGTGGCGGGTGCTTTGCTTGCTTCACCGGTCCATGCGATGCGGTCGCCGTCGACGACGACGGCCGCGTCCCGGACCAGACCGAGAGGTGAACCTCCCCCGCCCTCGGACGTGCCCGACCGGGAGGACACCCGTCCGAGGGAGGGATCGTTGGTGACCAGCGTGGCGATGTTGGTGATGACGGTGCTGCTCATGGCGTCCTCATGGGTGGCCGGGCGGGGGGCGGTGGTCAGCCGCGCAGGGCGTCGACGGCCTGCGCGAGGGCCTGCGGCACGTCCGGCACGAGCACGTGCGACCCGTCGCGTACGACATGCCGTCCGCCCACGACCGTGTGCCGGACGTCCGCCGCGCTCGCCGCGAATACGGCCGTCTCGGCGCCGAGCCGGGGCAGCGGGCCCGCTGTCCTGACCGAGTCGAGCGCGATGGTCGTGAGGTCGGCGAGCGCGTTCTCCTCGATCCTTCCGGCCTCCTGCCAGCCGAGTGCCGCGTGACCGTCGGCGGATGCGGCGCGCAGCAGCGCGGCCGCGGTCCAGTGACCGCGGGTGCGGGTGCGCAGCCGTTCGTCGAGCTCCATCGCCCGCGCCTCTTCGAGCAGGTCGATCACGGCGTGGCTGTCGGAGCCGAGGCAGAGCGGGGAGCCCTCGTTCTGCAGGGCCACCGCGGGTCCGATGCCGTCCGCCAGGTCGCGTTCGGTGGTGGGGCACATGCAGGTGCCGGTTCCGCTGCCGCCGATGAGGGAGACGTCCTCGGCGGTGAGGTGGGTGTTGTGGACACCGGTGGTGCGCGGCCCGAGCACTCCGTGCAGGGCGAGCAGCTGGGTCGGGGTGCACCCGTGGGCTTCCCGGCAGGCGTCGTTCTCGGCGGTCTGCTCGGACAGGTGCACATGGAGCGGGGCACGCCGCTCCTCGGCCCATCGTGCGACGGTCGCCAGCTGGTCGGCGGGCACGGCCCGCACGGAGTGGATCGCCGCCCCGATCCGCGCGTGATCCCGTTCCTTGAGAACTGAACAGCGTTCGGCCCAGGCCTCGGCGGTCCCGTCGGAGAACCGCAGCTGGTGGGCGGTGGGCGGCCGGCCGAAGCCCGAGGACAGATACGCGGTGTCGAGGAGGGTGATGCGGATGCCGGCGTCGGCGGCCGCCGCGATCAGGGCCTCGCCCATGGCGTTGGGGTCGGCGTATCGCGCGCCGCCGGGGGCGTGGTGCACGTAGTGGAACTCGCCGACGGAGGTGACGCCCGCCAGCGCCATCTCTGCGTACACGGCGCGGGCCAGCGCGTGGTACGTCTCCGGGGTCAGTTTCTCGGCGACCGAGTACATGACCTCGCGCCAGGTCCAGAAGGTGCCGGAGCCGACCTGGACGGTTCCGCGCAGGGCGCGGTGGAAGGCGTGCGAGTGGGCGTTCGCCAGTCCCGGCAGGGTCAGACCGCGCAGGATCTCGGCACCGGGGGGCGGGGCGGGCACGTCCGTGCGGACGGCCTTGATGCGGCCGTCCGCGGCCTCGACGACGACTCCCGGTCCGACATGGGTGCCGAGCCAGGCGTGCTCCAGCCAGTACGTCCGCGTGCGGGGGTGCGTCACCTGCAGGCCAGCCCTTCCAGTGCGTCGGCGAGTGCGAGTACCCCGGCCACGCAGTCGTCCTCGGCGGCGAATTCGGCCGGGGAGTGCGAGACGCCCGTGGGGTTGCGCACGAACAGCATGGCGGTCGGGATGCTCGAGGAGAGGATGCCGGCGTCGTGTCCGGCGCCCGTGCCGAGCACGGGGACCCTGAGGCCGCCGTCGTCCCCTCCCGCGCCGTCGCCCCCGGCCGCGGCGGCGCCCAGGATGCGGGTCAGTTCGTCGCGCAGGGCGTGGTCGAACTCGACGACGGGCGTGAACGACTCGCGCACGACGTCGAGGTCGATGCCGTGGGCCTCGGCGTAGGCGCGGGCCGCCTTCTCGACGCCCCCCACCACCTGGTCGAGGGTGACCTGGTCGGCGGCGCGGGAGTCGAGCCAGCCGCGCACCAGCGAGGGGATGGCGTTGACGCCGTTCGGCTCGACGGAGATCTTGCCGAAGGTCGCGACGGCGCCGGCGAGTTCGGCCTCGCGGCGGGCGGCGAGGACCGTTTCGGCGTACGACAGCATGGGGTCGCGCCGGTCCTCGAGGCGGGTGGTGCCGGCGTGGTTGGCCTCGCCGCGGAAGTCGAACCGCCAGCGCCCGTGCGGCCAGATGGCGCTCGCGAGGCCGACCCGGTCGCCGCTGAGGTCCAGGGCGCGGCCCTGTTCGACGTGCAGTTCCACGAACGCGCCGATGCGGCCGAGCCGTTCCGGGTCCGCGCCGAGGGCGTCAGGGTCGTACCCGGCGGCCTCCATGGCCCGCGGCAGGGTGATCCCCTCGGCGTCGGTGAGCCGGTGCGCCTGCTCGACGGTGAGCTGTCCGGAGGTGAGCCGCGACCCGACGCAGGCGAGCCCGAACCGGGCGCCCTCCTCGTCCCCGAAGTTGACGAGGGCGAGTGGCCTGGCGAACCTCGCTCCCCGGGCGAGCAGTTCGTCCAGGGCGGCGAAGGAGGACACGACGCCGAGGGGACCGTCGAAGGCGCCGCCGTCGGGCACGGAGTCGAGATGCGACCCGGTGACGACGGCGTCCCCGGCGGTCGGATCCCCGAGCCAGGCCCACTGGTTGCCGTTGCGGTCGGCCTCGTACGTCAGTCCCCGTGCCTCGGCCTGCTGCCGGAACCAGGCCCGGCAGTCGGCGTCGGCGGGGGTCCAGGCGTAACGGCGGTAGCCGCCGGTCTCGCGGTGGCGTCCGACGGGCGCCAGCTCACGCCACATCTCCTGGAAGGAGGCGCCGCCCGACACGGGCCCCGGCACCCGCGACAGCTGCTCCCGCGGCTGCGGCTCCCGGGACCGCGGGCGCTCGTCGCGCCGGTCGGAGAGGGCCGGGGACGAGCCCTCGGCCTCTCCCGGACGGCCGCCGTCGGTCGTCACTGCGCATCACCCTCGCGCATCGGCACCCGCACGCCCCGCTCGTCGGCGACCGACTCCGCGATGTCGTACCCGGCGTCCACGTGCCGGATGACGCCCATGCCGGGGTCGTTGGTCAGCACGCGGCGGATCTTCTCGCCGGCCAGCTTCGTGCCGTCCGCCACCGAGACCTGACCGGCGTGGATGGAGCGGCCCATGCCGACGCCGCCGCCGTGGTGGAGGGAGACCCAGGAGGCGCCCGAGGCCACGTTGACCATGGCGTTCAGCAGCGGCCAGTCGGCGATCGCGTCGGAGCCGTCGAGCATGGCCTCGGTCTCCCGGTACGGGGAGGCGACGGAACCGCAGTCGAGGTGGTCGCGGCCGATGGCGAGGGGGGCCGCCAGCTCGCCCGAGGCCACCATGTCGTTGAAACGCTCGCCGGCCTTGTCGCGCTCGCCGTAGCCGAGCCAGCAGATACGGGCGGGCAGGCCCTGGAAGTGGACGCGCTCACCGGCCAGCTTGATCCAGCGGGCCAGGGACTCGTTCTCCGGGAAGAGGTCGAGGATCGCCTTGTCGGTCTTGGCGATGTCGGCCGGGTCACCGGACAGGGCCGCCCAGCGGAAGGGGCCCTTGCCCTCGCAGAACAGCGGGCGGATATAGGCGGGGACGAAGCCGGGGAAGGCGAACGCCCGCTCGAATCCGGCGAGTCGGGCCTCACCGCGAATGGAGTTGCCGTAGTCGAAGACCTCGGCGCCGGCGTCCATGAAGCCGACCATCGCCTCGACGTGCCGTGCCATCGACTCGCGGGCCCGGGTGGTGAAGCCGGCCGGGTCCTTCTCGGCGGCGTCGGCCATGTCCTCGAAGGCGATCCCGGTCGGCAGGTAGGCCAGCGGGTCGTGGGCGGAGGTCTGGTCGGTGACGATGTCGACGGGCGCGCCCATCGCCAGCAGCTGCGGGACGACCTCGGCGGCGTTGCCGAGGACGCCGATGGAGAGCGGCCTGCGCTGGTCCCGGGCCTCGACGGCGAGGCGGAGGGCGTGGTCCAGGTCGTCGGCCCTGACGTCCAGGTAGCGGTGCTCGATGCGGCGGTCGATGGCCCGCGGGTCGCAGTCGACGCAGATCGCGACGCCGTCGTTCATCGTCACGGCGAGCGGCTGGGCGCCGCCCATGCCGCCGAGGCCGGCCGTGAGGGTGATGGTCCCGGCGAGGGTGCCGCCGAACTTCTTCGCGGCGACGGCGGCGAAGGTCTCGTAGGTGCCCTGGAGGATGCCCTGGGTGCCGATGTAGATCCAGGACCCGGCCGTCATCTGGCCGTACATGGTCAGCCCCAGCTGTTCCAGCCGGCGGAACTCCTCCCAGTTGGCCCAGTCGCCGACGAGGTTGGAGTTGGCGATGAGGACGCGCGGGGCCCACTCGTGGGTCTGCATGACCCCGACCGGGCGGCCGGACTGGACGAGCATGGTCTCGTCCTGCTTGAGGGTCCGCAGGGTGCGGACCATCGCGTCGAAGGAGCGCCAGTCGCGGGCGGCCTTGCCGGTGCCGCCGTAGACGACGAGCTTGTCGGGGTGCTCGGCGACCTCGGGGTCGAGGTTGTTCTGCAGCATCCGCAGCGCGGCCTCCTGCTGCCATCCCAGGGCGCTCAGTTCCGTACCGCGCGGCGCTCGTACGGGGCGGGGTCCTGACATGGTCGGCCTCCTTGCGGATGGGTGATCCCGGCGGATTTTGCTGTTGTTATTCACATCCTGGCGCGCTGAATAGAGCTAGTCAATACATGGGCGCGACGAGCCGCGCCCCGAGACGGGCCGGGGAGGGGCGGGCAGGAGCAGAGAACAGCCCGGGGGCAGGAGGGGCACAGGGGAGCACGGAGGGACACGGGGGGGCGCGTGTCGCCGCGCTCACCACCCTGCCGGGGTGCGCACGCCGTTGACGTACGCCGCTGGTCAGGTGTTGAAGAGACGCAGGGGACGACGACCGGGCGAATCGAGGTCAGTCGACCCACGTTAGTCACCCGGCCGCATGTTCCGCCGGAAAATGCCAGAAGACTCACCCCTCGCGCCTACGTTGCGTAGCTTCTTCATCACTCAGCCGAACCGCAGGCGGGAGGGGAGCCAACGGTGCCCGGAATCGACGAGTGTCTACTGGAGGCCATGCGGCTGCCCGGCGCACGGGGCGCCGCGTTGGTCGACTGGACGAGCGGGCTGGCCCTGGGCGCGGTCGGGGAGTTCCCCGGCGGCGACCACGAGGCGGCCGCGGCCGAGGCGGCCGAGGTCGCCCGGCTCACGGCCGAACAGCGGGCGTTCACGCCCGACGGCTACGACCGTCACCAGAGCCCGGGCGGACCGGCCGGACCGGACGAACCGGGCGGGGCGGCCGGCGTCGATCCCCCTGTCGAGGACCTGATCATCAGCAACCGGGACAGCTATCACGTGCTGCGCTTCGTGCCGACGTCCTTCGACAGCAGCGTGTTCCTGCACGTGTGGCTGGGCCGGCCGGACGGCAACCTGGCGCTGGCCCGGATCCGGCTGGGCGAGATGGCCGGACGGCTGGTGCTGGGGTGACGGCGGTGAGAACGCACCCGCAGGGGACGACCCCGCCGCCCCGGCTGCCCGTGCGGGAGAAGTCCGGGGCGCGGGAGCACGGCGGCGCGCTGTCGCCGATGCTGACCAGGCTCGCGGCCGAGCGGGCGACGGGCGTCCTGGAGCGCGAGCGCGGCTCGCTCTACCTCGCCGAGGGCCGCGTGGTGCACGCCGAGAGCCCGCTCGCCCCGGGCCTCGACGTGCTCCTCCTGGCCCACGGCACCCTCGCCCCCGCCGTCTGGCAGGACGCGGTGGGCCGGGCCGACGAGGAGTACGGCGCCGCCCGTCTGCTGCTCGACGCCGGCCGTGTCCCGCGCGGCGCGCTGGAACTGTGCCATCTCCAGACGGTGTACGACGCGGCCTACTTCGCGCTCGCCCCCAGCAGCTCCCCGGGACACTTCCACTACGGCGCCGGACACTGGCTGGGCGCCCTGCGGCCGGTCCCCGTCGACGTGGTCGAGCGCGAGACGCTGCGCCGGCGCGAGCTGCTGGACCGCCTGTGGCCGGACCCGCTGACCGACGGGGCGCCGCTGCGCCGGTCCGACGCGGTCGCCGCGCCGACGCCGACCGCCCGGCAGAGCGCGGTACTGGCTCTGGCGGACGGCGTGCGCACCGCGCCGGACATCGCGCGCGAGCTGGGCCGGCAGGCCTTCCACACCCTGGTGGACGCCCGGCGGCTGGCCGCGGCGGGGCTGCTGACGGCCCTCTTCCCGCCGCCGCGCACCGACCGCGCCGCGGCCGTGCCCGGGCTCCCGCCCCGCCACGCGTTCGCGAGGAGCACCGGGACGGCCGCGGCCGAACCGTCGCCGGGCATCACCCTGCCCCGCGTCAACGACCCCGACATCACCCTGCTGAAGAGGCTCAGGGATGCGCTGGAGGCCCTTTGAACGGCAGCGACCGCGTGCCGAGAGGAGCGAGCTGATGGCCTCGGCGCCCGAGATACTCGACGAACTGCGGCGGCTGCGGGCCCGGGTGCCCCAGCTGACCGGCGCGCTCGCGGCGGGCGTGGACGGCCTCGTCCTCGCTCACGACACGCCCGGCGTGGAGCCGGAGGTGGTGGCCGCGCTGACCGCCGCCGCCCTCGGCGTCGCGGTGCGGATGGCGGACACCACCGGCCAGGGCGACTTCCGGGAGCTGCTCGTGCGCGGCCGGTACGGCTACGTCGCGACGTACGCGGCCGGCGAGTCCGCCGTGCTGACCCTGCTCGCGCAGGACCGCGTCAACGTCGGCCGGCTGCACCTGGAGGGCCGCCGTGCCGGGACCCGCGTCGGCGAGCTCGTGGACGCCCGGGAGGCGGCGGCGCGGCAGTCGCGGGCCGCGCCCGCCGAGGCGCCGCCGAAGCCCCCCGCCAAGCCGCCGGTGCGCACACCGGCAAAGCCCCCCACCGTACGGACCAGAACGGCGCGCGGCCCGGCCACGGCCAACGCGCGCACCACCACGGAAAGCTGACAGGAACCGAGGAGCACACGTCATGGCCAACACCGAAACCACGCTGAAAGAGTGCCTCTCCTCCATCGAGGGGGCGACCGGAGTCGCACTCGTCGACTACACCAGCGGCATGGCGCTCGGCACGATGGGCGGCAGCAAGACGTTCGACCTGAACGTCGCCGCCGCGGGCAACACCGACGTGGTGCGCGCCAAGATGCGCACCATGGAACACCTGGGGCTCAAGGGCCAGATCGAGGACATCCTGATCACGCTGAACGACCAGTACCACCTGATCCGGCTGATCAGCGGGCGCGGCGGCAACGGACTCTTCATGTACCTCGTCCTGGACGCCAAGCGGGCCAACCTGGCGATGGCGCGCCACCAGCTGAAGAAGATCGAGGAGGACCTGGAGGTCTGAGGCCCCTCGTCGGCTCCTCTTACCGGCTCCTGCCGGGCGGGCGCGGACCATGGCCCACGCCCGCCCGGCCCGCGGCGGCCCGACGCCCCGCCCGCGCCCGCCCTGCGCCTGGTCCTTCGGGCTAGACCAGCGCCGGGGTGCGGCGGCGGGCCCCGCCCGGCGCCGCGTCGCCCGCCGCGACGCCGGTGCTGCGGTACGCCTTGACGGCCTTGCCGGCCGGGCGTCCGCCGCGCCGGTCCAGCCAGTCGACGCGCACCCACAGCAGCGCGTCGTCGTCCCGCTCGCGCCGCCCGAGCCAGGCGGCCTTCCAGCGCAGCCCGGTCCCGCAGCCGGCGAGCAGCATCCCGCCGGCCGCGGGCGCCGCGAGGGAAGCGCCCAGCGCGGCCAGGAAGGCGAGCAGCAGCCACCAGCGGTGACCGTGCCGCCAGGTGCGGACGGTCACCGCCCGGTCCTGCAGCACGTCGTGCTTGCCGGCCCGGGCGGCTGCGCGGCCCAGCGCGGTGTACCGGCGCCGGCCGAGCAGCCCCGTGGCCGCCGCGGCCACGATGAACAGCGCGGCCCCGGCCAGCACCCCGATCCGCCGTCCCGTGAGGCCCGGCGCGAGGACGCCGACCCCCGCCGCGAACACCCCGCACCACCACAACGGCGCGGCTCCGGCCCGTACGACGACGGCCACCCGAGCCAACCCCTGTCCTCCGCGTGCCACGTCCGTCTCCTCCTCACTCAAGGCACAGTTCCGTGACCGCGCAGACTAGTGAGCGAACGTGAGACGAGTCTGAGAGCGCGCCCCCACGGGCGGGATCACTCCACGAAAAGCCCGCGCGACGCCGCCCGCGCGTCGAACTCCTCCAGCCGGGCCTGCGCGTCGGGCAGGTCGTCGCACATCGCCTCCAGCAGCACTCGTCCGAGCAGCATCGGCGCACAGGCCGTGTCGAAGGCGAGCCCGGTGCCGACGGCGGCCGGCAGCAGCAGGTCGGAGACCTTGGCGACCGGCGCGAACGCGGAGTCGGCGACCGTGATCACGCTCAGCCCGGCCTCCCTGGCGTAACCGAGGGTGTCGACGACCTCGCGCGGGTGCCGGGGCAGCGCGAAGCAGAGCAGGGCCGAGGCGCCGGCCCGGACGGCGGCGTCGATCCGGTCGTGGATCATCGTGCCGCCCTCGTTCAGCAGCCGTACGTCCGGATGGACCTTGGCGGCGAAGTACGCGAAACCGTACGCCTGGGAGGCGGCGGCCCGCAGGCCGAGGACGGGCAGCGGGCGGGAGGCTGCCAGCAGCCGGCCTGCCCGCCGCACCGGACGGGGGTCGGCCAGCACCTCGGCGAGGTGCCGCAGGTTCTCGATCTCGGCCTCGACGGCCTGCTGGTACTCGTTGTACGAGGCGGTGTCCGCGGCCTGTTCGGCGGGGGCGACCTCGCGCAGATGCCTGCGCAGGGCGGGGTAGCCGTCGAAGCCGAGGGCGACCGCGAAGCGGGTGACGGACGGCTGGCTGACCCCGGCGAGCTCGGCCAGCTCCACACTGGACAGGAACGGCACGTCGGCGGCGCGCCGCACCATGCTGTGCGCGATGCGCCGCTGGGTGGGCGTCAGCCGGTGCCCCTCGAAGAGCGTCTGCAGCCGGGCGGCGGGGCTGTCCGCCGCCGTCGGCGCCGGCCCGCCCTCACCGAACTCCGTCTCCGCGCTCATGCCCCGCTCCCCCTTCGGTTGTCCTTGGACGGCCCCGGCCGCGCGCCGGCGGCCGTGCGGCGGCGGCTTCGGCGCCGACACGAGACGGTACGCGGCCCGGACTGCGCACCGCGGCGACCACGTCCGGCCGGCCGGACCGCAGCGCGTCGCAGCGCCTCACAGCACACCGCAGCGTCGACCATCCATTCACACACCGAGAACTCTGCATGACGTCATACAGCCGGGCAAGGGGCTCCCGGAGATCGGGCCCGGCGGCTTCCACTCCCGCGACGCCGCCGGATCGCGCACCGTTCCGATCCCGAGAGCCATCGCCCTGCTCCTGGACGCCGTCCGCCAGGTGACCGACCGGGAGCGCCGGGCGTTCCGGCCGGACTCGTCGGCCCGCGACAGCGACCGACGGGGCCGTACGGCGTCGGTGCGCGAGGTCGGCGGCGGTGGACGGCGGACGGCGGTGCCCGGGGCCGGATTCGACCCACGCACTTTGTTCAGTGCATGCGACGCGCCGCCGGGCACCGGGCTTTCGACGTGCGGCGTCAGCGGGAGTGGCCGAGCTGGGTGAGAGCCAGGTCGATCATGTCGGCGAAGAAGTCGACCGCGGTGGCGTCGATGCACAGCGGCGGCTTGATCTTGAGGATGTTGAGGTGGTCCCCGGTCGGCTGGACGATCACGCCGAGGTCGAGCATGCGGTCGCAGAGTTCGGCGGTCTCCTCCGTGGCGGGTTCCAGGCCCGCGCGGTCCCGGACGAGTTCGAGGCCGAGGTAGAGGCCCGAGCCGTGGACGGCGCCGATGATGCCGTGGCGGTCGGCCAGCGCCTCGAGCCGGCTCTTCAGACGGCCGCCGACGCGCACGGCGTTGCCCTGGAGGTCCTCGTCGCGCAGAGTGTCCAGGACGGTGAGGCCCACGACGCTGGAGACGGGGCTGCCGCCGGTGGAGGAGAAGAAGTAGCCCTGGTCGCGGTACCGGTCCGCGACCGCCTTGGACGTGATGACGGCGCCGAGGGGGTGTCCGTTGCCCATGGCCTTGGCGACACAGACGATGTCGGGGACGACCCGCTGCTGCTCGAAGCCCCAGAACCAGTGCCCCAGGCGGCCGTAGCCGACCTGGACCTCGTCGGCGACGGCCAGACCGCCGTGTCGCCGTACCGCCGCGTACACCTCGGCGAGATAGCCGTCGGGCAGGGCGACTCCTCCGGCGTTGCCGTAGAAGGTCTCGCCGATGAAGGCTCCCGCCGGGCGGCCGGCAGCGGCCAGTTCGTCGATCACCGCGACGGCCTCGGGTGCGTAGCGCACGGCGTCCGGGCCGCGGTGGCGGCCGCGGTAGGAGTTGGGCGAGTCCACGGTGTGCACCCAACTCGGGCGGGTGGCCAGGGCGTTCGGGTTGTCCTGGAGCGAGGTGGAGACCGCGTCGGAGGCGTACGTCCAGCCGTGGTACGCCTCGCTCAGCGCGACGACGTCGTGCCTGCCGGAGGCCCCGATGGCCAGGCGCAGGCCCAGATCCACCGCTTCCGAACCGGAGTTGACGAGGAACACCGTGTCCAGGGGGTCGGGGAGGAGGGCGGCGAGGCGCTCGGTGAACTCCACCACGGACGCGTAGTGGAAGCGCGAGTTGGTGTTGAGCCGCCGCAACTGCCGGGAGACCGCCTGCTCGACGCGGGGGTGGGCGTGGCCCAGCGGGGTGACGTTGTTGACGATGTCGAGGTACGACCGGCCGTCGGTGGACAGCAGATGGTGGCGCCAGCCGCGTTCGATGCGCGGCGGGTCGGCGTAGTAGTGCTCCTGCACGGTGGCGAACGCGGCGTCACGCCGGTCGAGCAGGTCCCTCTCGCGCGTGCGGCCGGAGTCGGCCGGGAGGCCGAGGAGCGGGGCGGGATCGGCGGTGAGCGCGAGCCAGCCGGCGGCGTACTCGGGACGCACCAGGCGCGGGGCCTCGGGGCCGTCGGCGTCGCGCAGCGCGACGTGGACCGGGGCGCCGGAGCCGAGGTGGGCGATGTCCTCGCCCGCCCGCACCGTCGCACCGGTGGCGACCACGGGCTGGACCGCGTGGGGGAAGGACAGCGACAGCGTCTGCGCGCCGTAGGTGAGTTCCACGTGTCCCGACGCCGCGGCGAGGACCTTCCCCGCGGCGGGCGCCTGCAGCACGGCATCCCGGCCGAGCCAGAGGTCGATCCCGGTGGGCACCGTGGCGGTGGACACCGCCGACAGCGCCGGTATGCCGGTGAGTCGCGCACGGGCGTACCGGGTGGCGACGGCGGCCGCTCCGTCCGCGAGCGCCGAGGCCGCCAGCCGGGCCTCGGCGCCGGCGTCCGTCCAGGCTCCGTGGTCCATGGAATCGGCGTCGGTGGACAGGTCGAGGAGGGTGATGTCCTCGGCGGCGAGGTCCCGCAGCAGGGGGCGCACCGGCGCACCGGCCCGCGCGGTACGGGCAGACACGTCGGCCGTGCCGGCCGCGTCCATGACGAGGCGGATCATCACCGGCAGGGGCAGCAGGGCGGCCTGTTCGAAGATGCGCCATTCGCGGTCGAGAGCGGTCTTGGCGTAGACGTTGTCCTCGTCGACGGCGGCCTGCTGCCGCCCGCTGGCCACCAGGACGGCGCCGCGCAGCACCACGAGCGGCCACACCGCCTCGGCCTCCTCGGGGGAGAGCGGCCGAACGGCGTGGAAGGCGCGGACGGCCGGCAGCACGTGGTGGGGCTCGACACCGTCGTGGTGGAGCATCGAGGACAGTGACACGGCGAGTTCGCCGACCGCCCAGCTCATGGTCACGTCACCGAAGTCGATGATTCCGTCCGGCACGGGCGGACGGCTGTCGGGACGGCGGATCAGGTTGTCGTCGGTGAGGTCCAGGTGCACGGCCTGCAACGGCAGACTGTCGGCGAGCTTTCGGACATGGGCCCAGGCCTCGGCTGTCGCGGTCCGGACGGCGGCGCGCCGGTCGGGTTCCTCGATGTGCCCGGCGAGCTTGGCGACGACGCGATCGGCGTGCTGCGGGTCCCACTGGAGCACGCGGTCGAGGCCCGGGTGCCGGAAGTCGCGCAGGGCGGTGCTGACCTTCGCGGCGATCGTGCCCATGTCGGCCACGGTGCCGGCGGACAGGTGCCGTGGCCCCGACAGCGTGCCGCCGGGCAGATGGCGCAGCAGGCGGGCGATGGCCGGACCGTTCCCGGTGTCGACCGTCGTGCGCCGCGGGGAGCCGTCGGGGCGGCGCAGGACCGTGGCGATGCGCAGTTCCGGGCAGGCCGAGGCGATCAGGTCGGCTGCCGCGTCCTGGGCCTCGATCTCCACCGTGCCGAAGGCGGGGTTGGCGATCTTCAGCACCGCCGCGGGCGTCCCGTCGTCGGCGTGCAGCAGGAAGTTGGCGTCCTGCTGGCTGCCCAGCTCCTGCGCGCGAGCGGTGATGCCGAGGTGTTCGGCAGCGATGAGCTCGGCCTCGGCCGGCGCCATGGAGGGCACGGGAAGGGCGTCCTCGGTGAAGAAGTCGATCGTGCGGTGCTCGTCGGACGGCATGCGGGGTTCCTCGGCTGGTGTGGGCGAACAGGGCTCGGGCGCTCGGACGCCTCAGTCGACGTGCCACAGGAAGCGGTGCGTGTGGATCCCGAAGTAGGGGAAGTTCTCCACGGACGCGACGCCCTCGAGGGGCCGCACGACGTCGTTGATGAAGTCCAGAAGATCCCGGGGCTGAGGGCACACCACCTCCGCGAAGAGGTCGAAGCCGCCGGCTGTCAGGACCGTGTACACGACTTCGTCGTGCCGGGACAGTTCGTCGGCGACCGCCCGGGGATCGCCGTCGACGCGCAGGCCGAGGAGTGCCATCGTCTGCTGGCCCATGGTCATCGGGTCGGTCACCCCGACGACCTGGACCGCCTTGGCGTCGATCAGCCGCTGCAGCCGGAGCCTCGCGGCCGAGGGCGACAACCCCACCTTCGGACCCAGATCGGCGTAAGGGATCCGGCCGTCTACCTGCAACTCCCGCAGGATGGCCCGGTCGATGTCGTCCATGCGGCACCTCTCTCCTGCGTGAACGGCAGGCATGCGCTCGTTTCAAGCACTATGCCCCATTAACACGCTCGATTCAATTGCGGCGACGATCGAATCGAGCGAATCGGCTGCCCGGCCGGTGCGCGATGACGGGCCGGTCCGCTTCGGGTGTCGCCGGCCGGGCGACGACGGCGACGGGCCGGTCGCAGTGCGGGCAGTCCCTGACGGCCGTGGGGGCCAGGGCCAGGAAGTCCATGGACCGCCGGCTCCCGTCCCCGCCCGTGCGCGGGCGTTCTCGAGGGGTACCCGGGTGGGTCGGACGCCTCGCCGGCTCCCGTTCCCGGCGGCGGTCCCCCACCCCGACAGGGGGGCTACCCCCAGTGCGGCGGGGGCCCCGGCTCCCTAGCCTTGTCGGTCATGACGGGATGGGAGACGGCCATGGACGCGCGGGACACGGACCTGAAGAAGGAACTCGACGCCACTCTGCAGACGCGCAGGGAGCTGGGCGAGGAGTACGAGTCCGCGCTGGTGGACTCGTTCCTGGAGAAGGTCGACCAGCGCATCGACGGCGCGGTGGAGCGGCGGGTGCGACGGCAGCTCGCGGAGCAGCAGATGGTCGCGGCCCGGGGCTCCCGCGCGACGAGGCCCACCGACTCCTGGGGCGACCGCTTCGGCTTCGCCATCGTCTCGCTGATCCTGGCGATCCCGCTGTCGGCGATCGGCGGCGCCTTCGGCCACCTGCCCGGTGTGATCGCGACCTGGGTCGGCGTCGTCGGCGTGAACTTCGTCCAGGCCGCCCGCGTCAACCCCGAGCTGCTCGGTGGCCGGCGGCGCCGCACCAGCCCCGAGAGCGACGGCTGGCAGGACTGAGCCGGCCGCGCGGGCTCAGTCCTGCCGGGTCGGCAGCACCATGATCTGCCGCAGCGGCTGCGGCCGCTGGGCAGCGGGGGTGCCACGCAGGTGCGGGCGTCGTCCCAGGGACGGCCGGCGCGCGGGAAAGCTTGCGCGGGGACCGCCGCACCCCCGTCACCGGGGGGCGGGACGACGGCGGTCCCCGCGAGGGACGCGTGCCGGGTCAGGCCGGGCTTGCGCGTCCGTGGCGTCGGTGGAGGTCCGGGAGCCGCTCCGGAGGTCCGTGACGCCGTTTCGGTGCCGTCGGGGCGGGGAGCCGCTCCCGCCCTCCCGACAACCACGAATATGCCGGACGCGTGTTAACCGGGTGCTGCGTGCACGTGACACGCTCGTACCACTTCCACGAAGTCCACCCCTTCCGCGGGGGACCGGAAGTTCAGCGCCCGAGGGGCCCGTTCACCGCAGGTTTCCCCGTGGTCGCGGCCCCCGCGCCCGGGATGTCACTTCCCGCCCTTGGCCAGGAAGGCCAGCAGGTCCTGGCGGCTGACGACCCCGGTGGGCTTGCCCTCGACGAGGACGATCGCCGCGTCCGCCGTGCCGAGCACGGACATCAGGTCGCCGACCGGCTCGCCGGAGCCGACCTGCGGCAAGGGTGCGGACATGTGCTTCTCCAGCGGGTCGCCGAGGGAGGCGCGCTGGGTGAACAGGGCGTCCAGCAGCTCCCGCTCCACGACCGACCCGACGACCTCGGCGGCCATGACGTCGGGGTGCCCGGCGCCCGGCTTCACGATCGGCATCTGCGAGACGCCGTACTCGCGGAGCACCTCGATGGCCTGGCCCACGGTCTCGTCGGGGTGCATGTGGACGAGGGAGGGGATGGCCCCGTGCACCTTGTCGTTGAGGACGTCGGCGACGCGCGCGCTGGGACCCTCGTCCTCGAGGAAGCCGTAGTCCGCCATCCACTCGTCGTTGAAGATCTTCGAGAGGTACCCGCGTCCGCTGTCGGGCAGGAGGACGACGACCACGTCGTCCGGGCCGAGCCGCTCGGCGACGCGCAGGGCGGCGACCACGGCCATCCCGCACGAGCCGCCCACCAGCAGGCCCTCCTCCTTGGCCAGCCGCCGGGTCATCTGGAAGGAGTCCTTGTCGGACACGGCGACGATCTCGTCGGCGACGGTCCGGTCGTAGGCGGTCGGCCAGAAGTCCTCACCGACGCCCTCGACCAGGTACGGCCGCCCGGACCCGCCGGAGTACACGGACCCCTCGGGGTCGGCGCCGACGACCTGCACCCGGCCCTCGCTGGCGTCCTTCAGGTACCGGCCGGTCCCCGAGATGGTGCCGCCGGTGCCGACGCCGGCGACGAAATGGGTGATCTTCCCCTCGGTCTGCTCCCACAGCTCGGGGCCGGTCGAGTGATAGTGGGAGAGCGGGTTGTTCGGGTTGGAGTACTGGTCGGGCTTCCACGCGCCCGGCGTCTCCCGCACCAGCCGGTCGGAGACGTTGTAATAGGAGTCCGGGTGCTCGGGGTCCACGGCGGTCGGGCAGACGACGACCTCGGCGCCGTACGCCCGCAGCACGTTGATCTTGTCGGTGCTCACCTTGTCGGGGCACACGAAGATGCACTTGTACCCCTTCTGCTGCGCCACGATGGCCAGCCCGACGCCCGTGTTGCCGCTGGTCGGCTCGACGATCGTGCCCCCCGGCTTCAGCTCTCCGCTCTTCTCGGCGGCCTCGATCATGCGCAGGGCGATGCGGTCCTTCACGGAGCCGCCCGGGTTGAAGTACTCCACCTTGGCCAGGACGGTCGCCCGGATGCCCTTGGTCACGCTGTTGAGCTTCACCAGCGGGGTGTTGCCGACGAGGCTGATCATCGAGTCGTGGAATTGCACCGTTGTCTCCGGTTGCTTGCAAAAACTGTGGTCGTAGTGGTCCCGCCAGGGTACGGGCCCGCCGCTGACCGGGACGGCGTCCCCGTCGGCAGGTTCACTCCTCGTCGAGATTGGGCGACGGTGCGTACGGGGCAAGGAGTGGGTGTACGGAACACGAGGAGGTGGCGTCGAGGCATGACGAGCATGTCGAGGGCGAGAGTGGCCCGGCGCATCGCGGCCGGCGCGGCCTACGGCGGCGGCGGCATCGGACTGGCCGGAGCGGCGATGGCGGGGCTGGTGGTGGCCGAGGTGCATCTGGCCCGCCGCCAGGTGAACAACGGGGCACACCCGCACGTCCCGCAGGCGGACGGCCGCTACGGCATCGCGTACGACGCCCCCGGGCCGGGCAAGGAGCCGCTGCGGCTGACGATGCTGGGCGACTCCACGGCGGCGGGCCAGGGGGTCCACCGCTCCGGGCAGACCCCGGGGGCCCTGCTGGCCTCGGGGCTGGCGGCGGTCGCGGAGCGGCCCGTGGAACTGCGCAACGTGGCCCTTCCCGGCGCCCGGTCCGACGACCTCGACCGGCAGGTCGCGCTGGTGCTGCGGGACGGCGACCGGGCGCCGGACGTCTGCGTGATCATGATCGGCGCGAACGACGTGACGCACCGCATGCCGCCCACCCGCTCGGTGCGGCACCTGGCGGCGGCGGTGCGGCGGCTGCGCACGGCGGGCGCCGAGGTCGTCGTCGGCACCTGCCCGGACCTGGGCACGATCGAGCCGGTCCAGCAGCCGCTGCGCTGGCTGGCCCGCCGGGCCTCGCGCCAGCTGGCGGCGGCCCAGACGATCGGCGCCGTCGAGCAGGGCGGCCGCACGGTGTCCCTGGGCGACCTGCTGGGCCCCGAGTTCGAGGCGAACCCGCGCGAGCTGTTCGGCCCCGACCACTACCACCCGTCGGCGGAGGGCTATGCGACGGCGGCGATGGCGGTCCTGCCCACGGTCTGCGCGGCCCTCGGCCTCTGGCCGGCGGAGGAGGAGCGGCCGGACGCCACCCGCCACGAGGGCTTCCTGCCGGTGGCCCGAGCGGCGGCGGAGGCGGCCTCGGAGCCCGGCACGGAGGTGACGGCGGCGATGCCGACCGGCCCCCGCGGCCCCTGGGCCCTGCTGAAGCGGCGCCGGCGCCGGCGGGTCGCGGAGCCCGAGCGGGCGCCCGCCGCCCCTCCCTCCGAGCGACAGGCGACCTGAGCGACAGGCGACCTGCGCGACAGGAGAGGCAAGCAAGCGCTTAGTAAATTGCGGCCAGGGTCACATCGCCATCCCCGTGACCCAGGCCATACGGACGGGTAACTTCCCAAGCAGCCGTGCCCTTACGGACCCTGCCCGCCCCGACCACGTCCCACAACGAGGCGCTACGCGCCACCCCCTCCCGCCTGGAGCCGTGATGCCCGAAGCAGTCATCGTCTCGACCGCCCGCTCGCCCATCGGCCGCGCCTTCAAGGGCTCGCTGAAGGACCTGCGCCCGGACGACCTCACCGCCACGATCATCCAGGCGGCCCTCGCCAAGGTCCCCGGGCTGGACCCGAGGGACATCGACGACCTGATGCTCGGCTGCGGCCTGCCCGGCGGCGAGCAGGGCAACAACCTGGGCCGCATCGTGGCCGTGCAGATGGGGATGGACCACCTGCCCGGCTGCACGATCACCCGCTACTGCTCCTCGTCTTTGCAGACCAGCCGCATGGCCCTGCACGCCATCAAGGCGGGCGAGGGTGACGTCTTCATCTCGGCGGGCGTGGAGATGGTCTCCCGGTTCGCCAAGGGCAACTCCGACAGCCTGCCGGACACGCACAACCCGTTCTTCGCCGAGGCGGAGGCCCGCACCGCGGCCGTCGCCGAGCAGGAGGGCACCACCTGGCACGACCCGCGCGAGGACGGCCTCGTCCCCGACGCCTACATCGCCATGGGCCAGACCGCCGAGAACCTCGCCCGCGCCAAGGGCGTGACCCGGCAGGACATGGACGAGTTCGGCGTCCGCTCGCAGAACCTCGCCGAGGAAGCCATCAAGAACGGTTTCTGGGAGCGCGAGATCACCCCGGTGACGCTTCCCGACGGCACGGTCGTCAGCAAGGACGACGGCCCGCGCGCCGGCGTCACGATGGAGGGCGTCCAGGGACTGAAGCCGGTCTTCCGCCCCGACGGCCTGGTCACCGCCGGCAACTGCTGCCCGCTGAACGACGGCGCGGCCGCGGTGATCGTCATGAGCGACACCAAGGCTCGCGAGCTCGGCCTCACCCCGCTCGCCCGCATCGTGTCGACCGGCGTCTCGGGCCTGTCCCCCGAGATCATGGGCCTCGGCCCGGTCGAGGCGAGCAACCAGGCCCTGCGCCGGGCCGGCCTCACCATCGACGACATCGACCTGGTCGAGATCAACGAGGCGTTCGCCGCCCAGGTGATCCCCTCCTACCGCGACCTGAACATCCCGCTGGAGAAGCTGAACGTCAACGGCGGCGCCATCGCCGTCGGCCACCCCTTCGGCATGACCGGCGCCCGCATCACCGGCACGCTGATCAACTCCCTCCAGTTCCACGACAAGCAGTTCGGTCTGGAGACCATGTGCGTGGGCGGTGGCCAGGGCATGGCGATGGTCATCGAGCGCCTGAGCTGACCGCGTGACGCCGCGATCTGACGGGGCCTCTGCGTAACCGTCCCGGCACCCCCCGTCACGTTTCGGCCCGGAGTCCGGAAAGCGTCCGGACTCCGGGCCTTTCTGTGATCCAATCTCCCCCAGGATGTGACCTATCTCCCTCCCCGGAGGGATTTACCCAGCTCAGCGCCCTTCGGCAATAAACCCCAGACCCAAAGTCCTGTCCGTTTCGTGACGTTACGCACTGACAGCTGGATAGTCCACCCTTCAAGCTGAGGTAGGAAGTCGGGGGTCGACTTTGAACCGGGAGTACGTCAGTGAGCGCCATGCCGATCGCCTTGCTGGTCACCACGGCCGCCACGGGCGCCGTGGGCGTCGCCGTCCTGCGCACCCTCTTGCAGTTGCGCCGGCAGGTGGCCGCCCTGCACCTCGAGCTCGCCAGGAACGCCGAGAGCGCCGAGAGCGCGGCCGCGCACCTGCGCGGCTTCGTCCCGGCGGCCCGCACCACCGCCGACGCGGCCGAGATACGCGCGGCGGTCGCCGAGGCGCTCGCGGAGGAGCGGGAGCGGGAACTGGCCGAGGCGCGCGCCTTCTGGGCAGCACAGGAGACCCGTGACGCCTCCGACGCCCCCTCCCTGCTGGGGCTGCCGGACAGCGAGCTGTTCCTGCCCCGGCAGACGGACTTCGTGGGGCTGGAGCCGGTGGCCGAGCCGGCCTCCGACGGCGACGACTTCAGCGGCGAGTCCGCGGAGCTGGCGGCGGCCCGCCGACGCCACCCCTCGCACCCCGACTTCGTGCCGGTACAGTCGCCCGTCGCCAACGACCACGAGCGCACGGTGGCCGCTCTGGAGGAACTCGCGGCGTCCCAGGTCGAACTGACCGATGTACGGCCGGGCCCGCTGGGCACCCTCGACGTCTACGTCTTCGCCGACGGCACCACGCTGTGCATGACTCCGGGCCACCGTGAGACGGCGGAACGCCTGGCCGCGGCCCTCACCGCGGGCGAGACCCCGTTCCTGCTGGGCGGTTCGGGCGTCTCCGGCGCGTACACGCTGACGTTCCAGTGCGGCGCGGACAACGTCTACATCCTGGCGGACCGGGTCATAGCGAGCCTGTGACGCTCACACGCCGGCCCGTTTCTGCGCCTGCGCCACCAGTTCCACCGCTTCCTCGATCTGGCCCTCGTCCGTGAGGACGAGGGCCAGATCGTGTGCGGCGACGGTGATCTGGTCGGCGGCGGCGAACATCCCGGCGTCGGGCATCTCCCGCGGCGGCGTGCCGGGCTCCTCGACGAGCTGCGCCCGCCGGGCCAACTCCCTGGCCAGCGCGAGCGCCTCGGCGGCGGCGCCTCTCTGCAGCCGGCTCTGCGGGGCGGCACGCAGACGGTCGGCGAAGTGATCCACCGCACGGGTCAGGGACGTCGTATCAGCCACGCCGCGAGACTACGCGTCGCACCGGGACTGTTGCCAACGGGCGAACACTCAGGCACGGTGACCTGAAGGACCGGCTTACATCCCCTTTGCTACCGGAGGCGCCGATGTCCCATGTCCTCTCCGAGGAGACCCACCGCAACATACTGGCCCGCATCCCCCATTGCACCGGTCGTGAAGTCTCCGACTGGCTGCGCACCGTCGACGAAGGCCCCGCTCTCCGCTTCGAGGAGAAGGTCAGCTGGCTGCGCGCCGAGCACGACCTCGCGTACGGCCATGCCAAGGCGATCATCCACGAGTACGACCTGAGGAGGGCCGCGCGCAAACTGCTCTAGCGCGCTCGCGACACACCCCGCGCGGTGACAGCACGAAGGGCCCCGGGACGGATGTCCCGGGGCCCTTCGTGCTGTTTACGCCGTGCGCGGCGCGTCAGTCGCTGTTCAGGATCGACAGGAGTCGCAGGAACTCCATGTAGATCCACACCAGCGTCATCGTGAGGCCGAAGGCGGCGAGCCAGGCCTCCTCGCGCGGGGCGCCGTAGGCCACGCCGTCCTCGACCTGCTTGAAGTCCAGGGCGAGGAAGCAGGCGCCGAGAATGATGCCGATGATGCCGAACACGATGCCCAGGCCACCGCTGCGGAAGCCGAGGCCGTCACCGCCGCCGAAGACCGCGAACAGCAGGTTCACCGCCATCAGCAGCACGAACCCGATGGCGGCGGCCATCACGAAGCCGTAGAAGCGGCGGTTGACGCGGATCCAGCCCGCCTTGTACGCCACGAGCACGCCGGCGAAGACCGCCATGGTGCCGAGCACCGCCTGGGCGACGACGCCGTCCGCGATGTAGGTGGACACCGCGCTGGAGATCACGCCGAGGAAAACGCCCTCGAGAGCGGCGTACGACAGGATCAGCGCGGGAACCGGGCGTCGCTTGAAGGACTGGACCAGCGCCAGCACCATGGCGACCAGACCGGCGCCGACGGCGATGCCGTACGACTTGTTGATGTTGGCCGGGTCGACCGGCAGCAGCAGCCACGACAGGATCGCCGTGACGACCACGGCGCCGAGCGTGGTCGCGGTGCGCGCGACGACGTCGTCCATGGTCATCCGGCCGGTGGCGGCCGGGGCCTGCGGCGGGGCGCCGTACTGCAGGTCCTGCTGGGCGTAGGGGTTCTGCGCGTACGGGTTGCCGGCCGGCTGGGCGTACGGGTTGCCCTGCTGCGTGCCGACTGCGGGTCCCCCGGCCTGCGGCGCGGCGTTGAAGCCCGCGTAGCCGTTGTCGCGGCTGAACCCCCGTCGCGAGAAGACCGGGTTTCTGCTCCTCATTGCACTCCTCCGTGGCCGCACTGCGCGGCCTTGGGCTCAAGGGTAATGGGTAGGCAAAGGATTGACCCTAGTGCTTGGGGAGGATCTTTCCCTCATCCTGTCGCCCGACACGCTACGCCGCGTAGCGATTCCCCAGGGGAGTCGCCCCTGATCATGACCAAGCCGCGACAAGGCCGGTATCCCACGGAGACCGGACGAACCCACCGTTCGGTCACTCGAACGCGAACCCGGTGTACCCCTCGGCCAGGTCGGTCTCGGCGGCCCGCGAGGAGGCGATCCGCTCCAGCCGGGCGAGCTGGATCCGCTCGTCGAAGGGGGTGGCGTCGGGGGCCGGGTGCAGCATGGTCGTCATGTCGTACGAGAAGCGCTCCGCCTGCCACACCCGCCGCAGGCAGGTCTCGGAGTAGGCGCCCAGGAGCTCGGACGACCCCGTCTCCCGCTGGTGCGTCAGGGCCCGCGCGAAGGTGACGACGTCCCCGACGGCGAGGTTCAGTCCCTTCGCCCCGGTCGGCGGCACGATGTGGGCCGCGTCCCCGGCCAGGAAGACCCGGCCGTGCCGCATGGGCTCGTGGACGTAGGAGCGCATGGGGGTGACCGACTTCTGGGTGATCGGCCCGCGCTCCAGTCGCCAGTCGTCGTCGGTCTCGAAGCGGCGGGCCAGCTCGTCCCAGATCTCCTCGTCGTCCCACGCCTGCGCGTCCGTGCCCTGGGGCACCTGGAGGTAGAGCCGGGAGACGGACGGCGAGCGCATGGAGAGCAGCGCGAAGCCGCGCTCGTGGCGGGCGTAGACGAGTTCGTCGTGCGAGGGCGGCACGTCGGCGAGGATCCCGAGCCAGCCGAACGGGTACGTCCGTTCGTGGACCCGGGACAGTTCGGCCGGGACCGCCTTGCGGGCGACGCCCCAGAAGCCGTCGCAGCCCACGACGTAGTCGCACTCCAGGACGTCCTCCACGCCCTCACGGCGGAAGCGCACGCGCGGGCGGTCGGTCAGGGCGTCCTCCACGGCCAGCGCCTCCGTCTCGAAGAGCAGCGGGCCGCCTTCCGCGAGCTGGAGGGCGATGAGGTCCTTGCACACCTCGGTCTGGGCGTAGACCATCACCGACCGGCCGCCGGTGAGGGCGGGGAAGTCGACGCGATGGCGCCGCCTGGCGAAGCGCAGCTCGATGCCGTCGTGGCGCAGCCCCTCCCGGTCCATGCGCTCGCCGGCCCCGGCCGCGCGCAGCACGTCCACCGTGCCCTGCTCCAGGATCCCGGCGCGCTGGCGGTGCTCTACGTAGGCCCGGTCGCGGCTCTCCAGCACGACGGAGTCGATGCCGGCGACGTGGAGCAGGCGGGCGAGGAGGAGGCCGGCGGGGCCGGCGCCGACGATGCCGACAGTGGTGCGCATCGGGCGTCCCTTCAGACGGTTCGGACGGTGTTCGCGCAGTGGGGCTCGCTCCCACGCGGCTGCGGTGTTCGCGTAGTGAAATTTTCTTCACTCTTGCTCCGTGAGTCTGCGCTCGCGTGCAGCCGGTGTCAACGGTCGGGACGGCGGGGACGGCGATCGACGGGCGGCAGGCGGCAGGCGGCAGGCGGCAGGCGGCACGGACGGGTCAGACATCCCCGTGGTTCACGGACCCGGGTGACGTCAGCCCCTCGCCCGCGCACAGGCGGCCGGACGCGCAGTCCGCCTCGGTCCGGGTCCGCACGGTCGGGAAACTCCTCGAGCCGGCCCCGTGGACACCGTCACGCGGTACGGCGGGCGCTCCTCGGAGGGCTGGATCGACGGGTTCCGACGCCGAAGCGGCGAACCGTCGGCCGAGACCGTTCAGCCGGCGTGGGAGATCCCGTCAGCCCCGCCCCTGCGCCGGCCGGCCGTGCCCACGGGTCGGAGGCCGCCTCCACAGCGGAACGAGCGAGTGCCCAGAGCCGGACTTGAACCGGCACGCCCGCGAAGGGGCAGCGAGGTTTAAGCTCGCCGTGTCTGCATTCCACCATCTGGGCAGGCCTTTGGGCTCCGCTTGAGCTACTGACCCTATCGGGATCCGTCCCTCGATCAGCGGACGATCAGACCCGATGTTGTCTTATTTTATTGACGTCTGAGGGTGCATCAGCACCGTGAACCGGCCATTGGCACTTGCCAGTAGCCTCGCGTGCGGCCACCGCTCGCGTATGCGGAATGACGGAATTTCACCGTCCGAACGAGGTTGCTCCACCGGTTCTTGACGAACGTCCAGCAAACGGACGGGCGTGGGAGCAGCGAGAGGCGGGTCATCCCCAGGTATGACCCGGCGGCCCGCGGTCCGTCCGAAGGCTGCCTTCAGAACCGGAACAGGGGCTGACTACACGGCGGCGGGCGGCCGGGACGATGGTTGACGTCCCCCAGCGAACCCACGTCGTCCCGACAGGAGCACCACTCCGTGACCACCAGCTCTCTCGCCGACCGGACCACCACAGCGGCCGCACGTGCCACGGACCTGTCGAAGATCTACGGACAGGGCGAGACCCAGGTGGTCGCCCTGGACCGGGTCTCGGTCGACTTCCGGCAGGCCGAGTTCACCGCGATCATGGGCCCCTCCGGCTCGGGCAAGTCCACGCTGATGCACTGCGTGGCGGGCCTGGACAACTTCTCCTCCGGCTCCGTGCGCATCGGCGACACCGAACTCGGCTCCCTGAAGGACAAGCAGCTCACCAGGTTGCGCCGGGACAAGATCGGGTTCATCTTCCAGGCGTTCAACCTGCTGCCGACGCTGACGGCCCTCGAGAACATCACCCTCCCGATGGACATCGCGGGCCGCAAGCCGGACAAGGAGTGGCTGGAAAAGGTCATCCGGATGGTGGGGCTCGCCGACCGGCTGACCCACCGGCCCTCGCAGCTGTCCGGCGGTCAGCAGCAGCGGGTCGCCGTCGCCCGCGCCCTGGCCTCGCGGCCGGACATCATCTTCGGCGACGAGCCGACCGGCAACCTCGACTCGCGCTCCGGCGCCGAGGTGCTGGGATTCCTGCGCAACTCCGTGCGGGAACTGGGGCAGACGGTGGTGATGGTGACCCACGACCCGGTGGCCGCGGCCTACGCGGACCGGGTGGTCTTCCTCGCGGACGGGCGGATCGTCGACGAGGTGCACGGGCCGACGGCCGAATCGGTGCTGGACCGCATGAAGCGGTTCGACGCCAAGGGCCGCACCAGCTGATCCCGCACCGGGACCTACCGCTCGCCGACGAGCAGGACTGAGAAGACACCACCCATGTTCCGTACCGCCTTGCGCAACGTGCTCGCGCACAAGGCCCGGCTCCTGATGACCGTGCTCGCCGTGATGCTCGGCGTGGCCTTCGTGTCGGGGACCCTGGTCTTCACCAACACCCTCTCCGACGCCCTGCAGAAGAGCTCCGCCAAGGGCTTCGACCAGGTCGACGTGGCCGTCACCGCCGAGCCCCAGCCGGACGTCGGCGACCGCATCGTCAAGACCCCCGAACTGACCCAGGACCTGCTGGAGCGCAGCGCGAGGACGCCGGGCGCGGCGGCCGCCGTCGGCGTCGTGAACGGCTTCACGGCCATCGCCGACAAGGACGGCAAGCTCATCGGCGGCGGCTTCCGGTCGCAGGGCGGCAACTACTGGGGGACGAAGGACGTCCGGTACCCGCTCGTCTCCGGGCGCGCCCCGAAGGGCGTGAACGAGGTCGCCGTCGACGCGAAGACGGCCGAGCGGGCGGGATACAAGGTCGGCGACACGGTGCGGATCTCCGTCGACGGCCCCGTCCTCACCCCGCGGATCACCGGAGTGTTCAGCACCGACGACGGCAACGTCGCGGCAGGCGGCAGCCTCGCCCTGTTCGACACGGCGAGCGCGCAGAAGCTCTTCGGCAAGCCCGGCGTCTACGACGAGATCGACGTGAAGGCGGCCCCCGGGACCTCGCAGAGCGCGTTGAAGTCCGCCCTGGACGCCGCCCTGCCGAAGGGCCAGGTCGAGACCACCACCGGCAGGCAGCTCGCCGACGACCAGGCGGAGACGATCTCCGCGTCGATGAGCGGGCTGAAGCAGGGACTGCTGGTGTTCGCCGGCATCGCGCTGTTCGTGGGCACCTTCATCATCGCCAACACCTTCACCATGCTGGTCGCCCAGCGCACCAAGGAGCTCGCGCTGCTGCGGGCCGTGGGCGCCTCGCGCCGGCAGGTGACCCGCTCGGTGCTGATCGAGGCGTTCGTGGTCGGCGCGGTCGCCGGGGTGACGGGCCTGGTCGCCGGCATCGGCATCGGGGCCGGACTGCGCTCCCTGATGGGAACGCTGGGGGCGACCGTCCCCGACGGGCCGCTCGTCGTCTCCCCGGACACGGTCGCCGCGGCCCTCGTCGTCGGCGTCGTCATCACCATGCTGGCGGCCTGGCTGCCCGGCCGCCGCGCCGCGAAGATCCCCCCGGTCGCCGCGATGAGCAGCGTGCACGCGACGGCGTCCGCCAGGTCGCTGGTGCTGCGCAACACGCTGGGCGCGCTGTTCTCGGCGGCGGGCGTCGCGGTGGTCCTGGCCGCGACGACGATGGACGGCTCCGACGGCCAGGCCCCCATGGGCCTCGGCGCGGTGCTGCTGATCCTCGGCGTGTTCGTCCTGACCCCGCTGCTGTCGCGCCCGCTGATCGCGGCCGCGGCGCCCCTGCTGCGCGTCTTCGGGGTGTCCGGCAAGCTGGCCCGCCAGAACTCGGTGCGCAACCCGCGCCGCACGGCCGCGACCGCGTCGGCGCTGATGATCGGGCTGACCCTGATCACCGGCATGACCGTGATGGCGGGCAGCCTGCAGAAATCCATCGACAGGATGGCGTCCTCCGCGATCAGGGCCGACTACGTCGTGTCGATGGCCAACGGCAACGCACTCTCCCCGGACGTCGACGGCGAACTCCGGTCCGTCGCCGGGGTGACCGCCACCAGCCCGATGCGCAACGCGCCCGCCCGCGTCGATGGCACGACCGAGTACCTCACCGGCGTCACCGGCTCCGCCTTCGGCGAGCTCACCGACCTCAAGGTCGACGACGGCGCCTTCACGGTGGGCGGCGCGCGGGTCGTCGTCGACGAGGACACCGCCAAGTCCCATGGCTGGAAGGCGGGTTCCGCCTTCACGGTGCACTACGAGGACGGCAAGCAGCAGCGGCTGACGGTCGCCGGGGTCTACGAGGGCAACCAGCTGATCCGGGGCATCATCGTCGACAACGCGGCCCTCACCCCGCATGTGACGGACCCGGCCGACATGCAGGTCATGGTCAAGACGTCGGGCGGGGCCTCGGGAGGCACGACGGACCGGCTGGAGAAGGCCCTCGGCTCCAACCCCGCCATCAAGGTGCAGAGCAAGAAGGACCTCTCCCAGGAGATCGCGAAGACCTTCACGCTGGTGCTGAACATGCTCTACGGGCTGCTCGCGATGGCCGTGATCGTCGCGGTCCTCGGCGTCGTCAACACCCTGGCGATGTCCGTCTTCGAGCGTTCCCAGGAGATCGGCATGCTGCGCGCCATCGGTCTGGACCGACGCTCGGTGAAGCGGATGGTCCGGCTGGAGTCCCTGGTGATCTCGCTCTTCGGCGGGGTGCTCGGCATCGGACTGGGCGTGTTCTTCGGCTGGGCGGCCGGCGAACTGCTCGGCACGAAGATGCCCACCTACGAACTCGTCCTGCCCTGGGGCCGGATGGCGCTCTTCCTGACCCTGGCCGCCGCCGTGGGCATCCTGGCGGCGCTGTGGCCGGCCCGCCGGGCCTCGCGCCTGAACATGCTGACGGCGATCAAGTCCGAGTAGCGAGGCGGGCGAACGGCATGAGCGAGGGGTCCCGCGCCGGGAGGACGGCGCGCGGGCCCCTCGCTCGTGCCGGTCAGTTCCAGGTTCGGGCGCGCAACGGCATCCCGGAGTCGCCCGACTCGGGGGTCCGGACGGCCAGGACCTGGTTGACGCCGATGTGGTTGCGTTCGAAGGCGACGGCGGAGGCGGCCATGTAGAGCAGCCAGACCCGCGCGCGGCCGGGGCCGGTCAGACGGACGGCCCGGTCCCAGCCCGCCTCCAGACGGTCCACCCAGCGACGCAGGGTGAGGACGTAGTGCTCACGGATCGACTCCAGGTCGCGGACTTCGAAGCCGGCGCGTTCGAGGTGGCCGATCGTGGTGCCGACGGGGGCGAGTTCGCCGTCGGGGAAGACGTAGGCGTCGATGAAGGCGTCCACGTCGTAGGCGTTCTCGTCGTGCTGCGGGCGGCGGGCGATCTGGTGGTTGAGCAGCCGGCCGCCCGGTTTCAGAAGCGCGTACAGGACGTGGGCGTACTCCAGGTACCTGTCGGAGCCGACGTGCTCCGCCATGCCGATGGAGGAGATCGCGTCGAACGGGCCGTCGGAGACGTCCCGGTAGTCCTGGACGCGGATCTCGACCCGGTCGGTGAGCCCGGCCTCGGCGACGCGCTTGCGGGCGTGGGCGGCCTGCTCCTGGGAGAGGGTGATCCCGACGACGCGCACGCCGTGTTCACGGGCCGCGTGGATCGCCGTCGCGCCCCAGCCGCAGCCGACGTCCAGCAGGCGCTGCCCGGAGCTCAGGTCCAGTTTGCGGCAGACGAGTTCGAGTTTGTCGCGCTGGGCGTCCTCCAGGCTGCCGTCCGCGGACTCCCAGTAGGCGCAGGAGTACACCATGGACGGGCCGAGGACGAGTGCGTAGAAGTCGTTGCCGACGTCGTAGTGGTGGCTGATGGCGCGTCTGTCGGTGCGGCGGGTGTGCAGGTGCCCGGTCCGGCGGATCTCCTCGCGGGGCGGGGCGGGCGGCAGCGGGGGGCCGGCGAGCCGCAGCAGGCCGCGGACCGCGGTGCGGAACTCGGGGTCGCGCAGGGCCCGGGCGAGGGTGCGGGCGTTCTCACCGCGCTCCCACAGGACCCCGGAGAGCAGGTCGAGCGCGGTGTACAGGTCTCCCTCGACGTCCAGGTCGCCGGCCACCCAGGCGCGGGCCAGGCCGAGTTCGCCGGGCTTGAACAGCAGACGGCGCAGGGCCCTGCGGTTGCGTACGACCAGGGCGGGCGCGCCGGGCGGGCCCGCCTGCGAACCGTCCCACGCGCGGACGCGCACCGGGAACGGGGCTCCCAGCATCTGTTCGACGAGCTCATGGAGCCGCGACGCGGCGTCGGCCATGATGCACACCTCCGTGACGGTGATCCCGGAATGTCCTGTCACCACGTAAACACGAGAGGGCTCGGTGTCCAGTCCCGCGACGCCGTCACGGCTGGGCAAAATACCTGCGTACGGCACAGTCCCGCGCCGTCGGCAGGGCATGGAGGGGGTTGCCCTGCCGGCGCACGCCGAAGGGGCCGTCCGCACCACGGATGGCGGACGGCCCCTTCGGGGCGTTCAGTGGCTTCGGGCCCGCGGGCCCGAAGCCGGGTGACGCGAGGTCAGGAGGCGTTGGCCTTCTCGCTCTCGGCCTTCTCGGCGACCGGCTTCGCGGCGACCGGGGCCGGCTTGGCGGCCTCGTAGAACTCCTCGCGCGGGGACTCCAGCGCGCCCAGCGCCACGACCTCGCGCTTGAGGAACATGCCGAGGGTCCAGTCGGCGAAGACGCGGATCTTGCGGTTCCAGGTCGGCATCGCCATGCCGTGGTAGCCACGGTGCATGTACCAGGCGAGACGGCCCTTGAGCTTGATCTTCACCTTGCCCATGACGATCATCGCGACGCCCTTGTGGAGGCCGAGGCCCGCCACCGCACCCTTGTTGGAGTGCGCGTACTCCTTCTGCGGGAAGCCCCGCATGCCGGAGATGACGTTGTCGCCGAGGACCCTGGCCTGACGCAGCGCGTGCTGGGCGTTCGGCGGGCACCAGGCGTTCTCGACGCCGGCCTTGCGGGCGGCGACGTCGGGGACCTGGGCGTTGTCGCCGGCGGCCCAGATGTAGTCGGTGCCCTGGACCTGGAGGGTCGGGGCGGTGTCCACGTGACCGCGGGGGCCGAGCGGGAGGCCGTAGCGGGCGAGGACCGGGTTGGGCTTGACGCCGGCGGTCCAGACGATCGTGTTGGAGTCGACCTCCAGCCCGTTCTTCAGCACCACGTGGCCGTCGACGCAGGAGTCCATGGAGGTGGAGAGGTAGATCTCCACGCCCCGGCTCTCCAGGTGCTCCTTGCCGTAGGCGCCCAGCTTCGGGCCGACCTCGGGAAGGATCTTGTCGGCGGCGTCGACCAGGATGAAGCGCATGTCCTCACGGGACACCGTCTTGTAGTACTTGGCCGCGTCGCGGGCCAGGTCCTCGACCTCTCCGATGGTCTCCGCACCGGCGAAGCCGCCGCCGATGAAGACGAAGGTGAGCGCCTTGCGGCGGATGTCCTCGTCGGTGGTGGAGTCGGCCTTGTCCAGCTGCTCGAGGACGTGGTTGCGCAGGCCGATGGCCTCCTCGACGCCCTTCATGCCGATGCCCTGCTCGGCGAGGCCGGGGATCGGGAAGGTGCGGGAGACCGCGCCGAGCGCGATCACCAGGTAGTCGAAAGGCAGCTCGTACGCCTCGCCCACGAGCGGGGCGATCGTGGCGACCTTGCGGTCCTGGTCGATGGTGGTGACCCGGCCGGTGAGAACCTCCGCCTTGGGCAGCACGCGTCGCAGGGGGACGACGACGTGACGCGGGGAGATGTTGCCGGCGGCGGTTTCGGGGAGGAAGGGCTGGTAGGTCATGTACGACCGGGGGTCGACGACCGTGACGGTCGCCTCGCCGTAGCGCATCTTCTTGAGGATGCGCCGAGCTGCGTACAGGCCTACGTACCCACCGCCTACTACGAGGATCCTGGGACGCTCCGTGGTGCTCATGCCATCGAGTATCCACCCGGTTCAGGGGGGTCGCTCGTGCGCCCCTTCACAAGCTTCTCCGGGGTGTGTGCTATCCTCCGCGACCCGCGTGATCCATGTCATGGCACGGAACGGGAACCGGCGTGTAGGGCATGGCGTTGTCAATGCCGCGTGAGCTGCTCCTCCAGGTCCCGGAGGGCACCCCGAGGGTGACGGCCCACCCCCTTCCGAACTCCTCGCGATACGTCCGTGCGCGCCTGTTTTGAACACGTTCACACGGCACTTCGGCCCCCGGAAGGGCCAACCGGGCCACCTTCGTCCTCCGACAGGGCCGAATTCCTTGTGAAGAACTTCACGAACTTTCCCGACGGGGTGCCGCGAGAGCGTGCCCGAGGGGCCGCGAAGGGCCCCTCAGCTGCGCTCATCCGGGCATCCCGCCCGCTCGACAGAGTGCGGGCGGCGCGGCCGGACCCCCGTCACGCGACCGACCACGCGATGCCGTCGAGCGCCGCCCACGAACGCAACCCGCATGGATCTGATCCCGTGTACACGCAGATGCGTACACTGACCTCATGACTGAGAACACCGTGACCGTACGGGAAGCCCGCGCGCACCTCGCCGACCACATCAACAAGGCTGAGGAAGGCGTTCCGACCGTCATCACGCGCAACGGCGCTCCAGTGGCCGCCGTGGTCCCGATCGCGGACTTCGAAGCGCTGGAGGAAGCGGCCGACGTCATGCTGGCGCGCGAAGCCGAAGCGGTCCTGGCCGAGGGCGGTCCCACCGTGACGATGGCAGAGCTGCTGGCGGACCTGTTCACCGAGCAGGACGGCGAGACGGCGTGAAGTACGCGCTCAGGTTCACCGCAGCGGCACAGCGGCAGCTCCGGGCCATCACCCGCCCCGACGCCATGCGCATCCTGACCGCGCTGACCGCACTCGGTGACGACCCGTACCGCCAGGACGCCGACGTCAAGAAGCTCACCGGCCCGTCCGGGCTCTACCGGCTCCGGGTCGGAAGCTACCGGGTCGCCTACCAGGTCGACGATGGCGAACTCGTCGTTCTCGTCGTCAAGGTGGGCGACCGGCGGGACGTGTACCGCAACCTGTAGGCGGTCAGGCCAAAGACCAGCCGATGCCGTCGAGGATGTCGTGCTCGCTCACGACGACCTCCTGGGCGTCGGTCCGTTCCATGATCGCCAGCAGCACGAGAGCGCCCGCCGCGATCACGTCGACCCGGCCCGGGTGCATCGCGCCGATCGCCGCGCGTTCGGCGTGCGTGGAACGCAGCAGCCGCTCGGTGATCTCGCGGACCTCGTCGTGCGAGACGCGCGAGTGGTGGATGGCCGCGGAGTCGTACTCCGGCAGCCCCTGGGCGATCGCCGAGATCGTGGTGACCGAGCCGGCCAGGCCGACCAGGGTGTGCGCCTCGCGCAGCGGGACCGTCCGCTCGGCGAGGTCGAGAGCGGCCTCGACGTCGGCGCGTACGGCCGCGATCTGGCGCTCGGTCGGCGGGTCGGTGACCTTCCCGTCCACGACCAGGTGCCGCTCGGTCATCCGCACGCAGCCCACGTCGACGGAACGGGCGGCGCGCACCCGGTCGTCGCCGACGACGAACTCGGTCGAGCCGCCGCCGATGTCGACCACCAGGTAGGGCCCGGTGAGCCCTTCGCGGCCGATGAGCTCCTTCGTGGCCCCGGTGAAGGAGAACACCGCCTCCTGCTCGCCGGTGACGACCTCGGGCTCGACGCCCAGGATGTCCAGCACGCCGCGCACGAACTCGTCCCGGTTCTCCGCGTCCCGGGAGGCGGAGGTGGCGACGAAGCGGAGCCGCTGCGCGCCGAGTTCCTTGACCACGGCCGCGTACTCGCGGCAGGCGGCGAAGGTGCGCTCGAGGGCCTCGGGGGCGAGCCGGCCGGTGCGGTCGACGCCCTGGCCGAGCCGGACGATCGTCATCCGGCGGTCCAGTTCGACGAGTTCGCCGGTGCGCGGGTCGGCGTCGGCCACGAGCAGCCGGATGGAGTTCGTGCCGCAGTCGACGGCGGCGACCCGCGTCACCGCGCCTCCCCCGTCGCCGAGTCCGAGGCGGAGTCCGTCGCGGAGCCCGTGGCAGTGCCCGTCGCGGAGTCCGTCGCGACGGTCACGCACGCGCCCTTGCGCCACCACTGCGGGAGCATCGCCAAGGCCTCGTCGCCGAGCGGGTTCACGCCCGGGCCCGCCGCCAGGGAGTGCGCCACCAGCACGTGCAGGCACTTCACCCGGTCCGGCATGCCGCCCGCGCTGGGGAAGTTCTTCAGCTCCTCGATCTCGTCCCGGCGCCGGACGTAGTCCTCGTGCGCGGCGCGGTAGGAGGCGGCGAGCTCCGGGTCGCTCTGCAGCCGCTCCGTCATCTCCTTCATCACGCCGTTCGCCTCCAGCGTGCCGATCGCCGAGTTGGCCTTCGGGCACGTCAGGTAGTACAGCGTCGGGAAGGGCGTGCCGTCGGGCAGCCGCGGGGCCGTCTCGACGACGTCCGGCTGTCCGCACGGGCAGCGGTGCGCGATCGCGCGCAGACCGCGCGGCGGGCGTCCGAGCTGCTGCCTGAATGCCTCGACGTCCGCGTCCGTGGGCTCGGTGCGCGCGGTGGTCGGCGGGGGTGTTTCCATGCCTGTCTTTCTATCGGTCGGTCACTGGTCGGCGGCGTCCGACGAGTCGACCCTGTCCCAGACGTTCGAGTACCAGGGGCGGTCCGCCGCACCGAGGTCGGCCCGGGACTGCCGGGCCGCGTCCGGGTCGACGACGATGTAGCCGGTCTCCCCCGGCAGCACGTAGTGCAGCCGCTGCCGGATCTGCTGCTCGGCGTACGCGTCGTCCTGCCAGCGCGCCTTCAGGTCGCGCAGCTGCTGCACGCGCTCGCCTGCCTGCCGCTTCTCGCGCTCCAGGTCGGCGACCTCGGCGCGCTGGGAGACGTACTGGCGCATGGGGTAGGCCAGGGCGACGATCAGCGTGCACAGGACGAGGGCCAGCAGGGCCGCGCGCCCGGTGAGCCGGGAGCGGCGCGCCTGGCGCTTCGTCTGGGAGCGGTAGACCCGGGCCGCGGTCTGCTCGCCGAGCAGCTTGATCCTGGTCGCGGTGGAGAACCGGTCCCGGCCGGTCATGACAGCTCACCTCGCATCAGTACTTCCGGCGCCTGCTGGTCGGCCGGGGGTCCGGGGGCCGTCCCCCGGGGCAGCACGGCACGGGCCATGGGCTGCGCCTCCCCGTCACGTGCGTACGTCCCCGCACACGGTACGGGACCGGGTACGGGGACGTACGTACGACTGGCTGAGCTCTGCCCCTGGCGGGGCCGGCCCCTGCCGCGCCTACTGGTTCGCGGAGCGGAACCGCGGGAAGGCGCTGCGGCCGGCGTACACCGCGGCGTCGTCGAGGATCTCCTCGATGCGCAGCAGCTGGTTGTACTTGGCGACGCGGTCCGAGCGGGCCGGGGCGCCGGTCTTGATCTGACCGCAGTTCACCGCGACGGCCAGGTCGGCGATGGTGACGTCCTCGGTCTCGCCGGAGCGGTGGGACATCATGCACTTGAAGCCGTTGCGCTGGGCCATCTCGACGGCGTCCAGAGTCTCGGTCAGCGAGCCGATCTGGTTCACCTTGACGAGCAGGGCGTTCGCGGAGCCCTCCTCGATACCGCGGGCCAGACGCTCGGGGTTGGTGACGAAGAGGTCGTCGCCGACGATCTGGACCTTGTCGCCCAGCCTGTCGGTGATGACCTTCCAGCCGGCCCAGTCGTCCTCGTACAGCGGGTCCTCGATGGAGACCAGCGGGTACGCGGAGACGAGCTCCTCGTAGTACTCGGTCATCTCGGCGGCCGAGCGGGACTTGCCCTCGAACTCGTAGCTGCCGTCCTTGTAGAACTCGGACGCGGCGACGTCGAGCGCGAGCGCGATCTGCTCGCCGGGGATGTAACCGGCCTGCTTGATGGCCTCGATGATGAGGTCGAGCGCGGCGCGGTTGGACTCCAGGTTCGGGGCGAAGCCGCCCTCGTCGCCGAGGCCGGTGGACAGGCCCTTGGTCTTCAGCACCTTCTTGAGGGTGTGGTAGACCTCGGCGCCCCAGCGCAGCGCCTCGGAGAAGGACTCCGCGCCGATCGGGGCGATCATGAACTCCTGGATGTCCACGTTGGAGTCGGCGTGCGAGCCGCCGTTCAGGATGTTCATCATCGGAACGGGCAGCAGGTGCGCGTTGGGGCCGCCCAGGTAGCGGAACAGCGGCAGGTCGCTGGCCTCGGAGGCGGCGTGGGCGACGGCGAGGGAGACGCCGAGGATGGCGTTGGCGCCGAGCGAGCCCTTGTTGTCGGTGGCGTCCAGGTCGAACATGGCCTGGTCGATCAGGCGCTGCTCGGTGGCGTCGTAGCCGACGAGCTCCGGGCCGATCTGCTCGATGACGGCGAGGACGGCCTTCTCGACACCCTTGCCGTGGTAGCGGTTGGGGTCGCCGTCGCGGAGCTCGATGGCCTCGAAGGCGCCGGTGGAAGCGCCGGACGGAACGGCGGCACGACCCGTGCTGCCGTCGTCGAGGCCGACCTCGACCTCGACCGTGGGGTTGCCTCGGGAGTCCAGGATTTCCCGGGCTACGACGACGTCGATGGACGGCACGAGCATCTCCTTCTTGGGATGTGACGCTGGTTGTGCGGGGTCCGCGGGCCATGACGGCCTTAGGCGGGCCTTGCGACTAGAGCCTAACCGCCCCCGGGCCGTCGGCAGCCGACCGACCGTCCCGTGGACAGACAGACCGTACCTATTGTTCACGCCCGGAACAAAGGGGGTGGCCGAGAAAGGTTGCCGGGAGACGGCGAACGGGCGAACGAGCGAAGGAACGGGCGACGGAATGAGGGGCTAAGGGGCGGGCGAAGGGGCGAAGGGGCGGGCAAAGAGAAAACCCGCTCCGGTGCATACGGGGGAAAATGCACCGGAGCGGGGGCCCGTGGGGACGGGCGCGGCCGTCACGAGGTCTTCGGCGTGCCGGCCTCGACGACGGGGACGCCGTGGCCTCTCAGGGAGGCGGGGGTCACTTCAGGTGCAGCTGCTGGCCCGGGAAGATGAGGTTCGCGTCCTCGACGATGTCCTTGTTCAGCTCGAACAGCTTGTGCCAGCCGCCCTTGACCTTGTGCTTCTCGGCGATGGAGCTGAGGGTGTCGCCCTTGACGACCTTGTACTCGCCGTCGCCCTTCTTGACCTTCTTGCCGGTCGGGGTGGTGACCGTCCTGGACTTTCCGGCGGCGGCCGCCGGGCGGTCGGTGGAGCGGGAGGCGCTCTGCTTCTCGGTCGAGCGCGTGCTGGCGCTGCCGCTGTTCGAGGAGCCGGAGGAGGCGGAGGAGCCGGAGGAGTCCGTGCCGCCGTTGTAGGAGGCGCCGGACAGGCCCGTGCCGCAGACCGGCCAGGCGCCCTTGCCCTGGGAGGCGAGGACCTTCTCGGCGACGGAGATCTGCTGCGACTTGGAGGCCTGGTTCGCCTGCGCGGCGTACTGCGTGCCGCCGTACGCGGCCCAGGTGGAGGCGGAGAACTGCAGGCCGCCGTAGTAGCCGTTGCCGGTGTTGATGGACCAGTTGCCGCCGGACTCGCACTGGGCGACCGCGTCCCACTCGGAGGCGGTGGCGGCGGAGGCGTTGCCGGCCGCCATCAGCGGAGCGGCGATGGCGACACCGGTGACGCCGGCCAGAGCGGCGGCGCGGGTGGCCTTGGACGGACGACGGTGCTTGCCCTTGGCGGAAAACAGCATGGTGGATCCCCTCACCGACGCCTGCGAGGTGAGCTGTCGGGTTCGGGCCGTGTGAGTTGCCCGGCCACTCCTCCGGGGAAGCACTGCTCCCTGGAGGGGTGACTTCACCCCGAGCCGGATCCAGCCTCAACAGCTGTTCCCGGCGCCTACCTTGGGTCCCCCGCTCCTGCCTACGGCGCTTGACGCGACGACTGTTCCCGGGCTGCCGCTGGCAGGATTCGGCGTTGCGACGGCCGGGGCTCGGGTTGCCGAGCGGCCTCGACCGTAGACACGTGATCCGCCGAATTTCAAAGACGATCAGGGCTTCTGAGACTCATCCCACACTTTCACCAAACCGGACATTCAACGCGAAACATGACGTGAACTCCCGCTGTTTTTACCGGGTTTTGCGCCCTATTGGACCCCTGTGTCGAGGGTCTGACCGGGGGCGATGTCGCCCGGGTCGGCGCCGATGAGCTCCCTGTTCTCGGCGTACAGCGCGCGCCATCCGCCGTCGAGCCCAAGGGAGTCGGCGATGGAGACGAGCGAGTCCCCCTCCTGGACGACATAGGTGGCCGCGGCGTGCCGCCCCGCCGAGGCGGGGGCGGCGTCGTTCGTCGCGACGTCCGCGGCGCTCTTGGCCGCGTCCTCGTCGGCGGTGGCCCCGCGATGCCGGCCGGAGCCGAGGGATCCGGTGTCGACGAGGCTCCAGGAACCCACTTCCTGGACCGACTTGTCGGACTCGTCCGCTTCCGGGGTGATCGTGGGCGAGCCGTCGGCCCCCAGTGCGTCACCCGCACCGGCCGAACCCTTGCCCCCGGCGGAACCGGTGGAGCTACCCACGGCGGGGGAGGAAGGCGACGAAGAGGAGGAAGAAGACGAAGGGGAGGAAGGGGATCCCGAGGGGGAACTGGAGGGATCTGCTGACGAGTCGGACGAACCCGTCGCACCGGAGGAACTGTCACCCGAGGCGTCGGAGGAGCCCGGCGAACCCGAGGAACCCGACGAGCCCGAGGATCCGGACAAGCCCTTGGACAGATCGGACAATCCGGAGGAGGGCGAACCGGAGTCGCCCGCCACGCCCGTGTCCACGGACAGCGCGCCGTTCGCCTTGGTGAGGCCGGAGGTCAGCCCGCAGGTCCCCCACGCGCCGACGCCCTGGGCCGCGAGCACCTTCTGCGCCACCGCGATCTGCTGGTTGCGGCTGGCCAGATCGGGATGGGTCGCGTAGTCGAGCCCGCCGTACGCCTCCCAGTCCTTCTGGCTGAGGCTCAGGCCGCCGAACTCGCCGTCGCCCTTGTCGGCGCTCCACGAGCCACCGGTCTCGCACTGCGCCACCTTGTCCCACACCGTGCCGTCGGCGGCGCTGGCGCCGGAGGCGGCGAGCAGCGGGATGGCGATGGCCGAGCCGGTCACCCCGGCTGCGACGAGGAGGGCCGGAGCCTGACGGGGGCGACGGTGTCGACCGTTCCCGGAAAGCATGCGAGGGGCCTTTCTCTGGACAGCAGTACCGGCGCGGCGTCCGAGACCGGCTCGTCGCGCTGACGAGTGAACGTATCGGCACACGATCACTTGTCACAAGTTCATGCCGCGCAGATCACGTGAAGATCACAGAGTTGAGGACTGGTCACCTTTGCTCCGCCGCATGGTCACACTCCGGCCGGCATGCGGTCAGATCCGGCCCGGACGTGCGCCGGAACGCTCCGGAGCGAACTGCACCGGCAACGTCCGCAGTCCGCGCATGATGAGGCCGCCGCGCCACCTCAACTCGGCTGGATTCGCCGCCAGTCGGAGGTCGGGCAGACGGGTGAGGAGGGTGGCCAGCGCGGTCCGGCCCTCCAGCCGGGCCAGCGGTGCGCCGAGGCAGTAGTGGATGCCGTGGCCGTAGCCGAGGTGCTGGTTGTCACGGCGGGAGAGGTCGAGCGCGTCGGGATCCGTGAAACGCGCCGGGTCACGGTCGGCTGCGGCGAGGACGACGAGGACGGGGTCCCCGGGCGCGATGTCCTGTCCGCCGATACGGAGCGGCTCGGTCGCGTACCGCCAGGTCGCCAGCTCCACGGGGCCGTCGTAGCGCAGGAGTTCCTCGATCCCGGTCTCCAGGAGGGAGTGGTCGCCGCCGTCCTCGGTGAGCGACCTCTGGAGACGGGCGCGCTGCTCGGGATGGGTGAGGAGGGCGTAGGCCCCGTTGCCGATGAGGTTGACCGTCGTCTCGAAGCCCGCGAACAACAGGATGAAGGCCATGGCGGCGGCCTCGTTCTCGGTGAGGTGCTCGCCGTGGTCGGAGGCGCGGATGAGGCCGGAGATGAGGTCCTCGCCGGGAGCCGGCCGAGCGGGCAGCTCCGCGCGTTTGCGGTGGATGAGCTCCAGCAGATAGCCGCGCATCTTCTTCACCGACCGCGCGACGCCGCCGCGCGGGCCCCCGCCGTGCCGGATCATCATGCCCGCCCAGTCCCTGAAGTCGTCCTGGTCCTCGCGCGGGACGCCCAGGAGGTCGCAGATGGCGTAGATGGGCAGGGGGAAGGCGAAGTCGTGGATCAGGTCGGCCTCGCCCTCGCCCGCGAACCGGTCGAGGAGACGATCGGTCAGCTCCTGCACCCTGGGGGCGAACTCGGCGACCCGGCGGGGCGTGAACGCCTTGCTGACGAGCCGGCGCAGCCGGGTGTGGTCGGGCGGGTCGATGTTCAGCAGATGCGTCATCAGCTCGGCCTTGCGCTCACCGGGGATGCCGGTCTTCCCCCTGGCGTGGGCCGGCTCGTCGTGGTGCGCCGGGTTCTTGGACAGCCGCTGGTCGGCGAGGGCCTCTTTCGCGTCGGCGTACCGGGTGACCAGCCAGGCCTCGACCCCGCTGGGCAACTCGGTGCGGTGCACGGGGGCGTGCTCGCGCAGCCAGGCGTAGGCGGGGTAGGGGTCGGTGGCGAACTCCCAGGTGAACAGCTCGGGAGCGGGCGGGACGTCGGCCTGGGGGCGGGGCTGGTTGGTCACTCCTCGACGGTAGCCGGGTTCCCGGCGAGGACGACGCGAGCACCCGTTCGCCCCCGGTCGCCCTGGTCGCCGCAGTCGCCCTGCCCGCCCGGCTCATCCTGGTCGCCCTGCTCGCCCTGCTCGCCACGGTCGCGTTGGTCGCTCCGGTTGCCGTGCTCTCGTCGAACAGCGACGGGAGCACGCCCCTGGTGCGGGCGGGAGGCGGGGGGCGCGTGCCCGTGCCGCTGAAGCCACCCGTGGTGCTCCCCGGTCCTAACCCGCCACCCCTTCAGCGGCTCGGATCGCGTCCCGGTACGCCCGGGCCGCCGCTCGGAGCGCCGCCTCGGGGTCCACGCCCTCGGACTCGGCGCGGGCGGCGAGGGCCAGCAGTTCGTAGCCGATGCCCTCGGCTCCCGTGCCGTCCGTGCCCGCGCCCGCGCCCGCCGCGCCTGTGCCGTCGGCTGTCGGCAGCGGCACGTCCAGTCCCGCCGTCCGGGCCCGTGCCGCCAGCTTGGCGGCGAGGGCAAGTCCGGGCTGGTGGAGGGGGACGCCGTCCGTCACGGATTCGCGCCGCTTCTCGGCCGCCTTCGTGCGCAGCCAGTGCTCCTTGACCTCCTCGGGGGTCGTGGCCGTGGCGTCGCCGAAGACATGGGGGTGGCGATGGATGAGCTTGGCGACGATCGTGCCCGCGACGTCGTCGACGGAGAACGGGGACTCCTCGTCCTCCTCGGCTATACGGGCGTGGAAGACGACCTGGAGCAGGACGTCGCCCAGTTCCTCACGGAGCTCGTCACGGTCGCCGTCCTCGATCGCCTCGACCAGTTCGTACGACTCCTCGACCGCGTACTTCGCCAGGCCCCGGTGGGTCTGCCGGGAGGACCAGGGGCACTCGGCGCGGATGCGGTCCATGACCTGGACGAGGTCGAGGAGGCGTGCCCCGGGCAGGTCGTAGGAGGCGGGGAGCAGCTCCAGCTCGGGCATCGCCACCCGGCCGGAGCCCGCCATCCGGGCCAGCCCGTCCGTGAGCGCCGGCTCGCCCTCGCCGGTCGCCACGACCACGGCCGTGCGGCCGCCCGCGCAGTCGGCGACGAGGCCCTCGGCGGTCGGGGACGTCTCCTCGACCGTGAGCCCCGCGTCCCGCAGATAGGGCAGCTGGGGGTGCGCGCCGTCCGCGCACAGCACCCGGTCCGCCGTGCGCAGGGCCTGCCAGGCGGGCCAGGACAGCAGGCCGGGGGCGACGCGGTGACTCGTGGTGAGCAGGACGATACGGCCGGGGGCCGGGGAGTCTTCGGAGACCACGGCCGGACCGCCGGACGGGCTGCCGCTGGATGACCTGCCGCTGAAGGAGCTGCCGCTGGACGGGCTGGATGCGTTCACACCTCGAACGTAACCCACACCCGCCGACGGCCCCACGAGTTGTCCACAGGCCCGGCGGACAAGTCGCACCGGTGCTGTCCGCGGGGCGCCGTCGTCACGTCGGCTGCTGGGTTCCCGCCGTCGAGATCTCGCGTACCCAGGGGGTCTTCGCGTCGACGCGGGCCACCTTGCGGGCGTCCCAGCTGCCGTAGCGCGGATTGAGGTCGACGTCGAGGGTCTTGGACGCCTTGGACAGGGCGTTCCAGAAAGCGGGCTGGCTGGTGTTCGTGCCGAGCCGGGCGGCGAGTCTCTGGGCCTCCAGCTGGAGGCGGAGGTTCTCGTCGAGGCGCTGCGGCGGAATGCCGTACTGCTGGAGCCACGCCTTCTGGAGCCCCTCCGGGCCGCCGGCCTGCTGTTCCAGCCCGGCCCGCATCTGCTGCACGTCGCGGGGCGTGACGGTGACGCCCGCGTCCTCGGCGGCCCGTTGCAGCACCCGGTCGAGGACCATGCCGTGCAGGGTGTCGCGGGTGAGAGTGCCGGTCTGGGCGACGGCCTGCGCGTACTGCGCTTCGTCGGCGACGGCGGCGCGCTGGGCGGCGCGGACCTCCTTGACCCGGCTCTCCAGTTGCGCGACGGTGATCCGCTGCCCGCCGACGACGGCGGCCGCGCCGGGATGCGCGTCGTTCCCGCAGGCGGCCAGAAGAGGGGCCGCCGCGATCACGGCGGACAGCAGGAGCGCGGTGCGACGACGGCGGTGCAAGGAAACCTCCTGAGGAGATTGCAATAAACAGGTGCGCCGCGCAGCGCCTCCACCAGGGGTGGTGGCCGGGCGACGGGCGGGCGCACAAGGTCTTGCGATGATCGATGGTAGGCAGTGGCAGGCCTGGGGCCAACCCATTCGACCAACGATTCACCAGGACTTCGGGCACCGCCGCGCCCGCTCGCCGCCCGCTCGTCGGTGCGAGCGCCCAGCCCCGCCCGCGCGGGCCGCGCTCAGCCGACCAGGGCGACCGGCGCGTCCCACGTGTCGCGGTCCACGGTGATCGTGTAGCCGCCGCGGGTCTCCTTGCTGTTCACCTGGTACTGGTGGCCGCGGCTGTGGTCGGTGAACTGGGTCGCGCCCCAGGGCCAGTCCGTGGTCGTGGTGTCCTTCTTGTCCCACAGGGCGTACCAGAGGTTGCCCGGCAGGTCCGTCTTGTTCGTCGCGGTGGCGATCGCCTTCGCGCTGGAGCTGCTGAAGCCGTAGTAGCCCGCGCGGTAGGTCTTGGCGCGCAGCGTCTTGCTGAAGGAGCGCACGTAGGCCAGCACGGCATCGTTGCACGACTTGTTCGTGATGTCGTACGCCTCCATGTCGAGGTAGATCGGGCTGCCCGCCTTCATGCCGAGGGCGGACGCCTTGGCGACGGCGTCCGCCGCGTCGGTCGCGCCCAGGGAGGTCGCCGTGGCGGCGGTGATCTTCTCGGGGCTGGAGCCGGTCTGGCAGGGCGGCTGGGCGCCGACGTACAGCGGGATGAGCTTCCAGCCGAGCGTGTTGACCGACTTCACCCAGGAGGCGGTCAGGTTGGGCTGGGCACAGCCCCGGTTCTTGCCGCCCACGTACACGGCCGCGCCGCCGTAGTAGCCGTCGGTCTTCCAGGCCTTCATCGCGGCCGACGAGGGCGCGGTGCAGGTGTCGAAGGCACGGCCGGTGTACGTCTTCTGGGCGGGCCAGACGGTGGCCGCCATCGACGTCTGGGCGGCTATGCCCGCCCCCGCGAGGACGGCCGCTCCGGCCACGCCCCACGTGATGTATCTGCGCTTCCTGGACTGCCGGTGCTCGGCCATCCCCCACCCCATCGTTCGTCTGTGCGCACGGCGCCGACAGCGCGTACGCCTGTTTCTCGCCAGGTCTGCCTGTGGTGCGCTGCGTCGCGCGGGGCTCCTGGTGTTCTGCGCTCGGAGCACGACGATACGGTGTCGTCTCGACGTCCTGGACCGCAAAACGGATCGCACGTTACCCCGCGGTGTCCCTGTGACCGGGAAACACAGGTCCCGCGAAGCGGCAAGATTCGCTCATGTCACGGTAAAGAAGCAACGCTCCGACATGGTCCGCGCCCCGGTCGGTCCGTGGCCTACCCTTGGCCCCTGGTGACTTGGGGGCGACATGACGATGCCGACGACGGCTACGGGCGAGAACAGACGGCTGGAGGCCGGCTGGTTCCAGCGGCTTGCGTGGACGGCCCTGGTGTGGGGCTCACTGGGCTTCCTTGCTTGGGTGCCCTTCCTCTACGCGGCGATCCGCCGCGGGCTGCTCTCCGACTGGACGGCCGTCGGGGCGTTCTTCCTCTACGAGGGCTCGATCGTGACCATGACGGCGGTCTCGGGCGACGACGACGCGGACGCCTACTTCGGCCTGACCTTCATGACGGCCCTGCTGACGGCGACGGTGCTGCTGCTGTTCGCGGTCTTCGACAAGAAGCCCCAGCAGCCGGCACCGGCGTACGGAGCGGCGCAGGGCAACCCCTATCAGCAGGGCTATCCGTACGGCCGTTAGCCGCGGCGGCCGCGTCCGACGCCCCAGCACTCCCGGCACAGCCGGAGCAGCCGCGGCAGTGCGCTGTCACCCGTCGGCACACCCCGGGACGCCCCCGGCGAACCCCGGAGGGCAGCCGGGCGTTCAGCCTGCGCGGAAACGCCCCGCCGCCTTCGTGGGGTTGCCGCCCACGGGGAGTTTCTGCCCCGGGCAGGCCGTCAGGACCTTCTCCGTCGCGGACTTCTCGGCCCCGCTGACCCGCAGTTCGCACTTCCGCGCCGGATCGTGCTGAAGAAGGTCACCGACCTGCCGACTCCACGGTCAGGTCACCGTTCGTCGTCGACAGGTCCAAGCGGTACTTGCCCGACGGGTCGTTCTCGAAAGCCACCTTCTTGTCGCCGTGGGAGTCGCTCGCCGAGATCTGGTAGTGGGCGGGCGGGGCCGTGACCGTGAGGCTGCCGCTGGTCGTGCGGGCACTGATGTTCTGCGGGGTGACCGTGTGGATCGTCACCTCGCCGTTCGACGTCTGCGTGTCGATGTCGCCGCCCTTGGCGTCCTTGACCTTCACGTCACCGTTGGACGTGCGCAGCTTCAACGGGCCCGTCGTCCTGTTCACCGCGATCTCGCCGTTGCCCGTGTGCACATCGACCATGCCGACATCGGTCAGTGTGAGACTGCCGTTGGAGGTGCCTCCCGTCACCGCGAGACCGGCGGGCACCTCGACGACGTAGTCGACACCGCAGTCCCTGCCGCATCCGGAGAGCGTCAGGACGCCGTTCTCGACCCTGAACGAGGTGCCACTCGGCTTGTCGCCACGGTAGTTGACCTTGCGGTGCACGGAGGTCGTCGAGATGTCCGCCGAGGCGTCCACCTTCACCCCGCCGTTCCCGCTGTCGAGACGGATCGAGGAGATCTTCTGGGACACCTTTGCATCGTCCTCGAAGGTCTTCTGGCCGAGGGCAGCGCATGCGGAGAGCCCGCCGACGGTGAGTGCGGCGAAAGCAACCGTTGCAGGAAGACGCGTCTGTAAGCGTCGCATGAAGTTCCCCCGTCTGGAGCGAGTCGGACCGGTGATCCGTCACTGCGACGTTACGCGGCCACGGTCCCGCCCACGATGGGGAAAACCCCCCGGGACCGGGCTGGGTGCGGGGCGCTCGCCGCATTCACTGCGTGGAGCTACCAGAAGCAGGTCACGGGCCACTGTCGTGGATCAGCCGATCCGCCCTCGTCGAGATGCCCGTGCCGCTCGTCAACCGCCGCACTCGCGCAGCATGATCTGCTTGTCCGGGGCCGTCACCGGCATCTCGTACTTGAGGGCCACCTGCGCGAAGCGGACCGCATAGGCGCACCTGATCTGCTTGTTGGGCGGCAGCCAGGACGCGGGTCCGGAATCGCCCTTGGCGCTGTTGGCGCGTCCCTCGACCGGGATCAGATTGAGCACGTCGTTCGCGAGCTGTCTGCGCTTGCTCACCGGCCAGCGCGCCGAGCCCATCTGCCAGCTGTACGACAACGGCACCACATGGTCTATCTGTACCTCGGACGCTTTCGCCTTGCGCCATTCGATGGTCGTCGCGGTGTACGGATCGTGCAGCGTCATCGCGATGACCACACAGTCGGAGCCCGCTCGGAAGCGAAGGTTCTGGCCGTCGCGGTGGATGAGATCATTCCGCGTGTCGCATCCGTTCCTCGCGAGCGGCACTCCGTCCGCCGTGTCCATCCAGGCGTGGCCGAACTTGTCCCGCGCGTAACCCGTCTTGGGCCCACGCCCCTTCGTGGAAACCTCCTCGATGAGCTTTCGGGCCACGGCCTTGTCCGCATCCGTCGTCACGGGTGCGAGTCCCGGTTTCGTACCGTCCGGATTCCTGAGCGGACTGACCGCTCGTCCGTCCGCCGCAGCCGGCCCTGACCCGGTCGAAGCCGGGCCCGCACCGGTGGTCTGTTCCTTGCAGCCGGCCACCGTCACGGCGCACATCAACGCGGCGGCGACGGCCGCCCCACCCCTCAGACGCTTCACGCGCCCTCCCCTTCACCTGGCCGACGTCCGTCCCGCACAGAGCGGATTCCCCTCACGGGGAACGGCACACACCGTAGCGGGGGGCTCCAGGAAGCATCCGGGAGGTCCGGACCACGACCGACTCACGCGGGCATCTCACACACTCGGACGTCGCAAGCCCAGGCCTCCGGGAGACCGGGCATCCCGCACGAGGCCGCCGAACCGACCTGGCGCGGCACACGAAGCCGCCCGCCCGAGGCCGCCCGCACGGAGCAGCCCGTACGGAGCAGCCCCTGCGGGCGGCTTCGCCGCGCCCGGCGGGTGGCCGCTCTACGCGCCCGGCACCGTCGCCAGGAACTCCCCCACCCAGCCCAGCAGTTCGCGGCCGACCAGCGGCTTGCCACCGACCTTCGCGGTCTTCGGGCGAGGAACGAGGACCTGGTGCGCGGCGTGCTTGATGACGGACCCGGGGTACAGCCGCTTCAGGCGCAGCTCCTGCGACTCGCGCAACTCCACCGGCGCGAAGCGGATGTTGGCGCCCTGCAGCACGATCTCGCCGACGTCGCACGCGCGGGCCAGCATCCGCAGCCCCGCCACCAGCAGCAGGTTCTCCACCGGTTCCGGCAACTTGCCGTAGCGGTCGACGAGTTCCTCGCGGACGGCCTTGACGTCGTCCTCGGAGTTCGCGGAGGCGATGGCCCGGTAGGCCTGCAGGCGCAACCGCTCGCCGGGGGCGTAGTCGTGCGGGACGTGCGCGTCTACGGGCAGCTCGATCTTGACCTCGAGCGGCGGCTCCTCCTCGATCGCGCCGGTCTCCAGCTGGCGCCGGTAGTCCGCGACGGCCTCGCCGACCATGCGGACGTACAGGTCGAAGCCGACGCCCGCGATGTGGCCGGACTGCTCCCCGCCGAGCAGGTTGCCCGCGCCGCGGATCTCCAGGTCCTTCATCGCCACGTACATGCCCGCGCCCATCTCGGTGTGCTGGGCGATCGTGGCGAGCCGCTCGTGGGCGGTCTCCGTGAGGGGCTTCTCCGGCGGGTAGAGGAAGTAGGCGTAGCCGCGCTCGCGGCCCCGGCCCACGCGGCCCCGCAGCTGGTGCAGCTGGGACAGGCCGAAGGTGTCGCCGCGCTCCACGATCAGCGTGTTGGCGTTGGAGATGTCGATGCCGGACTCGACGATCGTCGTCGAGACGAGCACGTCGAACTTCTTCTCCCAGAAGTCGACGACGACCTGCTCCAGCGCCGTCTCCGACATCTGGCCGTGGGCGGTGGCGATGCGCGCCTCGGGCACGATCTCGCGCAGTCGCGCGGCCGCGCGGTCGATCGACTCGACCCGGTTGTGGATGTAGAAGACCTGGCCCTCGCGCAGGAGTTCACGGCGGACGGCGGCACCGATCTGCTTCTGCTCGTACGGTCCGACGAAGGTGAGCACCGGGTGGCGCTCCTCCGGGGGCGTGGTGATCGTCGACATCTCGCGGATGCCGGTGACCGCCATCTCCAGGGTTCGGGGGATCGGCGTCGCCGACATCGTCAGGACGTCGACGTTCGCGCGGAGCTTCTTCAGCTGCTCCTTGTGCTCGACGCCGAAGCGCTGCTCCTCGTCGACGATGACCAGGCCGAGGTCCTTGAACTTGGTCTCGGAGGAGAACAGGCGGTGGGTGCCGATGACGATGTCCACCGAGCCCTCGCGCAGGCCCTCCAGGGTGGCCTTGGCCTCCGTGTCGGTCTGGAAGCGGGACAGGGCGCGCACCTTCACGGGGAACTGGGCGTAGCGCTCGCTGAACGTGCCGAAGTGCTGCTGCACGAGCAGGGTCGTCGGCACGAGGACGGCGACCTGCTTGCCGTCCTGGACGGCCTTGAAGGCGGCGCGGACCGCGATCTCGGTCTTGCCGTAGCCGACGTCTCCGCAGATCAGGCGGTCCATCGGGACCGTCTTCTCCATGTCGTCCTTGACCTCGGCGATGGTGGTGAGCTGGTCGGGCGTCTCCGCGTAGGGGAAGGCGTCCTCCAGTTCGCGCTGCCAGGGGGTGTCGGCGCCGAAGGCGTGGCCGGGGGCCGCCATGCGCGCGCTGTACAGCTTGATCAGGTCGGCGGCGATCTCCTTGACGGCCTTCTTGGCGCGCGCCTTCGTCTTCGTCCAGTCGGCGCCGCCGAGCCGGTGCAGCGTGGGGGCCTCGCCGCCGACGTACTTGGTGATCTGCTCCAGCTGGTCGGTCGGGATGTAGAGGCGGTCGCCGGGCTGGCCGCGCTTGGCGGGCGCGTACTCCACGACCAGGTACTCGCGCGTGGCGCCCTGGACGGTGCGCTGCACCATCTCGATGTAGCGGCCCACGCCGTGCTGCTCGTGGACGATGTAGTCGCCCGCCTCCAGGGTGAGCGGGTCGATGGTCTTCCTGCGGCGGGCGGGCATGCGCGCGCCGTCCTTGCCGGCCGCCTTCTGGCCGGACAGGTCGGTCTCGGTGAGGACGGCGAGGCGCAGCGCGTGGTCGACGAAGCCGTGGTCGATCGAGCCGCAGGAGACATGCACGAGCGAGGCGCCGAGCTCGGTCAGGTCGCTGTCCAGACGGGCCGCGACACCCTCGCCGCCGAGCACCTCGACCGTGCGGGCGGCCGGTCCGTGCGCCTCGGTGACGAAGGCGACGCGCCAGCCGTCGGCCAGCCAGCCCTTGGTGTCGGCGAGGGCCTTGGCGGTGTCGCCGCGGTAGGTCTCGGGGGCGCGCATGCCGAGCTGGAGGGTGTCCGCCTCCAGCTCCAGGTCGGCCGCGAACGGCGAGACCGACCACCACATCATGTCCAGCTCGCGGGCGCGGTCGCGGACGTCCGCGATGGACCACAGGGAGGCCGCGCCGACGTCGATGGGCGCGTCGCCTCCGCCGGCCGTGGCCGCCCAGGACGCCTGGAGGAACTCCTGCGAGGTGGTCACGAGGTCGGCCGCACGCGTGCGTACCCGCTCCGGGTCGCAGACGACGGCCATCGCGCCCTTGGGCAGGACGTCGATGAGCAGCTCCATGTCGTCGACGAGCACCGGGGCCAGGGACTCCATGCCCTCGACGGCGATGCCCTCGGCGATCTTGCCGAGCAGCTCGCCCAGCTCGGGGTGGAGCTCGGCGAGGTCACGCGCGCGGGCGCGCACGTCGTCCGTCAGCAGCAGTTCACGGCAGGGCGGGGCCCACAGGCCGTGCTCGGCGACTTCCAGGGAGCGTTGGTCGGCGACCTTGAAGTAACGGATCTCCTCGACGTCGTCACCCCAGAACTCGACGCGCAGCGGGTGTTCCTCGGTGGGCGGGAAGACGTCCAGGATGCCGCCGCGCACGGCGAACTCGCCGCGCTTCTCGACGAGCTCCACGCGCGCGTAGGCGGCTGCGGCGAGGGCTTGGACGACCTCGTTCAGGTCGGCCGTGGAGCCGGAGCGCAGGGCCACCGGTTCCAGGTCGCCGAGGCCCTTGACCTGCGGCTGGAGCACCGAGCGGACGGGTGCGACGACGACCGAGACGGGGCCGGTCTCCGGGTCGTCGGGGCGCGGGTGGGCCAGGCGGCGCAGGACGGCCAGGCGGCGGCCCACGGTGTCGCTGCGGGGGCTGAGGCGCTCGTGCGGGAGGGTCTCCCAGGAGGGGTACTCCACGACGCCGTCGGCCGGGATCAGCGAACGCAGGGCGGCGGCCAGGTCCTCGGCCTCGCGGCCGGTGGCCGTGACGGCGAGAACCGTGCGGGTGGTCTCGCGGGCGAGAGCGGCGATCGCGAAGGGGCGGGCGGCCGGCGGGCCGACCAGGTCGACGTGCAGGCGGTTGCCGTCGGCGGCCGCGGGGATGGCTTCCGCGAGGGCGGCGTCCTTGACGACGGCGTCGAGCAGACCGTGCAGGCTCATGGAGGGCTTTCCGTCCGAGGGGCTCGGGCACGCGGCGTTCTTCGAAGGACGCGGGCGTACCGGAGTCCGGGGTGGGCAACGCGAAGGGCCCGACGCGTCTCACGGGCCGGGGGTGTCCAGAGTACGACGGGGCGGGACGGTTCGCCGGGGGCTGTGGACAACCCCGGCGTCGGCGGGGGCCGCGCGAGGCCCTCCTCCGCCCCGCCGCCTCTTCTTTCCCCGGCCCTGGCGGCGCTCTTTCCCGGCCCTGGCGGTGCGCCTGCCGACCCCCGCTTCCGGCCCCGGCCCTGGCGGCGCGCCGCCAGGGCGGGCCGGGGAAGAGCACGACAAAGCCCGGCACCGAGAAGACCCCCGTCCTCCTCGGTGCCGGGCCGTGTGCCCCCGTCGGTCCCGCGGTGCTACTCGGTCGCGATCGCGTTCAGGACGTTCATGCGACCCGCGCGGAACGCCGGCACCAGAGCCGCGAACAGTCCCACGAAGGCGGAGCCGACGAACACGCCGATGATCGTCGGCCACGGGATCTCGAGGACGTCCAGGCCCTGCAGGGCGAGCAGCCGCTGGGCGGTCGCGCCCCAGCCCATGCCCAGGCCGAGGCCGAGCAGCGCGCCGAAGAGGGCGATGACGACCGACTCCATGCGGATCATGCGGCGCAGCTGGCGGCGCGAGAGGCCGATCGCCCGCATCAGGCCGATCTCCCGGGTGCGCTCCACCACCGACAGGGCCAGGGTGTTCACCACACCGAGGACCGCGACGATGATCGCGAGGGCGAGCAGACCGTAGATCAGGTTCAGCAGCTGCCCGATCTGGTCCTTCAACTCCTGCTTGTAGTCGGTCTGGTCACGGACCACGTACTGCGGATAGTCGTGCAGCGCCGCCTTCAGGGCGGTGTACGCGCTGTCCTGCTGCCCGTCCTTCGCGGTGGCGAAGACCAGCGCGTCCAGCGGCAGCTTGTCGGCGGGAACGTACTTCTTCAGGGTGGCGACGGAGGTGTACATCGCGCCCTGGTCGATGACGCCGTCGCTGCTGGTGATCGCGCGGACCGTCAGCCGGGCCGTGGAACCGTCCCGGAAGGCGACCGCGATCCGCGAGCCGAGTTCGACCTTGTGGTCCTTCGCGAACTTCTCGTGGACGGACATGGAGTCGGGGCGGTAGGCGTCGGCGAGGTTGCCGGCGACGGTCTCGACGCGCAGGTCGCTCGCGTAGGTCGGGTCGGCCGCGGTGATCGCCGTCCCGTCGAGCGTCTTGCCGTCGGGGGTGGTGAAGTCGGCCTCGGTCACCTTGTACTCGGTGACCCGCGCCAGGCCCGGCGTCGACTTGACGGCCTGCACGGCCTGCGGGGTCACGCGCTGGCCGTTGCCGTTGTTGCTCTGGATGATGAAGTCCGTGCCGACGCTCTTGTCGAGCTCTTCCGTGGCGGAGGCCACCATGGAGGAGCCGACCACCGACAGACAGGCGACCAGCGCGAGGCCGATCATCAGGGCCGCGCCGGTGGCGCCCGTGCGGCGGGGGTTGCGCAGCGCGTTGCGTTCCGCCATCCGCCCGACCGGGCCGAAGGCCCTGAGGACGATCGCGCCCAGCACCCGGACCACGAAGCCGGCCAGCAGCGGGCCGATCACCACGAAGCCGATCAGGCTCAGCACCACGCCCAGACCCAGCCAGAGCGAGCCCTCGGCGGCCTTGTCGGCGGCGGAGGCGAGGTAGAGCCCCGCGCCGCCCGCGCCGGTGAGCAGGAGGCCGACGACGGCCCGGACGGCGCCGGCCTTGGCGTCCGCGGGGGCGCCGGCGTCGCGCAGCGCGGCCATCGGGGAGACCTTGCCGGCGCGACGGGCCGGGAGGTAGGCCGCCAGCACCGTGACGACGACGCCGAGGACCATGCCGACCACCGGGGTCGTCCAGGCGACGGTGAGATCGTCGGTGGACAGGTTCATGCCGGTCAGGCTCATGAGCTTCATCAGGCCGACCGCGACGCCGACGCCCGCGCCGACCCCGAGGACCGAACCGACCACGCCGAGCAGCAGGGCCTCCGCGAGGACGGACCGGTTGACCTGCTTGCGACTGGAGCCGATGGCGCGCATCAGGCCGATCTCACGGGTGCGCTGCGCGACCAGCATCGAGAAGGTGTTGATGATCAGGAAGATGCCGACGAGGAAGGCGACCCCGGCGAAGCCGAGCATCGCGTACTTCATCACGTCGAGGAAGCTGCCGACGTCCTCGCGGTTGGCGTCGGCGGCCTCCTCGGCGGTCTGCACCTTGAAACCGGCGCCGATCTCGGCCGCGACGCTCTTCTTCAGCTGCGCGTCGCTCACCCCGGACGCCGCCGTGACGTTGACGTTCGTGTAGACGTCGGGTTCGCCGACCAGCGTCTTCTGGGCGGTCGCGGTGTCCAGGTAGAAGATCGCCGCGCCGGGGTTGGTCACCTGGAAGGCGGCGACGCCGGAGACCTTCGCGGTGTGCGTGCCGACCGCGGTGATCACGCCGACCTCGTCGCCGAGCCGGAGGTGGTGCTTGTCGGCGGTGTCCTCGTCGACCATGACCTGGTCGGAGCCCTTCGGCGCCGCACCCTCGGTGATCTTCATGGTGCGGGCGTCGTTGGCGTTCCAGCTGCCGACGATGGTGGGCGCGCCGCTGGAGGGCGACAGGCTGTCCTTGTCGGCGTCGACGACGGTCACCGCGCTGGAGAAGACCGACCCCTCCGCCGACTTCACGCCCCGCGCCTTGCGGACCCGGTCGAGCACGGAGGCCGGCATGACCGGCGGCTTGCCGTTGTCGGCGGTCGTCGCGCCGGTGTCCGAGGCGCTCTTCGCACTCACCGTCACATCGGAGGCGGTGGCGGCGAAGAGCTTGTCGAACGTCGTGTTCATGGTGTCGGTGAACACGAGCGTCCCGCAGACGAACGCCACCGACAGCAGGACCGCCACGGCCGACAGGGCCATGCGTCCCTTGTGCGCGAAGAAGTTGCGCATCGAGGTTCTGAGCACGGTCATGACGTACGCCCCCGCGCGTCGAAGTCCTTCATGCGGTCCAGGACGGTCTCGGCGGTCGGCTTGAACATCTCGTCGACGATCCTGCCGTCAGCGAGGTACAGCACCCGGTCCGCGTAGGCGGCGGCCACCGGGTCGTGCGTGACCATCACGATGGTCTGGCCCAGGTCGTCCACCGAGCGGCGCAGGAAGCCCAGGACCTCGGCGCCGGCACGGGAGTCGAGGTTGCCGGTCGGCTCGTCGCCGAAGATGATCTCCGGGCGGGCGGCCAGGGCGCGGGCCACGGCGACGCGCTGCTGCTGACCGCCGGAGAGCTGGGTGGGACGGTGCTTGAGCCGGTCGGCGAGGCCGACGGTCTCCACGACCTGGCTCAGCCACGCCTGGTCGGGCTTGCGGCCGGCGATGTCCATCGGGAGGGTGATGTTCTCTATCGCGTTCAGCGTGGGCAGCAGGTTGAACGCCTGGAAGATGAACCCGATCCGGTCCCGGCGCAGCTGGGTGAGCTTCTTGTCCTTCAGCCCGGTGATCTCGGTCTCGTCCAGGTAGATCTGCCCGGACGAGACGGTGTCGAGCCCGGCGAGGCAGTGCATCAGCGTGGACTTGCCGGACCCCGAGGGGCCCATGATCGCGGTGAACTGACCGCGGGCGATGTCCACGTCGACGTGGTCCAGCGCGACGACCCGGGTCTCCCCGGCCCCGTACGCCTTGACGACCTGCCGCGCCCGCGCGGCAACGGCCGTACGCCCTCCAGTGCCCCCGTGCCTGGGAATGGTCACAGCCGATGTCACGGTGAATCTCCTATGTCCGATATCAGAAGCAATGGCGCGATGCCGTGGGCGGTGGTGCTGGGTGACGCGGTGCCCGGTGACGCTCGCGGGTGCGACTCGCTGATGCGACTCGCCGGTGAAGCGCTACGTCGAAGAGTCTGTCGCGGGAGGCGATCCCGCGCGCTGGTGCTCGGGCCCGTCTTCCCGGGGGGTTAGCCCCACCCCCCGGCACGGGGGCCGCCCCCCCTGCCGGTCGCCGCCACCCCCGTCGACGGCGTAAAGCCAGGTTAAGTACCGACCGGGCCCGTCTCCTCCTCCGTCAGTACGAGCCCTCCCCCAGCCCTGGTGCGGATGTACCCCTAGGGGCAGTCCACCGCGGGGTGGAGAAACCCTCGGGGTCGTCTCCACCCCTCGGCACGCCCAGCCTGCGCCCTCCCGTCGCGTGAGCCTCAAGCGGGAGCCCGGGTTCCGCCGAACGGGTGCAAGGGACACGGAGAACCCGGCCACGAGGACATGCGGTCGCGGCGGACCGGGGGCGCGGGGGCGCGGGGAGGGAATCCGGTGGGGACGCGAGGCCCGCGTGCGGCACGCGGGACCGGAGAGCGACGCCGGCGCCGCTTCCCGGCCCGGACGGAATGAGCCGCGCACCAAGCCTTCCGCACGCCCATGGCCGGCAAGGCACGACGAGAAGCGACGAGGCGCGGATCAGGGGCGGAGAGAGCGGGGCGAGCGGGGAGCCGCGACGAGGCTCGGCAAGGCGGTGGAACGGCGTCGCCGGTACGAGGCGGTGGAGGGCTGGATCCTGGCAGGAGCAGTACGCGGCGGCGGAGAAGGCGGAGAAGACCGATCCCGGCACAGGTGGACGACGCCTGGTCGGCGGAGCCACGCCGGTCGAGCAAGCCATGTCAGTCGGCCACGCCGGTCGGCCGGGCCACTTCAGTCGGCTGTACCACTTCAGTCGGCTGTGCGGCCGGTGAGCGCGGAGAGGCTGTTGCGGACGTGGTCCATGTGGGCCTGCACGTCCTCCCCGCGCGCGCCGTGTTCCCGCAGCACCCGCTCCGTCTCCCGCTCGGTGCGCTCCTCGCGGGTGCGCGCCTCGGCGAGAATCTCGGCGGCACGCGCGTGTGCCTCCTCCTGATCGCGCCGGGCCGACTCCTCCGCCTCGGCGAAAGCCTGCGCGGCCTCGGACAACGCCGCCTCGGCGTCGGCCACGGCCACGGCGTACCGGGCGTCCAGTGCCGCGGTCCGCTCGGCCACCTCGCGCTCCGCCGCGGCCCACCGCTCGGCCTGCTCCTTCTCCTGCTCGGCGAGCACGGCCACGGTGCGCTGGCGCACCTCGCGCAGGGCGGCCAGCGCCTCCCCGCGGTACTCCTTCACCTCACGCCGGGCACCGACGCGGATCTCGTCGGCCTCGGCGCGCGCCGCGAGCAACCGCTGACGGGCGCGGTCCTCGGCCTCCGCGCGCAACGCGTCCGCCTCCTCCTGGGCCGCCCGGCGCACATCGAGGGCGCACGTCTCGGCGTACGCGACGTCCTCCAGCGCGGCACACCGCGCGTTCTCGCGGACGTCCGCCGCCTCTTCGACCGCGAGCTGGAGGACACGCCGTGCGCGCTCCCCCAGCGAGTCGTACGTCTGCGGCGCGAGCTGGGTCACGACCGCGCGCAACTGCTCGGCCTCCTCCTCCATCTCCCTGGCGAGGACGGTGAGTCGCGCGGCCCGCTCCCACGCGGCGTCCCGGTCGGCGCAGAGCGCGGCGGTGTACGCCTCCACCTGTTCGGGCCGGTAACCACGGCCGCGAACGGTCACGAACCCGGGCGGTGACACCGATGCGCTGCTCATCCTTGAACCCCTCACCACCAGACGGACACGATGATTTCGCGCATATCTTGATGGATCGGATGGAAGTGTTCATAACGCGACACTCCGCGCACAGGTCAGGGCCGACCCCAGCGCCGGCGGAGCCGGCCCCTGACACAGACGGGGCTGCGCCGAACGTGGGGGCCGAACCGAATGCACGGAAGGGCTGCGCCGAACGCACGGAAGGGCCGGGACCCTGTCCTCCGACCGGGTCCCGGCCCCTCGCGCGTCACCCGCTCGACCGTCCGCGGGTCAGCGGCCGCCCGTCACAGCAGCCCGTCCCACATCTCCTCCAGCAGCACCGACCACCAGCTCTCCGGCGAACCCAGCGCCGCCGGGTCCAGCGCGGCCAACTGCGCCTGGAAGTCGACGGTCCAGCGCCCCGCCTGCTCCTGGTTCAGGCCGAACCGCAGCCGCCACATCCGCCCGAGCAGCGCCAGACAGCGCGCGAACTCCGGCAGCCCCGTGTTCACGAACTGCGGCGGCACCGATCCGCCGCCCGGCCCGGCCTCCACCGGCACGGCCACGATGTTCGCCGTCCCGTACTGCACGCAGATCGCCTTGCCGAAGTCACTGCCCATGACAAGGTACGAACCCGCGTCCGGGGCGGGCTGGACGCCCCGTTCCGCCGCCAGCTCCGCCAGCGTCGGCACCGGCCGCCCCGGCTGGGCCTGCGCCCAGAAGAACGGCCCCATGTCCGCCGGCAGACCGGCGACCACCAACGTGTGCGCCACGATCGGCGGCACGCCCTGCCGCGACACCGCCGCCTGCTCGAACCGGAACACCCCCGGCCCGAACACCGCCGCCAGCTCCTGCCCGACCGCCTCCGGCGGAACCGGCGGCAGGGGCTGCACCGGCGGCAACGGCGCACGCACCGGCGCCGGACGCGCGGGCCCGTCCGCCACCTGGTGCAACTCGCCCTGATGCGCGAGCAGTTGCTGCATGCCCTGCTGCCGGCTGGCGTGATCCGTGCCGTACGGAGCGATGCTCGTGATCCTCGCCTGCGGCCACTGCTCCCGGATCATCCGCGCGCAGTACGCCCCCGGCAGCTCGCACGACTCCAACTCCGTGTGCAGCTCCAGCACCTGGTCCGGCGGCACGTTCATCGCCCGCAGTTCGTGGAAGATCTGCCATTCCGGGTGCGGCGTCCCCGGCGCCGAACGCCGGATCAGCTGCTGCTCCGAACCGTCCTGCGCGCGATAGCGCAGCACCGCCTGGTAACCCGGGCCCACCGTCGGCAGCCCCTGCTGCTGCGGATACCCGTACGCCGGCGGCTGCCCCGGCACCGGGCCGCCCGGCGGCGGCATCGCACCCGGAGGCATCGGCGGCCGGGGGACACCCGGCGGCATACCGGGCGCACCGTGGGCCGCACCGGGGCCGCCAGGAGCGCCGGGGAAACCGGGAACGCCGGGGACCTGCGGCGGCGGAGGCACGCCGGGGCCGCCCTGCGCAGGGCCGGCCAGCATCGTCCGAGCTTGGTGAACCGCACCCGGCGCACCCGACCCGCCGGGCCCGGTGCCGTGCACGCCGGGCCCGCCCGGGGCCTGCTGCGCACCGGGGCCGCCGGGAGGACCCGGCGGCTGCGGAGCGCCCCCGGCGCCCGGGCCCATCCGACCAGGGTCGGCCAGCATCGTCGCGGCATGGTGAACACCGCCGGGTGGCGTGCCCCCGGGCGGGTTCGGCCCGGCCGGCGCGCTCGGCGCACCGGCTGCTCCGGGGACACCCGGCGGCTGCGGCGCACCCGGCCCGTCGGATCCCAGGGCGGACACCAGCTGCGTGGGCACATAACCGCCCGCTGGAGCACCCGGAGCGCCGGGAGTTCCGGGAGCGCCCGGCGCGCCCGGTCCGGAGGAGGGGGGCGGCGGCATGCCGCCCGGACGCGCACCCGGCGCTCCGGGAGCACCCGGCGGAGGCGGCGGCACCGCCCCTCCGCCACGCGCCCGACGCGGAGGCGGCGCGGCCTTGCTGGTGGCGGCGTCGGCGATGTCACCGGCGTTCGGCGCGAGCGGCCGCGCCGGCGAACCCGGAGCCCCGGCAGCGGGAGGCTGGACGTCCCCCGCTCCCTGCGGACGGCCGTAGGACGAACCGCCGGGCGCGGGCGGCCCCTGCGGACCCGCCGGAGGCGGAGTCCCCGGCCCACCGGCCGCACCCGTCGCACCAGCCCCACCGGGCCCTTGCGGATAGCCGTACGACGCGGCAGCCGGCCCGCCCGGCGAACCAGGCGCACCCGAGCCGCCGCCCGCCCCGCCGGGGCCGCCGTGACCTCCCTGGCCACCCGGGCTCGTCGCGTCGAGCGGGGGCGAGACCGCAGTGGCCGGAAGCCGGCTGCCGCCGGACATCAGCGCCGTCTTGGCGTCCGAGGCCGCCGACGGCGGCACCGCCTCGTCGTCGTCGGAGCCGCTCAGCGGCGGCGCGAACACCGTCGCGGGCAGCGGAACGGAACGGTCGTCACCCGCGTCGCCGTTGGTGTCCGTCCCCGCCCACGGCGTCGCCCCCGCCGGAGCGGGAGCAGCAGCCGCCGAAGCCGCGCGGGCACCCGCACCCGCACCGGCACCCGAGGGCACCCCGCCCCGCGTCTCCGGATACCCGCTCCCGGGCACCCCGGCCTGCGTACGGGGAAGCGAAGGATCACCACCACCCGGCACACCCGCCGGAGCGCCCGCGCCGTCCCCGGCCGGGACACCCGAGACACCCGGACCGGAACCCGAACCCGTCACCACGGACGCGGCCGCGGCCGGCTCCACGGCCTCACCGACGCCACCGCCACCGCCACCGCCACTGCCGCCGTCACGGCCGTCACCCGGACCGGCGTCCCGCCCGTCCGTGACACCCAACTTGTCCGCCGCCTCCTGCAACCACTCCGGCGGCGACAGCAGGAACGACGTCTGGTTCAGATCCACCCGCGCCGCAGGCGCCGGCACCGCGTCGGCGGGACCGTCCGGCCGGCCGTACTCCTCCTCGTACCGGCGGATCACCTCACCCACCGGCGCCGCCGGCCACAACGTGGCCTCCCCGCTGTCCCGGGCGATCACCAGCCGCTGCGCGCCCCCGTCCGAACGCGGCCCCTCCGCCCGGTCCTCGGCCCACACCACGAACCCCAGCCCGAACTCACGCACCCGCACCTCACGGTGCTGATACGCCGGCACATCCCCGTTGACCCACTCTTCGGCGCGCTCCTGCGCCTGCGCGAACGTCACCATCGTTCAGCTCACTCTCCCGCGGACGACAAGGACGACACCGGGACCGCCCTCGCGAACCCGCCGTCCACCATCAGATTCGCCACCGTCTCCAGCTCCGGCGGACTACCGGCCAATCGCGACAGGAAGACGTCGAAGTCCTCACCGCACGGCAGAAGCAACCGCTCCACGCGCTCCGCCGGCGACCACCCCGGATCCACGTCCCGCACGTCGTCGTACGCACAGAACCACACCGAACCCGCCCGCTCACCCCGCACCTTCACGGCCAGCAGCCCGCCCTGCACGAAACCGACGCCCAGATAGTCCTTCGTCAGATGATCACGCAGACACTTGTTCACATACACCAGGTCGTTGACCGCAGCCTCGTCCCGCACCGTGAAGAACGGCTGGTCCACCAGCAGCCCCAGCTCCGCGTCCAACGCCGCGCCCACCGGCGCACAACCGCCCGCCGCCTTCAGGAACGACCGATACGCACCCGGCAACCGGTACCCCAGATCCTCCTCGACCCCCTGCACCTGCTGCTCCGTCACCGCCACACCCGACTTCGGCAGCCGGAAGTGCGCCGGACGCGTCTCCTGCAACGGACGCGTCCCCCGCTTCGACTGATCCACCACAGCCGTCGACACCCCACCGTGATGCCGCAGCAACGCCTTCACCTCGACCGGCACCAGCTCCAGCCGCCGCGAACCCGCCACGTGATGCCACGTCCAGCCGTGCGGCGTCGCCACCGCGGACACCGTGTCCCACAGCTCGTGCCCCGAAGCCGCCGACGCCGCGTTCGCCGACACGTAGTCCGTCAACCGCAACTCGTCCACGCCGAAACCCTCCGGCGGATCCGCGATCTCCGCGACCGCGCGCGCGTACGACGAGAAATCCGGGTAACCCCGCTCGTCCACGCGCACACCCCTCGGGTGCCGTGCCGCCCGGACCGGATCCGGGAAATGCACGACCTGCCCGGCATAGGCCGCGTTCGGCGGCGCGGCCTGCTGCCCGAGCCGACCTGTAGTCATGGCGGTTGCCCCCTGCGGCACTCTGTACGGCCCGCAGCGACCCGTTCCGCTTGCGAACCGGCCCGCCACGCCCCGTATCGACTGTCTTCAACAATCGCCAACGCGCGTCAACCGCGCGCTCACGGTGGCGACAGCCTATGCGGTACGACGACAGCGGTCACCGGCCCTCCGCTTCCGTGACCAGCCGTCACCCTGCCGTGACAGCCAGCCCGAACACGGGCGTGTCGCACCGCCCAGCTTCCCCACCCGCCACGCCGTTTGGCACTCTGAGACCTTCCGGGGGATGCACGCGAGGGGAAAGCGATCATGAACGCGACGCAGACGGGGTCACACACCGGCAGGCCGGACGACCTGCACCACCCCACCACGGGCGACCACCACACCGCCCTCACCGCCGACACCCGCCACACCTCCACCGGCGACCCCCGCATCGGCTGGTCCAGCGCCGAAGCCCCCCGGACCCCCACCCTGCTCCACCGCCGCGACGGCATACTCCCCACCGTCGCCGCCGCCCTCTCCGTCCGTGGGGCCACCCTCACCGGCACCGCCGCCCGCGGGGACCAGCCCCCGCCCCTGCACCCCCTCGTCCAGGACTTCCTCGACACCCTCCCCAGCGCCGGACGCGACCGCTTCACCGGCCGCTGCGCCGAAGCGCTCCTCATCTCCCGCCACATCGCCGCCGCCGACGCCGCCCGCAGCAGACGCGCCGCCCGCCGCCCCATGACCAACGGCGAAGCCCGCAAGACACTGAAACAAGCCAAACTCACCACCCGCCACATCCGCGAGGACGGCGACCCCCTCCACGGCGGCTTCGCCACCCCCTGCCGGGCCTGCACCGCCCTCAGCGCCCACTTCGGCGTTCGCATCGTCGACCCCACCACCGCCGACTGACCCACACACCCAGGCCGGCACCCCCACACCCTCCCCACCCGGCCACGCACCGCCAGCACGACGAACGAAGGGCAGATGCACCCCGACCGCACCTCCACCACGCGCTTCCCCGTACCCGTCGACGCCGCCCTGCGCGCCGCCGGCTGGCAACCCGGACGCTGGGACATCAGACAAGCCGAGATCTGGGCCGACGCCCTCCGCGCCCACACCTCACCCGCCGGCCACCGCCACGCCGTCTTCCCCGCCGCCGTCGAAGCCTGGGCCGAATTCGGCGGACTCACCATCACCCCCGCCGGACCGGGCCGCCAGATCGCCCCCACCACCCTCCACCTCGACCCCCTCCACGGCCTCCACCTCACCCGCACCCTCGCCGACCTCAGCCGCTCCCTCGACACCGACGTCGCCCCCCTCGGCACCGAAACCGACACCCACTCCCTCCTCGCCATCGACGCCGAAGGCCGCGTCTACGCCCTCGACCACACCGGCGACTGGTACCTCGGCCCCGACATCGACCAAGCCCTCGGCACCCTCACGACCGGCATGGAACCCACCCGCCTCACCGCGAACTGACCCCGACCCCCACCCGGAGCCCGGCCCACGCCGCGCCGATCACACCGGAGCCACGAGCCACGACGCCGGAGCCGCGACCCCGGAGTCACGACGCCGCAAGCACGCCCCAGAGCCACGACCTCGGAATCACGACGCCGCAAGCACGCCCCAGAGCCACGACCTCGGAATCACGACGCCGGAGTCACGACGCCGGAATCACCGCAGACACCCGAAACCCCCCCGACTCCGTCGGCCCCGACACGAACACACCGCCCAACGCCACCACCCGCTCCCGCATCCCCACCAACCCGTTCCCCCCCGACGGCAACCCCACCGACCCCACCTCAGGCGGCGCCCCGTTCTCCACCTGCATCGCGATCTCCGCCACCCGATGCGCCAACCGCACCCGCGTCTTCGCCCCCGCCGCGTGCTTGTGCACGTTCGTCAACGCCTCCTGCACCACCCGGTACGCCGTCTGCTCCACCTCCCGCGCATACGCCCGCACCTCACCCTCCACCGACAACTCCACCACCATCCCCGCAGCCGCCGACTGCCCCACCAACTCCTCCAACTCCTCCAGACAAGGCCCCTCCCCCTCCTCCACCACCGCCGCGGCCACCGCCGACAACGGCGCCGACGCAGCCCGCGCCCCCGGCCCACCACTGCGCAACACCCCGAGCATCTCCCGCAACTCGGTCAAGGCCTGCCGCCCCATGTCCCCCACCAACACCGCGTTGCGCACGGCCTTCTCCGGATCCTTCCGCGCCACCGCCTGCAACGCCGCCGCATGCACCACCATCAGGCTCACCCGATGAGCCACCACGTCGTGCATCTCCCGCGCGATCCGCGTCCGCTCCTCACCACGCGCCCACTCGGCCCGCTCCTCAGCCCGCTCCGCGAGCAACTGCAACTCCCGCTCCAGACTGTCCGCCCGCTCCCGCAGGCTCTCCATGAGCCGCCGCCGGGCGCCGACGTACATCCCGAGCAGCAGCGGAGGCGCGGTGAGCCCCAGCGAGGCCGTGATGGCGGCGAACGGGATGAACCAGTCGCCGATGGTCAGACGCCCCTGGTCCATGCTCTGCCGCACCCGCACGAACGTCACGATCAACGTCCCCACCAACTGCATCCCCGCCAGCGAGGCGATGATCCGCCGGGGCAACTCCGACGCGGCGAGCGTGTACAGCCCCACGATGCCCATCAGATAGCCCATCTGGGCCGGCGTGATCGCGATCGCCACCAGCACCACCGCGATCGGCCACTTCCGCCGCCCCACCAGCACCGAACCGGCCAGCGCCCCGAACACCACCCCCACCGCCACCGGAACCCCGGCAGCCCGCGCGAAGGGAACACCCTCCACCGCACACTCCACGGCGGACACGAACCCCAGGCTCAAGTCGAACGCCGCGCTACGCCGTCTGCTCCACCACAACGGCCCTCCCCGGGCCGCCGTGTCCTCTTCCCCCGTCGTGGTCATGACTCCACCCTACGGGCGCGGCCCCCGCCAATTCCGGCGACTTTCTCCGGCCCGCCCACACCACACACCGTAACCGAACAGCATCGAAACCCACCGGTATCCCTCGAACTGCTGAACCAAGCCCGTTCGACCCCGGAACCGGGCATTCCGCCCGGACGGTATGCGTATGGCACACACGGAAGGCAGGTACGCGGACTTCGAGGGATTGCGGGAGCGGGCGATCGCCCTGCGCCGCGAGGGCCTCAGCCTTCGCCGCATCCGCGACGAGCTGAAGATCTACAACAACGACATCCTCAACAGGCTCGTGAAGGGGGAGCCCCCTCCGGAGTGGACGAAGCGCCCCAACGCGAAGGACGACCTCAAGGCCAGGGCGAGGGAGCTCCGGCTGCAGGGCAGGACATACGACCAGATCCAGCTGGAACTGGGCTGCTCGAAGAGCTCGATCTCACTGTGGGTGCGAGATCTGCCGAAACCGGAGCGCCGCGACCCGGCCGAGCAAGCCCGCCTGGCCAGTCGTAAGCGCTGGGAGCACGAACTCGCGGTACGAGATGAGGCACGTCGACGCACCAAGACGACCGCAACCGCTCAACTCGGCACCATGTCCGAGCGCGACCTCTTCATCGCGGGGATCGCTCTGTACTGGGCCGAGGGCTCGAAGGACAAGCCCTACTGTCGCCGCGAGACCGTCACCTTCGTCAACAGCGACCCCGGCGTGATCCAGCTCTACCTGGCTTGGCTCAACCTTCTGGGCGTGGAGCCCGCGCGTCTGACCTACCGGCTGATGATTCACCTGACCGCGGACGTGGAGGGGGCGATCCGCTACTGGGCAGACCTTGCCGGCGTCGACGCGTCCGCCTTCCAGAAGACGACGATCAAGAAGCACAACCCCAAGACCCTCCGTAAGAACGTCGGCGAAAGCTACCGGGGCTGCCTCGTGATCCGGGTGGCGAAAGGAGCTGACTTGTACCGGCGCATCGAAGGCTGGTGGGCCGGCATGGTGAACTCCGCCAGGCGGGATCATGCCCCTCCCTGCCTCCGGTAGGGTTTGAGGCAGCAATCCGCCGTGGGGTAGCGGCATCCCGCAGGCCTTTGGAGCCTTGAGACGCTGGTTCGAATCCAGCCGGCGGAGCTGCCGAGCCGGGTCCTGGCCCGCCAAGGGTCGGGGCCCGCTCTCATGTCCCCCCGGAAACGCCCCGGTATCCTTCGGATGTCCCCACCTCTCCACAGCCGAAGGGCAACTCCGTGAGCGCCATTCGCCCGGCAGCCGTCGTCGTACTCGCAGCGGGTGAGGGCACCCGTATGAAGTCGGCCATACCGAAGGTCCTGCACGAGATCAGCGGCCGCAGCCTCGTGGGCCACGTGCTGGCCGCCGCCCGCGAGCTGGACCCGGAGAACCTGGTCGTCGTCGTCGGGCACGCCCGCGAGAAGGTCACCGCGCACCTCGCCGAGATCGACCCCGCCGTGCGCACCGCCGTGCAGGAGGAGCAGAACGGCACCGGTCACGCCGTGCGGATGGGGCTGGAGCAGCTCGGCGGCGGTGTCGACGGGACCGTGGTGGTCGTCTGCGGCGACACTCCGCTGCTCACCGGTGCGACCCTGGCGCAGCTCGCCGCGACGCATCAGGCGGACGGCAACGCGGTGACGGTGCTGACGGCCGAGGTGCCGGATGCGACGGGGTACGGGCGGATCGTGCGGGACGAGGCGTCGGGTGCGGTCACGGGGATCGTGGAGCACAAGGACGCGTCGGAGGCGGTGCGGGCGGTCCGGGAGATCAATTCCGGGGTGTTCGCGTTCGACGGGCAGTTGCTGGCGGACGCGTTGAAGAGGGTGCGGACGGACAACAGTCAGGGTGAGGAGTACCTGACCGACGTCCTGGGGATCCTGCGGGAGGCCGGTCACCGGGTGGGTGCGTCCGTGGCCGTCGACCACCGTGAGATCGCGGGTATCAACAACCGTGTGCAGTTGAGCGAGGCGCGCCGGATCCTGAACGACCGGTTGCTGACGGCGGCGATGCTGTCCGGTGTGACGGTCGTGGATCCGGCGTCCACGTGGGTGGACGTGACGGTGACGTTCGAGCGGGACGCGGTGGTCCACCCGGGTACGCAGTTGCACGGCTCGACGCATGTCGGCGAGGGTGCCGAGGTCGGTCCGAACTGCCGGCTGACGGACACGGCGGTGGGTGCGGGGGCGCGGGTGGACAACACGGTGTCGTACAGCTCGCAGATCGGTGCGCAGGCGTCGGTGGGGCCGTTCGCGTATCTGCGGCCGGGTACGCGTCTGGGCGTCAAGGGCAAGATCGGTACGTATGTGGAGACGAAGAACGCGTCCATCGGCGAGGGGACGAAGATCCCGCATCTGTCCTATGTCGGGGACGCGACGATCGGCGAGTACTCGAACATCGGCGCTGCCAGTGTGTTCGTGAACTACGACGGGCAGGAGAAGCATCACACCACCGTCGGGTCGCATTGCCGGACGGGTTCGGACAACATGTTTGTGGCGCCTGTCACGGTCGGGGACGGTGCTTACACGGCTGCGGGGTCCGTGATCACGAAGGATGTGCCGCCCGGTTCGCTGGCTGTGGCCCGTGGCCAGCAGCGGAATATCGAGGGTTGGGTGGCTCGTAAGCGTCCGGGCAGTGCGGCGGCGAAGGCGGCGGAGTCGGCGTCCCGCCAGGTGGACGGCGAAGGCTGACCGGAAACAGGTGCGCCGGAGTCGGCGTACCGTGATAGGTGCACACCCGCACCCCACCAGCTGAGACGGCCTCGTCGCGCCCAGCGGCGTGGTTTCTCGACATCCAGCTGAGACACCTCTGAGGAGACAGTGCTGTGACCGGGATCAAGACGACCGGCGAGAAGAAGATGATGTTCTTCTCCGGCCGCGCCCACCCCGAGCTTGCCGAGGAGGTCGCCCACCAGCTGGGTGTCGGGGTCGTCCCGACGAAGGCCTTCGATTTCGCGAACGGCGAGATCTATGTGCGGTATCAGGAGTCGGCACGCGGTGCGGACTGCTTCCTGATCCAGAGCCACACGGCTCCGATCAACAAGTGGATCATGGAGCAGTTGATCATGATCGACGCGTTGAAGCGTGCGTCGGCGCGTTCGATCACCGTGATCCTGCCGTTCTACGGTTATGCGCGGCAGGACAAGAAGCACCGTGGGCGGGAGCCGATCTCGGCCCGTCTGATCGCGGACATGATGAAGACGGCGGGTGCGGACCGGATCCTGACGGTGGATCTGCACACGGACCAGATCCAGGGTTTCTTCGACGGCCCGGTGGATCATCTCTTCGCGCTGCCGCTGCTGGCGGACTACGTGGGCAGCAAGGTGGACCGCTCGAAGCTGACCGTCGTGTCGCCGGACGCGGGCCGGGTGCGGGTGGCGGACCGTTGGTGCGACCGGTTGGGCGCGCCGCTGGCGATCGTGCACAAGCGGCGTGACAAGGACGTGGCGAACCAGGTGACGGTCCACGAGGTCGTGGGTGAGGTCAAGGGCCGCGTGTGTGTTCTCGTGGACGACATGATCGACACGGGTGGCACGATCTGTGCGGCGGCGGACGCGTTGTTCGCGCACGGCGCCGAGGACGTCATCGTGACGGCCACGCACGGTGTGCTGTCGGGTCCGGCGGCCGATCGTCTGAAGAACTCGAAGGTGAGCGAGTTCATCTTCACGAACACCCTGCCGACGCCGGGTGAGCTGGAGGTCGACAAGATCACGGTGCTGTCGATCGCGCCGACGATCGCCAACGCGGTGCGCGAGGTGTTCGAGGACGGTTCGGTGACGAGCCTGTTCGACGAGCAGTGACGGTCGCCGTGCCGGTGACTGTGACGGTCGCCGTGCCGGTTCTCGTCTAGATCGATTTCTTGTACGGCCTTCCCGCTGCGTAGACTGTCCCAGTTGCTCGGCGAGGGAGGCCGTACGCGTGTGTTCCGCGCGTGTGTACGGCGGTCCGTTATCGACGCGCTCTTCGTAGCAGGCCGATCGTTTGGCCGGGTGACCACCTTTCCCCAGTTCTACGAGGAGTGAACATGGCCGAGGTCAAGCTCGCAGCCGAGACCCGCACCGAGTTCGGCAAGGGCGCCGCCCGCCGTATCCGTCGCGCCAGCAAGGTTCCCGCCGTGGTCTACGGTCACGGCGCCGAGCCGGTGCACATCACGCTGCCGGGTCACGAGCTCCAGCTCGCGCTGCGCACCCCGAACGTCCTGCTGAGCCTGGAGATCGAGGGCAAGAAGCAGCTGGCGATCCCGAAGGCCGTGCAGCGTGACGCGATCAAGGGCTTCCTCGACCACGTCGACCTGCTGCTGGTCCGCAGCGGTGAGAAGGTCAACGTCGAGGTCTACGTGCACACCGAGGGTGACCTGGCGCCGGGCGCGTACCTGCTCGAGCACGTGCTGAGCACGCTGACCGTCGAGGCCGAGGCGACGCACATCCCCGAGTCGGTCACCGTCTCCATCGAGGGCCTGGAGGCCGGCGCCTCCATCCTCGCGAAGGACATCCCGCTGCCCAAGGGCACGACGCTGGCGATCGACGAGGACGCGGTCGTCCTCCAGGTGCTGGCCGCCCAGGCGGAGGAGGCTCCGGCCGAGACCGAGGCCGAGGGCACCGAGGCCTGATCCTCGGGATCGTCGTTCCGCCGGCCGCCGCTTCCTCCGGGGAGCGGCGGTCTGCGTATGGTCCGTGTGTGCGGTTTCCGCTTGTAGCCCGTGCTCTTGCCCTGGCCCGTGGGCCCTCTGCCCGTGGGCCCTCTGCCTGTAGCCCCCTGCTGTGACCCCCTGCCTGTGAGTCGAGGAGACATGGACGTGACGACCGATGCCAGTGCGCCCTGGCTGATCGTGGGCCTGGGGAATCCGGGTCCGGAGTACGCGATGAACCGGCACAACGTCGGTTTCATGGTGGCCGATCTGCTGGCCGGGCGGATGGGGGGCAGGTTCAAGCGGGCGGGGAAGGCGCAGGCGCAGGTGGTTGAGGGCCGGGTGGGTCCGCCGGGAGTGGGAAGCCGGCGGGTGGTGCTGGCGAAGCCGATGTCGTTCATGAATCTGTCGGGTGGTCCGGTCAACGCGTTGCGGGACTTCTACAAGGTGCCGTTGGGGAACGTGGTGGCGGTGCACGACGAGCTGGACATCGATTACGGGGTGCTGCGGTTGAAGCTGGGGGGTGGGGACAACGGGCACAACGGTCTGAAGTCGATGACCAAGGCGATGGGGGCGGAGTACCACCGGGTGCGGTTCGGGATCGGGCGGCCGCCGGGGCGGATGCAGGTGGCGGATTTCGTGCTGAAGGACTTCTCGTCGGCGGAGCGCAAGGAGTTGGACTACTTCGTGGACCGGGCGGCGGACGCGGTGGAGGCGCTGGTGCTGGAGGGGCTGGAGCGGGCGCAGGGCACGTACAACTCCTGATCTCCCGGGCGGGCGAGTGCCGGTCTGTCACCCGGGCGGCTCCTCGTCCGTCGCTCGGGTGAGTGCGGTGCGTCGGCCGGGAGGTTGACGTGTCGTTCGGGCATGGCCAATGATCCCGGCCATGACTGCCGTAGCTGTCCGGTCCCATCGTCGCCGGGGTTCCTCGTGGAGAGGGCCTGCCGGGGGGTCGGCGGCGGCGTTGCGGTGGGGGCGGTTCGCCGTGATGGGCGGGGTGGCGGTGCTGATCCTGCTCGCGGGGGTGTGGGGTTCCTGGGGTGTGGCGCAGCACGTGATGCTGACGAAGGGCCGGGAGCAGGGCACGGTGGCGGTGGCGCGGTGTGACGGGGAGTGGTGTGCGGGGCGGTATGCGCCGGTGTCGGCGGGGTCGACGGCTCGTTCGCGGGTGGTGATCGCGGAGTCGGTGGCGGTGCGGGTGGGCGGCACGTATGCGGTGGTGCTCAAGCCGGGCACGGATGAGGCGGTGCGGTCGGGTCCTGCGGGGGTGTTGTTCGCGTGGGTGCCGTTGGGCGGGGCGTTGTTGTTGGCTTCGGTGGTGGTGGCGGGCGGTCTGGGGCGGGTGCGGGCGGGGTGGGTGTTGGCGGGGTCGGGGGTGGCGTTGTTGACGGCGGCTTTCGTGGCGATCTGAGGGGTCGCGCGGCTGGTCGGGTGGGCGGAACGTGACGGCGCCCCCGGGTTCGGGTGAACGCGGGGGCGCCGTCGTCGTGTGGTGGGTGTGTGTCAGCCGGTGTTGCGCAGGCCGGCGGCGACGCCGTTGACGGTGAGGAGGAGGGCGCGGGACAGGAGCGGGTCGGGTTCGGCGCCGGCGGCGGCGGCGTCGCGCTGGCGCTTGAGCAGGGTGACCTGGAGGTGGGAGATGGGGTCGAGGTAGGCGTCGCGGATGCTGAAGGTCTGCTTGAGGGCGGGGGTGGCGTCGAGCAGTTCGCGTTCGCCGGTGACCTTGAGGACTTCGGCGACGGTGAGGGCGTGTTCGGCCTTGATGGTGTCGAAGATGTGGCGGAGTTCGTCGGGGACGAGGGTGTCGACGTAGTGCTGGGCGATGCGCAGGTCGGTCTTGGCGAGCGTCATCTCGACGTTGGAGATGAAGTTGCGGAAGAAGTGCCACTGTTCGTGCATCTCGTCGAGGACGGTGTCCCCTTCTTGCCGCAGGCCTGCCTCGCGCAGCGCCTTGAGGCCGGAGCCCACGCCGAACCAGCCGGGGACGATCTGTCGCGACTGGGTCCAGCCGAACACCCACGGGATGGCGCGCAGGCCGTCGAGCGAGACGCCGGAGCCGGGGCGGCGGGAGGGCCGGGAGCCCAGGTGCAGGTCGGCGAGCTGGTCCACCGGTGTCGACGCGAGGAAGTACGTCGGCAGGTCCGGGTCCTCGACGAGGGCGCGGTAGGCGGCGTGGGCGGCGTCGGAGACGACGTCCATGGCGGCGTCCCAGCGGGCGAGGGCCTCGTCGGACTGGCGGGGGGCGGTGTGCAGAGCGGAGGCCTGGAGGGTGGCGGCGACCGTGAGTTCCAGGTTCTCCCTGGCGAGGGAGGGGATGAGGTACTTGTCGGAGATGACCTCGCCCTGTTCGGTGACCTTGATCTCGCCTTCGAGGGTGCCCCAGGGCTGGGCGAGGATGGCGTCGTGGGAGGGGCCGCCGCCGCGGCCGACGGTGCCGCCGCGGCCGTGGAAGAGGCGCAGGCGGACGCCGTAGCGGTGGGCGACGTCGCGCAGGCGGCGCTGGGCGCGGTGGATCTCCCACTGGCTGGTGGTGATGCCGCCGAACTTGGAGGAGTCGGAGTAGCCGAGCATGACCTCCTGGACGTCTCCGCGCAGTGCCACCAGTCGGCGGTACGACGGGTCGGAGAGCATGTCCTCGAGGATGGTGTCGGCGGCCTTGAGCTCGTCGGTGGTCTCGAGGAGGGGGACGATGCCGATCCTGGCCCAGCCGGCGTGGAGGTCGACGAGTCCGGCTTCGCGGGCGAGGACCGCGGCGGCGAAGACGTCGTCGGCGCCCTGGCACATGGAGATGATGTAGGACTCGATGACCTCGGGTCCGAAGACTTCCAGGGCGCGCTTGACGGTGAGGAAGACGCCGAGGGTCTTCTCGCCGGCGGCGTCGACGGGGGCGGGGGTGGGCGCGAGGGGCCTGCGTGACCTGAGTTCCTTGGCGAGGAGCTTGGTGCGGTACTCGCGGGGCATGTCGGTGTAGCGCCAGGACTCCTCGCCGAGGCGGTCGAAGAGCTGGCCGAGGGCGTGGTGGTGGGCGTCGGCGTGTTCGCGGACGTCCATGGTGGCGAGCTGGAGGCCGAAGGCGGCGAGGGTGCGGATGGTGCGGTTCATGCGGCCGTCGGCGAAGAGGGCGCCGCGGTGTTCGCGCAGGGAGGTCTGGATGAGGGTGAGGTCCTTGAGGAGCTCGCTGGTGCCGAGGTAGTCGCGGCCGGGTTCGTGGGGGATGCCCTTGGCGAGGCGCTGCTTGGTGTTCTCGAGCTTCTGGCGGATGCAGGTGGCCTTGAGGCGGTAGGGCTCTTCGGCGTTGAGGCGCTTGTAGCGGGGGCTGATCTCGGGGAGTCGTTCGAGGTCGGCCTGGAGGGAGGCGAGGAGTTCGTCGGTGGCGCCGGTGTAGCGGATGGAGTTCGACAGGAATCCGCGCAGTTCGTCGATGGTCTCCAGGGCGTCGTTGATGCCGTGTTCGTGCTGGAGGATGAGGACGTCCCAGGTCACGGCGGGGGTGACGTTGGGGTTGCCGTCGCGGTCGCCGCCGATCCAGGTGCCGAAGGTGAGGGGGCGGGTGTCGTCGGGGAGCTTGACGCCGACGCGTTCCAGTTCCGCCGTCAGGTCCTCGAGGACGTCGCCCACGGCGCCGGCGTGGAGTTCGTCGAGGTAGTAGATGGCGTTGCGGGCCTCGTCGGCGGGCTCGGGGCGGACGACGCGCAGTTCGTCGGTCTGCCACACGAGGTCGATGTTCTCGGCGAGGCGGGTGTCGTGGCGGCGGCGGTCTGACTCGATGACGGGGGTCTCGAGGAGTGCGGCGATGCGCCGGAGCTTGTTGAGGACCGACCGGCGCGCGGCTTCGGTGGGGTGCGCCGTGAAGACGGGGCGGACGTTGAGGTGGCGGACCGTCTGCTGGACGTGTTCGGGGTCGGCGTCCTTGAGGCGGTCGGCGGTGCGGGCGAGGAGGCCGCCCTCGGCGGCGCGGCGTTCGCGCAGTTCGCGGCCTCGGTGGACCTGCTCGGTGACGTTGGCCAGGTGGAAGTAGGTGGAGAAGGCGCGGACCAGCTTGGCCGCGGTCTCCAGTTCGATGCCACGCAGGAGTTCGGCGGCGGCTTCGCCGTCCTCTCGGGTGAGGCGGCGGACCTTCTCGACCAGGTCGAGGAGTTCGGGGCCTTCCTGCCGGACGAGGGTCTCTCCGAGGAGGTCGCCCAGTCGGCGGATGTCGGCGCGCAGCTCGGTGCTGGTCGTCGTGGTGGCCTGGCCAAGGTCGTCGGCACTGCTCACAGGTGCGGCTCCTTGCAGTGTTGAAGCTCGTCCGGGAGGGAACCCGGGTGCCGGGCCTCGCGGCGGACGCCGCATGGGGTCCTGACATCCGGGAAGAAATCAGAGCGGACCGCGCTGTCCGACCGTCTCCAAGGATAGGTGTCCTCGGGGACGCGCAGGTTGGCGGGCTCTTGCCGCGGGGCGGCACGCTGCCATACTTACGATGCCGTAGGTTACGGAACCGTAGGAATGACGTACGGGTTCCGGCGGTACGGCACTCTCCCTCCTTCCAAGACCCCCCAGGGGACGCGCATGACCACAGGCTCCAACGTGATCGAAGACCCTTCGAAGACGCCCGACGGCGCCACTACGCCCTCCGCCACCCTCGGTGGCGAGAAGAAGCGATCGATCGAGCAGATCATGTTGCTGCTCTTCATCGTCGTTCCGTTCCTGGCGGTGCTGGCGGCGGTGCCGCTGGCGTGGGGCTGGGGGGTGAGCTGGCTGGACATGGGGCTGATGGTCTTCATGTACTTCCTCGGCTGCCACGGCATCACGATCGGTTTCCACCGGTATTTCACGCACGGTTCGTTCAAGGCGAAGCGGCCGCTCCGGATCGCGTTGGCGGTCATGGGCTCCCTGGCGGTGGAGGGGCCGCTGGTGCGCTGGGTGGCCGATCACCGCAAGCATCACAAGTTCTCCGACGCGGAGGGCGACCCGCATTCGCCGTGGCGGTTCGGGGAGACCGTTCCGGCGCTGATGAAGGGTCTGTGGTGGGCCCACATCGCATGGATGTTCGACGAGGAGCAGACGTCGCAGGAGAAGTACGCGCCGGATCTGATCAAGGACCCGGCGATCCGTGCGATCTCGCGTCAGTTCGTCGTGTTCACGCTGGTGTCGCTGGCGATCCCGCCGCTGGTGGGCGGGCTGGTGACGATGTCCTGGTGGGGCGCGTTCACGGCGTTCTTCTGGGGTTCGCTGGTGCGGGTGGCCCTGCTGCACCACGTGACGTGGTCGATCAACTCGATCTGTCACGCGGTGGGCAAGCGTCCGTTCAAGTCGCGGGACCGTTCGGGCAACGTGTGGTGGCTGGCGGTCCTGTCGTGCGGGGAGTCCTGGCACAACCTGCACCACGCCGAGCCGACGTCGGCGCGGCACGGGGTGATGCGGGGCCAGGTGGACTCCTCGGCGCGCTTCATCCGGTGGTTCGAGATGCTCGGCTGGGCGTACGACGTGCGCTGGCCGTCACGCTCGCGTATCGATTCGCGCCGTAACAGCGGTGAGGGCGGCTCCCGGCAGGGGAGGGCGACCGCCGAGGCGGCATGATTGACGGCGTGGCGACCGATCCCAGCAACACCTCCAGTCCCAGCGGCGAAGTGAAGCCGCGGCGCGCGCGTCGTACCCGGATGACCGGGGCGGAGCGTCGCCAGCAGTTGCTGGAGATCGGTCGCACCCTGTTCGCCGAGAGGGGCTTCGAGGGCACGTCGGTGGAGGAGATCGCGGCGAAGGCCGGGGTGTCCAAGCCGGTGGTGTACGAGCACTTCGGCGGCAAGGAGGGGCTGTACGCGGTCGTGGTCGACCGGGAGATGCGCCGGCTGCTGGACATGGTCACGTCGTCGTTGACGGCGGGGCACCCCCGTGAGCTGCTCGAACAGGCGGCGTTCGCGCTCCTGGACTACATCGAGGAGTACACGGACGGCTTCCGCATCCTGGTCCGCGACTCCCCCATCCCGCAGTCGACGGGTTCCTTCGCCTCGCTGATCTCGGACATCGCCACGCAGGTGGAGGACATCCTGGGCCGCGAGTTCAAGAACCGCGGTTTCGATCCGAAGCTGGCCCCCCTCTACGCGCAGGCCCTGGTCGGCATGGTCGCGCTGACCGGCCAGTGGTGGCTGGACGTGCGCCGCCCGAAGAAGGCGGAGGTGGCCGCCCATCTGGTGAACCTGTCCTGGCACGGACTGGACGGCCTGGAGGCCAGGCCGCATCTGATCGGGCGGCGCAAGAGCTGAGCCGAAGCCGCCGGCACCGGCGCCGGGCGGTTTCGCCGCATGCGCGGGCCCCCCGTCCATGGAATGCCCATGGGCGGGGGCCCGTCCGCGTTCCGCGGATGCGACTCGGCCGGCGCGGCTCGGCGCGTCCCGGCGCTGCGCGTCGGTACCGAACGGCTCAGTGCTTGAAGACGTCCTTCGTCTTCTCCTTGGCCTGGCGCGCGTCGCCCTTGGCCTGGTCCGCGCGGCCTTCGGCCTCGAGCCTCTCGTTGCCCACGGCGCGGCCGACGGTCTCCTTGGCCTTGCCCTTGGCCTGCTCCATCTTCGCCTTGGACTTCTGCTCGCCTGCCACTGTTCATCACTCCCAGTCAGGTTTGCGTGCGCTCTCTGCACAGCGGGTGACCCGCCCGGCTCGCTTCAAACCTGCCCGCGATCCCCGCCCGGCGGGCTCGGCCCCTACGGGTCACCCGTCCGGGTCACCCGTCCGGGCCGCACGCCCTGAAGTCAGCCCGCCTTCGTGGCGACCGCGAACAGGCGGCGGAACGGCAGGACGGTGCCGTATCCGGTGCTCGGGTAGGCCTCGCGCAGCAGGTCGCGGTAGGCGGCGACGAAGGCGTCGCGGGCCTCGGGGTCGTCGGCGAGGGCGTCGAGGACGGGGCGCAGTCCGGTGCCCCTGACCCAGTCCAGGACGGGGTCCTCGCCGGGCAGGACATGCAGGTAGGTCGTGGTCCACACGTCGGTCGCGCAGCCGAGGCGGGCCAGCCGGTCGAGGTAGACGCCGGGTGCGTGGACGGAGTCCTCGCGCCGCAGGACGTGGCCGAGACGGCTCTTCCAGCGGGCGCTGCCGCCGAGCTCGCGCATCAGGGCGTGCAGGGGCGCGTCGGCGTTGTGCGGGACCTGGAAGGCGAGGGTTCCGCCCGGGGCGAGGCCGTCCAGCCAGCCGGCGAGGGCGTCGAGGTGGCCGGGGACCCACTGGAGGGCGGCGTTCGAGACGAGCAGGTCGTAGGTCTCGGCGGGCGTCCAGTCGGTGAGGTCGGCGTGGGCGAAGTCGAGGTTCGGGCCCGCGTGGGCGGCCGCCTCGGCGAGCATCCGGGGCGAGTTGTCGTAGCCGGTGATGCGGGCGGTGGGCCAGCGGTCGGCGAGGACGGCGGTGACGTTGCCGGGGCCGCAGCCGAGGTCGGCGATGCGGGGCGGTTCGCGGGGCAGGGCGGGGACGCGGGCGAGGAGGTCGGTGAAGGGGCGGGCGCGCTGGGCGGCGTGGCGCAGGTACTGGGCGGGGTCCCAGGAGGGGTTCGTCGTCATGTTCCGACTCTCCCCACAATCTGTCTCGACGTCAAGAGACTTCACAATGAGAAGCTTGTTATCAAGATGCTCGATATCAAGAGACTTCACATCGACACAACCACTACACTGATCGCCATGGAGGACGAGGTCGATCGGCTGGTCGCAGCGTGGCGCCGGGAGCGCCCGGACCTCGACGTGGAGCCGCTGGAAGTACTCAGCCGGGTGAGCAGACTGGCCCGGCACCTGGACCGGGCGCGCCGGCTGGCGTTCTCCGAGCACCAGCTGGAGCCGTGGGAGTTCGACGTCCTGACGGCGCTCCGGCGTGCGGGGGCGCCGTATCAGCTCTCCCCCGGGCAACTGCTGACGCAGACGCTGGTGACCTCGGGCACGATGACCAACCGCATCGACCGCCTCGCGAAGAAGGGCCTGGTGGAGCGTCTGCCGGACCCGAGCGACCGGCGGGGCGTGCTCGTCCGCCTCACGGACGACGGCAAGGACCGCGCCGACCAGGCGCTCGCCGGACTGCTCGACCAGGAGCGGGCGATCCTGGCCGAGCTCTCTCCGGCCCAGCGCGGCGAACTGGCCGGTCTGCTACGCCAGTTGACCGCCCCGTTCGACAACATCCCCGGCTAGGTCCACCGGCCCGACGCCCGCCCTGCGCGCGAGGGCGACCGCGGCGAGGGTGGAGTGCACGCCCAGCTTGCCGAGGACGTTCTGCATATGGGTGCGCACGGTGTGCGGGGACAGGAACAGGCGTTCGGCTACGGCCTTGCGTCCCAGTCCCGCCACCATGCACCGCAGCACCTCGCGTTCCCTCGGCGTGAGGGACTCCACCAGGCGTTCGCTCTCGGTGCGGTGCTTGCGGGCGGCCGTGAGCTCCCGCAGGACGCCGGTGAGCAGCGCCGGAGGCAGATGCGTCTCCTCGCGCAGCACGCCCCGGATGACGGTCAGCAGGCGTGAGAGCGAGCAGTCCTTCGCCACCCAGCCGGACGCCCCCGCCTGCAGCGCGAGTGCCGCGCGGCGCGGGTCGTCCTTCTCGGCGAGCACGACGGCGCGGAGGTGGGGCTGTGCGCTGCGCACGCCCGTGACCAGCGATATCCCGTCGACGAGCCCGTTCTCCCCCACCTCCTGCACGGGCATGGCGGGCCGTATGCCGGGCAGCGTGCCGCCCAGGTCGGCGTCGACGAGCAGCACGTCGTACCGGCGGCCCTCGGCGGCCGCGCGCTCCAGGCTGCGCAGCGCCGCCGGGCCGCTGCCGGCCGCGGACACGTCGACGTCCGGCTCGGCGGCCAGTGCCGCGGCGAGCGACTCGGCGAAGATGCGGTGGTCGTCGACGACCAGTACACGGATGCGAACCACGAAACCCCCTTCCCCAAGCTCCTTCACAGAGCAGGGGATACCCCAAAGGTCCGGAGACGGAGAACCCAGAGAACACAGAGAACACGGAAATCACGGTGAACACGGAGAACAACAGGACACACGGAGAACCCGGAGAACGACGACCGACGCGGGTACGACGCTCGCGGGGAGCGCCGTGACCGCACGGCCGCCGCCGTGCAGAGACTGCTACCCCCACCCGGGCGTCGTACCCGGCTGTCTCGCCCCCTGATCAGCATCGGCCCCCACCGATGTTGTTTCACAGGGTAGGGCTGTGGGCCGACAGCGGAAGGCAATGTGCAGAACTAATTACCCATCGCGTTTATGGTGTGCCGCATGTTTCGTCTTGAGACAGAAGTCGACAGGACTCGGCGCGATCTTCTCCGGTCCCGGCTTCTGGCCGCGAACACGGAGGCCTCCCCGGTGCTGCGCGCCCTGCGCGGCACCCCGGCGGAACGCGAGTCGCCGCTGCACGTGTGGGCCTGCGGTCCCGGGGGCGAACTGGCCGGCGGTCTGGTGGGCCACACCTGGACGGCCTGGCTGCACGTGGCCCACCTGTGGGTCGACGCCCGGCACCGCGGGGCGGGCCTGGGCTCCCGGCTTCTCGCCGAGGCGGAGCGCGTCGCCCGCGACGAACGGGGCTGCACCCGGGTCCGTCTGGAGACCTGGGACTTCCAGGCCCCGGGCTTCTACCGGCGGCACGGCTACGAGGTGGTGTGCGTGATCGAGGACTACCCGCCGGGCATCACGGAGTACACCCTGACCAAGCGCCTCACGCACGAACCGGGGTGAGGCGCTCTCCGCCTCACCCCGGTGGTGACGTCCGTCCGGTCCGGCCGGATCCGGTTCGGCCCGGCCCGGTTCAGCCGGGTCCGGTTCAGCCGGGTCCGGTTCAGCCGGGTCCGGTTCAGCCGGGTCCGGTTCAGCCGCCTTTCGGCAGCCGGGTTCAGCTCAGGCGCCGTGCCCCCGCCGAGGGCACCGCCTCGAACACCCGCGGCGCCTTGAGCCCCGCGGCCGCGAAGGCCGCCTCGACGGCCTTGGTGAGGGCCTCGACGTCGGTGGCCTCGGCCAGGACGATCGCCGAGCCGCCGAAGCCGCCGCCGGTCATCCGCGCCCCCAGCGCGCCGTGCGCGAGCGCGGTGTCGACGACGAGGTCCAGCTCGGGGCAGGAGACCCGGAAGTCGTCCCGGAGCGAGGCGTGTCCCGCCGTCAGGACCGGGCCGACGGCACGGGTGTCGCCGCCCGACTCCAGGAGGGCGACGACCTGCTCCACGCGCTGGTCCTCCGTGACCACGTGGCGGACCAGCCGGCGGACCTCCTCCTCGTCGCCGAGGCGGGCGAGGGCCGCGTCCAGGTCGGCGTAGGCGATGTCGCGCAGCGCGTCGACGCCGAGGAGGGCGGCGCCCTTCTCGCAGCCGGCCCGGCGCTTGCCGTACTCGCCGCCGCTGTGGGCGTGCGTGACCTGGGTGTCGACGACCAGCAGGCGCAGTCCCTCGGCGGCCAGGTCGAGGGGGATCTGCTTCTGGGAGAGGTCGCGGGTGTCGAGGAACAGCGCGTGGCCGGACTCGCAGCACGCGGACGCCGTCTGGTCCATGATGCCGGTGGGGGCGCCGACGTAGACGTTCTCGGCGCGCTGGCACAGCCGGGCGAGCTGCCAGCCCGGGAGTCCGAGCGCGAACAGGTCGTTCAGCGCCAGGGCCACGACGACCTCGAGGGCCGCCGAGGACGACAGGCCCGCGCCCGACGGGACCGTCGACGCCAGGTGGACGTCGGCGCCGGTCACCGGGTGGCCGGCCTCGCGCAGGGCCCAGACGACACCGGCCGGGTAGGCCGTCCAGCTGCCGTCGGACTCGGGCGCGAGCTCGTCCAGGCGCAGTTCGGCGACGCCCGCGTCGAGGTCGGCGGAGTGCAGCCGCAGCACGCCGTCCGTGCGCCGGGAGACCGCCGCGACGGCGGTGTGCGGCAGCGCGAAGGGCATCACGAAGCCGTCGTTGTAGTCGGTGTGCTCACCGATGAGGTTGACGCGGCCGGGCGCCGCCCACACGCCCTCGGGCTCGGCCCCGTACAGCCGGACGAACCCCTCGCGGACTTCCTGTGCCCCCACTACGACTCCCTTGCGCTGCTTGCGATGTGCTGCGCGAACTCCCACGCGTCCGCGACGATACCCGCGAGGTCCGCGCGGGACGGGTTCCAGCCCAGCTTCTCGCGGGCGGTGGCCGCCGAGGCGACCAGGACGGCCGGGTCTCCGGCGCGGCGCGGGGCCGCGACCTCGGGGATCGGGTGCCCGGTGACCTTGCGGACGGTCTCGACGACCTCGCGGACGGAGAAGCCGTTGCCGTTGCCGAGGTTGCAGACGAGGTGCTCGCCGGGCTCGGCGGCGGCGACGGCGAGCAGGTGCGCCTCGGCGAGGTCGGCTACGTGGATGTAGTCGCGCACGCAGGTGCCGTCGGGGGTCGGGTAGTCGTCGCCGTAGACCGAGATGGCCTCACGGCGGCCCTGGGCGACCTGGAGGACGAGCGGGATGAGGTGGGACTCGGGGTCGTGGCGCTCGCCCTGCGCGCCGTACGCGCCGGCCACGTTGAAGTAGCGCAGGGAGACGGCGCCGAGCCCGTGGGCCGCGGCCTCGCCGCTGATCATGTGGTCGACGGCGAGCTTGGAGGCGCCGTAGGGGTTGGTCGGCCTCGTGGGCGCGGTCTCGACGATCGGGACCTGCTCCGGCTCGCCGTAGGTGGCCGCGGTGGAGGAGAAGACCAGCTTGCGCACGCCGGCCTCGCGCATCGCGCCGAGCAGCGCCATGGTGCCGCCGACGTTGTTCTCCCAGTACTTCTCCGGCTTGACGACGGACTCGCCGACCTGGGAGAACGCGGCGAAGTGGAGGACGGCGTCGAAGGAGTCGTCGAGGTGCGCGGCCGCGTCGCGGATGTCGCCCTCGATGAACGTGGCGCCCGCGGGGACGCCTTCGCGGAAGCCGGTGGAGAGGTTGTCGAGGACGACGACCTCGTGGCCCGCCTCCAGCAGGTGCTGGGCGACCACGCCGCCGACGTAGCCCGCGCCGCCCGTGACCAGATACTTGCCGCTCGTGCCGGTGGTCCCGCTCATGAACTCGCTGCCTCTCGCAGTCGCTGGGCCGCGGACTCCGGCGGCACGTCGTTGATGAAGACGTTCATGCCGGATTCGGAGCCCGCGAGGAACTTCAGCTTGCCGGACGTGCGACGGATGGTGAAAAGCTCCAGATGCAGCGCGAAGTCGTCGCGGTTGACGCTCTCGAACTCCTCCAGCGCGCCGAACGGCGCCTGGTGCCAGGCGGCGATGTACGGCGTGGGCGGTTCACCTTCGCCGAAGATCCGGTCGAAGCGCCTCAAGAGTTCCAGGTAGACCTTGGGGAACTCTGTGCGCGCGTCCTCGTCGAGGGCGAGCAGGTCCGGCACCCGGCGCTTGGGATAGAGGTGCACCTCGTAGGGCCAGTGGGCGGCGTACGGCACGAACGCGACCCAGTGTTCACCCTCCAGGACGACCCTCTCGCCCGCGAGTTCACGCTCCAGGACGGCGTCGAAGAGGTTCTCCCCGCCGGTCGCCTCCTTGTGCGCGGCGACCGAACGCAGCATCAGGGCGGTGCGGGGGGTGGTGAACGGGTAGGCGTAGATCTGCCCGTGCGGGTGACCCAGTGTCACACCGATCTCGGCGCCGCGGTTCTCGAAGCAGAACACCTGTTCCACGGAGGGCAGATGCGACAGCTCGGACGTCCGGTCCGTCCACGCGTCGAGGACCAGCCGCGCCTGCTCCTCGGTGAGGTCGGCGAAGGACGCGTCGTGGTCGGAGGTGAAGCAGACCACCTCGCAGCGCCCGGAGTCGCCGGCCAGGGAGGGGAAACGATTCTCGAAGACGACGACGTCGTACGACGAGTCCGGGATCTCGCTGAGCCGGTCGCCCTGCGAGGGGCAGAGCGGGCACTCGTCGGCGGGCGGGTGGTAGGTGCGGCCCTGCCGGTGCGACGCGACGGCGATGGAGTCGCCGAGCAGCGGGTCGCGCCGTACCTCCGAAGTGGTGACCGTGGGGTCCAGCGGACGTCTGTCCACCGCGTCGCGCACCGCGTCGTCCCGCTGGTCGTAGTAGATCAGCTCACGACCGTCGGCCAAGCGGGTCGAGGTCTTCTTCACCGCGACTCTCCTCCGTACCTCTGGACCCGCGGACCCAGATCCGTACACCTAGCGAAGCTTCCAACAGAACCAAACACATAAAACCATAAACCCCCACGCGCGTCACCCTCACAACCAAACAAAGAACACCAAAAGAAGTGAGCAGGGCATGCGAACCCCCACACACCCGTCGCCACAGCTGGCCGCGGAGCTGCGCCTCCCCACGAACTGGCTCGACTACACGATCCTCGGCATCTACTTCGTCGTGGTCCTGGGCATCGGTTTCGCCGCCCGCAGATCGGTGAAGACCAGCCTCGACTTCTTCCTCTCCGGCCGCTCCCTGCCCGCCTGGATCACCGGTCTCGCGTTCATCTCGGCCAACCTGGCCGCCACCGAGATCCTGGGCATGGCCGCGAACAGCGCACAATACGGCGCGTACACCGTCCACTGGTACTGGATCGGCGCCATCCCGGCGATGGTGTTCCTGGGGCTGGTGATGATGCCGTTCTACTACGGCAGCAAGGTCCGCTCGGTGCCGGAGATGCTGCTGCTGCGCTTCGACAAGGCGGCCCACCTGCTCAGCTCGGCCCTGTTCGCCTTCGCCGCGATCCTGATCGCCGGGGTCAACCTGTACGCGCTCGCGATCGTCGTCGAGGCGCTGCTGGGCTGGCCGCAGTGGGTGGCGATCGTGGTCGCGGGGTTCTTCGTGCTGGCGTACATCACGCTCGGCGGTCTGTCCTCCGCGATCTACAACGAGGTCCTCCAGTTCTTCGTGATCCTGGCGGCCCTCATTCCGCTGTCCGTGCTGGGCCTGAAGAAGGTGGGCGGCTGGGGCGGCCTGACCGACAAGCTGAGCGCGAGCCACGGGGACAACTTCGTCACCGCGTGGGGCGGCACCGGCATCGGCAGCGCCAACCCGCTGGGCGCGAACTGGCTGACGATCGTGCTGGGCCTCGGCTTCGTCCTGTCCTTCGGCTACTGGACGACGAACTTCGCGGAGGTGCAGCGCGCCCTGTCCGCGAGGAACCTCTCGGCGGCCCAGCGCACCCCGCTCATCGCGGCCTACCCGAAGATCTTCATGGTGTTCCTGGTGATGATCCCGGGCCTGGTGGCGGCGGTGCTGGTGCCGAAGATCGGCACCAGCGGCTCGGACCTGCAGTACAACGACGCGATCCCGTACCTCATGCAGGAGCTGCTGCCGAACGGCGTGCTGGGGATCGCGGTGACGGGTCTGCTGGCGGCGTTCATGGCGGGCATGGCGGCGAACATCTCGTCGTTCAACACGGTGTTCACGACGGACATCTGGGCGAAGTACGTGGTGCTGGGCCGCGAGGACGCGTACTACGTCCGCTTCGGCCGCCTGATCACGGCGATCGGCGTGACCGCCTCGGTGGGCACGGCGTTCCTGGCGTCGTCCTTCTCCAACATCATGAGCTACCTCCAGACGCTGTTCTCCTTCTTCAACGTGCCGATGTTCGTCGTCTTCATCGTCGGCATGTTCTGGAAGCGGGCGTCGAAGAAGTCGGGCTTCTGGGGTCTGCTCGCGGGCACCACGGCCGCGATGGTCAACTACTTCGTCCTCTACAAGCAGGACGTCATCGGCATCCCCACCGACCAGGGCGCCAACTTCGTCTCCGCGATCGCGGGCTTCGTGGCGGGCGCGGTCGTGATGGTGATCGTGTCGCTGTTCACGGCCCCCAAGCCGGCCGAGGAACTCCAGGGACTGGTCTACGGCACCGTCTCCCCCGGCATGGCCGAGCCGCCGGCCGCGGGCGACGACGCCTGGTACCGGCGTCCGGCCCTGCTGGGCTGGGGCGCGGTGATCCTGGCCGCCGCCTGCTACATCCCGTTCTCGTTCTGAGCCCTCGCGAGATCCGCGGGAGGATGGAAACGCCATGTCCGAGCAATTCGAACCGTCCGAGAGCGCCGAGGCCGCCGCGGAGCGGCTGCGGCGAGCGGGCTACTCCGAGGCCGACGTCCAGCGCGAGGTCACCGAGCTGGAGCAGAAGTCCGCGACCGCGGCCCACATCTTCGACCTGCGCCGCATCATCGGCGGCCTGTTCGTCGTCTACGGCGTGATCGTCACGATCGCCGGGATCACGGACGGCGACGCGGAGATCGCCAAGGCCCAGGGGATCAACATCAACCTGTGGACCGGCCTGGGCATGCTGGCCCTGGGGCTCTTCTTCCTGGTCTGGCTGAAGCTGCGGCCGACGGCCCCCGTGACGCCCACGCTGCCACCGGAGGCCCTGAAGGGGGAACCGCCGCGGGGCGAGTGACGACGGGCACGGGCCCCTACTCCACGTTCTCCGGCGGTGCCGAAGGCAACGCCTGTGCGGAACTCGCCGCCTCCCCCGTCCCCTCGGCCCCGCACCTTCGGGAGAGCGAGGAGCCGGGGACCGCTCTCACCACCACACCCGCCGCCCTCGCCCACCTCCTGGCAGGGATACGCGCCGGTCTCGGCCGCTGATCAGCCCTCGGCGTCGCAGCCCGCGATCTCGCCGCTGCGGGCCGCCGCCCCCAGGGCGACCGTCAGGATCACCGCCCCGTCGACGAAGTGCGTCGACGGCGGGTAGCTCGCCAGGGTGTAACCGTCTCCCGTGAGCAGCACGACGGAGAGCGCCGCGAGCGGCAGGCCTGCGGTGAGGGCCGCCAGCAGGCCGCGCAGCACAGGGCGGGCCAGCAGCCGCCGCGGGGCGAGCGCCAGAGCGAGGCCGGTGGCCGTGCCCACGGCGACGCCGCCCGCCAGGCCGCCGAGCACCGCGAGTCCGGCGGCAGCCGTCAGCGCCAGCGCGGTTCCGTAGAGGCCGCCGGTCAGGAAGACGAACGCCGCCACCAGGCAGAGGACGCCGCCGATGCCGGCCGGCCATGCGCCGGTCAGCGCGCCGAGGCGTGCGCCGCGCCGGACGACCGTGTGTGCTCTCATGCGGGCTGCTCCGGTTCCGTCGCCGTGTCGTTGCGGGGGCCGTGCGGCAGCGGGCCCGCGCGGTCCAGAAGGCCCGTGCGGGCCGCCAGGGCCGCCGCCTCCAGACGGGAGCCCACGCCGAGTTTCATCAGGACCCGCTGGACGTGGGTGCGGGCCGTCGACGGGGCGATGTTCATGCCGGCGGCGATCAGCCGGGTGTCCTCGCCGTCCGCGACCCGGACCAGGACCTCGACCTCGCGCGGGGTGAGCATCTGCAGCAGACGCCGGCCCTCGTCGTCCGGCTGGGCCGTCGGGTTGAGCAGCTCGCTGAACGCGCCCTGCAGCAGTTGCGGAGCCACCGCCGCCTCGCCCGCCCTCGCCTTCATGATGGCCCGTTCGACGCCCTCGATGCGCTCGTCGTGGCGTACGTAGCCGGAGGCGCCGGCCGCGAAGGCCGCCGCGATGCCGCGCGGGTTCGGCACCGGTCCGAGGACCAGCACGGCCACCTGCGGCCGCTCCCGCTTGATGCGGACCACCGGGTCGAAGATGCCCGGCTCGGCCGGGACGGCCGTGCCCAGCAGACACACCTCCGGAGCGCGGGTGATCACCAGCTCCGCCGCGCCCGCGGCCGGGGCCGCCGCGGCGAGCACCCGGTGCCCGCGCAGTTTGAGAGCCGAGGCCAGCGCCTCGGCGAGCAGTCGGTGGTCGTCGACCACCATCAGCCGCACTCCCACGAGCAATCCCCCAGTCCCCCCATGGATGCCCACGCGGATCCACACGCACCAACGGGGGGCGCCCCCCGGCACCCCCGCTCTTCATGCCCGAGGAAGCTACACGCTTGTTCGACGTCGCGCTCCCCCAACCGGCGAGAAGTGCCCGGATCACGGAAAATCACCGCGCGCGAAGGTCACGCACGATAAGCACGCGGCCCCGCCCCCTGAGCAGGGACGGGGCCGTGACGGCAATTAAGATGATCAGCTGCCCGCGGTGCCGAACCCTACCGCCAGGTACTGCGGGTCGCCGTTCGACACCGCCCCGTCGTCGGCGTACACCTCCGACATGTACAGGCGTCCCTTGGCGAAGAGGACCTCCGAGTACTCCGGGGACATGGCGATCTCCACGTCGTGCACCTCGTCCGTGGCCGGGTTCTCCAGCAGCTTGGTCTCCTTGAAGGAGCCGCCGTCGAGGCTGACGACCTGTCCGCCCTTGTCGTACGGCGGCCGCTTGTAGGCGATCAGGGCGGTCCCGTCCATACGCAGCGGGTAGATCGTGTACCCGTCGCCCGCGTCCGCGCGCTGGCCGGTGAGCTTGCCGGTGGCCAGGTCGAAGGAGACGATCTCGTTCGAACGGCCGTGGTCGCCGCCGCCGTCGTGCTCCTCGGTCGGGACGTAGATCCGGTCGTTGCCGACGGCCAGGCCGATGCATGCCTCGACCCTGGTGATGCCTTCGCAGTCGGCCGCGTACTGGTCGCCCGGCACCGAGATGCGGGTGCGGAGCTTGCCGGTCTTGTTGTCGATGGAGAAGAAGTCCGAGATGCCGCTGCCGTCGCCGGCGCTGTCGCCGACGTCGGCGGCCACGACCAGCGGGTCGGTCGACACGATGGAGGCGTACTCGATGCCCGAGGCCAGCTCGTACTCGGAGATCACCTTCCCGGAGACCGGGTCGATGGTCTGGATGTGCAGCTCGGGGTTGTCGTAGGGGCCGCACTTGCGCACCGCCACCAGCTTCGGACCGCCGCCGTAGCCGTCGTCGTAGCAGGTGTCGGCCGGCTTCGGCGCCCACAGCGCCTTGCCCGAGTCGATGTCGAAGGCCGCGCCGCCCTCGGTGCTGCCCAGGGCGACCGTCTTCGCGCTGACCGTCACGTTGTCGAAGGTGACGGTGTTGTCCCCGGAGGCGACGGTCTTCCTCCACAGCTGCTTGCCCGCGACGAGGTCGATCGCCGCGACCTGGTCGCAGCCGGCCGTCTTGGCGGTGCTCGCCTGGAAGGTGACCGCCGTGCGGTGGTCCTCGGTGGCGAATCTGCTGGCTTCGCAGACCGGACCGGGCAGCGGCACCGTCCAGAGCTTGGTGCCCTTGACCAGGTCGTATCCGGAGATCTCGTTGACGCCCGTCTTCACGTACGCCGTGTCGGTCAGCCAGGAGCCCTTGACGCCGACGCTGGCGTCCTTCTTGACCACGGGCATCGGGACCTTGAACAGCACGTCGGCGGCGGGGTCGGCCGGCGCCTTCTCGCTGCCGCCCGGCGTCGTGCCGCCGGTGCCGCCGGCGCCGCCCTTGTCCCCGCCGCCGCTCGCGCCGCCGGAGCTCGCCTCGTTCTTCTTGCCGCCGTGACCGGAGTACCAGACGCCGCCGCCCACGATGAGCGCGATCGCGACGACGGCGGAGACGATGATCGCCACCTGCGCGTTGATCTTCCGGCCGCCGGATCCCGTGGACCCCGCGCCGACCTGCGGCTGCATGGGCACGGTCGGCTGCCCCGGATACCCGTGACCGGGCTGGACCGGATAACCCGGCTGGCCCGGCTGACCCGGGTAGCCGTAGCCCGGCTGCTGGCCGTACGCCGTGGCGGGCTGCCCGTAGGCGGGCTGCCCGTAGGGGTTCGGCTGGGGCGAGCCGTACGCGGACGGGCCCGGAGCGGCGGCGCCCGGCTGGGCCGGGTAGCCGTAGCCGGGGGCGGCCGCGGGCGGCGCCTGAGGGTAGCCGTAGCCCGGCTGGGGCTGCGGGGGCTGGGGGTAGCCGTAGCCCGGCTGCGGCGCCTTCGTCAGGTCGGGCGCGGCGGGCTGCCGCGGGACGTCCTGGGGCGGGGTGTCCTGCGGCGGGGTGTCCCGGGGCGTCGCGTCCTGCGGGGCGGCGTCCTGGGGCGGGGTGTCGGGCATCGTGTCAGGCGTGGTGTCGGGCCCGGCCTCGGGCGTCGCGTCCTGCGGGGGCGGGCCGAAACCGCCCTGCGGCGGCTGCGACGGCTGCTGCGGGGGCTCGTTCGGCGGCGGGGGCGGCGGCTGGGTCATGGTGTGGGTACCTCGGAAGGACGCTCGGGAAGCCGGGGAAGCTCGGGAAGACGGGCCTGGACGACGGTGACGGGCCGCAGTGCGGCGGGTCGCCCTACTTGCCGTAGGCGAGCATCAGCTTCTCCTTCGTGTCGTCGTTGCCCGTCAGCCTGGTGGTGGAGATGTAGAAGCGTCCGCCGGCCCAGTCGATGTCCCGCGAGAAGAAGCTGTCCTCGATCTCGGCCGTGCTCCTGGGCAGTTGCAGCAGCGTCTTCGGCGTGTGCGCGGAACCGGCCGTCGGGATGCCCACCACGCGGCCCGCCGCGTCGTACGACGGCTCCACGTAGGCGACGAGGTCGCCGCCCTCGGTCTTCACCGGCTTCATCGCCTCGTCGGTCGGGGACTTGACGCGCCACTTCTCCTTGCCGGTGGAGAGGTCGATCGCCACGATCTCGTTGGGACCGCTCTTCGTCTCGGTCGGCAGGTAGAGCGTGTCGGCGTCGGAGGCCGTGCTCGCGCAGCCCGTGAGGTCGCGCCGCAGGAAGCCGGACCCGCAGTCGGGGGCGAAGGACTCGTCGACGCGGACCTGCGAGCGGTACGAGCCGTCCGGCCTGAACGTGGTGATGTTCCAGTTCTTCTTGTCCTCGTTGACGCTGTAGACGACCAGCGGGTCGACGGAGAACGTCTTCGCGACCCGCCAGCCCTTGGCGAACTTCTGGGTCCACCTGACCTTGCCGGTCGCCGGGTCCAGCTCCTGGATCTCGTCGTGCTCGGTCGGGTCCGTAGCGTCGCAGGAGGCCACCGCTATCAGCCGGGTCCCGCCGGCGAACCCGTTCGGGAAGCACGCCTCGCCGTACTTCTTCTTGTCGTACAGCTTCTTGCCGGTGCGGACGTCGTACGCCGTCCCGGACTGCGAGCGGCCCACCATCAGGGTGTCGCCGGCCAGCGACAGCTCCACGCTGATCGCGCTGTCGAACAGCGCGCCGTCCTCGACCACGGCCGTCCAGCCCTTGGCACCGGTGTTCAGGTCGATCTGCTGGAGCTGGTTGCACTTGGCGCGGTCGCTGGTGCCGCTCATGTACGCGATGACGATCTTGTCGTCCGCCGTCTTCTGCGGGGTGACCGCGCAGATCTTCTGCGGCAGCGTGAGGGTGTCCCAGGCCGGTTTGCCGTCTCCGACGCCGTACGCGACGAGCTGCTTGTACGCCGCCTTCACCGCCGTCCTGGCGGTGACCCACATGCCGGGGGCGTCGGCTCCGTCGGCGGGCGCGTCGGGCGCCTCCTTGTACCAGAGCACCTTCGCCTCGCCGGTCTTGCGGCCGGCGTTGAAGTCCTGTTCGTCGCCGCCGTCGCCGCTGCCGTCACCGGGGTTGGCCGGGGCGTCGCTCGCCGTGGCTCTGCCGTCGTCGCTCGGTCCGGCGACCGGCTTCCTGTCGCCCTTGTCGTCGCCGTCGGCGACCGCGAGCACCGTCCCGCCGATGACCAGGAGCGCCGCCACCGCGGCCCCGGCCACCAGCGCGGGCCTGCCCTTGAAGGGGTTGCGGCCGCCCGGCGGGGTGCCCGGGGCGCCGGGTGCGCCGGGGAACTGGGGCTGCTGCGGGTAGCCGTAACCGGGCTGCGGGCCGTAGGGGCCGCTCGGCTGACCGTACGGGCCTGGCTGCCCGTAGGGGCCCGGCTGTCCGTACGGGCCGGGCTGCTGGGGCGGCCCGTAGGGGCCCGGCTGCTGCGGGTAGCCGTAACCGGGCTGCGGCGCGGGCGGGCCCTGGGGCGGCTGCTGCGGTGCGCCGAAGCCGCCCTGCGGCGGCGTCTGTCCGGCCGGCGGCTGCGGCCGGTCCTGCGGCGGTCCGAAACCGCCCTGCTGCGGCGGCTGATCGGGCGGCTGAGCCATCAGTGCGTTCCCCCTTGTCACCGATTTTTAGCCACGCCCCCGGGTCAGTGACCACCCGGAGCCGTCCAGAAGTACGCAGACGGCTCTTTCTATCACCCGGCGCCGACAGGCCAACGGGCCGGATCCGCCCTGTTCCCAAGGGCGGACCGGCCCGTGACGCCGCCGTTATGCGCCTTCACGCACCCTTCACGCGTCCTCGGCGAGTTCCAGCCACCGCATCTCCAGTTCCTCACGTTCGGAGGCCAACTCCCGCAGCTGGGCGTCCAGTCCGGCGACCTTCTCGAAGTCGGTGGCGTGGTCGGCGATCTGGGCGTGCAGCTTGGCCTCCTTCTCCGCCGCCTTGTCCAACTGCCGCTCGATCTTCTGCAGTTCCTTCTTGGCGGCGCGCTGGTCGGCTGCGCTCTTCTCCGGCGCGGCCTTCTGCGCGACGGCCGGGGCGGAGGCGGCGGCGGCCTCCTCCATGCGCTGCCGGCGCTCGATGTACTCGTCGATGCCGCGCGGGAGCATCCGCAGGGCGGCGTCGCCGAGCAGCGCGAAGACGCGGTCCGTGGTGCGCTCCACGAAGAAGCGGTCGTGGGAGATGACGATCATCGAGCCGGGCCAGCCGTCGAGGAGGTCCTCCAGCTGGGTGAGGGTCTCGATGTCGAGGTCGTTGGTGGGCTCGTCGAGGAAGAGGACGTTGGGCTCGTCCATGAGCAGACGCAGGATCTGCAGGCGGCGGCGCTCACCGCCGGACAGGTCCCCGACCGGCGTCCACTGCTTGTCCTTGTTGAAGCCGAACGTCTCGCACAGCTGCCCGGCGGTCATCTCGCGCCCCTTGCCGAGGTCGACGCGTTCGCGCACCTGCTGCACGGCCTCCAGGACCCGCAGACCGGGGTCGAGTTCGCCGACCTCCTGCGAGAGGTAGGCGAGCTTGACGGTCTTGCCGACGGCGATCCGGCCGGCCACGGGCTGCGTCTCGCCCTCGGTCCGGGCCGCGTCGGCCAGGGCCCGCAGCAGGGAGGTCTTGCCGGCGCCGTTGACGCCGACGAGGCCGATGCGGTCGCCGGGGCCGAGGTGCCAGGTGATGTGCTTGAGCAGCACCTTGGGGCCGGCCTGGACGGTGACGTCCTCGAGGTCGAAGACCGTCCTGCCGAGGCGTGAGGAGGCGAACTTCATCAGCTCGCTGCTGTCGCGGGGCGGCGGAACGTCCGCGATGAGCTCGTTGGCGGCCTCGATGCGGAAGCGGGGCTTGGACGTGCGCGCGGGTGCGCCGCGCCGCAGCCAGGCCAGCTCCTTGCGGACCAGGTTCTGCCGCTTGGTCTCCTCCGTCGCGGCGATGCGCTCGCGCTCGGCGCGCGCGAAGACGTAGTCGGAGTAGCCGCCCTCGTACTCGTGGACGTCGCCACGCTGCACGTCCCACATGCGGGTGCAGACCTGGTCCAGGAACCAGCGGTCGTGGGTGACGCAGACGAGCGCGGAGCGGCGCTCGCGCAGGTGCCGGGCGAGCCAGGAGATGCCCTCGACGTCGAGATGGTTGGTCGGCTCGTCCAGGACGATGAGGTCCTGCTCGTCGATCAGCAGCTTGGCCAGCGCGATCCGGCGGCGCTCGCCGCCGGAGAGCGGGCCGATGACGGTGTCCAGGCCCTGCGGGAAGCCGGGCAGGTCGAGCCCGCCGAACAGTCCGGTCAGCACGTCCCGGATCTTGGCGTTGCCGGCCCACTCGTGGTCGGCCAGGTCGCGGATGACCTCGTGCCGGACGGTCGCGGCCGGGTCCAGGGAGTCGTGCTGGGTGAGCACGCCCATGCGCAGCCCGCCGGAGTGCGTGACCCGGCCGCTGTCGGCGTCCTCCAGTTTGGCGAGCATGCGGATCAGCGTGGTCTTGCCGTCGCCGTTGCGGCCGACGACGCCGATCCGGTCCCCTTCGGACACGCCGAGCGAGATGCCGTCGAGCAGCGCACGGGTCCCGTACACCTTGCTGACGTTCTCGACATTGACCAGATTGACGGCCATTTCTCTCCTGCCCGGGGGGATCGATCGACCCTCCAGGGTAGTCCGGCGTCCCGCACCGCCGTCCCACCCGTCCGGCTGGGGGGAAGGGACCGGGGCGCGCGGAAGCGGAGTGCGCGGGCGGGCGGGAGCGGAGTGCGCGGGCGGACGGACGGCTCTGTGGGGCGCGCGATGCCGGGCGCCGGCGCGCGAAAGGCGTGTGCGCTGCTCAGCGACGGCGTACGCGGATCGGCTCACGCCCCCGGGTGCCGGAGCCTGCGGCCACCGCCCGGCCACGCACGGCAACCGGTCGCACGCCCGGGGCGGACGACGCCTCCCGCACGCCGTGCTCACGCGCCGGTCCGCGAGCCTGTCCCCACCGGTCCCACCGGACCCACCGGCCCCACCGGACCCAGCGATCCCGCCAGGCCCACCGGTCTCACCGGTCTCACCGGTCTCACCGGTCTCACCCGGTTCTCAGCACGTGCCCCGCAGAGGGCCGAACCACGAGGGATCGTCCATCGCGCCCTCGTCCTCGTGCCACTGCGGGGGCGCCGAAACGACGAAGCTCCTCAGGCCGCCGCCGCTCATCAGGCCGCCGCCCAGCACGAACAGACGCCCGGGCGCGACTTCCACCCCGTGGTCGAGGCCGGCCTTCCGGCATTCCTCGTCGTCGGCCCGGCGGATGACCAGACCGTCGTAGCCGGGCCGCAGAAGCATGAGATCGACGTTGCCGAAGTGGATGTCGATCCGGGTGTCCGGCGGCCTGTCCCGGCTGCTGCGCAGGAGCAGCCGCCGATGACCGACGGCGTACTGCCAGACCTGGAAAAACCTGTCCGCCCGGAACATCTCGGAGCCGGTGGCCTCCGGCGTCACCTCACCCATGCGACGAGCCCCCTCCGGTTCGGGTGTCCACAGTCCGCAGCCCCTCCGCCCACGACGACTACGACGACTACGACGATTGCGACGACTACGCCTTGCCCCCGACGACCGTGGCCCCCGGCGCCGGACCCGAGGCCACTCGCACGTCCGCGCAGGCGCCCGACGTGCGCAGCATCTGTGCGATCTTCTCGGCGGAGCCGGTGTCGCGGGCGAGGAACGCGGTGGTCGGGCCCGAGCCCGAGACGAGGCCCGCGAGCGCCCCGGCCGCGCGCCCCGCGGCGAGCGTGTCCGCCAGTTCGGGGAAGAGCGAGAGGGCGGCGGGCTGGAGGTCGTTGGAGACGGTGGCCGCGAGGGCGTCGGGGTCGCCCTCGGCGAGGGCGTCGAGGAGTTCGCGTGAGGCGACCGGCTCGGGGACGTCCAGCCCCGCCGTGAGCCGGTCGAACTCCCGGAACACGGCCGGCGTCGACAGCCCCCGCCCGGCCATCGCGAACACCCAGTGGAAGGCGCCGCCGGCCTCCAGGGCCGTCAGCTTCTCGCCCCGCCCGGTGCCCAGGGCCGCCCCGCCGACCAGACTGAACGGCACATCGCTGCCCAGCTCGGCGCAGATGTCGAGGAGTTCCTCACGGGAGGCACCCGTGCCCCACAGCGCGTCGCAGGCGACCAGGGCGCCCGCGCCGTCCGCGCTGCCGCCCGCCATGCCCCCGGCGACGGGGATGTCCTTGGCGATGTGCAGATGCACGTCGGGGGTGAGGCCGTACCGCCCGGCCAGCGCGATCGCGGCCCGCGCGGCCAGGTTCGTGCGGTCCAGGGGGACCTGGGCGGCGCCCGGGCCCTCGCAGGTGACGCGGAGCCCGGCGGCCGGGGTCACCGTCACCTCGTCGTACAGACCGACCGCGAGGAAGACGTTGGCCAGGTCGTGGAAGCCGTCCGCGCGGACGGCGCCCACCGCCAGCTGCACATTGACCTTGGCGGGCACCCGCACCGTGACGCTCACAGGGACGGCTCCTCGGACGGCTCCCCGGAGGGCTTCCCGGACGGCTCCCCGGACGGCTCTTCGGGGGACTTGTGCTCGGCGATCCTGGCGAACTCCTCGACCGTGAGGGCCTCGCCGCGGGCCTGCGGGGAGACTCCTGCCGCCACGAGGGCGGCCTCGGCCAGCGCCGCCGAGCCCGCCCAGCCGGCCAGCGCCGCCCGCAGCGTCTTGCGGCGCTGCGCGAACGCCGCGTCGACGACGGCGAACACCTCGCGCCGCGTCGCCGTGGTCGCGATCGGCTCGGTCCGCCGCACCAGCGACACCAGCCCGCTGTCCACGTTCGGCGCGGGCCAGAAGACGTTGCGCCCGATCGCGCCGGCCCGCTTGACGTGGGCGTACCAGTTGGCCTTGACGGACGGCACGCCGTACACCTTCGAGCCGGGCCCGGCGGCGAGCCGGTCGGCGACCTCCGACTGGACCATGACGAGGGTGCGTTCGATGCTCGGGAACGTCTCCAGCATGTGCAGCAGCACGGGCACGGCCACGTTGTACGGCAGGTTGGCGACCAGCGCGGTCGGGGCGGGCCCCGGCAGCCCGGTCACCTGCATGGCGTCGGAGTGCACCAGCGCGAAGCGTTCCGCGCGCCGCGGCATGCGCGCGGCGATCGTCGCCGGCAGCGCGCCGGCCAGGACGTCGTCGATCTCGACGGCCGTGACCCGGTCGGCGGCCTCCAGCAGCGCCAGGGTGAGGGAGCCGAGCCCCGGGCCGACCTCGACGACGACGTCGTCCGGCCGGACCTCCGCGGTGCGGACGATGCGGCGGACCGTGTTCGCGTCGATCACGAAGTTCTGGCCGCGCTGCTTGGTGGGCCGCACGCCGAGGGCCGCCGCGAGTTCGCGGACGTCGGCGGGGCCCAGGAGGGCGTCGGGGGTGGGGCTGCTCGTCACGGGACAAGGGTACGGGGGTCCGCCGGCCCTCCCGGCCGCCCGCCGGGCCTCACCCGCGCAGCCGCGCCCCGCAGTGCGGCCAGGGACTCGCCCCGCGGCGCACGTACAGCTTCTTCGCGCGGAACGTCTGCTCCGCCGCCGGCGCGTCCTGGGGCCGTCCGCTGCCGCCGAGGCTCTGCCAGGTGCGGGTGTCGAACTGGTAGAGGCCGCCGTAGGTGCCCGAGGAGTCGACGGCGTCCGGCCGGCCGCCCGACTCGCAGGCGGCGAGGGCCTGCCAGTTCAGGCCGTCGGCCCCCTGCACGGACGTCGGCCGCGGCCTCGTGCCGACCTTCACCACCTGGGTGCGCGGTGCGCGCACGACCTCGTCGCGGATCCGCCGCGGTCTCTGCCGGACGCCGTTGACGGTGCGCAGGGCGTACGTGATGCGGCGCAGTCCGGGCTGTCCGCTCCGCTCCACCACCTCCGTCCCCCTGAACAGCGAGGGGTCCTCGGCGCGGCGCACCCGGAACGGGATCAGTTCCGCGCGCACCTCCTGGGAGCCGGTGATCCGCAGCACGGTGACCGTCTGGCCGTCACGCGGGAAGCTGCCGGGGTCGACGGAGGTGGTGTCCTGCCCGCGCAGGGTGATCCCGGCCGCCCGGACCGCCTCGCGCACGGTGGCCGCGTTGGTGCGGACGGTGCGGGCGCGGCCGTCGGCCATGACGGTGATCGAGCGCTCGGTGCGCACGTCCAGCGCGAGCCCCGCGCGTCCGATGGGCTGCGAGCGGGAGACGGACATGTACGCGCCCTCCGCGCGCACCCCCAGCTGCCGCAGCGCCTCCTCCACGGTGTGCGCGGTCGTCCAGATCTCCCGGCGCTGTCCGTCCAGGGTGAGCCGGACGGGGCGTCCGTGGCGGACGGCGACCTCGTCGCCGCTGGTGAGGGCGGTGCCGGGGGCGGGCGCCACCACGTCGTGGGCCCCCGCGTCCACGCCTTCCTCCGCCAGGAGTTCGCCCACGTCGTCGGCGAAGGTGTGCAGGGTGCGCGGCTTGCCGTCGACGGTCAGCTCGATCGCCTTGTCCTCGGCGACGAAGGCAGTGGTGCCGCCGGCCAGGAACGCGACGACGAGCGCCTGCGGGAGCAGCCGGCGCATCGCGGACTCCGGGCGCTCGGCGAAGCGCGACCTGCGCCGACGCGCGGCCCGCCCGCCCGGGTCGTCCTGTTCGAACGGCCGCACGGGCAGGCGCTCGGTGGAGGGCAAGGGCGAGGGCGAGGGCGACGACATGGACCGGGCCGGCGGGACGGACGGGGCCGGCGGGACGGACGGAAGCGGCGGGACGGACGGGGGCGGCGGGACGGACGGGGGCGCAAGCAGGGGCACGGGCAGTTGAAGCGTCTTGGGCGGCCGGGGGTGGGCCGCGTAGGGCCCGTACGATCCGTAGGGCTCTTGCCCCGCGTAGGGGCCGTGCCCCGCGTAGAGGCCGTGCACCGCGTAGAGGCCGTGCACCGGGTAAGGCCCGTGTACCGCGTAGGGCCCGTGCGCCGCGTAGGGCCCGTGCGGCTCGTCGGCCGGGCGGGACCCCTGCGCTCCCAGCGCCGCGTCGGACGCGTGCATCCCCGGTGCCCCTGGTGCCGCTGGTGCCGCTGGTGCCGGGTACGGCTGATGGGGCTGGTGCGGCTGATGGGGTCGGTACGCCTCGTAGGCCTGGTAGGCCTCGTACGCGGGCCGGTAGGTGTCGTCGTAGGTCCCGGGGGCCGCGTACACGCCGTACGCGACCGTCTCGGCGCTGTGCAGGTCGGCGTACGGCCCGCCACCGCCGTACGGCTCGTACTCGAGGTGCTGCGAGTTGCTCACGCGACACGCTCCAGGGGGTGGGCTCCGGATCGGGCCCCCAGAACCTAGCGGAGCGGCCGTCACTCTCCAAAGTGACGCGACTACCCTACGTGGCGTTCGAATCGGTCCGCTCGCCGTCAGTAGCCGAACGCGCGTGCCGTGTTGGCGGCGATCGCGGTGGCCAGAGCGTCCTCGCCGACGCCGCGCACGGCGGCCAGGGCACGCACCGTGACCGGGACGAGATAGGGGGCGTTGGGCCGTCCGCGGTAGGGCGCGGGGGTCAGGAACGGAGCGTCGGTCTCCACGAGGAGCAGTTCCGCCGGGGCCACGGCGGCGGCGTCCCGCAGGTTCTGCGCGTTCTTGAAGGTGACGTTGCCGGCGAAGGACAGGAAGTATCCGGCGCGGGCGCAGATCTCCGCCATCTCGGCGTCGCCGGAGTAGCAGTGGAAGACGGTGCGCTCGGGGGCGCCCTCCTCCTTCAGCACGCGCAGGACGTCTGCGTGGGCGTCCCGGTCGTGGATGACCAGGGCCTTTCCGTGCCGCTTGGCCATCTCGACGTGCGCGCGGAAGGAGTACTCCTGGGCTTCCTTGCCCTCGGGGCCGGTGCGGAAGTAGTCCAGCCCCGTCTCGCCGACGCCCTTGACGTGCGGGAGCGCCGCCAGGCGGTCGATCTCGGCGAGCGCCTCGTCGAGCGCCGCCGCGCCGCCCGCCTTGCGGGCGCCCTGCCGGGACCAGTTGTCGGGGTCGCCGTGCACGATGCGCGGAGCCTCGTTCGGGTGCAGGGCGACGGCGGCGTGGACGCTGTCGTGCGCCGCCGCCGTCTCCGCGGCCCACCGGGAGCCCCGTACGTCGCAGCCGACCTGGACCACCGTCGTCACGCCGACCGACGCCGCCTTCGCGAGGGCCTCATCCACCGTGTCCGACTGCATGTCGAGGTGGGTGTGGGAGTCGGCGACCGGCACCCCGAGGGGGGCCGGAAGCGGCGGCGCGGCGCTGGTGTCGGCGTTCCTGCCGGCGTTCGAAGACATGGCCCGATCCTACGGAAGGGGCGCGCACCCCCGGCCGACGCCCTCGGCCTGACGGACGGGGCCGGACCGGATCACCATCGGGCGGTCCGGTCCGGTCCGATCGGTTCCGGCGGGCCGGTCAGCCCGCCTTGCGGTGGAAGGGGTGCAGCAGATCGGAGAGGTGCCAGTGATGGATCGTGTGCTCGGCGGCCCCTGCGGGCCCGGCCGCCTCGGCCGTCTCGGCCGTCACAGCCGTCTCGCCGGAGTGCTTCCCGGCCGCCGGCTCCGGCACCGCCACGGGCCCGGCCGGGGGCGCCGCCTTGCGCGGGCGGGCGGCGTCGCGCACCGAGGAGACCTGTCCGGCCCGCATGATCCGCACGACCTGTCCGTCGCAGTTCTGGCAGGCGGGGCGGCTCAGCGGCGACGGCACGATCCGGCCCTCCGCCACGTAGAGGACGAACTCACGTCCGTCGCCGTCGGTGTGGTGCTCGATCTCGTACGACTGTTCCCAGCCGTGCCCGCAGCGCATGCAGGCGAAGGAGTACGACTCGTTGACGACGGCGCTCGCGCCGTCCCGGAGGCCGGTGTGCCCTGTGATCTCACTCATGCCAGCTCCTGCTGTCCGCTGGACAAGCGCTCCCGGCGCGGGAGTTCCCCCCGGAACGCCCTTGGGAGCGAGGGACGGGTGCGTCCCCGTCACCAGTGGACTCCTCGGTGGGCGCGAAGGCATCAGGCCTGTGCACTGTTGGAGGCGATTTGGACTTTCCTTGCCGAAGCGGCCCCGGCGAGGGGGCTGGGCTTTGCATTCGGCGACGGCCCTTTGCCCCCGCATGGGGCGCACGCTCAGACGGCATGCACCCTGCTCAGAGGGGGTGTGAGCGGCTTCACAGCAACGTGGTCACAGCTGTCACAGACACCTGACGCGACCGTCACCCGAACGCGCGGGAACGTCCCGTCGGGCCGCGGGCGCCGTCACAGCTCCCCCGCGTTCTTCGCCGCCACCACCGCGTCGAACACCTCGCGCTTGGGCAGCCCGGCCTCCGTCGCCACCGCCGCGATGGCCTCCTTGCGCCGCTCGCCCGCCTCCTCGCGCACCCGCACCCGGCGCACCAGTTCCGCCGCGTCGAGCTCCTCGGCCCCGCGCTCGGGCGCGCCGGTGACGACGACGGTGATCTCGCCGCGCACCCCCGCCGCGGCCCACTCCGCGAGCTCACCGAGCGGCCCGCGCCGCACCTCCTCGTACGTCTTGGTCAGCTCGCGGCAGACGGCGGCCCGGCGGTCCGCGCCGAACACCTCGGCCATCGCGGCGAGGGTGTCGTCGAGCCGGTGCGGGGCCTCGAAGTAGACGAGGGTGCGCCGCTCCTGCGCGACCTCCCGCAGCCGCGACAGCCGCTCCCCCGCCTTCCGGGGCAGGAACCCCTCGAAACAGAACCGGTCGACGGGCAGTCCGGACAGCGCCAGCGCGGTGAGCACGGCGGACGGGCCGGGGACGGCGGTGACGCGGACGTCCCGCTCCACGGCCGCGGCGACCAGCCGGTAGCCGGGGTCGGAGACGGAGGGCATCCCGGCGTCGGTGACCAGCAGCACGCGTGCGCCGTTCACGAGCTCCTCGACCAGCTCGGGCGTGCGGGCGGACTCGTTGCCCTCGAAATAGGACACCACCCGCCCTTTGGGCGTCACGCCCAGCGCCTGCGTCAGCCGGCGCAGCCGGCGGGTGTCCTCGGCGGCGATGACGTCGGCGCCGGCCAGCTCGTCGGCGAGGCGGGGCGGGGCGTCCGCGACGTCGCCGATGGGGGTGCCGGCGAGCACGAGGAGTCCGGAGGCGGTTCGGGGCGTGGCTGTCACGTTTCCATCCTCGCAGGGGAGAGACACGGGACTCACACAGACCTGTTCCCTACGATGGCGCGGTGACCAGTACCGCGTCCTCCATGGACTCAACGGACTACCGGCAGGACCGGCCGCCGCACGACCATCGGCCGTCCTGGCAGCAGCGACTGCGCCGCTTCGGATACACGGCGGAGCCCTCCGCCGACGTCCGCGAGCGCCTGTCGCCGCCGTACGCGCAGCCCAGCCCCCGGCTGTGGCAGGCGCTCGGCGTCCCGCACGGGTGGGCGGAGCGGATCGCGCGCTGGTCGCCGTGGGGGGGACCGCTGCTGGTCACGCTGATGGCGGGGGTGCTGCGGTTCTGGAACCTGGGCAGCCCCAAGGCGGTGATATTCGACGAGACGTACTACGCCAAGGACGCGTGGGCGCTCGTCCACCGCGGGTTCGAGGTCAACTGGGACAAGAACGCCAACAATCTGATCCTGTCCTCGGGCGGTCATGTGACCGTTCCGACGGACGCGGCGTACGTGGTGCATCCGCCGGTCGGCAAGTACGTGATCGGACTGGGCGAGCTGCTCTTCGGGTTCGACCCGTTCGGCTGGCGGTTCATGACGGCCCTGCTGGGCACCCTCTCGGTCCTCCTGCTGTGCCGGATCGGCCGCCGGCTCTTCCGCTCCACCTTCCTGGGCTGCCTCGCGGGCGCCCTGATGGCCGTGGACGGGCTGCACTTCGTGATGAGCCGCACCGCGCTCCTCGACGGCGTGCTGATGTTCTTCGTGCTGGCCGCGTTCGGCTGTCTGGTCGCCGACCGCGACCAGGCGCGCGCGCGGCTGGCCGCCGCGCTGCCGCCGGACGCCGACGGCCGGCACCGCCCGGACGCGGCGGTCGCGGAGAGCACCCGCCTCGGGCTGCGTCCCTGGCGCTGGGGCGCGGGCCTGTTCCTGGGGCTGGCCATCGGCACCAAGTGGAACGGCCTCTACATCATGGTCGCGTTCTGCCTGATGTCCGTCCTGTGGGACGTCGGTTCGCGCCGGGTGGCCGGCGCCCGTCATCCGTACCGGACGGTGCTCGTACGCGACACCGGCCTCGCCTTCCTGGCGACGGTCCCGGTCGCGCTGGTCACGTACCTGGTGTCGTGGACGGGCTGGATCCGCTCCGCCGCAGACGGCAAGGGCGGCTACTACCGCAACTGGGCGGCCACCGACGGCAAGGGCGGCACGTGGACGTGGCTCCCGGACTGGCTGCGCAGCCTGTGGCACTACGAGCACGAGGTGTACGAGTTCCACACCCACCTCACGTCGCCGCACCGGTACCAGTCGAACCCGTGGAGCTGGCTCGTCCTGGGCCGTCCGGTGTCGTACTTCTACGAGTCGCCCGCGCCCGGCCAGGACGGCTGTCCGGCCGACGTGAGGGAGAAGTGCGCCCGCGAGGTCCTCGCCATCGGCACGCCGCTGCTGTGGTGGGCGGCCTGCTTCGCCCTCCTGTACGTGCTGTGGCGCTGGCTGCTGCGCCGGGACTGGCGGGCGGGTGCGATCGTCTGCGGCATCGCGGCCGGCTATCTGCCCTGGTTCCTGTACCAGGAGCGCACGATCTTCCTCTTCTACGCGGTCGTCTTCCTGCCCTTCCTCTGTCTGGCGGTGGCGATGATGATCGGCGCACTCGTCGGCCCACCGGGTGCGACGGACACCCGCCGCGTGGCGGGAGCGACGGGCGCGGGCGTCCTCGTCCTGCTCATCGCCTGGAACTTCATCTACTTCTGGCCGCTGTACACCGGCCAGGCGATCCCCATCGACTCCTGGCGGTCGCGGATGTGGCTGGACACCTGGGTCTAGCTGGACAGACGACCAACGGTGACCACGACGGACACTCCGCCGTCGTGGTCACCGTTGGTCGTTATTGGTCGTCCCAGGCCGCCCTCGGACGGCCCGGAGACGGCCCAGTGTGGGCCCCTCTGGCAGATTCACAGCAGACTGGCTCATGGCCCTGAGCAGGTGATTCGACCGCCAGAGACCGTGATGGGGGACATCTAGGGAGCTGAGGTCTGTGGAGCGCCTTCGTGGGGGCCGGCTCGACGGTCCCGTGCACAGACCGTCTGCGACGGTAGCCCCCGTGCTGGTCTACAGAGCTTCTGCGGACGATGCGGGAGCCCTCAGCGCACCAAAGCCGCGTAAACGAACCCCAAATAGCAATGAGAGAGATATCATCAGAACGCCATGATGCCCCCGCCGCTGCACACTATGAGGTTTCCCCATGGCCGACATCATCTTCCCAGGGCTAGGCATTTCTGGATTCCGTAGCTTCGGTACAGAGATGCAATACAGCGGACGCTTGGGAAGCGTAACGCTGCTAGCGGGCCAAAATAATGCCGGAAAGTCAAATTTCCTTCGCTTCTTTAAGAAGCTGTCAACTAGTGATTCTTCACTAAGCATTCTCGATAGGCCACAAAGTCATCCAGACACTCCCTGTCGATACTCTCTCGCTTACAGCATTGACAAAATCATCGAATCCCTTACGCCAGAACAAAGGTCTGTCGAAGGTACGCTCCGAGGTCTACTGGGGCATCCCTCATTGCAGAAATTTAACGATGGCCTGACGTGGCTAGAATTCAACCTAGAGGGAATGCTCATCGAGGAACAATTTAGAGATGCAAGTGGTGAGGTGGCAGGCCTTGTCGGGGCTTCCCGACTCATCGCTAACGAATGGAACGACTCAAACAACGAGACAGCCCGACGGCTGAATTCCGTCAGGATCACACAAAGACTTATCGGGCGGCCACTTGAGGTGCTGTCTGTCGAGACAATTGAGGCGTTTCGACAGATTCGACCAGTCGCCGACGGTATGGGAGCAAATGGCACCCATGAAGGTGCTGGACTGCTTGAGAAGCTACAAAAACTTCAGAACCCTAATGCAGAGACATATCGCAGAGACTCTGAAAAATTCGGCGCTATAAATAAGTTCCTCCAAAATGTTCTAGATGATGATTCCGCACAGTTGGAAGTCCAACACAATGCGCTAACCTTGAATGTCCATCATGGCGGGAGAATGCTGCCTCTGGAAAATTTGGGCACCGGCATTCACCAAGTTGTGATCTTGGCGGCGGCGGCTACCGTACTGGACAGGACCGTCGTATGTATCGAGGAACCCGAAGTACACCTGCACCCGATCCTGCAAAGAAAGTTCATTAGGTACCTTGCGAACGAAACGAGCAATCAATATTTGATTGCGACCCACTCGGCGCACTTCCTCGATTTCAGCTATGCATCAGTGATCCACGTATCACACAATGGCAACCATACAGAGCTCATTCCCGCGCTAACGCCTGCTTCTCTGTCGACGATCTGCTCAGATCTAGGCTACAGGCCGTCCGACCTGTTGCAAACGAATGCGATCATCTGGGTCGAGGGGCCCTCTGATCGAATTTACCTGAAGCATTGGATCGGTCAAGTTAGTTCCGGGCTAATTGAAGGAATCCACTACTCCATCATGTTTTACGGTGGAGGCTTGCTCAACCATCTAACACCCGAAGATGAAGAAGTGTCGGACTTCATCAACTTGCGGCGTCTTAACAGACGTCTCGCGATTGTGATCGACAGCGACAAAAAGTCCCAGCGGGCTCACGTAAACGCAACCAAGAAACGCGTTTTCGCCGGGTTCGACAAGCCGAACGAGGGGGGGTTCGCATGGGTAACGCAGGGGTACACGATTGAAAATTACGTGCCTTTTGAGATTTTGCGTGCCGCGGTAGCAGACGTTCACCCTCAGGCTAAGGCGTTGCAGTGGCAGGGTGACCAGTGGGTGAACCCATTGGAGGTGCAGAGTCGCTCAGGTAAAGCGATCACTCCAGACAAGAACAAGATCGCACGCAAAGTCTGCGAGAAGTGGACCGAGACTCCGCCTGCCGGTGGACATCTGGGATCTATGGTTCACCGCTGCGTTCAATTCATCCTAGATGCGAATGAGGGTCTAGAGGAGACCGTCTAGCCACAACGCCAAGCCGCTCCGATCCCTATGCGACTCCTCCTTAAGGATCAAGGGCTTTAAATTCCGATTCACGCCATGCCTTACTGGCAGCGGCTAGCTGGGATTCCGATGGAGAATGTGTCAGCGAAGCTAAAAACCCGCGGGAACGCCGATGGCCCGCACCTCTTGGTGCGGGCCATCGATCCTCGCGTGGATCAGCTGATGGGCGGGCTGAAACGCAGAACCCAACCAGGGCTGGGCCGGTGGACGGTGACCTCAACGGCGCGGCCAGTCTTCGTGTATCCGGTGTGCGTGATCTGCAGGAGGTTGGTCCCGACCTCGACACCGAATGCTTCTGCCTCGACGGAAGTCGCCGCATAGAGCGCGACCTCCTCGATCGCTTCGGTCTGCTCGAACCCGGCGTCGCGCATCCGGCTGATGATGCCGCCCAGGCCGGGGTCGGGGTTCTCGACGCCGGCGGCCTCTGCCACGTCCAGAGGGACGTAGGAGTCGGCAAGCTGGACCAGGCGGTCACCGTCGTACATGTGCCTGGCGCGGATCACGGTCTGATCCGTGCTCGCGACACCGAGAAGTTCGGCAACCTGAGAGGGCGCGGTGTCGCGACGAATCGCGGTTTCCACGCGAGGGGTTCCCCCAAGCCGCTTGATCTCGGTCTCGAAGGCACCCCGGCTTTCGCCCGCCTCCCGGCGAGCCGTGCGGTAGCGCTCAGTGGCGTCGCGGACGATCGCGGTATTGCTGCTCACTTCGTTCTTTCCTCTCAGACTGCGGGCAGGTCGATGGGCCACTCGTAGCTGAGCGACCACAGAGTGATGGGCATAACGTGAACGCAGACCTCGACGGCTCTGCCGCTCTCGGTCAGACCAACATGGGTGATCTCGTAGACCAACCTGTCGGCAGACACTCCGAGTGACTCGGCTTCTTCCTTGCTTGGAGGCCGTACGTCGATGGATTCCTGGATCCGGGTCTGCTTGTAACCGAGTTCGGCCAGACGTGACTTGCTGCCGCCGTCCCCGGTGTCCTGCTGCTCAAGCTGCGTATCGAACGCCACGTCACCGGGGAAGTACGACGTTGCCACCTGTACGACCGTGGCATCGGCGCGCATCACCCTGGCCCGGACGAGCGCTTTCGCTGCGTGGTGGATGCCCAGAATCTGAGCAACCCGCTTCGGCGGCCGCTCTCGGCTGATCACGGTTGACGCCCCCGACGTCATCCCGAGCCTGGCGATCTCAGCAGCGAACGCGCCACGCGCGCCAGCCTCTTCCCGAGCCGACTTGATGTAGCGACCCGTACCGTCCCGGTGGATCTTTCCGAGGATCGGGGAGACGAAGGTGCCTTCACCCCTGCGGGAGATGATCAGGCCCTCGTCCTCCAGTACGCGGTAGACGTCGCGCGCGGTCTGGTAGGCGACACCTTCGGACTCCTGGAGTTCCCGCACCTTGGGCAGCGCGGAACCCGGGGGGTAGACCCCCTCCCGAATCTTCGTCCGAAGCTCAGCAGCGAGCCGCTGAACCTTCGGAACCTTGGTCTCCTCCATGCCTGACTCCCTCGATGTGTGACTCACGCGCCCCCAGTCTTACAGAACTAGTCCTAGAAGGATAGTCGGGATCACTTCGGGACCGATCGGACGCGCCACAGACTCTCTGAACTAGTTCTATTGACGCCCGCTCCGGAGCGTGCCTTAATCGTCACAGCGCACCGCAGAACTAGTTCAGCGGAGCGCAGGAGGGGCCCTTTTTGGGCTGCTCCGACCAGGGCGGAAGACGCTGCAAGACCGCCCGCTAAAGCCCAGGTGAAACAGGGTTTCGGCCCGTACTGGGGAGGTGGCCCGGCGACCGCGAGCAACGGCCGGAGAGTGGGGACACGGTCCCCCTTGCAGTGCTTTACCTCGTTGCCCTCGACCGACAGGAGATCCGATACGTCTACGACATCTTTGGGCGTCGCCGTGATGGACCGGCCGGCGTCGCCTGTGCAGTGACTCGGTCCACTCTCTTCAGCCTTCGCGGTGGCTCACGCCGCGCCGGTTGCCTCCCCTGACCGTCCGGTCCCGCGTCCAGCGGAGTCCGTACGGCCGGGGTCGAGGGGAGCCGGATCAACCGACTTCAACGGCGCGCGGCCCCGGTGCTGTAACACCGGGGCCGCTGTTCGGGCCGTTTCACCTGTGAGGGAGACCACGACCCATGGAACACATCGTGACTGTTCAGGACGCTGTTACGGCGTTCGCCGACTTCATGGAACCGACCAGCGCTGAGCTGGCCGCGATCGAGCTGGAGTCCCCCGTCATCGCGGCGGAGGTCGACCTGCTGGACGCGCAGATCATGACCCTTGACCGCCCCGTGAACGAGGTGGACGCGCGCCGGATCCGCCGGGCCCGTAACCGGGTGCTGGCGGCCCGTCGGGACCTGGCCAACGGCCCGGCCGGCGCGCTGCTGCCGGGGGGTGCCGCATGAGCGCCCCGGCCGAGAAGCTGACGGCGGCGCACGCTGAGGTGAAGGCGGAGATCGCCCGGACCGACGCCAAGACGGCGCTGCTGCTCGCGTTCGTCGGCGCGGTCCTGGCTGGCGCGTGGACGATCGCCCGCGATCTGCCGCTGAACGTTCCCGCCGGTATCGCGGGCGGTCTGGGCATGGCGTTGCTGGTCGGCGCGGCCGGTCTGCTGCTGTGGTCGGTGCGGCCGAACCTGGGTGGCCGGCACGGCTTCCCGCTGTGGGCCACCCTCGCCCCGGACGAGATCACCGCCACCGTGAACGGCGGGGACCTCGCGACGGACGTGGCCGGGCTGTCACGGATCGCGGTCGCCAAGTTCACCTGCCTGCGCCGCGCGGTCGACCTGACCATGGCGGGCGGTGCCCTGCTCCTGCTCGCCGTGCTGATCGCGGCGGGAGGTGCTCTGTGAAGGCGCGGACCGTACTGCCCGCCGTCGCGATGACGGCCGTGTCCATGGTGCTCACCCTGGCCGTGGTGATGATGTGGCTGGGCACCGCGATGCCGTGGCCGGTCGCCCTGGTCGTCGGCTTGGGCATCGACGGGGGATGGCTGGCCACCCTCGCCTACGAACGCAGGTTGGCCGCGCAGGGCGACCACAGCCGCGCGGTGACCGTGGTCGGCTGGTGCTTCGGCCTCATCGCCACCGCCGTCCTGGTCGCCCACGCGCTGACGGCCGACCACTCGCGCGGTGCGTGGCTGGCCGTGGCGTGGCTGCCGGTCGCGGCCAAAGCGCTGTGGCTGGTGCACGGATTGTGGGAGCGCACCGCGCTCACCCCGGTCGCGCTGGACGCCATCGCGGGAATCCAGCAGGAAGCCCGCGACGAAGCGGCCGTGGCCCGTGCCCGGCTGCGCGCCGAAGCAGCCACCGAGGAGACCCGGCTGACGGCCGTGACGCAGGCAGGCGCGCGCGTCGCACGCGTGCAGGCCAGGACCGCCGAGACCCTCGCCGGGGCGTGGTCGACGCTGGAGACCGCGCGGCGCGGCGAGGACACCGGACGGGCCCTGACCAGCGTGACGACCCGCGTCACACCCGACGTCACACCCGCGTGGGAGCTGCCCGTGTGGGGCCCGTCGGAGGCGGTCGCCGCGCTCCCGCCGGGCGACGGCAACGCCCTCTCCGACGCGGCTCTCGACGCGCTGGTCGACGAGATCCGGCACAGCGAGACCCCGGCTCTGTCCTACCGCGAGATGGCCATCCGCTTTCGCGCGGCCGGTCACTCCGCCTCTGAGATGCGCCTGCGCGCCGCGTGGAAGCGCGTCGTGGCCTACCCCTCCCGCACTGCACCGTGACTGTCTGAGGAGTCCTCACCATGGGCAACGCCGACACCCGCCGCCTGGACCGTGAGATCAGCAAGACCACCCGCAAGCTGGAAGCGGTCCGCAAGGGCGAGATGTGGCCGCTGACCAGTGCCGAACGCCGCGCCGTGATCGGTGCGCTCGCCGGCGGCTCCTACCGGGTGCTGCGCGGCAAGAGCACCGGCCGCGAGGAGAACCGGTTGGACTCCGTCGCGAGTGCCGCCGAGACCAGGCTGACCGCCGAGCTGACCGCGCTGCACATGGAGCGGCAGCGGATCGTGCGCGAGGCCGCCGCCGCCAAGGCCGCGAGGAAGTCGTCCGGTTGGTGGTGACACCCGCCCACCTCGCCTGAACAGTCCCGCCGGGACGGCCCCGCCCGTCCCGGCCCCCATCCTCCCGCAGCCTTTCCCGCCCCGCCGTGGGGTGTTGAGGAGACTTCCGCATGTCCGAGAACGTCGTTCACCTGCACAAGAACACCACCCCCGCCGCGCCGACCGTGCTCACCGTCGTGCCCGACCCGGCACCGCCGGCCCCGGTGCCGCTGTGGGTGCGCTCCGGCCGCGCCGTGAAGACGGCCGTCACGCACGACCGCACGAAGACCGCCGGCCGCGCGGTCGCCCGCCACTCCCTCTACGTGGCCGGTGGGGCGCGGATCGTGGCGCGCCGCACGTGGGACGGCAAGACCGCCGCCCGCTACGAGCGGTTCATGCGCGCGGCGGAGGCCGCGGGGAACATGGACGCGGCCATGGAGTGGGAGGAGCGCGCCCAGCGCTACCGCGACGCCCGCCACCGCCGCCGCATGGACCTCCTCCACTCCCCCCTCGACGCCGCCAAAGGCCTGGCGGTCGGCACCGGGATGGGCATCGGGTCCCTGGTCGCCCTCGGCATCGTGATGGCCATCGCGAACAAGGACGTCACCGACGTCATCACCCCCATCGCGGCCGTCATCGAGTTCATCAACCTGCTGATCACCATCGTGCAGGTGGTCTGGGGGCCGATGGTCTCTTTGGGCCCGTTTATGGCGCTGCTCGCGCTGTGGGCGGTCGGCAGTAAGCAGCAGGCCGCCCCCGCGTGGGCGATGCCCGCCAACGTCCGCTCGGGCGAGGGCGAGCCGATCACCCCGTCGATCGTGGTCAAGGCCCTGCGCGATCTGGGGGTGCCGGCGCTGCGTAACGCCATCAAGGAGATGGGCGACGCTGGCGCGTCCATGCTGGGTCCGATCCGGATCGCCGGATGCGGCGTGGAGGTCGATGTCACCCTGCCCTCCGGGGTGTCGACGATCGAGGTGCAGAACCGCCGGCGGAAGTTGGCGGAGAACCTGACCCGGCACGAGCATGAGGTGTTCATCACGATTCCGCAGGCCGCGCGGACGGTGCGGCTGTGGGTCGCCGACTCCGGCGCGCTGGATGAGCCGATCGGGCCGTCCCCGCTGGTCACGGACGAGACGATGACCGCCGACTACGCCAAGGGCCGCGCCCCCTGGGGTCAGGACCTGCGCGGCGACGCCGCATCGCTGAGCCTGTATCAGCGCCACCTGCTCATCACCGGATTGTCCAACCAGGGCAAGACCGTCGCCCTGCGCTCCCTCGCCCTGTGGATCGCCCTCGACCGGTCGGTGCAGTTCCTCATAGGCGACCTCAAGGGCGTCGGCGACTGGGCCATGTTCGACGGCCTCGCCTCGACCCTGATCCAAGGGCCGACCGACGAGCACGTCATGCAGGTCACGGAGATGGTCGAGGGCGCGGTGGAGGAGATGAACCGCCGTCTTCAGGCCCCTCCCGGCACCACGTTCCCGCCGCTGATCGTGGTGGTCGACGAGGCGCAGGTGGCGTTCATGTGCCCGGCCAAGGACGAGGACAAGCGGCCCTACGGCGGCTCGAAATCCAACTCCCGCTATTTCATGGCCGTCCGCAAGATCCACAACCAGGGCCGCGCCGTCAACGTCCTGATGTGGCAGGGCACGCAGGACCCCACCGACCAGAACCTTCCCAAGCTGGTCCGCGAGGGCGCGCACACCCGCGCCTCCCTCGCGCTGGGCACCGAGTCACAGGCTCGCATGGCGCTGGGCGACAAGGCGGTCGACGGCGGGGCCGCGCCGAACCTGCTGCGTCCCGGTCTGGACCGGGGAACGCTGGTCGTCGCCTCCGACGGCATCGCCATCCCCGCCGGGCAGGCGTCCATCACGGTGCGCACGCACTACATCGACGACGACGGCGCGACCGCCATCACGGACCGGGCCAAGGCCCTGCGCGACGGCGTCACCACCCTGCACGCCATCGAGACCGGCGAGGACCGCGACCCGCTCGCCGACATCGCCGCCGTCCTCGGAGACGCCTCCCGCGTCCTGACCGCCGACGTCCTCAAGCGGCTCACCGCGTTGAACGCGGACGCCTACGGCCGGTGGACGCCCGGTGACCTCAAGCGCGTGCTGGAGGACGCCGGCGCGGAGCCCTACAAGTCCGATGGCCGCATGGTCGTCGGACGCGACCGGGTCGCCCGCGCCCTCGCCAACCGCGACACCGACGGTTCCGCTTCCGCTCACGGATGAAGGGATGCGGACCCCGCCGGGGCAGGGAGGCAGGGAGAACTCCCTGAATCCCTCCCTGCCCCGCCTCCCTTGCCTTGACCTGCGCTGATGATCTCCCAGGGAGTCAGGGAGGCCCGCAGGTCAACACCCCTGAAACCCCCTCCACAACCCTTCCCCAAGGGGGTGGCTCCGCCTCCCTAACCGACCGCAGAGAGTCATTCCGCATACGCCCTGCACCATTCCGCCGCGCGCCCTGAAGGGGGCCCCATGCGCCGCTCCGACCCGTCCGGCCAACTCGCCCCGCACATCCCAGCCGACGCCTACCACCGCGCCCAGGCCACCGGCCAACCCATCGTCATCGTCGTCCACGCCACCGACCACCACGGCCGCCCGCTCAGCGCGTACTTGTACCCGCTCGCCGTCGCCACCGCAGGCGCGGTCGGTGTCTTCGCCACCGTCGCCGCGCTGCTCGCGCTGCTCGACTTCGCCGTGCACACCGCCGTCTCGATCGCCGCCGCCACCGGCCCGGTCAGCGTCGGCGGGATCACTCTCAAGCTCTTCGGCTCCAAGCGCTGAAAGGAACCCGCGTGTTCGAGATCAGGATCATCTGCGACCCCGCCGACACCGACCGCATCACCGACGCCCTACAGGCCGCATTCAAGACCGGACGGGTCACCGTCCGCCCCTCCCGCGACGGCGAGCGTCAGCGCCTCTACCTCGACGCCGACCACGCCGACGTGTGGCCCGACCCCGAGCAGGCCTACGCCGACGCCCCCAGCATCCACAGCGAACTCGGCTGGATCGCTCACACCCTCGGTACCGCCGCCTGCTACACCAAGCTGGAACGCGGCTTCTACCTGCGCAAGGCCGCCGTCCTCGACCGCATCGCGCTCGCCGACGGTGCCGACTACCGCGACGACGACACCGCCCACGTCGCGGCGAAGTTCCTGGTCGTGCTCGACGACGCACACGCCGACTGCGACCCGCGCGCCTACGTCCGCCAGCAGTACGCCCACTGGGCCACGAACGACCAGTAGCTACGCCAAGGGCGGCCCCTCCCTCTCGCCAAAGAAGCGGGGCCGCCCTTGTCCACCAGCACCCTTCACAGGAACTGGAGACATCCAGCATGACCCATGACGCACAATCCGCGCTGTTACGTGCAGCGCTGGACGCCGCCGAACGCGGATGGCACGTCTTCCCCCTGCGCCCTGGCACCAAGCGCCCCGCCCTCCACGGCGAAGCCTCCTGCCCCGGCACCGGGCCCTGTACCCGCGGGCACCGCAAATGGGAGCAGCGCGCCACCACCGACCCCGACCGCATCCGCGCCACCTGGACGCACGGCCCGTTCAACGTCGGCATCGCTACCGGCCCCTCAGGGCTGCTGGTCGTCGACCTCGACGTGCCCAAGGACAAGGGCAGTTCGGACGCGCCTGACGGCGCGGCAACCTTCGGGGCGCTCTGCGAGCGCGCCGGCCACGCCGTCCCCGCCACCTACCGCACCCGGACCGCGAGCGGCGGGCAGCACCTGTACTTCACCGCCCCGACCGGCGTCCGCCTGACCAACACGGCCGGCACCGTAGGGCCGTTGGTCGACACCCGTGCATGGGGCGGATACGTCGTCGCCGCCGGATCCACCACCCCCGCCGGACCCTACGAAGCCCTGTGCGCCCCTGAGACGGCCCCACTGCCCCTCTGGATCCAAAGCATCCTGCAACCCGCCCCCCGGGCGTCTCAGCGCCCCTCGTGGCCCGTGACGACGCAATCCCGAACATACGCGGATGTAGCACTCGCCAACGAGACGCGGAACGTGGCTATGGCCCAACACGGGGCGCGGGAAGCGACGTTGTTCCGAGCCGCCCGCGCCGTGGGGCGGTTCGTCGCGTGGGGCGACCTCCCCCGCCACACAGTCGAGCAGGCTCTTCAGGAGGCGGGTGAGGCGGCCGGGCTGTCCGCGTCCGAGTGCCGCTCCACCCTGCGCAGCGCCCTGGACTGGTCCATCGCCCACAACCAGCGCAGGGGGAATGCGGCATGAGCACCCCTCCACGCCCCCTCCTGAAGAGCATCACCCCCACTCCCACCGGGCCGGACGCCGCTACACAGCCTGTGGACGCGACGGCGGTAGGCAATCCGAAGGGCGTCGCCGAAGGCGTCCCCATTGCTGTTCGCTCTGACCCGCGCCATGGCGACGGCCGGTACCCCGTGGCGTGGCTGCGCATCAGCGCCCCGGCCCGGTACGGCGCGACGCCCACGGCCGCGTCGCGGTGCCTGTGCGGGTGGGACCGCCGCGCCGTCGGTCAGGCCCGCGTGCTCGCCCTGATCGAGGCGCACACCGCCCACCGAGACCTCTGTCCGTTGCGCAACCCCCAGGAAGGCAGGGCCGCCGCGTGATGGACACCCGCACCACCGACACCGAGGAACTGCCCGCACCTTCCAACCCCCTGGCCGTCGCCCGCCGCCTCCTGCCCGACTGGCAGAACGAGGACGGCAGGCTCGTATGCCGGCGCTGGCGCGCCTCCTGGATGCGCTGGACCGGCACTTGCTGGCGCGAGCTGGACGAAGCGCAGGTGCGCAAGGCCATGTACGAGCGGCTTGAGCACACCGTCTACAGCGCCCCCGGCAAGGACGGCCAGCCCGAACAGCGCGACTGGGCCCCGACGAAGCAGAAGATCAGCAACCTTCTCGACGCCCTCGGAGCGCTCACCCTCCTGCCCACCGACACCGACGCCCCCATCTGGCTCGACACCGACGCCGAGCAGGACGACGGAACCATCGTGGCCTGTGAAAACGGGCTCCTCAGGATCCGTGAGCGGACACTGCTGCCACACGGGCCGGGGTTCTTCAACCTCGTCTCCGTCCCCTTCGCCTACGACCCCGCCGCGACCGCACCGACCTGGGAACGCTTCCTGGCGCAGATCTGGCCCGACGACCCCGACGCCATCGCGGCCCTACAGGAATGGTTCGGCTACGTGCTGTCCGGCCGCACCGACCAGCAAAAGATCCTGCTCATCGTCGGACCCTCCCGGTCCGGCAAAGGCACCATCGCACGCGTCCTCAAAGAGCTGGTCGGAAAGGAGAACCTCGCCGGACCCACCCTCGCCGGCCTAGGCACGAACTTCGGACTGGCCACCCTGGTCGGCAAGCCGCTCGCCGTCATCTCCGACGCCCGTCTGTCCGGCAACGACAGCAGCCAAGTCGTCGAACGGCTGCTCACCATCTCCGGTGAGGACACCATCGACGTCGACCGCAAATACCGCCAACAGTGGACCGGCCGACTGCCCACCCGCCTGATGCTGCTGTCCAACGAACTGCCGCACTTCGGCGACTCCTCCGGCGTGATCGCCAAGCGGTTCGTCCTGCTGAACATGCGGGTCTCGTGGCTGGGCAAGGAAGACACCACCCTCACCGACCGCCTCGCCGCCGAGATGCCCGGAATCCTCAACTGGGCCCTCGACGGCCTCGCCCGACTCCAGCGCACCGGCCGGATCACGGAACCGAAGTCGAGCCGTGAAGCAGTCACGACCATGCAGGACACCGCCTCACCCACCAGCGCGTTCGTCCGCGAACGCTGCGCCACTGGACCCACGTGCAGCGTGCCCGTGGACACCCTGTGGAACGTCTGGCGCGAGTGGGCCGAAGACAACGGCGTACGCCCCGGCACCAAGCAGATCTTCGGCCGCAACCTCCTCTCCGTCGTCCCCCAGCTCAACCGCTCCCGGCCCCGCGACGCGTACGGCCGGCAAGTGGTCACCTACACCGGGATCACGGTCAACGTGTCCGAACCACATTTGCCTGAGTCGCGACTCATCGCGTCTCAGCGCGACTCAAGACCCCTCTGAGAGCCGCTGAGTGCCGATGAGTCGCGACTCACAGGAATGTGCATCCAACTTTCGGAGGACGCAGTGACACACCCGCTCCTTCAAGAGACCGGCCCCCGCGCCGCACTGCGCAACGGCCTCCCCGACCGGTATCTCAACCCCGACGACGTAGCCGAGATCTTCGACGTGCCAGTCGAGACCGTCTACCAGTGGCGCAAGAAGCGCACCGGGCCGCCTGGGTTCCGCATCGGCAAACACGTGCGCTACGACCCCGCCGACGTACGCGCGTACGTCGACCAGCGCAAAGCCGAGGACGCGGCAGCAGCGTAGGCCCGCCTCCACCACCCCACCGAGCAGGGAGAGCCGCGCACACGGCTCTCCCTGCTGCATGTCGACGAGAGGACAACTGCCACATGGCAGGCCACATCCAAGACCGATGGTTCAAAACCGTCTCCGGTCCCGACGGTCGCCCCCTCAGGTCCCAAACCAACCGCCATGGAACGGGTCTGCGGTATCGGGCCCGGTACGTCGGTCCGGACGGCACCGAGAAGAGCAAATCGTTCCGCGACAAGGAACTACGACTCGCCAAGCAATGGCTTGCGCAGGTCGAAGCAGACATGACCCGCGGTCAGTACATCGACCCCCGCGCCTCCCGGATCACGTTCCGGCAGTACGCAGAACGGTGGGTGCGGACGCATACGGGCGAGATCAACAGCCGTGAGGCTGCGGAACGTCGGCTCCGTCTGCACGCCTACCCGCACATCGGGTCGCGCCCTCTCGGCTCGTTCAAGCCCGAGCACATCCGGGCCTGGATCGCCGACTTGGAGGCCACGGTGCCGGCCGAGTCTCACCGCCGCATCATCGTCGGCACCGTCTCAGCGGCCCTGAGCGCGGCGGTCGACGACGGGCTGCTGAGCAAGAACCCCTGCCGCGCCCGCACGGTGCAGCTCCCGAAGCCCGGAAGGCCCCACGTGACGCCCTGGACGACCGCGCAGGTCTTCGGGGTGCGGGATGCCCTCGACCGCCGCCTACGGGCCGCTGTGGACGTCGGGGCGGGGTGCGGACTGCGCCAAGGCGAGATCTTCGGACTGTCCGTCGATGAACTCGACTACGAGCGCGGTTGGCTGCACGTCGGCCACCAACTCAAGCGCATCCGCGGTAAGTACGTGTTCGCGCTGCCGAAGGGTGGCAAGGTCCGGGACGTGCCGCTTCCCCAAGCTGTGGCGACGGCGCTTCGGGACCACGTGAAGGCGTTCCCTTCGGTCGACGTCACGCTTCCCTGGCGCACGCCGGACGGCCCCCTCGTGACGAAACGGCTCGTGTTCAGCGGTGTCGAGGGCCGGCACGTGCGCGTGAGTCACGTCAATGACCACCACTGGAAGCCCGCTTTGGCTGCTGCCGGCGTCATCCCTCAGGCAGAAGCCGGCGAGCGGTACGCGTCGGCGCGGGAGCACGGCATGCACGCTCTCAGGCACTTCTACGCCTCCGTACTGCTGGACGCGGGCGAGAGCATCCGGGCCCTGAGTTCGTACCTCGGTCACGCCGATCCTGGGTTCACGCTGCGGACGTACACGCACCTGATGCCGAGCAGCGAGGGGCGAACCCGGAAGGCGGTCGACAGGCTCTATCTGGCGTCCGATCCACAAGATCACGGCCCAGAGACGGCCCAGGCTGCCTGAGACGGCCCCGACGAGCGACAAAGGCGCTGGTCGGAACCGTTTCGGGCCGGATCACGCACACTTCATCTACTTCTGGCCCCTGTACACGGGCCAGGCGATCCCCATCGACTCCTGGCGCTCCCGGATGTGGCTGGACACCTGGGTCTAGCAGGGCAGACACGCGACGATGACCACGACGGGCACTCCGCCGTCGTAGTCGTTGTCGGTCGTCGCACGACCCCCGGGACTCACGCAGCCACACCGGCCTCACGGCTCGCAGGCTGACCGGGTAATGAGGTCATGCCGGACACGATGGCGGCGAGCCGACCCGACCGCACCGGGCACAGGATGTCGGGTCCGGCACAGTGGGACTTCCCTAGCGTGGAGAGCAGTTGAGGGAAGGACGGCCAGGAGTGCTGGAGCGCCTGAATCAGGCCATGGACTACATCGAGGACCACCTCGACGAGCCCATCGACGCGGCTGAGCTGGCCCGTATCGCCATGACGTCGGAGTACCACTTCCGGCGGATGTTCTCCGCGCTGGCGGGCATCCCGCTCTCCGAGTACATCCGCCGCCGGCGGCTGACGCTCTCCGGGGCCGAAGTGCTCGCCGGGGAGCGGACGCTGCTCGATGTCGCGGTGCGGTACGGGTACAGCTCGGGCGAGGCCTTCGCGCGTGCCTTTCGCGCCGTGCACGGGGTCGGCCCCGGCGAGGCGCGGCGGACGGGCGCGGCGCTGCACTCCCAGCCGCGGATGTCCTTCCGGCTGATCGTCGAAGGGAGCGGCAGCATGCGGTACCGGGTGGTGGAGAGGGACGGGTTCAGGCTCGTCGGCAGGGGGACACGGGTCCCGCTGGTCTACGAGGGCATGAACCCGGCCATCGTGGAGTTCGTCAGGAGCATCGGCAAGGAGACGCTGGGGCGCTGGAAGGAGTACGCGGGCGGGGAGCCCGGCGGTGTCGTGGCCGCCGTCAGCAACCATTCCGCGGACGATGCGGAGGGCACCGAGATCGACTACTTCCACGGGGTGGTGAGCGACGCGGAGGTGCCCGGCGCTTCGGACAGCCTTGACGTCGAGCCGGGGACGTGGGCGGTGTTCGAGTCCTCGGGCCCGTTCCCGCTGGCGGTGCAGTACCTCTGGCGGGACGTGTACACGCAGTGGTTCCCGTCGAACCCGTACCGGAGCCGGCCGGGTCCGTCGCTCTCGCGCACGCGGGTGTCCGAGGACGGCACGCACGCGGACGCGGAGGTGTGGATTCCGGTGGAGCGAGTCGGCGGCTGAACCCCGACGCCGGCCACGGCTTGCCGAGTCGCCCGCCGTATTCGTGCAGCCGCTTGTTCGGCTTACGCCCCCGCGAATGATCGAGGTACGGCAGAACGGTCTCCTGTCCGGCGCTGGTGCCCCGGTCGGAGCGGTGCATCATCCACAGAGAACTGGGTTTGATCCATGTCAAGCCGCGTTCACAGCTGACCCGGCGGGTAGCCGTGTCGTCCTCTTTCACTCGTTCGAGCGGTGCATGAGTGGCCTCCGCCGCTGGGCAGCCGTTCATCTGCGGCCCATCACGCCTGTACTCCGAAGCATGTTCCCGTTGGGCCGTCCGGCCCATTGCCCAGGCGAGTCCGGATGCCCAGAACCCTGCGGGGCGTTTCGCTGGTCTTTGGCGGTCAGCGGACAAAAGATGGGTGGACAGATCGTGAGAATCACAGCGATCCCGATGTCCGGTGGGAGTGCGCTCGCTGCGCCCATCGATCTGAACGGGACCGGGCGCTATGTGCACTGGGGTGTCATCCAGTTGTCCGTCGCGAACCTCGTGGTCATCGGCTTGATGGTGGTTGTCTTCGTGGCTGCCCTGCTGTTGCCCTTCCCCAGAGGCCGCAGATGAGCGGCCGGAGTGAGGGCGGCGCGACAGCGGAGCCGTACGAGAGCGTGTCCGCCGGGAGAGGCTGGACCGGAGCGGTCCGGCGGAGGGCGGTCACGGCTCTGCCCCCGGACAAGTTGCTGCCGGACACCCAGCCGGCGTACATGGCCTCGTGGATCTACGTCTTCGGCGTGCTCACCGTCGCCTCGCTGATCGTGGTGCTCGCCACCGGCGGGGTGCTCGCGTTGAAGGGGCCCGCGTGGTGGCACGTCTCCGCGACCGGGAAGTACGTGAACAGCCTGCACCTGTGGAGTGTCGAGCTGTTCATGTTCTTCATGGTCATCCACCTGTGGGGCAAGTTCTTCATGGCCGCCTGGCGCGGCCGGCGGGCGCTGACATGGGTCACCGGCGCGGTGTGCTTCCTCGCCTCGATCGGCACGGCCTTCACCGGCTACCTGGTCCAGCAGAACTTCGATTCGCAGTGGATCGCGGGGCAGGCCAAGGACGGGCTCAACTCGGTCGGTATCGGCGCGTTCTTCAATGTGCTGGACTTCGGGCAGATGCTGATGTGGCACATCGTGCTGCTCCCGTTCGTCCTCGGTCTGCTCACCGCCTGGCACATCCTGCTGGTCCGGTTGCGTGGAATCGTGCCGCCCATCGGGGCGACGGTTCCCGCAGAGAGCAGCGCGGTCTCGCCCTCGCCGGGGGGAACCGCGTAATGAGCCGACGACACGGGAAGTCCTCAGTGCCTGACCCAGCCGCGTTCCCCACCCGGCCGTACGACCTGGTCAAGGAGTTCACGGTCGCCTTGGTGGTGGTGGGGCTCCTCACCGTTGTTCTGGCCGCCGTCTTCTCGTCACCCGACGTCAAGCCGGTGACCCTGGCCTCGTGGTCGCGGGCAGCCGGCACGGACTTCACGGCAACGGCCGTGGCGGAACTCGGCGGCACCAGCGGAACGGCTGAGTACGGGCCGCCGTACAACCACACGCCCGGTGCGGCGCAGAAACTCGGCCCGGTAGGGCTGCAGAGCGCCGCAGGAGTCCGCATCCCGGTGGACACCGCCGAGGACTTCGTGCTTCGCCCCCTGACCAACGCTCCTGAACCGCCTGCCGTCAGAAGGGCCCTCGCGACCTGGGCCGCAGCTCCGGCCTCCCGGCAACAGGCATGGACCAAGGCCTACTCCGACGCACTGGCCAAGTCGCCCGGCGGCAACCCCGTCAAGGTCGCCGAAGGCGACTACGGCCCGGTGCCCGTCCTCACCGCGCGCCTTCTCGACCTGGCCGAATCGGGCTCCCTGGACGGGCAGTTGCAGGCCGACGGCAAGTTCTACCAGACGGATTACACCCTCCCTCTGCTCTTCCTCTCCGACGGCGCCCACCTGGAATCGCTGGCCCGTGCCGAGCACCTGGGCGGCGACCAGTGGGGCATGATGAACGAGACCGGAAACTACCCGGGCCAGGCGTGGCTGTGGCTCTACACGTTCTGGTACCAGATCGAACCGTTCAAGTCGTCCGGCAACGCTGACGCCCTGATCTGGGGCCTGATGGCCCTGCTCAGCCTGGGGCTGATGCTGATCCCCTTCATCCCGGGCGTGCGGTCCATCCCGCGCTGGACACGAGTGCACCGCTTGATCTGGCGCTCGTACCACCGTGATCAGGACGGTGCGGTGAGGCCCAAGGGGTCGGGAGGCTGAGGGTCGACCGCGAGGCACGTTGCCGTGACTCCTCCCCCTCGTGAACGAGGGGGTTCTCGCCGCTTTCTTGGCGTGCGGGATCGTCAGGCCCCCAATCCGGCATCCCGGAGGGGACCCTCGGGTACGGCACCGGCGCGTGGAGTCGCATCGGCGGCCGGAGTTCATGTACGTGGCCGGATACGCGGGGCTAACGATTGCGGAAACTGATGCACCGCAGGCCGGCCTTTGCGCTTACTGTGAGCCGGAGAAGAGCTTTCTGAACGCGTTCAGAAAACGCGGGCCGGGAAAGCCGCAACGGGGAGGGGTTCACAGATGCGCAAGGGGGCCAAGGCGGCCGTGATCGGCTCGGTCTTCGCCGTGATGGTGGGCGGGGCCGGGTACGGGGCCTTCAACATCGTGAACGCGCTGGACGGGGGCGGGGCCGCCGGGCCCGGGGACGGTGAACCGGCGGCCGTGAAGAGCGGGCCGCCGAGCGGGTCCGAGGTGAAGGACACCAGCGCCGCGTTCTTCGCGGCCTGGGCGAAGGGGCAGGCCTCCGTGGCCGCCGATCTCACCAACAACGCGGCCAGGGCCGAGCCGCTGCTCGCCTCCTACGGCGCCGCGCACATCACCGGAGTGAAGATCACGCCGGGCGCGGCGTCGGGCGCCGTCGTGCCCTACCGGGTCGAGGCGACGGTGTCGTTCGGGGGCAAGTCCAAGCCGCTCTCCTACGCGAGCCGGCTGACGGTCGTGCGGGGCGTGACGACCGGCAAGGCGCTGGTGGACTGGCAGCCGTCGGTCGTCCACCCGCAGCTGAAGAACATGGACGACACGCTCGTCACGGGCGCGTCGTCGGCGCCGCCGATCGAGGCGGTCGACCGCGACGGCAAGGTGCTGACCAAGGAGAAGTACCCCTCCCTGGGGCCGATCCTGGACCAGCTGCGCGCCAAGTACGGCGACAAGGCGGGCGGCAGGCCCGGCGTCGAGCTGACGGTCAGGCACGCGGCCCCGGGCTCGGCCGACACCGCGCTGCTGACCTTGGCCGAGGGCCGGCCCGGCAAGCTCCGCACCACGCTCAGCGCGGGGGTGCAGGCGGCCGCCGAGAAGGCGGTGCAGAAGTACGCCCAGTCCTCGGCGGTGGCGGTCAAGCCCAGCACCGGCGAGGTGCTGGCGGTCGCCAACAACCGCACCGACGGCTGGAACGCCGCCTTCCTGGGCGAGGTCGCGCCCGGCTCCACCATGAAGATCGTCAGCGCGGCCACCCTCATCGACAAGGGGCTCACCAGCGCGAACGGGCCCGCGCCGTGTCCGTCCTCGGCCGTCTCGGACAGCCAGACCTTCCACAACCTCAAGGGCATGAGGGCGAACGAGAACGCCACGCTCTCCGAGAGCTTCGCCCGCTCCTGCAACACGGCCTTCGTGAAGTTCGCGGACGACGTCCAGGACGGCTGGCTGAACGCCGAGGCCCGGGACAAGTTCGGGATCGGCCTCGACTGGAAGACCGGCATCCCCTCCTTCGACGGCTCGGTGCCGGTCTCCACCGGCCCGGACACCGCGGCCGGCCTGATCGGCCAGGGCCAGGTGCAGATGAACCCGCTGAACATGGCGTCGGTGACGGCGACCGCGATGACGGGCACGTTCCGCCAGCCGGTGATCGTCCCGCTCAGCCTCGACGGCCGCGAACCGGCGCAGGCGCGCGGGCTGTCGCCGAGCACCGTGCAGCAGCTGCGCTCGATGATGAACCGCACCGCGACCAGCGGCACCGCGGCCGACGTGATGGCCGGGCTCAGCGGCCGGATCGGCGCGAAGACCGGCTCCGCCGAGGTCGACGGGCGGGCCAGGTCCGACAGTTGGTTCACCGGTTACCGCGACGACGTCGCGGCGGCGGCGATGACCCAGGACGGCGGCCACGGCGTCGACGCGTCCGGCCCGCTCGTGGCGGAGGTGCTGCGGGCCGGCTGAACACCGCCGCACACGCGGGGCCTCAAGGGACGGGCGGGGGCCGGGCGGGGCCGGACAAGGGCGGGCGTCCGGTCGGGCGGCGGCGAAATCGGCGGACGGAAGCGAGCCTTGCGGGGTGGCTGACGTCACACGTGACGTCGCGTCCCCCGTGGGGACTCTAGGGTGGTAGCCGTCATTGGGGTCAACGAGGGCAACGAGGGCGCTGGGGCTGGGGGGAGAGCCCCTGGGGATCCGGAGGATCTGGCAGTGGGCAAGAGAAGGCGCGTCGAAGAACGAGGCAACAAGCGGCGTCCCGCCGTGGTCGGCGGGATGATCGCCGTCGTGGTCGGCGGCGCCGGGCTCGGCGTCTACGCGCTGTACGGCGGAGCGGCGGCCGACGACGGCTCGGCCGCGGCGGCCAACGGCAAGCAGGTGCCGCGGGTCCGGGCCGACGCGCCGTCGGCCACCGAGGCGAAGGCCCTGGCGGCCCGGTTCCTGACGGCATGGCAGAAGGGCGAGGCGGCCCGGGCGGCGGCCGTCACCGACGACTCGGCGGCCGCCACCGCCCTGCTGACCGGCTACACCAAGGACGCCCACATCACGGACGTCACCCTCACCGCGGGCAAGGCCGCCGGCGTCAGGGTCCCGTTCTCCGTGAAGGCCACGGTGAAGTACAAGGACATCGGCAAGCCGCTGGCGTACGACAGCGCGCTCACCGTGGTGCGCAACCCGAAGAACGGCAAGGCGCAGGTCGACTGGCACGCGTCCGTCGTCCACCCCGACCTCCAGGACGGCGACACGCTCGTCACCGGCGACTCCGGCACCCCGCCGGTCAAGGCCGTCGACCGCGACGGCGGCGAGCTGACGGCCGCGAAGTACCCCTCGCTGGGCACGGTGCTGGACGGGCTGCGGGAGAAGTACGGCAAGAAGGCCGGCGGCAAGGCGGGCGTGGAGCTCCAGGTGGTCCGCGGAAAGGCGTCGAAGGCGAAGAAGGCCTCCGACAAGACGCTGCTGGAGCTCAGCGAGGGCACCCCCGGCACCGTGCGGACGACGCTGAACCCGGCCCTCCAGGCCGCCGCAGAACGGCAGGTGGCGAAGACGGCGCGCTCGTCGGTGGTGGTGCTGCGGCCCTCGACGGGCGAGATACTCGCGGTGGCCAACGCGAGCCGCGGCTTCAACACGGCGTTCAACGGCTCGCTCGCGCCCGGCTCCACGATGAAGGTCATCACGTCGTCGCTGCTCATAGACAAGGGGCTGGCGTCGGCGGGCAAGACCCACCCCTGCCCGAAGACGTTCACCTACGGCGGGTGGAAGTTCCACAACGACGACGACTTCGAGATCAAGGGCGGCTCGTTCAAGGCGAGCTTCGCGCGCTCGTGCAACACGGCCTTCATCAGCCAGGCCCCCGAGCTGAGCGACGACAGCCTGACCAAGCAGGCCCAGCAGGTGTTCGGCCTGTCGATGAACAACTGGGCGATCGGCGTCCCGTCCTTCGACGGCTCGGTGCCGGTGCAGTCCAAGGCGCAGATGGCGGCTTCCCTCATCGGGCAGGGCGGGGTGCGGATGAACCCGCTGAACATGGCGTCGGTCGCCGCCACCGTGAAGTCGGGCGCCTTCCACCAGCCGTACCTGGTCGCCCCGTCGGTGGACGGCCGCACGCTGGCGTCGGCCTCGCGCACGCTGTCGCCGTCCACTCTGTCGCAGTTGCGCGAGCTGATGAACTACACGGCCGCGGCCGGCACCGCCGCCGAGGCGATGTCCGGCCTGGGCCCCGACTACGGCGCCAAGACGGGTTCGGCCGAGGTCGACAACCAGGACAAGCCCAACGGCTGGTTCACCGCCTACCGCGGGGATCTGGCGGCCGCGGGCGTCGTCCAGGCGGGCGGCCACGGCGGCGACACGGCCGGCCCGATCGTGGCGTCCCTGCTGCGGATGGGCGGCTGAGAGCCCGGCTAGCGCGGGACGGGCTGCTGGGCCGTCGCCATGTAGGTGCGGCGCAGGAAGCGCAGCAGCGTCTTCGACTCGAACTGGACGACCGAGACGTCGTGCGCGGAGTGGAACTCGACCACGGTCTGCACGCGCCCGCACGGCCAGACCCGCACCTCGCCGGTGCCGGCCGGGGCGCGCAGGCCCTGTTCCAGGAGGGTGCGGGAGAACGTCCACTCCCGGCGGTCGGGCAGCCCGACGCGCACGGAGCGAGGTTGCTCCGGGTCGTAGCGCAGGACGACCGGCACGGCCGTGTCCTCCGCGACCCGGTCGCCGTCGGTGACGATGTGGGCTCGCGCGTACTGTTCGACTACAGACATCGACCGGCCCTCTCACGCAGCGTGACCTGTGCGGAAGTCATGCATCCGCTTCCTCTCCAATGTCGCATATTTTGCGGATTGCGCCCTCCCGGACCGACATATCTCATCTGTGCGATACACGGACCCGAGCAGACCCGAGGGGACCCGACCCCGGGCCGGCGGCGGGCGGCCGGTCTCTCGAACGGGACGCATTCCTCGCTCTTGCGAATGGTTCGCATTAAGCCACTATCATCATCGGGTGCACGTACCCGACGGATTCATCAACGCCCCGACGTCCGCCGTGACCGGAGTGGTCGCCGCCGGCGCCATCGCCGTCAGCCTGCGCGGCGCGCGCCGCGAGCTCGACGACCGGACCGCGCCGCTCGCCGGTCTCGTCGCGGCGTTCATCTTCGCCGTGCAGATGCTGAACTTCCCCGTCGCCGCGGGGACCAGCGGCCATCTGCTCGGCGGCGCGCTCGCCGCGATACTCGTGGGTCCCTTCACCGGGATCCTGTGCGTCTCCGTGGTCCTGCTGATGCAGGGCATCCTCTTCGCCGACGGCGGGCTCACCGCCCTCGGCGTGAACATCACCGACATGGCGATCGTGACGACGGTCGTGTCGTACGCGGTGTTCCGCGGCCTGGTGAAGGTGCTGCCCCGCGGCCGCCGCTCCCTCACGGCCGCCTCCTTCGTCGCCGCCCTGCTGTCCGTGCCCGCCGCCGCCGTGGCCTTCACGCTCGTCTACTGGATCGGCGGCACCACCGACGTGGCGATCGGCAAGGTGGCCGGCGCGATGATCGGCGTGCACGTCCTGATCGGCGTCGGCGAGGCCGCGATCACCGCGCTGACGGTGGGCGCCGTCGTCGCCGTCCGGCCGGACCTCGTGCACGGCGCGCGCGATCTGCGGCAGCGGCTCCGGCTGCGGGTGAACGGCGAACTCGTCGACGCCCCGGCGGACGACGGGACGCGCACGGCGCCCGTGGCCGCCCGCGCCTCGCGGCGCACGCTGTGGGTGACCGGCCTGGTCACCTCCCTCGTCCTGGCCGGCTTCGTCAGCTTCTATGCCTCCGCGAACCCCGACGGCCTGGAGAAAGTCGCCGCCGACCACGGCATCGACAAGAGGACGGAGAAGCACGCCTCCTCCGACTCCCCGCTCGCCGACTACGGCGTCAAGGACGTCGCCGACGCCCGCCTCTCGGGCGGCCTGGCGGGGGTGATCGGCGTCGGCACCACCGTCGTCGCGGGCAGCGCGGTGTTCTGGGCGGTGCGCCGACGCCGCACGGGCGACGTGGCCGCGGCCTCCACGAGCGGCGTCTGACGCCATGGGAGCGGGACACGCGCACCGGCTCTACCGGCACGGACACTCGCCCGTGCACGGCCTGCCGCCGCACACCAAGCTCGCCGCCGCCTTCGGGTTCGTGGTCGTCGTCGTGTCGACGCCGCGGGAGGCGATGTGGGCGTTCGGCCTGTACGCCGTCCTGCTCGCCGCCGTCGCGCACCGCGCGCGCGTGCCGGCCGGCTTCCTGCTGAAGCGGCTGCTGATCGAGGTGCCGTTCGTCGCGTTCGCCGTGCTCATGCCCTTCGTGGCCGAGGGCGAGCGGGTGGACGTCCTCGGACTCTCCCTCAGCGTCAACGGTCTGTGGGGCGCCTGGAACGTCCTCGCGAAGGGCACCCTGGGGGTCGCCGCCTCCGTCCTGCTGGCGTCCACCACGGAGCTGCGCGAGCTGCTGCTCGGCCTGCAACGGCTGCGGCTGCCCCCGCTGTTGGTGCAGATCGCCTCCTTCATGATCCGCTATGGCGACGTCATCACGGACGAGATGCGGCGCATGCGGGTCGCCCGGGAGTCGCGCGGCTTCGAGGCGCGGGGCGTGCGGCACTGGGGGGTGCTCGCGAAGTCGGCGGGCGCGCTGTTCATCCGCTCCTACGAGCGCGGGGAGCGCGTGCACCTGGCCATGATCAGCCGCGGCTACGCCGGCTCGATGCCGGTGATCGACGAGGCGACCGCGACCCGGGCGCAGTGGTCGTACGCACTGACCCTCCCGTTCGCCGCCCTCGTCGTCTGCATGCTGGGATGGACCCTGTGACTGACCCTGTGACCGACGTTTCCCTGGACGTCTCCGGCCTCGCCTTCGCCTATCCCGACGGCCACCAGGCCCTGTTCGGCGTGGACTTCACCGTCGCGCGCGGCGAACGGGTCGCGCTGCTCGGGCCGAACGGCGCCGGCAAGACGACCCTGGTGCTGCATCTCAACGGCATCCTGAGCGGTGGGGCCGGCACGGTGACGGTGGCCGGGCTGCCGGTCGGCCGGCAGCACATGGCCGAGATCCGGCGCAGGGTCGGCATCGTCTTCCAGGACCCGGACGACCAGCTGTTCATGCCGACCGTGCGCGAGGACGTGGCGTTCGGACCGGCGGCGGCCGGGCTGAAGGGGGCCGCCCTGGAGGCGCGCGTCGACCACGCCCTCGCACAGGTGGGCATGGCCGAGTTCAAGGACCGTCCGCCGCACCATCTCTCCTTCGGCCAGCGGCGGCGCGTGGCGGTCGCGACGGTGCTCGCGATGGAGCCCGAGATCCTCGTCCTGGACGAGCCGTCCTCCAACCTCGACCCGGCCTCTCGCCGCGAACTGGCCGACATCCTGAGGTCGTTGGACGTCACGGTGCTCATGGTCACGCACGACCTGCCGTACGCCCTCGAGCTGTGCCCGCGCGCCCTGATCCTCAGCGAGGGCGTGATCGCGGCGGACGGCAGGACCGGCGACCTGCTCGCCGACGAGGCTCTCATGAGCGCGCACCGGCTGGAGCTGCCCTTCGGGTTCGACCCGCGCTCCGTGACACTGGGCGCGTGACGAACGGCGGACCCACCGCCGATGACTCGCGCTCCTCGGCGAGCACCTTGCCCCGCGCTCTGCTCACGTCCGGGTAACGATCGTTCTCGGCCGGCGGGGCGAAGGAATCGCAGGCTTGCCGGGGGCGTTCCCCGAGGAGTCGAAGGAGATCTCCGAGAGGACGTGCGGGCGTGGACGTGAACGGTGCGGTGGCCGAGGGCTTCGAGCCGGTCCGGGAGGCGTTCGTCCGCAACTTCGAGACGCTCGGGGACCGGGGCGCGGCGGTGGCCGTCTACCGGGACGGGCACAAGGTCGTCGACCTGTGGGGCGGCGCGCGGGACGTGGACGGCGAGGCCGGGACGGCCCCCTGGGAACAGGGCACCGCCCAGATCGTGCGGTCGGCGACCAAGGGCGTCGTCGCCGCCGGCCTCCTGCTGCTGCACCAGCGCGGCGAGCTGGACCTGGACGCGCCGGTCGGGTCGTACTGGCCGGAGTACAAGGCGGCCGGCAAGGAACGCACGCTCGTACGGCATCTGCTCGCGCACCGCGCCGGTGTGCCGGTGCTGGACCGGCCGCTGACCCCCGCCGAGGCCGCCGACCCCGATCTCGGCGCGGCGGCGGTCGCGGCGCAGACGCCCGTCTGGGAGCCGGGCGCCGACCACGGCTACCACGCGCAGACGTACAGCTGGCTGACCGGCGAGCTGGTGCGGCGGATCACCGGGCGGCCCGTCGGGGAGTGGATCGCCGACGAGATCGCCGGGCCGGTCGGGGCCGCCCTGTGGCTCGGGCTGCCGGCGGCGCAGCGCGCGCGGGTGGGGCGCGTGGGGCAGGTGGAGGCGCCGGCGCAGAGCGGCGCGCTCAAGACCCGGCCCAAGCCCGCCGTGGCCGCCGCCTACGCCGACCCGCACTCGCTCACCCGCCGTGCCTTCGCCGCGATCACCCCGCTGCCCGACGAGAACGACCCCGCCTACCGGGCCGCGGCCCTGCCCGCCTCCAACGGCATCGCCACCGCCGACGGCCTGGCCCGCTTCTACGCCTCGCTGATCGGTGAGGTCGACGGCGGGACACGGCTGCTGCGGCCCGAGACGACGGCGCTCGCGCGCGGCGAGCAGTCGTCCGGCCCGGACCGGGTGCTCGTGGTGAACACCCGCTTCGGCCTCGGCCACATGCTGCACAGCGCCGCGTCCCCCCTGCTCTCCCCCGCCTCCTTCGGCCACCCGGGCCGCGGCGGCGCCCTCGGCCTGGCCGACCCGGAGTCGGGGATCGCCTTCGGCTACGTCACCAACGGCTTCCGGACGAGCGTGACGGCGGACCCCCGCGCCCAGGCCCTGCTCCGTGCCCTGCGCACGGCGACGACCGCGCGCTGACACGCCCGACGCGGCCGTGCCGCCTGCCGCCGGCCGCCTACAGACGTCCGGGCCTCCGCGGCTAGACGTTGATCGAGTGGGACGTCCGCCCGGAGGCGTCGTCGATCTCCAGATGAGCCTTGGTCAGCAGCTGCATGGCGATCTCGTTGAGCGCGCGGGCGCCCGCGATCTCCTCCCCGACCCGGGGCTGGTTGGCGTCCACGGTGTGCCGTGAGGCATGTCCGTGCGCCCGGATCTCGGTCCCGTCCGGCAGACGCACCAGCGCGACCGCCCGTGTGTGCCGTTCGTCCTCCTCGAACTCCAACTCGACATGCCAGCCGACCGTGGTGTGCATGACGGCCATGACGATCACCTCCGAAGCTCCTGCTTCCAGAGTGCTCCTCCAGCCCGACACCCGCACCCACACCCACGCCCGCACGCTCCGCCCACGCACCCCGCCCGCCACTGAAGCGTGACGGGAGGGACGACGAAGCGCCCGGCCCCGGGGAGGGGTCGGGCGCTTCGCCTTCAGGCCGGGACGGCCCGGGTGGGGCTGTCAGTCACGGCCGCCGTGGTGACGGTCGTCGCGGTCGTGACGGCCGCCGTCGTGACGGTCGTCGCGGTCGTGCCGCCAGCCGCCGTGACGGCCGTGGCCCCAGGACTCGACGTCCACGACCCAGCGGCGGTCGTTGCGCAGGGTGGCGGTGTCGGAGTAGTTGTCCCACACCTCGCGGTGGCGGTCCTGGAACAGGTCGGAGCGGGTGTCGCGGCCCTCACCGGTGTGGACGCGGACGGTGGCGCGGGGCGCCAGCCGGTAGTGGCGGAAGGTGTAGGTCTCGCCGCGCTCGTCCGAGAGGGTCCACCCGTCCAGGTTGACCACGTGGCGGGTGGTGTTGGTCAGCTCGACCCACTCCCTGTTCAGCGAGCGGGCGGAGCGGTCGTTTCGGCCCGGTGCGTCGTACTGCACGGCACTGATCTCCACCTTCGGCCGGTCCTGGCGGGGGTGGTGGTCGGCCGCGGAGGCCGGCAGCGCCACCGTCCCGACGACGGCCGCGGCGATCGCGGCGGCGGCGAGACAGCGAGCGGAAACAGTGTTAACGGACACAAGGTCTCCTTGCGTGGTGCGGGTCACGGCCCGAATCGGCCGCATGGCCAAGACTCGACCACCGGCCGCCGTCAGCGCGCCTGATTGGCACCGCACGTTACGAACCGTCCACATTCCGGTGACAGTAGGCTTCCATGTCCATATATGTACTGAACGCTCCGAATCATTGGCAGCACTGCCCTGCGGGCCCCTGCCGCCGCCGGGCGTCACCCGAAAGTGGGTCACAGAGCGGACGAGGAAAAAGGAGGAAAAAGCAGGACGGACGAAGAAAAAGCCGGTGACGGCCCCGTGTCTCCACGGAACCCTCACCGGCGGTCTCTCTCAGGCGGTCTCGCGCCTCAGGCGCGCACCAGCTCCCGGTCGTCGTCCTTGGCGTCGCCGTCCTGGGCGCCGGCGGCCGTGCCCTGCGTCTTCAGGCTCTCGCCCTCGACGTCGACGTCGGGCAACACGCGGTCCAGCCACTTCGGCAGCCACCACGCCCTCTTGCCCAGCAGGGCCAGGACGGCCGGCACGATGGCCATGCGCACGATGAACGCGTCGAAGAAGACGGCGCTCGCGAGGCCGAAGCCGATCGTCTTGATGATCGCCTCGCTGGAGCTGATGAAGCCGCCGAAGACGGCCATCATGATGACCGCGGCGGCGGCCACCACCTTCGCGCTGTACCGGAAACCGGTCACCACGGCCTGACTCGGGCTCTCGCCGTGGACGTACGCCTCGCGCATCCGGGTCACGAGGAACACCTCGTAGTCCATCGCGAGGCCGAAGACCACGCCCACCATGAAGATCGGCGTCATCGACATGACCGGCCCGGTCTCCTCGACGCCGATCAGGCCGCCGAGCCAGCCCCACTGGAACACCGCGACGACGGCGCCGAGCGCGGCGAGCACGCTGAGCAGGAAGCCGAGGGCCGCCTTCAGCGGGACCAGGATCGAGCGGAAGACCACGATCAGCAGCAGGAAGGCCAGGCCGACGACCAGAGCGAGGTACGGGACGAGCGCGTCGTTGAGCTTCTGCGAGAAGTCGATGTTCATCGCGGTGGTGCCGGTGACGAGCACCTGCGCGCCCGTGCCGGACCGGATCCCGGCGCCCTGGTCGCGGATGGCGTGGACCAGGTCCTCCGTCTGCGCCGAGGAGGGCTTGGAGCCGGGTATCACGGTGATCGTCGCGGTGTCGCCGGCCTTGTTGAAGGCGGGCGGGGTCACCGTCACGACGCCCTTGAGACCCTTGATGCCGTCGGTCACCGAGGCGGCCGCCGCCTGCGGGTCGTCGCTCTTGCGGGCGTCGACCACGATCAGCAGCGGGCCGTTGAAGCCGGGGCCGAAGCCCTCCGAGAGCAGGTCGTAGGCCCGGCGCTGGGTGGTGGACGTCGGCTGTGAACCGTCGTCGGGCAGGCCCAGCTGCAACTGACCGGCCGGGACGGCGATCGCGCCCAGCCCGACCACGCCGAGCAGCAGCACGGCGGCCGGCCGCCGGACGACGAAGCTCGCCCAGCGCACGCCCAGGCCGGGCCTGGTCTGCCGGGAGGCGGCCGACGGGCCGGACGCCTCGGCCTCGGACCCGCGCGACCGGCGCTTCTCGCCCGTCGCCCGGACCTTCTTGCCGGCGAAACCGAGCAGCGCGGGAATCATGGTCAGCGCGATGAGGACGGCGACGACGACCGTGCCCGCCGCGGCGAGGCCCATCTTGGACAGCATCGGCACGCCGACGACCGAGAGGCCGGCGAGGGCGATCACGACCGTGAGACCGGCGAAGACGACCGCCGAGCCGGCGGTGCCGGTGGCACGTCCGACCGCTTCCTCGCGGTCGCGGCCCTCGGCCAGCTCGCTGCGGTAGCGGGAGACGATGAAGAGGGCGTAGTCGATGCCGACCGCGAGCCCGATCATCAGGGCGAGCGTGGAGGTGTTGTCGCCGAGGTCGAGCGCCTTGGCGAGGGCGGTGATGCCGGAGACGCCGATGCCGACGCCGACGATCGCCGTCAGCAGCGGCAGTCCGGCCGCGACGAGCGAGCCCAGGGTGACGACGAGGACGACCGCGGCGATGGCGAGGCCGATGATCTCGCCCGTCGCTCCCGGCTCGGCCCCGGCCTGCAGCGCGTCACCGCCGACGTCGACGGTGAGCCCGGCGGCCCGAGCGTCGTCCGCGGCCTTCTCCAGGGCGTCACGGGTCGCGTCGGCCAGCTCCATGCCGGGCGCGTCGTAGCGGACCGAGGCGTAGGCGACCGTCGCGTCCTTGCTCACGGCGCGCGTCGTGAACGGGTCGGCGACGGAGACGACCTCGGAGCCGCCGCTCAGGGCCTTGACGGTCCTGTCGACGGTCGCCCGGTTGGCGGCGTCCGTCATCTTCTGGCCCTTGGGGGCCTTGAAGACGATGCGCCCGGTCGCGCCGTCGGCGCTCGCCCCGGGGAAACGCTGTTCCAGCAGGTCGAAGGCCTTCTGAGCCTCGACGCCCGGAATGGAGAAGGAGGTGGCGCCCGGTGCGGGCGCGGTCGCGGCGCCGACTCCGGCGAGGGTCAGCAGGGCGACCCACATGAGGGCGATGAAGCCGCGTCGCCTGAAGGCGAATCGGCCGAGTTTGTAGAGGAACGTGGCCACGGAGGCGTACTCCCGGTCAGGTCGTGTGCGTGCAGGGCAGGGTTGACCAACCCGGCGCGAGGCAGGGGTGATCGGCCCGACGACGTGAGCGGTGACGTCAGGGTGGGCGGACCGTGGGGACGGTCAGGGGGTGGGTGCGCCGAGGGCGGGGAGGACCACGGCGTCGATGTACGAAAGGAGGAACGCCTGGGTCGGCGGCTGCTCGTCGAGCATGGTGCGGGCGGCGAACGCGCCGATCATCATGTGCGGCACGAACTGCAGCGCCGGGCAGTCCGCACGGACCTCGCCCCGGTCGACCGCTCGTTGCAGCACGCGGCCGAACTCCGCCATCTCCGGCTCGACGAGGTGCTCCTTGAAGGCCTTCAGCAGGTCCGGGTTACCGTGGACCGCCATGGCCAGACCCCTCATCAGCGCGGAGCTCTGCTCCATCTCGCAGTCGTCCGAACGCAGGGTGAGGGCGTGCAGGTCACCCCGGAGCGTTCCGGTGTCGACCTCGCCGACGGAGCCGCCCGGCTTGCCGTGGCGGACCGCCTTGGCCACCAGTTCGGCCTTGCCGCCCCACTGGCGGTAGAGCGTGGCCTTGCTGGACCGGGTGCGAGCGGCGACGGCGTCCATGGTGAGGGCGTCGTAGCCGACTTCGCGGAGCAGTTCGAGCACGGCTTCGTACAGCTCCGCCTCGCGCTCGGGGGTGATGCGGCTGCGACGCGCCGTTGCGAACTCAGTCATCCCGCTCCCCTTCCCCCTCCGACTCCGGACCGAACCGAGCCGGACCCGACACGGTTCCTCATGCGTACATCCCGAATCTAGCGCACTTCCTTGCGAAACGAAACCGTTTCGTACGTGCGCTGCCTCACGCGCGCCCGGTTCCGCACACATGTCATAAGTTGCCCGGGTCCATCCCCCGGAAAAGCATGGGGAGGTGAGCTATCTGCGCCTGCCCCATCTCCATGGTGACCTGTTGTGCTTCGTGGCCGAGGACGACCTCTGGCTGGCCCCGCTGGCCGAGCCGGGCCGAGCCTGGCGGCTCACCGTCGACCGCACGAAGGCCGGACACCCCCGCTTCTCCCCCGACGGCCGCATGATCGCCTACACGAGCTGGCGCAGTCTCGTCCCGGAGATCCATCTCGTGCCGGTGGAGGGCGGTCCGGGACGGCGGCTGACCTACTGGGGCAGCTCCGACACGCGGGTCTGCGGCTGGGCGCCCCCGGACGCCGACGGAAACGCCGACATCCTCGCCGTCGCCTCCCACGGCGAGCCCTTCTCCTACTTCACCTGGGCCTACAAGGTCACCCCCGACGGCTCCCCGGGCCGCAAGCTCCCCTGGGGCCCGGTCTCCGACCTCCAGGTCGCCGAGCTCGACGGCGAACGCCGCACGCTCCTGCTCACCGGCACCCCACCGCACGAGCCGGCAGCCTGGAAACGCTACCGGGGCGGCGCCACCGGCCGGCTGTGGCTGCACGGGCGACGGCTCCTGGAGGGCCTCGAAGGCCATCTCGCCAGCCCGCTCCTCGTCGGCGGCCGGATCGCGTTCCTCTCCGACCACGAAGGCGTCGGCAACCTCTACTCCTGCGCCCACGACGGCTCCGACCTGCGCCGGCACACCGATCACGACGCCTTCTACGCCCGGCACGCCGCCGGCGACGGCACCCGGGTGGTGTACCAGTGCGGCGGGGACCTGTGGATCGTCGACGACCTCGCCGCGGGCTCCGAGCCGCGCCGGATCGACGTGCGCCTCAACGGGCCGCGCGCGGGCCGCCGCCCCTACCAGATCCCGGCCGCCCAGCACGTGGACGGCATCTCCGTCGACGAGACCGGCCGGGCCGGCGCGGTCGTCGTCCGCGGCAGCCTGTACTGGCTCACCCACCGCGACGGACCCGCCCGGACGATCACCGACACCCCCGGAGTGCGGGTGCGGCTGCCGGAGATGCTCGGCACCCGCGGACAGGTCGCCTATGTGACGGACGCGGACGGCGAGGACGCCGTCGAGGTCGCCGATCTGCCCCGGGCCACGGGCCGGCGCGCGCCCCGCCGGCTGGCCTCCGGCAGGCTCGGCCGGGTGCTGGAGACGGCGGCCGACCCGCAGGGCGAACGGCTCGCCGTCGCCTCGCACGACGGCCGGCTGCTGCTCGTCGACCTCACCGAGGGGGAGGGGGACGCGGGAGACGCGGGCGGCGACGAGGTCATCGAGCTGATCGCGTCGGCCAACGGGCCCGTCCGCGACCTGGCCTTCTCGCCGGACGGGGGCTGGCTGACCTGGTCGCATCCCGGGATCGGGCGCTCCCTGCGCCAGATCAAGATGGCCCGAATGAAGGACCGGTCGGTCATCGACGTCACCGACGGCCGCTTCGAGGACGAGAACCCGGTGTTCACCCGGGACGGCCGGTACCTCGCCTTCCTCTCCTGGCGCGGCTTCGACCCGGTCTACGACGTGCACACCGGCGACCTGTCCTTCCCGCTGGGCTGCCGCCCCTACCTCGTGCCCCTCTCCTCCGCGACGCCCTCGCCCTTCGCGCTGACCCCGGAAGGCCGTCCGGCCGCCGGCGGGCTGGACCCGCTGGAGGACGACGGCGACGGCGCCGACGGGACGGTGACCGTGGAGACCGAAGGGCTGGCCAGCCGCGTCACCCCCTTCCCCGTCATCGCCTCCAAGTACTCGGCCCTGTGCCCGGTGGCGGGCGGCGGACTGGTGTGGCTGCGCTGGCCGATCTCGGGGGCGCTCGGCGAGACGTTCGCCAACCCGGACGACACGAGCGGACGGCCGACGCTGGAGCACTTCCACGTCGGCAAGGCGAAGAAGTCCGAACTCGTCGGCGACCTCGACTGGTTCGCGCCGAGCGGGGACGGCACCCGGCTGGTGGTGGTCGACGAGGGCGACCTGCGGGCGGTGCCGTCCACCGAGTCCGGCGACCCGGACTCCACGGTCTGGATCGACCTGCGGCGCATCCTGCACGAGGTGGACCCGGGCGCCGAGTGGCGGCAGTCCTACGACGAGGCCGGCCGGCTGATCCGCGCCTACTTCTGGGACCCCGGCATGTGCGGGATCGACTGGGACGCGATCCTCGACCAGTACCGCCCGCTGGTCGAACGGGTCGCCTCACCCGACGAGTTCGCGGACCTGCTGCGCGAGGTGCTGGGCGAGCTGGGCACCTCCCACGCGTACGTCACCGCCGCCCGCCGCAACGAGGGACCGCCCCACTACCAGCGCCTCCAGGGCCTCCTCGGCGCCAACCTCGTGCGCAGGGACGGCGGTTGGACGGTCCGGCGGATCCTGCCCGGCGACTCCTCCGACTCCAGGGCGCGTTCGCCGCTGGCCGGCACCGGGATCCGGGCGGGCGCGGTCCTCACCCACGTGGACGGCCGGGAGGTCGACCCGGTGACCGGCCCCTACCCGCTGCTGGCCGGCGCGGGCGGCACCACGGTGGAGCTCACGCTGGCCCCCGCGGAGGGCGGGACGGGCCGGCCCCGCCGGGTGGCCGTCGTCCCGCTCGTCGACGAGCGCCCCCTGCGCTACCAGGACTGGGTCACCAAACGACGCGCGGTGGTGAGGGAGTTGAGCGGCGGCCGGTGCGGCTACCTGCACATCCCGGACATGGGCGGCTCGGGCTGGGCCCAGTTCAACCGCGACCTGCGGATGGAGGTGTCACGGCCCGCGCTGATCGTGGACGTGCGCGGCAACGCGGGCGGTCACATCAGCGAACTGGTGGTGGAGAAGCTGACCCGCATGATCCTGGGCTGGGACCTCACCCGCGACGCCCAGCCGGTGTCGTACGCCTCCAACGCCCCGCGCGGGCCGGTGGTGGCGCTGGCGGACGAGGCGACCTCCTCCGACGGCGACATGATCACGGCCGCCTTCAAACTGCTCGGGCTGGGCCCGGTGGTCGGCCAGCGCACCTGGGGCGGCGTCGTCGGCATGACCGGCCGGCACCAGCTCGGCGACGGCACCGTCATCACCGTCCCGATGAACGCGGCCTGGTTCGACGCGTACGGCTGGTCGGTGGAGAACAGGGGCGTCGCACCCGACCTGGAGATCCTGCGCACGCCCCTCGACTGGGCCGAGGGCCGTCACGCCCAACTCGACGACGCCGTACGGCTGGCCCTGGACCTGCTCGACGCGAAACCTCCGGCGACCCCGCCCGGCTACGCCGACGTCCCCGACCGGTCACGCCCGAAACTGCCCCCGCGCACGACCTGAGCGCGGACGCGACGAGGGCGACGCGGGAGACGACACGAGGAGGGGCGCCCCGGGCCCGGGGCGCCCCCTGCTCATCGTTCACCGACCGCCGGAGCGGGGTGTCAGAAGCTCTCTTCGTCGAAGCCGACGCGCTCGTGCTCGCGCTCCTGCGGGCTGCGGCGCTCCGACGCCTCGTGCTCCGGACGCATGCGCTCCGACGACTCACGCTCCGGACGCATGCGCTCCGCGTCCTCGCCCGGACGCCGCTTGCCGCGCTGCTGGACCTGCTCCTTGGCCTGCTGGGCCTTCTGCTGGGCCTTCTGCTGCCACTGCTCGGGCTGGTCCTGGAACTTGTCCTTCATACCCATGTGGGTTCACTCCTGTGGGAGATGAGGGGGTGAGAGCCCCGTGGTGGGGCCTCGACCAGACTCACACGGGCGGTCACGCCACGCATGTCGATCAACCACGCTGCGTAGCCCTGGCCTGTTCGTCGGCGGAACCGCCCGCTCCCACCAGCCCGGTCCGCATCCCCTGCAACCGCGGTGCGAAGCGCTTCATCTCGCGCCGGCCGACGGTCCCGATGATCCCGGGCAGATACCCGCGCACCGCCTGCATCCCGCGCAGCCACCCCTGCCCGTACACGTGCGCGGAACGCCGCTCGATGCCGGCCACGATCCGGTCGACGGCCGGCCCCAGCGGGTACGTCTTGTTCGACGGCCACGGCAGCCGCTGCCTCAACTCCCGCATCACCGCGTCCTGGTCGGCCCCGCGCACCATGTCGGTGTCGGTCCAGGACAGATACCCGACGCCCACGCCGACGCCCTGGTGGCCGACCTCCGCGCGCAGACTGTGCGCGAACGCCTCCACGCCCGACTTGGACGCGCAGTACGCGGTCATCATCGGAGCCGGCGTGATCGCGGCGAGCGAGGCGATCTGCAGCAGATAGCCGCGGCTCTCCCGCAACAGCGGCAGGAAGGCGCGGGCCGTGACGGCCGAGCCGATCAGGTTGACCTCGATGACCCGCCGCCAGGAGTCCGGGTCGGAGTCCGCGAACGGACCGCCGTTGGCCACACCGGCGTTGGCCACCACGACGTCCACCTTGCCGAAGCGCTCCTTCACCTCCGCCGCCACGCGGGCCATCGCCTCGTGGTCGGTCACGTCGGCGTACCAGTGGCCGCTGTCGCCGTGCAGCCGCTCGGACACCTGCTTCAGCGCGTCCGGCTCCAGACCGACCAGCGCGACCTTCGCGCCGCGCGCGGAGAGCTTGCGGGCGAGCAGCTCCCCGACGCCCCGCGCCGCCCCGGTGACCACGACGACCTGTCCCTCGAGTTCGACCCTGCTCATGCGCCCTCCTCCTTCGACTGCGTGTACGTGGTGACGAGTTCCCGGATCCGTCCGGTGACCAGGTCCGGCGCCTCGACCGGCGTCATGTGGCCGACGCCGGGAAGTTCGGTGACGCCCAGGGAGTGCGGGAGCGCAGCGGCGATCCGGTGCGCGTGCACCGGCGGCGTCATCCGGTCGCCGGCGCCCACCAGCACCGCCGTCGGCACGCTCAACCGCCCCACGCCCTGGTCGAGATCGAGCAGGAACAGCACGTCGGACCAGGCGTGCCGCACCCGGCGCGGGCAGGCGTGCACGATCCGGGCGCACGCCTCCACCATGTGCGGGGCCGCTCCGGCGCCCATCGTCGCGTACTTCAGGATCCGCATCGCGACCGGCGTGACCGGCCCGAGGGGCGCCCTGGACCCGAGGACCCGCCGGGTCAGCCAGGTCCGCAGCCCGCCCGGCCGCAGCGGGACGACGGTGGACTCGGCGACCAGCCGCGAGGCGCCGGTGCTGCACAGCAGGACCGCGGCCGCGTGCTCCCGGAAGGCGTCCCGGCCGGCCGCCGCCAGCACCGTCATCCCGCCCATGGAGTGACCGGCGATCACCGCCCTCTCCCCGGGTGCGAGCGTCGCCCGCAGGACGGCTTCCAGGTCGTCGGCGAGGGCGTCCGTGCTGCACGCCGGGCTCGCCGGGGTGCGTCCGTGCCCGCGCTGGTCGTACGCGATCACGCGGTGGTCGACGGCGAGTTCGCGGATCTGGGCCGCCCAGAACGCCGTCGAGCAGGTCCAGCCGTGGGCGAGGACGACGGCGGGCGCGGCCTCGGCCCCCGAGGCCGGGCCGTGGATCTCCACGTGCAGACGGGCGCCGTCGGCGGAGACGGCGGTCAGCTCACGGACGGAGGCGACGTCACCGACGGAGGTCACGCCGTCACCCCCTCGTCCTCGGCGGCCTGCGCCTGACCGTCCTGCGCCTCGGACTGTGCCTGGGCGGGCTGCTCCTGGGCGGCCTTCGGCCGGGCGGACGCGCGCACGACCTCGTACTCCGCGAGGTCCACTCGGCGCGTGGCCCGCCGGAACTCGGCCGTGGTGCCGGGCCAGACGGTGGTGTTGCGGCCGTTCGCGTCCAGGTACCAGCTGGTGCAGCCGCCCGTGCTCCACACCGTCCGCTTCATACGGTCCTGCACCCGGCGGTTCCAGGCGTGCACGGCGCTCGGGCGGGCGTCCAGCGCGGCACGGCCTCCGAGGACGTCGAGCTGACGCAGGTAGTCGGCCATGTAGTTCAGCTGGGACTCGATCATCAGGATCATGGAGGAGTTCCCGAGACCGGTGTTCGGGCCGATGATCGTCATCCAGTTGGGGAACCCGGCGGCGGACGCGCCCCGCAGGGCCTGCATGCCGCCCTTCCAGCTCTCCGCGAGCGTCCGCCCGTCCGCGCCCACCACCCGGTCGGCGATCGGCATGTCCGTGACGTGGAACCCGGTGCCGAACACGATCACGTCGGCCTCCGCCTCGGTGCCGTCGGCGGCGACCAGGGTGGACCCGCGCACCTCGCTCAGGCCGCTCGCGACGACGTCCACGTTGGGGCGCGTGAGGGCGGGATAGTAGGTGCTGGACAGCAGGATCCGCTTGCAGCCGATGCGGTAGCCGGGGGTGAGCTTGGCGCGCAGGGCCGGGTCCTTGACGGCGCGGGCCATGTTGCGCCTGGCGAGCCGCTCGACGAAGCCGAGTTCGTTCGGGTGCTTGGTGAACGCCTGCACCTGGAGCTCACGGATGCCCCACAGCAGGCCGCGCCGCAGCCGGGCGGTCGCGGGCAGCGCCCGGTGCAGAGCTCGCTCCGCACCGCTGACGGCCCGGTCGACGCGGGGCATCACCCACGGCGGGGTGCGCTGGAAGAGGGTCAGCCGGGAGACGTCGGGCTGGATGGCCGGCACGATCTGGACGGCCGAGGCGCCGGTGCCGACCACGGCGACCCGCTTGCCGGCGAGGTCGTGGCCGTGGTCCCAGCGGGCCGAGTGGAAGACCTTGCCGGGGAAGGCGTCCAGGCCGGGGACCGCCGGGATCTTCGGATCGGACAGCGGCCCGGTGGCCGACACGACGACGTCGGCGAAGTAGCGTCCGGCGCTGGTCTCGACGTCCCAGCGCAGCTCCCGCGCGTCCCAGGTCATCCGCAGCACCTCGGAGTCGAGCCGCAGGTGCGGCCGCAGCCCGAACACGTCCGTCACGTGCTCCAGGTAGGCGCGGATGTGCTCCTGGCCGGAGAAGGCGCGCGGCCAGTCCGGGTTGGGCGCGAAGGAGAAGGAGTAGAGGTGGGACGGCACGTCACAGGCGCACCCCGGGTAGCTGTTGTCCCGCCAGGTCCCGCCCACGCTGCCCGCCCGTTCCAGGATCACGAAGTCCGTGATCCCCTCCCGGCGCAGCCGCACGGCGGCCCCCAGTCCGCCGAAGCCGGACCCGATCACCGCCACCCGTACGTGTTCGGTCATCCCGACACCTCCCAGCCGTGCCACACACGCGACTCTGCCAGTGAACACTGGCGCAATGGGAGCGTAGAACAGGCCCGTACCGATGGGTAGGGGCCCGGGAGAGGGAAAGTCACCCGCGGCACAACATAAGCTTCGCCCGTGACGGAGAAGCGCGAGTACCGGACGGAGGAGCTGGCCGCCCAGGCCGGCATCACCGTGCGCACCCTGCGCTTCTACCGCGAGCGCAAACTGCTCGCACCGCCCCGGCGCGAGGGCCGCATCGCCTGGTACGACGACCACCACCTGGCCCGGCTGCGGACGATCTCCGCCCTCCTGGAACGCGGCCACACCCTCACCGGCATCGCCGAACTGGCCGACGCCCTGGACCAGGGCAGCGACGTGGCCGAGCTGATCGGCGTCGGCGGCCCCACCGAGGAGGAGCCCGTCCGCCTCACCCCCGAGGAACTCGCCGCCCGCTTCGAGGGCCAGGTCACCCCCGAGAACCTCGCCGCCGCCCTCGACCTCGGCTACCTGGGCACCGACGGCGACGAGATCGTCCACATCAGCCGACGGCTCCTGGACGTGTCCTCCGCCCTCGTCGCCGAGGGGATCCCGCTCGCCGACGTCCTGGCGGCGGGCGTCCGCGTCCGCGAACACGCCGACGCCCTCGCCGGACTTTTCACCGACCTGATCCTGCGCCACGCCGCCGAGAAGGACCTGCCCCGCCTGCGCCCCCTGGCCCGCAGCGTGGTGGAGGCGGAACTGTCCCTGGCACTGGACCGACGGCTGCGGCGGGAGACCCCGGCGCAGGAGACCTGAGAACCGGCTGGATTCACTGACCCGCGAGGTCGTAGACGACGGTCACCGGGGCGTGGTCCGACCAGCGCTCGGCGTGCGTGGCCGCCCGCTCCACCAGCCCCTTGACGGCCTTGCCCGCGAGGCCGGGCGTCGAGACGTGGTAGTCGATCCTCCAGCCCGAGTCGTTGTCGAACGCCCGCCCCCGGTACGACCACCAGGTGTACGGGCCCTCCAGGTCCGGGTGCAGCTCCCGCACGACGTCCACGTAGCCGCCGTCCGCCGGGGCGAGGACCCTGCTCAGCCACTCCCGCTCCTCGGGCAGGAAGCCGGAGCTCTTCTGGTTGGCGCGCCAGTTCTTCAGGTCGGCCTGCCGGTGGGCGATGTTCCAGTCGCCGCAGACCAGGACCTCGCGGCCGTCGGCGGCGGCGCGTTCGCGCAGCTCCTTGAGGTGGGCGAGGAACTGGTCCATGAAGCGGACCTTCTCGTCCTGCCGTTCGGTGCCGACCTCGCCGGAGGGCAGGTAGAGAGAGGCGACCGTCACACCCGGCAGGTCGGCCTCCACGTAGCGGCCGCTGCCGTCGAACTCGGACGAGCCGAAGCCGACGCGGACGGCGTCGGGCTCACGGCGGGTGTAGAGGGAGACGCCCGCCCGGCCCTTCGCGGCGGCCGGCGCGTGCGTGACGTGCCAGCCCTCGGGGGCCCGGACCGTCTCCGGCAGCTGCTCCGGCTCGGCCCGCACCTCCTGGAGGCACAGCACATCGGCGGAGGTGTCCGCGAGCCACTCCACGAAGCCCTTCTTCGCGGCGGCACGCAGTCCATTGACGTTCACGGAGGTCACCGTCAGCACAACACTCTCCTAGACCTCACAGGCGACCCGGCAGGAAGGACCCCTCGTCCGAGGTCACGGTCAGCACCCCGGCACGATACCGGCCCGAGCCCACCGGCCGGACGCGGGCCGCAGGCCGCGGGCCACATGCCGCAGGCCACGAGCCGCAGGCCGTGCGGCATGTACCGCGGGACGCGCGCGTACTGCATGCGGCGGGCACGTACTGTGTGGGGCGTGAAAATACGTCCGGTCCCCTTCGACCACCCCGACGCGGTCAAGCTCAACGACGAGGTCCAGGCCGAGTACCACGAGCGCTACGGCGACGGCGGCGACGCGACCGTCCTCGCGCCCGCCGACTTCCGGCCGCCCCGCGGCGTCTACCTCGTCGCCTACGACGAGACCGACCGCCCGGTGGCCACCGGCGGCTGGCGCAGCCAGGACGAGAACGGCGAGGGCAACCAGGACGGCGACGCCGAGCTGAAGAGGATGTTCGTGGTCCGGGACATGCGCGGGCGCGGTCTGGCGCGGCGGATGCTCGCCGCGCTGGAGGAGGACGCACGCGGCGCCGGCCGCGTCCGGATGGTGCTGGAGACCGGCACCGAGCAGCCGGAGGCCATCGCCCTGTACACCTCCAGCGGCTACGAGCCGTGCACGAAGTTCGGCTACTACCGCGCGTACGAGTCGAGCCGCTGCTTCGCAAAGCCCCTCAGCTCCTGAGGTAGGCCGGCACCGCGAGGACCGAGCAGTGCGGGTGAACCGGCCGAGGGTGGGCAGGGCGGCGGAGGTGTGTCATGTGACGCTCAGAGTCCTGACCGCCTCCCTCACCACGACGGCAGCGGCCCCGCGCCTCACGCCGGGCCGCGGACACGGCGCCCGCGGCGCGGGGAAAACCCGGTGGCGGGCACGGACCGTCAAGGACGAGTATGCGACGCATGGATGACCGCCCCGCGCGATGGAGCACGGCAACCACCTTCCCCGACATGTGGGTCGACCCGGACGACGACCCCCGCGACACGCAAGGGCCGGGTCCGGAGGGGGAGTCGGCGACGCTGCGGGACTTCCTGACGGGCTATCGCCTGACGTTGCGGATGAAGTGCGAGGGCCTGGACGCCGAGCAGTTGGCCCGCCGGTCGGTGCCGCCGTCGACGATGTCGTTGCTCGGCCTGGTCCGGCACCTCGCCGAGGTGGAGCGGGACTGGCGCAACTGGATCACCGACGGCGATCCGCTGCCGAGGCTGTACGGCGAGAAGGACGCGGACTTTCACGGGGCGCTCGCGGAGCAGGCCCTGGTGGACGCCGCGTTCTCGGACCTGGAGCGCGAGCAGTCCGCGACCGACGCCGCACTGGCCGAGCACCCCGATCTGAGCGAGCGGGTGGGCGACGAGAGGATCGCCGTCCGGGAGCTGATGGTGCACCGGATCGAGGAGTACGCCCGCCACTGCGGCCACGCCGACCTCCTGCGCGAGCGCGTCGACGGAAGGGTCGGCCAGTGAGCCCGCCGATGGCGCACGCGCACCCGTCGGGCCTCGGTCACCCGAATCGCACCAACGCCGGTGCCGGCGCCCCGGGGCCAACCGTCATTCACGCAACAGGGCCTGACCGGACGGCGGCACCGTCAAAGCCGTAGACCACTGACGTCCATCGACCCGAACACCTTGGAACAGACTCCGGAAACGACGAAGATCCCGCCGATCATGAAGATCGGCGGGATCTCGTCAACCGCTCCCGAGTCAACTCAAGAACAGTCGTGCAGTGGACCTGTGGGGATTTGAACCCCAGACCCCCTCGATGCGAACGAGGTGCGCTACCAGACTGCGCCACAGGCCCTTGCAACGAGTGAAACTCTAGCACCCCCATCGGCCTGCTTGGAAATCCGTTCCCCGAGGCCGGGCAGGGGCGCGGGGAGGCCTCATTCGTTGGCGGCCAGGGGTCGCTCGCCGTCCTCGTACTGGTCGAACAGCGGGGTGCGGCCGCGTTCGCGCGAGCGCCGGGCCGAGGCCGCGCGCCGTGCGTCGCTGCGCTCGCCGCCCTCCTCGGACCTGTCCTCCGCGCGGTCCGCAGATTCCGGTTCCCCGGCCGGGTCGTCCCCTGCGTCGGCCGCCTCCTGGTCCGGCGCGACGGAGCTCGACCGGGCCGAACTCCAGGCGTCGGGCGCCGCGAGATCCACGTCGGACGTGGCGCGCGGGGCGACCGGTGCGGTCACGTAGGTGGGCAGCGGGACCGGGACCGGGTCCCAGCTCTCGCCGTGCCCGGGGCGGCGCTGCCGCTCGCGCTGCTGGTCGACCCACTCCGCGTGGTCGGTCTGCTCGACGAGCGCCCTGCGGTCCGCGGCCAGCGCCAGCAGGCCCGGGTCGGTCTCCGGTTCGGCGTCCTCGTGCGGCTCCTCTGCGCCGGCGTCGGAGCCGGTGTCGAGGGACGACGTGCTCGCCGGGGCCGGGGACGGGGACGGGGCCCGCCGGGGCCGCTGGCGCTCGCGCAGCCGCTGCGCGGCGACCTCGGCGCGCCTGCGGTCCATCTGGTACGCAAAACGGCGGTGCTCCTGGGCGCGCAGATAGGCGATGTACGCACTGAGCAGGACGGCGGGCACGCCGGGCGCCCAGAGGAAGGCGAGGCCGCCGACCGCCGCGACGATCGCGCCGAGCGTGAAGGCGAGGAAGAGCATCACCGTGGTGCGCCGACGGCGTGCGAGCGCCTTCGAGCGCTGGGCGCGCGCGGCGGACGCCTGCGCGGAGGACGTGCGCCGCGCCGACGGCCGTGCGGAGGAGGGGTGCCGTGCGACCGGCACACGTCGACCCGCCGGGGCCGCGCCGCCCTCGCGCGCGGACGCGGAGGCTGCGGAACTCGCGGGAGCGTGCGACCCGGCGGAAGCGGCCGCAAGGGCGTGGGCCGACGCCGACGCCGACACCGACGGGGTCGGAGCGGATCCGGAGGCCGCGGCCGCGGACTGCGCGGCGGCGTGGTCGCGGGCCGGCCCGGCGCCCTGTTCGCGCGGTTCGCGCCCGGAGTCGGATCCCGGTTCACGCACCGCCTCGCGCGCCCCCTCGGGACGTCCCGATCCGCGTTCGTGCCCGCGTTCGTGACCTCGCTCGTGCACCGGCGCCTTCGCCTGGGGCCGGGTCGGCGGCATGACGAAGCCCCGGACGTCCACCGATTCGGTGACGGCGTCCGGAGCGTCGGCGCCGGGCTCCCCCTCGGCGGAGCGCGCCCGCAGGTCCTTGGCGTACCGGCGCTCCATTCCCGCCCGTCCGGACAGCAGCCGGATGGCGGTGCTGAAGCGTTCCGTGGGACGAGCCTCGTTCAGCTCGTCCTGCCTACGGAGCCACATGGGCACCAAGTAGGCGGCCCAGGCCCCGACGATGACTGCGTAGATGAGGCCGCTGCTGCTCACGCCTCACACCGTAGAGGGGTTTACGTGAGGCCATCCGCCAATTGAGCCGGTGTGTCGCACGATCCGGCTGATATTTCGAACTTTTTTTGTGATCGATGCGATCAGCGGGCCGCCAGAGGTGCGAATTCCACGCCCCGGACAGTCACCACTCGATCACTGTCGAACATTTATTCAATCGAACAAATCGAACACTTATTCAATTCCCGGGATCCCGGTGATTCCCCGCGGCATTGCCCGGCGTGTTCATGGGCGCGCTCCGGTCGGTGGCCCGGAACTCGCCGGGCGCTGTCCGGGAGCGCGAGCGCCGCCAGCGGCTCAGCAGGCCCTCCGGAACCTCCTCCGACGTGAGGGCGAACACGAGGTGATCGCGCCAGGCGCCGTCGATGTGGAGATAGCGCGGACGCAGCCCTTCCTCGCGGAATCCGAGTTTCTCCACGACCCGGCGGCTGGGGCCGTTCTCGGGTCGAATGCAGACCTCGATGCGGTGCAGTCCGACGGTGCGGAAACAGTGGTCCACGACCAGGGCCACGGCCGTCGGCATCACCCCGCGCCCGGCGACCGACTCGTCCACCCAGTAGCCGACATGCCCCGAGCACATGGACCCCCAGGTGATCCCGGCGACCGTCAACTGCCCGACGAGCCGCCCCTGGTACTCGATGACGAAGGGCAGCATCCGCCCGGCGTTCGCCTCGGTCCGCAGGTGCCGGACCATCTGGCGGTACGTCGGCCGGTGCGCGATCGGCCCGCTGGGCGCGGGCGGCGGGATGGTGGCCTCCCAGGGGCGCAGCCAGTCCCGGTTGCGCCGGTTGACCTCGCGCCAGGCCCGCTGGTCGCGCAGCTTTATCGGCCGCAGGACGATGTCGCCGTCCCGCAGCTCGACGGGCCAGGATGGGCTGTTCAGCTCGCACCTCCCTGGCTCGGTCCCGGATGGTCGCCGCCGCGGATCTGGTCGACGGCGTGGATCAGCAGCGGTTCCAGGACGGCCAGACCGTCCTTCACCCCGCCGGTGGAGCCGGGCAGGTTGACGATCAGGGTGCCGCCCGCCACTCCGGCCAGCCCCCGCGAGAGGGCCGCGGTGGGCACCTTCTCCCGGCCGTACGCCCTGATGGCCTCGGCGATGCCCGGCACCTCCCGGTCGATGAGCGCGCGGGTCGCCTCGGGTGTGCGGTCGGTGGGCGAGATCCCGGTGCCGCCGGTGGTGACGACGACGTCGTACCCGGCCTCGACGGCGGCCCGCAGGGCGGCCTCCACCGGCTCCCCGTCGGGAACCGCCCACGGGCCGTCGACGGCGAAGCCGAAGCCGCGCAGGCCCTCGGCGACCAGGGGGCCGCCCCGGTCCTCGTAGACCCCGGCGGCGGCCCGGTTGGAGGCGGTCACGACCAGCGCGCCGTAGGGAGCGAGGAGGGCGGCGCCGAGGGACGCGTCGAGTGTCATGACCGTCTCCAGTCACCCGACTTGCCGCCCGTCTTCTCCTCCACGCGCACGTCCGTGATCACCGCTTCCTTGTCGACGGCCTTCACCATGTCGATCACGGTGAGCGCGGCGACGGAGACCGCGGTGAGGGCCTCCATCTCGACGCCCGTGCGGTCCGTCGTCTTCACCGTGGCGGTGATCTCCACGGCGTCGTCCGCGACCGACAGTTCCAGTTTCACACCGGAGACGGCGAGAGGGTGGCACAGCGGGATGAGGTCCGGGGTGCGCTTGGCGCCCATGATGCCCGCGATGCGCGCGGTGGCCAGCGCGTCACCCTTGGGCACCCCTTCGCCGCGCAGCAGCTCGACGACCCGGGGCGAGACGAGGACCCGCCCGCCGGCCCGCGCGGTGCGTGCGGTGACGTCCTTGCCGGACACGTCGACCATGCGCGCTGCGCCCGCGTCGTCGATGTGCGTCAGTCGGTCCTTCTCAGGGGGTCCGGGGGTTTCCCCCCGGGAATGCACAGTCATGCTGGTGGCGCTCCCGGTCCGGGCCCGGCGCGGTGCGGCGCACGGGCCTGTTGTGCGCGACACGGTACCCCCAACCAGGAGCGCTCAGCCGAGCAGGACGACCTCGACCTCGACGCCGGGCTCGACGGACTCCACGTCCTCGGGGACGACAATCAGCGAGTCGGCGTGCGCGAGGGCCGCGACCAGGTGGGAGCCGGCGCCGCCGACCGGGCGCACGGAGCCCCCGGTGTGCACCGCGCGCAGGAACTGTCTGCGGCCCTTCGGCGAGGTCAGCGCCTTGTCGGCGGTCAACTTCGCGCGCGTGGTGGGCCGGTGGACGTCCGGGAGTCCCATGAGGGTGCGGATGGCGGGGCGGACGAACAGCTCGAAGGACACGTACGACGACACCGGGTTGCCGGGCAGGGCCAGCAGGGGGGTGTGGTCGGGGCCCACGGAACCGAAGCCCTGGGGCTTGCCCGGCTGCATGGCGAGCTTGCGGAACTCGACGCCGCCGCCCGCCTCGTCCTCGTCGCCGACGTGCTCCAGCGCCTCCTTGACGACGTCGTAGGCCCCGACGCTCACCCCGCCGGTGGTGACGACGAGGTCGGCGCGCACGAGCTGGTCCTCGATCGTGGAGCGCAGCGTGTCGGCGTCGTCGGCGACCGCGCCCACCCGGTAGGCGATGGCGCCGGCGTCCCGGGCGGCGGCCGTGAGGGCGAAGCTGTTGGAGTCGTAGATCTGGCCGCTGCCCAGCTTTTCGCCGGGCTGGACGAGTTCGCTGCCGGTGGACATCACGACCACACGCGGGCGCGGGCGCACCCGCACGGAGGCGCGGCCGATCGCCGCGAGCAGGGCGATCTGGGGCGGTCCGAGGACGGTTCCGGCGTCGAGGGCGCGGTCGCCCGCCTTCACGTCGCTGCCCTGGGCGCGCACGTGCGCGCGTGCGTCGGCGGGCCGGTACACGCGCACGTGCCCGGATGCCTGCTCGGGGGCGAGGCTGCGGGCGCGCATCTGGCTGACCGGGCCCTCTCCGAGCCCTCCGTCGGTCCACTCCACGGGGACGACGGCCTCGGCGCCGGGCGGCAGCGGGGCGCCGGTCATGATGCGGGCGGCCTGGCCCGGCCCGACGTGGAGCCGGTCGGCCGCCTGTCCCGCCGCGACGTCGCCGACGACCTCCAGAGCGGCCGGGAACTCCTCGCTCGCGCCGGCGACGTCCGCGACCCGCACCGCGTAGCCGTCCATGGAGCTGTTGTCGAAGGGCGGCAGAGAGACCGGAACCGTGACGTCCTCGACGAGGACGCAGCCCTGGGCATCGGGCAGCTGCAGCTCGATGGGCTCCAGTGGGCGGACGGTGGCGAGGATGTCCTCCAGGTGCTCGTCCACCGACCAGAGGCGGTCCTCGGCGGCGGGACGGGGCGCGGCGGTGCTCAAAGTGGCTGCATCTCCTCGGTGACGTAACTACGGAGCCAGGACCGGAAGTCCGGACCCAGATCTTCACGTTCGCACGCGAGTCTGACAATGGCACGCAGGTAGTCGCCCCGGTCGCCGGTGTCATAGCGGCGGCCCTTGAAGACGACGCCGTGGACGGGGCCGCCGACCTTCTCGTCCTGCGCGAGCTGCTGGAGGGCGTCGGTGAGCTGGATCTCGCCGCCGCGGCCGGGCTCGGTCTCGCGCAGGACGGCGAACACGCTCGGGTCGAGCACATAGCGGCCGATGATCGCGTAGTTCGACGGGGCGTCAGCCGGGTCCGGCTTCTCCACGAGGCCGGTCACCTTGACGACGTCGCTGTCCACGGTGGTGTCCACGGCCGCGCAGCCGTAGAGGTGGATCTGCTCGGGGCCGACCTCCATGAGCGCCACGACGCTGCCGCCGTGCTGCTCCTGGACCTCGATCATGCGCTGGAGCAGCGGGTCACGGGGGTCGATCAGGTCGTCGCCGAGGAGGACGGCGAAGGGCTCCTGCCCGACGTGCGGGGCGGCGCACAGGACGGCGTGGCCGAGGCCCCTGGGGTCGCCCTGGCGCACGTAGTGCATGGTGGCGAGGTCACTGGACTGCTGGACCTTGGCGAGGCGAGCGGCGTCGCCCTTCTTCTGCAGGGCCGACTCGAGTTCGTAGTTGCGGTCGAAGTGGTCCTCCAGGGGCCGCTTGTTGCGGCCGGTGACCATGAGGACGTCGTCGAGGCCGGCGGAGACGGCCTCCTCGACCACGTACTGGATAGCGGGCTTGTCCACGACCGGCAGCATCTCCTTGGGAGTGGCCTTGGTCGCCGGCAGGAACCGGGTGCCGAGGCCGGCCGCGGGGATGACAGCCTTGCTGATCCTGGGGTGCGACTGAGTCATGCCGGTCACCTTATCCGCTGACTTTGAGGCGAATCTGTGGATCTGGCCAATTCATGATCATATGAACTTACAAAAGCTGTGTGAGAGCAATGTACGACTGGTGCGGGAGCGAAGTATGAGTCACCTCGAAGGTGGACCAGAGCCTGACAAACGGATGTTGCGCCGAGGACTCCTCGACGCGAGGAACAGGTTGACGACGGATGACCTGCGTTCCGCCGCCCTCGCGCTGGCCGAGCGCGCCCTGGAGCTGCCCGAGCTGGCGCGGGCGCGCACGGTGGCGGCGTACGTCTCGGTGGGCGCCGAGCCCGGCACCCCTGCGCTGCTGGACGCGCTGGTCGCCCGGGGCGTGCGCGTGCTGCTTCCCGCCCTGCTGCCCGACAACGACCTGGACTGGGGCGCGTACGCCGGCGAGGGCTCTCTCGCACCGGTCCAACACGGCGGGAAGACAACCCTCTTGGAGCCCGCCGGCGAGCGCCTCGGACCGGACGCCGTGGCCGGCGCCGACGTCGTGCTGCTGCCCGGTCTCGCGGTCGACGCGCGCGGTGTGCGGCTCGGCCGCGGAGGCGGGTCGTACGACCGTGTGCTGACCCGGCTGGCCGCCCGCGGGGCCACCCCCTTCCTGCTGGTGCTCCTGTACGACGCCGAGGTCGTCGAGCACGTCCCGGACGAGGCGCACGACCGGCCGGTGCAGGCCGCCGTGACGCCGTCGGCGGTCCGCCGCTTCACCGCGGCCCGGCCCTGACGTGGAAGGGCCCTCCACACGCGCGCACCGACAGCGTCCGCGCGTGTGGAGGGCCCCTTCGCCGTTCGCCCGCTCAGGGCTTGAGGACCAGCGTGTCCGTGGCGCCGTTCTCGACCGCTTTCTCGGAGAAGGACCAGTCGAGCAGCTCGCCGTCGGCCCACGTGCCCGTCTGATCGGTGTAGTGGGCGCTGAAGGCGTGCCCCGAGGCGCCGCTGAGGTTGATCCACTTCGACTTGTCCAGGTCGGCGAGGTTGACCACCATGCGCATCGAAGGCACCCACACCACCCCGTAGCCGCCGGCCGCGTTCCAGCCGGTCGCGTTGACCGAGGCCTCACCGCCGCTGAGCTTCCACGGGCCGCGGTTGAGGATGTACTGCAGGAAGCCGGGGCCGCTGGTGCCCAGGGTCTGGTTCTTCAGGAACAGACGGTGCAGCCGTCCCCAGCTCCACGTGTCGATGTCCTTGCCGAGCTTGGCGGTCAGCTCCCAGCGGGCGTCGATCATGGCCCGCTCGAACAGCTTGTCCCGGTCGTGGTCGGCGCCCGGGCGGGTGCCCGTGGCGGGCGTCGTCCACCACTCGCTGTTCTTCTTGTCGAGGAGCCGGTTCACGACCTCGAACCAGCGGTCGCCGCCGTCCGGCTGCGCCTGGTCGGCGTCGCGCTGGCCGCACTCGCGGACCTTCTTGGTGTCGTCGACCGGGCCCGTGGTGTTGACCGGGTCGACCCACAGGCACTGGTCCTCGACGCGCAGCTCCTTGGGCAGCTTGTTGCCGAAGGCCAGCTTGAGGACGTTGCGCCAGACCGCGTTGAAGTAGGCGGCCGCGGCCGAGTCGGCGTCCTGGGTGAAGTCCCAGTTCTCCAGCAGCTTCTGCGCGTCCCGGACGTCCTGGTCCTGAAGGTTGATCTTCTTCAGCAGGGGCACGAGCTGCTTCGCGATCTCGCTGGCGTCGTCCAGCTGCATCTGCCGCATGTCGTCGGTGGAGATCTTGCCGCCGCCCTTGATCTTGCTCTTGATCAGGTCGGTGATCCGCTGGCTCCGCGTGCCGTAGCCCCAGTCCGTGGTGAGGGTGTACGGGTACTTGTCCTTGTCGACCACGGCCTGGTTGGCGGTGACGATGTACCCGCGCGGGGGGTCGAACTCGTTGGGCAGTTCCTTGAAGTCGATGTAGCCGGTCCACCGGTACCCCGACTTCCAGCCGGGTGTCGGGACGGAGCCGTCCATGCCCTTCGCGCGCGTGGGGATCTTGCCGGGCAGCTGGTAGCCGATGTGGCCCGCGGTGTCGGCGTAGACCAGGTTCTGCGAGGGCACGTCGAACTTCTCGGCCGCCTTGCGGAAGCCCTCCCAGTCCTTCGCCTTGTCCAGGAGGAAGACGGCGTCCATGGAGGTGCCGGGCTGCAGCGCGGTCCACTTCAGCGCGACGGCGTAACCGTCGCCGCGGTCGGGCGCCGCGGTGTCGACGGTGGCCTTCTTGCCGACCTTGACGAGTTCGTCGTCGCGGTCGGACAGCAGCGGCATCCCGTCCTGGGTCTGCCGGACGACGATCTTCTTCGCGGAGCCGCCGGCCACCTTGATGGTCTCGTCGCGCCTGACGAACGGCTTGACCTTGTTGTCGTACTGGTAGCCGTCGGCGCCGGAGAGCTTCTCCAGGTAGAGGTCGGTGACGTCGGCGCCGGAGTTCGTCATGCCCCAGGCGATGTCCGCGTTGTGGCCGATGATCACACCGGGCATGCCCGCGAAGGTGTAGCCGGAGACGTCGTACGCGCACTTGCTGGAGACGCTGCGGCAGTGCAGGCCCATCTGGTACCAGACGGACGGCAGCGAGGCCGACAGGTGCGGGTCGTTGGCCAGCAGCGGCTTCTTGGTGATCGTGTGCGTCCCGGCGACGACCCAGGAGTTGGATCCGATGCCGTTGCCGTTCACTCCGACGGCCGTGGGCAGGTCGTCCAGGACGCGGTAGAGGCCCGAGAGCTGGCTCTGCGCAGCCGAGCCCGAGCCGCTGCCCCCGCCCGTGCCACTGCCCGTACCCGTGCCACTGCCACTGCCACTGCCACTGCCGGACGAGTCGCCCGAGCCGCTGCCCGAGCCCTCCCCGTCGCCGCCCCCGAAGGTCTTGGTCGCCTCGTCGTACCGGCCGTCCTGGACGATCGGCTGGTTGCGGCTGTACGGATACTGCGGGTACAGGTCGGCGATCTGCTGCGGGCCCAGCCGGCTGGTCATCAGGGCGCGGTCGATCTCGTCCTGCATGTTGCCGCGCAGGTCCCAGGCCATCGCCTTCAGCCACGACACCGAGTCGACCGGGGTCCACTCGGCGGGCTTGTAGTCGTTGGTGAAGCCCAGGGCCGCGTACTCCAGGGAGATGTCCGCGCCGTCCTTGCCCTTCAGGTACGCGTTGACGCCTTTGGCGTAGGCCTGGAGGTACTTCTTGGTGTCGGGCGACAGGACCGTGTCGTACTCCTGCCGGGCGACGCGGTCCCAGCCCAGGGTGCGCAGGAACTCGTCGTTGTCGACCTGGCTCTTGCCGAACATCTCCGACAGCCGTCCGGACGTCAGGTGCCGGCGCACGTCCATCTCGTAGAACCGGTCCTGCGCCTGGACGAAGCCCTGCGCCATGAACAGGTCCTCGTCGGTGTCGGCGTAGATCTGCGGGACGCCGTAGCCGTCCCGTTTCACGTCGACGGGCCCGGACAGGCCCTCGAGCGTGAGCGAACCCTTGGTCTGCGGGAAGGACGCGCGGACCGTGCTGATGGACCAGTAGGCCCCGTAGGCCACGCCACCGATGATGGCCAGCACCAGCACAAGCACGATCAAACGGGCTTTGCGCCCCTTCTTCCTGCCGGACTTGACGGGCTTGTCACCCGATGTGGCGGTGGTGTTGGGGGGCATCGCTGTCCTTGCTGTCCTAACGCGAGCGGCACGGCGGGCTGTCCTTTTGAATGAGCGCTGGAGCAACCATAGGCGCAGGGGTTCGCACGACTTGACGCGGAGTCGGGTACGCGCGCGGAAGGGTGTTCGGTCTCGCGCTCGCCGAGCGTCAAGAAATCGTCAAGAGTTAGGTAAGGTAATGAAGTAGTTGGACCGGGGCGCACACCGCTTCGTGTCCGATGTATCCGATGCACATGTGCGCCCGCGCGCCACGCGCGCGCGCCGGTGAAAGGGAACCGCCGCTGACTGTCCACCACCTCAACCAGCTCCTGCTCGTCTGCTCGCTCGTCCTGCTCATCGCCGTCGCGGCGGTCCGGATCTCCTCGCGCAGCGGGCTGCCCAGCCTGCTCGTCTACCTGGGCATCGGCATCGCCATGGGCCAGGACGGCATCGGCGACGTCCACTTCGACAACGCCGAACTGACGCAGGTCATCGGCTACGCCGCCCTGGTCGTGATCCTCGCCGAGGGCGGCCTCGGCACGAAGTGGAAGGAGATCGAACCGGCCCTGCCTTCGGCCACGGCGCTGGCACTGGCCGGAGTGGCGGTCAGCGTCGGCGTCACCGCCTCGGCCGCGCACTTCGTGACGGGTCTGGAGTGGCGGCAGGCGCTGATCATCGGCGCGGTGGTGTCCTCGACGGACGCGGCGGCGGTCTTCTCCGTGCTGCGCAAGATCCCCCTGCCCTCGCGCGTGACGGGCACCCTGGAGGCCGAGTCCGGCTTCAACGACGCCCCGGTGGTCATCCTGGTCGTCGCCTTCTCCACGGCCGGCCCGGTCGACCACTGGTACCTGCTGCTGGGCGAGATAGCGCTGGAGCTGGCCATCGGCGCCGCCATCGGCCTGGCGGTCGGCTGGCTGGGCTCCTGGGGCCTCAGGCACGTCGCCCTGCCCGCCTCCGGCCTCTACCCGATCGCCGTCATGGCCATCGCCATCACCGCCTACGCGGCGGGCTCCCTGGCGCACGGCAGCGGCTTCCTGGGCGTCTACCTCGCCTCGATGGTCATGGGCAACGCCAAACTGCCGCACTGGCCCGCCACGCGCGGGTTCGCCGACGGCCTCGGCTGGATCGCCCAGATCGGCATGTTCGTCCTGCTCGGCCTGCTGGTCACCCCGCACGAGCTGGGCGACGACGTGCTGCCCGCGCTCGTCATCGGCCTGGTGCTCACCATGGTGGCCCGCCCGGTCAGCGTCTTCCTGTGCCTGACGCCCTTCCGGGTGCCCTGGCAGGAGCAGACCCTGATGTCCTGGGCCGGCCTGCGCGGCGCCGTGCCCATCATCCTGGCGACGATCCCCATGGTGAACGGCGTCGACGGGAGCCGCCGGATCTTCAACATCGTCTTCGTCCTGGTCGTCGTCTACACCCTGGTCCAGGGGCCGACGCTGCCCTGGCTGGCGCGCACGCTGCGTCTGGGCGGGGATCCGGAGGCCGCCGACCTCGGCGTCGAGTCGGCGCCTCTGGAGCGGCTGCGCGGGCACCTGCTGTCCGTCGCGATCCCGGAGGAGTCGAAGATGCACGGCGTCGAGGTCAACGAACTGCGGCTGCCGGCCGGGTCCGCCGTCACCCTCGTCGTGCGGGACGGAGCCTCGTTCGTCCCGCTGCCGTCGACCGTCCTGCGGCGCGGCGACGAACTCCTCGTCGTGGCCACCGACCCGGTCCGCGACGCCGCGGAGAAGCGCCTGCGGGCCGTCGGGCACGGCGGCAAACTCGCCGGATGGCTGGGCACGGGTGGCGACGTGCGTTGAGTGCGCGTTTCATACCGTTCACACCCCCTTCATTCACAGGCAGCCGGGCGTGCGGTGCTCCTTTTCACAGGCCTTGCACACCCTGATCCCTGTAAGGTGAAGGGGCACTTTGATCGAACCAACTCTGCCTGACGCAGAGCTGGCGCGACCGTATGGCGGCCGGACACCTCCTGGAGCGGACTCCGGCATCTACCGCAGCACGCGCAAGAGGACAGCTCTCGGCGCCCCCCGCACGGGCGCGCTACCAGGCGGCAGAAAGGCACGGGCCGTGGCATCCACGGTCACCACCGAGCCGTCGAAGGACTCGTCGGCCTCCTCCCGCCCGGGATACGGGCAGCTGCTGCGCACCCGCGGCGCCTGGACGTTCCTGCTGCCCGGCTTCGCCGCCCGTCAGCCGTTCGCGATGCTCACCCTCTCCATCGTGCTGCTCGTGCAGCACACCACCGGCTCGTACGGGGCCGCCGGCGCCGCCGCGGCCGTCACCGGCGTCTCCATGGCCCTGTGCGCGCCCTCCAGCGGGCGGCTCGCCGACCGCTACGGGCAGCGGGCGGTACTGATCCCCGGCGTGCTCGTGCACACCGCGTCGGGGATCGCCCTCACGGTCCTGGCCCTCGCCCACGCGCCCCTGTGGGCGCTGTTCGCGGCCGCCGTGCCCACGGGCGCCTCGGTGCCGCAGATCGGGCCCATGGTGCGGGCCCGGTGGGGCGTGAAGCTGAAGGGCTCGCCCCTGATGACCACCGCGGCGGCCTTCGAGTCCGTCACGGACGAGCTCACCTTCGTCTTCGGCCCGCTGCTGGCGACCGCCCTGTGCACCGCCGTGAACCCCGCCGCCGGCCTGATCGCCGAGGCCGCGCTGACCCTGCTCGGCGGTCTGCTGTTCGCCGCGCAGAAGAGCACCCAGCCCCAGGTCGCCCCCGCGGGGCACAAGCACGTGGAACACGCCTCGGCTCTGCGCGTCCCCGGTGTGCGCGTGCTGATCGCGACCTTCCTCGGCATCGGCTCCGTCTTCGGCGGCATGCAGGTCTCGCTGGCCGCGTTCTCCGAGTCGATCGGCGAGCCCGGCCTGAACGGCGTCCTGTACGGCACGTTCGCCGCGGGCAACATGCTCTCCGGCCTGGTCTGCGGCGCGATCGCCTGGAAGGCCGCCCCGCAGCGGCGCATGACCGTGGCCTACGCGGCCCTCGCGCTCGTCGCCTCCGGCCTGTGGGCCGCACACTCCGTGCCCGTCCTGGCGGGCCTCGGCCTGCTGGTCGGCGTGTGCATCGCGCCCGCGCTGATCACCGGTTACACGCTGGTCGAGGGTCTGGTCCCGGCCGGGGCCCGCACCGAGGCGTTCACCTGGCTGACGGGCGCGGTGGCGCTCGGGCAGGCGGCCGCCGTCACCGTCGCCGGCCGGCTGGAGGACAGCGTCGGGGACGGCGCCGGTTTCCTGGTGCCGATGGGCGGCACCGTGCCGGCCCTGGCGGTCCTGCTGGCGCTGCGTTCGCGGCTGGCGACGCGGCCGCGCGCGCATACCGTCGCACGTGGCGTCGGTCACCGCGAGCCGGTGACAGTGGACTGATCCCCGGGAATGCGTCAAGATAGACCGTCGTTAGCACTCACTGAGTGAGAGTGCCAGGAGGAAGACAGTGCCGACCTACCAGTACCAGTGCACCGAGTGCGGCGAGGGCCTCGAGGCGGTGCAGAAGTTCACCGACGACGCTCTGACCGAGTGCCCGAACTGCGGTGGCCGCCTCAAGAAGGTGTTCTCCGCCGTCGGCATCGTCTTCAAGGGCTCCGGCTTCTACCGCAACGACAGCCGCGGCTCCTCGTCGAGCAGCTCGCCGGCGTCGTCGAAGCCGTCGGCCACCGATGCGAAGCCGAGTTCGACCACGTCGTCGTCCTCGTCGCCCTCGTCGTCTTCGTCCGACTCGAAGTCGTCGAGCACCGGCACCTCGGCCGGCAGCAGCTCCGCCGCATAAGGACCCTGCCCACGGGACCCTGTCGTCGTCCGACGGCGGGGTCCTGCGGCATGCCCGACGGCTGAGTCCCGGGCATCGCTGCGGCCGCGTCCCGGGCCTCGCGCGGCCGGGCTCCCGAGTGCCCTGCCGCAGGGCACTCGGCATTCCTCCACGGTGCCGGGCTGGCCTAGGGTGCCGGACATGGCGAACAAGGCAGCGAACGCGGAGATCGGCGTGATCGGCGGATCCGGTCTCTACTCGTTCCTCGACGACGTGACCGAGATCCAGGTCGACACCCCCTACGGACCGCCCAGCGACTCCCTCTTCCTCGGCGAGACCGCCGGCCGGCGGGTCGCCTTCCTCCCCCGGCACGGACGCGGACACCATCTGCCGCCGCACCGGATCAACTACCGGGCCAACATGTGGGCGTTGCGGTCCCTCGGCGTGCGCCAGGTCCTCGGCCCGTGCGCGGTGGGCGGTCTGCGCCCCGAGTACGGGCCCGGCACCCTGATCGTGCCCGACCAGCTCGTCGACCGTACGAAGTCGCGGCCCGGGACGTACTTCGACGGACTGCCTCTGCCCGACGGCACCGTGCCCCAGGTGGTGCACGTGTCGCTGGCCGACCCGTACTGCCCCGCCGGACGCGCGGCGGCGCTGAAGGCGGCACGCGGCCGGCAGTGGGAGCCGGTGGACGGCGGGACGCTGGTCGTGATCGAGGGACCGAGGTTCTCGACCCGTGCCGAATCGTTGTGGCACCAGGCTCAGGGCTGGTCGGCGGTGGGGATGACGGGGCATCCGGAGGCCGCGCTCGCCCGGGAACTGGAGCTCTGCTACACGTCGTTGAACCTCGTCACCGATCTGGACGCGGGTGCCGAGAGCGGTGAGGGCGTGTCGCACGAGGAGGTGATGAGGGTGTTCGCGGCCAAGGTGGACCGCCTCCGGGAGGTGCTGTTCGACACGCTCGCCGCACTCCCCGCGAACACCGAGCGGGACTGCTTGTGCACGAACGCCCTGGGCGGACTGAACCCGGGGTTCGAGCTGCCTTAGCCGGTCGGGGCGTCGAGGGGGCCCAGGGTCAGGGGTTCGGGCTGCCTCGGCGGGTCGGCTTTCGGGGCCGGGGGCTGGTGAAGCGGCGATGGGACGTGGCGGACGGCGGCGGGGCGAAAGCGGTCGACGGCGCGGAGCGGGGTGGGGCGGTGAGCGGACGGCGTCGTGAAGTTGGACTGGGCGGGCGGGGTCAGGCGGGCGGGGTGAGCGGGGCCGGTCGGCGTGCGAGTGGCGGAACTCCTCGTTCGGGCGGCGGAGTTATCCACAAACCACGGGTGGTCCACCGGCTCCGACGGACGACGGCGTGAGGGCTCATCGTGGCTGTGCAAGCCCGTCCAGGCCCTTCCAAGCCCGTCCAAGTCCTTCAAAGCCCGTCCGTCCTCGCAGGTGGTGGTCCCGTGTCCGCTCTTCCTCCCTCCCCTCCGCTCGTCCTCCCGTCCGCGCCGTGCCCGCCCGGTGCGGAGACGCCCGCGACGTGCGAGGTCCCTGTCTTCGACCCGGTGCGCGTGGGCCACGGCCGGTATCGGATCGGCCGGCTGGTCCGGAGCCGAAGGCGCGCCCTCGCGTTCGGACTCGCCGTCACCGCCGCCGCGCTCGTGGCCGCGAGTGCCCGCGACGATCCCGCCCGTGGACACCCGGACGGTGACGTGCGCGGAGGCTCCCCCTCCCGCGCGCGATCGTCCACGCACACTCCCGCGCCCGCCTCCCGTACCGCCGAGAAGGTGACGGCTCCGGTGCGCATCGCCGACGCGGCCACCGTCCGGCTGCTGCGCCCCGGTGACCGGGTCGACGTCATCGCGGTCGAGCAGGCCGCGACGGGCGGGACGAGCGGCGGCAGAGGCGACGAGGCCCGCGTCGTCGCGCGCGGGGCGCTCGTGACGAAGGTGCCCGAGCCGTTGGACGCCTCGGCCTCCGCCTCCGCCCTGGCCTCCGGCGCCCTGGGGGAGAACGGCGCCCTGGTCGTCCTGTCGGTGCCCCGGTCGACCGCGGCGCGCCTTGCGGGCGCGAGCGCGACGGGCCGGCTGGCGGTGACCCTGTGGTGAGGTCGGTCCGCTCGTCGGAGCGACCGCACTGGACACACCCGCCCGGCCTTGACGTAGGTTGCGGAGCTGCTTGTTCCACAACCTGTTCATGTGAGGAGTGTCCCCGAGGTGAGCGAAAAGAAGGCAAGCGTTCTGCAGGGCTTCAAGGCCTTCCTGATGCGTGGGAACGTCGTCGATCTGGCAGTCGCGGTGGTGATCGGCGCGGCCTTCACGAACATCGTCAACTCGGTGGTGAAGGGGATCATCAACCCGGTCATCGGCACGATCGGCACCAAGAACCTGGACAGCTACTACTCCTGCATCAAGGGCCCGTGCGGCAGTACGGGCGACAGCGCGACCGGCGTGCGGATCCTGTGGGGCTCCGTCCTCGGCGCGACCCTCACCTTCGTGATCACGGCGGCCGTCGTGTACTTCCTGATGGTGCTGCCCATGTCGAAGTACCTGGCCGTGGTGGAAGCGCGCAGGAAGGCCAAGGAAGGCACGCGGGAGGTCATGGACGTGACCGAGTTGGAGGTGCTCAAGGAGATCCGCGACGAGCTGGTCGCCCAGCGGGGCCCGGGCGGCAGCCGCCGGTAGCGCCATGGTCCCGTCCGGCCCACCGGGTTCGGATCCGGGTTCACCTGCGGGTCCCGGTCGCGGCCCAGGTACGCGTCCGGATCCCGCTCCCGGCCCGGGTGCGGGTTCGGATTCCGGCCCGGGTTCAGATGTGGTGGGGCGGCTTCTCGTCGAGGAAGCGCTTCAGGTCGGCGGCGCTGTCGCCGCCGACCGCCGGCCGCTCGCCCCACCCGCGGTCGGTGTCGTCCGAGGACTGCCGGTCCAGCGGGTCATCGAAGATCAGCGCGGCCTTCGGGTCACGCGGCTCGGGGGCGGAGGGGGTGCTCATGCGTCCAGGCTACGCTCACGCCCGCGATCACCAAGCACGACGACGAGTGCCGCCCCACAGGTCGACCAGCCCGCTCACCGCCCTGTCGATCTCCAGGGCACACTCGTACAGCTCGTCGCGCGGCCTGCCCCAGGGGTCCGGGATGTCGTCCTCGGCCGGCGGGACGGGGGCCGCGGCGCCGCGGCGGGTTGCCGCGGCCTGCACCACGGCGCCGAGTTCACCCCCGCTCCCCGCACCCTCTCCGGCCGCGAGGCGCACGAACTCCTTCAGGGTGAAACAGCGCCGCATCGCGGACGGCGCGAGGCGGACCGCTGCCTCCCGGTGCTCCCGCGCGAGCCCGAGAACCAGCGCGGCGCCTTCCACGAGCTGCGCGGTGAGCGGGCGAGAGGCGAATCCGAAGGCGTCGCCGCCGAGCTCCTCCAGGACCGCCTGGGTGGTGCCCTCCATACGGGAGCGATGCCACGCCTCGGTGCCGGCGCTCTCCGGCCGCAGGACCGCGCCAGGCGGCAGCCTCGCCGCCAGCAGGCGCTCGGCGAGCACCGAGCGGTGCACGTTTCCGGTACAGACGAAAAGGATCCGAGTCATTTCCCGTCCGTGGGATTCGTCAGCGCGGAAGCGCCCCTCCCTTCCAGAAGGGCCGACATGCGGGGAGCGGGCAGCTCGCCGTGCTGCCCGTAGGCGCCATAACCGCCATAGCGGCCGCCCTTGGAAACCGGAGCCATGCTGAACACCGTGCCGAGCACGCGCACGCCCACGCGCTCCAGTGCCTCCGCGGCGGTGCGCACCTGATCCCGGCTGGTCTTCGCGGCCCGTACGACCAACAGCGCGCCCTGCGCGAGGGAGGCGAGTCCCACGGTGTCGGCGACCGGCAGCAGCGGCGCGGTGTCGACGACGACGACCTGGTACATGTCCGCAAGTTCGCGCAGCACTTCTTCCATGCGCGCCGAGCCGAGCAGTTCCGCGGGGTTGGGCGGAACAGCGCCGCTGGCAAGCACCGAGAGTCCGCCGGCGACCTCCTGCATCACGTCTTCGAGACGGGCCTGGCCGATCAGCACCGTGGTGAGGCCGGCGTCCTGGACGAGGCCGAAGGTCGGGGCCACGCACGGGCGGCGCAGGTCGCCGTCCACGAGGCAGGTGGAGACGCCGCCCTCGGCGAGTGAGAGCGCGAGGTTGATCGCGGTGTTCGTCTTGCCCTCACCGGGCACCGAACTCGTCACCACGATGATCCGCGGCGGATCGTCGACCTGCGAGAACTGCAGGTTGGTGCGCAGCTTGCGGAACGCCTCGGCGCGCGTGGAGTGCCCGTCGGCACTGACGAGCGGCTGCCGTGGGGCGTTCCTGTCGTACGGAATGGTGCCCAGGCCGGGCAGGGAGATGAACTCGCCCACCGCCTCGCTCGACTTGAACGTGGTGTCGAGCGTCTCGCGCAGGGCTACCAGGCCGGCGGCGAGCAGCAGCCCGCCGAGCACACCCGCGGCGAGGTTCAGCAACGGGCGGGGCGTCGCGGGCCCGGTGGGGGCGATGGCCTCCTGGGTGACGCCGAGGGAGACGGGGGACACCGGTGCCGCGCCGTCGCCCTTGGCGCCCTTCTCGGACCGAGGCGAGCGGACCGAGCTCTTGGGGGTCTCCAACTGCTCGATAACCGAACTGAACCGTTTTGCCACGGCATTGGCGATGCGCGCCGCCCGCTGCGGGGCGGTGTCCCGGACGGTGATGTCGATGAGAACGGTCTTGAGCGGGACGACGGCGGTGATCCGGGATGCCAGCTCCTCCGGGGTCGTGCGCAGCCGCAGCTGTTTCACCACGGGAGCGGTGACCTGACGGGTCCTCACGATCTCGGCGTACGACTGCACACGCGCCTGCGAGAAGGTCTGCCCCTGATTCAGATCGACGGTGTCATCGCCGGTGCGGGTGGCGACGAAGAGCTGCGTCCGTGCCTCGAACACAGGGGTGCTCAGGCTCGTCACGGCGAGCGCCGCCCCGACCGCGAGAACCAGGCAGACCACGACCGTCGGCCAGCGTCTGGCAAGAGCCTTCAGGAATCCTTGGAGATCCAAGCTGTACCCCTCACAGGACTGAGAGAACTACCCGAATTGGGGCTTTCCGTTCCCTATGGACGCAGTCGACCATAAGGACTCGGACGCCCCGAGCGGGGGAGCCACCCCCTCACCACCCCCTCGAACGACTCTTGCGATACACAGCGCGCTAGCAGAGCCTCACCCATTCCAGCGACTTCCGCGCCGATGCGTCATGAAATGTCGCGATATGCGACTAATTCCATATATCCAGATCTTGGTGCCCATATGCCACGCCATGGTCGCCGCAGGCCCAGGCCAGGACCCAAGTCGAGGAGACTGAGGAAGATGACAGCATCGCGCAGGTGGCGAGCCGCACTGGCATCAGCGGCATCGACTGCCATTCTCATCGGAGCCCCGTTGATCGGGGCCCAGGCCGCCTCGGCGCAGCCATACCCGCCGCCGCCCCCACCGCTGTCGGTCAGCACCACCCTGGTGACAGCCGGAGGCTCGTTGACCTTCAGCACCCTCCCCGGCATGTTCACCCCGAGGGCCGACGTCACGGCGCTGATGGAATCAACCCCGGTCGTTCTCGGCCACTTCCGAGCCCTGGCCGACGGATCGGCTGCCGGGACAGTGACCATCCCGGCGAACACCGTCACCGGCTGGCACCTCTTCCGGCTCACCTCACGTCGCCCTCACCCGAGCATCGGCGTCAACATCTTCGTGCAGGGCGGACTGACGCCCAGTCAGCCCCCGAGGCCGCCCCACCACCCCGGCAATCCCGGACACCACGAGGGGCCGGGACACGGCGGGCACAACGGACCCGGCGTAGCGACCAACGCTTCCCTCGAACTCGCCGCAGCCGCCGAGCCGGCGCACGGCCCACAGGCGGACCGGAGCGATAGGAATCTCGCGGCGACGGGCAGTGACAAGTCCCTGGTGATCGGCGGAGCCGCGACCGCCCTTCTCGTGGCGGGCGGTGGCACGATGCTGACCGTTCGCCGTCGTCGCAGTTCCTGACGGATCACGAGTGCGCATGTGGCGGCCACGGCGTTCCGGCAGGGCGGCGGGCCGTCGCCTCGTCCTGGCCTACACCTTGCCGGCCGTCGCCGCGCTGCTGGTCACCGGCTCCGGCCGGATCGCAGCCGGCGCGCTGCTCACCCGACCGGAGCCGCTCGCGGCCCAGCGGGCCGGCAACGCGCTGTCCGCCGATCCGGCCGGCCGAAGCCACATGGGCGGGCCTCAGGCCGACTCCCACGGAGTCGAGCATCTGCGGCTGAGGGTCCTCGAAACCCTCCCCCACGACCCGAAGTCGTTCACCGAGGGCCTGGAGATGGCGGGCGGCACGCTTTACGAGGGAACCGGGCTGTCCGGCCGGTCCGCCGTACGGTCCGGTCCCCCTGGCAAGCCGGCCACTTCCCGCGCCGGCCTTCCCGCTCCTCTCTTCGGTGAGGGGATCACCCTGCTGGGTCGGACCCTGTGGCAACTGACCTGGCGGGACGGGGTCGCCATCGAGCGGGACGCGACGACGCTGAGGGAGCTGCGTCGCCTCCCCTACCCCGGCGAAGGCTGGGGCATCTGTTTCGACCGCCTCAGGCGGCGGCTGGTGACGAGCGACGGGTCGGCACAACTGACCTTCCGCGATCCGCGCACCCTCGCGAAGACGGGCGAGGTCACCGTGACCGAAGACGGCCGGCCGGTGACGATAGTGAACGAGCTGGAGTGTGCCGGCCGCGCCGTCTACGCCAACGTGCTGCCCACCGAAAGGGTGGTGCGCATCGACCCCGTCACCGGCACGGTGACGGCGAGCATCGACGCGTCCGGCCTCCTGCCCGCCGACGAACTCGTCCCCGGCTCCGCCCTGAACGGCATCGCGGCCGTCCCCGGAACGGACCAGTTCCTCGTCACCGGCAAGTTCTGGCCCAAGATGTTCCGTGTCGCCCTTGTTCCGGCACCGTCACCCACCCGAACCGCCCGCTGAACCGGCGGCGGGAGGTGACTCCTTCCGGCACAAGACGCTCCGCGTCGGCCCGCCGCCCACGGGTGACCTGATCACGCTGTCCCCGCACGAGCCAGGTCCCTGTACAGCCCTTCGAGTTCGGCGACCTTCAGGGAGCCGCGCTCGGTCCGGCTGATCAGCTCACGATTGGCCAGACGATCCGCGGCCTCCAGCGGCCCCGTGCCTGAGAGAGCATCAGCCAACGACCCGACCAGCGGATCGGGAAGCAGGTCCGCGAGCAGGCCGTCCGCCACCAGTTCCCGGTAGGGCGCGATGTCGGAGAGCAGCAGTCGGCACCCGGCAGCCGCGGCTTCGAGCACCGATGAGCTTCGCTGGTCGGCCCCGGGAACCGAGATCGCCGCATCGCTCGCGCGCATCAGACCGAACACCTCGGCCTGGCGGAGCGGCTGGTCGATGACGGTGACCCGGCCGGCCAGCTGCTGTGCTCGGGCGCGCAGAGCGTCGAGATATTCCTGCTGCGCACGTCCGGCGGCGGCATGAGCCGGCCGGTGCCCCGCCAGCAGCACGAGAAACAGGTCGGTCCGGACGCGTGCGACACGCGTGAACGCCGCGAGAATCTCGTGGGTCCGGTAGACCTCCGACGTGCTGCGGACCGACAGCACGACCGTGGCCCCGGCCGGAATGCCGTACCTCGCGCGCGTCGTCCGGGGATCGACGTCGCTCCCGGCATCCAGCAGCACGTCCGGGACTCCCCAGGACAGAACCGTGATCCGTGAGCGGAGAACCCGGTAGCGGCTCTCGACGTGCTCGGCCACCTCCCGGGAGGTCGGCACCACGCGGTCGGCCCGCCGGAGGGCCAGCCGGGCGACCGACGCCCGGCCGGGATGCCGGTCCGCCGCCCGCAGTTCAGAGCCCCACGGAGTGATCACCACCGGCACCGCCGGGCCGGCCGGCAGCAGAAGGGAGAGCGCCCCGTGCAGGCCGAGCGAATGGACATGGACGACATCCGGCCGCACCCTGCGCATCTCGCGACGCAGCCAGTGTCCAGCGCGCACCGCCCGCAGCGGCAGGCACGCTCCCGGCGGGACGGAGACGGCTCGCCAGCCCTCGGGACGCAGACCCGGCTCATGCCAGCTGCAGACGGTGACCTCGTGCCCTCGCACGGCCAGGTCGTCCGCCCAGCGCCGGGTGTGCGCCGACGTGGCCGGCGCGAGCAGGGCGACGCGCAGCGGCGCGGCGGGCGGACCGCCCGTGCCCAGCCGTCGCACGACCTGATCACGATCCGGCACGGCGCTCCCTGAGCACGAAACGTCCCTTGCCCACCGCGGCTCGCAGCCGTCCGGCGGGGCTCCGCGTGTAGCGGTCCCAGGTGGTCGCCACCGCCGGCCATCGCGGGTCGGCGAGCACTCCTCCGGCCGCGGTCAGCAACGCGGTGTGCAGGCAGTGGTAGGCGAGACTGGCGGGCGCCGGGTGCCTGAGGTCGTATCTGGTCCAGTACCCCAGGTCGAACTCGGCCAGCGAGTCGCGGAGCCGGTCCGCCGCCCGCTCGTGGACAGCCGTTCCCTGATGACGGCTCAGCTCACAGAGCCCGAAAAGGGCGAACACCGCGCCGTTGAGGATGTGGCTGACCGGTTCCGAGGGACACTCCTCGAGAAAAGGACGCCCCAGTCGGTCGTAATGCGAGCAACCGCCCGCGGCCAGCGGCCGGAGCATCAGTTCCGCCGCACCCTCACTCGCGTCGAGAAAGGACCGCTCGCCGGTCGCGGCATACCCGCGCAGCATCACGGACACCGCCAGGCCCTGGGCCATGGCCGAGTACCAGCCCGGGCGCACCCCGTAGCGGGGCACTGGCACGGGATAGCGCCAGCCGCCGTTGCCGTCCTGGCCGGCGCGCAGCCAGCGGGCCTGGGTCAGCAGAGCCTGAATGCCCGTCGTCCGTTCGTCCGGGACCGCGGGGCGTCGGCTGCCGGCGAGCGCGCCGGTGTGCTGTGCGAGCGCGTAGAGGCTGACCGAGACCGGGTTCCGGTAGGTCTCACCGGTCGCGGCACGGGTCACCACCAGGCGCTCGTGGTCGAGCACGCTCCCGGCGGTCATCGGCCGCAGGTCGAGCGGGTACCTGCCCGGCCGGCCGGCCGGCGTGTCACCCCGCAGCGCCGTCACGTCGACCGGGAAGCTCGGCCGCCGCAGATCGCGTACCGCCTTCCCCGCCATACCGACCAGCGTCGTTCCGGCCCGCATCCTGTCTTTCACGCCGGTCTCCCCCCGCGGAGCGGCCCGCGCTGCCCCCGTGCGGCCAGTGCTTCGTGGTACAGGTCGTTCACCTGGCTCACGGTTCCGGCGATGTCGAACTGCCGGAGCGCGAGTTCACGGCCGCGGCCGGCCATGCGCAGACGCTCTGCGGGGTCGGCGAACAGGGCGTTCACGGCCTCTGCCAGTGCCGTCGGATCGGCGGGCGGGACCAACAGGCCGGTGCGGCCGTGCCGGACGGTGTCCGGCAGGCCACCGACCTCGGTCGCCACCACGCCCTTGCGCATGAGCAGCGCCTCCACCACGGTGTAGCAGGCGGACTCGTCCATGGACGGGTTCACCAGTACGTCCAGCCCGGCCATGACGGAGCTGACGTCGGACCGGAAGCCGGTGAACCTGATCCGGTCGGCGACGCCGAGCCGGGCGGCGCGGCGTTCCAGCTCGCGCCGGTACTCCCCGTCACCGATCAGCTCGTCGCCGACCACGAAGAACCTGGCTTCGGGGTTCTGCCGCAGGATCAGCGGGACGGCGTCGATGAAGACTTCATGCCCCTTGACGCCGACCTGACGGAACTCCCGCAACTTGCTCGGATACATGTAGGCGACCATGCCGACGGCCGGCGTGTCGTCGGCGAGCCCGAACTCACGGCGGAACGGCTCCGGCGAGGTAGCCGGGTCGAAGCGGTGGACGTCGCAGCCGTAGTAGCTGACCGCGACCGACCGCGCACCCATGGCCCGGTAGCGGTGTGCGATGGCCCGGCAGGACCCGAGCACCAGATCGTCCCGGCGCAGCGAAAGCCACTCCAGGATCCGGAAGGGCGCCATCCGTAGATGCACCAGTCCGGGAACCTGCGACACGACCAGCGCCGAACGGTGGCCGGCCGACGCCACTCGGGCCGCGAGCATGGCGATGATCAGATGCGAATGGATGACATCCGGCTTGTACTCCCGGACGAACTTCGTCAGCCGCCACTGCGCAGCCATCAGCCCGGGCAACTGTCTGATCCGACGGGACAGTCCGAACGCGATGATCTCCACGCGGACGCCCCGGATCTCGCGCAGCCGGTCGGCGAGCGGGCCCTCGCGGGGCAGCACCGCGCACACCTCGTTGCCCAGCTCGGCCAGGCCGCGCACCTGATCGTGGAACCAGCTCCCGCCGACGGCGGTCGAGGTGATCTGCAGGATCCGCAGCGGCCGTGGGGGTTTCCCGATCTCGGACGTACTCATCGCGCCACCGCCGCGGATGCTCGTGCCGCCACCGACACCGACACCGACGCCAAGACCGGCGCCGGCAGCCGTGGCGGCGCCGGTGGCGGCAGCGGCGTCGGCGCCTCGGCCGCACCCGGCCTCGCAGCCAGGATGATCAGCATCAGACCGGCCAGCAGAGGAGGAACCAGCAGGACCTCGCCGAACAGCGAGCAGATGCCCACCCCGATCATGGCGAGCAGCGCCGCCTCTCCCGCGGGATCACCGGAGCGGATCGCGCGCCGGGCCCGTCGGACGCCGAGCACGGCAAGGGAGCCGACCCCGACCGCGCCCACCAGGCCGGTCTGCGAGAGCACTGTCAGGTAGGTGTTGTGCGCGAATTCCAGAAGCGGCAGCTGTAGGAACATGACCTCGTAATCACCGGTGGCTCGGTAGTAGGCGGGCAACTGGTCGGCGAAGTTGAGATAGCCGACGCCGAAGACCGGGTGCGCCTCGAACATCCGCAGTGCGCTGCTCCACAGATCGATCCGCACCGCGGAGTTGGCGTCGGGAGCGCCGCCGAGGATCGAGCCGAACCGGGCGGCGATCGCGGCGGGCAGCAGCGGAACCAGACAGGCCGCGCCGACGCCCAGGGCCAGGACGCCACGCAGCGACCTGCGTGCCGCGTAGAGCGCGATCACCGCGATCCCCGCGAGATAGGCCTCGCGGCTCAACGAGTACGCGACGCCCAGGGCGAGCGTGACGACCCCGGCGCCGGTCGCCAGCCGCGGCAGGCCCTTGCGGACGGCGGAACAGCGCCGGAGCAGGACCGCGGCGGCCATGACGAACAGGGCGCCCACGGCGTTGTGGTTGGCGGCGCCCTCTTGAGTGATGGCCAGAACGGCGGTGTCGGCAGGGGTGAGATCCCCCTTCATGGCGAAGACGGATCCCGCCTGAACGATTTCGATCAGGGCCAGAATCACGCTGCCGCAGCAGAACACCAGGAGCGCCCGGTCGAGAGCCGGTCCCGGTCCGGCGATCAGTGGCACAAGCAGCAGCGGCGCGCACACCAGCAGCAGGTACTGCCAGCTGCCGGCGCCCAGCAGATCGTCGTCGCCGATCACGGCGCCGGCGGCGACCAGATAGCCGACCGTGCCGACGGTGATCAGGGTGCCGATCAGCTTCGGCCATGCGATCTCCCTGCCGCGGACGACGCGGCCCACCAGGCAGACGACCATCAGAGCGGCCAGCCGTCTCGGACTGATCAACGAGGTGCCGGCGTCCGACTGCGAGAGCGGGATCGCGGCTGCGAGCACGTACAGACCCGCGTCCGGGACCAGCAGACAGGCCAGAACGAGGATCGCGGCACCGACGGCGCCGAGGGCGCCGACGACGTCGGCCGGGCTGAGGGCGGGGCCGTACGCCACGGCGACACAGCCGGCGCCCGCCACCGTCACAAGTCCCGCCGCGGCCATGGGCACTCGGCTGAACACAAGGGACCCGGCCTGTCTCGGGTACGCCCCCCGCAAGCGGTCGCCGACCGTCTTGACGGACCGTCGCCCGGTCGACGGGCGCGCAGGGGCGGTCCTCCTCCCCAGGGTGGCGGGCTCGGCCGGACGGCGCCGGCGGACGCGGAAGCCCAGCCGCGCGCCGCGGCCGATCAGCACCGCGAACACGAGGTACCCGGCCGAGTCGGCCGCGCCGGCGCCGACCGCGGCATAGCGGGGGGTCAGGACCGCGAGCAGCACGACATTGACGATCGCACCGATCACGGTCGCCGCGATCACCGGCCTGAGCAGGTCGGCAGCCGCCAGGTACGCCTGGAGCGAGCGGCCCATGCTGAACAGCACCAGGCCGGGCAGCATCGCCCAGATCACGTGCACGGCGCCGAAGTACGGCCGCCCGTAGACCGCCGGGATCAGGACGGGGGCGAGCGCCGCGGCCACGGCGGCCGACACGGCGGCGGCAGCGAACACGGTCCGGGCGATCCTGGCCGCCGCCCGGGCGTCGACGGCGCCCGACGTGACCGCGGGGAACATCACCAGCGCGACCGCACTCGGCAGCAGGAACATCGCCTCGGCCAGGGGCAGCGCCACGGCGTACATGGCGACAGCCGAGGCCCCGGCCAGCAGCTGGATCACCGGAACGTCGAGGCGCAGCAATCCGTAATGGATGAGATTCGGGAGATAGGCCTTGATGGCGAAGCTGCCGAAGGTCCGGGCGGACACCGGTTCACCGTCGTCGTGGACCCGGGCGGTGGCCGCGATCAACAGCGTCCCGGCGCAGAGCAGTTGCCCGGCCAGCGCCGACAGGAAGCAGCTCATGGGGGTCAGCGATCCAGCGGCGAGCAGGCCGCAGACTCCGACGAGGTGGCAGACCGCGGGGACGCTGCTCACGAGGTTGTACGTCCTGACCCGGCCCCGGCCGATCTCCGCCGTGCCGAGCAGCGTGGTCAGCAAGGTCACCGGGCACATGACGGCAGCGGCCACCGCCGACCCGAACGGCACGCCGAGCAGCGCGACCGGCCAGAGACGACCGACCAGCAGCCACAGCCCCGCCAGCGCCGAACCGGGAACCAGGGAGAACACCACGCTCCAACGGACGATCTGCCGGAACGCGGTGTGCGAGGTCCCGGCGAACCGGGCGTTGGCGTTGTCCATGCCCAGGACCGCGACGATGCTGAGCACGGTGGGGACCGAGATCATGACCGCGAACGTGGCCCTGCCCTGCACCCCCAGGTCCCGGGCCGCGATGACGCCCGCCGCGAAGCTCATCGCCGTTGCCAGCACTCGCGTGGCCAGCGTTCCCCCGATCGCCGCCGGGCTTACCCCCGGCAGCCGGACGCGGAGACTTCTCGTGATCGACAGCACCAGGGAATGCCCTCCGGAGTCGCAAGTCGGGAACGGTGCTGCTGGGGGCGGCGGATGCTCTCGACGCCTCGGCATGCAGGCACAATGTAGCGGCATGAGTAGCGGAAAGTAGCCATGAGAACACGTTGAGTAGTAGGTTTCTCGAAAGCCGGGCCGGTCACCGTCGGCATGGCCGGACGCCCGGGGAACGGCCTCTGCGGCATTGACGACCAGGCGGGACGGGGAAACGCAGTTGGGGAGGCGCCCATCGCGGTCGGCGCTCGTCCGCGGTTCGTCGAGCCGGCTCGTGACGCGCGGCAGCTCGCCCGGTGACGGCACGGCCGCCGTCAGGATCGCCGTCAGGCTCATCGACGAACCTCACGGGGCCGGTGCGAGCTCACTCCCGGCCGCCGTCGGTGGCGGGGCAGCTTTCGGCGGAGGTGAGGACATGAGGATCTGGATCTTCAACCACTACGCGGCGCCGCCCGACTGCGCCGCCGGCACCCGGCATTACGAGCTGGGCCGGGTGCTGGCGGCGCGGGGGCATGAAGTCACCGTCTTCGCCAGCAGTTTCAGCCATTTCAGCAGGCGCGAGGAACGGCTCGCGCCCGGCGAGAAAGGGGCCGTCCGAACGATCGACGGCGTCCGCTTCGTCTGGGTGCGCACGCCGCCCTACACCAGCAACGGGTACGGCCGTGTGCTGAACATGATCCATTACGCGGTCCGGGTGCTCTCGGCACAGCGCCGCCTGAACCGGCCGGATGTGATCGTCGGCTCGTCCGTGCACCTGGCCGCAGTGCTCGCCGCCTGGCTGGCGGCCCGCAGCCGACGTGCCCGCTTCGTCGTCGAGGTACGCGATCTGTGGCCGCAGACGCTGATCGACATGGGCGCGCTGCGCGCGAACGGCGTGCCTGCCCGGCTGCTCCGGCTGGCCGAGTCCTTCTGCTGCCGGCGCGCGTCTTCCGTGATCTGTCTGCTTCCCGGCGCCGCCGGCTACCTCCAGTCCCGTGGCGTGCCGGCCGACAAGATCCACTACGTGCCGAACGGGATCGCCGACCACCCCCGGCCGGGGGATCCGGTTCAGTCGGCCGACCGGAGCACTCCGGCCCCCGGGAACCAGGCCGCCGACCTGATCGACCGGATCAGGCGCTTTCGCAAGGATGGCTGTCTCACCGCCGGCTACATCGGCTCGCACGGGCCGGCCAACGGGGTGGCGACCATCGTCGCGGCCGCGGCGGAGCTGCGAGCAGCCGGCCGCCCAAAGGTGGCCGTGGTGATGGTCGGCGACGGCCAGGAGAAGGCCGCGTGCGAACGGCTCGCGCACCGGCACGGCCTGGACAACGTGCTGTTCTGGCCGCCGGTGCCGAAGCGGGCCGTGCCGGACGTGCTGGCCGAGCTGGATGTGACGTTGTTCTGCCTGCGTGATGTCGCGGTCTTCAAGTACGGCCTGAGCAGCAACAAGCTGTTCGACTACCTGGCGTCCGGCAAGCCGGTGCTGTTCGCGAGCAACGCGCCCGGCAGCCCGGTACACGCATCCGGCGGCGGCGTGTGCGTGCCCGCCGAGTCACCGGCGGACATGGCCGGCGCGCTGGCCGGGTTGGCCGCGATGAGCGGGACCGAGCGGGAGCGGATGGGCGAGCGCGGCCGCCGCTGGGTCTACCGGCATCACGGCATGACCGCGCTGGCGGACGCGTTCCTCACCGCCGTCTCGGAACCGGCGAGGGGCGAAGGGCCTGTGACGGAGGGGCGGCTGTGACGCTGCACATCGTGGGTGCGGGAGGCTTCGGCAGGGAGACGCTGGACGCGGTGCGGGCGGCAGCCGCGACGCCCGAGGTGGTCTTCGTGGACGAGCACCCGGCAGCCGCTGCGCTGGACGGCTGTCCGGTGCTGCTGCCGGGCCAGCTGGCCGCGTCCGGCGGGCAGCGGGACGAGTTCGTGGTCGCGATCGCCGACGCCGACGTGCGCCGCAGGCTGGCCCGGCAGTTCGAAGGTCGGGGCCTGCGCGCGGCGACAGTGATCGACCCGCGTGCGATCGTCTCCCCCGGCGCCAGGATCGGGCGCGGCTGTGTCGTGCTCGGCCAGACGTTCATCTCCACCGGCACCGTCCTCGGCGCACATGTCCAGGTCAACTATCAGGCCAGCATCGGTCACGACACGGTGCTCGAGGATTTCGTGACGATCCTGCCGGGGGCCAATGTCGCCGGCAGCGTGACCGTCGGCGCCGGGTCCACGGTCGGCAGCAACGCCGCCGTGCTGCAGGGCCGCCGGATCGGGCCGTCCGTCATGGTCGGCGCCGCGGCGCTGGTGACCCGCGACGTCCCCGCCGGTCAACTGGTCGTCGGCATCCCCGCGAGGTCCCGCGGATCGGCCCGGTCGTCGGCGCCCGAGCCCCACGCCGCTCAGCCGGGCCCGAAGACCGGCCCGGAAGCCCTGACCGTCAGCCCGGACCGTCCGGCCTGAGCAGGGGATCCGTGAGCTGCCACGGCGGCGACTCGGTCCGACGGCTTGTTCATCGCCGTCAGGAGCGTCGTCGTGGCGCATGGCGGTCATGACAGCCGTGTTCGGCGTCCGTCCTCCGTCCCAGCCGAGGGACCACCGTGCCGCTTCTCCTGCGTCGGCAGCGTCGGCCGCCGCCATGCCCTCATGGGGCAGCGAGCCGGTGGGTCACCGCCGCACGCAGGGCGTCGGCACGGCGGTGACCAGGACTCAGTCGCCGGGCGCGTGACGCGCGGTCACCGGGCGCCGACCGGCATCGGCCGGGCCGTGACCTTCGCTGACGCGCTTGCCCGGCCGACGGCGGTGATCACCGCGTCGGCGATCTCGGCCACCTCCGCCTCGGTCAGCCGGTGATGCACCGGCAGTGAGAGCATCGCCTCGGCGACGGCCTCGGTCACCGGCAGTGGCGCGGCGAGCCCCGTACCGCCGGCCCGCTCGGCGAAGACCGGCTGCCGGTGTACCGGCGGGAAGTAGATGCGGGCCTCGATGCCCTGGTCCAGCAGGTCGGCGAGCACCTGGTCGCGGATGCCGGGAAGCAGGCAAGTGTAGAGCATCCAGGTGCCCCGCGTGTCGGGTACCTGGTACGGCGTGGTCAGACCGGGGACGCCGGTCAGCCGCCGGGTCAGCGACTCCGCGATCAGCCGTTTGCGCTCCAGGATGCCGTCCAGCTTGCCCAGCTGCACCCGGCCGATCGCGGCCTGCATCTCGGTCAGCCGCCAGTTGTGGCCGAGGCTCTCGTGCCGGTACAGGCCTGTCTGACCGTGGTTGCGGAGGAGCCTCAGCCGCTTCGCGACATCCGGGTCGTCGGTCAGCACGATGCCGCCCTCACCGGTGGTGATGTTCTTGGAAGGGGTGAAGCTGAACATGGCCGAGCGTCCGAAGGCGCCGACCGGCCTGCCCCGGTACTCGGCGCCTGCCGCCTGCGCTGCGTCCTCCAGCAGCGGCACTCCTGCCGCGGCGCACACCCGCGCCAGCCCGTCGAGGTCACCGGGCTGCCCGGCGTAGTGCACGGTCATGACCGCTCGGGTGGCCTGGGTGATCCGGGCCGCGACCGATGCCGCATCAAGGTTGAACGTTCGTGGGTCGATGTCGGCGAACACCGGAGTGGCCCCGACGTGGCACACCGATGTCGCGGTGGCGACGAAGGTCATCGACGGGACGATCACCTCGTCGCCGGGGCCGATTCCCTCGGCGAGCAACATCGCGTTCAGCGCGGCCGTGCCGGTGCAGAACGTCACGCCGAACCGCACCCGGTGCCGGTCGGCGAACTCCTGCGCAAAGGCCTCGTTCTCGGGGCCGTTGGTGAGAACGCCGCTGCGCAGGACCCGGTACACCGCCTCGCATTCCTCCTCGCCGAGGTCGGGACTTGCCAGCCGAATCCGGACGTTGCTGTCAGGCACCTGAGAGCATCCTTTCTGGTGTGCCGGCGATCGGGTCGTTGCTGTGGGCGACGGTGGCTCCACCTCTGGCCAGGACCGTCCAGACGGTGAGGAACAAGATGGCCAGGTCGAGCCAGAAACTCTGATGGCGGACGTACCGCAGATCCCACTCGATGCGCTCCGGCCAGCTCAGGCGCTGTCGCCCGTGCACCTGCGCCAGGCCGGTCAGGCCGGGGGCGGCCAGCAGCCGCTGACGCTGACGACCGGTGTACCGGCGCACCTGGTAGGAGAGCGTCGGCCGAGGACCTACCAGGCTCATCTCTCCGCGCAGCACATTGACCAGCTGGGGCAACTCGTCGAGGGACGTGCGGCGCAGCACCCGTCCGACCGCGGTCACCCGAGCCGGATCGGCGTCGCCTGGTCTCTGCGAGTCGCACGGAACGTTCCGCATCGTACGGAGTTTCAGCATGACGAACGGGTGACTGTCGCGGCCGACCCGCTGCTGCCGGAACAGGACGGGTCTGCCGTGCGCGAGCAGGTGGGCCAGCGCGGCGATCGCGCAGAGCAGCGCGGCCGGCACGATGATCAGACCGACCACGACCAGGTCCAGCATGCGCTTGCCGCGGTACGAACTGCGGGGAGGCGCCTGGTTGTCGGCCACGGCGCCGCCGGGAAGCGCACTGCGCTCCTTCGGGATCACCGAGCCTGCCCGGCGCCGGCCCGGCATGGGCGGGGCGGTCATCTGCTGGCCTCCGCCCTTCCGGGCTGGCCGTGCAGCACGGGCCGGCCGTCCGGCTCGTCGGGGCCGGGCGAGGCGGCGAGGAGCGCGAGGGCGGCGCGTACCTCATCGGGAGCGGTGAGATGACGGATGCCGGTGACCTTCTGGGCATCGAGCGCGGGCACCGGCACCTGCCTGACCAGCGGATGCCTCGGCCGGTGGTCCGCTTCTCCCCTGCCCAGCAGGTCCTCGACCAGCTTCTCGCCGGGCCGCAGTCCGGTGAAGACGATCTCGACCTGCCGCGATGCCGCGGCGGCCATACGACGGGCGAGATCGACGATGCGGACGTGGTCTCCCATGTCCAGGACGAGGACCTCACCGCTCTCGCCGACGGCCACGGCCTGCAGCACCAGTTGGACCGCCTCCGTGGCCGTCATGAAGTACCGGGCGACCTGCGGGTGAGTCACGGTGACGGGGCCGCCCGCGGCGATCTGCGCGGACAGTGAGCCGAGCAGCGAACCCCGGCTGCCCAGGACGTTCCCGAATCTGACAGACACCCAGGTCCCGGGGAACTCAACGGCCATGTGGGCGGTGAGCCGCTCGGTGATCCGCTTGGAGGTCCCGAGAACGCTCGACGGGTCGGCCGCCTTGTCGGTGGAGACGTTCACGAACGACCGCACGCCGCAGGCCGCGGCCGCCTGCAGCACGTTCAGCGTGCCGGCCACGTTCGTCTTCAACGCCTCGCCCGGATACCGCTCGAGCAGCGGAAGGTGTTTCACGGCCGCCGTGTGGAACACGATCTCCGGGCGGGTCTGCGCGAAGACCTCGCTGACGCGGGCGGCATCGGTGATGTCGGCGAGCACGACCTCGTCGGAGTCGAGCAGTGCACGGCCGTGCAGCGCGAGCTGGACCGCGTGCAGGGCTGATTCGTCCCGGTCGAGCATCACCAGCGACGCGGGACCCAACTGGTGCAACTGGCGGCACAGTTCAGAACCGATCGAGCCGCCTGCGCCGGTGACGAGGATGCGGCGTCCGGCGAAACGACCGGCCAGCGACTTCAGGTCCAGGCAGATCGGGTCGCGCCCCAGCAGCTGGGTGATCCGCGGATCGCGGACGTCGTCGATCCGCGCCGGTCCGGCGACCAGTTCCTCGACGCGCGGGATCACCTTGGCGATCAGGCCGTTCGACTCGGCCAGGGCGGCCAGCTCGGGGAGAAGCCGGCCGTCACGGCACCGGCCGGCAATGGCGATGACGACGACCGTCGCCCCGGTCTCCGCGGCGACCTCGGCGAGTCGCTCCCGCCCACCGCGCACCCGGATGCCGCAGATCCGCAGTCGCCGCTTGCCGGGGTCGTCATCCAGCAGGGCAACCGGTTGATACCGGGCGCCGGGCTGACCGACCAGCCGCTGCACCAGTTGCGTTCCGGCGCTGCCCGCACCGAACACGATGACCTTGACGGCGGTCGGGGCAGGCCGTCTCGGTCTGCGCTGAACGGCCGCGACCGCGACCCGCACGGTGATCGTGGCAAGCACGCCGACCAGGGCGGCGAGGCCGGCCGTGGCCGGTCTGCCGCCCACCAGGGCGAACTCTGCTCGACAGATGCCCTCCAGAAGCAACGCGGTCAGCCCGGCGGAGACCAGCACCGCGCTCAACTCCGCGCCGCTTTCCGCCTGATAGCGCCCTGAGTAGAGCCCGCACACCGTCCCGGCCAGTACCGCCGCCGCCCCGGCGACAGCACAGACGATCACCAGATCGCCGGGGTCCACGGGCGGGTCGGAAGCACTGCGGCTGGTCAGACCGGCGACCAACATGCCGAATGTCCAGGCGATCGCGTCCACTGCGGCTCGCAGGGCCGGCCGACGGTGCCAGGCCGCGACGCCGGAGCGCCCACCCGGCCGGGCTTCGCCTTCCTGTGCGGCTCGGAAAACGGCCGGATGAATCACTGCCAGCTTGTCATTGCCGGCGCATTCCCCACGCAAGGTGAACCCCGATCAGCAGGATGTCAGTTGACAGAGGTCTATTTGGGCACTTTGCTGATGGGATATCCACCGACGCTGCCGCGTCCTATCGGGTGGTATTCGAAAATTACTCACCCTCACGGACCCGTCTTTCGGGTATGTGTTCGCCTGAACGGCTGGGTGAAATACCGCTGCGTCTGTCCAGGGCGCGCGTGAGCCGTTCACGTTCGCTCAAAGTCCACAGGCCGGACGAGAAGCCGGCCCGGGCGGGCCGACTACTTGGCACACGGCCGGACGAACACCTTGGTGTGCTGCGGCCGCGCCAGCGGCTGCACGGGGACGACGGGGGAGCGCTCCGAAGCCGGTTCCAGCAGACGCACGTCCACCTCTCGCGATCTACCGGGCAGGAGTTCCACCTGCGCGCCCAGGACCGGGTGCCCGCGTTCTTCGGCCGACGACAGCAGAAGCTGCCGCCCGTCGAGAGTCGCGCCGGTGAACCGCGCGCCGGAACTGGCGTACAGCGAGAGCCAGACCTGTGTGGACCCTGGCGGGTGCGGGTGCCCGGGATCGTCGGAGCGCAGAGTGACCAGGGCGGGCAGACCCGCGGCGGGAGCGGCGTTGGTCAGCTTGATCCGCACCACGCTGGACCGGGTTCCGCCTTCACAGGGACCGAGTTCGTAGGTCAGCGAACGTCCCAAGTAGTAGTCCATCTTGTTGCCTGCGGAATTGTTGACCACGAGATAGGCGAAAGGCCCTGTTCTCTGGGGAACTTCGCCCGCCAGCCCGGCTTCCTCCAGCGCCGACTGGGTGGAGGCCTCTCTGGTCCACACACGGAGCCGGCCGTCATCGGCGTTCTGCCGGAGCGACCGGAGGAGAGCCCCGGAATCGGGGTGGCCGTTCAGCAGGGCGGCGGCGACGGACTGTGCGACCTGTACCAGGAAACGCTTGCGTTCGATGTTGCTGTGAGACGCGTAGAGGGTGCTCTCGGTGAGCTCTACCGTGTTCGCCGCCGTCAGCCGTTTTCCGTCCGGAAGCCGGACCGGTCCCGTGGCTTCGAGGACATGGGCGAGCCCTACGGGATCGGTCGCGATGGCCCCGTCGAGTCGCCGGCCCGTATGCCGCTGCCACAGTCCCACCCAGATCTGCGCCGCATAGGGGAAGTGAGCGGACAGATTGGAATTGGCCAGCCCCTGCGCGCTCTCGGCGGGTCCGTATCGGCCGGTGAACGCCGGCCCGAAGTCCGCCACGGGGGTGGGGGTTTGCGGCAGCGTGTCGTCCGACGCGAAGTCGTGCAAGGTGATGCGGCCGTGATCGGCGGTCAGGATACCGAAGGTTCCGACGAGCCCGCCGGTCCCCCGGGCCTCGGCATTGTTCTGGAAGGCGACGAAGTAGGAACGTGGCCCCGAGGCGCCCAGAACAGGCGCCAGCAGTCGCGTCGTCTTCTCGGCCTTGGAGACCGACTCGGAAAGGCCGGCCAGGCGGTCGGACAGCCGCTGCCGTTCCCTGTCGACGCGACCGACCGCCGTCGAGCCGGGCAGGCCACTCAACCCTGTCTGAATTCCGGCAAGTTGACGGTGAACCTTTCCCAGCAGCTCCGTGGCCGCCGAAAGCCGGTGGAGGTCGACCCGATCGTTGTGCACGATCTGGCCGGACGCGAGCATCTGCTGCAGTCGCAACGCCTCCGGCAGCACTCCGGTGGCCATCTCGTCGGCGGCGACGCTCAGCCCCCGGGCAGTGCGCAGCGGTGGGCTCATCAGAGGGAGTTTCTCGGCCACGCCCCACACCGGCGTACTGGCCGCCTTCCGGGCGGCCGCCGTGTGTTTCCGGAGGGAACTCAACGTCTCGTTCGCGGACTGACGATGCCGGACCATCTCCGTGCTGATTCGGTAGGTGGCCGCCTCGGCCGCGGCGAGATTGCCCTGGACCGCGCGGATCTCCCACAGCAGGCAACCGGCCGACGCGGCGGACAACAGTACGACGACCGCCGCAGCCCAGAAGAATGCCCGGCGGCTGCCACGCCGAGCCATCACAGCCATGAGCACCCGCGCACGCGGTCCGCCCCGCTGAAAGGCCCACCCGTGCGGTCGCTCTGCCGGCTCCCTCTCCGCAGGGCCCTCCAGGCCGGACGCCGGATCCTTCCCTGCCGTCATTTCCTACCCTTGAATCGAAGGATTTCCATTCCACAAAGAACCGGTTATTCGGGTCGCATCAGTAATGACAGCCACCAGGACTCGCCGCAAACTTCACCGCGCCAGGGGCCGGAAACTGGGCCCGGACAGCCTAAGCGTCGGTCTCCGGGGGAATTTCACCCCGTGAATGCACGGACCGTGCGCGGCGTTCTCCCGTCATACGGCTCGTGTCGTCGTGGCCCTCGCCCCGCCGGATCCGCCCGGTCCGGCGCGACACCACCGGGCCCGACGCTCGCGGGGTGAGACTGGCTGCCATGACAGTTGACGCTCTGACGGACGTCCCCGGCGTGCGGGTGGGCCACGCGACGCGGACCGGTGACGGGTGGCTCACCGGCGCCACGGTCGTCCTCGCGCCCGAAGGCGGCGCCGTGGCCGCGGTGGATGTGCGCGGCGGCGGCCCCGGCACCAAGGAGACCGACGCCCTCGATCCGCGCAACCTGGTGCAGAAGGTCGAGGCGATCGTGCTGACGGGCGGCAGCGCGTACGGGCTCGACGCCGCGTCCGGGGTGATGGCCTGGCTGGAGGAACAGGGGCGCGGCGTCCGTGTCGGCCCGGACCCGACGCACGTCGTGCCGGTGGTGCCGGCCGCCTGCGTCTTCGACCTGGGGCGCGGCGGCGACTTCCGGGCCCGGCCGGACGCGGCCACCGGTCTGGCGGCCGTGACGGCTGCCGCGGCGAGCGAACCCGGGGCGCGGGTGGCACAGGGGTGCGTCGGCGCGGGGACGGGTGCGGTGGTCGGGCCGCTGAAGGGCGGCGTGGGCACCGCGGCCGTCGTCCTCGACTCGGGGATCACCGTGGCCGCGCTGGTGGTGGCGAACGCCGTGGGCTCGGTGCTGGATCCGGAGACGGGGGCGTTGTACGGGGAGTTGTTCCAGGGGCGCGTCACGTACCCGGAGGCCCAGGTGCACGAGGCCGCGCGACGGCGGCTCGCCGAGAGTGCGGCGAAGAACGCGCCGCCACCGCTGAACACCACTCTCGCGGTGGTCGCCACCGACGCCGACCTGTCCAAGGCGCAGGCGCAGAAGCTGGCGGGCACGGCGCACGACGGGATCGCCCGCGCCGTGCGTCCGGTGCACATGCTCAACGACGGGGACACCGTCTTCTCGCTGGCGACGGGCGCCCGGCAGCTCGCCCACGGCAACCCGCTCGCCCTGAACGAGGTCCTCGCGGCGGGCGCGGACGTGGTGACCCGCGCGATCGTCCGTGCCGTGCGCGCCGCCGAGCCCGTGAACGGTCCGGGCGGAGCCTGGCCGTCGTACGGGGAGCTGTACGGCGGCCGGTGACGAGAAGACGGACGACGACGGGAAGGACGTCGTGGAGGGAACACGCCGTGGAGGGAACACGTCGTGGGCGGAGCGGACCGCCGGAAGCGGCGCGTGACCGCCACCGCGAGCCCCCCGCTCACCCCGTACACCCAAGCACCCCGCTCACCACGATCCGCCGCTGATCACGAGCAACGGGCACGTCGGAGCGCCCCGCGCAACGGAAGGGAGGCGAGCGTGCGGAGCGCCCCGCGCGCCGGGTGCGCAAGGGCCTCCGCGAGTGCCGGAAGCGGCGTCTGACCGGCGGTTTCCGAGGTGACGTCGGGTCGTGCGGGAACCATCCGCGTGGCCCGGGCGTTTTCTCCGGCGTAGGTTTTCTCGGTTCCCGGACATGATGTCCGACCGAGGGGCTACGGTATGCACCCACAAGGTGACATGCAGCAACGCCGGGAGAAACCTTGAGCGTTCCGTACGAGACGACAGCGTACGAACCAGCCGAGTCGCCCGAGTCTCCGGAGGAGCACCTCGCGCGACTGCTCGGTCGCGCCCTGAACTCCTTCGAGCTGCCCGACGAGACCCTGCAGCGGCTCGACTGCGCACTCGCCCACGACAGCTCCCTGCACTCCGCGCACCACAGCGCGGGCCTGCACCGGGAGACCTACCGGCACACCTGGCTGCTGGCCGACGGCTGCGCGCTCACGCTGTGGGAGCTGGTGCACAACACCGCCCCGGGCAGCGAGCCCCAGCACGAGGTGTACGTGGACGAGGAGGAGCTGCGCGCCGCCACGGCCCGGCTGCCGCTGCCGTCCGAGGCGCCGGACTTCGAACTGCCGGTGCTGGTACAGCTCTCGCCGGTTCCGGCCCCCCGCCATGTGTACGTGCCGGACGACTCGGCGGACCATGCGCGTCGCCTGCTGCGCCGCGCGGAGAACCCCGACCGGCCGGACGCGGCCACGACGGCACTGCTGAGGTCGGCGTCCGCGCACCAGATCACGCAGGCCTTCGGGCGTCCCTGCCGCGCGGGCCGGATCGGTCTGGGCTACTCGCTGTACGAGCACGCGTTCCTGCTGCGTGACGGCCGGGAGATCTCCCTGTGGGAGGTCGAGCACACGGCGACGCCCGACGGGCGGCACATGTGCGAGGTGTACGCGTCCGAGGCCGCGGCCCGGGACGCGATGGAGCGCCGGGCGGCACAGGTTTCCTGAGCCGCGTCCGGCGCCGGGGTCAGCGGCGGTCGCCGAGTCGGCGCACCAGGCCCGCGAAGGCGTCCTCCTCCGCCGTGGTCAGCTCGACGGTCTCCCGGCGGGGTCCGGCCGTCTCCTGGCGCGGAAGCGCTGGGGCCGCGGGGAGGGCGGGAAAGGCATGGAGCGCCGCGTGAGCCTCGGCGCGTGCCCGCATACGGCGCAGGACCCGGGTCAGGACGAACAGCCAGGCGACGGACGCCACGGCGAGAACGGTGAGAGCCGTCAGCTGGGCGGGCGCGAGATACACGGGCATACCGCCCAGTACACACCACGGTCCGGGACTTCGGCCCCGGACCGTGACGTATCTCGCAGGCCACGCAGATCGGCCGATATGCCCAACGGGTGGCTGCGCCCGGTCCGCGCAGTCTGCGGAGCGGGCACGGAAGGCGGCGAGCGGACGGCCTCGCCGCCCAGGCGCAGAGCGACGGGGCGGCGAGGTCAGAGGGCCGAGCGGCAGAGGCAGGGGCCAGGGGGCCGCGCGATGAGGGCGCCGAGCGGCGAGGGGGCTACGCGGCCACCGGCTGCTTCGTCTGCTGCGCGGTCGCGGTCGCGGCGGCGTCTCCCGCCGTTCCGGGACCTGCCGTGCCGGGGGCCGGCTTGCGCAGGCCCTTGAGGACGACGACCACGGCCGTCGTCACGCACACGCCCGCCGCGATGGCGATCAGGTACAGGAACGGGTTGCCGATCAGCGGGACCACGAAGATGCCTCCGTGCGGGGCGCGGAGCGTGGCGCCGAAGGCCATCGACAGGGCGCCGGTGACCGCGCCTCCCAGCATCGAGGCCGGGATGACGCGCAGCGGGTCGGCAGCGGCGAACGGGATCGCGCCCTCGGAGATGAAGGACGCGCCCAGGACCCAGGCCGCCTTGCCGTTCTCACGCTCTGCGTGCGTGAAGAGCTTGCCGCGGACCGTCGTGGCCAGAGCCATGGCCAGCGGCGGGACCATGCCTGCCGCCATCACCGCGGCCATGATCTTCATCGCCGAGTCGCTCGGGCTGGCGACCGCGATCCCCGCCGTGGCGAAGGTGTACGCGACCTTGTTGACGGGTCCGCCGAGGTCGAAGCACATCATCAGGCCGAGCAGGGCGCCGAGGAGCACGGCGTTGGAGCCGGTGAGGCCGTTCAGCCAGTCGGTCAGGCCCTTCTGGGCCGAGGCGATGGGCTTCCCGATGACGACGAACATCAGGAATCCGACGACCGCCGAGGAGATCAGCGGGATCACCACCACCGGCATGATGCCGCGCACCGACGCCGGGATCTTCACCTTCTGGATCGACAGCACCACACCACCGGCGATCAGACCGGCGGCCAGACCGCCGAGGAAGCCGGCGTTGATGGTGACGGAGATCGCGCCGCCGACGAAGCCCGGGACGAGTCCGGGTCGGTCCGCCATGCCGTACGCGATGTAGCCGGCCAGGACCGGGACCAGGAAGCCGAAGGAGACGACACCGATCTGGAAGAGCAGCGCGGCCCAGCTGCCGGACTGGGTCCACACGAAGTGGTCCATGACCGAAGGCGCCTTGTTGATCTTGTATCCGCCGACGGCGAAGCCGAGCGCGATGAGCAGACCGCCCGCGGCGACGAACGGGACCATGTAACTCACGCCGGACATCAGCCACTTGCGGAGCTTGGTGCCGTAGCCCTCGGTGGAATCGCCCGCCCGCTCGACGGGCGTCCCGGAAGCCGACCCGGCCGTCACCTCACCGCGCGCAGCCCTGCCGCGCACCTCGGTGATCAGCTCGGCGGGACGGTTGATGCCCGCCTTCACGCCGACGTCCACGGTGGGCTTGCCCGCGAAGCGGTCCTTGTCTCGCACGGGGACGTCGTGGGCGAAGATCACGCCGTCGGCGGCGGCGATGACGGCCGGGTCGAGCCGGGTGAAGCCGGCCGAACCCTGCGTCTCGACGACCAGCTCGATGCCAGCCTCACGGCCCGCGTTCTCCAGGGACTCGGCCGCCATGTAGGTGTGCGCGATGCCGGTCGGGCAGGAGGTGACGGCGACGATCCGGAAAGGACGCTCGGAGCGCTCGGTCTCGGCGGCGGGGGCGGGCGCCGGGCCGGATGCGGGGGCCGTGTCGGCGTCGGCGGAGGCCGCCGCCGACGCCGACACGGAGTCTGAAGGTGCGCCCTCGTCCTCGACGGAGGACGCCGCGACGGAGGACGTCTCGGCGGACCGGGGCTCGACGGCAGGGGGCTCGTCGCCGCGGATCAGCGCCGCCGCCGTCGCCGGGTCGCCGGCCGACCGCAGCGCGTCGGTGAAGTCGGCGTTCATCAGCTGACGGGCCAGCGACGACAGGATCGTCAGATGGGCGTCGTCCGCGCCGGCGGGGGCGGCGATGAGGAAGACCAGGTCGGCCGGGCCGTCCGCCGCGCCGAAGTCGATGCCGGCGGCGCTGCGCCCGAAGGCGAGCGTCGGCTCGGTGACATGGGCGCTCCGGCAGTGCGGGATGCCGATGCCGCCGTCGAGGCCGGTGGGCATCTGCGCCTCGCGGGCGGCCACGTCGGCGAGGAAGCCCTCCAGGTCGGTCACCCGGCCCAGGGCCACCATGCGCTCGGCGAGGGACCGCGCCGCCGCTTCCTTCGTTGAGGCGGACAGGTCGAGATCGACCAGGTCCGCGGTGATCATGTCGCTCATCGCGGGCTCCTTCGCACGCGTATCGCCCGGGGCGTGGGGTGGTGGGCGAGGGTGGGGACGGGGAGTTGAGTGGAGACGGGGAGGGGGGTGGAGACAGAGGTGGAGCGGGGGGTGGAGGCAGGAGTGGAGCGGGGGGTGGAGGCAGGAGTGGAGCGGGGGGTGGAAGGAGGAGTGGAGCGGGGGGTGGGAAGCAGGGCGGGGGATACGCGGCGGGGGAACGGGGGGAGGACGGAGGCGGGGCCGGGGAAGCCCCGCCTCCCCGGGGTCACAGGCGGGTTCGGGTCCTGTTTCCCCTGGTCAGCAGGGCGGCTCAGGATGCCCTGCCGGCCGTAGCGGGCGGCGGTCGCCTGGGAGGCGCGCCGCTGTTCGGCCGCCGGTCCGCTGTGCGGCGCGGGCCGCGCGGGCCACGCGGGGGCCGTCCTCATGACACCGGCTCCCGCAGTTCGCGGTCCACCGGCACGTCGGCCGTCACCGTCACAGCCGCCGGGTCCAGGTCGTCCGGGGTGGGCATCACGCTGCCCGGCAGCTGAACGGCGGCCGCGCCGTGCGCCACGGCCGAGGCGAGCGCCGCCGGGCCGCTGCCGCCGGCGATGAGGAACCCGGCGAGGGAGGAGTCGCCGGCGCCCACGTTGCTGCGGACGACGTCGACGCGCGCGCTCCCGAACCAGGTGCCCGAGTCCTCGACCAGCAGCTGTCCGTCGGCGCCCAGGCTGGCGAGCACCGCGCGGGCGCCCATCCCCCGCAGCTCCTCGGCCGCCTTCACCGCATCGCCGACGGTGGCCAGGGGCCGGCCGACCGCCTCCGCGAGTTCCTCGGCGTTCGGCTTCACCACGTCGGGCCGCTCGCGCAGGGCTTCGAGGAGCGCCCGTCCGGACGTGTCCAGGGCGATCCGGGCGCCTCCGGCGTGCGCCCGGGCGACCACCTCCGCGTACCAGGACGGCGCGAGCCCGCGGGGCAGGCTGCCGCAGCAGGCGATCCAGTCGGCGCCGCGCGACTGCTCGCGCACCGTCTCCAGCAGCAGCTCCTGCTCCTCGGCGGACAGCTCCGGACCGGGCGCGTTGATCTTCGTGAGGACGCCGTCGGACTCCGCGAGCGCGATGTTCGAGCGGGTGGGTCCGGCGACCGGGACCGGCGCGACCTCGATGCCCTGGGCGTCCAGCAGGTCGGCGACGAGCGCGCCCGGCGCACCGCCCAGGGGCAGGACGGCGATCGTGCGCCGCCCGGCGGCGGCCGCCGCGCGAGAGACGTTCACGCCCTTGCCGCCCGGATCCATGCGCTCGCCGGTGGCTCGGATGACCTCGCCGCGGTCGAGGGAGGGGACCTCGTAGGTGCGGTCGAGGGACGGGTTGGGGGTGACGGTGAGGATCACGCCCGCGGTGCTCGGGCCGGTGCCGCTCATGCTCGTACCACTTCCGTGCCGCCGCGCTCGATCGCGGCCGCGTCGTCGGGGCTCAGTGCGCTGTCTGTGATCAGCAGGTCCACGTCGCCCAGGTCGCCGAAGCGGGCGAAGTGCTCCTGGCCGTACTTGGCGGAGTCGGCGAGCAGGACGACCCGACGGGCGGCGGCGACGGCCGCCCGCTTGACCGCGGCCTCGGCGAGGTCGGGAGTGGTGAGCCCGTGCTCGGCGGAGAAGCCGTTGGCGGCGAGAAACACGACGTCGGCCCGGATCTCGCCGTACGCGCGCAGCGCCCAGGCGTCCACGGCGGCGCGCGTACGGTGACGCACGCGCCCTCCGATGAGATGGAGCTGGATGCCGGGGTGGTCCGCGAGACGGGCGGCGATGGGCAGGCTGTGGGTGACGACGGTGAGCTCGGCCTCCAGCGGGAGGGCCGCGGCCAGCCGCGCGACCGTGGTGCCGGCGTCCAGGATCATCGTGCCCTCGGAGGGCAGTTCCGTCAGGGCGGCTTTGGCGATGCGGTCCTTCTCGTCGGCCGAGGTGCCCTCGCGTTCGGCGAGGTCCGGTTCGAAGTCGAGGCGTCCGGCCGGGATGGCTCCGCCGTGGACGCGGCGCACCAGGCCGGCCCGGTCGAGGGCCTTCAGATCACGGCGGATCGTCTCCGCCGTCACCTGGAACTCCTCGGCCAGCGACAGGACGTCGACCCGTCCGCCGTCACGGGCGAGCCGCAGGATCTCCTGCTGCCGCTCCGGTGCGTACATGCCCGTTCCTCTCCCGCCGATACCCGTTCATGCCCGAAATTGTGTTTTCGCCACGGAGGCTACGCCCGGATTTCCGGAAAGTAAACAGGTTCGGACTCGATTCGGGCATGAACGGACTTCCGAGCCGGGGCTCCTCTGCCGGCCCGCCGGACACCGTGAGGGCCATGGACAGGGCGAAAGGGCCCGCCACCGTTGCAGTGACGGGCCCTCGACGGGACTCGGATCCCCAGGCGCTCATGAACCCAGCGGCTGATGGGCTGGCCCCATGGGCTGGGTTCATGGGCTGGGTCCATGGGCTCAGACGGCGAACTCGCGTTCCCGCTCCTCGGCGGGGGGCGCGTCCGAGCCGCCCGTGGCGTCCGAACCGTCCGTGGCGCCTTCCACGTGCAGCGCGGGCCGCTTCGGCAGGGCGAACATCAGCAGGAAGATCGCGAACATCACCAGGGCCACCCAGCCCAGGGCGTGCTGGAAGGCGTTCACGAAGGCCGGGCCCACCTCGGACGCGGTCAGCCGGTCGCCGATCTCACCGAAGAAGACGACCGCGACGAGCCCCAGACCGAGCGCGTTGCCCATCTGCTGAACGGTGTTGATGAGCCCGGACGCCGACCCGGCGTGCTCACGCGGCACCTCCGACAGCACCGCGTCGGTCAGCGGGGCGAAGATCAGCCCCATACCGGCGCCCATGACGACCAGTGGCAACGCCATCTGCCAGGGAGCGATGCCCAGCCCGTAGCGCTCGGACTCCCAGATGTAGAGGAGCACACCGACGACCATGGTCAGGGCGCCCGCCTGAAGCACCTTGCGACCGAAGCGCGGGGTCAGCTTCTGGACGGACATTCCGGCGGCCGTCGATACGGCGATCGAGAACGGGACCCCGGTCAGACCGGCCTTCATCGGGCTCCAGCCCAGGCCCGTCTGCATGTAAAGCGTCCACACCAGGAAGAACACGCCGAGGGCGATCCCGAAGACGGTCTGCACGGCGACGCCCGCCGCGAAGCTGCGCACCCGGAAGAGGGAGAGCTCGACCAGCGGTGAGCCGTCCCGCGCGCCCTTGCGCCGCTCGTAGGCGACCAGCGCCCCGAAGACGCCGAGCGCGCCGGCCATCGACACGTACCCCCATACCGGCCAGCCCAGCTCACGACCGCGGGTGAGCGGGTAGAGCAGCATGAGCAGGCCGAGGGTGACCAGGACGACGCCGACGATGTCCAGCTTCAGCGCCTTCGGCGCCTTCGACTCGGTGATGAAACGGCTGCCGAGGATCAGTCCCGCGATGCCGACCGGCAGGTTGATCAGGAAGATCGGCCGCCACTCCAGCCCGAACAGGTTCCACTCCGTCAGCAGCGCGCCGAGCAGCGGACCCGAGACGGCTCCCAGTCCCACGATCGCTCCGAACAGCCCGAACACCTTGCCCCGCTCGTGCGCCGGGAAGGTGGCGTGCACGATCGACAGCACCTGCGGGACCATCATCGCCGCCATGCCGCCCTGCAGAATCCGCGAGGCGACCAGCATCTCGGGGTTGGCGGCGAAGCCGCACAGCGCGGAAGCCAGGGTGAAACCGCCGATGCCGAGCAGGAACAGCCGCTTGCGCCCGTGGATGTCGCCGAGCCGGCCGCCGGTGATGAGTCCGGCGGCGAAGGCGAGCGCGTAGCCGGCGGTGATCCACTGGATCTGACTCCAGGAGGCGCCCGCGTCCTGCCGTATCGAGGGGATGGCGATGTTGACGATCGTGACGTCGACGAGGTCCATGAAGGCCGCGGTCATCACGATGGCGAGCGCGAACCAGCGACGCCGGTCGCCCGGGGTCGGCTCAGGGGCTGTCTCGAAGGCGGGCGGTGTCTCGGTTGAGGTCTCCGTGGAGGTCATGATGTGACAGTAGGACGGCAGTAGGTCAGATCATGTCCTACTCGTACGGCATCCTCGGATGCATGACGACGGACACTCCGGCTCGGCTGCTGCAGCTCCTCTCCCTCCTCCAGACGCCCCGCGAATGGCCCGGCGGCGAGCTCGCCGGCCGCCTCGGGGTGTCCCGCCGCACGGTCCGGCGCGACATCGACCGACTGCGTGAACTGGGCTATCCCGTGCAGGCGACCATGGGCTCGGACGGTGGGTACCGGCTGGTCGCGGGCAAGGCGATGCCGCCCCTCGTGCTCGACGACGAGGAGGCCGTCGCGATCGCCGTCGGACTGCGCGCGGGGGCCGGTCACGCGCTGGAGGGCGTCGACGAGGCCTCCGTGCGGGCCCTGGCCAAGCTGGAACAGGTGCTGCCGGCCCGGCTGCGCCACCGTGTCTCCACCCTCCAGGCCGCCACCACACCGCTGACCAGCGGGGACGGCGCGAGCATCGCCCCCGAGACGCTGACCGTCATGGCGTCGACGGTGGCCGGCCAGGAGCGGCTGCGGTTCGCCTACCGCGCCAAGGACGGCACCGAGTCGCGTCGGCTGACCGAGCCCTACCGGCTCGTGTCGACGGGCCGGCGGTGGTATCTCGTGGCGTACGACCTCGACCGCCAGGACTGGCGGACGTTCCGGGTCGACCGGGTCCGGGACCCGTTGGCGACCGGAGCGCGGTTCGCTCCGCGGGAGCTGCCGACGGGGAGCGCGGCGGAGTACCTCCGGCGCTCCATCCACGGCCGCGCGGACGCCCGCACCTACGAGTACGACGTCACGGTCGAGGCGCCGGCCGAACTCGTCGCCGCACGCCTCCCGTCCTGGCTGGGAACACCGACCCCGGACCCCCCGCACGACGGCGACCGGAGCGAGGGCGACCGGAGCGAGGGCGACGCCCGCGAGGGGCGCTGCCGACTGCGCGGGTCGACCAGTGACCCGGTGGAGTGGGTGGCGGTGCGACTCGCGATGCTGGGCTACGAGTTCTCGGTCCGGGAACCTCGCGAACTGGTCGACTGCGTAAGAGAGTTGGGTGAACGACTGGGCCGAGCGGCGGCATCCTCCTAGCCCACCGGGCCCGCAGGACCCGTCCGAGCCACCCGGCCCGCCTGACCCTCCGGACCAACTCAGCCCGTCCTGCCTGCCTGGCCCGCTTGGCGCGCCTGACCCGCCTGGCCTGCCTGACCCGGCGACCAGGAGAAGTCGCGCAGGGCTCGCAGATTGGCCAGGGCCAACTCCGCCGGGCCCTGCGGGCCGGTGGGCGAGGTGTCCGTCACCGCCCACCCCTCCACAGCGACCCGGACGGCGGCTCCGGCCACCGCCGCTGTGAAGCGCTCGTAGGGCGAGGCGGCGGCAGGGGCCGGCCCGGCCGCCTCCAAGACACCGGGCTCCAGTGCCTCCGGACGCGGGGCATCCAGACGCGGGGCATCCAGATCCGAGGCGTTCAGGTCCGGCGGGCCTTGAGCCGGCGCGCCCGGCTCAAGGGCACTCAGGTCCGGCGTGTCCGGATCCGGCGCTCCCGGGGTCGGCACAGCCAGGTCCCGGGCGCCGGGATCGGAGGCGCTCAGGGTCCGCATGTCCAGGTCCCGGGTGCCCGGTCCCGAGGCGCCTGCGGCGACTCTCGCCCGTTCCGCCAGCACTTCCGTGAGGGTGGCCTCCGAGGTGTGACACACCTCGGCCCAGACCTTGCCGAGGGCCGGACTCGCCATGGCCAGCCGGATCAGGGTGCGCACCCACTCCCAGGACGCCGCCGACACCCCCTGGCCCGGCACGAGCGTGTGACGCACCGCGTGTTCGAGGGCCTCCGGCACGGTGAGACCGGCCGGGGCCTCGCGTACCGCCTCCGCCCAGCGCTGGGCGCCCGCCGCGTAGAGGGGGGCGACGGCCTCTTCCTTGGTGGCGAAGTACCGGTAGAAGGTGCGCGGGGCGATCCCCGCCGCCTGTGCGATGTCCTCGGCGCGGGTGGCCTTCAGGCCCCGGCTGACGAACAGGCCGGCCGCCGCCCGGGCGATCTCCATCCGGGTCGCCGCTTTGCGCCGCTCGGTCAGCGAAGCCGAGCCGGAGCGGGGGGTCGAGCTGATCACTCCGGCAGGCTATGCCCATGTGGCACAATCTGCCATTCGGGCGGGCCACCCCGTGGTTCAGGTACGGGGTGCCCCGCCTTCTCGACGTGCCCGCGCCGCACCGAGCCGCGCCCGTCAGTCGTGTGCGCCCGCAATTGTCACCGAAATCCACACCATTGTCCGCCCTCCTGCCCCCCCACTCGTCCCGCACCCGCCCGTGCCTCGCCTCACACCCGTCCCGCACCCGTAGCTCGCCCGCTCCGACCGCCTCGTCCCCCTCCGCCTCGCCCCGCCCTCGCATGGGTGACATCGGGGGTGAGCATCGGGGGTGAAAAGGAGCCGGGCTCCGGCGCCTGGGGGGAGAGGCGCCGAAGCCCGGCTCTCGGAGAGTCCCGGCGCCGGGGGATGTGCGGCGGGACTTGGCTCAAGGGACGTGGTCCAAGGGGCTTGGCTCATGGGCTCGGCTCATGCGGGCCTGGCTCATGCAGGGCTGAGATCTCGGGGTGGGCTGCAGGGTCCGGCGGTTCCGAACTCCCGTGCCCAGAAGTCTTTTTCCCCCGTACCTCCGATTGAAGCGGCGTTCCCGCGCCATGTTTGCGCGGCCGTCTCGATCCGGCGCACGCGGGCGGAAACCCGGCACCACGCGACGCCCCAGGCCCACCAGCGCCACGCAAGGCCGACGAAGGACGCTTCTCCTCCGGCCGGGCGGTGCTCCTCACCGGTCGGCCGGGGCCTCACACCGCACGTCCGCACGCCCGCACGCCCGCTCGGCCGGGCGGCCTCGCCCGCCCGCCCGGCCCGCGGAGTCGTCGGTTTACGCCGCCGCCTCGAAGCCCGTGTCACGGGCCAGCTTCTTCAGTTCCAGCAGGGCGTGCTTCTCGATCTGGCGAATGCGTTCCCTCGTCAGACCGTGTTCCTTGCCGACCTCGGTCAGGGTGCGCTCGCGGCCGTCGTCGATGCCGTAGCGCATCTTGATGATGGAGGCCGTGCGCGGGTCCAGGCGGTCGATCAGACCGTCCAGCTCCTCGCTGCGCAGCAGCGTCAGGACCGACTGCTCGGGCGAGACCGCGGAGGTGTCCTCCAGGAGGTCGCCGAACTGCGTCTCGCCCTCGTCGTCGACCGCCATGTTCAGCGACACCGGGTCACGGGCCCAGTCCAGGACGTCCGTGACGCGCTCCGGGGTCGAGCCCAGCTCGGTCGCGATCTCGGCGGGCTCCGGGTCCCTGCCGTTCTCCCGGTTGAACTCGCGCTGCACGCGCCGGATCCGGCCAAGCTCCTCCACCAGGTGGACGGGCAGACGGATCGTGCGCGACTGGTCCGCTATGGAGCGGGTGATGGCCTGACGGATCCACCAGGTCGCGTACGTGGAGAACTTGAAGCCCTTGCGGTAGTCGAACTTCTCGACCGCGCGCACCAGGCCGGCGTTGCCCTCCTGGATCAGGTCGAGCAGGGGCAGACCGCTGCGGGGGTAGCGCCGGGCCACCGCGACGACCAGACGGAGATTGGAACGGATGAAGACGTCCTTGGCCCGCTCGCTCTCGGCGACCAGGACCTCGAGCTCCTCACGGGAGGCGTCCGCCCTGGACTCCTCCTCGCCGTCGAGGACCCGTTGCGCGAAGACACCCGCCTCGATGGTCTGGGACAGCTCGACCTCCTTGGCGGCGTCGAGCAGCGGTGTACGCGCGATCTCGTCGAGGTACATGCCGACCAGGTCGCGGTCGGCGATCTCGCCGCCATGGGCGCGAACACTGCGGGCCGCGCTGCTCGTCTCGCCGGAGGCGGACTTGCGGCGGGCGACGGCACGGGTTGCCATGCGTGCTCCCTTGCGATGGTGGTTCAGCGGGTGGCCCTTCAGACGCCCGGCACTGTCGGAACTCTGGACTCTCCTCGGGTGCCCTGCATCTGATGGAAACAACGACTGGAATCAGGACAGAATTCCCCACCCGCACCCCGAATTTTCTGATCATGCAGTACCCTGTCGGACCACCTGGGAGGCATGATGCCGTCGGAACGTACAGAGGTGCAGGTCAGGCCAGGAGTCGAGGCCGATCTCGACGCGCTCACGAGCCTTTACAACCACTACGTACGCGAGACGGCCATCACATTCGACACGGTGGCCTTCACAGCGGAAGAGCGACGTCCTTGGCTGCTCTCCCACCTTGAAGACGGGCCGTACCGCCTGATGGTTGCCACAGAAGCGGACTCACAGGACATCCCGGGGACCTCACAGGAAATCCTGGGTTACGCCACATCCAGCCCCTACCGGCCGAAGGCGGCCTACTCCACCTCGGTGGAGGTGACGGTGTACGTCGCCGCGCACGCGGGCCGGCGCGGCATCGGCACGCTCCTCTACCAGGCACTGTTCGACGCGCTGGCCGGCGAGGACCTGCACCGGGCCTACGCGGGCATCGCCCAGCCGAACGAAGCGTCCGCGCGGCTGCACGAACGCTTCGGTTTCCGGCCCGTGGGCACGTACCGCGAGGTGGGCCGCAAGTTCGGCCGCTACTGGGACGTGGCCTGGTACGAGAAGGAGCTGTAGCTCCCGCCGGCCCGTCCGGGACGATCAGCCGAACTGCACCGACCGCTTGGCCAACCCCATCCAGAAGCCGTCGATCACGGACTTCTGGGCGTCCAGCTCGCCGGACGCCTCCGCCGCGCCCATGGTCACGAAGAGCGGGGCGAAGTGCTCGGTGCGCGGGTGGGCGTACCGGCCGGCCGGCGCTTTGCGCAGGAAGTCGAGCAGGCCGTCCCAGTCACGGGTCTCCAGCGCGCGCCGCCCCCAGTCGTCGAACTCGGACGACCAGGTCGGCACTCCCCCGCCCGGGTGCCGCAGTGCGGCCAGGTTGTGGGTGAAGAACCCGGAGCCGACGATGAGGACGCCCTCGTCGCGCAGCGGCGCGAGCCTGCGGCCGATCTCCATCAGCCTCACGGGGTCGAGGGTCGGCATGGAGACCTGCAGGACCGGGATGTCGGCGGCCGGGAACATCTCGACGAGCGGGACGTAGGCGCCGTGGTCGAGGCCGCGGTCGGGGATGTCCTGCACGGGAGTGCCCGGGGCGCGCAGCAGCTTGCGCACGCTCTCGGCGAGCTCGGGTGCGCCGGGGGCGTCGTACTTCACCGTGTAGTAGTGCTCGGGGAAGCCCCAGAAGTCGTAGACCAGGGGGACGGGGTCGACGGCGCCGAGGGCCAGCGGGGCCTCCTCCCAGTGGGCGGACACCATGAGGATCGCCTTGGGCCGGGGCAGCCCGGCGGACCAGGCGGCGAGTTCCCCGGGCCAGACCGGGTCGTCCGCGAGCGGCGGAGCGCCGTGACTGAGGTAGAGCGCGGGCATGCGCTCCTGGGGACGGGAGCGCTCCTGGGTTGCGGCGGACATGACGGCGACTCCTTCCGGGACCTCGGCCCCTGGTTTCCGGTACTGCGCTTCCCTCCCGGCACTCCGTCCGGGCTTTTCACGGAGTTCCGGACGATCCCGGGCGCCCCGAGCACTCCGCGCACTCCGGGCCCTACGGGCACTCCAGGTGCCCGGGTGCACCGAGCGGCCCGACACACTCGCACGGTTACTCGTGTAGTTGATTGAAATCTAAAACGTCAACGGACCCGAGCATATTCCGTTTTGGTTTAAATTTCAAGGAGAGGCCGTTTACAGTGGGACGATGAAGACGGCATCCCCATCCGCTGAAGAGCCCCGCTGGCTCACCGCCGAGGAGCAGCTCATCTGGCGCTCCTACGTACACGCCACCACCCTGCTGGAGGACCACATGGACCGCCAGCTCCAGCGGGACGCGGGTATGCCGCACGTCTACTACGGCCTTCTGGTCAAGCTCGCCGAGTCCCCGCAGCGGCGACTGCGGATGACCGAGCTGGCCAAGCACGCGAAGATCACCCGCTCCCGCCTCTCGCACGCCATAGCCCGGCTGGAGAAGAACGGCTGGGTGCGCCGGGAGGACTGCCCCTCCGACAAGCGCGGCCAGTTCGCCGTGCTGACCGACGAGGGACTGGAGATGCTCAGGCGGGCCGCACCGGGCCACGTGAGCGTCGTCCGCAACGCCGTGTTCGACCGGCTCAGCCCGGAACAGCAGAAGTCCCTCGGCGAGATCATGCAGATCGTCGCCGAGGGACTCCAGCCCGACGAAGCGGGGGCGGACCTGCCCTGGCTGCGCTAGGGCGTGTTTCGAAAGTCCCGTCTGCCCGGCTGCCGAACCGCTGCCCGTGCCGCCCGGACAGACCCCGGAGAGGTCCGGGCGGCACGGGCGGTGTGGGCAGCGCGGGCAGTGTGGGCGGCACTGGCGGTGCGGCCCGCACTGCCCTCGCGGCCTACGTCCCCTTCCCCGTGAAGCCCTGCCGGGCGAGGCCACGCGGGTCGTGCGGCCTCCCCCGGCGGACCGGGACCGTGCGGGTCAGTGGACCATCACCGGGACGGCGTCCTCGGCGTCCTTCGCCCCCGAGCCCGCGACCGCGCCCATGTCCGGCTTGCCGGCGTTGACGAGGGTCAGGGCGATCGTGGCGGCCGCGACCAGGATGCCCACGGCGAACCAGATGGCGCTGGTGTAGCCGTGCACCATGCCCTCCAGCTGCACAAGCTGCTGCTGCGGCTTGGAGGCGGCGCCCGCCATGTGGTCCTTGATGTACGACGTCGTCGCGGACGCGGCGATCGTGTTCAGCAGGGCGGTGCCGATCGCGCCGCCCACCTGCTGCGAGGTGTTGACCATCGCGGAGGCGACCCCGGCGTCCCGCGGCTCGATGCCGTACGTGGCCAGTGACATGGCCGGCATGAACGCCGTACCCATACCGAGGCCGAGCAGCAGCATCGCCGGCATCAGCACGGCCGCGTAGGAGGAGTCGATCTCCAGCCGGGTCAGCAGCAGCATGCCGAGCGCGGCGACCAGGAAGCCGGGACCCATCAGCAGACGCGGGGCGACCCGCGTCATCAGACGGGTGCCGATCTGGGTGGAGCCGGTGATCATGCCCGCGATCATCGGGAGGAAGGCGAAACCGGTCTTGACCGGCGTGTAGCCCTTCACGACCTGAAGGTAGTAGGTCAGGAAGAGGAACAGGCCGAACATCGAGATGATCGCGAGGCCGAGGGAGAGGTAGATCCCGCCGCGGTTGCGCTCGGTGATCACGCGCAGGGGCAGCAGCGGGGCCTTGACCTTGGACTCGACGACGACGAAGGCGGCCAGCAGGACGGCGGACGCGACGAACATGCCGACGGTCACGGAGTCGCTCCAGCCCTCGGACTCGGCGCGGGTGAAGCCGTAGACCAGGGAGACCAGGCCGAGGGTGGACAGGATGACGCCCGGGATGTCGAGAGCGGAGCGGTTGCGGCCGCCCTCGGGCTCACGGATGACGAAGTAGGCGCCGGCCGCGGCGATGATCGCGAACGGGATGTTCACGAAGAACGTCCAGCGCCAGTCCAGGTACTCGGTGAGGAAACCGCCGAGGATCAGGCCCACGGCGCCGCCGCCGCCGGCGATCGCGCCGTAGATGCCGAAGGCCTTGGCGCGCTCCTTGGCGTCCGTGAACATCACGGCGAGCAGGGAGAGCGCGGCGGGCGCGAGCAGTGCGCCGAACGCGCCCTGCAGTGCGCGGGCGCCGAACATCATCGCCTCGTTGGCGGCCGCGCCGCCGAGCGCGGAGGCCGCGGCGAAGCCGCCGAGGCCGACGACGAAGGCGCGCTTGCGGCCCCACAGGTCGGCTATGCGGCCGCCGAAGAGCAGCAGACCGCCGAAGGCGAGGGCGTAGGCGGTGACGATCCACTGCCGGTTGCCGTCGGAGATGCCGAGGTCCAGCTGGGCCGAGGGCATCGCGATGTTCACGATGGTCGCGTCGAGGACGACCATCAGCTGGGCGAGGGCGATGAAGGCCAGCGCTTTCCAGCGGTTGGCGTCCGGGACGCCTGCCCTGCCGGGGGCCGGGGCCTTCTGGGCTGTTTCAGACATGGGGATACCCGCTTCGGTACTTCGTGACGGAAAAAGACGGAGATAACGGCAGACGGAGACAACGGCAGAGAGGACTACGAAAGATCGTGAAGGAGTGCGAAGGGACTCCGATGGGCTCCGAGGAGCCGCGAAGAGGTGGGAAGGATGGGAAGGGGTGGGTCAGGCGACAGAAGACGCCGAACCCAGGTGGTGCGGTGGCATGACGGACGGCGGGGCGGCGGCTCGTCCTCGCTGACGGCCGACGCACTCGACGTGGGTGGTGACTGCTGCTGTTCCGCGAACTAATCGCTCAGGGACCAGCCGCTCAGCACTGGCGCAGATCCTCCAAGGTCACGGCGGCCCCCGGGAGCACGGACGGAGCCGGAGCCCGCAGCCCGTCCAGGAACAGCTGCAGGTGGCGGTGGACGAAGCGGTCGACGCTCAGACAGGCGGTGCCGGCCGGGGGCCGGCTGAGCTGGGCCACCACGATCATCAGGTCGCCCACGCCGACGTCGGGCCTGAGCTGCCCGGCCGCCTTCGCGCGGTCCATGACCTCCTCGATGATCCGCTCGACTCGTTCGCGGGCGGCTTCGAGGTCGGGGTGGTGCTCGTCGAACGTGCTGGAGACCATCGGGCACAGCGCGCTGATCCGCTCGTCGGCGGCCGCGTGCACGAATCGCTCCAGCGCCCCGAACGCGTCGCCGGTCTCGGCGAGGGCGACCTGTCCGGCCTGGACCGTACGGTCCAGCACCGAGCAGACGACCTCACGGACCAGCGCGTCCCGGTCGGGGAAGTTGCGGTACACCGTGGCGTTGCCGACGCCGGCCCGGCGAGCGATCTCGTCGAGCGGCACCTCGGGGCCGAACTCGGTGAACATCTCGCGGGCGGCGCTGACGATCCGCTCCCGGTTGCGCAGGGCGTCGGCGCGGGGCCGGGTCGCCTTGCGCTCTACGGGAATCGCGGTCGCGGTCTGCACGGCGTACTCCTGACTGAGGCTCTGAGTCCGGCTCGCGAAGCACCCGGCCGGAAACGAATCCGGCCGACGGCGAGTCCGACTCGGGACGGGGATGCGATCCGGGGAGTGAGTCCCCGTTTCGCTCGGACACAGTGCTAAACGGGGAAGGCGTCCCCGGTTATTTCCCGGATCCAGAACTTTTTGGATGTGACCTGAATCACGCACCCCTGAGCGGACAGAACGCCCCGAAACAGGGCGTGCGACCTGCCACCCGCCCACTCGCTCGCCTGCCCCCGCCCGTTCACTGGTCCGTCCGCCCGTCGGTCCGCCCATCGCCCGTCAGGGCACGGCAGGCCGAGAGACCGGGCCGGGCGGGAAGGCCGGGAGACCGGGCCGGGCAGGAAGGCCGGAAGGCCGGGCCGGGCGGGGCCGGAGAACGGGCCGGGGCGGCCCCGCAATGGCCGTACCGGTCGGTAATCCACGATCGGTCTCCTCCAGCGCGCGCCCCCGGACGGCGCGGCAGAGGGTGAACGAAAGGGTGCAGCCGGTGACCGGTGGCTGCCTGGAGCGGAAAGGCCCCTGCATGCAGCCGCAGCCCGTGCGCACCGCCGGGGCCCTGAGCCGCCGGATATGCCCGCGCCGCGTCGCCGCCTTCGCCTCGGTCACGGTCCTGACCCTGGCGGTCAGCACCTCGGCGGGCACAGGCCACCGCCTGCCGCTGCCCGGCTCGACGACGGCCGGCGCGGGCCCCGTCGCACTGGCCCGCTCCTCCGCCCTCGCCCCTTGCATGATCAACCCCGGCACGGCCGTCCAGATGTCCGAAGGCCTGCCCACCCCGGGCGGGTACTCCCGCTCCACCGGCACCGTCCGCGCCCTCACCCTGATGATCGACTTCTCGGACGCACCGGGCCGGGGCAACGCCCTCAGCCGCTACCGCGAGTTCTTCCCGCAGACCGAGGAGTGGTTCCGCACGGCGTCCTACGGCCGCCTCGACTACCGCGCCGAGGCGCCGATCCGGCACTGGCTGCGCATGCCCAAGCCGTTTCACGCTTACGGCATAGAGCGCGGCGCGCCCTTCGACCCCGGTTACCGCGAGCTCGTCCAGGACATCGTGACCGCCGCCGACCCGACCGTCGACTTCCGCGCGTACGACCTCCTGAACGTGCTGGTCACCCCCAACGCCGGGCCCTCCGCCCTGGACACGGTCCTGTCGGTGACATTCGCCGGCAACGTGGAGGCGCCGGTCGCCGACGGGGTCACGGTGGCGAACGCGTCCTTCGTCTACTCACGTCAGGACGACGGATCGGGCTCCTACGACCGCACCGGCTACCGGGTCCTCCCGCACGAGAACGGCCACGTCTTCGGCCTGCCCGACCTCTACACCCAGGAGGGCGGAGGCGCCGTGGGGCACTGGGACATCATGAGCGAGGACTGGGGGGCCAACAACGACCTGCTCGGCTGGCACAAGTGGAAACTGGGCTGGCTGGACGCCGCCCAGGTCTCCTGCGCGGCGACACCGGGCACCAGGGAGTACACCCTGACCCCCCTCTCGCGCCCGGGCGGCCCGAAACTGGTCTTCGTCCCGACCGGCGGCCGCACCGGCTACGCCGTCGAACTGCGCACCCGCGGCGGCAACGACGAGAACGTGTGCCGGCCCGGCATCCTGGTCTACAAGGTCAACGCCGACGTCGACACCGGCATGGGCCCGGTGACCGTCTACGACTCCCGCACCGACAGCGGCGGTTGCACCCGCAGCCCCAACGTCCACGCGGAACTCTCCGACGCCCCCTTCACCCCGGGCGAGACGTTCAAGGACCCCAGGAGAGGCATCAGCATCACGGTCGACGCGGTGGACCCGCGGGGCGACTACCGGGTACGGGTGACGCGCAGATAACCCCACCCCGCGAGCCCGCCACCCCGCCGCCCGGTTCCTCCCGGCGGCGCCCCGTTACGGTGTCCACGAGATCCACGAGCTTCACGGAATCGACGAGATCCGCGCGATGGCCGAGATCCACGCGATGAACGCGCTGGACACGATCCACGCGATCCACGCGATCGACGACCCCATGAGCCCGGCGGGTCCACCGGAACGAAGAGGTCCACGAGGTCACGACGGGGAGCACAAGCCGCCCATGCCACTGCCCGACCCCGCCCCGGCGCCGCCCGCCGAGGCCGTAGCCCCGCTGATGCGCGGCGTCGCCGTACTGCACCGGCTCACGGAGGCGAACGGCGTGCTGAGCCTGAGCGCACTCGAACGCGCCACGGGCCTGGCGCGCTCCACCGTGGACCGGATCGTCGCCACCCTCGCCCGTATGGGATACGTCCGTCTGGACGGCCGGGACGCCACCCTGACACCGCGCGTGATGGAGCTGGGCAACGCCTACCTGGCCGCGCTGCGCCTGCCCGCCCTGCTGTCCGGGCGGGCGGACGCGCTGGCCGACGAACTCGACGAGTCCGTGTCCCTGGCGGTCGCCGACCGCGACGGCATCCGCTTCGTCCACCAGGCGACCCGCCGCCGCGCGATGTCCCTGAGCTTCCGCATCGGCGACCTGCTCCCGGCCGAACGCACCGCGCCCGGGCCGCTGTTCGCGACGGAGTGGACGACCGGGGAGTGGCGGACCTGGCGCGCCCGCCGACAGCGGGACCCGCAGAACCGGGGCTTCCCCACCGTCCCGCCCGCCCAGGAACCGCCTGGTGGGACAGCGGCGCCCGACGACTTCGAACGAAGGACGACGGAAGCCGCCCGCGCGGGTTACGCCCTGGACGACCAACTGATCGAACCCGGCCTGGTGGCCGTCTCCGTCCCCGTACGGGATCCCCGCACCGCCCGGATCGCGTGCGTGGCGAGCGTCGTCAGCCACACCAGCCGCCACACCGCGGCCGACCTGCGCGACACACTGCTCCCCCGTCTGCGGACGGCCGTCGCGACGATGGAGGAGGACCTGCGCCAGGCTCCGCCCGCCGAACCCGGCCCGACGCGCTCCGGTCTGGCGATCTGGACGGGAGCGTCGAAGCAGGAACTGGGCCGCGAGTTCGTCGAGTCGCTGGCCCGCGGCCTGACCGTCCTGACGGCGTTCGGCGAGGGCAGGGCCGAACTGACCCTGACGGAGGTCGCGAAGGCGACCGGCCTGGCGAGGGCGACGGCCCGCCGCGCGCTGATCACCTACGAGCACCTGGGCCTGCTGACCTCGGCCGGCGCCGCGGGCGAGGGACCCGCGCACCGCGCCTTCGCCCTCACCCCCCGCGTCCTCTCCCTCGGCTTCCCGCCGCTCTCCCGCACGTCCCTCCCCCAGATCGCGATCCCGCATCTGAGGGCTCTGACGGACGACATCCAGGAGACGACGTCCCTGGCCGTCCTGACCGAATCGGGCGACGAGATCCAGTACACGGCCCGGGCACTCGCGCACCACGTCATGAGCGTGGACGTACGGCTGGGCGCGCGGCTCCCGGCCGGCAGGACGACGACAGGACGGCTGCTGCTGGAGACGACCCCGGCCCCGGCCACTCCCACAGCCCCGGCCGACCCTGCCCCTGCCCTTCCCCCCGCCCCCTACACGGTGACGGACGAGGAGCTGGAGCAGGGCGTGCGCGCGATCGCGGTCCCGATCCACGACCGCACGGGCCGGGTGATCGCCGCCCTGAACGCGGCCACCCACGTCGCCCGCCGCACCACCGAGGAGTGCGTCCGCGACATACTCCCCGCCCTGAGATCAACCGCCTCCCGCATCGAGACGGACCTCCACACAGCGGCCCGCTTCACCCGCGTCCCCCTGACCTGACCCCGCACCCCCACCGCCCCACACCCCAGTTGCTCACCCGGACGAGCCGAAGGCGGTGGCTGCGTTCTCGCCGCCCCAGCCGGTCGGGCTGCGCCAGATGACATTGACGCCGAAGACGCCGCGAACCGTGTCCACGGACCAGTCGTCGGCGGGCGGTTCGGAGAGAACGAGGTAGAGACCGTCGGCCGGCGTGGGCAGCGTGTGGTTGATCTCGAGCAGTCGGGTCGCACCCGAGCGGAGGTCCGCGTAGGTCGAACGGTCCGCGCCCAGGGCCTCGTAGAGGAAGAGGCCGTGTCCGGTGGCGCAACTGACGTCCACCACAGGCGAGTCGGTCGGCTGGAGGTCCGCCCAGAGGAGTGATGCCTTCAGCGCGTGACGAACCGCCTCGTGCTTCTTGCACGCGCGGTCGGCGCCGGCGGCCGCCTCCAGGGCGCGCAGGAAGCCGTCCTTCGTGGTCGCAGCCGGTGTCGCGACGGGGTCCGCAGTGGTCATCTGCACTTCTTCCTTCTGATCGGGTTGCGTCGGGGCGACGGGGACCGCGCCGTCGGAGTCCGGTGTCGTCACCGTGTCGAAGCGCGCCCGGAGCCGTCGCCGCGCTTCGGCGAGGGTTCCCGCCCAGCCGGAATCCGCCAGCCCCGCCGCGAACCGGTCCTGGTCGAAAGTGCCGTCCTTGAGCGCACGGTTGGTCGTCGCGGCGAGGTCGCGAAGCACTCCGAGTCGTTCTCTGTCCGGATCGCCGAACAGGTGAAGCACACTGACCCAGTCGGCCTGGTCCCGGCGGAGGATGCGATTGGCCATGCCCTGGAGTTCGGAGAGACGACCGCGGGCGTCGGGGACTTCGCCGTCGCTCTCGGTCAGTTCTCCGAGCACGTCCAGTGCCGCGAGGTAGCGCCCCGCCATCCGCTCCGAAACGGGCGACCGACCGCGCTGGTCGGCGGTGAGCACCGTCTGGGTCGTCTCGTTGGCGAACACCCAGCAGTCCAGCTTGGCGCCCCGCAGCGGGGGAACCGATCCATGGCGGACGGTGAGGACGAGCGGTCGGTCGATCACCGGCGACAACGGCTTGACCTTGTAGCGACCGCCCGGGGCCCGGCCCACGACCTCGACCCGGACGTCGGTCCCGATCCGGGGAAGGCTTCCGGCTCTGACTCCCGCTCCCTCCGGCCGGGCATCCGGCGCCGTCGGCTGCGCGTCGGACGCGGCAGCCTGCACGTCGGACGCGGGCGGCTGCACGTCGGACGCGGCCGCCTGCGCATCGGCCGCCGTCGACTGCGTATCGGCCGCCGTCGGTGCCTGGGCGTCCCCGGAGTCGGTGAGCGCCGTCGGCAGCGGGGCGGTGTGCAGGACGGTCAGACTCTGGGTGCTGCGGGTGAGGGCCACGTACAACTGGCGCAGCCCGGCGGGTCCGCGGTCGGCGATCGTCGCGGGCTCGACGACCAGGACGTGGTCGTACTCCATGCCCTTGACCTGGGCCGCGGCCAGCACGGAGACCGCCTCGCGGTTCCGCTCGCCGAGGTCGTCGTCCTCGGCGAGCCTGCGGCTGATGGCGTCCAGCCAGTCCGAGTCGTCGGGAACGATGACGGCCACCGAGCGGGGGGTGCTGCCGTCGCTGGTGTCCATGAGCCGGGCCACGTGGACGACGATGTCGTCGAGCAGCTTCCACGGCTCGGTCGCCACGGTCCGTACGGCGTCCGCTCCCGCCTCCCGGACAGCCTGCGGGTACGGCAGGCCCGGCGCGATCGTCCGTGCGAGAGGGGCGACGAACTCCATGATCTCGGCGGGCACGCGGTAGCTGGTGGTGAGCTGGGCCACGCTCCAGTCACCGTGGTCGGAGAGAAGGGTGCCGAGCAGGTCCCAGCTCGTCGGGATGTGGGCGCCCGTCGCCTGCGCGAGGTCGCCCAGGACGGTCATGGAGCCGCCGGCGGCGGAGCGCCGTCGCAGGGAGCGTGCCTGCATGGGCGTGAGGTCCTGGGCCTCGTCGACGACGATGTGGCCGTACCGCGGTGGGGTGTCACCGCTGATCAGCACGCGGAGCTCTTCCAGGCAGACGCGGTCTTCGAGGGTCCACGGATCGGCGTCGGCACTCGCCGCGCGGGCCCGCAGCAGGGTCGCCTGCTCGTCCTCCTCGAGGACGCCGTCGGCGCATTCCCGCAGGAGGTCGGCCGAGTCGTAGAGGCTGCGCAGGGCCTCCCGAGGACCGGGGGACGGCCAGACGCGTTCGACGAGGCGCTCGACCCGGCGGTTGCGTTCCAGGTCGCGGCGGATGGTGCCGGCCTGCCCGCGGCGCGGCGCGATGTCGGCGAGTTCCTGGAGGAGCCGGTCGACGAAGAGGCCGCGGAAACGGTCGCGCCGTTCCCGGAAGGGCCCCTCGCCGGTATGGGCCCGGTCGAGGAGGGCGAGGACCTCGGACTTCGGCACGCGGAGGGTCGTGCTGCCGGCGGTGACGAGGATCGCGGGCTCGTCGCCCTCGAAGGAGGGTGCGACGGTGAGGGCCTCGAGAGCCGCGGGGCGGTAGTCGCTCTCGACGCGGCGCCGCAGCACGGCCGCCATGCGTCTGTCCGACTTCACGAGGCGCGCCTTCGGGGAGTCCGCGCCGAGGATCTCGCCCTCCCACAGACGGTCCAGCTGGACGGCGTTGACGTCCCGGGTGCCGAGGGTGGGCAGGACGTGTCCGACATAGTCGAGAAACCGCTGGTGGGGACCGATGACGAGGATGTCCTGGGCCTTGAAGTGCTCGTTGTTGACGAGCCAGGTGACCCGGTGGAGACCGACCGCCGACTTGCCGGTACCGGGGCCGCCCTGCACGACGAGGATGTCCGAGGGCGAGCCGGTGACCAGCTCCATCTGGTCACGGCGGATGGTCTCGACGATGTCCCGCATCCGACCGCCACGCGACCGCTGGAGCTCCCGCAGCAGGAAGTCGTCCGGCTGGAGCGCCTTGCGCCGACGGCGTCGAGAGGCATCGCCGGGGACGGGGGCCGGCAGAGGCTCCGGGGCGGGGGCGGGGGCCGTGTCCCTCTCCTCCGCTCCGCCGTCGTCGTCGGCGGCCCGACGGGGCTCGGGCACGACGGCAGGCTCGGGGGCGACCGCCGTCTCGGGGGCGACCGCAGGCACGGGAACGGGCGCGGCAGCGGGCGCGGGCGTGGGCACGGGGGCGGGCGTCGGCAGGGAGATCTCGTCGAAGTAGCTCTCGACGATCCGCCGTACGCAGCGAAGCTGCCGGCGCAGGACCACCTCGCCCGGGTTCTCGGGCCGGGTCTCGATCCACTTCTTCGCCAGGGGGCTGGTCCACAGCAGGACCACCGGCTCGTGCGCCGCGTCGTGCACACCGCGGCGCCCGATGTACCAGGGACGGGGGTCAGCGCCCCGGTCCTCCGGCGCGTCGATGCGGGAGAAGACCAGCGCCTCGTCGCCGAGCCCTCCGTAGGCCTCCGCACGAGCCTCCGCCTCGGCCCGGTTGGCGATCCCGTCCTTGCCGCTCGCCGATGCGGTGGCGGCCGAAGTTCCGCTCAGTTCAGCCAGTTTGGCGGTGTAGCAGTCGTACGCGTGATCCACCGCCCGCTGCTCGCCGGCGAGGATCTCGTCCCGAGTGCTGGTGCTCATGTGCGTCCTCCCTGCGGTGCCGGGGGACACCGCCACGGGCATGTGCCCGTACCCCGCTGACACAACTATCAGAAACCGGACGGTGACGAACAGTCATTGGTTGCTGCGCCCGACCCGAACAGTGACGACGAGACGGACGACGGCGAGGAGGCGTAACCGCGCGCCCGTACAGTCGCAGGCGGTCCGGCCCCAAAGTCACCACCCATGACTCCGGGGCCGGACCGCCTTGGGCATGAGACTCAGCCAGGCCACCGGGTGAGCACGGGTCAGACGATGCTGAACAGATCGGGTACCCGCCAGGGCGCTGATCGGCCTGCGGGCTGCCGCCTCGCCCCACCGCTTCGCGGCGGTCGTGGTCCGCTCACAGAGCGCGCGGCTCGATGCCGGTGCCCTCGACCGCCTCGGCGAACTCGGCGTCGCATCGCTCCCTGCCGACCTCATGCCGGGTGGATGAGGCGACTTTCGTAGGCGAAGATCACGGCCTGTATCCGGTCGCGGAGTTCGAGCTTTTGCAGGATGCGCCCCAGATGGGACTTCACGGTCGCCTCCGCCAGGTACAGGGTGGCCGCGATCTCGGTGTTGGACAGCCCGCGGCCCACCTTGACGAGCACCTCGCGCTCGCGGGCGCTGAGCCGGCTCAGCCGCTCGTCGCGGTCGGCGCTGCTGCCGTCGGGGATGTGCGGGCGGAGGTTCTCCAGCAGGCGGCGGGTGACGCGCGGGGAGACCACCGCGTCGCCCGCGGCCACGCTGCGTATCGCGGTGAGCAGTTCCTCGGGCCTGGCGTTCTTCAGCAGGAAGCCCGAGGCTCCGGCTTTGAGTCCGGCGAACGCGTACTCGTCGAGATCGAAGGTGGTGAGGATCAGCACTCTGCTCCGCGGGGAGATCCGGATGACCTGCCGGGTCGCCTCGATCCCGTCGGTCCCGGGCATCCGGACGTCCATGAGGACGACATCGGGGCGCAACTCCCGGGCGAGGCGTACCGCCTGGATGCCGTCTGCAGCTTCGCCGACCGGCGCCATGTCGGGCTGAGTCTCCAGGACCGTGCCGAAGGCCATACGGAGCAGCGCTTCGTCGTCGGCGATCAGGATGCGGATCGTCATGCGGACGCCGCTTTGCCGCTGCCGAGGGCGAGGCGGGTGTGAACTCCCCAGCCGCCGCCCGGGAGCGGTCCGGCCCGCAACGTCCCCCCGTAGGCGGCCGCGCGCTCGCGCATGCCGTGAATGCCGTGGCCGGACGGTGTGGCGCCGGGAAGCGGCGAGCAGGGGCCGCTGTCCGTGACGTCCACTGTGACGGTCTCGGGTGAGCACCGTATCCGGACCTTCGCGTGTGTGCCGGTGGGTGTGTGCTTGAGGGTGTTGGTCAAGGCTTCCTGTACCAGGCGGTAGACGGTCAGCTGTGCGGTGGCGGGTATGTGGGTGTGGCCGCCCTGGATCTCGACGCGGGCCGGCAGCCCGGCGGCGCACATCTGGTCGGCGAGGGTCCGTAGTTGTGCGATGCCGGGCAGCGGATGGCGCTCCGCGTCCGGTTCGTCGGTCCGCAGGACGTCCAGGGAGCGCCGCATGTCGGTCAGGGCCTGCCTGCCCGTCTCGGAGATCTGGAGCATCGCGGTGGTGGCCTTGTCGGGCGAGCGGTGCTGCGCGTAGACGGCGGCGTCGGTGAGCGCGACCATGACGGACAGGTTGTGGGTGACGATGTCGTGCATCTCCCGGGTGATACGTGTCCTCTCCTCGGCGACGGCCAGTCGCGCCTGCTGGTCCTGTTGTTGCTCCAGTCGTGCGGCCCGTTCCTCCAGGGCCGCGAGGTAGGCGCGCGTGGTCCGCACATTCACACCCAGGACGGCGGCGGCGACGACCATCGCCGTCACCGCGACGAAGGGGGTCAGGAACGCGCCTTCCGTCGCCCAGCGCAGACAGGCCAGCAGGGCCCCGCCCTCCACGATGGCACCGGCGACAAACGTGCCGCGCCGCCCCGACTTCGCGGCCACCGTGTAGAGAGCCACCAGCAAGGCGATGTCCGCCGGCAGTTGGACGCCCGTCAGCCACTGGACGAAGGCCGCGGCTGCCACGGCGCCGAACACCGTGAGCGGGGCCCGGCGCCGCCACACCAGGGGCAGTGCGAGGGCGGCGGTGAGGGCCAGGGTCACCGGGAGCTCTTGCGGCGCGCGCGTGGTCACGATGTGGAGCAGGAGCAGCGCCGGCAACACCGAGTCCCGCACCACGGGCGGCAGCCGAAGGCCCCGGCGCCGGGCGGCACTCACCAGTCGCCCCGCTCGCACAGAAGCCAGGCCGGCGTACCTCGTCAGCCGTACGGCTGTCCTCGCCCGCGGCACCCGATCCCGGTCCTGGTGGCGCATCGGGTGGGCGCTGCCGGTTTCCGCGACCGCCTCGGTCATCACACGTCCCTGTCGTTCGGCGTCATCGTGGTCCCGGCCGGGGCCGCCACCGCGTACAGCCGGAGCCGGGTCGGGTACGGGGAGCGCAAGACCGGCGCTGCCCGTACGCACCGCGGCCCTGTCACGGTAGGCCGTGGTCCAGTGGAACGCGTGAGCCCACCGTCTGAAGGAATCGCACCGAAGTACGACCACAGGAGGAGCCCGGCTACCCCCCACGGTCGCAAGGCCGCTCACATGGGCATGCCTCGGATTGCGACTCCGGCTGTACGCGGTGGCGACCCGAGGGCGATGTGGCAGCGTGTGCCCCGCGCCGAGCATGGCCGGGTGACCGAGAACATCATGGGACTGCACATGTCCCTTCTGGAAGTCCTTGTCCTGCTGGGTGCCGTCGCGCTGGTGGTGGCGCGCTGGCTTCCCCCTGCCGTCCGCCCGGGCGTCTCCATCGCGGCGGGGGCAGTGTTCGTGCTGTCCGTGATCGTGCTGAGCGTAGTGGGGATCCGCTGGCAGCTGCTGCCAGTACTGGCAGGCGCTGCCGTCGCGTTGCCGTTCGCCCTCTCTCCCCTGCTGCGACGCCGTACCGGCCGGCCGTCGTGGCGGGCCCGGTGGTGGCTGGCCTTGCCCGGCTCGGTGGCCTGCGTCGGCCTGATCGCCACGGGTCCGGTGGCCGCCTGGGCCTTTCCCGTACCAGTGTTCCCCGAGCCGTCGGGCCGTTTCGCGGTCGGCACCCGCGTGGTGCAGTGGACCGACCCACGCCGCCCCGAGACCTTCACCGCCGATCCGCACGACCGGCGCACGGTCGTGGTCCAGCTCTGGTATCCCGCGCAGAAGAGCCCCGCAGGCGCGCAGCGGGCCCGGTACCTCGGCCGCACGGAGCACGAGGCGCGCACCGTCTCCGACGCCCTCGCCCGCGCGGTCGGCCTGCCTGGCTTCCTGGTCGACGGGATCCCACGTGCCCACACCCGTTCGGTCTTCAACGCCCCGGTGGCCGACAGGGGTGGACGGTTCCCGGTCGTGCTGTTCTCTCCGGGATCGGGCGGAGTGCGCACCCAGAACACCGCCTGGGCGGAGGAACTGGCCAGCCACGGTTATGTGGTCGCCGCCCTCGACCACCCGTACGACTCCGCCGCCGTCGTCCTCGCCGACGGCCGAACGATTCACACCAAGACCACCTCCACCGGCGACCGGGACAAGGACGACAAGCTGGCGGTCGGCTGGACGACTGTTCGGGGCGCCGACCTCCGCTTCGTCCTCACTCAGCTGGACCGTCTGGGCCGAGGTGAGATCGCCGGCCCGCTGACCGGACGCCTGGACACCGGCCGGGTCGCGGTCACCGGCCACTCCATGGGTGGTGCCGCCGCCCTGCAGGCGGCCCGGCAGGACCGCCGGTTCGACGCCGTCATCGATCTGGACGGCTACCCCCACGGCCCCGCCTCCCCCTCCCTCCACCAGCCGACGCTCGCGCTCACCCAGGCCATCACCCCCGCAACCGACCCGCAGTACCTACCCCGCCTCACCAAGGCCCTCGAGTGCGACACCGCGACTAGTTACCGGCTCACCATCCCCGGCGCCGCACACCTCACCTTCATGGACGGCCCCCTCTACCTGCCGCCTGTGCCCTCGATAGTCGGCTCCCTGGGCCGCACCGAGAGCGCCCGCGTCGTCGCCGCAACCACTCTCGCCTTCCTGGACACCACTCTGCGGCACCAATCCGGTGACCTGCCCGGCGTTCTGTCGGCCTACGGCGACCTCAGCGTCTACCGCCCGGCCGACAACCGCTGATCAGCTGTGCGACGGCAGCCGACGGCACGGCCCCCGTCCCCTTCTCAGCCGGAGCGCAGTCCGCGGTGCCGCCCCCGCCGCAGGCAGGCAGGCCGAGCGTCGTACGCAGCGGGCCGGCCAGCGTGCAGGTCCGGGAGACCGGGTCAACACTGTCCCCTGAGGCTGGGCTTCTCTCCCGCTTCCAGCACAGCACCGGGTTCACTGGCCAGTACCAGTTGGGTGATGACGTGACCGTCAATGGTGCGGACCTTGACACGGTACAAGCCTGGCACGCTGACAGTGGCCCTGGCTCTGATATGGCCATCACCCCAGTTCAGTTTGAGAGCCTGTGAGTTCTGACCGGCGACGTCGACCATTTCGCACCGGAGCCCTGCCAAGGAATCCACACCGCTGAGCATGATGTTCCAAGGAGTTCCCACTTCTACGAGATCGGGGACGTCCAGCCCGCAGCCGGGCGCGCCCTGAGGCGGGCCAAGGTGTTCGTCGTCCCGCAGTATTTCTGCGACAGCCTTGAGCGCGACGCGATCGGAGGCAATGGCTCCATGCTGTAGCGGAAGTGGTGTGACAGCGGGTCCTACTGCTGCGGAATCCTTGTAGACGGTGCCGTCGCCTTTGACGTCGTAAAATCTCAGGCTGCCACGCGGGTCCCGAATGAAGTCGCCACTGCTGTGCTGGCGAACACCATGGTGATGCGGGTGGACGACGCCGTCACGGATGGTGAGGCTCTGCATGGTGGCCTGGTTGGTGCCGGCCACGGCCCAGTGCCCGGGCAGCATGACGTTGGCTTGCTTCGCGTGAAAGGTGTCCGCTGCCTGTGCGAGTTCGGCGTTACCACCGATGCGTGTCACGTCGTCAGGGGTAAGGCGACGGATGTTGTTTCCCTCGATGAGGCAGGTGTACTGCGGCAGAAGGTCGTGAAGACCAGGCATCGTTGCTGAGATGGACTGCAGTTGCCGGTGCGGGAGCGGGACTGGGGCGCCGCGTCCGGTGTTCAGGATCGCGGTTGCTTTCACCGCGCCGTAGAAGGGCGTGCCAAGGGTGAGTACGGCGCGGGTGTCGTCGGCCAGGTCGCTGTCGTGCGTGGCATCGAGGGCGGCTCGGGTGACCAGACCTCCCATGGAGTGGGCCACGAAAACGAGGCGTGCGGGCCGCTCGTCGACACGGTTGCGCCGCGCCTCGTCGTGTGCGGAATGGAGGCGCCAGGCGGTCAGGTGGCGGCGGGCGGCCTCAGCCAAGAGGTGGCCGTTCACGGCGACGGGCAGGCGCCAGTCGTAGGCGAACTCCAGGATCGCGGCCGGATCGGCGACGCAGTCGCGGACAGCGCTGATCAGGTTCGTATAAGGCTCGAATCCCTGGAGGTAGGGAGTCCAGGACGAGTGGCGCATCAGCTGAGTGGCCTTGACCCGGGTGGTCTTGCCTTCCAGTTCCTCCGGAGTCAGGCGCAGCGGTTCGAGCCCTCTGGGTCGGGTCCAAGCCCTCAGGAGCCATGACACGCCGGACAGGCCCCAGACGGTCTTCTGGGTGACGGTGTCGTAGAGCTCGCTGCCCATGATGCCCGGAACGATGACGACAGCGTCCTGGGTGATGTCGGCAGTCACAGCCGATGCGCCGGCGAAGGACTTCGCAGATTCTGACCCGTGGCGATGCATGGCTGTGAACAATAGAGAACATGCAGGGGGAGCACGGGGAGATCGGCTCAGTCGAGCAGGCCAACCCGTCAAAGAGTGCAGAGGGCGCGGCGCTGGCCTCCGGCTCACTGGTCATCGTGACGGTGGAGGACGGGGACCCCGAGTTCACCAAGGCCGTCGAGGAACAGCTGTCGGTGGTGACCGCGTGGTGGGAACCCGGGCCGGCCCCGGGGGAGGGGTTCGTGCAGACCGTCCTGCGTGCGCCGGAAGAACGTCACGACGTGGAGCACTTCCTGTACACCTCCGGCATCCGGGAGGCGGCAGAGGACGAGGCGCTGGTCCTGTACATCACGTCACACGGCGCCGTCGGTACGTCCACCAGGCACTTTCTGCTCCTGCCAAGCACTGATACCGATCGGCTGCCGGCGACGGGTATGCCGACGAACGAGGTCGTCATCGCCGCTCTCGACTCGCGAGCCCGTCATGTACTGGTGATCGTCAACGCTTGCGAGGCGGAAGGCATCGACGCGGAGCTGAGGGCCCTGGCCCGTGATCTTGCCCGGCCCGGGACGCGGGAGAGGACGCTGAACGTGGTGGCGACGACATCGACCCGTTCCCCGGTACTGGGCCGCGAGTTCGCCGTCGTCCTGCGCAGGGCCTTCGAGTGGCTTCAGGACGCAGCCGGGATCGCCCGTGCGCACCTGTCGATCTCCGAGTTCATCCAGGCCCTGGAGCAGGCCACTGAGCGACTCAACGAAGAACGGGGTCTCTCGCTCGCGGGTCCCCGACCGGTCCTCCAGGGCAAGCTCGGCGCGCCGATCCCCACTCTGCCCAACCCCGGCTACCGGCCCAAGCCTCAGGTGGTCACCCAAGCCAGAGAGGAGGTCGCGGCCACGCCGGAGGAACTGGAGTACTGGCTGGACCGTGCCAGCGGCCGGGCCGGCAGCGACGATCCCGGCTGGTACTTCTCCGGCCGCCAGGAACTCAACCGCGAACTGGCGGGTTTCGTCACAGGTCCTGCCGGCGTGCTCATCGTGACGGGCACCGCCGCCAGTGGGAAATCCGCGGTACTGGCCCGGGCGGTGACCCTCAGCGACTCCGCCTTCCGAGCGTCCCCCCGCTACGCGGAGGCAGTGAGCAAGGTCCCGGCGGACAGCGTTCCGGACGAGGGATCCATCCATGTAGCGGTGTCCGCCCGGAACCGCGGGCCGCTGAGTCTGATCGAGGCCGTCGGCAGCCGACTGGGCTGTGAGCAGGACCGCGCCCGGCCTGCGACAGACGCCCTGCGCCAATGGCAAGAAGGACTGCGCACGTTCTTCACGACTTTCCGGGAAGGCACGGTCACGGTGGTCGTCGACGGCCTCGACGAATCCCCGGACGCCGTCGCCTGCATCCGGGATGTTCTCGTGCCCCTCGCCGCCTGCGCCGGTGGGCCCGACACCGCGAGCCCCGACACTGCGAGCGGGGTCCCCGTTCCTGCGCAGGCCGCCGGCTCTCCGTCGTCCGTGAGGCCCCCCGCTCACCGGGGTCTGCGTCTGTTGCTCGGCGTCCGCAGTTCCAGCCCCGGTACCCCGGAAGCGGCCGCCGCCACCGGCATGCGAGGGCTGTTACAGGAACTCCTGGAGGCCTTTCCCGCAGCGCGGGTGGTGCGTACGGACGGTGAGGGGATGCAGGCGGACATCGCCGCTTATGCCGCTGCTCTGCTGGCCGGGGCGGCCTGGTGTGACGACCCGGCCGTGGTCGCCTCGGCGGCAGAGCGTGTGGCGCGCCGTGTGGGTCGGTCCTTCCTCGACGCGCGCTTGGCCTCCGAACAACTTCGCCGCGCCGACGGAGCCACGCTGCTCGGCGACCCGCTCTGGCTCTCCCAGCTCGACCGGGGCACGGCAGGCCTGTTCGAGCAGGACCTCGACCAGGTCACCGATGACGGACTGATCAGGGAGGAGGCGCTCGCGCTGCTACGCGCCACCGCTTTCGGACTGGGCCGGGGGATTCCCTGGGCCCAGGTGTGGCCGGCCGTGGCCTCCGAGCTGCTGCAGGCCCGCCTCGATCACGCCGACGAGAAGATCCGGCGGCTCCTGGGAGGCCGGCTCGCCGGGTATCTCACGCACGACATCGAGGATGACCACGTGGTGTACCGGCCCGCCCACGAGCAACTCGCAGCCCTGCTGCGCCGCTGGCCTCAGGAGACGAGGAGGGCCTCGGATGAATCCGGATGACCCGCAGAGGGACATTCGTGCCGCCGAGCAGCAGGCTCATGCGCGCATCGCGGCCGCACTGGCGCGTCTGGTCGGTCCTGACGCGGTGAGCGTTCCCCACCCCTATCTGAGCCGCTATCTGGCTCACCATGCCGCGCTCGGTGGGGCATTGGACGACAGCCGTGTGCCGCCCGGTCTGCTGCCGTGGGTCGTCGGCGACGGGGTCCGGGGACTTCTCGGCCTCCCGCAGGCGCATCGCGCGGACCGTGCCTGGCTCACCGCATGGGCTGCGGTCGAGCCCTACGTCCAGGATGCGGATCATCCCTCCCGGTGCACCAGTCTGCATCTCGCCTACACGGCGTTGCGGTTTCCCGGCGTTCCCCGTCAGCGTCTCCCTCAGGAGGCCGCGGAATTCGCCGGCTCCCGACTGTGCGTCCTCTGGTCACGATGGACGCCCCCGTCCAATGTGCTCGCGACACTCAGCCGTCGCAGTCTGTCGCTGGCCACGACCGAAGGACCCGGTGGCGCAGAACTGCTGGCCGTGGGCAACGAGGGGGGCGGCATCGAGCTGCTCGACGCGGTCACCGGCGCACCTGTCGGGGACCGGATTCCCGCACACGACGGCGACGTACGGTGCCTGTTCTTCGCGGCGTGCTCCACCGGCGGCGGAGCGCTCGTCTCGGGCAGCACCGACGGCACGGTCCGCGTCTGGGACACGACCCGGGGAACGCTGCTCGACCACAGGACGTTCGGGGGGCGTACCTGGACCTCTGCCGTGACCGGATACCGCGACGACGCGGGGACGTTGACCGTGGCAGCGATCAACGGAGACGGCGCGGTGAAACTCTGGCGCGATGACTCGGAGGAACACCACCTGGCCGACTTGAGCCCTCACCCGTCGGAAGGAGCCGCATTCGCGCTGACCCTGGCCGTCGGCCCCGGGGGCCGGCAGCTGCTGATCGGTGTCGGCCGCACCCTGAGCATCTGGGACGCCGCAGATCACCGGTTGCTGCACGAGTACCCCGTCGACGCTCCCGTCAGGTCCCTGACCGACACCACAGTGCCCGGCCGGATCGCCACCGGCCACACCGACGGCTCCATCACGCTGTGGGACACGGCCTCAGGGGCCCAGGCCACCCTCACAGGAGAGGGAGAGCCCGTCACCGCCCTGGTGGCGCTCCGTGTCGACGGCCTGGACCTCCTCGCCGCAGCAGGCTCAGGGTCAGCGATCGACCTGTGGGACACGGGAGCCGAAAGGCGGACCGGTCAGCTCACCGGGCACACGGACACAGTGACCGCGCTGCGCCCGTTCTCAGCCGACGGCACGGACCGGCTCGCCTCCACAGCCCGGGACAACACCGTCCGGCTGTGGGACACACGTGCCATCCGTCGTGCGCTTCGGGGCAGCGTCACCACGCCCGCCGTCGTCACTGCGGCAATCACTCCGGACTCCGTCGCCGGACCGCAGCTGGCGGTCAGCTACGCCACCTCACAGACCCAGGTCTGGGACACGCTCAGCGGGTCGAGCACCGGCACGTTCGACAGTGACTCGCAGCGTCCCTCGTCCGCCCTCACCTGGGCACAGGGGAACCAAGGCCGGCATCTGCTCCTCTGGTCGGCTTCCGACCACAGCATCCGGTCCTGGGACCCTGTGCCCGGCACTGCTGTCGGCCCCCCTCTCCAGGGGCACTCCCAGCCGATACGGGCCCTTGCCGCAACGGTGGCCTGCAACGGCCGACGGGTGATCATCAGCAGCGACGACTTCACCGTCCTGCTATGGGACCTGGACAGAGGACGATCGCTGCAGCGGTGGCGACATCCCTACACGGTCCGGACGGTGGCCGCGGCGTCCGACGGCGTCAGCGCGGACTGGTTCGCTTCCGGCAGCGCTGACGGGGCCGTGCGCCTGTGGTCCACCACAGACGAGGCGCCCAGGCACGTCTTCTACTGTTCGCAGGGAATCATCAATGCCGTGGCCATCAACGCGGGTCCCTCACCGTCGTCCCCTTTCCTTGCCAGCGGCGGAGACGACGGCACCGTGCGCCTCTGGGACCTTTCCGCCCTCGCACCCGTCGGCGAGCCCCTTCAAGGGCACACAGGCCCCGTCGAGGCCATCACCACCTGGACGACGACATCCGATGTCCCTCGCCCCTTCGTCGCCAGTTCCTCCCGGGACGGCACGATCCGGTTCTGGGACGTGGCGACCCCGTCGCGCTGCATTCTGCAGTTGGCCACGGGAAGCCCTGTGCACACGCTGTCCGCGTATCCCTCCGGTGAATCCGCCGACACCGTCGTCCTCGCCATGGCGGGAGAGGCCGGGGTCGCCGTTCTCGAGGTGGACTTGGCAGACCGGTCGCCCACGGGTTAGGCCGTGCGCCCCCTTGAATCCTTCGTGCGCCCCTCATGGGATCGGCGGGATCAGCCGCTCTCGCCTTCCCGGCAGCAGAAAATGATCGTTCGGCTGCGTTCAGACGCTTGTGCATCAGGGGCGCGTGCCCGACACCCGTCACCACGCCGAGTGAGAGGCAGATGTCTTGACGGCAGATGGCAAAGGCATGTCCTGAAGAAAGCGCCCGGCTCGCCGCACGCGGTCGAGCACGCCTGCCCGTGCCTCACGTGCGGCGAGCGACCAGCCAGACCTGATGACGACACGCGCAAGTTCGGACCCGAGTGAGGAGCGGCCCATGAGCGACTGCACACCGTTGGAGGTAAGTCTCATACCGGCGCCGGAGCGCGGGGTGTGGCGCCTGGGAAAGGCGAAGAACCCACGCAAGTACAACGAGATCAGCCGGGAGGACGACAGCCGCTCGGGTGGCAACCGGTGGAGCCTGGTGAGCTATGGCACTCTGTACTGCGCCTCTGACCTCGACGGATGCTTCGCCGAGGCGCTGGCGCCCTTCCGCGTGGATCCCGAACTGCGTGAATTCATCGGCGACGACTGGGACGAGCCCTACTTCATGAGTCCTGGCAACCTTCCCCAGGACTGGCGCACCCGGCACACGCTGGTGCGATTACAGCCGGCCAAGGAAGCGCGGTTCCTGGACGTCGACGACGAGCAGACGCTGCGCACGCTGTCGGGGGAGCTCAAGGAGGAGTTGGCGCCGTTCGACATCACCGACCTGACCGCCGAACACGTGCAAGGCACGAACCGCAGGGTGACGCGCCAGATCGCCGCCTGGGCGATCGCACAGCGCGACCCGCAACAGGGGCGTCTGATCCACGGGATCGCCTACCGCTCCCGCTTCGGGATGCGTCAGTGCTGGGCCATCTTCAGCGACGTCGACCTGGAAGAGGCGGAGAGGCAGCCCATCTGGCCGGAGACCGAGGGGCTGCGCAGAGTCGCTGAAGAGTACGGCCTCACCATCCGCTGACGCTGCGAATCCCGCTCTGCATCCCCCACACGCCCACGCCTCGAAACCTCCCTCACTCGCATAGCCCGAACGGAGGAAAACCCCCCGAACCCCGCCTGGCCCCTCAGGCCACCGGATCAGGGGAATGCCCACGTCAGCGACTCAACCACAGTCCCAAAAAACGATCTTGACGAGTTGTCAGGCAACAGAAGTTAGCGCAAAAGTGGTGGAGTTAGGGGTGGATTCTGGGTAGCCTTAACGCATGAACTATTGGGGAGAGACCATGAACACACTCGGCCAACACTTACGAGCAGCGGCCACCGCCGCGCCTTCGATCGTGCTGATACCCCCTGGCGACGCTCAGCAGGCCGGCCAGTTGAGCAACGGACGTCGCAACACGCTCCTGCACAGCCTGCATCCCCTCAGTCAGCCCCGCCCCGGATCCGCCTCCGAGACCGGCATGCAGCGACGCTGACCACGGGCGTCTGACGCCGCCATGAGCCGCAGAGGTCACGCTTCCCCGCGGATCCACTCATCAGAAGCGTCACATCAGCCAGCGGCGCCGAGCCCGCATCTGCACTCCATCGGACGTGCGGCAGGCCGAGTCGTCCGCTATCAAGTCCTGCACCCGTTGCCTGACGCGCGACCAGTCGGCCATCAGCCGAGCGGGCAGTCAGATCACGAGGGAGGAAGTGCCATGGCCACCACAGCCAATGTTCCTGCGGCCGCCAAGAGTGCAGCAAGCGCCGAGCGAGCCCACGTCACCACGGTGCGCATGTCCATCGCGGACATCGCCCGTTTCCTGCAGGACAACCTCGGCCAGCGCCTGACCGCCCGGATCACCAACATCAACGACCCGCGACAGGTCGGCAAGTGGGCTTCGGGTGATTCAGCACCACGCCAGGAAGCCGAAGACCGTCTTCGCGCGGCCCTGCAGGTGTTCCAACTCATCCAGGACGCCGAAAGCCTCTACACAGCACGTGCCTGGATGATCGGGATGAACCCCCAGCTCGAGGACGAAGCCCCTCTTACGGTCATCGCCGAGGGGCGCTTCAAAGACGTCATGGTCGCTGCACGCGCCTACGTCGACGGCGGCTGACCGCCTGCGGCTGGACGCACACGGCAGCGCAGACTCCTGTGCCGCTCCACGTACAAGGCCCTGGAGCGGCACAGCCGACACCTCCGCCTCCATCCGCACCGGCCTGTTCGTCGGCGCCGCCTGCGTACTGGCGCTGATCGGCGTGAGTCTGCTGGTGTCACGGCTGGAGCAGCTGCGCGAGCGCCGCAGACTGCTGTCGTCGCTGATCGCCTTCGGAACCCGGCGCCGCACGCTGCCCCTGTCCGTGCTGCGGCAGACGACGATCCCGATCGGTCTCGGCCCGGAGCTGCCACGGCGGTCGGGCTGACGCTGGGCGCGGTGCCGCTGAAGATGACGGGCAAGTCGGTGGGCGTGGACTGGGCGAGCGTACTGTCGATGACCGGCATCGCCATCGCCGTCGTCCTGCTGGTGACCGTGCTCAGCCTGCCACCACTGCTGCGGCTGATGCGCCCGGACAGCCTGCGCACCGAGTGAGCCATACGCCCCGAAGGCCCCTCTCCACCAGAACCGGCGGCCCACTGTGCTGGATCGTTGGGCGCCGTCCAGCTGGAGCTCGACCACTGCCTGGAGCCCCTGGTGCGCAAGCCTGGCGCCCTGCCCGGGGCGACGGCGCTGGAACAGGCCCGCGCCGCAGGCAAGTTCACCCCGGTCCACGACGCATGGGGGGGGAAGCGGTCCGCAAGGCTCACGGCGACGCTGAGGGAACCCCTGCGCTGATCGAGGTCCTGCTGCTGCACCGGCACATGACGCACGATCACGTGGTGGCCGACATCGCTGCCGCCCTGAAGGCAGATCCGGCAACTGCGCCCGGAACGGACGTTGATGGAAGCCGCCTTCTACGGCATCGGCGTCCTGGCGGCAGACTGTGTACGACGAGAGCACGGGGATGTTCACCGACCTCTGTCCTGATGCGGCGGTGCCGAAGAACGCGGGGCGTGGTGAGCCTGCTGTCCCGCGGCGTCCCGGCGGCCAGGTCGGCGACCACAGTCGTTCGTGTACGGCCGAGACCGACCCCCGCCGGTCGGAGGGGGGCAGTCGGCCGACCGGCGGGGCTCCTTCCGCAGCCCGGCGGATGGTCGACCGCCCACCGCCTCGGCAGGGTTGTCACGGTGACCGAGATCGAAAGCGCCGAGAAGACGCCTCCCCGGCCCTTGCCCTCATCCGGGTCCGACACGGCGAAGGAACGCCCCGCGCCGTTGACGCGGCTGGTAGGGGTGGACCTCGCCCGTGCGCTGGCCGTGTTCGGGATGTTCGCCGTGCACGTCGGCCCCTTTCCCACGCCGGGGGGCGGCGTCGGCGACTGGTTCCTGGAGCTGGCGAGCGGCCGGGCGTCCGCGCTGTTCGCCACCCTCG
>NZ_BMTL01000009.1 GCF_014649655.1 Streptomyces humidus | reverse complement strand
ATCCTCGGCTTTCACGGCCGGGGACGGGGTATCAACATATCTGGCGTTGATTTTTGGCACGCTGTTGAGTTCTCAAGGAACGGACGCTTCCTTTGTACTCACCCGAACCTCTCGGGCTTTCCTCCGGGCGCTTCCCTTCGGTCTTGCTGTCTTGCGTTTCCGACTCTATCAGATCTTTTTCCGATCCGATTTCCTCGGTGCTTTCCAGGTTCCCGCTTTTGCTTCGCGGTTTCCCTTTCCGGCGGTTCCGACTCTATCAGATCCTTTCGGCGCTGATTCCCCGTCAGAGGGGGGTTGCCTTCCCGGCTGTTGGGCCGTTCCGACGAGTGAGACTTTAGCGGATTCCCGGCCTCCGAAGCCAATCGGGGCCTGCGCCCTTTCGAACGCGGATTCCTCATTTCGCGAATACACACGCCTGTCGACGCGACGGCAGACGAATGGACTGCACGTCGAGAAGTGGTGAGTACCTGCGGAATGGCTGTCCGGGGACCGACCGGAGTCGGCGCTCACGTCGGACAACTCGGAGAACACTACGTACGCGATCAGGGTGTGTCAACTCATGTCCCGACGGCATCCCTGAGGCGTACCCTGACGGGCATGACTACGCGTACGTGCACCCAGCTGTGGTGGGCCGCCTGACGGCGGCCGTGCTCACGTATGCACTCAACGGCCGCCGCTTCGGCGGCCGTTCTCGTATCTCCCTCCAGGGTTTCAGGGGACCGGCCGGCCGGGGCGGCGGTCTCGACCAGGAGGCGGAGAGATGAAGCGGGTCTTCAGTGGGGTCAAGCCGACCGGGCACCTGACGCTGGGGAACTACCTGGGAGCGCTCCGGCAGTGGGCCGAGGTCGACCAGCACCGGGCGGACTCGTTGTTCTGCGTGGTCGATCTGCACGCGCTGACCGTGGAGCACGATCCGGCGCGGGTGCGTCGGCTGAGCCGGCAGGCGGCGACGCTGTTGCTGGCGGCGGGGCTGGACCCCCGTTTGTGCACCGTGTTCGTCCAGAGCCATGTGGACGAACACGCGCGGTTGTCGTATCTGCTGGAGTGCGTGGCCACGGACGGCGAGATGCGTCGGATGATCCAGTACAAGGAGAAGGCCGCGCGCGAGCGGGAGCGTGGGGGCAGCGTGCGGCTCTCCCTGCTGACGTACCCCGTGCTGATGGCGGCGGACATCCTGGCTTACGCGACCGACGAGGTGCCCGTCGGCGACGACCAGGCGCAGCACGTGGAGCTGGCGCGGGATCTGGCGATGCGGTTCAACCAGCGGTACGGGCACACGTTCGTCGTGCCGAAGGCCACTCTTCCCGCGGTGGCGGCGCGGGTGATGAACCTGCAGGAGCCGGGGTCGAAGATGGGCAAGAGCGACGACTTCGGCCCGGGGATCGTCTATCTGCTGGACGAGCCGGACGTCGTCCGCAAGAAGGTGATGCGTGCCGTCACCGACAGCGGGCGGGAGGTCGTGTACGACCGTGCGGGGCGGCCCGGGGTCGCGAATCTGCTGGAGATCCTCGCGGCGTGCACGGGCGGGGATCCGGAGGCGTTGAGCGCCGCGTACACGTCGTACGGGGATCTGAAGAAGGACACGGCCGATGCCGTGGTGGAGGTTCTGCGGCCGCTGCGGGCCCGTCATCAGGAGTTGTGTGCCGACCCCGGCTATGTGGAGCGGGTGCTGCGGGACGGGGCCGAGAAGGCGAGGGCCATGGCCCGGCCCGTCGTCGACGACGCCTATCGCGCGATCGGGCTGCTTCCGCCTCTGAAGGAGTCCGGGGCGAAATCCGGGGCGGAATCCGGGCCTGAGTCCGGGGCAGGGTCCGGGGAGGAGGGGGCCTTGAACGCGGCGCGGTAGGCGCGGGGCGGGCGGCGAGGCGCGAGGCGAAGTGCCGGCGCCTCGTGACCTCGCTGCCGAAACCGGTGCGCCGGGCGATGGAAGGGTCAGTCCTTCTTGCCTGCGGCCAGTTCGCGGCTGCGGTCGCGGGCGGCCTCCAGGGCGGCGATGAGGGCGGCCCGGACGCCGTGGTTCTCGAGTTCCCGGATGGCGTTGATGGTCGTGCCCGCGGGGGACGTGACGTTCTCGCGGAGCTTGACCGGGTGCTCGCCGCTGTCGCGGAGCATCGTCGCGGCGCCGATCGCGGACTGGACGATCAGGTCGTGGGCCTTGTCGCGGGGCAGGCCGAGCAGGATGCCCGCGTCCGTCATCGCCTCGACCAGGTAGAAGAAGTACGCCGGGCCGGATCCGGAGAGGGCGGTGCAGGCGTCCTGCTGGGACTCGGGGACGCGGAGCGTCTTGCCGACCGCGCCGAAGATCTCCTCGGTGTGGGCGAGGTGGTCGGCGGTGGCGTGGGTGCCGGCGGAGATGACGGACATGGCCTCGTCGACGAGGGCGGGGGTGTTCGTCATGACGCGGACGACCGGGGTGCCGGCGGCGAGACGCTCCTCGATGGAGGCGGTGGTGATGCCGGCGGCGCCGCTGATGACCAGACGGTCGGCGGGGACGTGCGGGGCGAGCTCGTCGAGGAGGGCGCCCATGTCCTGCGGCTTGACCGTGAGGATCAGCGTGTCGGCGGTCTTGGCGGCCTCGGCGTTGGTGACAGGGGTGACTCCGTGGCGGGCGCGGAGTTCCTCGGCCCGCTCGGCGCGGCGGGCGGTGACCAGGAGGTCGGCCGGGGCCCAGCCGCCTCGGATCATGCCGCTGAGGAGAGCTTCGCCGATCTTGCCGGTGCCGAGGACTGCGACTTTCTGGGTCATGGCGGGAGGGTCCTCCGGGGGTGCGTCGTCCGTCGTCCGGGGTCATCCTCGCACCGGGGGTGGGGGGTGGGTCCGGATGTCCGGTGGGCGGACGGGTTCCGGGCCGGGTTCCGGGCCGGGGCCGGGTTCCGGGCCGGGGTGGGCGGCGGGTCAGGGGGTTCGGCGTCGTAGCGTCGCCGCTCCGAGGAACAGGACCAGGAGGGCGCAGCCGGCGACGATCAGGACGTCCCGGACGAAGGTCGCCGTCATCTCCGTGTGCCGGAGGACCTCGTTCATGCCGTCGACGGCGTAGGACATGGGCAGGACGTCGGAGACGGCCTCCAGGGCGGGGTGCATGGTGTCGCGGGCGGCGAAGAGGCCGCACAGCAGGAGCTGGGGGAAGATCACCGCCGGCATGAACTGGACGGCCTGGAACTCCGAGGCCGCGAAGGCGGAGACGAAGAGGCCGAGAGCCGTGCCGAGCAGCGCGTCCAGGAGGGCCACCAGGAGCAGGAGCCAGGGGCTGCCCGTGACGTCGAGGTCGAGGAACCACACGGCCAGGGCCGTGGCCAGGGCCGACTGGACGATCGCGAGGGCTCCGAAGGCCAGGGCGTAGCCGGCGATCAGATCCCCTTTGCCCAGCGGCATGGCGAGGAGGCGTTCGAGGGTGCCCGAGGTGCGTTCGCGCAGGGTGGCGATGGAGGTCACCAGGAACATCGTGATCAGCGGGAAGATCCCGAGGAGGGACGCGCCGATGTTGTCGAAGGTGCGGGGGCTGCCGTCGAAGACGTAGCGGAGCAGGAACAGCATCAGGCAGGGGACGAGCATCAGCAGCGCGATCGTGCGGGGGTCGTGGCGCAGTTGGCGCAGGACGCGGGCCGCGGTGGCGGTGGTGCGGGAGACGTTCAGGCCGCCGGCGGGGGCCGGAGGCGCGGTCGCGGGGGACGCGGCGGACGGGGTGGGCGACGTCTGTGTGCTCATCGGGTGCTCTCCTTCTCTCGGGCCGTCTGCGTGGCGGCGTCCACCAGGTGCAGGAAGGCCGCCTCGACGGTGTCGGCGCCGGTGCGGGTGAGCAGGGCGTCGGGGGTGGCGTCGGCGAGGATCCCGCCCTCGCGCATGAGGAGAAGGCGGTGGCACCGCTCGGCCTCGTCCATGACGTGGGAGGAGATCAGGAGCGTCGCGCCCCGGGTCTCGGCGATGTCGTGGAAGAGGTTCCACAGATCGCGGCGCAGGACGGGGTCCAGGCCGACGGTGGGTTCGTCGAGGACCAGGAGCTCCGGTGTGCCGAGGAGGGCGACGGCCAGGGAGACACGGCTGCGCTGGCCGCCGGAGAGGTTGCCGGCCAGGGCGTCGGCGTGGGTGGTCAGGTCGACGTCGGCGATCGCGCGGGTGACGTTCTCGTGGCGCCGGTCCGCTGCGGCCCGGCCCGGGTCGAGGATCGCCGCGAAGTAGTCCAGGTTCTGGCGGACCGTCAGGTCGTCGTAGACGGAGGGGGCCTGGGTGACGTAGCCGATGCGGGTGCGCAGGGCGGGGTGGCCGGCGGGTCGGCCGAGGACGTCCAGGGTGCCGGTGACCTTCGCCTGGGTGCCGACGACGGCGCGCATGAGGGTCGACTTGCCGCAGCCGGAGGGGCCCAGGAGACCGGTGATCTGACCGCGGGGGACGGTGAAGTCGAGGGTGCGCAGAACGGTGCGGGGACCGCGGACCACGCTGAGGTCCTGGGCTCGTACGGCGGGCGCGGCGGCCTCGGCGGGGTCGCCGTGGCCACCGGAGCCTTGGGTGCTTGCGGAGCCTCCGGGAGCTCCGGAGCCTCCGCGGATTCCGGGGGCGGTCCCGCGCGGGCTCTGCTTCTCGGATTCCCGCGCTTCCCGGTCGGGTGGGCGGGAGCCGGGCCTGAAATTCATCATGTGATGAATAATGCTCGCGAGGCGGTGCGGCGTCAAGCGGCACGGCCGTGGGGAACACACGAGCGCGGCGACCCTGGAGGGGGGCCGCCGCGCGGGAGGGGGCAGGTGGGAGTGGCTGGAGGGGAGGAGGTCAGGTGGTGGTCGCGAGCAGCAGGACGACGTCGTAGACCTCTTCGACGAGTCCGTCGGGGAAGGCCCGGGTCAGGTGCTCGCGCTCCTCGGCGAGGAAGGCCGCGGTCGCCTCGTCGCCATGGACCAGGAAGATCGAGTGGCTGCCGATGTTGGCCAGGTGCGTGTCGACCGGAACGCGGCGGCTCCAGCGGACCTCGCGGCGGACCGGGTCCAGGCGGCCCGAGGGGTCGACGGTACGAGCGCTCACGTTCCGGTCGGCGACGGGGACGCCCGCCCCGAAGTGCCGTGCGATGCGCCGGCCCTGCTCGGCGAGCCACGGCACGTCCGGCGCGTCGGTGTTCCACCAGAGGGCCAGCGCCCCGCCCGGACGCAGCACGCGCAGGGCTTCCGGGACCGCGCGGGCCGGGTCGGTCCAGTGCCAGGACTGGGCGTAGGTGAGGAAGTCGAGGGAGGCGTCGGCCAGCGGGAGGCTGTTCCCGTCGCCCCGGACGACCGCCACGTCGGGGAGGACGCGGCGGAACTGCGCGGCCATGCCCTCCCCGGGCTCGACGGCGACGACGTCCGCGCCGCGAGCGTGCAGGAGAGCGGTCGAGATGCCGGTGCCGGCCCCGACGTCCGCGACCCGCGCACCGGCGAGGGGGCGGCCGGCGAGTTCCTCGATCGCGTCGAGGAGGGCGCTCGGGTAGGAGGGGCGGTTGGCGGCGTACTGGGCAGCGGCGGAGTTGAAGGAGTGGGCTCGGGCCGCGTGGGAGGAGACCGTCATGGGGCCATGCTCGCGGGGGGTGGGCGCGGACGGGAAGGAATTGACGATCCCGAGCCCAGAGGGAGTCGGGGGGGTGTCGGGACCGGACCCGGCCGGGGCGCGGGGACCGGCTCGGCCGGGGCCGGCCGGGGCGGCAGGCCGGGCCCGACGGAGAGGACGGGCAGCGTGGGCGTCAGCCGGTGCGGCGTTTCTTCGAGGGGTTGCCCGTGCGGCGGCTGGTGCGCTGGGTGTGGCGCCGACGGGCCTCTTCGAATTCCTTGCGGTGCAGGCTCTCGCCGGGGGCCTCGGTGAAGGTGCGGAAGAAGTAGGCGAGCAGCGAGCCCACGAAGCCGATGGCCAGCAGGCCGCGCAGGGATGCCTGGCGGTCGGGGTCAGGGCGCTTGGCGAAGCCGTCCCAGGTGTGACGGAAGGCGAGGGCGCTGCAGACGGCGAACATCACGACGACCAGGAGGGTCACGAAGCCGCCGAGGCCGGCGATGGCGATGCCCTGGTAGGCGAGGCGCAGGACGAGGCAGGAGACGGCGGCCGCGGCGAGGGAGCCCACGGCCGCGGCGACCCGTCGGACCGCGTAGCCGCGGGGGCCGGGGTCGTGGTCGACCCAGGTGGTGCCGAAGAAGCCGAGCGGCTCCGGGCGGGGTCCGGACACCGGACCGGTGCCGGCGGCGGGGCTCCCGGCCGCCCGGCCGGTCGAAGCGCTCGGGGCGCTCGAGGCGCTCCGGGCGTCCGCGGAGGTGTCCGGGGTGCCGCTTTCGTCGCTCACGGGACGATTATGGCTCCGGGTGGACACGCGCTCCCGGGCGGGCTGCCGGGAACCCCCGGTGGCGGGCTGCCCGAAACCTCCGGTGGGGGGCTCCGGGCAGCCCGCCGGCGTCGGATCAGGCGCAGCGCGAGGCGACGTACCCGTCGCTGCCGGTGTGCACGTACGCGTCCGAGACGAACTGGCCGCCACCGATGTTGTCCCAGATGTTCGACGTGCCGTACGGGCCGGAGACCGAAGTGCCCGGCGTCTGGCAGAAGATCGGGACCTGGACGCCCTCGGCCAGGACCTTGACGACCGAGTAGCCGGTGCCCGGGCCGCTGCGCACGTTCAGCCGGACACCCGGGGCGACCGGGTAGTAGTCGATGGCCACCGTCGTGACGGCCGCCGCGGTTCCGGCACTTTCGGAACTTTCAGTGCTTTCGGTACTTTCGGTGCTTTCGACCTTTTCCACACGGTCCACAGACATGAAAAAACCTCCCCCGTCGGACCCCATGACTGCCATGGGGACACGTTGATTCCCCCGAGATCCGCAATGAAACACATGTGCAGAATTCGTACACGGAGGCTGGCAAGCCGTCTCTGTCCCGTACGAGTCATCGATTAGGCTCCGTGGGTCGCGCGCGCGGTTTGAACAGCACGGGGGTGGTCCATGTCGCCACAGCGCAACACCGGGGCGGGCGCGGAAGCGGAACTTCCGGAATACGCCGGCCACTACCGCCTGCGCGAATGCCTGGGCTCCGGTGGCATGGGCGTGGTGCACCTGGCCCACAGCACCTCCGGGATGAAGGTCGCGGTGAAGGTCGTCCACGCCCGGTTCGCCCTGGATCCCGAGTTCAGGGGCCGTTTCCGGCAGGAGGTGGCCGCGGCTCGGCGAGTGAGCGGGGCGTTCACCGCGCCCGTCGTCGACGCCGACCCGGAGGCCGAACGGCCCTGGATGGCGACTCTGTTCATCCCCGGCTCGACCCTCGCCGAGCACGTGAAGCGGAACGGCCCCATGCGCTCGGGCGAGTTGCGGCGGCTGATGGCCGGGCTGGCGGAAGCACTGCGTGACATCCACCGCGTGGGGGTCGTGCACCGGGATCTCAAGCCGAGCAACGTGCTGCTCGCCGAGGACGGGCCGAAGGTGATCGACTTCGGCATCTCCCGGCCGAAGGACAGCGAACTTCGCACCGAGACCGGCAAGTTGATCGGCACACCGCCCTTCATGGCGCCGGAGCAGTTCCGTCGGCCGCGGGAGGTCGGGCCTGCCGCCGACGTCTTCGCGCTCGGGTCGGTGATGGTGCACGCGGCGACCGGGCGCGGGCCGTTCGACTCCGACAGCCCCTACGTCGTCGCCTACCAGGTGGTGCACGACGAGCCGGATCTGACCGGCGTGCCGGACAACCTCGCGCCGCTGGTCTCGCGCTGCCTGGCCAAGGAGCCCGAGGGCCGGCCCACTCCGGACGAGTTGATGCGCGAGCTGCGGTCGGTGGCGGCGTCGTACGACACACAGTCGTTCATACCGGCGCAGCGGTCCCTCTGGGGCGGCGAGACGGATCCGGCGGGCACGGGAGACGCGGCGGGGCCGCCGGTTTCGGCCGCTCCGGGGGCTTCCGACGCTTCGGCTGCTCCGGACGCTTCAGCTGCTCCGGTGGCTCCAGCGGCTCCAGTGGTTCCGGTGGCTCCTGATGAGCCGTCGGGGGCCGAGTCCGAGCGGGTGGACGAGGAGGCCGTGCGAGAGACGGACAAGCGGCCCGGGCGGTGGGCGCGGGTCCGGTCCGGGCTCCGGGGGCGGCGCGGGCGGGTCGCGTTCACGGCCGGCGCGCTGGTCGTCGTCCTCGCGGGGGGCGCGCTCGGCGTCACGCGGCTGCTGGGCCACGACGACGCGGGCCGTGGCGTGCGGGGAGGCGCGGCCGGCTCGCACTCGGCGTCGCCCGCCTTCAGCCCCTGGAGCACCCGGCCGGCCAAGGCGGGCAAGGGGGCGGGTGCCGCCGGAACGGGCGGCATGCCGCTGTGCGCGTCCGCCGCGAAGCGGCTGCTCTGCGCGCAGTCGGGGCTGGTGTCCGCGCTGGACGCCGACGACGGGCGCGTGCTGTGGCGGCATGCGCTCGCCGACGGAGACCGGCCCAGCGAGGCGCCCGTGCTCGCGGGCGGTCTGGCGCTGGTGGTCACGCACTCGGGCAGGCTCGTCGAGGCGCTGGACCCGGCGTCGGGCGCCACGCGCTGGCAGCAGGACCTGTCGGGGTACGGGAGTCTGCGCGCCGTCGGCGACACCCTGCTGCTGACCGCGGCCGACAAGACGGTCACCGGCGTGTCCGCGACGACGGGCGAGAAGATCTGGAGCCGCTTGATCCCGGGACTGAACGAGCCGTACTTCACGACGTTCCCCGGGGATCCGCTGGCGTACGCGGCGAGCGTCTCTGACGACGGCCACACCCGGATCACGGCGGTGGACCCCGCCACGGGCAAGGTGCGCTGGAAGGCACGGCTCGGCGGCGCGCTCAGGCTGGTGGGCACCACCGCCGGCAGCGCGGTCCTGCTGTCCCAGGGCGACGCCTACGGCACGGTCGACGCCGTGGTCCGCTACGACCCGGCGGACGGGGCGGCGCGGCGGGTGCCGCTCGGCATCACGCTCCAGGAGGCTCAGGCCGCGGTGCACGGGGACCGGGTGTACCTGCTGGCCTTCGACGGGACGCTGGCGGCCGTCGACACGGCCGCCGGGCAGCAGGTGTGGTCCCTGCAGACGGCCGTGAGCCGGGGTTCGGCGCCGGCCTCCGACGGCGGGCACGTCTACTTCAGCGCCGCCGACGGCCGTCTCCTCGCCGTCGACGCGGACGACGGCAGGCTCCTCGGTCAGACGACGCTGCGGCTCGGCGCCCACTCGGACCGGGTGGTGGCCACACTGCCCGCGCCCGCGGCGGTCGGCGGCCGGGTCTACGCCGGCGCGCCCGACGGAACCGTCTTCGCGGTCGACGGGCGGGATCCGGCGGGCTGGTGAGACACCGCCGCATCCCGCAGACGGCGTAGACGTGGACGAGACGTAGGCGTAGGCGTCCGCACCGGTCCGGTGTCGGTCTCGGTATCCGGATCGGCACCGGCCGGCGGGTGGCCGAGGCCGCAGACACGCCAGGGCCGTCTGCGCGGTGCGCAGACGGCCCTGGCGAATGAGGTCCGGCGGAAGAGCCCCTGAGGGACGCCGGGCGGACGTCAGCCGAGCTTCGACACGTCCCGCACCGCGCCCTTGTCGGCGCTCGTCGCCATCGCGGCGTAGGCGCGCAGCGCGGCGGACACCTTGCGCTCGCGGTTCTTCGGGGCGTAGACGCCGCCGAGGGCCGCCTCGCGCCGCGCCAGTTCGGCGTCGTCGACGAGGAGCTCGATCGTGCGGTTCGGGATGTCGATGCGGATGCGGTCGCCGTCCTCGACCAGGGCGATCGTGCCGCCGGACGCCGCCTCCGGCGAGGCGTGGCCGATCGACAGGCCCGAGGTGCCGCCGGAGAAGCGGCCGTCGGTGACCAGCGCGCAGGTCTTGCCCAGGCCGCGGCCCTTGAGGAAGGACGTCGGGTACAGCATCTCCTGCATGCCCGGTCCGCCCTTGGGGCCCTCGTAGCGGATGACGACGACGTCGCCGTCGGTCACCTGCTTGTTGAGGATCTTCTCGACGGCCTCCTCCTGCGACTCGCAGACGACCGCCGGGCCCTCGAAGGTCCAGATCGACTCGTCGACGCCGGCCGTCTTGACCACGCAGCCGTCGACGGCGAGGTTGCCGCGCAGGACGGCGAGGCCGCCGTCCTTGCTGTAGGCGTGCTCGGCGGAGCGGATGCACCCGCCCTCGGCGTCCTCGTCCAGCGCCTCCCAGCGCTCGGACTGGGAGAAGGCCTCGGCGGAGCGGACGCAGCCGGGGGCCGCGTGCCACAGTTCCAGGGCCTCGGGGGACGGTGAACCAGCGCGGACGTCCCACGTCTTCAGCCAGTCCCCGAGGGACGGGCTGTGGACGGCGTGCACGTCCTCGTTGAGCAGGCCCGCACGGTGCAGTTCGCCGAGCAGGGCGGGGATTCCGCCGGCGCGGTGCACGTCCTCCATGTAGTACGTGCGGTTCTTCGCGACGTTGGGCGCCACCTTCGCCAGGCAGGGCACACGGCGCGAGACCTCGTTGATCTCCTCAAGGCCGAACGGGACGCCCGCCTCCTGGGCGGCGGCGAGGAGGTGCAGGATCGTGTTGGTCGAGCCGCCCATCGCGATGTCGAGGGCCATGGCGTTCTCGAAGGCCGCGATGGTGGCGATGTTGCGCGGCAGGACCGTCTCGTCGTCCTGCTCGTAGTAGCGGCGGGTGATGCCCATCACCGTGCGGCCGGCGTCCTCGTACAGCGCCCTGCGGGCCGTGTGGGTGGCCAGGACCGAGCCGTTGCCGGGGAGGGACAGGCCGATGGCCTCGGTCAGGCAGTTCATCGAGTTTGCGGTGAACATGCCGGAACAGGAGCCGCAGGTCGGACAGGCGTTCTCCTCGATGCGGAGGATGTCCTCGTCCGAGATCTTGTCGTTGACGGCGTCGGAGATCGCGTCGACCAGGTCGAGCGTGCGGACCGTGCCGTCGACGAGCGTGGCGCGGCCGGACTCCATCGGGCCGCCGGAGACGAAGACCGTGGGGATGTTCAGCCGCAGGGCCGCGTTCAGCATGCCCGGAGTGATCTTGTCGCAGTTGGAGATGCAGATCAGGGCGTCGGCGCAGTGCGCCTCGACCATGTACTCCACGCTGTCCGCGATCAGGTCGCGCGAGGGCAGGCTGTAGAGCATGCCGCCGTGGCCCATCGCGATGCCGTCGTCGACGGCGATGGTGTTGAACTCGCGCGGGATGCCGCCGGCCTCCCGGATGGCCTCGCTGACGATCCGGCCGACCGGCTGGAGGTGCGTGTGGCCGGGCACGAACTCGGTGAAGCTGTTCGCCACCGCGATGATCGGCTTCCGGCCGATGTCCGCACCGGGTACACCGGAGGCGCGCATAAGGGCGCGGGCGCCCGCCATGTTGCGTCCGTGGGTGACTGTGCGGGACCTCAGCTCGGGCATCGTCGCTCGCTCCTTCAGACGGATGGGGCTACTGGTGAGCGTACGCCGGTCATCCAGGGGGCGGGACGACGTGTCCGGAATGCGGGACGCGTGTCTCGGCTTCGGTGGCCGCGACGGTCCGGTCAGGCGCCCGGTCCGTCATGGTCCGGTCAGGCGCCCGGTCCGTCACGGTCCGGTCAGGTGCCCCTGCACCACCGGCGCCACCCGCGCGATGATCTGCTCCACGTCCGCCGAGGCCAGCGGCTCCACCTTGATCACGTATCGCAGCATCGCGCAGCCCACCAGCTGCGCCGCGGCCAGCTCGGCGCGCAGCTCGGCGTCCGGCAGGTCGAGCTGGTCGGCGATGCGGCGCAGCAGCTGCGAGGCGACCAGACGGCGGAAGACGGCGGCCGCGGTGTCGTTGTTCACGGCGGAGCGCACGATCGCCAGCAGCGGCTTGCGGGTGGTGGGGTTCTCCCAGACGCCGAAGATGAAGCGGGCCAGGCGTTCGCCCACCTGGTCCTGCGGCCCGTCGGCGACCGCTGTCGGCGCGTTCAGCGCGGGCGCGAAGGCCACCTCGATCGCGGCAGCGAAGACCTGCTCCTTGGTGCCGAAGTAGTGGTGGACCAGCGCCGGGTCCACGCCGGCCGCCTTGGCGATCCCGCGCACGGACGTCCTGTCGTAGCCCCGCTCGGAGAACTCCTCGCGGGCGGCGGTCAGGATGCGGTCCCGGGTGTCGGCCGACTCGGCCCGCGGGGGACGGCCGCGCCCCCGGGCGGTGACGCCGGTCATCGGCGGGGCGCCTTCGCCCGGCGCCGGGCCGACGACGAAGACACGGCGGACGAGGCGGACGACGGGGACGGCGGGGGCGACGGTGGCGAAGCAGACGGACCGGACGACGGGGAGGCGGCCGACTGCGGCGACGACGAGGCCGAGGCCGACGGCGATGAAGCCGACGCGAGGTGCAGGCGGGCGAAGGCCAGTGCCTCCGCCAGGTCCGCTTCCCGCTCCGCGCCGGACATCGCGCGCCTGGTGTTGACCTCGATGACGACGTGCCCGTCGAAACCGGTCAGCGCGAGCCGCTCCAGCAGTTCGGCGCAGGGCTGGGAGCCGCGGCCGGGGACCAGGTGCTCGTCCTTGGCCGAACCGTTTCCGTCGGCGAGGTGGACGTGGCCCAGACGGTCGGCCATGCGGTCGACCATCTGCATCGCGTCCGTGCGGGACGTCGAGGCATGGCTGAGGTCGATCGTGAAGTGCCGGTAGTCGTCCTTCGTGACGTCCCAGTCGGGCGCGTACGCGAGCATCTCGCGGTCGCGGTAGCGCCACGGGTACATGTTCTCCACGGCGAACCGCACGTCCGTCTCGTCCGCCATCCGCCAGATGCCGGTGACGAAGTCGCGCGCGTACTGGCGCTGCCAGCGGAACGGCGGGTGGACGACGACGGTGCTCGCGCCGAGCCTCTCCGCGGCCGCTCTGGCCCGCTGGAGCTTGGTCCACGGGTCGGTCGACCACACCCGCTGCGTGATGAGCAGGCAGGGGGCGTGCACGGCGAGGATCGGGATCCGGTGGAAGTCGCTGAGTCTGCGCAGCGCGTCGATGTCCTGGCTGACGGGATCGTTCCAGACCATGACCTCGACGCCGTCGTACCCGAGGCGTGCGGCGATCTCGAAGGCCGTCGCCGTCGACTCCGGATAGACCGAGGCAGTCGACAGGGCGACCTTCGCATCCGGGATCCGCACGACTGGCTCTGCCATGGGGGACAGGTTACGGGGTGGGATCGGGTGAGTGCGGGGCACCCGCGCCCCGCACGACCGCGCGCAGACGTGCCCTCACGCCGCCGTACGCGCGTTCTCGGCGCCCTGCCCGCCACGTCGGCGCGTCCGGCACGCTGTCACCTCCGTCACATCCGTCACATCACTCACGCCCTCTCCCCCAGAGGTCCCCAGGTCCCCCAGGTCCCCCAGGTCCCTCTGGTCGCTCACGTCGCGTCGCTCACGTGGACGCCATGTGGTCCAGCTTGCGCAGGATGACGCCCTCCCTGAGCGCCCACGGGCAGACTTCCAGCGTCTCGACGCCGAACAGGTCCATCGCGCCCTCGGCCACCAGCGCGCCCGCCACGAGCTGGCTCGCCCGGCCCTCCGAGACGCCGGGGAGCGCCGCACGCTGGGCCGACGTCATCCCGGCCAGGCGGGGCACCCAGGCTTCCAGGGACTCGCGCTTGAGCTGACGCTGGGTGTACGGGCCGTCGGCGGAGCGGGCGGCGCCGGCGATGCGGGCGAGCTGCCTGAAGGTCTTCGACGTGGCGACCACGTGGTCGGGGGCGCCGAAGCGGGCGAACTCGCCGACCGTGCGGGCGATCTGCGCGCGGGCATGGCGGCGCAGCGCTCGTATGTCCTCGGGGGCGGGCGGGTCGCCGGGCAGCCAGCCCGCGGTGAGCCGGCCCGCGCCGAGCGGCAGCGAGACGGCCGCGTCGGGCTGCTCGTCGATGCCGTACGCGATCTCCAGGGAGCCGCCGCCGATGTCCAGGACCAGCAGCTTTCCGGCCGACCAGCCGAACCAGCGGCGGGCGGCGAGGAACGTCAGCCGGGCCTCCTCGGCGCCGGAGAGGACCTGGAGCTCGACGCCGGTCTCGGCCTGCACGCGCGCGAGGACGTCGTCGGCGTTGCTGGCCTCGCGCACGGCGGAGGTGGCGAACGGCAGCAGGTCCTCGACGCCCTTGTCCTCGGCGGCCTGGAGGGCGTCCTTGACGACGGCGATCAGTTTGTCGACGCCCTCGGGGCCGATCGCCCCGTCTTCGTCGAGGAGTTGGGCAAGGCGCAGCTCCGCCTTGTGCGAGTGCGCGGGCAGCGGGCACGCGCCCGGGTGTGCGTCCACCACCAGCAGATGCACCGTGTTCGATCCCACGTCGAGGACACCGAGTCTCATGCAGGGAACGCTACTGCCCACCGGGCGATCCAGGTTGTGCGGGGCGAAACGCCTTGTCGCGGAGGCGGTGGCCGGGCTGCCGGCGACGTCCCCGGAGCGGGCCCCGGCGACTTACCCTGGACGGGTGCCAAAGACGAACAAGGCGAAGGCCGACAAAACCGCCGACAAGCCCACCGACGGCGCTTCGCGGGCGAAGCCGGTGAAGCCACCGAAGAAGTCGGGGAAGGACCTGGCGGCGACGGCTGTGGCCGCCGACGAGAAGGGCCTCGACTTCGCCCGCGCGTGGGTGGAGTTCCCGGACCCGGCCGACGCCGAGCAGGTCTTCCGGTGCGATCTGACCTGGCTGACCTCGCGCTGGAACTGCATCTTCGGCAGCGGCTGCCAGGGCATCCAGGCGGGCCGCGCGGACGACGGGTGCTGCTCGCTGGGCGCCCACTTCTCCGACGAGGACGACGAGAAGCGCGTCGCCGGACATGTGGCGAGGCTCACCCCCGACATCTGGCAGCACCATGACGAGGGCGAGCGCGGCGGCTGGGTCTCGCAGGACGAGGAGGGCTCCCGCCAGACCCGCCCGTTCAACGGCTCCTGCATCTTCCAGAACCGTCCGGGGTTCGCGGGCGGCGCCGGCTGCTCGCTGCACATCCTGGCCCTGCGCGAGGGCCGCGAGCCGCTGGAGACCAAGCCCGACGTCTGCTGGCAGCTGCCGGTGCGGCGCACGTACGACTGGATCGACCGGCCCGACGACACGCGCGTGCTGCAGGTGTCCATCGGCGAGTACGACCGGCGCGGGTGGGGGCCGGGCGGCCACGACCTGCACTGGTGGTGCACCTCGGCCACCTCGGCGCACGGCGCGGGCGACCCGGTGTACGTGTCGTACCGCCCGGAGCTGACCGAGCTGATGGGCAAGGCGGGCTACGACCGCCTGGTCGAGCTGTGTGAGGAACGCCTCGCCGCACAGCTGCCCCTGCTGGCGCCGCATCCGGCGGACCCGGTCGATCCCGTGAACCCGGTCGGCCCGGTCGGCCCGGGGAAGCCGGTCGGCTGAGCCTGTGACCAGCCCGTCGCCGGCGTGACGTCCGACGACACACCCGACGACACACCCGGCGACTCATGACTACGCCTGACGACGCTGTCTACGGCGTCGCCGGGCTCGGCGGGTCGCCGTCGGCGCTCGGGGACGGGCTGTCCGGGACGGACGGGGACGGGTCGCCTGGCGTGGGATCCGGGTCGGAGGAGGCGGGCGGGGCCGTCGGGGTGGGGTCCGCGGAGGGCGGGGCCGTCCGGGTCGGCTCCGGGCCGGACGAAGGCGGCGGGCCGCCGGAGCCCGGACCGTGACCGTGGCCGTCCCCGGGGCGCGACGGGGCGGGGGCGGTGCCGTAGCCCTCGATGGAGACGACGGCGCCCGCCGGGGCGATCGCCACGCGCGCGTGCCAGTGCCCGGAGGGTTCGCGCAGGGGGTCGACATAGACCCTGACCGTGGCCGACTCGCCCGGCTTCAGCGCGCCCGTGGAACGGCTCAGGTAGAGCCAGGGAGCCACGGTGGTCGCCGACCAGCGGATCGACTCCTCCGCTTCCGGCGACGCGGCGAGGGTGATGAGGGTGGTGTCGCCCCTGGTGACGGCCGCCACGGAGAGCAGGCCGGAAGCGCCGCGGCCGAGCCCGCCGACGCTGACGACCTCCACGGAGACGTCCTGTTCGCCGCCCCTGGACGGATCGGCGCCGGGGCGGGTGCTGACGTTCCCGGCGTTCTCGTAGCCGCCCCCCGCCCCGCCGTCGAGGCTGCCGGGGCCATGCGCCTCGCCGGCACTGGCCGGGCGGCCCTCGACCCCCTCGCCCGTCGGCGTGCCGCGACAGGCCGCCCACAGCGCGATCACGGGGGCGGCGACGACGGTGGCGACGACGGTCGTCGTGACGGCACGCGCGCGCAGCCGCTCCCGGCGGGCTGCGCGGTCCTTGGGGTCCATCGGGAAGCCGCGCCGGTCGTAGCGCGGCACGGCGACCCCCCGCGCGCGGGAGGGCCGGGCCATGGCAGCGTGCAGCTGCGCGCGGGGCGCTTCCAGGATCGGCAGCTCGGCGGGGGTGACGCCGGCGCCGGGCCAGCGGCCGGGAACGGCGCGCTCGGCGGCTCGGCGGCAGTGCGGACAGTCGTCGACGTGCCGGACGAGCTCGCGGCGCAGGGCGGCGCTGAGGACGAGCTGGTTCTCGCCGGCGAGGCGGCTCACGCCGGGACAGCCGCCGGACTCGACGACGGCGAGCGCCGCGCGCGTGCGCTCGACCTCGCAGGCGGCGGAGGCGAGCAGCTCGCGGGCCGCGGCGGGATCCCTGCCGAGCACGGCGGCGACCTCGTGCGCGGCCAGGTGGTGGCGTACGGCCAGCTCCAGCGCCTCGCGCTGTTCCGGGGAGGTGCCGGCGGCCTCCGGCCAGGCGAGCTGGGCGAGTTCGCGCCGCCGTTGCTCCTGGAGCTCGTCGGAGACGGGTGACGCAGGCGGAACGGAGGAAACCGAGGAGGCGCAGGGCGCGTAGGGCGTGGGGGGCGCGGAGACGGAAGAGGCGGCGCCGTTCGGAGCTGCGGGCGTCGTGGGCGTCTTGGACGCCGGGGACGCCGGGGACGCCGAGACCACCGAGGGGACCGACGGGGACGTCGACGGGGACGGGGACGGGGACGTCGCGTGCTTCCCGGTCGGCGGGCGGCGGCCGCCCTCGCGTCGCGCGGCGTGCGTGCTCCGACGTCTCTGCTTGGCCTCGGTGAGCTTGCGCAGACAGGCCCAGCGGGCCAGCGCGTACAGCCAGGCCCGGAGGTCGCCCGCCGCGTCCGGCATCCGCTGGCCGCGCCGTTCCGCGAACGCCAGGGCGTCCCCGAGGGCGGCGGTGGCCGCGTCGTGGTCGCACAGGACGGACAGACAGTAGGTGAACAGGCCGTCCAGGTACGGCTCGTAGCGCGCGGGCGGCCGCTGCGCGAGCGTGCGCGCCGCAGCGATGTCGCGCGCCTCCCGGTGCGCCCGGTGCGCGCCGGTCGTGCGGGCTGAGGTTTCCGGGCTGCTGCTCATCACCCGTGCGACCGTAGGCGGCGCGGAACGCGGTCTACTTGTCCCTTGAGTCCTTTTAATCCGTATGGGTGAAACGATCCCTCATAAGGGGACAGTGGAGGGGGGTCCCATGGCTCGTTCGTGACGGGGCGCGGACGGATCACAGGGGGTGGCGCTCCTCTCCGCGGCGCACGCCCCCGCGCGCGGGCGGCGGAGGGGCGGCAGCGGGACGCGGCGCAGGCCCCCGGAGAGCCCGGGCCGTTCACGGGCGCGTCCGGCTGATGTCAGTGGCGGCGGCTACGGTTTCCCCATGGCTGCCCGTACGAAGACCACCAAGGACCGACCGTCCTACCGCTGCACGGAGTGCGGCTGGCAGACGGCCAAGTGGCTCGGCCGCTGCCCCGAGTGCCAGGCGTGGGGGACGGTCGAGGAGTACGGCGCGCCCGCGGTCCGCACGACGGCGCCCGGCCGGGTCACCACCTCCGCGGTGCCCATCGGCCAGGTCGACGGCCGTCAGGCCACCGCCCGCCCCACCGGCGTGTCCGAGCTGGACCGCGTCCTCGGCGGCGGGCTCGTGCCCGGCGCCGTGGTGCTGCTGGCCGGCGAGCCCGGCGTCGGCAAGTCGACGCTGCTGCTGGACGTGGCGGCCAAGTCGGCGAGCGACGAACACCGCACCCTCTACGTGACGGGCGAGGAGTCGGCATCCCAGGTCCGGATGCGCGCCGACCGCATCGGCGCCATCGACGACCACCTGTACCTCGCGGCGGAGACCGATCTGGCGGCCGTCCTCGGCCACTTGGACGCCGTGAAACCGTCCCTGCTGATCGTGGACTCGGTGCAGACGGTGGCCTCTCCGGAGATCGACGGAGCGCCCGGCGGCATGGCCCAGGTCCGCGAGGTCGCGGGGGCCCTGATCCGCGCCTCCAAGGAACGCGGCATGTCCACGCTCCTGGTGGGCCACGTCACGAAGGACGGCGCGATCGCCGGTCCCCGCCTCCTCGAACACCTCGTGGACGTCGTCCTGAGCTTCGAGGGCGACCGGCACGCGCGGCTGCGTCTGGTGCGGGGCGTCAAGAACCGTTACGGCGCCACCGACGAGGTCGGCTGCTTCGAACTGCACGACGAGGGCATTACGGGCCTTGCGGACCCGAGCGGACTTTTTCTGACCCGCCGTGACGAACCGGTCCCGGGCACCTGTCTGACGGTCACCCTGGAGGGCCGCCGCCCCCTGGTCGCCGAAGTGCAGGCGCTCACCGTGGACTCCCAGATCCCCTCCCCCCGGCGCACGACGTCCGGCCTGGAGACCTCCCGCGTCTCCATGATGCTGGCCGTTCTGGAACAGCGCGGCAGGATCAGCGCGCTCGGCAAACGGGACATCTACTCGGCCACGGTCGGCGGTGTGAAGCTCTCGGAGCCCGCCGCGGACCTGGCGATCGCCCTCGCCCTGGCCTCCGCCGCGAGCGACACCCCGCTGCCCAAGAACCTCGTCGCGATCGGCGAAGTGGGCCTCGCAGGCGAGGTCAGGAGGGTCACGGGCGTCCAGCGCAGACTCTCCGAGGCCCATCGTCTGGGCTTCACCCACGCGCTCGTGCCGAGCGACCCGGGCAGGATCCCGGCGGGCATGAAGGTCCTGGAAGTCGCGGACATGGGGGACGCCCTGCGGGTCCTGCCGCGCTCCCGTCGCCGAGACGCCCCACAGGAGTCGGAGGACCGCCGGTAGACTTTGCCCTGGTCTCGCCCGTCCGTACGAAACGAGTGCGCGAAACGGGGGCGTCCCAGACCTGTGACCGGAGGAGTGCAGTGGCAGCCAACGACCGGGCGGCAGCTCCCGGAAAGTCCGGTGGGAGTTCCGGTGCCGACGGCCTGATGCGTGCCGCGCTGAGCGCGGTGGCTCCCGGCACGGCCCTGCGCGACGGCCTGGAGAGAATCCTCCGCGGCAACACCGGCGGGCTCATCGTGCTGGGCTCCGACAAGACGGTCGAGGCCATGTGCACGGGCGGGTTCGTGCTCGACGTGGAGTTCGCCGCCACGCGGCTGCGCGAGCTGTGCAAACTCGACGGCGGCATCGTGGTCTCCTCCGACCTGTCGAAGATCCTCCGGGCGGGCGTCCAGCTGGTGCCCGACCCCACGATCCCCACGGAGGAGACGGGCACCCGGCACCGCACGGCGGACCGGGTCAGCAAGCAGGTCGGCTACCCGGTCGTCTCGGTCTCCCAGTCCATGCGCCTGATCGCCCTCTACGTCGACGGACAGCGCCGCGTCCTGGAGGACTCCGCGGCGATCCTGTCCCGCGCGAACCAGGCACTGGCCACCCTGGAGCGCTACAAGCTCCGTCTGGACGAGGTCGCGGGGACGTTGTCAGCGCTGGAGATCGAGGACCTGGTGACGGTCCGGGACGTCTCCGCGGTGGCCCAGCGCCTGGAAATGGTCCGCCGCATCGCCACCGAAATCGCCGAATACGTGGTCGAACTGGGCACGGACGGGCGCCTGCTCGCCCTTCAGCTCGACGAGTTGATCGCGGGCGTGGAGCCGGAGCGTGAGCTGGTGGTCCGCGACTACGTGCCCGAGCCCACGGCCAAGCGTTCCCGCACGGTCGACGAGGCGCTCTACGAGCTGAACGCGCTCTCCCACGCCGAGCTGCTCGAAATGTCCACCGTGGCCCGCGCGTTGGGTTACACCGGCTCCCCCGAGGCGCTCGACTCGGCGGTGTCCCCGCGCGGCTTCCGCCTGCTGGCGAAGGTGCCTCGCCTCCCCGGCGCCATCATCGACCGCCTGGTCGAGCACTTCGGCGGCCTGCAGAAACTCCTCGCCGCGAGCGTCGACGACCTGCAGACGGTGGACGGCGTGGGCGAGGCGCGAGCCCGGAGCGTCCGCGAGGGCCTGTCCCGGCTGGCGGAGTCGTCGATCCTGGAGCGGTACGTCTGACCGGTCGGCCTGACCGCCCCTGCGACCGCACCCCCTCCGCCCGGTCCGCCTGACTGACCGACCGGCCTGATCTGGCCTGCTCTAGGGGTTCGGCACGCCTGCCTCCGACCTGTCCGGCGCGCCGGGCCACCGAGCGACCCACAGCGGACGAGACGGCCCGGCACGCAACCAGGAGGCCCGTCGATCGCTCCGAGCGCCCCGGTCTCCCGGTCTCCCGGGTCTTCCCGGGTCTTCCCGGTCATCGAGGCGCTTCGGTCGCCTCAGACGCCCTCACACCTCTCAGACCTCTCAGACGCGCCTCAGTCGCTCTTCAGCACGAAGGACGTCTGCGCCTTCGCGAACCCCGGGGCCTTGGCCTCCACCAGGTACGTGCCCGCTCCGGCCGTCCCCGCCGGAGGCGTGGCGCACTGCGGCGCGCTCGGCTTGCGGTCCCACTTGAGGGTGTACGTGAAGCTGCTTCCGGCCGGCACCCGGTACAGCAGGCTTCCGGCTCCCTTGGGACAGTCCGCGGACGACCAGTAGTCGTCGTCGCCGTCCGCCTTCGTGATCGTCAACACCGCGGCCTTCGGGCCCAGATCGACCTTGCAGTCGCTCGCCGAGCTGTTCCTGGCCGTCAGCCGGACGACGGGGGTCTCGTCCGGCGAGTACGCGTTGCGGACGCTGCGCAACGTCAACGTGACGGCGCTCGCCGTGCAGTTGGGCAGTGTCGTCCCGGCCGGCAGGGTCGTGGCCGTGCCGCCGTCGCCCCCGATGCCACCACCGCCGCTCGCGCTGCCGTTGGCGCCGTCGTCGACTTCGCCCGAGCCGGCCGATCCGCCGTCCGAGCCACCGGTTCCCGCGCCGCCGCCCGAGCCCGCACCGGACCCGGTTCCCGATCCGGACCCACTGGTGGCCCCTGCGCTCGACTCGTCCCGCCCGCCCGGTTTTTGGCTGATCGCGGGCCCCGACCCGGACGGCCCCGGCGTGATGGAGGACGCGGGGTTCTTGCCGCCGCCCCCGTCGGCGCCGTTCTTTCCGCCGCCTCCGCCCGACGTCGTCACCCACAGGACCAGCAACGCCAACAGGGCGAACACGGACAGCAGTACGGCCCTCCGTCGCCAGTAGATGGAGGAGGGAAGCGGCCCGACCGGATTGCGCAGTGATCCCACGGCCCAAACCTTACGAGAGATCGACGCGTTCGCTGGCCCCACCCGCCGCCGGGAACACAACTTTTCCGGATCATCATTTCGGAAACCGCCCGCCTCGTACCCGACTTCGTCCTCCACGGCCGTACTGCCGTCGCCGATCGCCCGCGTCGTGCCTCCGGTCATGGCCCTGGCGCCCGCGCGGGAAGCGCCTCCGGCGTGCGACCCGGTCGAGTGGCGGTACGCGCGCGTGCCCCGGTGCGCATGGCAGGATCGGTAGGGCCATGACTGCCCCCACGAAGCCCCCGCACAGCAGCAGCCCCGCCCGCGGCCCCGTCGGCGTCGACGCCGAGGCCCCCGGAGCGGATCTGCACGCCCCGGTGATCCACTGGTTCGACGACCACGCCCGCGACCTCCCCTGGCGGCGCCCCGAAGCCGGGGCGTGGGGGGTGATGGTCAGCGAGTTCATGCTCCAGCAGACGCCGGTCAGCCGCGTCCTGCCGGTCTACGAGCAGTGGCTCGCCCGCTGGCCGCGCCCCGCCGACCTCGCCGCGGAGGCCCCGGGCGAGGCCGTGCGCGCCTGGGGCCGGCTCGGCTACCCGCGCCGCGCCCTGCGGCTGCACGGCGCCGCGGTGGCGATAACGGAACGGCACGGCGGCGACGTGCCGTCCGACCACGCGCAGCTCCTGGCGCTGCCGGGCATCGGCGAGTACACGGCCGCAGCCGTCGCCTCGTTCGCGTACGGCCGGCGCCACGCCGTCCTGGACACCAATGTCCGCCGCGTGTTCGCGCGCGCCGTCAGAGGTGTGCAGTACCCGCCGAACGCCACCACGGCAGCCGAACGCAAGCTGGCCCGCGCCCTGCTCCCCGAGGACGAGGCGACGGCCGCGCGCTGGGCCGCCGCGTCCATGGAGCTCGGCGCGCTCGTCTGCACGGCCAGGAACGAGACGTGCGTGCGCTGCCCCATCGCCGCGCAGTGCGCCTGGCGGCTCGCGGGCAAGCCGGAGCACGACGGCCCGCCGCGCCGCGGCCAGACCTACGCCGGCACCGACCGGCAGGTCAGGGGCAAACTGCTCGCCGTCCTGCGCGACGCGCACGCGCCCGTACCGCAGGCCGCCCTCGACCGCGTATGGCACGATCCGGTGCAACGCGCGCGTGCGCTGGACGGGCTCGTCGCGGACGGACTGGTGGAGCCGCTGCCGAACGGGCTGTACCGCCTGCCCCTGACCTGACGCACGGTCGGTTCACTGCCGGCCCCCCCCGTCATGGCCGTCGTCGGCGTTCGTCACAGCCGTCGTCGGGCGTTTGTCACGGCCGACGCGTGGACGAATCTCCCCATAACCCTGCGATGCGGCCCTTACTCTTACCCCGAACTCACCGCCGTTACACAACCGACGGACAGCTGAGCGCTAGCCGCAGGCTGCTTCGGACAGTGCCGTGACAACACCTCCGTAGCTTCATCTCCGTGCCCGGCGAAGACACGACGGGCCGCAGACCACAAGCGGTGAACCGGCGGCGACCACCGTCGGAACGGGGAATCGGAGGCGGTTGACCATGGCGCAGGGCGAGGTGCTCGAGTTCGAGGAATACGTCCGCACGCGGCAGGACGCGCTGCTGCGCAGCGCCCGTCGCCTCGTCCCGGACCCGGTCGACGCCCAGGACCTGCTGCAGACCGCGCTGGCCCGGACGTACGGCCGCTGGGACGGCATCGCGGACAAGCGGCTCGCGGACGCCTACCTGCGTCGGGTCATGATCAACACGCGGACCGAGTGGTGGCGGGCCCGCAAGCTCGAGGAAGTGCCGACCGAGCAGCTCCCGGACGCCTGCGTCGACGACTCCACCGAGCAGCACGCCGACCGCGCCCTGCTGATGGACGCGATGAAGGTGCTCGCACCCAAACAGCGAAGCGTCGTCGTGCTGCGACACTGGGAACAGATGTCCACGGAGGAGACGGCCGCCGCCCTCGGCATGTCGGCCGGAACGGTCAAGAGCACGCTGCACCGGGCGCTCGCCCGGCTCCGCGAGGAGCTGGAAGCCCGCGACCTGGACGCACGCGCGCTGGAGCGTGAGGAGCGGGAGCGTTGCGTGGCGGCCTGACCCAGGCCGGGCCCACACCGGCCCGAGGCACCATCCAGGCGGCGATCACGGCGATGACCGTGCTCGCCGCCCTCGCCCTTTTCGTCTCCGCCTGCGGCACCGGCGGCACCGGCGCCCGCGACGAGGGCCCGGCCCACGTCGACGCGGTGGTCGGCGCCACGGCCTCGCCCTCGGCCGCCCCCACCGGCGCCCCCGACCGGACGGAAGCGGTACGTCTCGTCAAGGACGATCCCGCGGTCTCGGCGGAGGTCAAGAGCGGACTGAAGCCCTGCGTGGGCGACGAGTACCCGGTCGACGTGTCGTACGGGGACCTCACCGACGGTTCCGGCGAGGACCTCATCGTCAACGTGCTCACCTGCGGCGACGCCGTCGGTGTCGGCTCCTACGTCTACCGGGAGGACGCGAACGGCTACGCGAACGTCTTCAAGGCCGAGGAGCCCCCGGTCTACGCGGAGATAGACCGGGGCGACCTGGTGGTGACCAAGCAGGTGTACGCGAAGGGCGACCCGGTCTCCAGCCCCTCCGGGGAGAACGTGGTCACCTACCGCTGGGTCGCGGGCCGCTTCCGCAGGGAGTTCAGCTGGCACAACGACTACAGCAGCGTCGTCGGCGGAGAATCCACACCGGTGCCGAAGACCGGCTGACCTGCCCGGCAGCGCCCGGTCGAAGAAAAAATCGCGTCTGCGTGAACCGATCGGCCCCTCCCTTCCGATCATCTGGTGGACGGGTGCGAACGGTCGAGGACGGGCGGGCAGTGAACGTTCGCGGCCTTCCACGCGTCCACCCAAGGGACGCCCCTGACAGCGAGGGCACAGAAACCCGACAGACTGACGACCGACAGACCGACGACCGACAGACAGCCTGACGATTGTCAGGCGCACCCGCCGACACGCACGCGAGCACGCGACGAGAACTGAGAGCACCGGGATGGCAGACCAGACACACGTTCTGTTCGTCGAGGACGACGACGTCATCCGCGAGGCCACCCAGCTCGCCCTGGAGCGGGACGGCTTCGCGGTCACCGCGATGCCCGACGGCCTGTCCGGCCTGGCGGCGTTCCGCGCCGACCGTCCCGACATCGCGCTGCTGGACGTCATGGTTCCGGGCCTGGACGGCGTGAGTCTGTGCCGGCGCATCCGGGACGAGTCCACCGTGCCGGTGATCATGCTGTCTGCGCGCGCCGACTCCATCGACGTCGTCCTGGGGCTGGAGGCCGGTGCCGACGACTATGTGACCAAGCCGTTCGACGGCGCGGTCCTGGTCGCCCGGATCCGTGCCGTGCTGCGCCGGTTCGGCCACGCGGGCGGCGGGGACCGCATCGAGCCCGACGCCTCCCAGGCCGGCGGTGTGCTGGCCTTCGGCGACCTGGAGGTCGACACGGAGGGCATGGAGGTGCGCCGGGCCGGGCAGCCGGTGGCACTGACCCCGACCGAGATGCGCCTGCTGCTGGAGTTCTCCTCCGCTCCCGGCACCGTCCTCTCGCGCGACAAACTGCTGGAGCGGGTGTGGGACTACGGCTGGGGCGGCGACACCCGGGTCGTCGACGTCCATGTGCAGCGGCTGCGCGCCAAGATCGGCCAGGACCGCATCGAGACGGTCCGCGGCTTCGGCTACAAGTTGAAGGCCTGAGCGGGGCGGAGACGGAAGTATGCGGGGGATGATCCGGCACCTGGGTCCGGCTCGTGCGGAGGGCATGGCCCTCCGCACAGGCCTGCGATGGAAGCTGAGTGCGGCGATCGCGCTGGTCGGCGCCCTGGTGGCGATAGCGCTCAGCCTCGTCGTGCACAACGCCGCGCGCGTGTCCATGCTGGACAACGCGCGCGATCTCGCCGACGAGCGCGTGCAGATCGCCCAGCGCAACTACGAGCAGTCGGGGCGGCCCAACTTCTACTTCCCCAACATCAAGATCGACGACTCCAGTCTGCCGGCCGCGCTGCGCAAGAAGGTCCGGGAAGGCCGCCGGGCCACGTTCGTCTCCGACCGCAGGGGCGGCGTGCCGGACATCTGGGCGGCCGTGCCGGTCAAGGACGGGCATGTGCTGTCCCTGCACACAGGGTTCACCGACCGCAGCACGGACATCCTCAAGGACCTCGACCAGGCCCTGGTGATCGGTTCCATCGCGGTCGTCCTCGGCGGCAGCGCGCTGGGTGTGCTGATCGGCGGCCAGATGTCGCGCCGGCTGCGGAAGGCGGCTGCCGCGGCGAACCAGGTCGCCAAGGGCGAGACGAACGTCCGCGTCCGGGACGCGATAGGCGGGGTCGTGCGGGACGAGACCGACGACCTGGCGAGCGCGGTGGACGCCATGGCGGACACCCTGCAGGAACGCCTGGAGGCCGAGCGCCGGGTCACCGCGGACATCGCGCACGAACTGCGTACCCCGGTGACGGGCCTGCTGACGGCGGCCGAGCTGCTGCCGCCCGGCCGGCCGACCGAGCTGGTGCTGGACCGGGCCAAGGCCATGCGCACCCTCGTCGAGGACGTCCTGGAGGTGGCCCGCCTCGACGGCGCCTCGGAGCGTGCCGAGCTTCAGGACATCGTGCTCGGCGAGTTCGTGTCCCGCCGGGTGGCGGCCAAGGACCCGGACGTCGAGGTGCGGGTGGTGCACGAGTCGATGGTCACGACCGATCCGCGCCGCCTGGAGCGGGTGCTGTTCAACCTGCTGGCCAATGCGGCCCGGCATGGCAAGCCGCCCATCCAGGTCACCGTGGAAGGCCGGGTCATCCGGGTCCGCGACCACGGCCCCGGGTTCCCCGAGGATCTGCTCGCCGAGGGGCCGAGCCGCTTCCGCACCGGCAGCACCGACCGGGCGGGGCACGGACACGGGCTCGGGCTCACCATCGCGGCGGGCCAGGCCCGCGTTCTCGGCGCGCGGCTGACCTTCCGCAACGTGCGGCCCGCGGGCACCCCCGAGCACATACCGTCCGAGGGCGCCGTGGCGGTCCTGTGGCTGCCCGAGCACGCACCGACCAGCACCGGAAGCTACCCGACGATGCCGTGACGCCCGGCGCGGCAACGCCGGCCGTCCTCCGGCGCTCCGTCGCCATTGCCGGTGCACGCCGTCGCATCACGGCCGCCGGCTCCGGCTCCGATGCCGTGGCTGTCACCATCGGCGACGCGGCATCGGCGACGCGGCATGAGGAAGGCCCCCGGGGCGGACACCGCCGGAGGCCTTCGTTCAGCGCGAGCAGCGCAAGGTCGGACTGCGTCAGACTGCCTCGACCATGGGCGGCGGCGCGAGGGTCGCACCGTCGGTGGCCTCGTCCGCCTTCTGCGGCCCCGCTCCCTTCAGCGGAACCTCCTTCACGAACACCGCCGCCACCAGCGCGGCGATCGCCACCGCCGCGCCCAGCAGGAACGCCGTGTGGATGCCTGCCGACACGGCGTGCTGGTAGGCCTCACGGGCGGCCGCGGGCAGCTTGGCCAGGCTGGCGGCGTCCAGCTGGGCGGATTGCTGGGTGATCTTCGAGCCCAGTGCCCCGGCGCGCTCGGACATCACGTCCTGGACCCGGTTGTTGAACAGCGCGCCCATGATCGCGACGCCGAAGGAGGAGCCGAGGGTGCGGAAGAGGGTGGTGGACGAGGATGCGACGCCCATGTCCTTCATCTCGACGCTGTTCTGCGCCACCAGCATCGTGATCTGCATCAGGCAGCCCATGCCGAGACCGACCACGGCCATGAAGACGCCGGAGGTGAGACGGCTGGTCCCGGTGTCCATCGTCGACAGCAGGTACAGCCCGATCACCATCAGGAAGCTGCCGAGGACCGGGAAGACCTTGTACTTGCCGCTGTTCGTGGTCACCCGCCCGGCCACCATCGAGGTGACCAGCATCGCGCCGAGCATGGGCAGGAGCAGCAGACCGGAGTTGGTCGCGGACGCGCCCTGGACCGACTGCTGGTAGAGCGGCAGGAAGAGGGTGGCGCCGAACATCACGAATCCGGTGATGAAGCCGATGAGCGACATGAGGGTGAAGTTGCGGCTGCGGAAGATGTGCAGCGGCACGATCGGCTCCACGGCCCTCGTCTGCCAGAAGACGAATCCGATGAGCGAGGCGACGCCGATGGCGATGAGTTCCATGATCCGCGCGGAGGTCCAGGCGTACTCCGAGCCGCCCCAGGTGGTGACGAGGACGATGGAGGTGATGCCCAGCGTCAGCAGGCCGGCGCCGAGGTAGTCGATGCGCGACTGCGACCGCTTCTTGGGCAGGTGCAGGACGACGCTGATCGCGGTGAGGGCCACCACCCCGAGCGGCAGGTTGATGTAGAAGGACCAGCGCCAGCCCCAGTTGTCGGTGATGGTGCCGCCGACCAGCGGACCGCCGATCATCGCGAGCGCCATGACGCCGGCCATCATGCCCTGGTACTTGCCGCGCTCCCGCGGGGGGATCAGGTCGCCGATGATGGCCATGACGCCGACCATCAGACCGCCCGCGCCGAGGCCCTGGATCGCGCGGAACCCGATGAGTTCGCCCATGTTCTGGGCCATGCCGCTCAGTGCGGAGCCGATCAGGAAGATCACGATCGACGTCATGAAGGCGCCCTTGCGCCCGTACATGTCGCCGATCTTGCCCCAGATCGGGGTGGAGGCGGCGGTCGCCAGGGTGTAGCCGGTCACCACCCACGAGAGGTGTTCCAGGCCGCCGAGGTCGCCGACGATCGTCGGCATGGCCGTGCCCACGATCATGTTGTCGAGCATCGCGAGCATCATCGTGATCATGAGGGCGAGCAGGACCACCCGCACGCTCCTGGGCTGTTTCTCCGGCTCGGTCTCCGGTGTCTTCGTGTCCGCCATCGTTCCACTCCCCTGGGTCCCACCCCGACCGGCCACTTACTTGCCGCCCGGCTAGTTCAGTACACTAGGAAGTTAGACCCGTCACTAGCCGGTCGTCAAGTAAGTTACTGGTGTCGAACTAGCCGGACGGCAAGTAAGTTTTCGCGGGAGCCCTAGGAGTACGAGGATGGACCGCACCATGGACGGCACCAAGCAGCAGCGCCGCGGCAACACCCGCCAGCGCATCCAGGACGTGGCCCTCGAACTCTTCGCCGAGCAGGGATACGAGAAGACCTCCCTCCGCGAGATCGCGGAACGCCTGGAGGTCACGAAGGCTGCCCTGTATTACCACTTCAAGACCAAGGAAGAGATCATCGTCGGCATCTTCACGGATCTGACGAAGCCGATCGAAGACCTGATCGAGTGGGGCAGGGAGCAACCGCACACCCTGGAGACGAAGCACGAACTCGTACGGCGCTACAGCAAGGCCCTCTCCGAGGCGGCCCCGCTCTTCCGCTTCATGCAGGAGAACCAGGCGACGGTGCGGGAACTCCAGATCGGCGACTCGTTCAAGGACCGCATGCGGGGCCTGCGCGACATCATCATGGATCCCGAGGCCCCGCTCATCGACCAGGTCCGCTGCGTGAGCGCCATCTTCACGCTGCACGCCGGGATGTTCTTCCTGAACGACCTCGACGGCGACCCCGAGGACAAGCGGGCAGCAGTCCTGGAGGTCGCCGTCGATCTGGTGACGCAGGCGCATCACGGCGGCTGAGCGCGCGGCCGCGTCGCGGCGGCTGAGCGCGCACCGGCGTCACGTCGCCCGGTCACGCAGGGGTCAGACCTTCACGCCCTTGGCGTGCAGGAAGGTGACCGGGTTGATCGCCGAACCGTAGTCGGGGGTCGTGCGGATCTCGAAGTGCAGGTGCGGACCGCTGGAGTTGCCCGTGTTGCCGGACAGCGCGATCTTCTGGCCGGTCTTCACGACCTGGCCGACCTTCACCTCGATGTGCGAGAGGTGGGCGTACTGCGAGTACACGCCGTTGGCGTGCTTGATCACGATGGCGTTGCCGTAGGCCGGACCGTCGCCGGCGCCGTTGCCGCCGGCCTTCACCACGGTGCCGCCGTGCGCGGCCATGACCTTGGTGCCGCTCGGCACGGCGAAGTCCTGACCGCTGTGCTTGGACTGCCACATCTTGCCGGCCTGGGCGAACCCGGCGGACAGCGTGTACTTCTTCACCGGGTCTATCCAGGAAGCGGCGGACACGGCGGTCTTGGCGGCGGGGGCGGCGGGCGCGGCGGCGGGGGCGGCGGCGGACGCCACTCCGGTCCCCAGCACGACCGAGGCGCCCACTGCGGCGGCCCCGACGGCCACGCGGGTGCGGAGCAGGGACGTACGGGAAGAACGGGACGTGACGCGCTGGAACATCGAAGACCTCATGGGGACGGGGGCAGAGGAAACCACCTGGCGAGAACCTCCGCCGAGGTGGCCATCCCTTGGTAACCCCGAGGTCCACAGACCCCCAAACGTGTGATCTACGACGGAAACTAGTACTTCGTCGTAAATCTCATCACTCCTTGACAGATCACCCTTTCCGGACACTTTCGACACCAGGCCACCCCTGGAAGCCTCTACGGCACGGAGCCCGGGAGCGCGTGTCCCTTTTGCTCGCATTCGTCCAGCGACTATTGCGCCTAGTAGGGGCCAAAGCGGCTGTGCGGCATGTCACCGGTCGCCCGCCTCAAGGGACTTCGGAATGTGACGACGGCTACTCCCGTGCCCCACAGGGCACTTGTGACCCCGGTCACGTCGCGTGCACGGGTCTGTGACCAGCCTCTCATTCACCTCTACCGTCCAGTAACCCGCTGGTTCCCCTCAGGCCACCCCCAACGATCGGCATGCCCACGACATAGGCAGCGCAAGGACGCGAGAGGACCCCCACCCATGACCAGAGGCACCTGGACGCGCCGCACAGCCCTGACCGCCGTGGCGGCCGCAGCCGTCACGGCACTGGCCGTCCCGGCCGGCGCCCAGGCCGCGACGGCCACCGGCACCGCCGCCGCATCCACCGCCACCGCATCCACCACTGCCGTGGCCACCTCCACCGTGGCCTCCGCCTCCGCGGCGGCCGCCGGAGACGTCGACTACACCACCTGGCAGCAGGACTGCCAGGCCGTGATGAACCAGGCGCTGCCGGCCCTGAAGCAGCGCATCGCCGCCGCCAAGCCGGGCGAGAAGCAGGCGATCGTCTTCGACGTCGACAACACCACGCTGGAGAGCGATTTCGGCTTCAGCTACCCGCAGCCGGCCAACAAGCCCGTTCTGGAGGTCGCGAAGTACGCCCAGGACCACGGCGTCTCCCTGTTCTTCGTCACCGCCCGTCCGGGCATCATCTCCGGGGTGACCGACTACAACCTCAAGAACGTCGGCTACAAGGTCTCCGGCCTCTATGTGCGCGGCTTCCTCGACCTCTTCAAGGACGTCGCCGTCTACAAGACCGCCCAGCGCGTCGCCATCGAGTCCAAGGGCTACACGATCATCGCGAACATCGGCAACAGCGCCACCGACCTCTCGGGCGGCCACGCCGAGACGACGTACAAGCTGCCGGACTACGACGGTCAGCTCTCGTGAACCGTCGGTCGTCCGCGGACGCCCCGTAGCCGCACGGCGGACGTCCGACAAGCCGCAGGGCGGACGTCTCATCGCCTTCAGGGCATGTGAGAGGGGCCGGTGCTGGAAAGCACCGGCCCCTCTCTTCGGCTCGACTCCCGGAGGGTCAGACGTCCTTGCTCAGGTTCGGTCCGGCGCCGCCGGCCGCCTGCTCGATCGGCGGGACGTCGGGCAGCGCCGACTTCTCCTCGCCGCGGAAGGTGAAGGTCCTGGTGTCACCCTCGCCCTCGGTGTCCACGACCACGATGTGACCGGGGCGCAGCTCACCGAAGAGGATCTTCTCCGAGAGCGTGTCCTCGATCTCGCGCTGGATGGTGCGACGCAGCGGACGCGCACCCAGCACCGGGTCGTAACCCTTCTTCGACAGCAGCTCCTTGGCGGACTGGGAGAGCTCGATGCCCATGTCCCGGTCCCTCAGGCGCTCGTCCACCTTGCCGATCATCAGGTCGACGATCCGCAGGATGTCCTCCTGCGTGAGCTGCGGGAAGACGACCACGTCGTCGACACGGTTGAGGAACTCGGGGCGGAAGTGCTGCTTGAGCTCGTCCGACACCTTGTTCTTCATGCGCTCGTAGTTGGTCTTCGAGTCGCCCGAGGCCGCGAAGCCCAGGTTGAAGCCCTTGGAGATGTCCCGGGTGCCGAGGTTGGTCGTCATGATGATGACCGTGTTCTTGAAGTCCACGACCCGGCCCTGGGAGTCGGTCAGACGACCGTCCTCCAGGATCTGCAGCAGCGAGTTGAAGATGTCCGGGTGGGCCTTCTCGACCTCGTCGAACAGGACCACGGAGAACGGCTTGCGGCGGACCTTCTCGGTCAGCTGGCCGCCCTCTTCATAGCCCACGTATCCGGGAGGCGAACCGAAGAGACGCGACACCGTGTGCTTCTCGCTGAACTCCGACATGTCGAGGGAGATCAGCGCGTCCTCGTCACCGAAGAGGAACTCGGCGAGCGCCTTGGACAGCTCGGTCTTACCGACACCGGACGGGCCGGCGAAGATGAACGAACCACCGGGACGCTTCGGGTCCTTGAGGCCCGCGCGCGTACGACGGATCGCCTTCGACAGCGCCTTGACGGCGTCGACCTGGCCGATGACCCGCTTGTGGAGCTCGTCCTCCATCCGCAGCAGACGCGAGGACTCCTCCTCGGTCAGCTTGAAGACCGGGATGCCGGTGGCGGTGGCGAGGACCTCGGCGATCAGCTCGCCGTCGACCTCGGCGACGACGTCCATGTCGCCGGCCTTCCACTCCTTCTCCCGCTTGGCCTTGGCGGCCAGAAGCTGCTTCTCCTTGTCGCGGAGGGAGGCGGCCTTCTCGAAGTCCTGCGAGTCGATCGCGGACTCCTTGTCGCGGCGCACGCCCGCGATCTTCTCGTCGAACTCGCGCAGGTCCGGCGGAGCGGTCATCCGGCGGATGCGCATCCGGGAACCGGCCTCGTCGATCAGGTCGATCGCCTTGTCCGGCAGGAAGCGGTCCGAGATGTACCGGTCGGCCAGGGTGGCGGCCTGGACCAGCGCCTCATCCGTGATGGAGACGCGGTGGTGGGCCTCGTACCGGTCGCGCAGGCCCTTGAGGATCTCGATCGTGTGCGGCAGGGACGGCTCGGCGACCTGGATGGGCTGGAAGCGGCGCTCGAGGGCCGCGTCCTTCTCCAGGTGCTTGCGGTACTCGTCCAGGGTCGTCGCACCGATGGTCTGCAGCTCACCGCGGGCCAGCATCGGCTTCAGGATCGAAGCGGCGTCGATGGCGCCCTCGGCGGCGCCCGCACCGACCAGCGTGTGCAGCTCGTCGATGAACAGGATGATGTCGCCGCGGGTGCGGATCTCCTTGAGGACCTTCTTCAGGCGCTCCTCGAAGTCACCGCGGTAGCGGGAGCCGGCGACCAGGGCGCCGAGGTCGAGGGTGTAGAGGTGCTTGTCCTTGAGCGTCTCGGGCACCTCGCCCTTGACGATGGCCTGGGCGAGGCCCTCGACGACGGCGGTCTTGCCGACGCCGGGCTCACCGATCAGGACCGGGTTGTTCTTGGTGCGGCGGGACAGCACCTGCATGACCCGCTCGATCTCCTTCTCGCGCCCGATGACCGGGTCGAGCTTGGACTCACGAGCGGCCTGGGTGAGGTTCCGGCCGAACTGGTCGAGGACCAGGGACGTCGAGGGGGTGCCCTCGGCAGGCCCGCCACTGGCGCCGGCGGTCTCCTTGCCCTGGTAACCGGAGAGCAGCTGGATGACCTGCTGCCGCACCCGGTTGAGGTCGGCGCCCAGCTTGACCAGGACCTGGGCGGCGACGCCCTCGCCCTCACGGATCAGGCCGAGCAGGATGTGCTCCGTGCCGATGTAGTTGTGGCCCAGCTGAAGGGCCTCGCGGAGCGACAGCTCCAGGACCTTCTTGGCACGGGGGGTGAAGGGGATGTGCCCGGACGGGGCCTGCTGCCCCTGCCCGATGATCTCCTCCACCTGCTGGCGGACCGCCTCGAGCGAAATCCCGAGGCTCTCAAGGGCCTTGGCGGCGACACCCTCACCCTCGTGGATCAGGCCCAGGAGGATGTGCTCGGTGCCGATGTAGTTGTGGTTGAGCATCCGGGCTTCTTCCTGAGCCAGGACGACAACCCGCCGCGCGCGGTCGGTGAACCTCTCGAACATCGTTAATCGCTCCTCAGAGCGGTCAGGCAGTGGGGGGAACTTCCCCTCCCTGTCCTTCCGCAGCTTAGTCCCGCAAGCGGGGACCGCTCATTCCAACTGCCGACACCGTCGATGGCCTCCTGACCCCGAACGCCGACATCTGCTCCAACCCGATGGTGCGAGACGATGTTCCCGCAGGCCAGGCAGATACCCCAGTCGCCAGTACGCCGATGGCGAACGTGAGACGGCCTGTCCTGCGTGTCGCCCCCTCCCACTAGGGATGTCTTACCCGCCGGGACTGACACTCCATGCCGTGCGCCCCCGTTCCCTCCGCTACGGGCGAACAACCTTGCCTCCCCTGTCACCCGCATCCGCCTCCCGCGCCGGAACACTGCGCAGCCACGGAAACACCCAGCGTAACTCGCGAGGCTTTTCGGCGGTTGCACTCGGCATGGTTGGCTCAGTCCCTCCGGCCGCCCGCTCGGGGCCCGCCGCGATCACCGCAGTACCCCTCCCCCGACGGCCGCTCGCCCGACGGCTGCTCGCCCCGGAGGGTCCGGCTCACCCGGCCGACCCGGACGGTCCAGCCGGATCCGGCGACCGGATCCGCGGCTGGTACGAGAACGAACTGGGCTGGGCGACCGTGCCCGGGTCGCCGGTACGGCTTTCCGTGGGCGAGCGCTTCGACGTCCTGGACGTCCCGGCCAAGGCGGGCGCGGCGGCGCTGCGCCGCCTGGCACCGGGCTCGCCGGTGGCCGTGCGGGGCGACCGGATGCGGCTGCTGGTGGCGGCGGGCGGCGCGGAGGAGGTGCCCGGGATCCTGCGATGGCTGGAGTGGGGCGCGTTGCCGCTGGATCTCACGGCCATCGGCGCGGGCGGCGCCGTCGAGGCGCCGCTGCCCCCGCCTCGCCTGCCGGGCCGCGTCCCGGGCCGCGCTCCGGGACCGCGCCGCCCCGGGCCGGTGCAGGGGGCCGCCGTCTGGCTGCGGCCCCCCGTGGCAGGGTGCGAGGTCGAGGCCTCGCTGCCGACGATGTCGGCGTCGGGAGGCGTTGGGGGCGCCCCCGATCTCGTACGGCTGGTGGACACGCTGGCGACTCACTGTCACCGTGTCCGGCTGCGGCGCGCGTGCGCTCAGCCGTTGGCCTTCTCGTAGGCCTCGCGAATGGTCGCCGGAACGCGGCCGCGGTCATTGACCTCGAAACCGTTCTCCTTCGCCCACGCGCGGATCTGAGCGGTGTCCTGGCTGCCGCCGGAAGCGGCGCGCGCCTTTCCCCGCCCGCCGGAAGCACGTCCGCCGGTACGACGGCCGCCCTTCACGTAGGGCTCGAGAAGTCCACGCAGCTTGTCGGCATTGGTGGTCGTGAGATCGATCTCGTACGTCTTGCCGTCCAACGCGAACGTCACGGTCTCGTCCGCCTCGCCGCCGTCGAGGTCGTCGACAAGAAGGACCTGAACCTTCTGTGCCACCGGATTTCCTTTCATCGAAAACGTGAGGGCCGGGGGTCCGCGGCGTCCGCCGTTTAGCCGCACCCTGTTATATGCAGTACTGCACTACGTCGGAAAGCAAACCGCTTTTGCTGGGAAAACACAAACCCTTGGCAGAGACCCGCAGCCCGCTCCCCGCCCGGAAACATACGCGTTTCGGACATAGAGACCCTGGGCAAGGCGGGTCGGCCGGAAAGGACTGCGACGACTGCGTCGATCACAGATGCAGAAGCATCCGACTGTTGCCCAAGGTGTTCGGTTTCACTCGTTCGAGTCCGAGGAACTCCGCGACGCCCTCGTCATAGGAGCGCAGCAGCTCGGCGTAGACATCGGTGTCGACCGGCGTCTCACCGATCTCCACGAAGCCGTGCTTGCCGAAGAAGTCCACTTCGAAGGTCAGGCAGAAAACACGGCGAACGCCGAGCCAGCGTGCGGTGTGGAGCAACTTCTCCAACAACTGGTGACCGACGCCGGACCCCTTCAGCCCTGGCTTCACCGCGAGAGTGCGCACTTCGGCCAGGTCTTCCCACATGACGTGCAGGGCGCCGCAGCCGACCACCTCGGCGTTGTCGTCGCGTTCGGCGACCCAGAACTCCTGGATGTCCTCGTAAAGCGTCACCGTTGCTTTGTCGAGCAGGATGCCGCCGCGGACGTAGGCGTCAAGGAGACGGCGCACGGCGGCGACATCGCCGGTCCGGGCCCGCCGGACGGTGATGGCTTTAGCGGTGACTTCGAGGTTCTCGGCCGAGGGACTCTCTGCTGACATGTGCGGACGCTATCGCCCGCCGCCCTCCGATGCCGAGGCGGGGTTCTCCCCGGCACCGCCGGCACTCGCCGCACTCCCCGTGCTCTCGGCAGTCGCGGGTTCGGCCGTCGCGGGTTCGACGGGCTCGGCTTCGGGTTCGCGTACGGGTTCGCGTGTGGGTTCGCGTGTGGGTTCGGTGGTTTCGGGACCTTGGACGATACGTACGGCGTCGCGCAGCGCGCCGCGCTGTTCGTCGCTCATCATCCCGAAGAAGGCGACGAGAGCGGCGGCGGGGTTGTCGCTCTGGGACCAGGCCTCGTTCATCAGGGCGGCGGCGTAGGCGGCGCGGGTGGAGACCGCCTCATATCGATAGGCCCGGCCTTCCGCTTCACGGCGCACCCAGCCCTTCTGATGGAGATTGTCCAAAACGGTCATCACCGTGGTGTACGCGATGGACCGTTCCTGCTGAAGGTCTTCCAGGACTTCTCGAACGGTCACCGGGCGGTTCCACTTCCACACCCGCGTCATGACCGCGTCTTCGAGTTCTCCCAATGGGCGAGGCACACCTCAGAACAATAGTGGGAGATCTCGCCAATCGCGTGCCGGACGTACACCTTCAACATCAAACGGGAACAAAAAGGGCGTGCGACTCCGAAAGGAGACGCACGCCCCTGGAGGGCCGCGTGAGCGTGGGTGCCGTCAGGCGTCCGGGCCGGCGGAGACCTGACGGGGGCCTTCCGCGCGCGCGAGCGCGGCGTCGACGGCCGCGTCCTCCTTGGCCTTGTTGGCCCCACCCTGGGTCTTCACGATCACCCTGATCAGGCCGATGAAGAACACGGCCATGACGACGGGAGGCACGAGCGCGGAGACATAGTCCATGGATCCAGAGTAGCCATCCGGGAGCCGGATCTCCGGGCGGGGGGGCGGCCGGGTCAGCCGACGGCCAGCCGCCGCTGCTGCGGGTCGGCGGACGGCGGGGTCGGCCTGCGTCGCGGAAAGACCTCGCCGGGTGTGGGGACGGGGCGGCGGGACGGCTCGGGCGCGGGCTTGACGGGAACGGGCCCCGGCCCGGGAGCAGGGGCGGGGGCGGGCGCGGCCGGCTTCTCGGCCGGTTCCTTCCGCGGCGCGTGGCCCGGCTTCTTCTCCGGCTCCTCGGCCCTCGGCTCCCCCGGCGTCGGCTCCGCAGCGGCGACGGCCACCGCGAGGGCGGTCCGGCCCGCGCCGGAGAGGCCCCCGGGAAGGGCCTGGAGGCGCGTACGGGACGCCGGGACGACGGGGGCGGCCACAGCGACCCTGCGAGCCGCTCGGCGCTCCAGACGGGCGCGTACGTCCTTCTCGGCCAGGACCTGACAGCGGTCCAGGAGGGCGGCGGCCTTCGGATTGCCGCGCAGGGCGCGCAGGGCGGCGAGATCGTCCGGTTCGGGGCAGTAGGAGGTGGCCAGGACCTCCTCCAGGAGGGTGAGGTAGCAGGCGGCGGTGCCGGGGAGTGCTGCGCGATACCGGGCGAGGTCGGCCACCAGGAAGGCCCGCAGCCGGGCCGCCTCGCCCATCGCCTCGTCGAGCGACTCGGCGAGGCGATGGCAGTCCTGGACGTCCTCGGCGGAGACGGGGCCGGGGTGGAGGGCGATGGCGAGGGCGCGGCGGAGCACACGCAGCTCCTCCGCGCCGAACGCCAGGCCGCCGCGGGATCCGTAGGGCGTGGGCATGCGGCGACGGTACGCGCTAATCAGACAAATTCGACATAGCGGTGGGGTGCGGCGCGCCCGGATCCGCCCTGGTGGCCCACCGCTCACCCCCCGATGGCCCACCGCCCACGCGCCTCGCGCGGGGTCCGGGCCGGGCGAGCCCGCCGCCCGGACCCGCTTCCGCCGCCCGTCCGCACGCCCGCATGCCCGTCCGGCGTCCGCGCCCGCCTGCGATGCGGGCCCGGAGGCGCCGCGGCTCACATGCGCGAGACGTTGCGTTCGTACACGAGGCGCAGACCGATCAGCGTCAGCCACGGCTCGTGCTCGTCGATCACCGAGGACTCGCCGAGCACCATCGGCGCCAGCCCGCCCGTCGCGATGACCGTGACCTCGTCCGGGTCCTCCGCCAGCTCGCGGGCCATCCTGGTCACCACGCCGTCGACCTGGCCGGCGAACCCGTAGACGATCCCGGACTGCATGGCCTCGACGGTGTTCTTGCCGATCACGCTCCGGGGCCGGGCCACCTCGATCTTGCGCAGCTGTGCGGCCTTGACCCCCAGGGCCTCGACGGAGATCTCGATGCCGGGGGCGATGACGCCGCCGACGTACTCCCCGCGCGCGCTGACCGCGTCGAACGTGGTGGCCGTGCCGAAGTCGACGACGATCGCCGGGCCGCCGTAGAGCTCGTTCGCCGCGACGGCGTTGATGATGCGGTCGGCGCCGACCTCTTTGGGGTTGTCGAACAGGATCGGCACGCCCGTCTTCACGCCGGGTTCGACGAGCACGGCGGGCACGTCGCCGTAGTACCGGCGCGTCACCTCGCGCAGTTCGTGCAGCACGGAGGGCACGGTGGCGCAGATCGCGATGCCGTCGATGCCGTCGCCCAGCTCGTCCCCGAGGAGCGGGTGCATGCCCATCAGGCCCTGGAGCAGCACGGCGAGTTCGTCCGCGGTGCGGCGGGAGTCGGTGGAGATGCGCCAGTGCTCGACGATGTCCTCACCGTCGAACAGGCCGAGCACGGTGTGGGTGTTGCCCACGTCGATCGTCAGCAGCATGGCCGGTTCCCGTTCCCTACTCAGCCGCTCGCAGATCCAGACCGATGTCCAGGATCGGCGAGGAGTGCGTCAGCGCCCCGACGGCGAGGAAGTTCACGCCGGTGTCGGCGTACGCCTTGGCGTTGTCCAGGGTCAGCCGGCCCGACGCCTCCAGCAGGGCCCGCCCGCCGACGATGCCCACGGCCTCCGCGCACTCACCGGGCGTGAAGTTGTCCAGCAGGATCAGGTCGGCGCCGGCGTCGACCACCTCACGCAGCTGGTGCAGGGTGTCGACCTCGACCTCGATCGGCACGTCCGGGAAGGCCTCCCGGACGGCCTCGAAGGCCGGTGCGACGCCCCCCGCGGCGATCACGTGGTTGTCCTTGACCAGGGCCGCGTCGGACAGCGACATCCGGTGGTTGACGCCCCCGCCGCAGCGGACGGCGAACTTCTCCAGCGAGCGCAGGCCCGGCGTCGTCTTGCGGGTGTCGCGCACGCGTGCCCGGGTGCCTTCCAGGACGTCCGCCCACGCGCGCGTGGCGGTGGCGATGCCGGACAGCCGGCACAGCAGGTTGAGCGCGCTGCGCTCGGCGGTGAGGAGGTCACGCGTGCGCGTGGTGACCGACAGCAGCCGCTGCCCGGCCTCCACGCGGTCGCCGTCCTCCACGTGCCGCTCCACCTCGAACTCGTCCGTGCAGACGACCGAGACGACCGCCTCGGCGATCCTGAGGCCCGCGACCACGCCCGCCTCGCGTGCGGTGAAGTCGGCGGTGGCGACCGCCTCCGCGGGGATGGTGGCGACGGTCGTCACGTCGACGCCGTGGGCCAGGTCCTCCCCGATCGCGACGTTGGCGATGTCCTCCACCTCGACCGGGTCGAGCCCGGCGTCGGCGAGGAGCTGGGCGAGTGCGGGATCGAGTCCGCACTCCACGTATTCGGCGTATCCCTCGTCGGTGAGTTCGGCGTCTGCGTCGGCGCCGCAGGCACAGCCGTCGCCGCAGCCGCCGCTCCGGGCGAGGGGAAGGTCGGGGGTGCTCACGTCTGTCACTGCTCCTGGTGGTGCTGCCGGGTAGGGGGGAAGTCTGCGGTATCGGTGGTGTGTACGGCGAGCGTGCGGTCCGGATTCAGTCGTACGACGATGTGACGGCGCCAGTTCGCGTCGTCGCGGTCGGCGTGGTCCTCGCGCCAGTGGCAGCCCCGGGTCTCCTCGCGCTGCCGGGCGGCGGCGACCAGGACGCGCGCGACGCACAGGAGGTTGGTGGCCTCCCAGGTGTCGACGCCGGGCTCGGCCGTCTTGCCGTTCTCGTCGAGCGCCTCGCGGGCCTCGGAGTGCAGGCGCTGAAGCTGGTCGGCGGCCTTCTCCAGGGACCGGGCGGAGCGCAGGACGCCGGCGCCGTCGGTCATCACCCGCTGGATGGCGAACCGGGCCTCGGGGGCGAGGAGCGGGTGCGCCGGCCTTTCGGGGTGCTCGACGGGCGCGGGCACCCGCGTGTGGAGCGCGTCGCCCGCCCGGCTCGCGGCGATGTCGGTGACGATGCGCTCGGCGTAGACGAGGCCTTCGAGGAGGGAGTTCGACGCGAGCCGGTTCGCGCCGTGCACACCGGTGCAGGCGACCTCCCCGCACGCGTAGAGCCCGGGCACGGTCGTCCGGCCGTGCGAGTCGGTGCGCACGCCTCCGGACGCGTAGTGGGCGGCCGGGGCGACCGGGACGGGCTCGGTGACCGGGTCGATGCCGTGGGCGCGGCAGGCGGCGAGGATCGTCGGGAAGCGGTGCTCCCACATGGGGGCGCCGAAGTGCCGGGCGTCGAGGAACATGTGCTCGACGTCCTGCTCCTGCATGCGCCGCATGATGCCCTTGGCGACGATGTCCCGGGGCGCGAGTTCGGCGAGTTCGTGCTGTCCGACCATGAAGCGCGCGCCGTCCGCGTCGACCAGGTGGGCGCCTTCGCCGCGCACGGCCTCGGAGACGAGGGGCTGCTGGCCCTCCGCGTCCGCGCCGAGGAACAGCACGGTCGGGTGGAACTGGACGAACTCCAGGTCGGAGACCTCCGCGCCCGCGCGCAGGGCGAGCGCCACGCCGTCGCCGGTGGACACGGACGGGTTGGTGGTGGCGGAGAACACCTGGCCCATGCCGCCGGTCGCGAGGACGACCGCGGGGGCGTGCACGGCCCCCACGCCGTCGTGCTGGCCCTCGCCCATGACGTGCAGGGTCACGCCGGCGGTGCGGCCGTCCCCGTCCGTGAGGAGGTCCAGGACGAGCGCGTTCTCGACGGTGCGCATGCCCCGCGCGCGGACCGCCTCGACGAGTGCGCGGGAGATCTCCGCGCCGGTCGCGTCGCCGCCCGCGTGCGCGATGCGGCGACGGTGGTGACCGCCCTCGCGGGTGAGCTCCAGGCCGCCTTCCTCGGACTCGTCGAAGTGCGCACCGGTCGCGATCAGGCGGCGCACGGCGTCGGGGCCCTCGGTGACGAGGATGCGCACGGCCTCCTCGTCGCACAGGCCGGCGCCGGCCACCAGCGTGTCGTCCAGGTGCTGTTCGGGGGTGTCGCCCTCGCCCAGGGCCGCGGCTATGCCGCCCTGCGCCCAGCGCGTGGAGCCGTCGTCCAGGCGGGCCTTGGTGACGACGACCGTCTTCAGGCCGGCGGCATCGCAGCGCAGGGCCGCGGTCAGACCGGCCACGCCGGAGCCGACGACCACGACGTCCGCGTCGATGTTCCACCCGGGCGCGGGCGCGTGCAGTCGTATGCCTGTGCTGGTCACGAGGCGGCTCCGAAGGTGAGGGGAAGGTTGTCGATCAGCCGGGTCGTGCCGACCCGGGCGGCGACGGCGAGGACGGCCTCGCCGGTGAAGCCGTCCTCGATCTCGGTGAAGTCGGACGGGTCGACGAGAGCGAGGTAGTCCAGCTCCAGCGGCGGGACGAGGCGGGCCGCCTCGTCGAGGACCGTGCGGGCGGCCGCGCGCACGCCCGCGGGGTCGCCGGGAGCCGCCTTGGCGACGGCGTGCGCGTCGGCGGCCGCGCGGGACTCCCCGAGGGCGCTGAGCGCCTCGGCACGCGCCTGGGTGGCGGGCACCTCACGCGCGCGGGCCCGCAGGGCCTCCTGGGCGGCGTGCCGGTCCCGGCCGGCGAACAGTGCCCGGGAGAGCGCGAGGGCGGTGCGTCGTTCCTCGGCGGACAGGTAGCGGTTGCGGCTCGACAGAGCCAGCCCGTCCTCCTCGCGCACGGTCGGCACGGCGACGATCCGCACGCCGAAGTTCAGGTCCCGCACCATGCGGCGGATCAGGGCGAGCTGCTGGGCGTCCTTCTGCCCGTACAGGGCCGTGTCGGGCCGGGTGAGGTGCAGCAGCTTCGCGACGACGGTGAGCATGCCGTCGAAGTGCCCCGGGCGGGAGCTTCCCTCCAGGCGCTCGCCCATCGGGCCCGCGGTGATGCGGACCTGGGGCTCTCCGCCGGGGTAGACCTCGTTCACGGAGGGGGCGAACACGGCGTCCGCGCCCGCCTGCCCGGCGATCTCGAGGTCGGCGTCGAGGGTGCGCGGATAGCGGTCGAGGTCCTCGCCCCGGCCGAACTGAAGCGGGTTGACGAAGACCGTGACGACGACCTCGCCGTCCGGTCCGGCGAGCTCGCGCGCGGTGCGCACGAGGGTGGCGTGGCCCTCGTGCAGGGCGCCCATCGTCATCACCACGGCCCGGTGCCCGCCACGCGTGCGTGCGTGCAGTTCGTCGGCGGTGCGCAGCAGCGCGGTGGTCATCCGACGTCTCCTTCGGTGCCGTCCGTGCGGTCCGTGCGGTCCGTGCGGTCGGCGCGGTCGGCGCGGTCGGCGTCCGTGCCGGGGGCGCGGGAGGCGCCGGACGAGCCGGGGATGCCGTGGGCCTCGCCTGCGAGCACCCCGAGGAGGTCCTGAGCCAGTTCGGGCTTGAGCAGTCCGTGGGCGAGCGCGCGGTCGGCGGTCGCCCGGGCCATGGCCAGATAGCCCGCGACGGCCTGCGGGGCGTGCTCGCGCAGTTCCGCGACGTGTGCGGCGACCGTGCCGGCGTCCCCGCGCGCGACGGGGCCGGTGAGGGCGCCGTCGCCGGAGCGCAGCGCGTTGTCCAGGGCGGCGCCCAGGAGCGGGCCGAGCATCCGGTCGGGGGCCTCGACGCCGGCCGCGCGCAGCAGCTCCATGGACTGGGCGACCAGGGTGACCAGGTGGTTGGCGCCCAGGGCGAGAGCGGCGTGGTAGAGCGGGCGGCTCTCCTCCGCGATCCACTCCGGCTCGCCGCCCATCTCGATCACGAGCGCCTCCGCGGCCAGCCGCAGCTCCTCGCGCGCGGTGACGCCGAAGGAGCAGCCGGCCAGCCGCTGGACGTCCACGGCGGTGCCCGTGAAGGTCATCGCCGGGTGCAGGGCCAGCGGCAGCGCGCCGGCGCGCAGTGCGGGGTCGAGGACCTTCGCGCCGTAGCGCCCGGAGGTGTGCACGAGGAGCTGGCCCGGCCGTACCGCTCCCGTTTCGGCGAGCCCCTCCACGAGCCCGGGCAGGGCGTCGTCGGGGACGGTGAGCAGGACCAGGTCCGCCCGCTGGAGGACTTCGGCGGGCGGCATCAGGGGCACGTCGGGCAGCAGGAGCGCGGCTCGGCGCCTGGAGGCGTCGGAGACGCCCGACACGGCGACCGGCCGGTGCCCGGCGAGTTGGAGTGACGCGGCCAGGGCGGGCCCGACCCGGCCCGCGCCGACGACGCCGACGGCGAGCCGTGCGGGGCGGTCCCTGGGGTCTGGTTGTTGGGGTGTACTCACTCGACGGCGGCCTTCCGTTCCAGTCCGCTCCGGGTACCGGACGATTTCTCGTCATGTTAACGCGATCTGTTCCGGGAGAGCCCGGTTGTCCACAGGCTGTGGGTTTTCCCACCCGTCCCGCCCGCGGCCTCGGGCCGGTGCGGAGCGGCCCGGTGCGATGTGATGCGGTGCGGAGCGGTCCGGTGCGGTGCGCGGACCGGGACGCGGAAAGGGGCGGGCGAGGCAGGGACGGGTGCGGGACGCGGCCGCGACGGACGCGCTACCGACACGGCCGTGCCCGGCGACCGCCCCGTCCCACACACACGGCATGCCCCGCACGGCCCACGCCCCATGCCCCACGCGCCACACCCCACCCGTCCGTCGCGTCGTCTCGCGGCGGGCGACGGCTGCCTGCGATCGTGAGCGGCGTTGTCAGTGGCGGGGTGCACCATGTGGACATGAGCCTGAGCATCGACATCGCGGGGCTGCGGCCGGAGAGGGTCGCCGTCGTGCCCTCGCCCCTGGCCGAGCTCGGCATGGCGTTGCACGCGCTGTCCGAGCCGGGTCACCACCCCGGTCTGCAGGGCTGGGTCACCTCCGTCACCGCCCGGCTCGACTCGCACCTGGCCGACCGGATGTGCGAGGCCGACTTCCTGTGGCGGACGACGTTCTCGGACATCTTCCTGCCCTGCGCGGGCATCCCCGGCGGCAGCACGCTCCCCGGAGCCACGCTCGCCGAGGAGCTCGACCTGCTGGACAAGCTGACGGACGAACAGTTCGTCGACGCCGCGCTGGAGTTCACCTGCGCGCCCGGGTACGACCTGCCCGCCCCGGCTCTGCTCTCCCACCCGGAGCTGTGCCGCCGCGCCCTCGACCTGGCCGCCACGCGCGGGCCTCGGCAGGTGCGGTTCACCCGTCGGCTGCTGGAGGAACCGCCACGCGTGCGGGGCTGGCTGCGGCAGTTCCTGGAGGACTGCGACGAGGCGTTCTTCGCCGACGTCTGGGCCCGGGTGCGCCTTCCGCTCGCCGCCGACGCCCGCCACAAGACGGACCTGCTGCGCCACAGGGGCCTGGCGGAGACGCTCGCCTCGGTGTCCTCGGCCGTGACCCTCGACGAGAGCGGCACGCGGATCAGCGTGGACAAACTGGTCCAGGGCCGCAGCTCCACCGGCGACGGCGGTCTGCTGCTCGTGCCGACGAGTCTGGGCTGGCCGCATCTCATGGTGCTGCACCGGTACGGCTGGCAGCCGGTGCTGCACTATCCGGTGGGCTCTCCCGAGCTGGCCTCGCCCCCGTCGGTGGAACAGCTGACCCTGCGGATGACGGCGTTGTCCCACCCCGTGCGGATGCGGATCTGCCGACTGCTGGCCCGCAGCGCGTACACCACGACCGAGCTGGCCCAGGTGCACGGCAGGACGGCTCCCGAGATATCCCGGCACCTCGCCGTCCTGAAGAAGGCCGGCCTGGTCACCACGCGCCGGCGCGGCCGGTACGTGCTGCACCAGCTCGACGTGACGGTGGTGGCCCGCTTGGGCAGCGACTTCCTGGAAGGGATACTCCGCTGAGGCTCGGCCGCAGGGTCGCAGTCGCCGCGAAGGCGGCCGCCTCCCGGAAGGTCAGTCGAACCGGATGTGCCGCGCGCTCACCCCGGCCTGTCGCAGCCGTGTCCGCAGCGCGCCCCCGGTGTGGGGGCTGAGCGTCAGCCCGGCCAGGACGGCGATGCGGTCGGCCGTCCTCGGCACGCTCGTGCGGTCCGTCCACAGATGCTCGGCGAACTCCGGCTCCCGCAGCCGCTCCAGGCAGTCGTCGAGCCGCTGGAGGGCCCAGGTCTCCCGGCGCAGGCCCGCGTTCCTGCCCACGACGAACCCGAGGAGGCGCCCGAAACCGCGTTCCCGCAGCCGCTTCAGGACCGTCTCCCGTTCGGCGAGGAGCGTGAAGTGGCGCACGTCGTGGCCGAGTTCGCGCAGCCGGCCGACGGTCTCGTCGAAGTACCGGGGATCTGTGACGGTCATGGGGGCGATGATCACGCCGTCGTGCGCGCCGAGGGCCAGGTCGAGGACCTCGACGACGCCCTGCCGCCACGACACGAGGTCCTGGAAGTCCCCGCGCAGCCCGGACGGCAGCATCCGGCGCAGCCCGAACCCGGCGTGCTCGGGGTCGCAGACGACGCTGCCCGGCAGCCGGCGTCGTATCTCGTGTGCGGTCTGTGTCTTGCCGCCCCCGAAGGGGCCGTTGATCCACAGGAGCATGCGCAGACCCTAGTGGCAGGCGCCGCAGCGGACGGCCCGTTCACGCCGGTTCACAGACCGCCCGCGCGGACGAGTCCCGTCTCGTACGCGAGGACCACGACCTGGACCCGGTCGCGCAGCCCCAGCTTGGTCAGGATGCGCCCCACATGGGTCTTGACGGTGGCCTCGGACAGCACCAGCCGGGCCGCGATCTCCCCGTTGGACAGCCCCTGGGCGACCAGCACCATGACCTCGCGTTCGCGCTCCGTCAGCCGTTCCAGCTCCTTGTGCCGGGGCTCACCGCCGGTGCTCGGCAGCATCGGCGCGAACCGGTCCAGCAGACGGCGGGTGGTGGACGGGGCGACCACCGCGTCGCCGCTGTGCACGGAGCGGATGGCGGTGAGGAGCTCGCCCGGCGGCACGTCCTTGAGCATGAACCCGGAGGCGCCCGCCTTCAGCCCGGAGAACGCGTACTCGTCGAGGTCGAAGGTGGTCAGGATCAGCACCTTCGGCGCGTCGGGCTCCGCGCAGATGCGCCGGGTGGCCTCCACGCCGTCCAGCTTCGGCATGCGGACGTCCATCAGCACGACGTCGACCGCCGTGGAGCGCACCACCTGCAGGGCCTCGACGCCGTCGCCCGCCTCGGCCACGACCTCCATGTCCGGCTGGGCGGCGAGCACCATCCGGAACCCGGTGCGCAACAGCACCTGGTCGTCGACGAGCATCACGCGGATCGTCATCGAGTCCTCTTCCGTTTCCTTCTGATTCCGCCGAGTGATTCCGGCGGGCGGTTCTGGCGGTTCCTGAGATTCTGGCGGTTCCTGCGGTTCTGGCGGTTCTGGCGGTTCCGTGATCCGGTCGGCCGGTCGGCCGGTCGGCCGGGCCACGCGGACCGGTTCAGGACGGTTCGGCTGGTTCAGGCTGTTTCGTGGTGGGCGGCACAGGGGGCGTGACAGGTGTCAACTGGGGGTGTGTGTGGGCGTCAATGCGCCGGTTTGAGCGGGAGCAGAGCGCTGATGCGGAATCCTCCGCCCGGCCGTGGGCCCGCGTCCAGGGTGCCGCCCACCATGCCGACTCGCTCGCGCATGCCGATCAGGCCGTGGCCCGCGCCGTCGGCGCCGCCCTCCTCGTACAGCTCGTGGGGGGCGCCCTTGCCGTCGTCCTCGACCAGCAGGCCGAGACCGTCGTCGAAGTAGACCAGCCGCACGCTCGCGCCGGCGTTCGGTCCGCCGTGCTTACGGGTGTTCGTCAGCGCCTCCTGCACGATGCGGTAGGCCGTCAGCTCGACGCCGCTGGGCAGCGGCCGAGCGGTGCCCTCGACCTTGAAGTCCACCGGCAGGCCCGAGCCGCGGCACTGCTCGACGAGGTCCTCGATCTGCTCGACGTCCGGCTGCGGCACGTACTCACCGCCCTCCTGGTGCTCGCCGGTGCGCAGCACGCCCAGCAGGCGCCGCATCTCGGCCAGCGCCTGGCGGCCGGTGGAGGAGATCGTCTCCAGCGCCTTCTTCGCCTGGTCGGGCGCGGCGTCGAGGACATAGGCGGCGCCGTCGGCCTGCACCACCATCACCGACACGTTGTGCGCGACGACGTCGTGCAGCTCGCGTGCGATCCGGGCGCGCTCGGCGGCGACCGCGACCTTCGACTGCGCCTCGCGCTCCTTCTCCAGGCGCGCCGTGCGCTCCTCCAGCTGGGCGAAATAGGCGCGACGGGTCCGCATCGAGTCGCCGAGCACCCAGGCCAGGACGAACGGCACCGTCTGGAAGACGATGACCGCCGCCTGGCCGGGCACGCTCGCGTTCTCGTGCGGCCAGCGCAGCTGCGCCATGGTGGCCGCACTCAACGCCATGACCAGGGCGAGGCGCGAGGCCCAGCGGACGCCGGTCGCGGCAACCGTGTAGACGATCACCAGGAGGGCGAAGTCGGCTGCCGTGACCCCGACGTTCAGCACCAGCTGCGCCGCTCCGAGCGCGACGGCGAGCACGAGCATCTGTTCGGGCATGCGCCGACGCAACGCGATGACCAGGCACAGCAGGAAGACCACCGGCACCAGCAGCGCCATGGAGTCGGTGCCGCCCCGGTCCTGCCCGGCGGTTCCGGCAGCGGCGGAGATCCCGAACAGGACGAGGGCCCAGAAGCCGTCGACCCCGGTCGGGTGTCTGCTGAGGAAGTCATAGAGGCGCTGCACGTGACCCAGCGTAGGGATGCCCGATGCGTGCAGGGTCAACCGGAGGGCCGATCCGGTCCGGGCCGGTGTACTCCGCAAGGTGGATGCCGTGATCACCTGTACGCCTAGTCTGACCGGATGGTCGTCGACAAGGGGCGGTGGACGAAGTGACCGATTCGGGCCGGTGGCGCGGCTGGCGAGCGGCCATGCAGGACGCCCTGTACGGCCCGGACGCCCCGTACGGCCCGGAGTACGGCCAGGACGCTCCGGGCGTCCCGGGCTCCCCGGGCTCCCCGGACGCTCAGGCGGCCGCGGACGCGACGGGCAGCCGCCGCACCCGCGCTCCGGGCGGCTTCTACCGGCGGCCCGAGGGTCCGGCAGGGCACTTCCGTACGTCCGTGCACGCGTCGCCGCTCTTCGCCGAGGCCGTGGCCCGGCTGCTCTGCCGGGTCGACGAGGCGCTGGGCCGGCCTGCGTCGCTCGACTTCGTCGACATGGCCGCAGGGCGGGGCGAACTGGTCACAGGAGTGCTGGCGGCGCTCCCCGCCGACGTGGCCGCCCGCACACGCGCGTGTGCCGTCGAGATCGCCGACCGCCCCGAGGGCCTCGCCTCACGGATCGAGTGGCTGACCGAGCCGCCTCCGGAGTTCACCGGGCTGCTCTTCGCCAACGAATGGCTGGACAACGTCCCCCTCGACGTCGTCGAGGTCGACTCCGCGGGCGTGCCGCGCATGGTGCTCGTCCGTGACGACGGAGCGGAGCGGCTCGGGGATCCGGTCCACGGCGCGCTGGCGGGGTGGCTCGCGCGGTGGTGGCCGCTGGCGGGCGGGGAGGGGCTGCGGGCGGAGATCGGGCTCCCCCGGGACGCGGCATGGGCGTCCGCGGCGGCGTGCGTCGTACGCGGGCTGGCGATGGCCGTGGACTACGCGCACACCGCCGACGCGCGTCCCCCGTTCGGAACGCTCACCGGTTTCCGGGAGGGACGGGAGACGGCGCCCGTTCCGGACGGTTCCTGCGACCTCACGGCCCACGTCGCCCTGGACGCGTGCGCGGAGGCGACGACGGGGGAGGCGACGACGGGAGGGCCGTCCGCAGCGTCCCGCGCGCGTCTGCTCAGCCAGCGAGCCGCGTTGCACGCCCTGGGCGTCACCGGGGCGCGGCCCCCGCTCACGCTCGCGTCCACGGACCCCCCGGCGTATCTGCGCGCCCTGGCGAGCGCCACGCAGGCCTCGGAGCTGACCGCGCGAGGCGGAATGGGCGACTTCGGATGGCTGCTCCAGCCGGTGGGAATCGCGGACCCGCTCGGCGCGGAAGACGGCCGTCCGGCACCCGCGGGGTGACCGCCCGCGGGGTGACCGCCCGCCTGGCCGCTCGCCGGGTGACCGCCCGCCGGGGGGCCTACTTGTCGATGTCCCCCACCACGAAGAACATCGACCCCAGGATCGCCACCATGTCGGCGACCAGGGTGCCCGGCAGCAGCTCGGTGAGCGCCTGGATGTTGTTGTACGACGCCGAGCGCAGCTTCAGCCGGTACGGGGTCTTCTCACCCTTGCTGACGAGGTAGTAGCCGTTGATGCCGAGAGGGTTCTCGGTCCACGCGTACGTGTGCCCCTCGGGCGCCTTGAGAACCTTCGGGAGCCGCTGGTTGATCGGTCCGGGCGGCAGGTCGGCGAGACGGTCCAGACAGGCGTCCGCGAGGTCGAGCGCGTTGTGCGTCTGCTCCAGCAGACACTCGAAGCGCGCGAGGCAGTCGCCCTCGGTCCGGGTCACCACCTTCAGCGTGTCCTGCAGCAGCCCGTACGCCAGATACGGCTCGTCCCGGCGCAGGTCGAAGTCGACGCCCGAGCCGCGCGCGATCGGACCGCTCACGCCGTACGCGTGCACGTGCTCCGGCGCGAGGACGCCCACGTCACGGGTGCGCCCGCGGAAGATCTCGTTGCCGAGCACCAGGTCGTCGTACACGTCCATCCGGGAGCGCACGGCGGCGACGGCCTCCCGCGCGCGGGACGTCCAGCCGGCCGGCAGGTCCTCCTTGAGGCCGCCGACGCGGTTGAACATGTAGTGCATGCGCCCGCCGGAGACCTCCTCCATGACGTTCTGCAGCACCTCGCGCTCGCGGAAGGCGTAGAAGACCGGCGTGATGCCGCCCAGCTCCAGCGGATAGGAGCCGAGGAACATCAGGTGGTTGAGCACCCGGTTCAGCTCGGCGAGCAGCGTGCGCGTCCACACGGCCCGCTCGGGGACCTCCATGCCGAGCATCCGCTCCACCGCGAGGACCACGCCCAGCTCGTTCGAGAACGCCGACAGCCAGTCGTGGCGGTTGGCCAGCATCACGATCTGGCGGTAGTCGCGCGCCTCGAACAGCTTCTCCGCGCCGCGGTGCATGTAGCCGATCACCGGCTCCGCATGCCGGATGCGCTCGCCGTCCAGCACGAGCCGCAGCCGCAGCACACCGTGCGTGGACGGATGCTGGGGGCCGATGTTCAGCACCATGTCGGTGCTCTCGGCGGCACCGCCGATCCCGACCGTGGTCTCCGTCGTAGGAGTCATGGCGACAGTCTCCCCTACGTACGCTGACCCCATGGAGACGGGGAGCCCGGTTGACCCGGGGGGCGCGGAGACGGCGGCGGTCGCACCGGTGTGGAGCGGGCTGCCGCCGGGCCTGCTGCGGATGCGGCGGCTGTTGCTGGTGGTGTGGCTGGGACTGGCGGCCGTCGGAGCGGGCCTGCTGCCGGGGCTGATCGCCGGGCCCGCCTGGGCGGCGTTCGCGCTGCTGCCCCTGACGGGCGTCGCGTGGGGCTGGGTGCTGCTCGGCCGCAACTGGCGCTCCTGGCGGTACGCCGAGCGGGCCGACGACCTGCTGATCAGCCGCGGGGTCCTGTGGCGCGAGGAGACCGTGGTGCCGTACGGGCGCATGCAGCTCGTCGAGGTCACCTCCGGTCCTGTCGAGCGGTACTTCGGGCTGGCCAGCGTCCAGCTGCACACCGCGGCCGCCGCGACCGACGCGACCATCCCGGGCCTGGCCCCGGCCGAGGCGGAACGGCTCCGGGACCGCCTCACGGCCCTCGGCGAGGCCCGATCGGCGGGACTGTGAAGACCCCCGACGTCGACAACGGCATACCGGACGGGCCGGGCGGCGGCCCGGACGGCCCCCGAATACCGGACGGCCCCGACGTACGGGACGGGCTCGACGTACGGAACGGGCTCGACGTACGGAACGGGCTCGACGCACCGGGCGGCCCCGGCAAGCCGGACGCGTCCGGTGCGGCGGCAGGGGACGCTCGCCCGCAGCGGGCCGTCCTCGAGCGGCGGCTGCATCCCGTCACGCCGTTCCGGCGGGCCTGGGCGCCCATCGCGGTCCTCGTCGGCTGGGCGGTGCACGACCCGAACCAGGCGCAGGAGCAGCTGACCCGGCTGACCACGACCACCCTGCTGATCGCGCTCGCAGTCCTCGTCCCCGCAGCCTCCCTGTACGGCTTCCTGACCTGGTGGTTCACCCACTTCGCGGTGACGGACAGCGAGCTGCGCATCCGCACCGGGCTGCTGTTCCGGCGCGCCGCGCACATCCGGCTGGAACGCATCCAGGCGATCGACGTCAGTCAGCCGCTGCTGGCCCGGATCGCGGGCGTCGCGAAGCTCCGGCTCGACGTCGTCGGCGCCGAGAAGAAGGACGAACTGGCCTTCCTGGGCGAGGAGGAGGCCCGCGCGCTGCGGGCGGAACTGCTCGCGCGGGCGGCCGGATTCGCACCGGAGACGGCGCACGAAGTGGGCGAGGCGCCCGCGCGCGAGCTCTTGCGCGTGCCGCCGCGCAAGCTCGCGGTCGCACTGGTGCTGACCGGCGCGACCTGGGGAGCGCTGGCCGCCGCACTGGTCGTGCCGCCGGTTCTGTGGCTGGCCACCCACAGCGTGTGGACGGTCCTGGCGACCGGCGTGCCGCTGCTCGGCGCGGCGGGCGCGACCAGCGCGGGCCGGTTCGTCGGCGAGTACGACTGGACGGTGGGCGAGTCGCCGGACGGCCTGCGCATCGATCGCGGCCTCCTGGACCGCACGCACGAGACGGTGCCGCCCGGGCGGGTGCAGACCGTGCGCATGGTCCAGCCGCTGCTGTGGCGGCGGCTCGGGTGGGTGCGCGTCGAACTGGACGTGGCCGGCTCGGCCAACTCCGTTCTCGTGCCGGTCGCTCCGCGCGAAGCCGCGGAAGCCGTCGTCGCGCGCGTGCTGCCCGGGGTGAGCGTCCCGGCCGCGGACTCGTTCTCGCGCCCGCCGCGACGAGCCGGGCGGTGCGTACCGGTGTGGTGGCGGGGTTACGGAATCGCCGTCACCGACGCGGTGTTCGCCACCCGGCACGGACTGCTGCGCCGGAGACTGACGCTCGTACCGCACGCCAAGGTCCAGAGCGCACGGTTGACGCAAGGGCCCTGGCAGCGCCTCTGGCGGCTCGCGGACGTCCACGTGGACACGGGGGCGAACAAGACCGTCACAGCCCGTCTGCGGGACGCACAGCAGGCAGCGGAGCTGCTCGGGAGCCAGGCCGAACGATCACGGACCGGGCGCCTGGACGCCCGGCCCGACCGGTGGATGGCTTAGACAGCGCGACACGCACCGAACACGCGAAACACGCCGACACACGCTGGTGCCACGGAACACGCGGGTGCCACGGAAGACGGAGAAGATCGGAACGGACGGGCGGTCAGGAGACGGCGCTGCGCAGCCCCTGGAGGTCGATGTGCTCCGTCTCGTCGTGCGCGGTCAGGTCGATCACCTGGCCCACTCCGCGCGCCGCCTCGTCCGCCGGCTTGAACCCCGCCTCGGACTCGGCCTTGTGCAGCGCGAGGGCCTCCTGGCCGACGACGTCGGCGAGGTCCTCGTTCTGCACCGCCTCCAGCGCGTCGGGCTCCGTCTCGCTCTTCGTGCCGAAGAAGTCGAAGCCGCCCTCGGCGGTCGGCCGCCGTACCGGCTCGGCGGCCGGGACGACGGCCACGGCGGTCGGCACGGCGAAGTGCCCGGAGGGGCGCTGGACGGGAGCGGCGGGACGCCGGACGACCGCACCCGCCTCGGCGGCGGCAGCGGGCTCGGCGAGGGGGGCGGCGGCCCCACGGCCGGGGCCCGGGCCGGGATCCGGATCGGGGTCGAGGTCAGGGTCGGGGCCGCGGTCGAGGGGCGTCTCGGAACGCGTGGTCCGCGCGCCGTCCGCCGGAGCATCCGTCGCCTCTGCCGGAACGGCGGCACGACCCGACTCGTCCAGGGCGGCCTCGTCGTCCGCCGAGGTGTCGTCCGCGGCGTTCTCGTCCGTGGCGTTCTCGTCCGACGAGGCCCCTCGTGCCTCATCCATGTGGGGGACGGCTGGAGCGACGTGCCCCGGAATCGCTCCGTCGTCGGGAAGCGCGCTCGCCGAAGTGGCGTCCCTGGAAGTCGCTTCCGACGCAGACGCTTCCCTCGAAGGTGCGTGGTCGGTGGACGCGTCGTTCGAAGGCCCCTCGTCCGGCTTCTCACCGTCGGGGGTCTCGTCGTCCTCGACAGCCTTGCGGGGGGCGGTCGCGCGCGTGTGCTCGTCGACCGCCTCGGGCTTCCCCTGCGCCTCGTCCTCCGGCGCGGCCTCCGCGGAGGTCTGCCGTGCGGGCCCCTCGTCGGCAGGGTTGTCCGTGAGCCCCTCCGAAAGGTCCCCGGTGAGGTCCCCGGTGAGCCGCTCATCCGACGCCTTGACGCTGTCGGCATCGAGCCGCGCGAGGGCCTCCTGCGCACGCAGGAACAGCTTGGACCCCTCTGGTGAGAACACCGCCGGCGTCTTCGCCTTCTCCCCGCCGGGTGCGGAGGACTCGACGGCCTCGCCCGATGCGCCGGAGCCGGAGGCCTCGGAGGTCTCGGCCCCCTCGGACGTACCAGACGTACCAGATGTCCCAGACGTCCCGGACATACCAGCCGTATCGGCTGCATCGGCTGCACGGGCCGGGTCGGTGGGCTTCGCGTCCTGCGCCTCGCGCGCGGCGGGCAGCGCGGGCGCCGGAGCCGCCTCGATCTCCAGCAGGCGACGGCCTTCCAGGGCGCTGGCGCGCTCGGTCTCCGCGGTGGCGTAGCGCCGCAGCAGCGCGGCGTGCTCGTTGCGCAGTCCGGCCAGTTCGGCCCGCTTGGCCCGCAGCCGCTGCTCCAGCTTGACCCGGAGCTCACGCGATTCCTCGAGGTCGCTCTCCAGCTCGGCGACGCGTTCCTCGAAGCGCCACTCGTCGCCGGCACGCGCGCGCGTGAGGTCGGCGACCTGCTTGCCGGCCTGCACGTCCCAATGACGCATCACGACCGCGCCGACGATCGCCGTCGCCGCGGCGGCCGCGGCCAGCACACGGAGCGCCGTCGGCTCCGTGAAAACCCAGGGACCCAGGGCGCAGACAAGGGAGACGCCTGCGATCGCCGAGGGGGGCAGCAGCCTGTGCAAAGGAGGGGAATGGCGGTGACGTCCTCGTGGCATGGCCAGAAACTTACCGCGCGTAGGCGATTGTTGGTGCCCCGCCCCACAAAAACACAGCCATAACGAAGCCTTCACACCGCATCAGGAATCAGGGCCGTCGCCGAATTCGACAAGGGGCAAGATCATTTCTGCTCCGGAGAGGCGCCCCGGGACGTCCGTCGCCTCCGTGCCGGGCAGCGGCCGCACCCGCCCGGCACGTAGGCCGCCCCCGGCCCGCCGTCACCTCGCACCCGAGCCCGCCTCCGCCTCAACACCGCCTCCGACCCGCACCCGCACCCGCACCCGCACCCGGTCAACGGTCGCTCAGCCGGCCGCTGATCCACTGCAGCGTCGGCGGAATCTCCCGTCGCCAGGTGTTGAAGTTGTGCCCGCCGCTTTCCAGGATGATCGACGAGACCTTGGTCCTGTCCGTGGCCTTCGCCAGCTCTATGAACTTCTGTGTGGCCTTGTAGTTCGATTCTCCGGCCCTGCTGCTGGTGACCAGCAGAGAGGCGGCGGGAGCGGAACGATTCTTCAGGAACCAGAGCAGATCCGCCTCATTGCGCAGGGTCTTGTTACCGTGGAAGAGGTCTCCGGTGGTCGGGTCGATCGGCGCCTTGTAGTACGCCGACAGGCCCGCTGCCGCCGCATAGGCCTCGGGGTGGTGCATCGCCAGTTTCAGCGCGCAGTACCCGCCCGTGGAGTCCCCGATGATGCCCCAATTGCTCGCCTTCTTGCCCACCCTGTAGTGGGCCGCCACGGCCTCGCGCAGATCCTTCGCGAAGAACGTCTCGGTCTGCGGACCGCCCGGGATGTCCACGCACTCCGTGTCCCTGGGCGGCGCCACCGTGGGACGCATCATCACGAGGATCATGGGCTGCATGCTCCCGTCCCTGGCCAGCTGCCGCGCGGTGCGCGGGTAGTGCAGCTTGTCCACGAGCGCCTCTGCCGTGCCGGGGTACCCCGTGAGGACCACGGCCGCGGGGAACGTCCGCGTGCGATAGGCCGGCTCGAAGTACTCCGGCGGCAGGTACACGTACGCGGGCGTGGTGATGTGCGTCGTCCGCCCGTTGACGGCGACCTTCTGGACCTGCCCGCCGGACCGCGGCCGGCCGTTGCCCCCGCCGTCCACCCGCCGCGTGTCGACCACCCGCAGCGGTCCCGCCGAGCCGCCGCCCGACGAGTGGTCGACGACCACCCCCTGCTCCGTCTCCTGACCGAACAGGTCCGCCCAGCTGGCGTAGAACCCGAACGCCTGGTTGGCGGAGAGCCCAATCGACGCGAAGAGCGCCAACTGGGTGGCGAGCAGCAGTCCGACCCGCCCGCCGACGGCCCGCCAGTTCCGCTCGGCCAGCCTCGGCCACAGCCAGACCGTGCCGACGAACAGCAGTAAGGCGAACAGCACTGACAGCAGCAGCACTTTGTTGCTCGTGAGACCCATGAGGTGGATTCCTGCCTGCTCTCCGTCCGGGATCGCACCCGCTCCCCCCGACTTCTTCGCGAGGACTTGTCCCGGATTTTGCTTCGCTTTTTCAGTGCCTTTGGCGAGATGAGTGAACCTCTCTGCCCAAGACACCGTCCTAGAGGGCGCAATGTCGCCGGATGCCCGAATCGGCACCGGGTCCAAGGTCTCTCGCGGAACTATGGGATGCGATGTCTGTCACGGAAGATGCGGAAATGTCGGGCGGGGTTCCGCGCCGAGCGAGCCGGGTGCGGCGGATAGTGCGAGGTCCGCGCCCTGAGGCCGTTCCCGCCCTCGTCGCGAGGGCCTGTGCCCTCGTGGGCCTGCTGGACGTCGCCGGTGGCGTCTTCCCGCGGTTCCGGCACAGTCGTATGCACACCTTCGCCGAGGTGCTTCCGGGCTCCTTCGGGCCGTTCGCGGCCGCGCTGTCGCTCAGTGCCGGTGTCCTGCTGCTGTTGCTGGCCCACGGCCTCAGGCGCGGCAAGCGGCGCGCGTGGCGGGCCGCGGTGGTGCTGCTGCCGGCCGGCGCGGTGGCCCAGTTCGTGTACCGCCACTCGATCGTGGGCGCGCTCATCTCGGTGGCGCTCCTGGCGCCGCTCCTGGTGCACCGCGACCAGTTCGCGGCGCTGCCCGACCCGCGCAGCCGCTGGCGCGCGCTCGCCAACTTCGTCCTCATGGGCGCCGGTTCCCTCGGTCTGGGGCTGGTCATCGTCAGCGTCCACCCCAACCGCATGATCGGCGACCCGAGCCTGGCCGATCGGCTCGCGCACGTCCTGTACGGCCTCTTCGGCTTCGAGGGCCCGGTCGACTACCAGGGCAACACCTCCTGGACCGTCGGCGCCTCCCTGGGCGCCCTGGGCCTGCTCACGGCGGTCACCACGATCTATCTCGCGTTCCGCCCGGAGCACCCGGCCGCCCGCCTCACCGAGGAGGACGAGACCCGACTGCGCGCCCTGCTGGCCAAGCACGGCCGCCGCGACTCCCTCGGTCACTTCGCGCTGCGCCGCGACAAGGCCGTCGTCTTCTCCCCCAGCGGCAAGGCGGCCGTCACCTACCGCGTGGTCTCCGGCGTGATGCTCGCCAGCGGCGACCCCATCGGCGACGTCGAGGCCTGGCCCGGCGCCATCGAGCGCTTCATGGACGAGGCAAAGGCCCACTCCTGGACCCCGGCCGTCATGGGCTGCTCGGAGACCGGCGGCGAGGTCTGGACCCGGGAGACCGGCCTGGACGCCCTCGAACTGGGCGACGAGGCGGTGGTGGACGTGGCGGATTTCTCCCTGGCCGGCCGCGCGATGCGCAACGTGCGCCAAATGGTCAAGCGCATCGAACGCGCCGGTTACGAAACCCGGGTCCGGCGCGTGGGTGACCTCGGCGAGGCCGAACTGGAGCGCGTCCAGCGCGCCGCGGAGGACTGGCGGGGCACCGACACCGAGCGCGGCTTCTCCATGGCCCTGGGCCGTATCGGCGACGCCGCCGACGCCGACTGCCTGATCGCCACCGCCCACAAGGCCGACGAGGTCCCCGGCGAGTACGGCGACCTGAAGGCGATCCTGCACTTCGTGCCCTGGGGCCCCGACGGCGCCTCGCTGGACCTGATGCGCCGCGACCGCTCGGCCGACCCCGGCATGAACGAACTGCTGATCGTCGCCGCCCTCCAGGCCGCACCGAAGTTCGGCATCACCCGCGTGTCGCTGAACTTCGCCATGTTCCGCGCGGCCCTGGCCCGCGGCGAGAAGATCGGCGCCGGCCCCGTCCTGCGCGCCTGGCGCGGCCTGCTGGTCTTCCTCTCCCGCTGGTTCCAGATCGAGTCCCTGTACAAGTTCAACGCCAAGTTCCAGCCGCGCTGGGAGCCCCGCTTCGTGGTCTACCGCGCCTCCGGCGACCTTCCCCGCATCGGCTTCGCCGCCATGCAGGCCGAAGGCTTCGTCAACCTGGCCCTGCCCCTGCCGCGCTTCCTGCGCCGTCGCTCCGCACCGGCACGCGCGTGTGCGCACACGGTGGCGGACAGGGACGTACGGGCCGCATAGCCCCGCAGCCACGCCGGGTCCGCCTCCGAGCGGACCCGGACCGCCGACCGGACCCGGGTCGCCGACAGCGGCCGGGGCAACGGCCCCGCGTCCCGGTTCCGAGGCCCGGCCCCGCGGGTTCGGGTTCGGCCGGGCCGGGCCGGACCACGGCACGGCTCCCTCCTGGGCCTACGCTGAACGCATGAGCAAGCAGAGCGGACGCGGGCGCGTCGTCGGACTTCCCGAATGGGACCGCTGTGCGGTCATGGGAGTCGTCAACGTGACCCCCGACTCCTTCTCCGACGGCGGCCGCTGGTTCGACACGACGGCCGCCGTCAAACACGGTCTGCACCTCGTCGCCGAGGGCGCGGACCTGGTCGACGTCGGCGGCGAGTCCACCCGGCCGGGCGCCACCCGCGTCGACGAGGCCGAGGAGCTCCGCCGGGTCGTCCCCGTGGTCCGGGGCCTGGCCTCCGAAGGCGTCGTCGTCTCCGTCGACACCATGCGCGCCAGCGTCGCCGCCCAGGCCCTCGCGGCCGGCGCCGCACTCGTGAACGACGTCAGCGGCGGCCTGGCGGACCCCGCGATGATCCCGACCGTGGCCGACGCGGGCGCCCCCTTCGTCGTCATGCACTGGCGGGGCTTCCTCGAGGGAGGCAACGTCAAGGGCGTCTACGCCGACGTCGTCGCAGAAGTCGTGGACGAGCTCCACGCGCGCGTGGACGCGGTGCTGGCGGGCGGCGTCGCCCCCGACCGCATCGTCGTCGACCCGGGCCTCGGCTTCTCCAAGGAGGCCGACCACGACCTGCTGCTGCTCGCCCACCTCGACCGGCTGCACGCCCTCGGGCACCCGCTGCTGGTCGCCGCCTCCCGCAAACGGTTCCTCGGCCGCGTCCTGGCCGGCCCGCAGGGCTCTCCGCCGCCCGCGCGCGAGCGGGACGCCGCCACAGCAGCCGTCTCGGCCCTCGCGGCCCAGGCCGGCGCCTGGGCGGTCCGGGTGCACGAGGTCCGCGCGACGGCGGACGCGGTGCGGGTCGCACGAGCCGTGGAGGGGGCGCGCGAGGAGAAGGACGCGCCGGGCGCAGGCGCACCGCACCGGGCGCGGACGGCGGCGCATTCACCCGGCGCGGGAAGCACGGCCGAAGCGCGGACCGAGTCCGGCGCCCGCCGCGCGGGGGAAGCCCGGTGAGCGCCCCCCACACGGACGTCGAGCAGGTCGAAGCCGCCAACGCCGCCTTCTACGAGGCACTCGAACAAGGCGACTTCGCAGGCGTCTCCTCCCTCTGGCTCGCCCCCGCCGACCTCGGCGTGGACGAGACGTACCACGACCCCGCCGACGTCGGCGTCGTCTCGTGCGTGCACCCCGGCTGGCCGGTGCTCACCGGCCGGGGCGAGGTCCTCAGGTCCTACGCGCTGATCATGGCGAACACCGACTACATCCAGTTCTTCCTCACCGACGTGCACGTCTCCGTCACCGGCGACACCGCTCTGGTGACCTGCACCGAGAACATCCTCAGCGGTGGTCCCCCGCCCGAGGACGGCGAGGAACTGGGTCCGCTCGTCGGCCAGTTGGTGGTCGCCACCAACGTGTTCCGCCGCACCTCCGACGGCTGGAAGCTGTGGTCGCACCACGCCTCTCCGGTCCTGGCCGAGAGCGACGACTCCGACGACTCCGAGCTCCCGGAGACCCCTGGGGGACCTGCGGGCCCCGAAGACCTCGAGGGCCCCGGGAACGACGACACCTCTTCCTGAGCGGACGGACGGGCCGCAACGGGGCAGCAGGCCCTCCGGTCGCCTCGAGTCGACCGGAGGGACGAAGAAGTGGTTGGAATCACGAGCCCACGGGTAGGGGCGGCTACCAACCCGTGAGCCACCGGGTTCTCCAAGGGAAACGCCCGGTGAAAACTCACGGCTCGGGTCCGGGCCACCGCGGCCGGGGCCCGGGACTGTCAGTGCTCGCAGGTAGATTCGTTCGAGGCCGGGCCGCCGCCCGCACCCGGTACGCACCGGCCCCAACCGACGATTGCAGGAGTGATTCGCGTGGATCGTGTCGCGCTGCGCGGCCTGAAGGCCCGCGGGTACCACGGCGTGTTCCCCAAGGAACGCGAGGAGGGCCAGACCTTCATCGTGGACCTCTCCCTGGGCCTGGACACCCGACCGGCCGCCGCCGACGACGACCTGGCGAAGACCGTGCACTACGGCATCGTGGCGGAGGAGGTCGTGGCCGTCGTCCAGGGCGAGGCCGTCGACCTCGTCGAGACGCTCGCCGAGCGCATCGCCCAGGCCTGCCTGAAGCACGAGGGAGTCCAGGAGGTCGAGGTCTGCGTCCACAAACCGGACGCGCCGATCACCGTCCCCTTCGACGACGTGACCGTCACCATCACCCGGAGCCGAGCATGACCGCGTTCTTCACCGAGGGCCAGAGCGACCCGACCGTACAGCCGGTACCCGCCTCCGTCGTCGAGAAGGTCGACGCCGCCGACACCACCCTGCACAACCCCAAACGGGCCGTGATCTCGCTCGGCTCCAACCTGGGCAACCGCCTGGAGACGCTCCAGGGGGCCATCGACGCCCTGGAGGACACCCCCGGCGTCCGCGTCAAGGCCGTCTCCCCCGTCTACGAGACGGAGCCGTGGGGCGTCGACCCCGGCAGCCAGCCGTCGTACTTCAACGCGGTGGTCCTGCTGAAGACGACCCTCCCGCCGTCGTCCCTCCTGGAGCGCGCCCATGCGGTCGAGGAGGCCTTCCACCGGGTACGGGACGAGCGCTGGGGCGCGCGCACGCTGGACGTCGACATCGTCGCGTACGCCGACGTGGTCGACGACGACCCGCGCCTCACCCTCCCGCACCCCCGTGCGCACCAGCGCGCCTTCGTGCTGGCCCCCTGGCACGACGTGGAGCCCGAGGCCCGGTTGCCCGGCCGCGGCACCGTCGCCGATCTCCTCGGCGCCCTCCCCCGCGAAGGCGTCGAAGCCCGCAAGGACCTGGAACTCCACCTGCCCGACTAGTCGTTAAGGTCAGCAGAGAGGTCAACGAGACCACTGCCCGCGAGATCTTCCTGCCGTGGGCTCGGGGGAGCTGAAGGGACACCGTGAGAGAGCTGCGCATCAGGGTGCTGGCAGGCGTGTTCGTCGTGGCCGGGATCCTGTCCTGGGCCGGCGCCCGCCTGTGGAACTCGATCGGGACCTTTCCCAGCGTCCCGCTGGCCGCCCCCATCGTCCTCGCCCTGATCGCCGTCGTGCTGGCGGCCACGGCGCTCTCGCTGCGCGCCCGCCTCAAGGCCCAGCGCGAGCGCCGCCCCGAGGCCAAGGGCGTCGACCCCCTGATGGCGGCGCGTGCGGTGGTCTTCGGCCAGTCCAGCGCCCTGGTCGCCGCCCTCGTCTCCGGCATGTACGCAGGCACGGGCGTCTTCCTCCTGGAGTCCCTCGACATCCCCGCCCGCCGTGACCAGGCGATCTACGCCGGCGCCTCGGTCCTCGCGGGCATCGCGGTGATAGCGGCGGCCCTCTTCCTGGAACGTGTCTGCAGACTCCCGGAGGACGACGACCACGAGAACGGCGCGGCGTCCGCGGCATGACGCCGTCCGCCGCCACGGAGTCCCGCCGCCACGGAGTCACCCCGTCCCGCCGTCGCCGGCAGGTCGGCGTGTGTCAGCGCGCCAGTATCAGGCCCATCGCCTCGGCCCGGGTCGTGGCGTCCCTGAGCTGACCCCGCACCGCGGACGTCGTGGTCTTGGCGCCGGGCTTGCGGATTCCCCGCACCGACATGCACATGTGCTCGGCCTCGACGACGACGATGACGCCGCGGGCCTCGAGAATCCGCATGAGGGAGTCCGCGACCTGCGTGGTGAGACGTTCCTGCACCTGGAGGCGGCGGGCGAACACCTCGACCAACCGCGCCAGTTTGGACAGGCCCGTGATCTTGCCGGACTCCGCGGGAATGTAGCCGACGTGGGCGACGCCGTGGAACGGCAGCATGTGATGCTCGCACAGAGAGACGATCTCGATGTCCTTCACCAGCACCATCTCGTCGTGGCCGAGATCGAACGTGGTGGTCAGGACATCCTCGGGCACCTGCGTGAGGCCGACCAGAAGCTCCCTGTAGGCCCGCGCCACCCGCGCCGGCGTCTCCCGCAGTCCCTCGCGCTCCGGGTCCTCGCCGACCGCGATCAGCAGCTCGCGTACGGCGTTCTCGGCGCGCTTCTCGTCGAACTCGCCGACGAAGCCGTCGCCGTCCAGCGTCACGGGGTCGGTCATGGGGGCCTCGTTCCTGTGCGGGTCGCTCGGGTGGGTATGCACCTCATCTGCGAGCCTACGAAATCGGTCATACGGAAAATGCCGCGCCCCCCAAGCTAGAACCTGGGGTGCGCGGCATCCATTCCGGGCCTGGTGGGGCCTGCCGGAGCCGGGATCAGCTCTCGGGGCGGTCCTCCGGGCTGGGCTCGGCGACCGGTCCGGTCTCGACCGCGGTGGACTTCACGGTCGAGATGGCCGGCGTCGCGCCGTTGGCGCCGTTCGTCAGTGCCAGCTCCCTGGGGGAGAGCACCGGCGGCCGGGTGGACGGCGTACGTCGCGAGGAGCCGGTCCAGGCGGGGCGTGCCGGTCGCTTGACGATGGCGGAGAAGATCTCGGCGATCTCCTCCTTGTTCAGCGTCTCCTTCTCCAGCAGCCGGAGCACGAGGTTGTCGAGGACGTCACGGTTCTCGACCAGGATCTCCCAGGCCTCGTTGTGCGCGTTCTCGATCAGCTTCTTGACTTCCTCGTCCACCAGAGCGGCGACCTCTTCCGAGTAGTCGCGCTGGTGAGCCATCTCACGGCCGAGGAAGGGCTCGGTGTTGTCGCCGCCGAACTTGATCGCGCCCAGCCGCTCGGTCATGCCGTACTGGGTGACCATCGCCCGAGCGGTGGCCGTGGCCTTCTCGATGTCGTTCGCCGCGCCCGTGGTGGGGTCGTGGAAGACGAGTTCCTCCGCCGCGCGCCCGCCCAGCATGTAGGCCAGCTGGTCGAGCATCTCGTTGCGGGTGGTGGAGTACTTGTCCTCGTCGGGGAGGACCATCGTGTAGCCCAGGGCACGGCCTCGGGACAGGATCGTGATCTTGTGGACCGGGTCGGAGTTCGGGGAAGCCGCCGCGACCAGGGCGTGTCCGCCCTCGTGGTACGCGGTGATCTTCTTCTCCTTGTCCGACATGATCCGGGTCCGCTTCTGCGGGCCCGCGACCACACGGTCGATCGCCTCGTCCAGCATGTGGTTGTCGATCAGCTTCATGTCCGAGCGGGCCGTGAGCAGCGCGGCCTCGTTCAGCACGTTGGAGAGATCGGCGCCCGTGAAGCCGGGGGTGCGGCGGGCGACCGCGGCCAGGTCGACGTCGGGCGCGACCGGCTTGCCCTTCTGATGAACCTTGAGGATCTCCAGACGGCCCTGCATGTCCGGACGGTCGACCGCGATCTGGCGGTCGAAGCGGCCGGGACGCAGCAGCGCGGGGTCGAGGATGTCGGGCCGGTTCGTGGCGGCGATGAGGATCACGCCGCCCTTCACGTCGAAGCCGTCCATCTCGACGAGCAGCTGGTTCAGGGTCTGCTCGCGCTCGTCGTGACCGCCGCCGAGGCCGGCGCCGCGGTGGCGGCCGACCGCGTCGATCTCGTCGACGAAGACGATCGCCGGGGCGTTCGCCTTGGCCTGCTCGAAGAGGTCGCGGACCCGGGAGGCGCCGACGCCGACGAACATCTCGACGAAGTCGGAACCGGAGATCGAGTAGAAGGGGACGCCCGCCTCGCCGGCGACGGCGCGCGCGAGGAGCGTCTTGCCGGTGCCGGGCGGCCCGTACAGGAGCACACCCTTGGGGATCTTGGCGCCGACGGCCTGGAACTTCGCCGGTTCCTGGAGGAACTCCTTGATCTCGTGGAGTTCCTCGACGGCTTCGTCCGAGCCTGCGACGTCGGCGAACGTCGTCTTCGGGGTGTCCTTGGTGATGAGCTTGGCCTTGGACTTCCCGAAGTTCATGACCCGGGAGCCGCCGCCCTGCATCTGGTTCATCAGGAACAGGAAGACGACCACGATGAGGACGAAGGGGAGCAGGGACAGCAGGATCCCGACGAAGGCGTTCTGCTTCGTCGGCGAGACCGTGTAGCCGTCCGGGATCTGCTTGTCCTGGTACTTGGTCTGCAGCGTGTTGGCGATCGTCACGCCCTGATCGCCGATGTAGCTCGCCTGGATCTTCGAGCTGCCCTTGATCTTCACGCCGTCTTTGAGCGTCGCCTTGACGGTCTGCTCGTCACCGGTGGTGAGCTTGGCCGACTCGACCTTGTTGTCGTTGATCGCTGCAATGACCTGGCCGGTGTCCACCGTCTTGTAGCCGCCGGACGAGCCGACGACCTGCATCAACACGACCACGGCAAGGACGGCCAGCACGATCCACATGACCGGCCCACGGAAGTATCGCTTCACGTCCATCCATACGGAGCGGTGTCGCCCCGTCCCTCCTGCCATAGTGAGTTTGATAAGACAGTTCTTCTGACGGTACCCCAGCTTCGTCGCGCAAAGCCGCACGGGACGGCTGGCGCACCCGTCTGCATGCTCCAACGGCGTGAGGCCCGCCGGGGTTCCCGATCTTCCCCATGGGCTTGCGCCCTTCGGGTTTCAGCCGCCGTAGACGTGGGGCGCGAGCGTACCGACGAACGGGAGGTTCCGGTACTTCTCGGCGTAGTCGAGGCCGTAGCCGACGACGAACTCGTTGGGGATGTCGAACCCGACCCACTGGACGTCGATGGCGACCTTGGCGGCCTCGGGCTTGCGCAGCAGCGTGCACACCTTGAGGGAGGCGGGCTCGCGCGAGCCGAGGTTGGACAGCAGCCAGGACAGGGTCAGGCCGGAGTCGATGATGTCCTCGACGATCAGGACGTGCTTGCCCTTGATGTCGGTGTCGAGGTCCTTGAGGATCCGCACCACTCCGGAGGACTGGGTGCCCGCGCCGTAGGACGACACGGCCATCCAGTCCATGGTGACGGGGGTGGACAGGGCCCGGGCGAGGTCGGCCATGACCATGACCGCGCCTTTGAGGACGCCGACGATGAGCAGGTCCTTGCCCGCGTACTCCGTGTCGATCTTCGCGGCCAGCTCGGCCAGCTTCGCGTCGATCTCTTCCTTGGTGATGAGCACCTCTTTGAGGTCGGTGCCCATGTCTTTCGCGTCCACCCGCATCACTTTCGGTTGTCCCACCGCGGCCGCCGGGACCGCCCACGACCACGTAAGCGGTCCTGCCGGAGGGCCCGGATTCAGCCTTGCCGAATCACCAGTCTGCCACCCTGGCGCTGGGCGACGACTTTGCCCGGGAGATTGATGACCCCCTGGCCGCGCCAGCCGGTGATCAGCCGGTCGACCTCCTCGATGTGCCGGGCGAAGAGCGAGCCGGCGGGAGCGCCCGCCTCGATCGCGGCGCGGCGCAGGATCCGGCGGCGTACGGCGGGCGGCAGGGCGTAGAGCTTGTCGCACTCCAGGAGGCCGGCCGCGTCGCGTACGGAGGACTCGGCCTGGCCGGCCCAGGCGTCGAGGGCGTCGGCGTCGTCGCGGGAGAGCTGGGCCGTGCGGGCGAGGGCTTCCACGACGCCCTTGCCGAGGGCCTTCTCCAGGGCGGGCAGGCCTTCGTGGCGCAGCCGGGAGCGCGTGTAGGCCGGGTCGGCGTTGTGGGGGTCGTCCCAGACGGGCAGGGACTGGACCATGCAGGCCTTGCGGACGGTCTGCCGGTCCAGGTGGAGGAAGGGGCGGCGGTAGCGGCGGGCGGCGCCGGGCCGCCCGGAGACCGCGGCCATGCCGGACAGGGAGCGGATGCCGGAGCCGCGGGCGAGACCGAGCAGGACGGTCTCGGCCTGGTCGTCGCGTGTGTGCCCGAGCAGGACGGCGGTGGCGCCGTGGGCTTTGGCGGCGGCGTCGAGGGCGGCGTAGCGCGCGTCGCGGGCGGCGGCTTCGGGACCGCCCTCGCGGCCGACGGCGACGACGGTGGACTCGACGGGGTCGAGGCCGAGTTCGCGCAGTCGCAGGACGACTTCCGCGGCGCGCAGGTCGGAGCCGGGCTGCAGGCCGTGGTCGACGGTGACGCCGCCGGCGCGGACGCCCAGCCGGGGGGCTTCGAACGCGAGGGCGGAGGCGAGGCCCATGGAGTCGGCGCCGCCGGAGCACGCCACGAGCACGAGCGGCGCGGTCGGGCGCTCGTGCGGGTTCGCGTCGGGGGCGGGTTGGTCGTTGAGGATGTCGTGAAGTACGCGGCGGACCGCCAGGCGTATCGCCGCGACCGCAGGATGGGGACCCATTGTCCGGTTCCCTTCATGAAGTTTTTCGGGGGTTGGCCCGAGGTTCGGTCACTCAGAGTGTGTAGATGGTGACAGAGCCGGGCCGTTCCCTGAGCATTGCACGCCTACGCAGGCCTCACGGTCCCTCGGACGGGTGATTGCGGGGGCGTTCGTCTGCCGGCGGCCGGATTCGGTTCCCGGCCGTTCCGACGGTTCACGAGTCGGCCTTGCGGTGCACTCGCGCGACCCACTCGGCGGGTTCGGCGATCTCGGCCTTGGTCGGAAGTGTGTTCGGAGAGGTCCACACCCGGTTGAAGCCGTCCATGCCGACCTCGTCGACGACGGCCCTCACGAAGCGCTCGCCGTCCCGGTACTGCTTGAGCTTGGCGTCCAGGCCGAGCAGCCTGCGCAGGGCGATGTCGAGCCGGGAGGCGCCCTTGGCCCGGCGTTGCTGGAACTTCTCGCGGATCTCGGCGACGGTCGCCACGACTTCGGGGCCGACGCCGTCCATGACGAAGTCGGCGTGGCCCTCCAGGAGGGACATCACGGCGGTGAGGCGGGCGAGGATCTCACGCTGGGCGGGCGTCTGCACGAGTTCGACCAGGGAGTGGCCGCCGTCGTCCTCCTCGCCCTCCGGGCGGCCGCCGGCGAGGGACTGGGCGGCGTCACGGACGCGTTCCAGGAACGTCATGGGGTCGACGTCGGTCTCACCCAGGAACGACTGGATCTCGCCCTCCAGGTGGTCGCGCAGCCAGGGCACAGCGGAGAACTGCGTGCGGTGCGTCTCCTCGTGGAGGCACACCCAGAGGCGGAAGTCGTGCGGCTCCACGTCGAGTTCGCGTTCCACGTGGACGATGTTCGGCGCGACGAGCAGCAGACGGCCGCCGCCGTCGGCGCCGGCGGGGAGTTCGCGGGTGGCGGGGGCGAAGGTCTCGTACTGGCCGAGCACGCGGGACGACAGGAACGAGAGCAGCATGCCGAGTTCGACGCCGGTGACCTTGCCGCCGACCGCGCCGAGGACCGCGCCGCCGGGGGTGTTGCCGCGTCGCTCCTGCATCTTCTCGAGGAGGGGTTTGAGGATCTCCCGGAAGCCCGCGACGTTGGCCCGCACCCAGCCCGGGCGGTCGACGACGAGGACGGGCGTGTCGTGGATGTCCTCGGTGGCCATACGAGTGAAGCCCCGGACATGTCGCTCCGAGGCTTTGGCGTGTCGGCGCAGTTCCGCGACGACGGCACGCGCTTCGTCGCGGCTGACCTCAGGTCCCGGCCGTACGAGCCGGGTCGCGGTCGCCACCGCGAGATTCCAGTCGATCATCCCTGATGAGGCGGCGCCACCGATGCTCGTCATGCGTCAACCGTACGTGAGCGCCGCCGGGGAGGGCAGGCCGCGAGAGGCCGGTCAGGGAGATGTCAGGGTCGGGTCCCCGTGCGGCTCGGGGGCGGCCCGGGGGCGGCCCGGAGACCGCGGGGCTCAGCGGCAGCCGCAACCGGCCAGTGCCGTGGCCGCCTTGTCCAGCGCCGCCTGGGCCGCCGCCGGGTCGGTCGTGCCGGCGGCCATGAGGGCGAAGGCGAGAAGCCGGCCGTCCTGGTCGACGACCGTGCCGGCGAGGGTGTTGACGCCGGTCAGGGTGCCGGTCTTGGCGCGGACGACACCGGCCGCGCCGTCGGCGTAGCGGCTGCTGAGGGTGCCGGTGAAGCCTGCGACCGGCAGACCGGTGAGGACGGGTCGCAGGTCGGGGCGGCGCGGGTCGCCGGCCTTGACCAGGAGGGCGGTGAGCAGGTTCGCGGTGAGGTGGTCCCGCCGGTCGAGGCCGCTGCCGTCCATGAAGCGGGCGCCGGCGACGGGCAGTCCGAGCTTCTTCAGCTGGGCCAGGACCGCTTTGCCGGCGCCGGCGAAGTCGGCGCGGACGCCGGTGGCGACGGCGGTCTGGCGGGCGAGGGCCTCGGCGATGTCGTTGTCGCTGTTGGTGAGCATCCGCTCGACCAGGCTGGACAGCGGGGGCGAGGAGACCGTCGCGACGCTCTGCGCGCGGGTGGTGGCCTTGGACGGGCCGGGGGGCGTGGTCCTGACGCCGGCGGCCTCGAGGAACTTCCCGAAGGCGGTGGTCGCTTCGGCCGCCGGGTCGCCCACGCGGGTCGTCGGGCCGCTGTCGGAGCCGTCGGTACGGCCCTCGTCCGCGCTCAGGGCGGTGACCGGGGCGAGGTTGGGGTTGACTCCGATGGGGTGAATCTGCGGGCCGGCGTACAGGGTCGTGTCGTACGAGAGCGTCACCCGGGTGAGTCCGCGCTTCTTCAGGGCGGCGGCGGTGGAGGCGGCGAGGGCGCGCAGGCTCGCCCGGCCGTCGGCGTCCGCGCGGGCCGTGAGGGCGGGGTCGCCGCCGCCGACGAGGACGAGTTCCCCGGTGTCGGGTTCCAGCGCGGCACGGGTGGTGAAGCGGTGCTCGCCGCCCATCGCGGAGAGCGCGGCGACAGCGGTGGCGATCTTCGTGGTGGAGGCCGGGGTCAGCGCCTGGGCGGCTCCGGCGCCGTAGAGGCTCTTGCCGGTGGCCACGTCGACGACCGCGGCGGCGTGCTGGGCGCCCAGGGCCGGATCGCCCAGCAGGGGCCCCAGGACACCCGTGAGGCCCGTGCCGGTCGGGAGGGCGCGGGGAGCGGACTTCACTGTGTCGCCGCCTCCGCCGCCGAGGGCGCCGAGGCCGGTGAGGACCGAGGCGGCGCTGGGCGCGGGCCGGGGCGCTCCGGCCGCCTCGTCGGACGTACCGGACGAATCACCCCGACGTCCGTGATCTGTGCCACCCGTCCGTCCCAGGGCGGCGACCCGGTCCCGCTCGGCCGTACGCTGACCGCTGGAATCCCAGGGCCCGGCCGCGGTCACCACGACGGCGGTCAGCGCCAGCCCGGCGGTCGCCGCACCCGCGGTGTACTGCCAGGTCCTGGCGTTCGGACCAGCCTTCGTGATCCGCGCGAGCTGCGGTCGCGCCGCCTGCGCGAGCCGCGCGGCCTGCGGCTTCACGGCCGCGGCCACGTGCGCGAGGCGGGGCCGTACGATTCCTGCGGCCCGTGCCAGACGCGGTCGTACGGCGTCCGCGACCCGCACCACATGCGGTCTCGCGGTCCGCCAAGGCCTCAGCTCTGGCACGAACACCAGCCCCTTTCGCGATCACACACCTGCGTGAGGGACACTTAACCACCAGAACTATGTGCTGATCATGGAGGAACCACCGGTGGAGTTCGACGTCACGATCGAGATCCCGAAGGGTTCGCGGAACAAGTACGAGGTGGACCACGAGACCGGTCGGATCCGCCTGGACCGTCGACTCTTCACCTCGACCGCCTACCCGACCGACTACGGCTTCGTCGAGAACACTCTCGGCGAGGACGGCGACCCGCTCGACGCGCTGGTCATCCTGGACGAGCCGACCTTCCCGGGCTGCCTCATCCGGTGCCGCGCCATCGGCATGTTCCGGATGACGGACGAGGCCGGCGGCGACGACAAGCTGCTGTGCGTCCCGTCGACCGACCCGCGCGTGGAGCACCTTCGCGACATCCACCACGTGTCGGAGTTCGACCGCCTGGAGATCCAGCACTTCTTCGAGGTCTACAAGGACCTGGAGCCCGGCAAGTCCGTCGAGGGCGCCGACTGGGTCGGCCGCACCGACGCCGAGGCCGAGATCGAGCGGTCCTACAAGCGCTTCAAGGACCAGGGCGGTCACTGAGGGACCCGCGGTGTGAAACGCCTGCGCAGAGGTAGGTGAAGGGCTGCACGCAGGCGCGTGCGGCCCTTTCGCGCGTCTGTGCGCATACTGGGGCCACGGAAGGTGTCGTTCCAGGGAGCGTTGCTGAGTGTCGGAGGCGGAGGACCGCAAGCCGCAGTCGGACGAGGCGAGGAGTGCCTTCGACCCCGAGATCACGTCCGAGTTCGCGATTCCGTCGGGTCTGGCCGTCGCCAAACCCGTGGGTGAGCCGGAGACCACGTCCGAGTTCGCCGTCCCGGCGGGGCTGGACGTGGTCCAGCCGGTCGCCGGCGAGGGCGAGGGGTCGGCGTTCAGCCCGCCGAGCACGTACAGCGCCCGGCAGGCCCCGGCCGCCTTCACCCCGGCCGACGGCGTCCCGGTGGTGAGCCTGATCAAGGACCTGCCCTGGCAGGACCGGATGCGCACGATGCTGCGGATGCCGGTGGCCGAACGGCCCGCTCCGGAGCCGGGGCCGAAGACGGCGGAGGAGGACGGTCCGGCCGTCCCCAGGGTGCTCGACCTGACGCTGCGCATCGGCGAGTTGCTGCTGGCGGGCGGGGAGGGCGCCGAGGACGTGGAGGCCGCGATGTTCGCGGTGTGCCGCTCCTACGGGCTCGACCGCTGTGAGCCGAACGTCACCTTCACGCTTTTGTCGATCTCGTACCAGCCGTCCCTGGTGGAGGACCCGGTGACGGCGTCGCGGACGGTGCGCCGCCGGGGCACCGACTACACGCGTCTGGCGGCCGTCTTCCGGCTCGTGGACGACCTGAGCGACCCGGAGAGCCATCTCTCGCTGGAGGAGGCCTACCGGCGGCTCGCGGAGATGCGCCGTAACCGGCACCCGTACCCGACCTGGGTGCTGACCTCGGCGAGCGGGCTGCTCGCGGGCGCGGCCTCGGTGCTGGTCGGCGGTGACCTGGTCGTGTTCGTGGCGGCCATGCTCGGCGCGATGCTCGGCGACCGGCTGGCGTGGCTGTGCGCGGGGCGCGGGCTGCCGGAGTTCTACCAGTTCCTGGTCGCCGCGATGCCCCCGGCCGCGATCGGCATCGCGCTGACGCTGTCCCACGTCGACGTGAAGGCGTCCGCGGTCATCACGGGTGGGCTGTTCGCGCTGCTGCCCGGGCGGGCGCTGGTGGCGGGCGTCCAGGACGGTCTGACCGGCTTCTACATCACCGCGGCCGCCCGTCTGCTGGAGGTCATGTACTTCTTCGTGGGCATCGTGGCCGGGGTGCTGGTGATGCTCTACGTCGGGGTGCAGCTCGGCGCGCATCTCAATCCGGACGCGGCCCTGGGCGTCACCAAGCGGCCGCTGTGGCAGATCGGGGCGTCGATGCTGCTGTCCCTGACGTTCGCCGTGCTGTTGCAGCAGGAGCGGTCCACCGTGGTCGCGGTGACCCTCAACGGAGGTGTCGCCTGGTCGGTGTACGGGGCGATGCGCTACACCGGCGACATCTCGCCCGTCGCGTCCACGGCCGTCGCGGCCGGGGTGGTCGGCTTGTTCGGGCAGTTGCTGGCGCGCTACCGGTTCGCTTCGGCGCTGCCGTACACGACCGCCGCGATCGGACCCCTGCTGCCGGGTTCGGCGACCTACTTCGGGCTGCTGGCCATCGCGCAGAGCAAGGTGGACGCGGGGCTGGTGTCGATCACCAAGGCCGCGGCGCTCGCGATGGCCATCGCGATCGGGGTGAACCTGGGGTCCGAGGTGTCCCGGATGTTCCTGCGGATCGGCTCCCAGGAGAAGCGGCGGGCCGCCAAGCGGACGAGGGGTTTCTGACCCCCCGTCCCTGTACGCGGTTTCCCGTAGCCCCGGTTGTCGTTTCTAGTAGCCCTGGTTGTCGTAGGGGTACTGGCCGTTGGGGCCGTCGTGGCCGTTGTGCTGAGCCCCGTACGGCTGTTCCTGCTGCGGCTGCGGCTGCGGCTGCGGCTGCGGCTGCGGCCAGTCGTCCTGGGCGTGCCGCTGACGCTGCCGCTGGGGGTACGGCTGCTGTTGCGGGTACTGCTGCGCGCCGTAGTAGTCGCCCTGTCGGCCTTGCCGACCGTGATCCTGGCCGTGGTTCTGGTTCTGGTCGCCGTACGGGTACTGCTGGTCGTGCTGGTCGATCCGGCGGAGCCGGGTCGTCGCGTCGTCCATGACCGGGAACTGCTGCTGGTGGGGCCGGTGCTGCTCAGGGGCCTGCGACGCGGCCTGCGGCGCGGCCTGGGACGCGGCCTTCTTGGACTTGGAGCGGGCCCGCGCGAACTCGATGATGATCGGGACCACGGAGAGCAGGACGATCAGGATGAGCATCGCTTCGATGTTCTTCTTGACGAAGTCGATGTTGCCGAGCCAGGAGCCGAGCAGGGTGACGCCCGCGCCCCACAGGACGCCGCCGATGACGTTGAAGGTCAGGAAGGAGCGGTACCGCATGCCGCTGACGCCGGCGATGATCGGCGTGAAGGTGCGCACGATGGGGACGAAGCGGGCCAGGATCAGGGACTTCGGGCCGTGCTTCTCGAAGAACTCGTGCGCCTTGGTGACGTTCTCCTGTTTGAAGAGCCGGGAGTCCGGGCGGTTGAACAGCGACGGTCCGACCTTCTTGCCGAACATGTAGCCCGCCTGGTCGCCCAGGATCGCGGCGGCGCAGATCAACGCGACCGCGCCCCACAGCGGGAAGTCCAGCTGGTTGGACGTGATCAGCAGGCCGGCGGTGAACAGCAGGGAGTCGCCGGGGAGGAAGAACCCGATCAGCAGGCCGGACTCCGCGAAGACGATGAGCAGCAGACCCCAGATACCGAAGGTGTCGAGCAGGTAGTCGGGGTCCAGCCAGCTCGGTCCGAGGGCGATCGTCGTCACGCTTCCGGGCTCCTGACGGGTGGGGGAACGTACAGCGTCCATGCTGCAGCCGGACAAAGCTATCAACGCAATGCGTCAGCCCCAGGTTCCACGGACGTCTCCGGGATGCACAGTGCGCCCTCCGGGGCGAAGCTGTGAGCCATGGGTATCGAGGATTACGGCGGCGGGCAGGGCCCCCAGCCGGACGTACTGGTCGTCACCACGAACGACGTGCCCGGGTTCCGGGTGCAGCAGGTCATCGGCGAGGTCTTCGGGCTGACGGTGCGCTCACGGCATCTGGGCAGTCAGATCGGCGCGGGCCTGAAGTCGATGATCGGCGGTGAGCTCAAGGGGCTGACCAAGACCCTGGTGGAGACCCGCAACCAGGCCATGGAGCGGCTGGTCGAGCAGGCACGCGCGCGGGGAGCCAACGGTGTGCTGATGTTCCGCTTCGACGTGACGGAGGCGGCCGACGTGGGCACCGAGGTGTGCGCCTACGGGACCGCCGTGGTCCTGGCCCGGGAGTAGGTCCTGGCCCGGGAGCAGCCCCGGACCAGGACCGCCGGGTCGCGGCTCACCCCGTGCGCCGGGACGCGTTCGCCAGGATCGCCTCCCTGAGGTGTTCGGCGAGGCCCGGGTGCATGGCGTCGTAGAACGCCTTGAAGCGCTCGTCGGAGACGTACATCTCACCCAGGCAGCGGTGCATCTCGGGTGGGCAGTCGTAGTACCAGGCGCCGATGTGCGTGCGGTGTTCCTCGGCCAGGTCCATGGCCTCGTCGCCGGTAGCCGGCTCGCCGGCGGCCACCAGGGCGGAGTAGCGCTCGCTCCAGGCGTCGACCTCGGCCTGCAGCCGCTTCCAGTCGGCCTTGGTGTAGCGGGCGACGCGGCGCTGCGACTCGGCGTACGCCTCGGTGCCGCCCCAGCGCTGTTCCGCCTCTTCGGCGTACTGCTCGGGGTCCTTGTCGCCGAAGACCTCGAACCGTTCATCGGGTGTGAGGTTGATGCCCATCTTGCGTGCCTCCATGGCGTGTTCCACGGCCTCGGCCATCTCCTGCAGTCTCCCGATCCGGGCGGTCAGCAGTTCGTGCCGGCGGCGCAGGTGCGCGCGCGGGTCGGCCGCCGGGTCGTCGAGCAGGGCCGCGACCTCCTCGAGCGGGAAGCCGAGCTCGCGGTAGAACAGGATCTGCTGCAGCCGGTCGAGGTCGGCCTCGTCGTAGCGCCGGTGGCCCGCGTGGCTGCGCCCGCCGGGGACGAGCAGCCCGATGTCGTCGTAGTGGTGCAGCGTGCGCACCGTGACACCGGCGAATCCGGCGACCTGTCCTACGGAGTAGCTCACTTCGTCCGCCCCCTTCCCGGTACGCCTCCACGATGCGTCCTCACGTCGCGTGAGGTGCAAGCCGGTCTCCCCGGATCTCCCCGGAGGCGTCCGCGCCCGGATGTAGTGTCCGTTTCGTCCGTTTATCGTGAGGCCGTGGTCCAGACACCTCGCAGTATTCGCCCACCGCTCCGGCGGCGACGGCGCGCACCCTGCTGCCGTCGATCCCGCCCGCTCCGCCGGCCGGGGCCGGCCGGCGCGCCGCGGCGCCCGGGGCCGGGCGTGGGCCCCCGACCTCGTCCGGTCTCCCGAAGCGCGTCAGCGGGCCGCCCAGGGCCCCTGGCAGGCCCAGGACGACACCGCCGTGCGACGCCGCCGAACGGCGGCGCCGGCCTCGGGCGCCGCGGCACACCGGCCCCGGCGTCGAGCACCGCACTGCTCCACGTCGCCTCGCTGCCCGCCCCGCCTCTGGTGACGGGGCCGCCGCTGGTGACGGGGCCGCCGCAGAGGCAGTTGCGCACGGACGGAACTTCGGTCCGCTGACACCCGTTCGATCCTTCAGGAGGCATTCCATGCCGTTGCACAAAGGTTCCCAGAAGTCCGACGAGCGTCCACTGTCCGTCAATCCCTTCTACGGGGAGGCGGATCCGGTCACCGGCATGACCGAGGCGCCGCCCAAGCACCGGCTGCCGGACGGCCCGACGTCCCCGTCGACGGCGTATCAGCTGGTGCGCGACGAACTCATGCTGGACGGCAACGCGCGCCTCAACCTGGCCACCTTCGTGACCACGTGGATGGAGCCGCAGGCCGGCATCCTGATGGCGGAGTGCCGGGACAAGAACATGATCGACAAGGACGAGTACCCGCGCACCGCCGAGCTGGAGCGGCGCTGTGTGGCGATGCTCGCCGACCTGTGGAACGCGCCCGACCCCTCGGCGGCCGTGGGCTGTTCGACGACCGGGTCGAGCGAGGCGTGCATGCTCGCCGGAATGGCGATGAAGCGACGGTGGGCGCGGCGCAACGCCGACCGCTATCCGGGGGCGCGTCCGAACCTCGTGATGGGGATCAACGTCCAGGTCTGCTGGGAGAAGTTCTGCAACTTCTGGGAGGTGGAGGCCCGCCTGGTCCCCATGGAGGGGGAGCGCTTCCACCTCGACCCGCAGCTCGCGGCCGAACTGTGCGACGAGAACACCATCGGGGTCGTCGGCATCCTCGGGTCCACCTTCGACGGGTCCTACGAGCCGATCGCCGAGCTGTGCGCGGCGCTGGACTCCCTCCAGGAGCGCACCGGCCTGGACGTCCCGGTCCACGTCGACGGCGCGTCCGGCGCGATGATCGCGCCGTTCCTCGACGAGGACCTGGTCTGGGACTTCCGCCTCCCGCGCGTGGCGTCCATCAACACCTCGGGGCACAAGTACGGGCTGGTGTACCCGGGGGTGGGCTGGGCGCTGTGGCGCGACAAGGAGGCCCTGCCGGAGGAGCTCGTGTTCCGTGTGAACTACCTGGGCGGCGACATGCCCACCTTCGCGCTCAACTTCTCCCGCCCGGGCGCCCAGGTCGTCGCGCAGTACTACACGCTGCTGCGACTCGGCCGCGAGGGCTACCGGGCGGTCCAGCAGACCACGCGGGACGTGGCCGGACGCATGGCCGGGCAGGTGGAGGCGCTCGGCGACTTCCGGCTCCTCACCCGGGGCGACGAACTTCCGGTGTTCGCCTTCACCACGGCGGAGGGCGTGGACTCGTTCGACGTCTTCGACGTCTCCCGGCGGATGCGCGAGAGCGGCTGGCTGGTGCCCGCGTACACCTTCCCGGCGAATCGGGAGGACCTGTCCGTCCTACGCGTCGTGTGCAGAAACGGCTTCTCGGAGGACCTCGCCGACCTGTTCATGGAGGACCTCACCCGGCTGCTGCCGGACCTGCGACGGCAGTCGGGTCCCGCGATCCGGGACAAGAGCGCGGCGACGAGTTTCCACCACTAGGAGACCGGCCGCGGGCGGGCGGGCGGACGCACGCCGGGTTCGCCGGCCGTGCCGTCGGCGATCGCGCGGCCGCGGTCCACGAGGGACGGTCCGGACGAGCGGGGCACGGCGGTCCCGGGCCGCACGGCCCAGGACCGGGACCTGGAGCCGAAGGCCGGGGGCCGGGGGCCGGGGGCCGGGAGCCGGGGCAAGGTCACACCGGTGAGGATTCGGTCGTCCATGCCGTTGCGGCCGGACACCTGGCGCGTCGACGTGTCAGCGAAGGTCTCCCGGATGCCGCTCGCCCGTGGCGTACGGGTTGTCCTCGCCCTCCCGCAGCACGCCGACGAACGGCTCGCCCTCCCCCGCGAAGGTGTACGCCCCGCCCTCGATGCGGGCGATCAGGCCGCGGGTCCACTCGGCCTCGCCGTCGGCCGTGTGGAGCCAGAGGTTCATGATCTCGCCGATGTGGCCCAACTGCTCCGGGCCCTCCTCGGGGACGTAGTGCGCGGTGACGGCGGAGCGCCACGCCTCGATGCCGCGGATGCGCTCCTCCAGCAGCGACACGGCCTCCGCGCGCGGGAGGTCGAGCATGAAGCCGATGGCCGCCGACTTCACGTCGGTCTTCTGGTCGTACGAGGTCAGCGCGTCGCGCAGCAGCCGGAAGTACTCCTCGGCGCCGGCCTCGGTGATCTCGTACTCGGTGCGCGGCGGGCCGCCCGCGGTGGACGGGGCCGTCTCGTGCTCACGCAGCAGTCCCTGCTTGGCCATCTGCTTCAGCGCGTGGTAGATCGAGCCCGGCTTGGCGTGGGACCACTCGTGGGCGCCCCAGTACTCGAGGTCGCCGCGCACCTGGTAGCCGTGGGCCCGCCCGTGCTGACGCACGGCTCCCAGAACGAGAAGACGGATCGCTGACATGCGCCCAGGTTAGGGCGTGGCGGGCGGACGCCCGCGGGCCACCGCCCCGGCCTCCCGCACCGGGCCGCCCCGGCCTCCCGCACCGGGCCGCCCCGGCCTTCCGCGCCGGGTGGTCGGCGCGCGACCCGCACGGCCCGGCCCGGCGCCGTTCAGAAGGGAAACGTGCTGCGGCCGTGCTGGACCGAGATCCACCTGGTGGTGGTGAAGGCCTCCAGGGTCGTCTCGCCGTTGAGGCGGCCGACACCGGAGTTCTTCTCGCCGCCGAAGGGCACGATCGGCTCGTCGTGCACGGTGGCGTCGTTGACGTGGAACATGCCGGTGACGATCTGCTTGGCGAAGGCCACCCCGCGCTCGACGTCGGCGGTGTGGACGGCGCCGCTCAGCCCGTACGGCGACTCGTTGACCAGGCGCACGGCCTCCTCCTCGCCGTCGAAGGTGTTCACGAACACGACGGGTCCGAAGACCTCCTGCCGGAGCAGCGCGGAGTCGGCGGGGAGGTCGGCCAGGACGGACGGCTCCACCAGGTTGCCCACCGTCGTACCGTGCACCAGCGCGTGCGCGCCCTCGCGGATCGCCTGCTCGACGACGCCGGACACGGCCTCCGCCTGCGAGGAGTTGATCACCGGGCCGATCGCGGTCTGCGGGTCGCGCGGATCGCCTGCCTTGAGGGTGCGCACCTTGGCGACGAACTTCTCGGTGAACTCGTCGGCGAGCGCACGGTCGACCAGGATCCGGTTGGCGGCCATGCAGACCTGGCCCTGGTGGACGAAGCGGCTGAACACGGCGGCGTCGACCGCGTAGTCGACGTCGGCGTCGTCCAGGACCACGAACGCGCTGTTGCCGCCGAGTTCGATGACGGTCCGCTTGAAGTGCGAGGCGGCGACCGTCGCGACATGGCGGCCGACCTTGTCGGAGCCGGTGAAGGAGATGACCCGCGGGACCGGGTGCTCCAGGAACGCGTCGCCGATCTCGGCGATGTCGGTCACGACGACGTTCAGCAGGCCCGGCGGCAGGCCGGCGTCCTCGAAGAGCTTGGCGATCACGGTGCCGCCGGAGACCGGGGTGCTCTGGTGCGGCTTCAGCACCACTGCGTTGCCGAGCGCGAGCGCCGGGGCGACGGACTTCAGCGACAGCAGGAAGGGCACGTTGAAGGGGCTGATCACACCGACCACGCCGACCGGCTCGCGGTAGACGCGGTTCTCCTTGCCGTCGATCGGCGAGGGCAGGATGCGGCCCTCGGGGCGCAGCGACAGGTGGATCGACTCGCGCAGGAACTCCTTGGCGAGGTGGAGTTCGAAGGCGGCCTTGCCGAAGGTGCCGCCGGCCTCGTCGACGAGGAGAGCGCTGATCTCCGCCTCGCGCTCCTCGACCAGGCGCAGCACCTTCTCGAAGACCGTGCGGCGGGCGTAGGCGTTGGTCGCTGCCCACTGCCTCTGGGCCCGGGCGGCGGCCCGGTACGCCTCGTCGACCTCCTCGGCCGTGGCTATGGTGATCGAGGCCAGCTTCTCGCCGTCATAGGGGTTGATGGTGATGATGTCCCAGGACCCGGTGCCCGGACGCCATGTGCCGTCGATGTACTGCTGGGCCAGGTCCGTGAAGTAAGGCGACATGTGATCCCTCAATCCCCTGCTGCGATCGGCTGCGATCGATCGCGGCCACGATCTGATCGCACGTCATCGTACGGCTGATACAGGGGAGTTGTCGGGAACTTCGGCGGGCCGTGGGCCCCGCGGAGGGATCCCTACGACAGCTGGATGAGGCCGCGCAGCAGGTCCCGGCTCTCGTCCGGTCCGGGGCTGTCCTGCTGGAGCTCCGCGAGGGCCTGCTCGTACTGGGCGACGTCCTCGCGTTTGTCCAGGTAGAGCGCGCTGGTGAGCTGTTCCAGATAGACGACGTCCTGCAGGTCGGACTCCGGGAAGCTCAGGATCGTGAACGCCCCCGACTCGCCGGAGTGCCCGCCGAGGCTGAACGGCACCACCTGCAGCCGCACGTTGGGGCGTTCGGAGATCTCGATCAGGTGCTGGAGCTGTCCGCGCATCACCTCGCGGTCGCCGTACGGCCGGCGCAGCGCCGCCTCGTCCAGCACGATGTGGACGTCGGGGGCGTTCTCGGCGACGAGGTACTTCTGCCGCTCCAGCCGCAGCGCCACGCGACGGTCGACGTCGGCCGCGGTCGCGTCCTTCATGCCGCGGCTGACGACCGCGTGGGCGTACGCCTCGGTCTGCAGCAGACCGTGCACGAACTGGACCTCGTACGCCCGGATCAGCGCGGCAGCGCCCTCCAGGCCGACGTAGGTGGGGAACCAGTTGGGCAGGACGTCCGAGTAACTGTGCCACCAGCCGGCCACGTTGGCCTCGCGGGCGAGGCCGACGAGCGACTGGCGCTCCGCGTCGTCCGTGATGCCGTACAGCGTGAGCAGGTCCTCCACGTCGCGGGTCTTGAAGCTCACCCGGCCCAGTTCCATTCGGCTGATCTTCGACTCCGACGCCCTGATCGAGTATCCGGCGGCCTCGCGCGTGATGCCGCGTGTCTCACGCAGCCGCCGTAGTTGCGAGCCGAGCAGCATCCGCCGCACCACCGATCCGGGCTCTCCCGCGCTCACGTTCGCCAGCCTCCCCAGCCGTCTTAGGGCCCGCAGTCTGCCACTAAAACACTTCGAGCAGTACTCGTCCGATTACAGAGATGGAAAGAAGCCAAAGGATACGCGCAGCGAGATGCGTGGGAAGGGTGAGGAGACAGCAAGGAAAGTGCCCTTGATGGGCGAGAAGTTGGCGGAAAAAATGGCCAAGAAGCGGTACGGGCGGGTCCATTTCGGTCATGTGCACGTGCATCTGCCCTTGCATCCACAGTGCGCATCAGAAACCATGGTCCCGCGCCACCGCTGCATCGCAACGACCGCGAATCCCGGGAGTGCCTCGCATGGGGACGAATGGATCGACCATGCTCCAGCCGTTACGGCAGGGCCTTCCGCCGCTCGATCCCGCGGCCGTGTCCGACGCCGCCTCCTGCGCTCTGCCCACCCGGTTCGAAGCGGTGCGCGAGGCACGGCAGTTCGCCAGGAGAACCCTCGGCCAGTGGGACGTGGGCGACAGGCTCGACGACGTCTGCCTGGTCGTCTCGGAACTGGTGACCAACGCGCTGAGACACGGGCTGTCCTCCGAGGACGTCCAGGTCGTACAGGATCACCGGCATGCGCCCGTGCGTCTGCACCTGATGCGGTGGACCGAACGGCTCGTCTGCGCGGTGCGCGACCCCAGCCCCGACAGCCCGCTGCCCCGGGAGGGCGAGGACTTCGCGGCCGAGTCGGGCCGCGGACTCTTCCTCGTGGACTCGTTCGCCGAGAGCTGGGGCTGGCATCCGCTCTCCGGCAGTCTGGGCGGCAAGGTCGTCTGGGCGCTGTTCCGGCTGCACACCCCCGCCGAATGACGAACCGCGGGGCGTGGTGAGGCACCGGCTCTACGCGCGTTGCTCCACAGCGGAGAGCCTGGGCCGCCACGGAGAAGCGCAGGAGACGGACAGGGGGGACGGGCGGCGGCGGTGACGTCGGACGCCGTCAGCTCGCGATGAGATGGTCGAACTCTCCGTCCTTGATGCCCAGCAGCATCGCCTCGATCTCGGCGCGCGTGTAGACGAGCGCGGGACCGTCGGGAAAACGCGAGTTGCGCACGGCCACGTCACCGCCCGGCAGGCGGGCGAACTCCACGCACGAACCCTGTGAGTTGCTGTGCCGGCTCTTCTGCCAGGCAACCCCGTACAGCTGTGTGGCCGTCATGCCGTTGTACATGTCGTGCCCCCCGTCAACGTGGTGGTCCACAGGTCGCTCCCTGGTGGTGCACTGGCTTGTGTGGCCATGGGTGCCGTTGTCAACTGTTCCGGATCATAACTCCGTTCACGTGCAGTTGCATGGGCATATGCACGTGCACGCGCGGTGCCTGAGTGGTTACAGCTTTGACGCCTGCTTTACCCGGCTCGTTCCCTTTCCCGGGCCCGTCATGGGCTCTCCGGGAAAGTCGTCCGGATCGAACCATGAGCATATGAGGAACAGACGCTCAGCACGCCGGTCCTGTTCCGTCGGCAGGAGAACGGATCGGCCGCGGGCACGCGAAGTCCGTCGCAGACGCCGGTACGGGGAGAAGCCGTTCCGGCGGACTCCCTGCATCCGCTCGGGGCCCCGGGCGGGCTCCCGCGGACCGAAGTCGGCGCCCTCCGCGGATCCGGGAAGCCCATCGGTCCGGGCGACCCCCTGCCCGTGACGTCCGGCGACGACGACCGCGTCCCCGCCCACGGCGAGGGAGTCGCGCGCGGGAGCGAGGTGAGGACGGCCGGGCGCATGAGCGACCGGTCGGCCGGTCGTCGGTCGGGGGGACGGGACGAACGGCTCCGGCGGGTGGACGTCAGGAGTGAATCTGCTCGCCTGTACCGAGGAGACGGCCTACGGGGACAGAGGGAGCACGCCTGCGCAGAACGGCGTCGTCCGGCGTGCCGAGAGTGGACGGGAGGGACGCGTACAGGACACGCCTGGGCGGGGACAGGCAGGTTCCTCCACGCGTCCGGGCCGGTGGGCGCTCCGGGCCGGACTCGGGGCGCAGCAGGGGTTGCGCGCCCGCCCCCGCGACGCCGAAGCGGCGCGGATCCGCAACGGGGAGCGGGTGGACGGGCGCCGCGTGGGTGCTTCCGCAGGTTCGGGCTGTCCCGGCCCGGTCTGCCCGAGCAGAGCCGCGCCGGACGGGTGCCCGGGGTGCGGGAGTCGTCCTGGTGGGTCACCGCCCGCCTCGGGGTTCCGCAAGGGCGTGCGGGCAGGTCGCCAGCCCCGGGCCGCGGTTCCGCCAGGATGCGCGGGCAGGTCGCCAGCCCGGTCCGGGGTTCTGTCAGGGCTTGCTGGTAACTTGCTGCGGACCCCCGGCCCCTGCGGTCCTCACGGCCGATGTCCGGGCCGGCCGGCTACAGCACAGCTTGGGAGCCAGCAGTGACTTCGGCGATCTTCTCGCGGGGCGCGTCCCGTCGGCCGGTGCGGGCCGCGGCGGCGGCCGCCGCGCTGGCGGGCGCGCTCGCGCTGACCGCGTGCAGCGACGGCGGCGGGTCCGACGGCTCCTCGGCCACGCCGTCCACGCCGGCGGCCGCGGACGCCGGCGGCGCGGGCGGTTCATCGGCGCCGGCGCCGGTCTCCGCTTCCGACGAACTGGAGGGAAGCTGGCTCGCCACGACGGGCGGCAAGGCAGTCGCCCTGATCGTGACCGGCAAGCAGGCCGCCCTCTTCGTGACCGGCGGGGCCGTGTGCAGCGGCACGGCGGGCGAGGAGGCGGGCATGCGGATGATCCACCTCAAGTGCAGCGTCGGCAAGGACGACCGGAAGACCGGCATGGTCGCCTCCGTCGACGCGAAGTCCCTCCAGGTGACCTGGTCGGGCGCGGCCGGCAAGGAGACGTTCACCAAGGCGCAGGGCGGCCAGTGGCCGTCGGGACTGCCCACGCCGGGCCTCGGGTAGCGAAGCGGTCACAGAAACGGGGGGCGCGCGAACTGCCGCCGCACGCGTGCGTGATGATCCATCGAGCATCGTCACGCGACCCTAGGAATCACTCATGCGCGCCGTTCCCCTCACCGTCACGGCCCTCGCCGCGGCACTGCTCCTCACCGCCTGCGGAGGCGGGGACGACAGCGACTCCGGCGGCGACGAGAGCAAGGCCACCGGCTCCGCCGCACCGGCCGGCGGCGCCTGTGCCGCCGACGGCCTCGGGCAGGAGGTCGGCCCCGTGGACGCCGCACCCGCCGCCGGTGACACCGGCAACGTCACCGTCACGCTGACCAACAAGGGTGCGCAGTGCACCCTCAAGGGCTTCCCCAAGGTGACGCTGCAGGCCGACGGCGCCGCCGCGACCGTGGCCGAGGACGGCGCCGCCGAGGCGCAGACGCTGACCCTCCCGGCGCAGGGGACCGCCTCCTTCACGATCACCTACGTGCGTGGCGAGAAGGGCGGCGACAAGAGCCTCGCCGTCAGCAAGGTGAAGTACGGCCTGCCGGGCGCCTCGTCCACCGTGAGCTTCGACTGGTCGTACGGCGACGTCGCGCTGAAGAGCAAGGACGTGCCGGACGCCACCGTGAGCGCCTTCACGCAGGCGGGCGACTGACCTGCACCGGAGCGGCCGGGGCAGCCGGGGGCGTCAGGGCAGCCGGGGGCGGGCCCGCATGCGGGCCCGGTCGGCGGCTTCGGCGCCCTCCGTCCAGCCCGCCTCGTCGGTGACCCCGCGCAGACGCGTGGACACGGTCTGCGGGAACATCCGGTCCGTCGCCGCGCCGACCGCGACCGCGCGCGTGGCGAGGACCGGCAGCAGATCGTCGTTCACCGCGGTCTCGGCGGCCGCCGCGATCTCGCCGAGGCGGGCGCCGATGCGATGGGCGTACGCGGCGAGGAAGGACTGCCGGAAGGTCTTGGTCCGCCTGCGCCCCCCGGCCCGCTGGCCCGCCTCCGCCTTCGCCATCGCGGACTGCGCCTGCACCAGCAACGAGGTGTAGAGCAGCTCGACGGTCTCCAGGTCGGCCTCGAATCCGACGACCGTGGAGAACGCGAAGGGCTCGTTCCACACCGCCCGGCAGTGGTTCGCGTCGGCGACCGCGTCGAGCAGCACCGCTTTCGCCTGCTCGTAGGGCGGCTCCACGCCGATCCGGCAGGCGCCGGGCGCGTCCGGGTCCGGAGCCCGGGCGTCGAGCAGCGCCTCGTCGACGCTGTGCCGGGCCATCAGCTCCTGCGCCTTCGCGGTGAGCGCCTCCGCCTCCTGCGGGAACCCGGTCGCCTCGGCCTTGGCGAGCAGCGCGCGGATACGGGTGAGCATGCGGGAGTGCGAGCCCGGGCGGGACTGCCGGTGCGGCTCGCGCTCCTGGAGGGGCTCGAGGGCGGGCAGGCGCAGCAGCAGACGGTACAGCTCCAGGACCGCCGTGACGTGCGAGAAGCGGTCGGTGGACGCCGGCGGCTCGGCGGGCAGCTCCGCCAGCTGGTCCGCCCAGCGCCGGCCGCGCGCCCGGTCGTCGCGCGCCTGAGCGCGGATCAGCGCCGTCACGAGGGCCAGATGGACGGCGTCCAGCTCGCGGCGCACGATCCGCACCGCGTCCGCGGGCTGCCAGCCCCGCCGCCAGAGCGCCGCGACGAACTCCACGCCCCGGCGCGTGAGTTCCGCGTCCGTCGCGGGGTCGGCGGCGAGGAGCGACGCACCCGTGTCGAGGGCGGTGTCGGCGCTGTCGTGGAGGGCGGCCCGGAAGGCGCGTTCGACGGTGTCGACCGGACTGCTGCTGGTGCTGCTCACCGGTCGATCGTGCCACGGGACCCGGACGGCTCCCGCGCGCGGGACGGCTGGAAGCGGCGTGAGGCCGAGCGGGGAGACGCCGGCGGGGCGATTGCCCGCGCGCGGGAGCGGCGGGGTGGCCTCAGGGCGGGCTGCGCGTGGGAAGGGGGCGGAGCGGGGCGGCTTTCACGCGGATCGGGGTGACAACCTCGGGTTGACACCCTTTTACTGTCAACCTAGGGTTGACGCATGACGAATCCACGCCCCGGCACCACTTCGTCCGTCCGTCTCGACGACCTCATCGACGCCATCAAGAAGGTCCACGACGAGCCGCTCGACCAGCTCCAGGACGCCGTCATCGCCGCCGACCACCTCGGTGACGTGGCGGACCACCTCATCGGCCACTTCGTCGACCAGGCCCGCCGTTCGGGCGCGTCCTGGACGGACATCGGCCGCAGCATGGGCGTCACCCGGCAGGCCGCTCAGAAGAGGTTCGTGCCGAAGGAGTCGGCCGGCGTCGACGCCCAGAACTTCGGCCGCTACACCCCCCGCGCACGCAACGTGGTCATGGCGGCCCACAGCGAGTCCAAGGCGTCCGGCAACGCCGAGGGGCTGCCCGCGCACCTGGTCCTCGGTCTGCTGGCCGAACCGGACGGCCTCGCCGCGAAGGCGGTCGTCCAGCAGGGCGTCACCCTGGACGCCGTCCGCGAGGCCGCGACCGCCGCGCTCCCGGCGGCCGTCGAGGAGCCGCCGGAGCTGGTCCCTTACGGCGCGGACGCCAAGAAGGTCCTCGAACTCACCTTCCGCGAGGCGCTCCGCCTCGGCCACCACCACGTGGGCACCGAACACCTCCTGCTGGCCCTGCTGGAGCACGAGAACGGCGAGGGCGTGCTCAGCGGCCTCGGCGTCGACAAGGCAGAGACCGAGAGGTTCGTGGCGAAGACCCTGGCCGAGCTGGTCGAGGCGCACGAGGACGAGGAACGGCCACAGGGCTGAGGAGGGCCGTTGTCAGACCCTCCTGCCACACTCGCGGCATGGCCGACCGGTGGGCGCTCGCTCCGGCCGAGGACGGTGGCGTGGAGCTCGCCCCCCTCGGCCCCGGCGGGCTGCCCGCCGGCCCGGTGCTGCGGGAGCCGGACCTCGTCCGCGCCGTGCGCGCGCGGCCCGGCGTCACCCGCTGGGTCTGGCGCTCCACGGCCGAGGTGTATCCGCCGCTGCTCGCCGCGGGGGTGCGGGTGGAGCGGTGCTACGACGTCGAGGACGCCGAGACCCTTCTGCTGGGCCACGAGGGCCGGTCGGGCGAGCCCCGTTCGGCGGCCGCCGCGCTGGCCCGGCTGCGCGGCGGCCCCGTGCCGCCGGATCCGCCGCCGCGCGCTGCCGTGCCCGGCGCGCAGTCGGCGCTGTTCGAGCCGCAGGCCGCCGCCCGGCTCCCCCTCGCCGACCTCCTCGCCGTCTACGCCGAGCAGCAGCGACGCCACGAGCGAGCGGCACACCCGGAGCGGATGCGGCTGCTGACGGCGGCCGAGTCGGCCGGCATGCTGGTGGCCGCCGAGATGAACCGGGCCGGGCTGCCCTGGAGCGCGCACGTACACCGCGCGGTCCTGCACGACCTGCTCGGCGACCGCTACGCGGGCCGCGGCGAGCCCCGTCGGCTGGCCGAGCTGGCCGACGAGGTGTCGGCCGCCTTCGGCCGCCGGGTCCGCCCCGACCTGCCCGCCGACGTCGTCAAGGCCTTCGCGCAGGCCGGGATCAGGGTCCGGTCGACCCGGCGCTGGGAGATCGAGTCCCTCGACCACCCGGCCGTGAAGCCGCTGATCGAGTACAAGAAGCTGTACCGCATCTGGGTGGCCCACGGCTGGTCCTGGCTGCAGGACTGGGTGCGCGACGGACGGTTCCGGCCGGAGTTCCTCGCACACGGCACGGTCACCGGCCGCTGGGTGACCAACGGCGGAGGCGCTCTGCAGATCCCCAAGGTCATCCGACGCGCCGTGGTCGCCGATCCCGGCTGGCGGCTCGTCGTCGCCGACGCCGACCAGATGGAGCCCCGCGTGCTGGCGGCGATCTCCCGCGACCCGGGGCTGATGGAGGTCGCCGGCCGGGAGAGCGACCTCTACCAGGCCGTCTCCGACCGCGCCTTCTCCGGCGACCGCGGCCAGGCCAAACTCGCCGTCCTCGGGGCGGTCTACGGACAGACCTCGGGGGACGGCCTGAAGAACCTCGCGGCACTGCGCCGCCGCTTCCCGCGCGCGGTGGCCTACGTCGACGAGGCGGCCAAGGCCGGCGAGGAGGGCCGGCTCGTGCGGACCTGGCTGGGCCGGACCTGCCCGCCGGCGGCCCGAAGCGGCGACGGCGGATCGGAGGAGGCCGGCATCCCGCTGCCCGAGGACGACGCCGACGGCCCCGGGGCGGGGCAGGCGCGGAGGAGGCCGCGAGGCTACGGCGACGGTGACGGTGAGGGCGACGGACAGGAATGGGTGCCGGGGTACGCCTCGACCGACGCCCGCGCGCGGGGACGCTTCGCCCGCAACTTCGTCGTCCAGGGCAGCGCCGCCGACTGGGCGCTGCTGCTGCTCGCCGCGTTGCGGCAGGCCTGTGCGGGGATGGCCGCCGAGCTGGTCTTCTTCCAGCACGACGAGGTGATCGTGCACTGTCCCGAGGAAGAGGCCGAGAAGGTCGCCGCCGCGATCCGCGAGGCGTCCGACCTGGCCGGACGGCTCACGTTCGGGAAGACGCCGGTGCGGTTCCCGTTCACCACGGCGGTGGTGGAGTGCTATGCCGACGCGAAGTAGTCACACCCGGCCCGCGAGCAGTTCCCTGAGCTCCCCCACGACCGCCTTCGCGTCCGTCCCGTCCAGCGCGTCGAGCGCCGACCGCCACTCCTCGTGCGCCCGCTCCCCGGCTCGCCGGGCCACCCGCCCCTCGGACGACATGCCCCTCGGACGACCGTCGGTTCGAACGGCCTGCCCCCGGTCGGACGACCGGCGGACCCGACCAGCCGACGGACCCGACCAGCCGACGGCCTCGGACGACAGGCGGACTCAGCTCAGCTCAACACTCTGTGATGTCGTCCATGCAATCCTGTACGTCCTCAGCTCCTACGGTGTTGAGTCGCCAGCTGATGATGCCTTCGGTCTCGCCACTCGCTGGTCTGATCTGAGCGGTGATGGGAGCGCCGGCCGGGATGTCGAGTTGGTCCGCTTCGCGGTCACCGCACTCCACGTCCCATTCGTTCGCCACGTCGCCCCGTATCAGCTTCAGCGTGAGCGTGTGCGTTGCGGGAGTCTGGCAGGCGATGTCGAACGTGTAGGGCCTTTTGCCCTGCATGGTGAACGTCCTGTCCAGGCCCTTCGCCAAGGTTGTCGTGTCTGAGTCCTGGCGAGCAGCGGTCTCGGGTTCGACTGCGTTCAGAGCGCGTGTGGCGCGCTGCATCGCCGCTTCTGCGTCTTCTTTGCCGTCCCATGTGGCGGGTTGTGACGCGGATATCGTCTTTTCTTTTGCGGAATCGGGCGGTTCCTGCTTCCGCTCCGTACAGGAGCTGGTGAGAGCTGCAGCGGAGAGGACGAGGGTGAAGACGAGGGGGCGGTGTGCGCGCATGGAGCTCCAGTCGGGTAGATCCCCAGGCTCGGACGACCGGTGGACTCAGACGACCGGCGGCCTGCCCAGTCGGGTGAGCCGCCACACCGTCCGCCACTTCATGGGCCGACGAGCGCCCGCCGGTTTCCGCGCACCCTCCGCGAAACCGCCGAACCAGGCCCTGAGTCCGGCGAGCGAGCGTGTGCGCAGCAGCGTGACGGCGATCCAGACGCCCAGGTGGACCGGGATGAGCGGCAGCGGAAGGTTGCGCCGGACCAGCCAGACCCGGTTGCGCGCGGTGACGTGGTGGTAGATGGCGTGCCGGGCGGGCGACGTCTTGGGGTGCTGGAGCAGCAGCTCGGGCGCGTAGAGGATCTTCCAGCCGGCGTCGGTGGCGCGCCAGGCCAGGTCCGTCTCCTCGTGCGCGAAGAAGAACTCGGCGGGCCAGTCGCCGGTCTCGTCGAGCATGGCCATGCTCAGGGCGTGGCCGCCGCCGAGGAAGCCGGTGACGTAGCCGCCCTGGAGCGGGTCGGACGCGCCGACGCGCGGCACGTGCCGGCGCTGGGTCTCGCCGTGTTCGTCCGCGATGCGGAAGCCGACGATGCCGAGGCGGGGGTCGGCCGCGTAGAGGTCGCGGACGCGGCGCAGGACGTCGGCGTCGACGAGCAGCCCGTCGTCGTCCAGTTCGACGACGACGTCGACGTCCCCGAACTCACGCAGGCGGGCGAGACCGACGTTGCGGCCGCCGGGACAGCCGAGGTTCTCGTCGACGTCGATCGTGGTGACCTCGCCGGGGAGGGACAGCCGCTCGGCGAACTCGGGGAGCACGCAGCCGTTGCCGATGATCACGATGCGGGCCGGGGCCAGGTCCTGCTTGGCCACCGACTCCAGCAGCGCGTCGACCTGGGCGGGCCGGTCCCCCATCGTCACCACGGCGACGGCGATCCTCGGCTCCACCGAGTCACCCGCCTTGTCCGGGTCTCCCGCGTCTCCCGCGTGTCCCGCGTCGAGCGCATCCCCCACGTCCACCACGTCCCTCTCGCTCCGTCCGGCCTTCGACGGCAGCCGCGCCCGGTGCTCGCGCGGCGGCGTCGTTCACCTAGATGTTGCCTCAGAGGCGGCCGTTGCTCCGACAGCCCCCTGTTTCCTCTCCCTTCGCCACATGTTCTTCTTCCCCATGTTCTGCTTCCGCTCGACGCCGCGCTGCTCGGCCAGGGGGTGGGCGGAGGCGCTCACGTCCGCACCGTAATCTCGGACGGGAGCTTCCCGGTCGGGACGGGAAGGACCACCCGCGGACAAGCCGCCTGGAGGAAACGCCGTGCCCTTCCGCTGTGCCGTACTCGACGACTTCCAGAACGTGGCGACGACCGTCGCCGACTGGTCGGTCCCGGGCCGTGAGCTGGAGGTGGTCCCCTTCACCGAGCACTTCGGCGACGAGGGCGAACTCGCAGCGGCGCTGGCCGACTTCGACTGCGTGGTCACGTTGCGGGAGCGGGTCACCTTCCCCGCGTCGCTGCTGGACCGTCTCCCCCGGCTGCGGTTGCTGGTGGCCTCCGGCATGCGCAACTCGGTGATCGACTACGCGGCGGCGAAGGCGAACGGGGTGACGGTCTGCGGCACGCAGAGTTCGTCGACTCCGCCCGTCGAGCTGACGTGGGCGCTGCTGCTGGGCCTGGCCCGGGGCCTGGTCGAGGAGAGCACGGCCCTGCGGGAGGGCGGGCCGTGGCAGTCGACGGTCGGCGCGGACCTGCACGGCCGCCGGCTCGGTCTGCTGGGCCTCGGGAAGATCGGGAGCGCGGTGGCCCGGGTGGGGCTCGCCTTCGGCATGGAGGTGAGTGCGTGGAGCCAGAACCTGACGGAGGAGCGGGCGGCCGAAGTCGGCGTGCGGCGGGCCCCGTCGAAGGAGGCGCTGCTCTCCGAGAGCGACTTCGTGTCGGTGCACCTGGCGCTGAGCGAGCGCACCCGGGGTCTGGTGGGACCGGCTGAGCTGGCCCTGCTGAAGCCGACGGCCTACCTGGTCAACACCTCGCGGGCGGCGATCGTCGACCAGGAGGCGCTGCTGGCGGCGCTGCGCGAGGGCCGTATCGCGGGCGCGGGCGTGGACGTCTTCGACGTGGAGCCCCTCCCCGCCGGCCACCCGATGCGCAGCGCCCCCCGCCTGCTGGCGACCCCGCACCTCGGCTACGTCTCCCGGGCCAACTACGAGCGGTACTACGGGCAGGCGGTGGAGGACATCCGGGCGTACCTGGCGGGAACGCCGGTGCGGGAGCTGGGCTGACCGGTACCGCGAAGAGGGCCCCGGCCACGTCTGCGCGCACGGCCCCCCTCGCCGGCCTTCGCGCTCATGCCGGATCCTCGCCGAACAGCTCCTGCACGTGGTCGACCTCATAGGAACGGTCGAGCCAGGTTCCGAGTTCGTCGAAGTCCGTAGAGGCGAGGACACGTTCGCGGACGGAGGCGGGGACAGCGATCCGGCGCCACTTGAGAGTGCGCAGAATCGCCTGCGCCCGCTCCTGAAGCCGGCCTTCCTCGCGGCCTTCCTCGCGGCCCTGTTCCCGCACCTCCTCGGCGAGCGGATGCCGCCAGAAGTACTGCATCGCCGTCATCAGGTCCCTCCACATCTGCCGGGCCTGGTCATCCGCCAGGCACGAGTCGACGAACTGCACGAGAACCGCGGCGCTGTCGCGGTCCATGCCCTTCAGGGCGGCTGCCAGCGATTCCAGTATGGCGGGAGCCTGCCGTCCCCGGCCGTGTGTCATGGCCGAGAGCGCCGCGAGGGGCGGATCCTGTCTTGCCTCCTCCTCCGTGGCGATCACGGGTACGTTGTCCGGCCCGAGCACGAAAGGGCGCACTGTCAGCGAAGGCATCTCGCGTACGCCCCTGTGGATGGGCTGCGCCGCCCAGCGGGCTGTGGTGCTGCTCTGCGTGACGACGATCAGCACCGGTTCGCAGCGGTACTTCTCGTACAGGTAGCTGAGGTAGTACGGCCAGCTACCGCGCTTCCGCTCGTCCGGCTTGCCCTGCGACTCCACGACCAGCAGGTAGCTTCCCTCGTCGGTCTCGGCCCTGAGGAGCGTGTCCACGCGGCGCTCGACGGGCTCGATCTCGGTGAGGTCGACGTTCATGCCGGCGAAGTCGTACGGCTCCGGAAAGGGGACGTGCAACACCTGTTGAAGTGCACGGGTGAGCAGCGCTGGATCCTTCTGGAAGATCCGGTGCAGCGCCTCGTGCGACGAGCCGACCATCGGCTCTCCTTTCTGTACGACGTGATCAACGAGCTACGCCGCATTAAGTTCGCACCACACCAGCTTGCCCCGGTGCCCCATGCGGGACAGCGGCTGCCAGTGCCAGAGGTCCGAGCAGGCCCGGACCAGGGTCATCCCGCGTCCGCTCTCGGCCTCGCCCGGGTCGTCCGGCCTCCCCGGCGGCCGGGGCGGTTCGGGGTCCGCGTCCCACGCGCCGATCTGCAGGACGCCGTCCCGGAAGCGCAGGCGCAGACACGCGGGGCCCTTGGTGTGCAGGACGGCGTTGGAGACCAGCTCCGAGGCGAGCAGTTCCGCCGTGTCGACGAGGCCGGCCAGGTCGTGCAGCGTGAGGATCAGCCGCAGGGTGCGGCGGCAGACGGTCACGGCTCTGGGGTCGGTGGGGATGGAGAGGGAGTACTCCCAGGCGTCGTCACGGGCGCGGTCGGTTTCGGGCATGGCTCGGCTCCACGGGTGGGTCGGGGGGTGACATCACGGGCGGTGGCATGCCGCAGCCGTCCCGGCAGGACGGAGTGGTGCACTTCCGCAGCGTGTTCGGTGCGTCACCGACGGTAGACCTGGATTTCCAGGTTGGGCAAGTCGGTCCAGTAATCTGACGCCGAACGAGTCGCCTTCGCGGGCGGGTTGGGAGGGGTGGCCGATGGGCTTGAGGCGCGAACCGACCGCACGCCAGGTGCGTCTGGCTGTTGAGCTGCGCAGGCTCCGGGAGGCGGCCGGCCTCAAGGCGCGTGAGGCGGCGGCCCTGCTCGGGGTGAGTCCGACTCAGATCAATCAGATCGAGTACGGCCAGTCCGGTGTGAGCGAGGCGCGATTGCGGAGTCTGGCCGCCCATTACGCCTGCATGGACGAGATGTTCATCGACGCGTTGGTGGCCATGGCGACCGATCGCACGCGGGGCTGGTGGGAGGAATATCGAGGACGACTGCCCTCAGCGTTCCTGGACCTGGCCGAACTGGAGCACCATGCCACGTACCGGGCGGACGTGGAGTGCCTGCACGTGCCCGGCCTCCTGCAGACGGAGGACTACGCACGCGCCGTCTTCGCCTATCGAGTACCTGAACTACCCGGCCCCGAACTGGAATTGCGGGTGCAGCACCGGATGGAACGCAGGGTGATCATCGAGCGGCCGGAGCCCGTCCCCTACGAGGCTGTCGTCCATGAATCGGCCCTGCGCATCAGGGTCGGCGACCGCGCCGCCGCCCGGGCCCAGCTCGTGCACATCCTGCAGCTGTCCGAGGCGGACCACGTCACCGTGCGAGTGATCCCCTTCGACCGCGACGGCTTCGCAGGAGCCTGGAACACCATGATGCTGGCCGGTGGCGCGGTACCCAAACTGGACTCGGCCCAGCGGGACGGCCCGGAAGGCACGGCCCTCGTCGACTCCGAAGCCCAGCTCGACTCCCTTCGAACACTCTTCCGTAAGCTGGAAGCGGAGTCGCTGGGGCCGGACGCGTCGCGCGACTTCATGAGCAGGATGGCCAAGGAAGTGTGAGGCGCGCTGTGACGAGTACCGGCAACTGGCAGAAGTCGTCCTTCTCCGGTGGTTCCGACGGCAACAACTGCCTCGAACTCGCCTCGACCGCGACCCCCGCCGTACTCCTGCGGGAGTCCGTCACGCCCGCCACGGTCCTCACCACCACCCCGACCGCCCTCGCCCATCTCCTGGCAGGCATACGCACCGGCACCCCGGCCTGAGCCGCGGTTCTCAGACCCGGACCGGCTTGCGCCACACGGCACGGCCTACATCGACTCCGAGGCTCAAATGGGCGCACTTCGAACGTTTTTCCGTAAAGTGGAGGGAGTCTCACTGAACGCCGAACGTTCACGTGACTTCATCCACAGGCTGGCGAAGGAGCTGTGATGCGCGCTGCGACGACGTCCGACGACTGGCAGAAATCGTCCTTCTCAGGCTTCGGCGACGGCAACAACTGCCTCGAACTCGCCTCGACCGCCGCCCCCGCCGTACTCCTGCGGGAGTCCGTCACGCCCGCCACGGTCCTCACCACCACCCCGACCGCCCTCGCCCATCTCCTGGCAGGCATACGCACCGGCACCCCGGCCTGATTCACGGTTTGTCAGGCCCGGACCGGCTTGCGCCACACGGAGATGTGCTTGGCGGACTCCTGGGTGAACGGCGACCCGTCCCAGTCCGCGACACGACGCTCCAGCTCGAGCCCGGCGATGCGCGCCATCAGGTCGAGTTCGGCCGGCCAGGCGTACCGGTGCCGGGAGGCGTCACGGCGGTAGCGGCCGTCGTCTCCGTCGGCGGTGAGGTGGTGCGAGACGAGGATCTGCTCGACGAGGTCGAACGTGTCGAAGCCGAGGTGCCGTTCGGAGACGTCGAAGGGCACCGCGACCTGGCCGGGCGGCAGGAACCGCAACGGCGGCACGCCCAGCTCGATGACGAACCGGCCGCCGGGCTCCAGATGACGTGCGGCGTTGCGGAAGCACTCGACCTGCTCGTCCTGGGTGAGCAGGTTCGAGATGGTGTTGTAGACGAGATAGACCAGGGCGAACTCGCCGGGCACGACTGTCGTGGCCATGTCTCCGATGACGACCGGGAGCATGTCCTCACCGATCTTGCGCCGCAGGGCCGCCGCCATGTGCTCGGACAGCTCGATGCCCGCCACCGGCACGCCCCGTTCCCGGAGCGGGACGCCCACCCGGCCGGTTCCGACGGCGAACTCCAGCGCCCGGCCTTCCCCGGCGAGTTCGGCGAGGAAGGCGACCGTCGGCCCGAGGACCGCGGCCGAGGACATCTCGGTCTCCTCGGCGTCGTAGCGGTCGGCGGTCGCGCGGGTCCACAGCTCACTGCTCGTCACGGGCGGCCACTCTGCCGGGCCCGAAGGCGCGCTGTCGACGGGTTTACGTTCCACCGCCTCCCGCGTGCTCCGCCCTTCGCCCGCTCTCCCCGTCGAGCGCCTCCCCCGGAGGCCGGGCCGCGAGGGCGGTCTGCCGTCGGCCTCGTGGGGCGCGGACATGCGCTCTCGCATCGCCGCCGGTCCGTGCCGCTGGCGGAGCCGCCCGCGCCGCCGGCGGGCCGGTCCGGCAGGTGGAAGCTCAAGTCAGGCTCAGGGCTCCTCACTTGAGGCGGTCCCCGGCGTTCCGGCAGGGCCGTGCCCGGCATGATGGTGATCCAGACTTCTCGGGGGCGGGCTCTGTGGCCTTGCGAGGTCGCGAAGAAGGAGGAACGCGCGTGTCACGCCAGGTACTTACGGTCCGACCTGAGGGACCCGACGGCTTCCGGACGATCAGTGAGGTTCTGGCCAGGGCGCGAAGCGGTGCCGTCGTCAATGTGCTTCCCGGCACGTATGCGGAGAACCTGACCCTCACCACCCCGGTCACCATCGTGGCGGAACAGGGGCGCGGCACCGTCCGGATCGCACCGCGCCGTGGCAGCGCGCTGGTGCTCAGGGCCGAGGCCGCCATGCTCACCGACCTGGTGTTCGAGGGGCGTGACCAGGATCTGCCCGTCGTCGACGCGCCGCGCGGACAGCTGGCCATGCACGGCTGCGAGATCACCGGCGCCGCGTGGACGGCCCTGCTGGCCCGGGCCGGCGGCTCGCTCGCCCTGCGGGACTGCCGGATCAGCAATCCCGGCGGCGCCGGCCTCGTGGTCACCTCCCCGGTGGAGACCTCCGTCGAGTCGTGCACGATCGAGCACCTCGGCACGTCCGGCGCCGTCATAGGTGAGAACGGGCGGATGACCCTGCGCGGCTGCACGGTCCGTGACGCCCGCGGCAACGGCGTCCTCGCCGGCGGGGAGTCTCACGGGTCGGTCGAGGAATGCGACATCTCCTCGACCGACAAGCCCGCCGTCGCCCTGGAGGGCCACAGCACCACGCGCGTCCTGCGGAGCGTGGTGCACGACACCAGCACGGGCATCCAGCTCTCCAGCCGGGGCCGGTCGGAACTCGAGGAGGTGCGGGTCACCGGCACCACCGGCGCCGGCATCGTGGTCAGCGGCGGCAGCGACCCGGTCGTCCGGAGATGCCGTACGGCGCGGACCAGGAGCCATGGGCTCCTGATCACCGACCGCTCCCGGGGCACGTACGAGGACTGCTGGCTGGACACGGCCGAGGCCCCCGCCCTCCGGGTGAGCGATCACGCCTCCCCCGTCCTGGTCGGCCTGACCGTCAGGGACTGCGCGGCGACGGCCGTCCTGCTCGAGGAGGAGTCGGCCGCCGAGCTGGACCGGCTCGACGTCACCGACGCGCAGGGAAACGGCGTGTCCATCCGCACCGGCGCCAACCCTCTGGTCAGGCGCGCCCGTATCACGGCGCCGCGGGGGCACGGCGTGGAAGTCCTCGAGGACGGCCGGGGCCGGCTGGAGGACTGCACCGTGGAGCGGCCCGGCGGCTGCGGTGTCAGGTCCGAGGACGACGGCAACGTCTACGTCGGCGGCGGATCGGTCCTCGCACCCGCCGCCGGCGGTGTGTCGATCGGCGCCGACGGCGCCATGACGCTGCGGGACCTGGAGATCACCGAGGCCGCGGAGTCCGGTGTCACCGTCGAGGGCGGCGGAGAGGTCACCGCGACCCGGCTGCGAGTGGCCGGCAGCGGCCGGCACGGGATCCTGGTCGCCGACGGCGCGCGCGGCTCGTTCACCTCCTGCGAGATCCGGGGCAGCGCGCAGGACGGTCTGCGCATCGAGTCCACCGATCCGGTGTCCGTGGTCAACTGCGCCGTCCGGGACAACGGCGGACGTGGACTCGTCCACTCCAGGCCCGGCGAGCGGCTCGCCGTCGAAGGGCTGACCAGCAGCGGCAACGGCGGGCAGGACGCGTGGGGCCCCGACGGGGCGGACGGCGCGGACCTCGCCCGGGGGGACGGCGCGGCAGGCCGGGAAGCCGGGCTCACCCGGGAGGACGGCCCGCTCGGCGCTCTCGACTCCCTCATCGGCCTGGACAACGTCAAGCAACAGGTCCGCACCCTGGTCAACCTGACGCGTCTGGCGCAGCGCCGCGCCAAGGCGGGCATGCCCGCCCCTCCCATGGGCCGCCACCTCGTCTTCGCGGGCCCGCCCGGCACCGGCAAGACGACCGTGGCCCGGCTCTACGGGGCGATCCTCGCCGAGCTCGGCGCACTGCGTTCGGGCCATCTCGTCGAGGTCTCCCGGGCCGACCTGGTGGCGCAGGTCATCGGCGGCACCGCCATCAAGACCACCGAGGCCTTCGAGCGCGCCCTGGGCGGCGTGCTCTTCGTCGACGAGGCGTACACCCTGCTCTCCGACGGCCGTGGTTCCGGCGCCGACTTCGGAAGGGAGGCCGTCGACACCCTCCTCAAGCTGATGGAGGACCACCGGGACGACGTGGTCGTCGTCGCCGCCGGATACTCCGCCGAGATGGAGGCGTTCCTGGCCTCCAACCCCGGTCTGGCCTCGCGTTTCTCCCGGACCGTGGAGTTCGAGAACTACGCGGTGCCCGAACTCGTGGCGATCGTCGAGAGCATGTGCTCCGGGCACCAGTACAGCCTCGACGACACCACCCGGATCAGCCTCGGCGCGCACTTCGAGCGCATGCCTAAGGACGGGTCCTTCGGCAACGGCCGTGCCGCCCGCCAGGTGTTCGAGCAGATGGTCGACCGGCAGGCGTCCCGGCTGGCCACGCTCGCGGACCTGTCCGACCGGGATCTGCAGGTGCTTCTCCCCGAAGACCTCGGCGAGGAGGCCGCGCGCGCGGCCGCCGGCCCGGCCGGCGACCCGTTGGCCCGTCTCGGCGACCTGGTCGGCCTGTCGGCCGTCAAACGCGACGTCACCGACCTGGTCAACCTGCTGTCCGTGACCCGGCAGCGCGAGGCGGCGGGGCTGCCCGCGCCGCTCATCAGCCATCACCTGGTCTTCACCGGACCGCCGGGCACCGGCAAGACCACGGTGGCACGCCTCTACGCCGAACTGCTGGTCTCGCTGGGCGTGCTGCCGCGGGGGCAGCTCGTCGAGGTGGCGCGCGCCGACCTCGTCGGCCGGTACGTCGGCCACACCGCGCAGCTGACCCGGGAGGCGTTCGAACGGGCCCTGGGCGGCGTGCTGTTCGTCGACGAGGCCTACACCCTGACCCCCGGCGGGCCGGGCTCCGGATCGGACTTCGGGCAGGAGGCCGTGGAAACCCTGCTCAAGCTCATGGAGGACCACCGGGACCAGGTGGTCGTCATCGTCGCCGGCTACACGGCGGAGATGGAACGCTTCCTCTCCTCCAACCCCGGGCTCTCCTCGCGCTTCTCCCGCCGGGTGAGGTTCGCCGACTACACGTCGGACGAACTGGTCACCATCGTGCGCCAGCACGCGACCGCCGCGGGGTACGAGTGCGGGCCGGGCACGGGCCAGGCGCTGCGCGCGTACTTCGATTCCCTTCCCCGCGACCGGTCCTTCGGCAACGCGCGGCTCGCCCGGCAGGTCCTGGAAGGCATGATGACGCGGCAGGCCGGGCGGCTGAGCACGATGGCCGCCCCCGGGCTGGAGGATCTCCGGCTGCTGCTTCCCGAGGACGCGACGCCCGCCGAGGCGGTGGCCGAATGAGCCGCGCCGCCGCGTCGCCCGCCCTTGCGCAACCGCCCCGGAGCGACGTCCGCCACGGCACCGCGCGCCGCCCGCGCCGCCCGCGCCGTCCGGGGGCGAGGCGCGCGCTGCGGGTCGTCGTCGCCCTGCTCCCGGTCCTCGCGGCGGTGGCCGGGCCGCCCGCCGCGGCCGGCGCCGCGACCGGGACCCCGGTACGGCTGCCCGTGATGCCGTCCCGGCTGGCGGCCGGGGCCGCCTGCACCGGCGGCTCCGCCACGGTGGCCCGGGCCACGCCCTGGGAACAGCGGAGCCTGGAGCTGACGCGCGTGCGGGAGTTCGCCTCCGGCGCCGGGGTGACGGTGGCCGTGGTCGACACCGGGGTCTCCCTCAAGGCGCCGCCCCTGGCGGGCCGGGTCGCCGCGGCCGGTCAGGCGGGCGACGACTGCGTGGGCCACGGCACCTTCGTGGCCGGGTTGATAGCCGCCGCCCCCGTGAAGGGCGTCGCCTTCGCCGGAGCGGCCCCGCAGGCCCGGGTGCTGGCCGTGCGGGGCACGGACGAGCGGGGCGCCGCGACCGCCGCCACGGTCGCGGCCGGCATCCGGGCGGCCGTGGACGCCGGGGCACGGGTCATCGCGGTCTCCCCCGCGGTGCCGCGCAGTTCCGCCGCGCTCAGGAGCGCCGTGTCCCACGCCGTCGGCCACGACGCCCTGATCGTGGCCGCCGCCGCTCCCGACGCCCCCCGCGACAGCACGTCCTCCGCCGCGCCGCCCGCCGACTACTGGCCGGCGGGCGAACCCGGCGTGCTGTCCGTCGTCGACGTCGACGTGCAGGGGCGCAGACCGCGGGGCGCGGTCGTGCCGATCCACGCCGACCTCGCGGCGCCGGGCGACGGCGTCCTCGGCATCGGTCCCCGGGGACATGGGCACTTCATCGGCTCCGGCCCCTCTCTCGCGGCCGGGTACGTCGCCGCGACAGCCGCTCTGGTGAGGTCCGCGCATCCCGGCCTGTCCGCCGCCGGGACGGCCCGCCGCCTGATCACCAGCGCGTACCCGGCGGACGTACCGAGGCTCGACCCCTTCGGGGCCGTCACCCGGGTGGCGGGCGAGGCGGCCGGGCGGGTGACGCCGGCCGCGGGCTCCGGACCGGTCCGTCTGGAGACGGACGCGTCGGGGGCCGGCGCCACCCGGCGCGCCCTGATGGCGGCGGGGGCGGCCGGCAGCCTGGTCCTGGCGGTCCTCTGGGCCGCCGCGGTCGGCCCGAAGGGCCGCGCCCGCCGCCGGGGTCCGGCCGGAGACGAGACGCCACCGCCCTGACCCGCCCCTCGGCGGCTCACTCCCCGCCCGGCGCCTCCCCCGTCTCCTCGTCCGCGAGCGCGGTCTGCATGAGGACCGCCTTGCGGCGGGCGATGTACTGGGCGCGGCCGGGCGGGAGGTTGCGCGGCTTGACGCTGCCGAAGAGGTAGCCCTCCGAGGGTGGGCAGGACATCAGCAGCCCTGGTGTGTTGATCTCGTCCAGGCGTCTGAGCAGCGGGTCGTTCAGGCCTCGCCCGGCACCGGTCGCGGACCGCGCCACCACCATGTGCAGCCCCGCCTCGTGCCCCAGGTTCAGATGGTCGAACAGCGGGTCGAAGGGGTGCGTGCCGCCGAAGCCGCCGCCGACCATGTCGTAGTCGTCGACGAGCACGAACAGTCTCGGCCCGGTCCACCAGTCCGCGAGCCGCATGCGGGCCGGAGCGATGTCCGGTCCGGGCAGCCTGGCCTTGATGGCCCGGCCCGAACCGGCCGCCATCTCCCGCAGGACGTCGAGCGACACCGCGTGCCCGAGGCGGTACTCCTGCGGCACCGCCTCGACCAGCGTGCGGCGGTAGTCCACGACGAGGATGCGGGCCTCCTCGGGGCTGTAGCGGGCGGTGACGGCCGCGACGACCAGACGCAGCAGGTTGGTCTTCCCGCTCTCGGTGTCGCCGATGCCGATCAGGTGCGGTGTCCGGCTGAAGTCGTGCCAGACCGGCGACAGGGTCTCTTCGTCCAGGCCCAGCGGAATCCGCAGTCCGTCGGCCACCTCCGGCTCCGGCAGTTCCGAGACCGGCAGCCGGTGCGGCAGCGTCCGCACCGGTGGGGCGGCGGGGCCGGACCAGCAGCCGGCGACCCTCTCCACCAGCGCGGCCACCCCTTCGGTGAGGTCGTCGGCGTCCTCCCGGCCGTCGACGCGCGGCAGCGCCGCCAGGAAGTGCAGTTTGCCGTCCGTCGTCAGACCGCGTCCCGGGCTGCGCGGCACGTTCCCGGCCGTGCGGATGTCGACCACGGAGTCCATGGGATCGCCCAGCCGCAGTTCCAGGCGGGTCGCCGCCTGGTCGCGCACCTGGGCGGACAGCTCCATCCAGCGGGCCGTGGCGACGGCGAGGTGCACTCCGTAGTTCAGGCCCCGTGCGGCGATCTGGTTGAAGGTGGGCACCAGCGCGTCGAAGTCCTGACGCAGCGTGCCCCATCCGTCCACCACCAGGAAGACGTCGCCGTGGGGCTCGTCCTCGAACTCACCCGCCGCCCGACGTCTGCGGTAGGTCGCCATGGAGTCGATGTTGTGGTCCAGGAAGAACTGCTCGCGCCGGTTGAGCAGAGCGGTCACCTCTGCCACCGTACGGCTGACCCGCTCGGGATCGAGCCGGCTCGCCACACCGCCGACGTGCGGCAGTCCGGCGAGTGCGGCCAGCGTGCCGCCCCCGAGGTCCAGGCAGTAGAACTGCACCTCGCGGGGGGTGTGGGTGAGGGCGAGCGCGGCGATCAGCGTGCGGAGCACCGTCGACTTGCCGCTCTGCGAACCGCCCGCGACCGCGATGTGCCCGCCGCTGCCCGAGAGATCGACCACGAGCGGGTCACGGCGTTGTTCGAACGGCTTGTCCACCACGCCGACCGGCACCTTCAGCCGTCCGAGCCCCGGCCAGGCCGAGGCCGCCAGCCCACGCTCCGGGTCCTCGCACAGGCCGGGCAGCAGCCCGTCGAGGGTGGGCGGCAGGTCGAGCGGCGGCAGCCACACCCGCAGGGCCGGCGGCCCCGCGTCGCGCAGCCGCTCCACGGCCACCGACAGCAGGGACGCCGCGTTCTCCTCCTCCGGCTCCGGCTCCGGCTGCTGCTGGGCCGGGGAGCGCGGCACCACGTAGTCCGCCGTCCACGGCACCACCTGACTGGCGACCCGTGCCCGGACCACCGCGCCCCGGCGTGAGCGGTACGGCCCCGACACGTACGCCGCACGGAACCTGGTGAGCGCCTCCACACCGCTCTTGAGGAAGCCGGCGCCCGGCTGGGACGGCAGCTGGTAGGCGTCCGGGACGCCCAGCACGCCGCGGCTCTCCATGGCCGAGAAGGTGCGCAGGCCGATACGGTAGGACAGATGGCTCTCCAGCTGGTGCATGCGTCCCTCGTCGAGGCGCTGTGAGGCCAGCAGGAGATGCACCCCGAGAGACCGGCCCAGCCGGCCGATCATCACGAACAGGTCCATGAAGTCCCGGTGGGCGGCGAGCAGTTCGCTGAACTCGTCGACCACGATGAAGAGACTCGGCAGCGGCGCCAGCGCAGCTCCGGCCGCGCGCGCCTTCTCGTACTCGAGGGCGGAGGTGTGGTTCCCGGCTGCCCGCAGCAGTTCCTGACGTCGTATCAGCTCGCCGTGGACGGCGTCGCGCATACGCTCCACCAGGGCCGCCTCGTCCGCGAGGTTGGTGATCACCGCCGAGGTGTGGGGCAGCTCGTCGAGGCCGAGGAACGTCGCTCCGCCCTTGAAGTCCACGAGGACGAAGTTCAGGGTCTCCGAGGAGTTCTTCAGGGCGAGCGCCAGCACCAGGGTGCGCAGCAGCTCGCTCTTGCCCGAGCCGGTCGCGCCGATCAGCATGCCGTGCGGACCCATGCCGCCCTGCGCGGCCTCCTTGATGTCCAGTTCGACCGGGCGTCCGTCGGCGCCCACCGCGACCGGAACGCGCAGCCGGGCGGCGCCCGTGGTGTTCTTCCACAACGTGACCGGATCCTGCCGGTGCAGGTCGGGGATGCCCAGCAGGGCAGTCAGTTCGACGTCCGTGGACAGCGGCTCGGCGATGTCGGCGGTCAGACTCATCCGGTACGGCGCGAGCATCCGGGCCAGCGCCCGCGCGCCGGCCGGCCCGACGCCCTCGGGCCGGCCCAGCAACGTCGACTCCTCCTTGCGGTTGCGGTCGGTGCGCACCAGGCTCAGCCCGTCCGGCCGCACGTCCAGCCGCAGGGTGGTGCGTCCCGGTCGCCACCGCAGGGCCTGCGACAGGTCGAGCACGACGACGTTGCGCAGGCCCGTGCCGTCCACGCGATGGCCGGCGGGGACCCTGCCGCCGTCCACCACGAGCACCGTGAACGGCTCGTCACGGCCGGGAACGCCCTCGGGGTCGAACGAGGGCCGCTCGGTGAACTCCACACCGAGCAGGTCCTCCAGAGCGTTGAGGTCGGCGGCCACCATCCGGGCGGGGCCCGCGCCGTCCTGTTCGTACGGGTGCAGGTTGTGCGGCAGCCACTTGACCCAGTCCCACTCCGCCCGGCGCTCGTCGCTCACGCACAGGACGATCCACAGTTCCTCCGGGGCGTGGAACACCGCCAGTTGGCACAGCGCGCTCCGCACCAGAGCACGTGCCGCCGCCTCGTCGCCGCGCAGCAGCACCCGGGCCCAGGACCGCAGGTACAGGGCGATGGGCTGATCCGGCACCGTGCTGTAGGCCCGCATGAACCGGCGCAGCGCGTGCGCGCACAGCGGGTCGAGGTCCTCCACGGGCTTGGTGGACACGGGGGCCAGCTGCACGGCCAGCTGCTGGTCGCCGACGGCCACCCGCACCTCCGCGAAGTCGTCGTCCTTGGCACGCCGTTCCCACAGCCGTGTGGTGCGCACCATCGAACGCAGCGTCCGCGGCGCCGGATGACGCCAGGCGAGCGCCGAGTGCTGCTCGACGACCGTCCGCTGGACCTTCCGCCGGGTCTGCGCGAGGTAGCGCAGATAGTCCCGGCGCTCGCCGCGCAGGCGCTGCTTGCGCTCGCCGTTCCTGCGCATCACCTGACCGACCATCATCACCGCGGAGCCGACGACCATCACGCCCAGCGCCACGTAGGTCAGCACACCTCCGCTGCCGCCGGGCCGGACGAACGCCAGCATCATCGATACGGACATCAGCCCCATCGGCAGATATGTCCACACCGCCGAATTGTCCGGAACCGTCTCCGGCAGGACCGGCGGCTCCTGGAGGGTCAATTCGCCCTCCGGCATTTCTGGCCCCCGTCTGCGGGCAGGACGGCGGAACAGGACGACACTCAAGAACGTGCTCCTTAACCGTGGCGCGCCGCTCATGGGTCGGGTCAAGAGCGGGAAATCCCCCTGCGGCGTTCACGAATACTTCGGGGTGTCAGTAGTCTGCATCTGTTCAACTCCCAGAACCAAGCTGGCGGATGACATTTCCATGACTGAAAGCCCGGTTTCGGCCCTGTGCCATCTCACCGTGCGCGCCCCGGGAAGAATCCTGGACCTGGCGGTGCCTTCCGACGTTCCCGTCGCCGACCTCCTGCCGGCCCTGTTGCGCTACTCCGGCGAGGAACTGGAGGAGAACGGCCTGGACCACGGAGGCTGGGTCCTGCAACGGCTGGGCGAGGGCCCCCTGGACGACGAGGGCACCCTGGAGTCGCTCGGCCTGAAGGACGGCGAGGTGCTCCACCTGCGTCCGCACGCCGACGCGCTGCCCGAGGTCCGGCTGGACGATCTCGTCGACGCGATCGCCGACGTCATGAACGACCGTGTGCACGGCTGGAGTCCGGCGGCCGGACGCCGGCTGCTCCGCGGGGCCGTGGCGCTCTGCGTGCTGACCGGTCTGGGGGTGCTGGCCTGGCCCGGGGGACCGGTCGCCCTCCGGGCGGTGACCGCCGCCGTGGCCGGTCTGCTGCTGCTGGCCGGAGCGGCGACGGCCGTCCGGGCCGTGGGGGACGCGGCGGCGGGCGCCACTCTCGGCTTCCTGGCGGTGCCCTGCCTGGCACTGTCCGGCTGGCTGCTGGCCGGCGGCACCCTCTCCGGTCCCCACCCCCACCATGTCCTCGGCGCACGGCTGCTGGCCTCGGGGGCGACGGCCGCCGGCGCCGCGGCTCTGGCGCTGGCCGCGACGGCCGTGTACCCCCCGCTGTTCGTCGCCACGGCGGCCGTGGGGATCGCCGCCGCCTCCGCCGGGTCGCTCATGAGCGTCGGGGACGTGCCCGCGGACGGCGCCGGCGCCACGGTGGCCACCGTGGCCGTCGTCCTGGGCGCCTTCGTGCCCTCGCTGTCCTTCAAGCTCGCCGGGCTGCGGCTGCCCCCGCTGCCGGCCGGCGCCCAACAGCTCCAGGAGGGCATCGAACCCCACAACGGCGGTGACGTCACCGCCCGGACCGAACTCGCGGGCGGCTGGATGACGGCCCTGTACGCGGCGACCGGCGCCGTCTGCGCCGGCTGCCTGGTGGCCCTGGTGCGGTCGCCGGAGCTGCCCCAGGTCCTGACCGCCTGCACGGTGTCGCTGCTTCTGCTGCTGCACGGCCGGGGACTGATCAACGTCTGGCAGCGGCTGGCGCTCGTGATCCCGGGCCTGTGGGGAGCGGCCCTGCTGGTCGTGGGCGCCGCGGCCCGGATGTCCCCGGCCGACCGTCCCGCCCTGGTCGTGGGACTCCTGGCGCTGGCCGCCGCGCTGGCCGTCGCGTCCTGGACGGTGCCGGGCCGGCGCATGCTGCCGCACTGGGGCCGCACGGCCGAACTGCTGCAGTCGCTGCTGGCGATCGCCCTGTTGCCGCTGACGTTGTGGACGCTCGGCGTGTTCGGCGCCCTCCGCGCGATCAACGGGTGACCGGCACTCGGAACGGAAAGGGGACGCAGACCCGTGCAGTCCAAGCGTGACCAGGTCCAGGCCCATGCCTTCGCCATGGGCAGGCTCACCTCCAGCATGCTGCTCGCCGATCCGGACGCCCCGGAGAGCCCGCTGTCCCGGACCACCCGAGGCGCGGCCCTCGGCGTGGTCGTGGCCGTTCTCGTCGCGGCCGGCGCCACGGTCTACGGGATCATCTCGCCCGGCGGCGACACCTCCTGGCAGGCCTCGGACACCCTGATCGTCAACAGGGACACCGGAGGCCGCTACCTGTACCTCGACGGCCGCCTGCGGCCGGTGCGGAACTATTCGTCCGCCCTGCTGATCGGCGGAGGCGACCTGAAGACCACGGACGTGCGCGGCGCCTCACTGCGCGGGACTCCCGTCGGAACCCCCGTCGGCATACCGGGCGCCCCGGACACCGTGCCGACGGCCGACGGCCTGGACGGCGGCGCCTGGCACGTCTGCTCGGTCCCCGGCCCCTCGGGGCCCACGGCCACCACCCTCGTCGCCGGCGCCCCGGTGGAGAGCCGGGCGACGGCCGACGGCGAGGCGCTCGTGGCGACCGGTCCCGACGGGACGGCGTATCTGGTCTGGCGGGGCAGCCGGCTCCGGCTGGACAAGGCCTCCGGCGCGGCCGTCTCCCTCGGCTACGGCTCCGTCACGCCCCGCCCGGTGTCCGCCGCCTTCCTGGACACGCTGGCCCCCGGTCCCGACCTCGCCCCGCCCGCCGTCGTGGACCGCGGCGCCGCGGGGCCACGGCTGGGCGACGGCCCCGGCACGGTGGGCCGGGTGTACGTGGTGCGGGTGCCCGGGTCCTCGCCCCGGTACTACCTGCTGCGGAAGGAGGGCCTGTCGCCGCTGACGGACACCGGGGCCGCGCTCGTCCTCGGCGACCCCGCCACCCGTCGCGACGCCTACGCCGGGCGCTCTCCCGAAGCCGAGCCGCTGGGCGCCGACGCCCTGCGCGGCCGTCTGGTCGCCACGGACCGGGCCGGGACGGCCGTCCCCGCGGGTCTGCCCGAGTCCCCGCCCCGGGCGGTCGGCGTACCGGACGGGCTGGTGCTCTGCGCCCGGGTGCAGCCCGTGAACGGGCTGGTCCGGATCAGCAGCGTGCTGGCGCCGCGCGCGTCCCTGGCGCCGGTGGCCCAGCCGGCGCCCGGCGAGTCGGCGGCGGCCTGCCTGCCGGTGGACTCCGTCGTGGTCCGGCCGGGCCGCGCCGTCGTGGTGCGGGCCCTGGGCGCGGGCGGCGCGGCGGTGGGCGACACGACGTACTTCGTGGCCGAGGACGGGGTGAAGTACCGGGTGCCCTCCGGCGAAGCGCTGAAGGCGCTGGGGTACGGCGAGGAGGACGTGGTGACGCTGCCCTCGCCGCTGCTGACGATGCTGCGTTCGGGGCCGGACCTGGATCCCCGGGCGGCCGCCTCCGGCGGCGCCGCCGGGACGACACGCCCCGCGTGCGGCCCGACGCCCGTCCGCCCGCCCGGCGGAACGCGGAACGGGACGACCGGTGGAACGACCGGCGGGACGACCGGCGGGACGACCGGTGGAACGACCGGCGGGCAGAACTGACAGCTCAGAGCTTCCTCAAGTCCCGCTGCCTGTACAGAAGTTGGCTCTACTCTCGTGTCGTTACTCCTCTGCGGCGCCGGGCGGCTCAACCCCAGAGGAGTCCAACACCGCACGAAAGCGACGAGGCATGGACCGACCACCCTTCTCCCCAGCCAACTTCCTGTCGATCCGCCGGCGCCTGGGGATGTCGCCGCACGACGTGGCGCGCGAGATGAGGGTGTTGAACAACCCCGTCCATCCCGAGTTGGTCACCGCCTGGGAGAGCGGCGTACACCCCACCGAGGGGCAGCTGTTCGCCTTGGCGGACGTATTGTGGTGCCGGACCATCGAATTGATGGGCATCGAAGAACCCCGCACTCTCGCCGAGCATCGAATCGCCCGGCAATTCAGTGTCCCGAGGCTGACCCGGGCCATCGAAATGGATGCCGCCGAATACATGAGGGCCGAGGCGGAGAACCGCTGGCCGGGAAATTTACGCCAGACCATTTCCCTGCTGCGCGTGTTGAACATTTCCCAGCGTCAGCTGGAGGCGGCGACCGGCTCCCGTGACGTGATGCACGCCCCCTCCTTCCCGGCGGACGAGTAGGGGCGGGCTCCTCCTTCCCGGCGGACGAGTAGGGGCGGGCACGCGTCCGGCCGGGAAGCAGTCCTCGCAGCGTTCCGTCGGCCGCGCCTGCCTGCCGGACCGGCTGTCCGGCAGGCAGGCGCCCCGGCGGTCAGCCGGAAGCCCACTTCTGGTTGCTCCCGCCGTTGCAGTCCCACAGCTGGAGGCGGGCGCCGTTGCCCGTGCCCCGGCCCTTCACGTCGACGCACTTGTCCGCCTGGGGGTTGACCAGGTCGTGCGCGGCGTTGAGGCGGAACTGCTGGGCGGGATTGCCGCTGCAGGTGGCCAGTTGGATCACCGCGCCGTTGCTGGTCGATCCCCAGGCGACGTCCATGCACAGGCCCAGGGAGCGGACGGTCCCGTCGCTCATGAACCGCCAGGTCTGCTGGGCCGATCCGGTGCAGTCCCAGATCTGCAGCGGTGTGCCGTTGCCCCCGGCGTCCGTGACGTCGATGCAGCGGCCGGAGGCGTAACTCGTGACGGACTTCCCCACGACCGTCGCGGAGCCGCCGGCCGACTGCTGGGAGTGGGAGCCGGACGACGTGCGGTGCGGCGCCGGCGGGGTGGGCCGCGGAGTCGGCGACGTCGTCTTGGGCCTGCTGGGCGCCGCGCCGCCGGTGTGGTTCGCCGGCCGGCCGGAGGAGTTCCCGCCCCCGCCGGGCCCGGCGCCGTCGGCGCCGGGCCCGGCGTACGTCTGCGGACGTCCGGCGGCGTCCGGCGCCGAGGACCGGCCGCCCGCACCTGTCCCCACGGGTCCTGCGCCGGTGGTCGGGGAGGCCGACCCGATGGTGCCGTAACCGGCTTCGTCCGGCCCGGAGCCGAGCACGGTTCCCTGCGTCCCCCCGGACCCGGCGGCGTGATCCTTGTCGTCGCCGCCGCCCACCAGGAACGGTATGGCCAGCAGCAGCACTCCCGCGAAGGCGGCTCCGGCCAGAATGCTCTTGTGCGGCCGTCCCACCGGGGCGGCGGGCGCCGGCTCGGCCATGCCCGCGCGAGCCTGCGCGGCCTCCTCCGTCTCTTCTGTCTCCTGCGCCTCCTGCGCTTCCCGCGCCTCCGCCGCCTCCCGTGTCTCCTCCGTGCGAGAGGCGGGGACGACGGCGCTCTCCTCCTGCGCTCCGGAGACCTCCGGCGGACGGGCCGGGCCGGAAGCGCTCTGCGCCGTGGGCTCGGCCCCGGGGAGAGCGGCGGTCGCGCCGGCCGTGGACGGGGGCGCACCGGCCGCGGCGGTCCGGGCCGCGACCGCCGCGCCCGTTCCCTCCGCCGGTTCGGCCGTCCGGTCAGGTGTGGTCCGAGGCTGCTGGGGCTGTGACGTGGTCATGGTTCCTTCTCGTGAACGACAGGGATGGTGCGGATCGTTTCTGCAGTCGTCCGGCCGGCCGGCCTGACGGCGTGTCCGGCCTGCCGGACGCGCCGTCAGGCGGGGTCCGGAACACGTCCGGGGTCGCGCTCCTGTTGCTCGGTCGTCCTGCGGTCGGCGATCAGCCGAGCGAAGGCGGCCTGCGTCCCGGGGGTGAAGAGAGCCGGGTTGCGACGCAGCAGGCGCTCGAGGCGCGCAGGGCCGAATCCGAGACCGCTCAGCGGCTGCGGCCATGACGCGAGGTCCCACCAGGTCCTCGTCTCCAGGGAGTCGTCCGGTTCCGCCACGTCCTCGCGCCTCACCGGGGTGGCGAGCAGCTCCGCGGAGCCGAGCAGCGCGGCCAGCTCCGCGCCGGGGTCCTGCGCTTCCGGCCCGGGCGCGCTCTCTTCCGGTGCGGAGCCGCGGGCGGCCGGGTGTGGTCCGGGAAGGGAGATCTCCTGAGGATCCGACCATACGAGACGGGTGTTGACGTCCTCCGGACGGAATCGCAGCAGTGGCTCGCCGCCGGGCCGGTGGGAATCCCTGATCTTCCGGAACACGCTCTCGCTGAACGGCGACCTGGGTTCCGCCCAGTACATGTGCGCCCCGTGCATGACGCCCATGTCGTCGGCCCGCATGTCATTGACGAGCTCGTCGTACGAGCGGGGAGTCAGCCTCGAACCGCCGGTCGTCGAGATGTCGAAGATGTCGTGGTCGCCCGTGATCGGTTTCTCGGCGCCGGCGCCGTCACGGCCCAGGACCAGACCGTCCCTGACCACGAAGGTGCCCGCGTCCTCCAGTGCCGCCATGGCCGGCGCCAGCTCCCGGAACTCCCGCGACCGCTGGTCGTGACGCGCCTGGAGACGGCCCCACGAGTCGTCGTCCATGTCGGAGGTGCGCTCGGGCGCCTTCGGCTGGAAGTAGCCCACCAGTCCGATGTGGTCGGGGTCCGCGCCGAGACCGACGTCCAGTTCACTGATCGTCTTCGCCTTGATCTCCTTGGGCTTGGGCAGCGCGCCCCTGGCCAGCCAGCCGGGGGCCGCGGGGTTCGTGGGCCGGACGTCGATCAACAGACCGCGTTCCGACGCGAACCGGCGGAACTTCTCGAAGTTCTTCACCGGCAGTCCGTACTCCCGCTCCGCCGTCCGCGGCGTCACGACAGCCCCGGCGCCTTCCCACCCGCTGTCAGGGGCCGGGTGCGACCCGGCGTCGAGCTCCTCCTGGGGCTCGAGCGCGGCGGCGTCCTCCGATCGGTCATCAGCGGCACCGTCCGGGGTCCCGTCCTCGGGAGCGACGGCCGCCGGGTCACGCACGCCTTCGACGCCGCCTTCGACGAGGCCTTCGTCGACGGCGTCGGCCGTCTCGGCGTCGGCGGCGGTGTCGGCGGCTGTATCGACGGCGGCAGTGCCGACGGGCGTTGTGGCGGCAGTGCCGGAGTCGTCGTGGCGTGGCGCGGGACCGCCGGCCGCACCGCCGTCGGGTCGCGCCAGCAAGTACTCGCCCGCCCTGCGGTACAGCACCACCGGACGCCCCGCCGGCCGGTCGCCCCCGGCCCGGACGCCTACCGTCCCGTCCTGGCTCACGACCGTCCCGTCCTCGCTCACGACGGTCACGTCGGCGCCGAGGACCTCGGCCGCGTAGCGGACCGCCTCCCGCTCGTCGGCGTCGTCCCAGACGCCGTCCCCGGCGGGCGCGTTCCGGTCGCCCCCGGGGTGGGGCGGCCGGGGCCCGGTCGCCGGCAGGGCGCGTGACCCGCCGTCGGCTTCCGGCAGACCGTCGGTGACGGCGTGCCAGAAGCCGTTTCCGTCGCCCACCGGTTCGACCAGGGTGTGGACCGTGCCGTCGGGGCCGGTCAGCGACGGTGCGCGTCCCGGCGGGAAGACGGCGCGCCAGCCACCCGATCCGGCCCTCCACGGCACGGAGGCGTGGGCGGGCCGCGGCGGGCGTCCGGCCGGGATCCCGCCGGTCTCGGCGGCGGCGGCCGCCGCGGGCCGCGGGGCGGGCAGCGCGGGCGTGCGCGGGGGCTCGGCGGCGGGGAGGGCCGGCCGGTAGTGCCGGTCCCTCAGCTGGAGCACGACGTGCGGCCGGGCCTCCTGCTCCCCGTCCGGCACGCCGGAGGACGGCGGCGTGAACTCCTGGAAGGCGCCGTCCGCGCCGACGACCGTGACGCGCGCCCCGAAGTGCCGGGAGGCCAGCGCGGCCAGCAGATCGGCGGCGCCGTGGTCCCAGCCCGCGTCGTCCGCGGCGTCGCCGGAGCGCAGCAGCTGGGCCCGCGCGAGAGCGGCGCGCTGCCCGGCGAGCAGCTCGGCGTGCAACGGCATCCGTTTCACGGCGTCGAACTCGCTGCGCTCCGGCGTGCCCTCCTCGAAGGCCACCCCGCTCTCCCGCAGTTCCGCGTCGTCGAACCCGTCCCTCGTGTCGGGCGACGTGAAGTCCAGCAGGTCGGCGTTGCGCGGATCGCCGAGTTCGGCGGCCAGGCGGCTCCGCAGGTCGCGCACGATCTCCTGGCGGTCCGCCGCCGCCGTCCACTCCTCGGCCTGCTCCGGGGAGGTGTGGTGCACCCCCTCGGCCAGGGCGTGGAAGAACGCGTCGCCGTCGGCGGGGACGTCGTGGACCGTGTAGAAGACGCCCTCGGGTGAGACCAGTCGGTCCGGCGAGCCGTCGGCCTGCGTGTAGCGGGGAGCCTGCGCGCCACCGGCCTGCCCGGCCGACGGAGGCGCCTGGTACACCACCGGCGGGGGCTCGGTGAGGCCCTGGCGCTCTTCCGGCTCGCCGGGGCGCGGTGTCTGCGCCGGCAGTTGGTGCCAGCGGGTGAGCCGGTCGGCGGCCGCGCGTACCCGGTGGAACTCGGTGGCGGCCGCCTCGGCCTCGTCGAGCAGGGGCCGCAGGAGCCGCAGCTTCTCCGCGCCGACCGGTTCGCCGGCCGGTTCGCCGCCGTCCTGCCCCAGGAACCCCTCCGGCTGGTCCGCCAGGGTCCGGCGCTTCTTCCAGTAGGCCTCGTCCGCAGCGATCCAGGCCTTGGACGCCCTGGTGACCTGGTCCCAGGCGTCCGCCACCCGGGCGGGGAAGTTCGCCTCCTCGATCAGGCCCAGCTCGCGGGCCGTGTCCTCGTGCACCACCGTGATCAGCTGGGTACTCGTCTCGACGGCCCGGACGCGCCGGACACGGCCGAACACCCGATGGGAGCGCTCCACGTCGGCGACGCCGAGCCAGCTCGTCGGGACCGCGAACACGAAACTCCGGCCCGCGGGCTTCTCGGTGAGCTGGGCCCCGTCCACGGCGCCCATAATCCAGCGGTCCGTGCCGGAGACGTTGGGCCCCGTGACGCTCCCGGTGGGAGCGACGGATCCGACGGTGTCCGCGGCCAGCGTGGGCAGCACGCCGAAAGCGGAGTCGTAGCCGCTCGTGCGGGACCGGACGGTGCCCTGCCCGGCGCTGTCGCGCTCCGCGACCTCCATCGTGCTCTCGGGCACCACCGCGAGCAGGGTGGCCCGGGTCAGGTCCGGCCGGGAGTGGAGGCGGAAGTCGCCGTGCGCGCTCCGCGCGTCGTTCAGGCCGGGGACCGTGTAGCCCTCGGCGGTGCCGCTCTCGTCGAAGAAGGAGGCCAGCGCGGCGTCCCGGGTCGCTTGGTCGAGAGCGAGCGCCGCGGCGGTGCCGGGGCGGGTGAGCCTGGTGTCGGCGGCACGCTTCGCGGCCGTGTCCAGCCGCGCGCCGGCGAGTTCGAGCGGACCGTCGGCGTCGGGGGTCACGGAGACCCCGAACGCCTCGCCCACGGCCAGGGTGGCGGCCTGCCGCAGGGTGTCCAGGCCGACGACCCTGCGCACCATCCAGCCGACGGCGGGCGGCCGGAAGGGACCGCGTGTGCCGTCCGGGAGTTCGGTGGAGCGCCAGGCGTCGACCTGTCCCTCGACGGCGCCGGGCGTCCACCGGGTGACGGTCCGCGGCGGCGGGGCCACCGCGGGCGGGCCGAGCGGGTCGTCCGCCGGCAGCGCCCGCGGCGTCGGAGCGGTCATGCTGAGCGGTACGTACTCGCGCAGCGTCCCGATCGCGTTCTCCGACCAGACCGGCGTGCCCTGGCCCGTGTCCAGCGTCAGCCGGAGCCGGTAGCGGGTGAGGTACTGGGCGTGCGGTTCGCGGGGGTAGAACCGCTGCGTCCGGGTCTGGGTGCGGGAGAGGCTCCGCCCGGTCTGTCCGGCGGAGACGACCGACCCGTCGAACGTCGCCGGCACCGAGAGCACATCGCCCTGCCGGGCCTTCTCGGGCTCCTCGGTCGTCACCGTGCTCTGGCCGACGAGGGCGCCGACTGCCCTGGACGTGCTCCTCGAACTGCCGCTCGTCCGCGTCACGTTCGCCGTCCGGGTGTCCTCGACGTTCACACCGTGGTCGAGGCCGTCGAACTCCGACTCCTCGGCGATCAGTTCCACCCGCAGACCGGCCACGCGGCTGCCCAGGGGAACTCCCAGGGTCCAACGGCCGATCCGGGTGCGCCCCGTGGCGCCGCCGGCGGTCATCTGCTCCCGCAGGGCACGCAGGGCACGGGGCGCCACCAGGGACCGAACGCGCTCACGGTCGGCCTCCCTGACCCGCAGCTCCCGCAGCCGCTGGTCGAACTCCGCCAGCACCGGGGTGGCGTCCAGGGTGTTGACCGGATAGGAGCCGAACGAGTGCTCGCGCCACCACGGGGCCATGGTCCACTCGTGCGCCGTGTACAGCGGCACCGTGCCCAGGCCGTCCCGGAGCAGCCCGAGCCGGTGGGCCTGCTTCTCGCCGAGGTGGCCGAGGTAACTGTCCGGGAGGGTGAGCCGGACGCCCGCCGGACCGGCGGGGCCGAAGGGCGCGAGTACGGGGCGGAGCAGCCCCTCGATGCGGACGGAGCCCGCGATGTCGTGCCGGGTGTCACCGGCCACCAGGACCTTGTGCCGGCCGTCGTCGGCGTTGGCGTCCCAGGTGACCGTACGCGTCACGGTGGTGGTCTCGGTGCTCGAGCGGCCGCGGCTGTAGCGCAGGCCGTAGGTCGAGACGAGTTCCGTGCCGCCCGGGTGCGTGGTGTCCCTGCCGCCCGCGGCCAGGGTCCAGGCGAAGCTGCGGGCCGCGGTGACGGATCCCCCGACGATCAGGTCGCTGCCGATCGCGAGCTCGGTGCCCATCTTGACGGGCTTGGAGACCACGCGCAGTTCCTGGACCCGGACATGGTGCACCAACTCGCCGACCCGGTGCCGCAGCAGGCCCTCGGCGAAGAACACCGACCGGGAGCCGGCCGGACCGGACGCCTGGTCGAAACCGCCGGTGAGGGCCTGCGACTGGAACAGCCGCACCATGGCGTCGTGCGGGACGGCCCCGGTCCGGGTGAAGTGCCAGGCGCCGCCGGACAGTCCGGCCATGAGGTCCTGGGCGGCGCGGGCGAGTGCCAGGGGCGAGCCCACACCGACGGTCTGGTGGGCGTGACCGCGGAACACGTCCCACGGCCGGTCTTCGCCCGCCTCGTCGGGGGGCGGTGTGCCCTCCATGAGGGCACGGGCCCGAACCGGGTCAAGACGCTCCGTGGACGGCCCCGGCCGGCCCCCCGACGGGGTGCCCGGCTCGCCGGAAGCGGGTGTCTCCGCCCCGGGTTCCCGGGGTTCCCCGGGCTGTTCGGGGTCTTCGGGCTCTTCGGGGTCTTCGGAGTCCCGTTGTTCCCGCGTCGGGGACTCCGGGGTGACCTGGGACGTCCCGGGCGCGGGTGTCGTGCCGGCCCGGCCGGAACGGAGCGCCGGGTCGTCGGACGCCGGTTGCCCTTCCGGCTCGGACGGCTCGGACGGCTCGGACGGCTCGGACGGCGTGCCGTCGGCTGACGGGCTCCTCGGGCCGGTGGTGTCGTGCGGTTGAGCGGCGTCGGCGTCCGTCGTCCGGACCTCCGGCACCGGGTCCAGGGCGGGGGCGGGAACGGGAGCTGCGGTGGGGACCGGATCGAGGGCGGGAGCGAGGGCGGAGGGCGTGTGCTCGTCCGGTACGGCCAGCACGACGCTGCCGGTGAACGGCGCCCCCGCCGCTCCCCCGATCAGGTCGTGGCTCTCCTGGGGCCGTGCGCCGAGCATGCCGAGCGACAGCGCTCGCGGGACCGAGCGGTAGCGGGCGAAGCCCTCGACGGCCGCCGTCAGGCTCAGCCGGTAGCTGTACAGGTGGGACGGACGGGCGCTGGCGGCCAGCGGCTCGAAGGACAAGGTGCCCCCGTACTGCGTGCCGCGGCCCCGGCTGCGGCCCCACATCACGCGGGCCGAGCTGACGGCGCGGTCCGTGACACCGGCCCGCGCCTCCACGCCCCAGCTCGTGGCGCGGTTCACCGCCGAGGAGCCGTCGAGGCGGTCCGTACCGGGGGCACTGCTCCGCAGGATCAGGTCGTTCTGGGTCCCCTCGTAGCGGCGGTGCGTCAGCTCGCCCTCGATGCGGAGGGTGAGCTGCGAGCGGGTCGCGGCGGCGGACGGAACATCCAGGGCGATGGAGAGCCCGGTGGTGGTGATCACCTCCAGACCGCCGGCGACGCTGTGGTGGGACAGGGCGTTGCGCACCCGCAGGGTGTTCTCCAGCGCCATGACGAACTGCTCCCGGTTGCCCCAGCGGGCATCATCCGGTGTGGTGAACGCCTCCAGCGGCGCCAGGACGCGGGGGTAGCGCCGCGCCACGTCCCCGATCACCCGGTCGGTGAAGGTCTCCAGCCAGCCCTGCGACGCGTCTGCCGGAACCCGGCCGCCCTCCCAGCCGAACGCCTCGGGCCTGCTCATGCCCAGCAGGGCGGGGCGGTCGTCGCTCAGGTACGCAGGGGGAAGGGGAACGTTGCCGTGCCGGGCGCGCAGGGTGGTGCCGTCGTCCCAGCCGGCCAGCCTGCGGGCCTCCGTGTGGGTCATCCGGTCCAGACTCCAGGTCTCGAAGGAGATGACCTCCTCGCTGCCGCTCCGGCGCACACGAACGGTCTTGCGGACGTGGTAGAGGACCGTGGGGACGTTCTTCGCCCGGCCGACGATCTTGCGGGCGCCGGAACCGCCGAACCCGGCGCTCTCCGTGACCGTGTGCTCCCGGCCGACGACGCCTCCGGCCGTCGCCTTCCCGAGGAAGCCCAGTTCCGCGCTGGGACCTGCGGTGACCTCGACGCCAAGGGAGGACGAGCGGGAGAAGCTCCGCTCGTTCCTGGCCGTCTGCTGGAGCGTGTTGCGCATTTCGACGACCTGGCTCTCGGTGAGCAGGACGGCCTCCCCGGGCACGATCCGCTCCACGACGAACGCGCCGAGGGGCGCACCCTCCTCGTCGAACAGCACCTGCGTGGCAATGCTCCCTCGGGCCAGCCGGTCGGCGGCCCGCTGGAAGTGATCCGCGCTGAAGAAGGCGGAGAGGTACGTGTGGGCATGGCTGCCGGGCGGGACGTCGACCGCGTTCACGACCCGGTCCCGCAGCGGCCTGAGCGGTCCGTAGCCCTCGGTGTGCACCAGCCGGTAGTCGGCCCGCGCGTCGAGCTCCATCCGCCGCGGCACGCGCCCGGGTTCGGCCGGGGAGGTGGCGCTGTCGGCGAGGCGCACGGTCAGTCCGTTGCGCACCGAGAAGGCGAGACGGTCCCCCGGCTGCTGGGAGGATCCGTCCGCACCGACGACGGTGACCTCGTACCACACGTCGTCCAGGTGCAGATGCGACGCCTCCGCCGCACGGCTCTCCACCTGGCTCAGCGTCGCGTTCTGCAGGGTGTGCTCGTGGGACCTGCTGACGCCCCCCGAGACGCCGATGCGGCCGAACCCGGCCCACCCCGACGGCGGGCCGACCAGGAGGCCCGCCCCGCCCCTCACCCTGCTGCCCGCCACGCCGCCGCGGCTGTCGCCGGTCTGGCTCCGGTGGGCGGCGTCGATCTTGACAGGGGTGGCGTGGACGTCGGTGAACCGCTCCCAGTTGCCGTGCGGGCGGGTGACCACGCGCAGCACCCGGCGCGTCCCGTCGCCGTAGGGCGGGGACTCGTAGCCGTCACCGGCGAAGGCGTGCGGCGTGCTGTCCAGCGCCCGGCGCAGGTCGTCGAGCGCCTCCTCCAGGCCGGGCCCGGCGTTCCGGCCGTCGAGACGGCCGGCGATCTCCGTCACGACCAGGCCGGCGCCGCGCAGGGTGACCCGGCTGTGGCCGTAGCTGCGGGCCCGGCTGTCCTGCGTGCCGTATCCGGCGGTCAGGTACTCGGGCAGCCGGCCGCCGTCGGTGAAGACCACCGGCCCGTCCTCGGCGGCCGGCGCCGGCATCGAACGGTCCACGCGGGGCGGGCGGTGCGTGTCGAGTTGCGTCTCGATACGGGCCAGGGCGTCCGCCCGGTCACTCCCGTCCGTGGCCCCCTCGGAACCGTCCCCGGGCGCGGCGGGGCGTTCGGCTTCCCCGGCGTCCTGCCCGGACGGCATGTCGCCCTCGGACAGGCCGCTCGCCGTTACCCCGGCATCCGGCCCGGACGGCATGTCGCCCTCGGACAGGCCGCTCGCCGTGCTGATGAGGGACAGACGCATGGCGGACGTTCCCGGCGGCGCCTCGTCGTCGGCTCCGCGTGCTTCCTCGGACTCGCCGGACTCCTCGGACTCCTCGGACTCCTCGTCCGAGTCGTCCGAGTCGTCCGAGTCGTCCGAGTCGTCCGAGTAACTCGAGTCGTCCGAGTCAGCCAGGTACCGGTCCCATTCCGCCGACTCCACCGACCCGGACTCCGAGCCGGACTCCGAGCCGGATCCGGATCGGCGCTCGGTCTCGTCTCCGGGCTCCGTGGCACCGTCGGCGTCGGTCGCGCCCCGCGGGCCGGGGGGCGTCAGGTGCTCCGGAACAAGTCCGGGAATCGCGTAGAGGGCTGTGACATCGCCGTCCAGCGCCGCCGCTTCCTGCGGCGTCGAGACATCGGCGAGATGGGAGGCGCGCATGATTTCGTAGAGGGAATGCCCCTGTCCGGGGAGCATCCACCCCATCAACGCGCTCCGGAAGTCGACGGCGTGGGTCCCCCGAACGTTCAGCCACTGGAACTCCCGCATCATGCGCAGCGTCGTTCCCGAGATTCCCGAGATCAGCGGCATCCCCCTGTCCCCATGCCACTGCCGGTACCAGGGCGACTGCTCGTCCAGGTGGTATTTCGTGGCCCCGTTGATCCAGGGCAGGGGCAGTTCAGGTCCCATTTCGTCGGCGGAGACCAGATCGCCCGCGCGAGGCTGCCGCGCTTCCATGGGTTCCCGGACGACGGCGAAGACCCTCAGGTCCGTGCGGGCGGCCGCACCCGGAGCCTCCGGGTCCTGCTGGGCCGACACCCCGTCGGGCAGCGATCCGCGCCGTATCTCGACCCCCACCACACCGGGTTCGTCACGAATGTGGTCGACGAGCGGTTCGCCGCTCTCCGGATCGAACCGCAGGGTGTCCAGCGGTATCTCCCTGCGGGTGAATCCCGTCAGGGGCACTGCTCCCCCACGAAGCCACAGGAGATCGTTCTCACGGTCGGTGAGCGGGACACCGAGATACGCGTAGTCCCGCGGTGTCATGCTGTTCGAACCCGGCTGCCCGGCATCCGGCTGCCTGACGCGGGACGCGAGGCTGTGAGCGACCTCCAGAGGGTCCTTCGGCATGTCCCTCGTGCTGTAGGCGGCGAGGTTGCCCAGGGCGAGGGGATTCCGGACGAAAAGACCGGCCTGATCGCGGATCGCCGGGTCGTCGAGGGCCCGCCGCTCGAACTCCGTCGCGTGTCCTCCGTAAACGAACGCCGCGTAGGCCGCCAGAGATTCGCCGTCGAGCCCCAGTTGCTCGGCGCGCCTCCTGACGCCGTGAGAGGGATCGGTGTTTCCGGACCCTGCGCCCAGAACCCGCTCGATGACATGGGTCACCGACGGAACCAGCGGGTCCCGCTCGTACAGGGTCTTCTTCCCCATGGCGTTGAACAAGGCCGTCATCAGCTCGCGCACCGTGCCCGACTCGATCAGCTCGTCGAGCCGTTCGGTGTCGGGGCCGCTCCGGTTGCGACCCACCTGACCGTCAGCGGTCGTGTCGGCACTGAGGAAAGCAGAGTCGATGAACTCCGGGGAGTAGTGCGGGTAGGCGGCGCGCAGCACCTGCCGGACCCTCGTCACGGCCGAACGGGCGGCCTCGAGCGCTGCGGGGTCGGCGTGATAGTGAGCCCCGAGTTCCTGCTCGAACCGGGCTCGCTCGCGGGCAAGGCCGTCCGCCGCGGACGTCTCCTGCCCGAACGCCGTCACAGCGGCCGGGTCGGGATCGCGGAGCGACGACTCGCCGTGCACCGCCTCGGTCCGACCGGAACGCGCTGCGGGCGGTGCGGCGGGCGCGATGGGCGCGGCGTCCTGTCCGCCGTCGGCCCACGCCTCGTCGTCCATCAGGTCCGACGGCGGGGCCGAGGGGGCGACACGAGGGAGCCAGTCGCCCCGGTCCGAGGGGTCGGGCTCACGCAGTGTGGTGGGCGTGCTGAAGGGGTCGGCCAGTGCGAGCCGGTGGACGGCCCGGCCGAGGTGGAAAGATCCGCCGGCGGTCGGCGTCCAGGCGTCGGGGCGCGGCACCGGGCCGTCGAGCAGTCGCTCGGCCAGCTCGCGCATCGTCCTGTCGCCCGGCATCACCCCGATGAGGAGCTTGGACATGGCGGCCTTGGAGTCCTCGACCCCGGGAAATGAGTGATGTGCCTGCTCGGCGCCGTCGGTGTGCACCAGCGACAGCCGGACCAGAGCACCGTCCGACCGCATCCGGTTCATCGCCGGGTTGAAGAAGTTGGTCAGCGCCGTGCGGACGCTGCCGAAGTTCTCGTACATCCGTGCGACATCGGTTCCGGGAGCGGGGTCGAGATGGACCCGGACCGCCAGCTCGATGGCGCGCTGTCCGTTGGCGAACAGCACGTGCCGGACGTCGAAGGGAAGGACCCGGCCGCGGCTGTCGACCGTCACGGGCTCGGCAGCCGCCTCACCGACCGGACCGTATCGGGGCCAGCCGGTGTGCGGTTGGACGTGCGTGGGCCGGAAGACGAGGATCCGGCCGTCACGCTCCAGGCCCTCGATGCGGACGTCTGCGGCCATGCCGACCCAGTGTTTCGTGCCGCGGTCGTCGGCCGGCCTGACCAGGTTCGCCTCGACGGCGGAGGCGTGCGCGTGCGTGACGCCGGCCAGCAGCCGGTCCGGTCGCCATTCCCGGGGGAACATCACGTGCGGCTCCCCGTCCACGTGGGGGGCCCAGTCGAAGTACCCATACGGTGACCTCGGTTCCTCGCCCTCACGAAGCGGCTGGGCCACGGGAAGCCGGGGGTCGAGGAAACGGACCTGGGCGTCGTACGTGCCGTTGTGGTGTTCCCTGCCGGGACTGACCTCCAGACCGTAGAAGTACTTCTGATGCTCCGGCGGCATCCGGAGTGCGTGGTGGGCGCCGGTGCGGGTGCGGCGGTCGCCGTAACGGACCAGGTCCTCCACGCGCCGGCCGATGACGGGACCGCTGTCGGTGCGGGCCGGCGGAGCGGAGGGCGCCTCGTCGGCCGGCGGAGCGGAGGGCGCCTCGTCGGCCGACGGCGCGGAGGGTGCCTCGTCCGACGGCACAGGAGTACCGGGCTGGTCGTCGCCGGGGCGGAAGTCCGTGAAGACGCCGCGGGAGATCTCTCCCTCGATCCGTACGCCGTCGTATTCGCCGGTCCACTGATAGACACCGGGCCGTTTCGGGACGGCCTGGACAGTGCCTTCCCGCAGGGCGTGCAGGTAGGCCTGTTCGGCGGCGTAGACCGCGTCGTCCTCGGTCCACCGCGCGGGGAACATCATCAGCCCGCGGTCCGGCTGTGACGGCAGGGCGAGATCGCCGGCGTCGGTATGAAGGGCGCGGTCGTCACCCGTCGTCCGCCCGTGCAGGCCCGGGTACCTTGCGCGATAGGTCCCGTTGCCGTTGGCCGTGCCCTCCAGTGCGACGGGCCGGGGCCGGTCCGAGGCGGGTGTGGGCGTCACGCGTCCGCCGCCACCGGTTCGGGCCTCGCCGTGGAGCACCGACCTGCGCACCTCCAGAGCGAAGTGGGCGCGGGCGGGCAGGCCGTCCGGGCGCGGGCGCAGCGCGTCCTCGGTGAAGAAGGTCACCTCCGACTCGGTCCGGCGCCCGGCCGTCTTCAGGGCGGACTCGATCCACGCCCCCAGCTGGCGCAGATTCCGGGGAGGAATCCGCATCCGGCCCTGTGCCACGCCGGAGTTGTGGTCGTTGTCCACAGCGGGGCGGCCTCGGTCGTCCACGAGGAAGGCCCCCATCAGGCCCTCGTCCTCGTACAGGGCACGCCAGCCGTTGCGGTCGAACTCCCGGTACTCGTCCTCGAGGCCCAGCAGGTGTCCAAGCTCGTGCGCCAGCACGAACGGCTTCGCTCCGAGCGCCCAGTCCTCGTGGGACGACCGCTCGCTGTCGCGGCGCACTCTCACGATGTGATGCGGGGAATCCGAGTCGGTGACGAACCGCAGGCCGACCTGGAAGACGTCCCCGTTGGGCAGCCGGTGGCCGGTGTTCCACAGCCTGTCGACACCCTGTCGGGCGCGCTGCCTCAGCTCGGCGAGCTCCTCGTCGGTGATGGGCCGCTCATTCGGCATCGGCATGAGAGACAGACGGACCTCGGCCCGAGAGGCGAACTCGCCCAAGGGGAGCCGGTAGCGCCGCACCTCGAAATGCCGGATCGCGAGACAGCCTCCGTAGGGCGCACCGACCCACCGTCCCGCTCTGCCCGGCCTGATCGTGGCGCGGCCGATCTCGACACCGTCGGCGAACCCGGGCCCGGCGTCCCGGGCGTCTCCCGCGCCCTCCGCCGTGCTCGGCGCGCCCTCGGCAGGGGCCGAGCGCGCGCCGGAGCGCCAGGTCCGTCCCGTGTCGAGGCCGGGTGTGTCCTCGTCGCTGCGGGGGCTGTCGTCGCCGGCCCGGCTCATACCCGGACCCGGAAAGGCCGGCGCCTCCCGGCCCTCCGTCGGTACGGGGCCGGTGGGCGCGCTCGGATGGACGGTCCGGGGCTCCGTCGGCCCACTGGCTTCTTCCTCGGGGCGGCGGACGCGGCCCCGTTCCTGCGACCAGGGGCCGGCATCGGACGGATCGGGTTCACGCAGAGTGGTGGGCCGCGCGAAGGGGTCCGTCAGTTCGCGCAGGTCCAGGGCGTCACGCAGGGCGTCCTGCGCCCCGTCCCGGTCGATGCGGTCGGCCGGCCGCCATGCGACGGCCGCCGGTGTCTCCTGGCCCAGCAGTTCCTCGGCGACAGCGCGCAGTTCGACGCGGTCCGGCAGCGTCTCCAGGACCGCGTCCGAGAACGCGGCCAGGTCGTCCGGGTGCGCGGGAAGCGAGTGGTGCGCTTTCTCAGGGCTGTGGACCCTGACCAACGACGTACGGACGAGCGGCCTGTCCGCCCGGTCCGCCAGAACCTCGTACGCGAAGAGGCCGGAGCCGGCCGCGACCTGGCGCTGCAGTGTGTACCAGGTGTTCTCCACCGAGGGGTTGCCGTCGCCGGGTGCGACCGTCACGTGGATCCGGATCTCGACGTCGATACCGTGCTGACCGTTGCGGAACAGCACGTGCCGGGCGGAGAAGGGAAAGACACGGCCCTCGCGGGTGAACGATCCGGTCGGGACGGACTCCTCGCCGACCGGCACGTGGTAGGGCCACCTGCGGTACGGCTGCATCTGTGTGGGCCGGTAGGCGAGGTGCTGACCGTCGCGTTCGAGGCCCTCGACACGGATGTCGCCGCTCCAGCCGACCCAGTGGTGCGTGCCGGGTACGGCCGACTCCCGGACCGCTCCTGCGGCGACGGCCTCGGAGTACGCGCCGTCGACGGCGTCCAGCAGCCGGTGCGGTGCCCAGCTGTCGGGGAACATGACGTGGCGGTCCCCGTCCTGGTGCAAACGCCAGTGGCGCAGAGCGGCCGCCCTGCGGGTGCCGACGCGGACCGCGGGGTCGAGGAACCGGACCTCGGCCCGGTACGTGCCGTTGTCGTGTTTCAGGCCGGGGATGACCAACACGCCATGCTTCCGCGCCCGATCCGCCGCACTGACCTTGGGCAGGTGGTAGGCGCCGGTCCGCGTGCTTCTGTCGCCGTACCGGGCCACGTCCTCGACCCGCTGCCCGAACTCCGGTCCTGTCCGGGCACGGGCCGGTGCCGGCCCGGGTGACGCGGGGGCGTCCGTGTCGGGCTGGTCGTCACTGGGACGAAAGCCGGTGAAGGCGCCGTTGACGAATTCCCCCGTGATACGCACTCCGTCGTACTCACCGGTCCAGACGTGAGCGCCGGGTCTGTCGGCGACAGGCCGGACCTCGTCCGCGCGCAGGGCATGCAGATATGCCTGCTCGGCGGCGTAGACGGCGTCGTCCTCGGTCCAGTGCGCCGGAAACATCATCTGTCCGCGCGTCGTCTCGTCCCGTCGGCGGATGTGCAGGTCGCCGGCGAGGGGGTGTGAGCCGGTCGACGCCTCCGGCCGCCGCACAGGCAGCCCCGGGTACTCGGCGCGGAAGGTCCCGTTGGCGTGGGTCGTCCCCTCCAGCGCGACCGGCCGCACACGGGCCGACATGCCGCCGGGCGGCAGGTGACCACCTGAGACACGAGGCTTTCCGTACAGCACGGCCTGCCGGGTCTCCAGGGAGAAGTGGGCGCGGGCCGGCAGTCCGTCCGCGCGGGGCCGGAGCGAGTCATCGGTGGAGAAGGCCACCTGACGGTCGATCCGCAGCCGTGCGGTCGCCAGGACGGACTCGACGGCCGCTCCGATCTGGCGCAGATGGCGGGGGGCGATCCGCTTCCGGCCGAGGCCCACAATGCCGTCCGGGTGCTCTGCGTCGACGAGTTGGCGCCCTCGGCTGTCCACGCCGTAGCCGCCCATCAGGTTCCCGTCGTGGTAGACGGTACGCCCGCCCCGGGCGTGGCTCTCGCGGTACTCGTCGTCGAAGCCCAGCAGGTGCCCCACCTCGTGGGCCAGCACGTGCGACGGGGTCCCGAGGCCCCAGTTCCTGTGGTTGGCCCGCTCGTACGTGCGGTGCACCCCGACAGGGTGGCGAACGGACGTGAAATCGGCATCGAAGTCCAGGTCGACCCGGAACAGGTCTCCGCCGGGAAGGCGCGAGCCGACGTTGTACAGCTCGTCGACGCCTTGCTGCGCACGCGCGGCGAGCGCGCGCATCTCCTCCCCGGAAAGACGCGGGTCCTGCCCGCCGCGATTCATCATCCAGATCCGGACCACCGCGCGCGTGAGGAAGTCACCCCCCGGCAACCGGTACCGCCGTACCTCGAAGCGCCGTACGTCGAGCACTCCCCCGTCTGCCCCGACCCAGACCCGCCAATCGTCAGGTCTCGGAGCGCCCAGCAGGTAGCCCACCTCGTGGGCCAGCAGGTCGGAGCCGGTGTCGAGTCCCCAGTTCTCGCTGTCCGGCCCCTTCCGCTCCGCGTGCACGGCGACGACATGGTGAGCGGATTCGGCTGTGGGGACGAACTCCAGGTCGACCTTGAACCTCTGCCCGTCGGGCAGCCACAGCAGGTTGTCGTTGAACCATTGGCGGACGCCGTCCCGCGCTCTGTCCTCGAGTTCGCGCAGTCCGTCCTCGGAGACGGACGCCCCGCTTCCGGGGGCCGGCACCAGCGCTATGCGCATCACCACGCGCGTGACCGACCCAGACTCCGACGACTGGTCCTGCCGCACCTCGAAGCGCCTGAGGTCGAGCGTCCCGTCGGCTGCTCCGACCCAACGGCGCCAGTACGCAGGGTCATGGACCTGGTGGACCGGGGAGGGTTCCACCTCGCCGCGGGCGATCTCGACGGCGCCGGGAAAGCCCGGCACCGGCGCCTCCGGCACCGGCTCCGGCCCCCCTGCCGCCTCCGGCTCCGCCTCCTGCTGCGTCCTCGTCCGGTCCGGGACCGAGCCGTGCAGCCAGTTCCTGACAGCCTGCCAGAGCCGCCCGGCCCAGGCGGCCGTGGCCCGCCGCATCCCGACGATCCGCCCCCAGATGTCCCGCAGACGCCCGATCAGGCCGTCCCATGCGGAGGCCTCCTCGGCGTCGACGGCCCGTTCTCCCTCCGGGGGCGCGGCATCTTGACCGCCCCGGCCGAGCCTGTCCGCCGCGTCCTGGGAAGGGGACGCGGTGACCGGATCCGGGGAGTCGGCGGTGAACCCGGCCTGGAAGACCACCCCCGGTGGCGTGTTCGAGAACCGCCACACCCGCTCCTCGCGGCCCACGACCAGGTGGTCGCGCTCGTTCGGAGGCACCCTGGTCAGGTCCACGGCCGGTACGGTGTCCGCCTCGGCGGGGGTGCTCGACTCGGTGCGCAAGGCAGCGGCGGGCTCCGTGTCGGTGGCAGTGGCCGGCTCGACGGCGGGGGCGGTGGTGGTGTGGTGGAGGTAGGGGGTCAGGACGTCGGCGATCTGCTGCAGGTGGTCGGTGGTGAGGACGAAGTCCTGGTGTGCGGGGTCGGTGAAGGCGCCCATCAGGCTGGATTCGCCCTCGGCGACGGTCTGCTCGCTGCGGCCGCCGGGGGTCAGCAGGACGCGCGGGTCGGCGTCGTCGTCACGGACACCGAGGCCGTGGACGATCTCGTGGACGTACGCGGCCGGATGCACACCGGTGTACCAGGCGTTCTGCACCATCGACCGCTCGGAGGGCGGCAGACCACCACGTACGGTGACGACGGAGTCCGCCTGCTCCTCCGAGCCGACGAACCGCACCTCCACCCGCAGCAGCGGCCCCGGCAGGGAAGGACCGGTGACCTGGTCGGGCTGGAGCGCCGGCAGACGGTAGTCGCGCTGGTTGACCAGGTCGTCCAGGGCTGCGCGCAGGCCGTTCTGCAGGACGGTGACCTGTTCGGGCGATGCGTCCTGGGTGGCCAGACGGATCCGGCGGGTGAAGTGGACGGTGTCCTGGGCGGGGGTCGCACCACGGTAGCGGGCCCAGGAGTAACCGGCCTGCGTCCGCTCGCCGGAAGATCTCGGGCGGTCCACCAGCCACGGCGCGTCGAACTCGACCAGCTCACCGTCGACCAGCCGGGTCACCGTGCGGGCGCCGGGCGCAGCGGGCGTGAACTCGAACGCCTCGCGCGTCCCTTCACCGCCGAACGGAATCCACCGGTCACTACGTACCTCACCCGAGGCCGACAGCTCACCGCCGGCCCAGTCGACCGACTCGGTGCCCGGGTTCCAGGTGCCGGTGCGGTGCAGTTCCCGGTCGAAGACGCTGACCACGGCTTGGGCAGTGATCGGGCCGGTGAACGCGATCTCCTGCTCGTCGAGCTGCATGTCGATCGTCGCGTTGACGTCGATACCGGTGGGGTCCGGGTTACGGGCGGGGTCGATCTGGTAGCGGTACCGGCGGTCCCCGTACCACAGTTCGCGGTTGCGGGTCGTGCCCACGAACTGCGCCGACGGGTTCTCGGTCACCCATTCCATGATCGGCACCGCATTGCCCGGGTCGTACGGACGAAAACCCTCCCGGAACACCTGCTCCGGCGGCAGATCCGAGAACCGCCACACCTGCTCGCCCGCACGGCTCTCCGGGTAAGGGAAGAGATCGAAGTCGTCGCCGTGCACCATGGTGTAGTCCACCGCCGGCGCCACGTCGCTCGCCGTGTCCCCCGTGCCCGCCGTATCGGCCGGGCGGCCGCTGCCGGCCAGATCGTCCAGCAGGTCCTCGACGGCACCCGGCTGCTCGAACCACTCGTCCAGTTGCGACTCGTCCGCACCGGATCGGTCGTTCAGCCGTCGCTGCTTCGCCGGAGGCCGTCCCTCAGTGGATTCGGCGGCCCGGCTTGTGGCGGGCCGGGTCGTGCCGGGCTGGACGTGCTCCTCGCCCGTCGTGCTCACGGACTCGTGGGACGACGCCTGCAGCCACTGTTCGCTGAGGAAGAGGGCCTCGTCCTCGGTGAACAGATTCTGGAAATCACCCGTCAGGAAGTCGGCATCGTCCTCAGTGATGAGCCACTGCTCGCCCCCTGTTTCGTCACCGGGGTGCGGCGAGTGAGGCGGCCCTGACCGGACGGCACGTTCCCCCTCCTCTTCGAGTTGCGTACCGTCCGTGGGTTGCGCGTCCCCGAAGAAATCCAGCTCGTTTCCGGTGAGCTGGACAGGCTGCTCGGCGCTGTCACCGAAGTCGACGCCCAACACCCGCAGCCGATCGCGGACCGACTCGTACGCTGCATCGATTCGGTCCCTGTCGAGCATGGACGGAGCAGCGAGCTCACCGGACATCAACCTCCTCACGGTATTGGGCCCAGTACCGACGCTTCTGGCCACGGCCTTCTTCGACCCCAGCCGCTTTTCCAGGTCAGCCAGCTTGCCGCGGGCGTCGTACGGCGTGACGCGTGCTGTGACGTCGGCGGCGGTGACCGTGCCGCTGGGGCCGCGTTCCGCAAGCAGGGCCAATGCCGCGTCGAACCGATCGGCGATGTCAGGCGACAAGTTCGTGACACCGCCGAAGCGGTAATGGTCCACGTCTCTCACCTTGATACGGAGGATGTCTGCCACGGCCTCGCGCGATCCCAGCCAGTCCAGCAGGCGCGCCGTCTTGGACTGGAGAGGGCTCCAGCTGCTGCGGACCCGGTCCGTGACCTCATCCGCGGTGACCGGGCCGGTGCGGCCGGGTTCCTTGAGCAAGGCCACCGCCGCCTTGATCCGCTCGGCAACGCCTAGCCCCGGAGGTTCGCCGCGCCTGTAGCCCCGCACCAATTCCGCGTGGTCCTTGAGTATGCCGGCCACGGCCTTGTCCGACCCCAGCCGGTTCACCAGATACCGCACGCTCGCCTGGGACACGGTGATGACATCGGCGAGCCCCAGCTCCAGGTACATGCTGTGCGCCGCATCGAGCCGATCAGCGAAGTCCGCCCCTGGGTTGTCGCTTCTGAGGACGTCAGATATCGACGCTCTATGCACATTGAGCTCCCGGGCCACGGCCCTCGCCGACCCCAGCCACTTTTCCAGGTCAGCCAGCTTGCCGTAGGCGTCGTACGGCGTGACGCGTGCTGTGACGTCGGCGGCGGTGACCGTGCCGGTACGGCCGGGTTCATCAAGCAGGGCCAATGCCGCGTCGATCCGGTCGACCATGGCCTTAGCCGGGTTCCGGATATCGCCGACGCGGTAAGCGCTCACGACGCTCACGTGGACGCCGAGGACTTCTGCCACGCCCTTGTCCGATCGCAGCCGTTCCCTCAGGCGCACCACCTTGGACTGGAGGGGGCTCCAGCTGCTGCTGACCCAGGCGTCAACCTCCTCACCGCTGGGGGGGCCGGTGCGGCCGTGCTCCTGGAGCAGGTCGACCAACGCGCGGAGCCGCTCAGCATGGACCACGTCCAGCGTCGAAGTCCGGCCGCTCTCCCAACTTTGCACCCTTGGCATGCTGGCACCGACGATGTCGGCCACGGCCTGGAACGATCCCAGACTGTGCCGCGCATAGCGCACCTCGGCCTGGAGGAGAGTCGCCGGGCTGTGCCCGTCGGCCGCCGTACCCGCCACGGTCGAAACGCCCGCCGCGGGCGCCTGCGGCGCAACAGGCCCTGCAGGCTCCCCGTTCGTACCCGAGGACTCCTGGGGCCGGCCGAGGAACTCGTCACTCCCGAGGAAGTCGAGCTCCCCCGGAGTGAAGTCCGGCAGACCCTGCGGCGGTCGTCCGTCAAGCGCACCGGGATGCGCGACCGCCTGCCCCTCGCCCGCGGTCCGGGCGGCCACGCCCTCGCCCTGTTCTCCCGCTCTCCGTGCATCGCGCATCGCCGGGGCGACATCCGGACCGCGCCGGCCTGAGGGTTCCTCCGCAGCCGCCGCATCGGGCGCGTTCTCCGAACGGGACGCGGCGACCGCGTCCGAAGCCGTGACCATCACCCCCTGAGCCGACGTGGCGCCGACCGTGTTCTGGTGGAGGTAGGGGGTCAGGACGTCGGCGATCTGCCGCAGGTGATCGGAGGTCAGGAGAGCCTTCTTGCCGTCCTGGTACGGGTCCATCAAGTCGTAATGGCCATCGGGGACGTCCTGCGGGCGGTGACCACCCGGCGTCAGCAGGACCCGCGGGTCGGCTCCGTCCCTGCCATCACGCACACCCAGGCCGTGAACGATCTCGTGAACGTACTTGTCGGCGGCAGCGTCGGTGTACCACTCGTTCTGTCTCATCGGCTCGTCGTCGTCGGGCCTTCCCTTGACGACGTCCACCACGGTGTGCGCCCGGTCCCCGGAGGTGACGAACTCGACGGTGACCTGGAGCCGGGGGCCCGCCTCTCCCCGGTCGTCGCCCTGGTCCTGGAGGGCCGGCAGCCTGTGGCCCGGCTCGTTGACGAGGCGGTCCAGGCCCCGGACGAGCGTCTTGCGGACCTCGGCGACCTCGGCCTCGCTCACACCGTCCTTCGGAACCAGAAGGACACGGCGGGTCAGCCGGATGGTGTCCTGCTCCGGCGTGCTTCCCCGATGCCGTTCCCATGCGTAGCCGACATCGGTCCGCTCTCCCGAACTGTCGGGCCCCCGCCGCACCACGGGTGACCCGTCCTTCAACCCGAACTCGAACGCCTCCGCCAGATGTTCTCCCTTCGGCCCCTGCCCGGCCCGGTAGGGAATCCACCGCTCGGAACGCACCTCGCCCGCCCCCCACAGCGCACCCGGCTCCTGCCCGTCGGCATTGCCCCCGCCGCCGGGTTGCGCGGCAGGTTCCACGGTCACGGGCGTGACCGCGGTGGCCTCGCCCTTGACGGACCGCCCGGAAGGGCCGGCGGACACGGCGGTGTCGCTGTCGGACTCCGAGACGTCGGGCCGGTCGGGCCTCCGCTCCTCCGTCCGTCCGTCATCGGCGCCGGCCGCGGGTCCCGCGACGGCTCCGGACACGGTGGGCACCTGTCCGGCAGGCGCCACCGCACCGGCGTCCTCACCGTGGGCCAGTGCGTCCTGGGCCGGTGCGTCGTGAGTCAGGGGGTCGTGAGCCAGGGCGTCGTGGGCCGGATCCGCCGCGTTCCCGCCCACCGTCTGGACCGGGTCCGCGGCCTCCTGGGCCGGGGCCGCCCCGTCTGCCTCCCCAGGGGTCTTGGGCACCGTCTGCGCTCCGGCAGTGGGCCGGGCTGTGGCGGCCGGCGCGGCAGCCGTCGGGGCGGAGTGCGGCGCGGCGGCGGGGACGGGCTGGACCAGAGGGGGAGTGCGGTCCGTGGACTGCCCGTCCGTGCTGACCGGGCCGGGGGTCGGCCCGGTCGACGGGACGGAGCCCGCGGAGGTCTCCGAAACCGTCCGCACAGGGCCGTCGGCGCCCTCTTCGCCGACGGCGGCATCGCTGTCGGTGTCGCTGTCGTGCTCACGGTCCCCGGCCGTGTCCGGGTCCCCGGAGACGGTCCGCACGGGCCGTGACGCGGGGGCGTGGGCGGGGTCGCCCGAGGGGGCCGGCTGAGGGGCAGCCGTACCGGAGTGCGGCGCCTCGGCCGGGACGTCCGTGGGCGTGGTGGCCGGCGGCGTGGCCGTCACGGGAGTGACGGCGGCGGGTGTGACCGCTGTGGGCGCGAGCGGTGGAGTCCGGTCCGGGTCGGTCTCCCCGGCTCCGGCGTCGTGCGCGGGCGTGCCGTCGGGGTTCTCGCCCTGGCCGGCGCCGGGGCGGTTGCCGGGGACGTTCGTGGTGTTCGTGCTCGGCGTAAGGCTCGCGGGGGCCGCCGAGGACGGCGTCGTCGGGGTGGCGGCCTGCGGAACCGAGGTTCCCCCGAGGCCGGTGGAGCCGTCCGAGGCAGCGGCGGGGCCCTCGGCCCCGGGTGCGGGCCGCGTTCCCGTGTCGAGGCTCCCCGGGACCGTGGGACCGGCGCTGACGGTGGGAACGGGGACGACAGGGTCCGACGGTCCGTCGCCGGCGTGTGTGGACCCACCGCTCCCCGCAATGCCCGGACGGGCGTCCTTCCCGGTCGTGTCCTTGTCCTCGCCGCCGGTGCCCGGGCCGGCGTCCGGCCCGTTGACCGTGGCAGCGGGCTGGTCGACGGAGAACTTGGTGTTGATCCACGTGCCCGAGCCCACGGCGCCCGTGTGGAGGACGTGTTCGGACCGGTTGCTCAGGCCCGCGCCGACGAACGTGTCCGGGGACGTGGACCAGTTGCCGTAGAAGAGCCCGCCGCCGAGCACTTCGGCCAGGGACTCGCCGCCCGCCTCACCGAAGGCGTGGCTGCCGCCCGAGAGGTGCCGCCCCTGTGCCGGCTCGACAGGTACGGCCGGCCCCGTGACCGTCTTGCCTGCGGGGTTCTGTCCGGGCACGTGATTGTGCACCGGGGGACCTGACTTCTTGCCGATCTTGGGGATGACGTCGTCGGCGACGTTCTTGACCGCCGACGTCCCCTTGAAGCTCTTCTTGAACGCGTCGAAGACGCCCTGACTGCCCTTGGCCATCGGGGCGATGAACGCCCCCGCGAACGCGCCGAAGACGCCGTCCTGCGCGATCTGCTTCCAGTCGAAGCCCTTGGGGCTGAACTCGCCCTCCGTGAAGGCGATCATGCCCAGGCGCACCGCGAACGACTGGAACGCCTCCTCCAGCGCCTCGCTGAGGATGGGCAGCATGCGGGTGTGCCGCATGAGCGTGTCCATGAGCGTGAGGATCACGACGCGGCTGCGCGCCTTGGCCACGGCGGCCCGGCCGGCCGCCGCCCCGCCGCTGAACACCGACAGCGCGAAGACGACGACCAGCTCGACCATGAGGCGGATCACCTCGGCGATGATCTGCCACTTGGCCTCCTTGATCTGGTAGGAGGTCCTCACCCTGTTGTCGGCGACCTCGTCCAGCCGCCGGGAGAACTGCTGGAGCGGAGCCGCCCCGCCCTGGTCCACGAACATGCGCATCGCGCGCACGTAGTTCTGCCCGGCCTGGGGCGGCAGCGCCCGGGCCGCGCCGCCGATCGACTTCTCGATCAGGTCGGACAGCTCGTCCAGATTCCTGGCCAGCTTCCGGTAGGGCGCGTGGCTCTCGCGGGCCAGGTCCTCGTTCGCCTGGATGAGCCGTTCGCCGATGAGGACGAACAGCATGTTGTTCACCGGCTTCGAGGCCTGGATCGCCATGTCGGGTCAGCTCTTTCTGCCGGTGCCGGTGCCGCCCGTGCCCCGTGACTGGTGGATCGCGTCGAGGTTCTCGCCCTGGGTCCGCAGGATGTTCCGCGCGTTCTCGAGACTGCCGTGGGAGACGGCGCCGATCGCGCCGGCCACCGCCTTCCCGGTGTCGGTCGTCGACGTCCGTTCCTTGTCCAGGTTCTTGCGCAGCGACCGGCCGTAGCTGTCGTCGCCCTCCCAGCCGCTCGTCGCCCGCGCCCCGTCGGCGAAGTCGCCGACGATGGAACCGGACATGGCGGCGATCTTGTTGATGAGCTCCGCCGCCCTGCGGACTTCGTCCGCGTTCGCGCTGTAGGAGCCACCGGTGTCAGACATCGTGCTCGCTCTCCCCGTCCTCGTGGATCTCGTCGCGCAGCCGGTTCCTGGACGGCGCGGATGCGGTGTGCGCGCCCTCCTGGACGCCGGGACCGAAGATCGCGGCCCAGTCGACGTCCACACCGGTCATCTCGGGCACGGCGTCGCTCGGCCGGGTGAAGGGCTCGAACGTCTCCATCACCTGCCGGGACATCTGCGTCCGGGCACGGTCCGCCGCCTCCAGGACGGCGGCGGCGAGGTCGCCGGCGCTCATGGTGCGGTACTTGCCGTCGAGGAACCTCAGTGCCGTCAGCTCGCCCTGGTGGCCGACCGTGACCTCGACGGCGCGGTCCTTGGAGCGCACGGTGCAGGAGGCGTGGCGCAGTTCCGCCTCCGCCTCGGCCACGGCCTGCTGGGTGGCTTCGAGTTCGGCCATCGCCCGGGCCAGCCGCTGCTCGATCGATGCCGCCGCCGCGGTCTCCCGGGGCGTGTCCCCGCCGTCGCCGTCGTTCATCGTCCTGTCTCCGCTCATCGTCCGATCACCGCCGGAGCGCCTCCCTCGTCCGTGCCCCACACGTCGTCGTCCTCGTCCGTCCCCCAGTTCGACCGCACGCGGTCGCCGGACTCCGTGGACCGGCCGCCCTGACCGCCGGCCGCGCCCACGGGGGCGTACGGGGTGGAGGTCGTGACGGGCCGTCCGCCCCTTGTGACGACGACGTTCTCCTCGTCGTCGGCCGCCGCGGCCCCCCGGGTCCTCGGCCGTCGGCGCAGTGCGGCGCCGTCGCCGTCGCCGAGCACCGAGCGGACGCGTTCACCGTTCGAGCCGCCGCCTCCGCCCCCGCCTCCGCCCATGCCGGGCATCCCGCCCATGCCGCCCATGCCGCCGAACGCCATGGGGTTCAGCGGCATGCCGCCGGTGGCCCCCTGACCGGCCGCGGAGTCGCCCGGGGAACCGGCCGCGTCACCCGTGGGCGCGCGGAGCGCGCCACCGTCGTACGGGGTGCTGTCGTACTCCTCGTAGGAGTCCTGTCCGGCCTCCCCGGCCGCGCCGGCGCCGGCTCCGCCGAGGCCGGCCAGATCCGGGTTGAGCGGTGTGGCCGCGAGCCCTCCGAAGTCGAGACCGGAGGTGTCGAAGTCGTGGTCGTCGCCGTAGTCGTGGCCCTGCTTGTCCGGGCCGGACGAACTCGGCGCGGGCAGACCGTCGTTCAGACCGGACGTACCGCCGCCCGAGGCGCCGCCCTTGCCCGGGGCGTCGGTTCCGGCGGATGATCCGTCCAGGTCGGTGGTGGTGACCTTTCCGTCGGGGTCGGTGGTGGTGACCGTCCCGTCGGGTCTGATCGTCTGGACCGACCCGTCCGGGTACTTCGTGGTCAGCGAGCCGTCCGGATTCAGGGCGGTCGTGCTGCCGTCGGGGTTGGTGAACGTCTTGCCGGGGGCGAGGGAGTCGGTGTGCTTCGTGCCGTCCGGCGAGGTGGTCGTGACCGTGCCCGCGGACGGATCGACGGTCTCCTTCGTACCGTCCGGGAAGGTCGTCGTCAGCGTGCCGTCCGGGTTCAGCTTCGTGGTGGAGCCGCTGGGCGTGGTGACCGTGCCCGGTGAGGGATTCAGCTGCGAGGAGTGGACGGAGCCGTCGGGGTCGGTGGTGGTGACCGTTCCGTCGGGTCTGATCGTCTGGACCGACCCGTCCGGGTACTTCGTGGTCAGCGAGCCGTCCGGATTCAGCACGGTGGTGCTGCCGTCGGGGTTGGTGACCGGCTTCCCCTGGCCCAGCTCGGTCGTGCTGATCTTCCCGTTGGCGGAGGTCGTGGTCATGAGCCCGGTGGAGGGGTTGAACGCCGTCACCGTGCCGTCGGGGTAGGTGGTGGTCAGGGTCCCGTCGGGGGAGCGGGTGGTTGTGCTGCCGTCGGGGTTTCTGACGGCGTCGCCGGTGCTCCCGTCCGACGTGTCCGTGCCGAGGCCGGGCAGGAGGTCGTTCAGTGGTGAGGTGACCGGCGGACGGCCTCCGTCCGCGGCGTTCCCCCGGCCGTCGCCTCCGCCGCCGAAGACGTCCCCCAGACTGTTGCCGAAGCCCTTCAGGCCCTCGTTCAGGCCGCTGACGTTGTCGCCGATGCCCTTGGTGACGTCTTCCAGGCCCTTGTTCATGCCCTGCCCGAAGTCGTTCAGCCCCTTGTTCATCCCCTGGCCGAAGTCGTTCAGCCCCTTGTTCAGCTCCTGACTGAAGCCCCCCAGCCCTTTGCCCATGTCACGGCTGAAGTCGTCCATGGACTTGTTCAGCTGCTTGCCGAAGTCACCGAGGCTGTTGAGGGTCTTGCTGAGGGAGTCGCCCTCCTTCGCGGCCTTCTCCTTCGCGAGTCGGGCCTCCTCCTTCTGGAACCTCTCGGTCGGTGTCTCGGTCGACCTGGTCCGCAGCGGGACGCCGACCGCCTTCGCGGCGTCCAGCCACTGATTGCTGAGATGCGCCAGGGCGTTGCGGGCGTCCTTCTCGACGTAGAAGTCCTGCCACTCCCGCCACTTCCTGACGGCCGTCTCGCCCAGCTTCTTCCAGGCCTCGTCCTTGTTGAGGTCGCCGTACACGGGGTGGACCTGGTGGAAGCCGGCTCCGGTGTGAAAGATCGGCGGAAGGAGCGAGTGCTGGGGGCCGGTCCCGCCGGCCGTCATGAGCACCTTGGTGAGGTTGTTGGTGATCAACCATCCGACCAGGTCGTCCAGCAGGGTCACCACCACGCGGTGCGGGTCGTGCCAGTCGGAGTCGGCCCAGTCCTGCCAGGCGCGTTCCAGCACCTTCGCCTGGGCGAGGAGGTTGCGCTGCGCGACCGTGACCGCGTGACCGGGCCTGGACGTGGGCCGGTAACCGTCGACCGTGAGGTGTGCGCCCTGGTAGTCCCGGCCCCCGAGCTGGTCGGCATAGCCGTCGTAGTTCTTGTGCAGCTGTTCGATCAGCCCGCGGAAGACCCCGGCGGCCTTTCCGCGCCAGGCGGCCTGCTCCGACCCCAGGGCCTTGTTCCACTGCTCCAGCGTCGCCGCCTGACGCACGAAGAAGTCCTTCGTACGGTCGAACGACTGCGCCGTGCGGGTGAACGAGCGCAGATCGACCGCGCTGCTGTCCGCCACGGACTGCCCGGCGTAGGTGAAGTCCTTGGTGCTGTGCTGGCCCGTGAGCGCCCCCAGCGCTCTGCGGCCTCCGAAGATGTACTGGGCCATGGCGGAGGCGTCCCACTGTTTGCCCCCGATGCCGGTGAACGTGTTGTTGTCACTCCACTGGTCGCCCAGAGGGTCCTTGTTCTCGCCGAAGAACGTGGCCCGGCCGTTCGCGTCGGCCAGGACGCCGATCAACACGATCCGGACCCGTCGCATCTTCACGCCGCCGTGCGCGCCGTCCCCGCCCGAGGAGGTGTAGAAGACGACGTCGTAGTCCTCGCCCGAGCGGACGTTCCGGCCGTATTCGCCCGGATGCACCTGCCTCACCGGCAGGGTCTCGATCCCGTGCCGGTAGAGGGGGACGTCCTTGTCGCTCTTGAGCTTCTCGAACAGCTCGTTGCGGTTGGGCAAGGGGTACCCGGTGAACAGGGAGACGGCCCTGGACCAGTAGTCGTCGTCGACGGATGTGCTGTCAGCCACTGCGGGAGACTCCCGGGATGAGGAGGGGACGGCTCAGGAGCGGGAGGACGAAGCGTCGGCCAGGTCGGCCTCGATGTCCGAGAAGACGTCGAGCAGCTTCTCCCCCTCGACGGCGGCCAGACTGGCGGCCTGGTCGCGCAGCAGCGTGTCGACGGTCGTCTGCAGGTTGCTCTCGATGTCCTTGAACAGGGTCTGCTGTGCCGTCAGAACCTTGTCGACGGCCTGGGCGGCCTTCGTCAGCCCCTCGACGAGGGCCTTGCCGTGCGTCAGTTCGTCACCGCTCATGGTGCCGATGGCGAGGACCGGGTTCTGGTTCAGCGTCTCGGCGGTGGTGCGCCCCTCCACCAGACTGCTGAGCGAGGGAACGGAAAGGGTCGTCCCGGACTTCGGTGCGTCCGCACGGATCACCTTCAGCGCCTTGCTGAACTCGGCCACCTCTTCGATGAACCTTTTCAGTTCCTTGGCGTCGAGGTGCGTCAGATCGAGATCGGTCACTGTCTGTCTCCTGAGTGCGTGCCCGCCGCCCGGAACGGGGGCCGGGCGGCGGGCGGTGGCGCGAACGCGGGGGATCGCTCGCGCCGGCCGGGGTGGCTCAGCGGCCGATGGTGACGTCGGACCACATCTGGGACAGGGAGTTCTCGCTGTACTTGTAGTTGTCGGAGATGTCCGTCAGCAGACCGGCGTGCGAGATCAGCAGCTGTTCCATGTTCCGCACGGCCTGGTCCCACATGGCCTGCTTCTGCCGGTACACGTCCGCGTCGGCGCCGTACCAGGTGTTCTTCAGCTCGTTGAGTTCCGCTTCCAGGTTGGCCAGGGTGGTGGCGATCGCCTTCGTCTGGCCGACCATGTCGTCCGCCGCGTTCTGCACATGGGAGTAGGCGACGTAGATGTATCCGTCGGTGAGGTTGTCGCTCATCACTCGTCTCGTCTCGGTCGTCGGTGCGGGAGGGTCGGCGGGCGGATCAGGAGCCGTTGAGCTGCTGGAAGATCCCCTCCGAGGTGTGGGAGGCCTGGACGATGGCCTCCCCCGCGGAGGTCTGGGTCTGCTGGTGCTGCTTCATGCTCAGTTCGAGCGCGACGACCATCTCCTGGAGGTTCTTCTGGATGACGCCGCACTGCTCGTCCCACAGCCGCAGCAGCTCGCCGAACTGCCCTCCGTCACTGCCCTTGTACGCCGCGGAGAGGCCGCCGCGTGTGGCGTCCACATCCTGACGGCACCGCGTGACGCCGTTACGGGCGGACTCCAGAGCCTGGATGCCGTTCCGGGTCGACTGTGCGCTCGACTGCTGTCCGCCGCCTGCCATGGGCCTGCTCCTGGGGTGATGAGTCACTGGGAGGGAACGGCATGAGATTAGAGCCCAACTCCTCAGTAGCTTCCGCCTGTTGAGCAAGTTCTGAGCTTTCGCCCCTTAAACGACCTGCACTTTCTTCCGTCTCCCGGGAACCACCGGCCCGCCCGTGCCCCACCGAGACGGTTCACGGCATCGAGAGGTCGGCGGGACGGGGCTCGGCGGGATGCCGTGAGGCTCGGCGGGGCAGGGCTCGGCAGGACGCCGTGAGGCTCGGCGGGCGGGCTCAGCGGCCGCCGCCGGTCAACTGTGCGGTGGATGCTGAACGTCCTCGGCACGGGAGCCTCCCTCACACCCGGCCTGCCGCACCGTCAGGCCGCTGGGCGGAGTCGCCGGCCGGCCACGGCGGCGAGCCGATGCCGCCGCGCTCCGCCACGGCCTCTCACGGCGCGCCCTGACGGCCGCCGCGCCCGCACGAACGACGTCGCCGAGCCGATCGCCTGCCCCCTCGCCGGACTCGCCACAGCTGAGTTGAGCCGAGCAGGCTACCGGCTCATGACCTGCGGTCCTCGGTGTCCGCCTGCCCGGGCGTGGTCCAGCCGTGCTGAACCCCGTACGGCTCCCGGTCGTCCGTCCTGTTCACCTCGGGGGTGTCGAAGCCCTGGGTCAGGACCAGACTGCGCAGGGTGTTGTACCCGAGCAGGACGGCCGCGGCCCCGGTGAGGAACAAGCCGAACAGGTCGTCGTACCCCAGGCCGTCACCGGTGCGCACCACCTGCACGAAGCCCCAGCCGCTCAACACGGCCAGCAGGGCCCACACCGGCCACAACAGCCGGTGCGTGCGCCGCCGCTGCCGTATGTCGGCAGTGGACCGGAGCACCACCCGCAGCCGCGCATCGCAGTGCTCGCAGAACACGCTCGTCTCGCTGGGCCGTTCGGCGAACCGGTCCAGGCTGCCCACCCCCGCGTTGACCAACGTCGCCGTCCGTGTGCTGTCACCGACGCGCAGCGTGACGTAGGTGTGCGTGATGCTGTACCGGACTCCCTCCGAGATCTCGCTCCCCACAGCGCCTCCCCTCTCCCCCGGCTCCAGCCGGTTCCTTCCCGTTCTCGACAGTTCACACCCGTGGGCGACAGGGACGGTTCCGGTGGGCGACAGGGAGGGGCCCGGTGGGCAGAAAGGCAGGCCGGCGAGGCTGAGGCACGATTCCCGGACCGCTCGCGGACGGCCGAAGAACGCGTCAGCCGACGGGAAGGCCGACCGCCAGCGTCAGTTCGAGGATCCGGTGCGGCGACCCGAGATCCGGAAACAGCTCCCGCAGCTGCGACACCCGGTACCGGACGGTCTGGGGGTGGACGAACAACGCCGCCGCCACCTCGTTCCGCCTGCCGTGGTGCAGCAGCCATGCCCGCAACGTCTCCTCCAGCCGCCGCGCGGTCGCGGCAGGCACGGTCCGCAGCGGTGCGAGGGCTCGGGCACGCAGGTCCGCGAACGCGTCCGCGTCGGCGCTGAGCACCAGCTCGGGCAGGTGGTTCTCGGTGTCGCGGATATCGGCGGAGAGGGCCCGCGCGCGTACGGCCCGTGCGTACGAGGCGGACGCACGCGTCCACGGCCGGGCCGGGCCGACCACCGCGGTGCGGTCGGTCAGCTGCCTCAGGAGATGCGATCGGTCGGCATCGGGGACGAGCAGCACGCCGAGGGCGTCCGGCAGATCGTCGAGGACGAGGGTGCTCGGGTCGAGCGTGCGGTAGGCGGGCCGGGCCTGGGCGGCGGGCAGCAGGACCGCGGTCAGCGAGACCGAGGGCTGCCACCCGGCCCGCTGAGCAGAGGCCAGCAGCACGTCCGGGCTCGCGCCGGCGAGAAGGTCGCGGACCAGTTGTTCGAGGTGGCGCTCATGAGCCCTGCCCCGGGCGGCCAGCTCGTCGGCGTGGCCCGCGGCGCTCGCGGCGGAGAGCTCGTCGATGTAGGCGAAGGTCAGCTCGGCGAACTTGGCGACCTCGGCGGCGGGCAGACCTGCGGGCACGGCGCCCGCGGCCAGGCATCGCCAGGCCACGCGGGCGCCGACGCGGTAGGCGCTGAGCAGAGCGTCCATCGACCGGCCGTCGCGCACTTCGCCGCGGCCCAGCTCGTAGGCTGCGTCACCGGCGTCGCCGCCCGTGGCGTTCCCGCTCGCGAGGTCCAGGTAGTGTCCCAGCGCGGTGCGGACGGCTCGGCGGATGGTGCCGCCCATGTGTCCCGAAAGAGCGTTGGCGTAGGGAGGGACCTCGTCGATGATCGCCTGGACCACCTCGTCGGCGGTGGTCCTCAGCGCGGCCCGAAGTGCGGTGACCGTCGTCTCATCCAGGGCCAGTTCGGTGGCCTTCCGGATTACATGGCTCATTTTCTGTTCCTTGCGAACAATTCCGCCGAGCAGATTTACGTCCTACGGACAGGACTTTACGCCTCGAGGCACATCAAGCTGGAGTCATGACGAGTACAGCCCTCCGCAGCAGGGCGTGGAAACTGCTGGAGATGGTCACGACGCCGGTGCTGCCGTCGGACTACCTCGACCTGGTCAGCCCGCTGCGCGCGGGCGCCGACCTGCGTGGGCGCATCGAGGCCGTGCACCCCGAGACGGATGACGCGGCGACCGTCGTGATCAGGCCGGGGCGGGGCTGGCGCGGCCACACAGCGGGTCAGTACGTGCGGATCGGGGTCGACGTCGACGGAGTGCGCCTGTGGCGCGCCTACTCGCTCACCTCCCCGACCGACCGCCAGGACGGCCGCGTCACGATCACCGTGAAGGCGATCCCGGACGGCAAGGTCAGCAACCACCTGGTCCGCAGAGCGAAGCCGGGCACGCTGATCCAGCTCGACCAGGCGACCGGTGACTTCGTGCTGCCGCAGGCCAAGCCCGCCAAGGTGCTCTTCCTGACCGCCGGCAGCGGCATCACGCCGGTGATGGGCATGCTGCGCGACACCGAGTTCGACGACGTCGTCATGGTCCACTCCGCGCCACAGCCGCAGGACGTGATCTTCCGCGACGATCTGCACGCCCTGGTCGCGGACCGGAAGCTGCGTCTGACCGAGCTGCACACCGACACGGACGGCATGCTCGACATCACCCGTCTCGACGAACTCGTGCCGGACTGGGCCGAGCGCGAGACCTGGGCCTGCGGGCCCGCGGGCCTGCTCGACGCCGCCGAAGAGCACTGGACCGGGCGCGGCGTCCGAGAGCGCCTGCACACCGAACGCTTCCGCCCCGCCATCGTCGTCACCGGCGACGGTGGCGAGGTCACGTTCAGCACCACCGGCAAGACCGTCGACGCGGACGGCGCCACGCCGTTGCTGGACGTCGGCGAGGAGGCCGGCGTGCTCATGCCGTCCGGATGCCGCATGGGCATCTGCTTCGGCTGCGTCACGCCGCTCAAGGCGGGCGCCGTCCGCGACCTGCGCACCGGCGAGATCACCGAGGCCGAGCCGGGCGTCCTCATCCAGACCTGCGTGTCCGCCGCGGCGGGTCACTGCGCCATCGAACGGTAGGAGCACCTTGACCGCCATCGACCCCACCGCCCACCTGACCGCCGAGCAGATCGAGGAGCTCGGCCGCGAGCTGGACGCGATCCGCGACGAGGTGATCGCCGACCGCGGCGAGAAGGACGCCGCCTACATCCGCAAGGTCATCTCGGCGCAGCGCAAGCTCGAGCTGGTCAGCAGGGGCGTGCTGCTGTTCTCGATCTTCCCGCCCGCGTGGCTGATCGGCACCGCCGGTCTGTCCGTGGCGAAGATCATGGACAACATGGAGATCGGCCACAACGTCCTGCACGGCCAGTGGGACTGGATGCGGGACCCGAAGATCCACTCCACCACCTGGGACTGGGATCACGTCTCGCCGGCCGAGCAGTGGAAGCACTCGCACAACGAGCTGCACCACACGTACACCAACGTGATCGGCAAGGACAACGACCTCGGCTACGGCATCATGCGCGTCGACGAGGACCAGAAGTGGCACCCGTTCCACCTCGGCCAGCCGCTGTGGAACTTCATCAACGCCTGCTTCTTCGAGTACGGCATCGCGGCGTACGACCTGGAGCTCGGCAAGAACCTGCACAAGCGCCGCCGCAAGGACCCGGAGTTCCGCGCGCGGGCCAGGGCCGTGGGCCGCAAGATCCGCAAGCAGGTGCTCAAGGACTACGTGATCCACCCCGTGCTGTCGGGCCCGTCGTTCCTCACCACGCTCGCCGCCACGTTCACCGCGAACCTGGTCCGCAACGTCTGGTCCCACTCGGTGATCATGTGCGGGCACTTCCCCGAGGGCGTGCAGGTCTTCGAGCGCCGGTCGATCAAGGGCGAGACGCGCGGCCAGTGGTACCTGCGCCAGATGCTGGGCTCGGCGAACATCAGCGGCAGCAAGGCCATGCACTTCATGACCGGCAACCTGTCGCACCAGATCGAGCACCACCTGTTCCCGGACCTGCCGAGCAACCGGTACGCCGAGGTCGCGGTGAAGGTGCGCGCGTTGTTCGAGAAGTACGAGCTGCAGTACGTCACCGGGCCGCTGCCCAAGCAGGTGTTCTCCGCGTGGCACAAGGTCTTCCGGCTCTCGCTGCCCAACAAGAAGCCCAAGCTCAAGGTGCCGGACCGCGAGCAAGAACTCGTCGCGGCCTGATTCCCGCCGCTGGTTCAGGTCTTTCGGCCGTCCCGGCGCCACCGCCGTTCCGGTGAATCCGTTGCCGACGGCGGGCGACCGCGACGGCAGACCGTACGACACGGGCTCCGGACCGGCCCGGAGCCCGGCCGCGCCGCCACCGGGGTGCGCCAAGAGCCCGGCTCACAGCCCCCGGCAAGCGCACCCGGCAAGGCGGCGGGGTGCGCCGGCCCGCCATGGCCGGGCCGGTGGCCGGACGCCTGCACGCACTCGGCTCGCCGACGGCCGGGCCGGGCCGGGCCGGGTGCGAAACGCGGCCGTGGCGGCGATGGTGATGAGCCGCCCGGCACCCTGCGCCCTGCGCCCGGAGGACCACGGAGCCGTCTTCGGCATCCGAACCCGAGACCTGGGCATGACGAGGACTGCCGCGATCGGGATGGGCAGTGCCGACTCGTGCCGCGCGGCGCTGTTCCGCAGACCAGCGCCGCGCGGCACGTTGCCGCGTCCGGCGCGCGATGGCTTTGTGCCGCACCCTCCGCTCACACACCGCTCGCACACCGCTCATACACGGCTCACGCAGACCGAACCGCGCACCGCAGTGAGGTTCCCCGGTGTGCGGAAGGCGGAAGCCGCTGCTTCATCCGCCTTCCTCGGCCGCTGCGCGGAGTTCGTCGATTCCCGCCGCATCCGTGTCCTCGGTGGATCCGGAGAGGCGATGAACCACGACCCAGCGGCCGTCGGGCAACGCACCGGCGAAGACCCTGGATTTTCGGGTGGCGCCGTTGTGGAAGGTCAGCGGCAGATCTCCGACCCGGCGCCAGGTGAGCGCCGGCTCACCGAGGGTCTTGTCGACGAGCAGTCCGGTGAGCAGACGGGCGGTTGTGCGCGTGCTGGCCCACATGCCACCCGCGGGCAGGATGGCTCCGGTCAAGTCCCATGGCTTCACGGGGCGGCCGAACCAGCCCGACGCCAGCAGACGCCGGTCCGCGGGTGGTCTGGCGGTCACCGACCCCGCGGGCAAGCCGAGAGGCGCGAGCACATGATCGCCGACCAGTTCCTCGTAGTCCTGGCCGGCAGCCGAGACGAGTGCGGCGCCGAGCACGGCGTACCCGGCGTTGGAATACTCCTCGCGCTCACCCGGGCTCGCGGTCACCACACTGTCGAGACGACCCACGAACTGTTCGAGCTGAGTCTGTGTGAAGTCCCGGTACGGGTTGAACAGGCCCGTGTCAGGAGGCAGCCGCGGAAGGCCGGAGGTGTGGTCGGCGAGGTGTCGCAGGGTGACACCGGTCCCTGCCGGCGCGTTCAGCCACCGTTCGACCGGATCGTCGAGGGAGACGACGCGCTTCTCGGCGAGCACGGCCAGGACGGTTCCGGTCAGGACCTTGGTGAACGAGCCGAGCTCCACGTACGCGTCGGGATCATGCCCGCCGGTCACACGAGGAGCGTCGAGGTGACTGCCGATGACGCAGGTGGGAGGACGTCGCACGGAGAGCCTTTCAGTCGGCGGAAGCGGCCGCTACCGGCTCGCGGTGGTGTGCCGCACTGCTTCCGGCGCCGTCGGCCGCTGCTCTCTCCTTGCGGCGTGCGCTCAGCTTTCGCGCCGCCTGCAGTGCACGGGACAGTTCCGGTGACAGGAAGACGAGGTCACACGCGATCATCGTCAAGGCGAATCCGGTGAGACCCATGAACAGGCCGATGGAGAGGTGGAAACCGATGGATGCGGCAGCCGCCCATGGGCGCAGGGACCGTACCAGGACCCCCATGGGGAAATAGACGAGAAAGAGGACGGTCGCATAGGTGCCGAGGTACACCAACAGATCGTTGTTGTAAACGAAGTGCGAAATGCCGGGGAGTTCGAATTCCGGTACCCGCATGATGTAGAAGAGAGCGGTTCCGTCCTGCCACGCCTGCCCCTGCACCTTGTAAAGCCCGCTGACCATGTAGACCATGCACATCTGCACCGCGATCGCGATGACGCCCAGGTTGTGCAGCGGGGCTCCGACGGCTCGCAGAGCCATGGGGACACGCTGCAGCACCCGTTGCCCCAGCGGAGAGCGCAGGGAGAAATGGTCGTAGCAGCGCGTGAGAAGCAGCATCGGGACGACGAGCTGCATGAGGTTGTCGCCGCCGTCCATGAGCGCCGACTGCCTTTGGTAGAGCGACCAGAGCAATACGGCGTGCAGCGCCAGGACGGGACGTCCCCCGATACCCAGCGTGACAGCCAGAGCGGCGATCAGTCCGAGGTGGAACAACACCTCGAACGCGACCGGTGAGTTGCTCCACGCATAGACGCTGAGACTCCCCGAGTCCTGCAACTCGTCGAGGAAGAGGTGGTAGGGCAGCAGCGTGTCGTTCCCGGGGCCGAAGAGGTAGCGCCGGTCCCCGTACTGGCTGACATAGAACATGAGGCCGACGAACCCCAGTAACGCGCGGGTTCCCGACACACCCAGGACCGCGACAGGGCGGCTGGCCCAGATGTCGATCTTGTCCGATATTTTCACTGCAGATCAGCAGCTTTCTTCCATGGAAAGTCGTAGGCGTCGACCTTGTCGCGGGCGTGGGCGTTGTTCCTCTGCGACCAAGGCGGGAGAGTCCGGACGTACATCCGGACCTGCACCGCCTGAAGACTTCGGCCGTCCGCGCACGCCTGAGTCATCTGAGTCATCGCATACCTCGACAGGTAGTTCACCGCTTGGTCGCGGGTGCGTTTCTCGTACGGCAGCAGCGGAATGGGGTTCTTTCCCGGCTTCTTCGCCTTCCCCTTTTCCTTCTGCTCGCGGAGGCGCCTCAGCAGGTCGTCGGTCGAGTTGTACTGCTGGATGCCGTTGCTCACGACCCGGGACATCCTCGCGGGAAAGAACCTGTCGTTCTGGACCCTCTGGATGGTCGGGCCCGTCACGTCGTAGTACTCCGTGACCTCACCGTCGCTGCAGCGGCCCCGCGCGATGACCCCCTGGTCGACCATCACCGGATCCGGGGCGAAGAGCATCCAGTTCTGCGAGAAGTACGGCTGGAGATAGGCGTTCAGGAGCGGCGCCAATTGCACCTTGGCAGGACTCAGCGGCGTCTGGGAGAAGGCCGCAATGGAGAAGTGGGCACCCAGGAGGGCGGCACCGGCAAGCAGTACCGCCCTCTGGACGCGACGAGTCGCCGTCACCTATCGAACGCGGTCGCACTGGAGACGCCGCTGGCGATTCTGGCCGGCTCGCTGAACACTCCGCCGAGGCTCAGGTTGTCCGTCAGCGCTCCCACGGCGTGCCCCACGGAAGGGCAGGCAGCCCTGGCGTGCACGGCCGCTCGGGCGGCCGCCCGGCCGACCGCGCTTGCCGCGGCCTTGGGCGCGACGGCCTCACCCTTGCTGACGGCCGCCTTCTCGGCCACCGGCGCCACAGGCGTGGCCTGGGCCGAGCCCTGCATGGTCAGTGCAAGGCACGTGCCCGCGACAGCGGCACCGATAACGGCACCGACAGTTCGCTTCTGCATTGTTCCCCATTTCGTTTTTCCGGTCATTGCACAGCCCCCACGGTTCCCGGATCCCCTCGGCGCCTCTGGATGAGAGCACCACTGATCACCGGGGATGTTCCCCCGCGTCCAGGGCTGGAGTCAGCTGCATTGCAACCGTTCGGAGCGAACAAAGCCCAACATCTAGAAAGTCAGGCCTCTGGTCGCGTTCGCTCCTGACATCCAACTTAGCGTGTTCATGATCGCGGGACAAGTGATTATTTCCGGGGCCCCGTAATGCGCCAACCGATAGTTTCCGAGCGAACAGGACAAAAGAAACCAAGGGGCCCACCACCACATCTTGCTGAGCCATGGCGTTTCATGTTGCCTTGTGTCGCCTATTGGGCGAGCCGTCGGGCAGGTCACATGTCGGCCGACCTGCGAGACGGCACTTGCCGACGAAAGGGAACAGCCGGTGACGAAAGCGGACGTAACAATCGTGGGGACGGGCCCGAACGGGCTGGCGGCCGCAGTCGTCATGGCCCGCGCTGGATTGCAGGTGCAACTTTTTGACGGACACCATGAGATCGGCGGAGGCCTGCGCACCACATCGCTGTTCGACACTGACATCACGCACGACGTGTGCGCGGCCGTCCACCCCATGGCAGCCGCGTCGCGGTTCTTCCGGGAGTTCGATCTGCCCTCGCGCGGGGTGCGCCTGTGTCTGCCGGAGGTCAGCTACGCCCACCCGCTGCCCGACGGCACGGCCGCCCTGGCTCACCACGACCTGGAGACGACCTGTGCTCGGCTGGGGGCGGACGGCGAATCCTGGCGACGCCTGATGACTCCACTGCTGGAGCACAGCTCCGCCGTGGTCGACCTCGCTCTTTCCCACCAGCGCGCCGTCCCCCGGGACCTGCTCGTCGCAGTCCGGTTCGCTGCGCGGACTCTCGCGCTCGGCACTCGGCTGGGAAGGCGGACTCTGACCACCGAAGCCGGCAAGGCCCTGTTGACCGGTGTCGCGGCACACGCGGTGGGACGACTGCCGAGTCTCGCCTCGGGCGCGATCGCACTCCTGCTGGGGCACCTCGCCCACGGCAGCGGCTGGCCCCTTCCCGAGGGCGGCAGCAGCCGCATCGCCGAGGCACTGGCCGCGGACATCACCGCGCACGGTGGCGTCTTCCACACCGGATGCAGGATCGATGATCTGCGGCAACTACGGGAATCGAAGGCGGTGCTGTTCGACACCGCCCCGAAAGGCCTTCTCCAGGCCGCCGGCGACCTGCTCCCCGCCCGTTACGCCGGCCACCTCTCCCGTTTCCGCCACGGCCCCGGGGCCGCCAAGGCGGACTTCCTCGTCAACGCTCCCATCCCCTGGAAGGATCCTGACGTAGGCCTGGCAGGCACCGTGCACCTCGGCGGGACACAGGCGCAGATACGTCACCAGGAAGGCCTCACCGCCGCAGGCATCGCCGCACCGGAGCCCTTCGTCCTGGTCGTCGACCCCGCCGTGACCGACCCGACTCGGGCCAGGGGCGGAAAGCGGCCGGTGTGGGCCTACGCCCACGTACCGAACGGGAGCTCCCAGGACCCCATGCCCCTGGTGCAGGCACGTATCGAACAGTACGCGCCGGGCTTCACGGACACCGTCGTCGCCGGCCGCGGTATCAGCGCCCGCGACTACGAGGCCTACAACCCCAACTACGTCGGCGGGGACATCAACGGCGGTGCTGTGACCCTGAAGCAGAGCGTGCTCCGCCCGGCCCCCCGGGTGGATCCCTACCGCACGCCGCTCCGTGGCGTGTACCTGTGCTCCGCGTCCACACCGCCAGGACCTGGCGTGCACGGCATGTCCGGTTACCTGGCCGCCCGTTCCGCGCTGAGACACGAATTCGGCATTCACACGGCACCGAGCCTCGCCCCCTGACCGGAGCGCCCGCCCCCGTCCATGGGGCGGCGGGCACGACAGACCGCAGAGGTCCCTCGTACACAACCTGTGCGACCTGGGCATGTCGCTCACTTCCCCGGGCCCGGGCCCGGCACGACCACGGACCGTGAATGCGTTAATGTGCGAGCCATGACGGCTGATGAGCGTGAACACCCTGGCAACGAGCAGGAGTTGGCGGAGACTCCTTGGAGCTGGGGGGGCTTGGGCCCGGTCGGCGGGTTCCTCCTGACGCTCTCCGGAATCGGTCTGCTGCTGTGGGGTTTCCTGGGCCGGACGAGCACCGGCCCTTCGCTGATCTACCAGGCCGCGAAGGTCGTGGCGGTCGGTCTGGTGATCACCGGCACCACCCTGATGGCCCGCCGACGCGGCTCCTCACGACGCCCCGACGCAGAGACCGAGTCCGCTCCGCGGTCGTGACACGTACCGGTCCGAGCCGGAGATCCGGCTCGCACCGACGGTGCCCTTGCAGCAGCTGTCCACAGTCGGGCCGGACCCCTCACAAGGCCACCAGGAAGACAGCCGACGGCAAGCGCGGCGCCGGCCTCCGGGCAGCAGGACCGCACGCCCTGACGGGGCCACCGACGTCCTTGCCTTCCTGACCGAGGACCAACTCACCAAGCTCGAAGGCGTCCGCCCCAAGGCCGCCGACTCACGGCCGTCCGCCACCGTCAGGATCGTGGGCGCGCTGAGGGAGGTGAACGACACTTCCTTCAGCGGCCCGAGCAGCGCACGGCCCCCGGCGTCGGCGCCGCGTGACCGTCGGTCATGCCCAGGGCGTTGACGCCCTCCCCTGCCCGAGGGCAGGAGATTCCGGTCCGTACCGCTACGCGGTACCACCTCGGGTTCCTGTTTCACGGGCCACTGCCGACCGGTGAGGATCGGTCTTACACGGCCTCCGCAGGCCTGACATCCCGCCCGTCCGGCGGTAGATCCGACAACTACGTCGTCGGACAAGGCGATCCTGCCATGAATCTGCGGCCCTCCGGGCCGCCAGGGGCAGGATGCCCTACACCTCCACCCTGAAGGGTGGAGCACTGGGCAAGAGTTCGGTAGCGCAGGCCCACCGTGACCTCGTCCGCGACGACGACCGCCCCGGCCCGGGAGCACAGTCGCCGCACCTCTCGGTACCAGGCGGGCGACAGGTGCATGTGATCGGGCGACGACCACCGCGGCGCCCCGCTCAGGGAGCCCGGCATCCCGTTCCCGCGCACCGCCGAGCGCGGCGGCGACAGCTTCGGAACTGTTCCTCGGGGGCTCACCCGGCCCGGATGCTCCTGATGATCTTCGGCGAGCCGCGCCCCGGTACATCGTGGGCGGCCCGGCGCAGCCACTGCCGACGGCGCCCCGCCGACGAATCTGCCGGCCGGGCAGGAGACGAAAGAACGAACTGGAGAATCAATTCCGTTGAAGGTCTGGCGCGCTCCTGCCGGCCCAACGGGAACGGCACAGCGCGATCATGGATTTCCAGGACCTGTTCCCCTTGAAGGGAAGCTCGAAGACTCGGGCGAAAAGCCATGACCCAAGCACCGAGACCGGCAGGGCCACGATCAGCGTGAAGCCGAAGGTGGGCAGTCCGCGCGAGACGAAATGCGGGGCCACCCGGCGAATCACGGCCATGACGATCGGCAGATGGATCAGGTAGAGGCTGTAGGAGAAGCTACCGAGACTTTGAACGGGCCGCGCGGTCAGGCACCGCACGAGGACGGCGGGCCTGCCGGTGGCAACCGCGGCGATCAGCATCGTCATGGCGGGAGCGATGGCGAGATCCACCCAGAAGTAGTGGTTCACCGTCCACACAGCCCCCCGGACGACACCGACAGTCACGACAGGCATGGCGGCCAGCACGGCGAACCACCCCCAGGGCAGACGCCGGACCCGGTCCGACGCGACGACGATCCCCGCGCCCACCATGCCCGCGACGAACACGGGAGCGAGATGCGGAGCGAGCCAGTTGGCGCCCTCCACAGGAGACGCGCCAGGCGCCATCAGGCCACGAGTGACCACCGGAAGAGCCACGCACGCGACCAGGACCGCCGCACCCCACCGCCGCCGGACGAGCAGCAGAAGGGGAAAGAGGAGATACAGCTCGGCCTCGACCCCGATCGACCAGAAGGCGCCGTTCGGCGTCGGTGCGGTGAACACGTCCTGAGCGAGAAGGCCGTACACCAGAACCGACGAGCCGGTCGGCAGTCCGAAGTGCGAAGCCGGCACCACGAAGAAGGAAATGATCAGACTCATGGCCAGCGCCGCCCAGTAGGGAGGCAGAATGCGCCAGGCCCGTCGGTGCAGGAACTGGACGACGCCGCCCGACCCCCAGCCATGACGCGCCGGGGAAATCGCCAGGGAGAAGCCGGACAACACCAGAAAGAAGACGACGGCAAGACGCCCGAACATCAGCTCGTCCAGCCACGGAGGCGCCGAACTGTTCGGATACCCCGGGAACGTGTACAACCAGCAGTGGAACAGCACCACATACAGTGCGGCCAGGCCGCGCAGACCATCCAGGCCGAGAACCTGCCGCGGGACGTCTGCCCCGCCCGCCCCCTCCGCCCGCCCCACCGGGGCGGCCACGTCGAGAGCGCTACCGACCGAACGGCTCGAATCCACTGAAATCGTTCAGCCCTCTTCCTGGACACCGCTTCCACAGCACGCCGCCGACACCTCGACGGCCGCCACACGATGCACACCACGACCGGCACCTGCCCGCCGACCCGATCCCTGCTGGTACACCGGGCGCCACGATGCCACCCACCGAGACTGATACGTGGCGTCCGGCTGCGCAGTTCAACTCACCGGAGCCCTACGTCCCGGCCGTCGCCCCTGCCGTGACCGACCCCACGGGCCCGGGACGGAAAGCGGCCGGTGTGGACCTGCCCGGCGCCCGCCCCGGAATCTCAGCCGGCGCCCGCCCCGGAACGGTCCGCTGAGACCAGAATGGAGACCACGGACAGCCGCGCGGCCCGCGCTCAGCGCCGTCGCCGCATCCGGCAAAAGCAAAAGCCCCAGGTCACGGCGAGTGAGTCCTGAGGCTTCGGCAGAGCCGCCTTCGGGATTCGAACCCGAGACCTACGCATTACGAGACCATGAGCGTTCGTGTTACGTGATGCTTCGTCGTGCTGCCTGGTGATGTTCTGCCTGATCAGAGCACCTGCAACAGGTTGACCCGTGCCACCCCGTCATGAACCGTCCAAAGGCGTCTGTCCACCGGCTGTCCACCGACGAGGTGATCGTCAACCTGCCAGCCGCGACAGCCCCCGGGGTGTCGCGATACTGCAGGCCGAACGAAGAGACGAGTGGGCGTCACTATGGAGACCCTACAAAATAATTCACCGGGCGGTCCCGCTGTTGACCGTTCCCAGCAATACCGCATCGCGGGTGCCCGGGGTCTCAGTGTTTCCTGGTCTGTGGTGCCTACCGGGCCTGCGCCGTGGAGTTGCCCCGCCAGCTGCTGCCCGCCATGGGAGGTGCTCTGTATCGACGAGACCCGGCGGAGCCCCACACGCTGGGAGCGGCGTATGCCGCCCCGGGCTTGGTTGCCGTCGGGCCCGAACCGGTTCAGCTCGGTCCGCTGCTCCCTGAGAGCCAATCGATCAGCTTCTCGATCTCTGCGCCCGCCCGATCCGCATGCACGTCGGACATTTCCCGCGCTCCGCCCGTCAGTTCTCGTCCCGTTTTCCCTGTCGTACAAGGCGGCCGGTCAGTCAGCGAGGTAATCGGGCAGATCCAGCTGCCCTGCATTTCGGTAAGCGCTGAGCCGGTCCCCGTCATCCTCGATTCACCCGCAGGACGTAGTAGGCGCATCCGACAATGCCTGGCAAGGCGCCTGACCACAGATCCCGGTACAGCAGCCAGAGCCCCTGCCGCGCGATCTCCTGGCATGCCTTCGACGAGTCATCACCGTCGTTGAACACCAACCCGCAGAGCAGATCCAGGCACACGAACCTCACGCCTGGGGAGAGGTCGCCCGCAAGCGCCGCCATGAGCACAGAGGCTACGGGCACCGGCTCCTGAGGGATCGACTGGATCAGGGCGTGGTTCTCGATGTGAAGCGCCCGCGCCTCCTCGACCGACTGCGCCTCGACCAGTCGCCGCAAGTCGTCCGCCAGGTGCGCGGCCGAATTCGTGCACCCGCACTCGTACGCCGACCAGTCGTAGCGGCCTGCCTCCACATCAACCAGCCGCATATCCCACCCTTTCACCGGGACCGGTAATGCTCGAGCCTCGCCGGTTCCCACTCCACGATGTCCAGCACGTCATCGGCGCACGCCTTGGCTGCAGTGCTGCGGGCACCGAGGTACACCCTATGGACGAGCCGGGCTTCGCACGGCGCCGGAGGCGCCGCCGGCGAGGATGATCTCCAAGGTGCCGACCGGTTGCCGCGCGGGGTGACCGCAGCCGCACGGGATCGCGTCCCAGTCATGCCGCTTCAACTCAGCACGCACGAGAGTCACCGGCATCGACCGGCGGTGCACCGTCCGATCAGCCGACGAGGTCGTCGGGCAGGTTGAGCTGCCCCGAGTTCCGGTAGGCGCGGAGTCGATCCTCATCGGTCTCGATCACCTGCAGGATCTTGTAGGCGTAGCCGACAATGCCGCGCGAGGCGCCGAACCACAGGTCTCGGTACAGCACCCAGAGCCCCTGCCGCGCGATCTGCTGGCACATCTCAGATGATTCGTCGTCATCAGTGCCGACCAGATGCTGAGCGGAGTGACCGCGGCCGCACGGGGTCGCGTCCCGGTTGTGCCTGGCCACATCCGTTCGAGCGAGACCCATCGACGTGTTCAAAGTTTCAGTCGGCCAGATGGTCGGGCAGTTGGATCCGGCCCGAATCCCGGTAGGTGCGCAGCCGTTCCTCGTCAGTCTCGATCACTCTGAGGACGAGGTAGGCGTAGATCACCAGGTCGGGGTGGGTGTTGGACCACAGGTCCCGATACAGCCCCCAGAGCCCCTGCCGTGCGATGGACTGGCACGTCTCCGCCGAGTCCTCGTCGTCGGTATCGACGAGCCGGAGGAGCAGATCCAGACACACGACCCGCGCGCCGACAGCCAGGTCACCTGACAGTGCTGCCATCAGGACGGCGGCGACGGGCACCGCCGGCTCCTGCGGGAACGACTGGATCAGCGCGTGGTCGTCGATGCGGAGAGCACGTGCCCCCTCCCGGGACTGTGCCTCAGCGAGCAGTCTCAGGTCATCGGCGAGGTGCGCGGCCGTTTTCCCGCATCCACACTCGAACGTCGACCAGTCGTACCGGTCGATCTCCACATCGATCAATCGCATGCGCGCTTCCACTTCGATCGTCATCCGTGCAACTCGTCCCAGTCGCCGCCGGGTTCATGTGTGATACCCGACACGAAGTAATCGCGGGTGGGGAAATCGCTCTGGCACCTCTTGCACACGGGCTTCACTCTGGCTGAGAAGGCGCCATCGTTAACCACCACCTCGTACGCGTGTGTGAACCGCACCAGTCCCGGATCGCCACCGAGAGCCCGCACCACATTACCTTCGGCGCAGAAGCCACACGTCGGGCCGATACCGCCGGGGGCACCGCCGCCTCCGGACGAGGCCAGCGCGATATCCCCGGTCTCCGTGTGGTAGCCGCCAACGTACGCCCGGTTCATCGGCTGGTTGCCTTTCGCATGCTTGACGGCGAAGTCGGGCACCATGTTTCCGGCCGCCTCAAGCTGCCCCTCAGGTGTCCAGCCGTCCGCTGCGGGAATGTGCTTGACGGCGGGCGGTCGCTTGGCGCTTCCGGCCCCGCGCGGCGTAACCCGGGCAGGCCGGGTAGCGGGTGCTCCCGTGGCAGGGCTGCTCGGCGCGGCCGAGGCGGCCTCCGCCTGCTCCGCCCGCGCCTGGGCGTTCGCGCGCTTGATGGCGGCGAGGTCCGCGGTGTCGGCGGCCGCTTCGTTGACGCCCTTCGCGGCCGCTCCGGCCGCGGCCGCCGCGTCGGCGTCGGCTCCGCCCCTGGCCGTGTTGACGAGCGCGCTCTCCCCCTCGCCCGCGGCACCGCGCTCGAGAGCTCCGATGCCGCTGCCTTCCATGCCTCCGCCGGAGACGACGCCGCCGGCCACCTGGCAGGCCTGGTCGTGGTCCGGTCCGCTTCCCGTGAGCCAGAACTCGCAGACGGACAGGGAGCGGATCGCCAGACCGATGTCCTCGAAGCTGCTGTAGAGGAGGTCGGGGGCGGCGTTCGGGTCGGGCGGCGTCGCCGGAGGGGTGACCCCGGGAGACGGCTGCGCAGTGGAGCTGCCAGTGCCGCCGCTGGAGGTGCTGGTGGGCGCAGGCGCGGGTGACGGGGAAGGCGTCGGACCGCAGTCGATGACGCACTTGTTCATCGACGGGTCGTTGTACCAGTCGTCGTATCCCGTCGGGTCGGAGCTGCTCGCCGGGTTGTCGGCGGCGTACGTGTACCCGCCCATCTGGTTGGGATCGCCCGCCTGGAAGATCGGGTCGGGCGTGAGGAAGCGGCCCAGGGTCGGGTCGTAGTTGCGCGCTCCCAGCAGGTCCAGGCCTGTGACCGAGTCTGCCGGTTGACCCAGGAAGCCGTGGTTCTCGTCCGCCGCCACCCACGTCGACGGTTTCGTGCCCCTCGGGTTGCCGTAAGGGTCGTAGAAGCGGCGGGTGACCGCCAGGGTGGAGGCGTCGACGGCCGTCGTGGCCGTGCCCTGGGATGTGGCCACCTGGTACGTGACCGCCCCGGAGCTGGAGCGGGTGACGCTCGTCCCGTCCGGCCCCGTGTAGTACCGCAGCGCCGTGCACGTCTTCGCCGTCACGTCCAGCGTCAGCTGTTCCGCGCCGCCGAAGAGGTACAGGACCCGCGTCTTGTCGGTGCCGCCGACCGACGCGGTCTGCTCCAGCAGGTCACCGTCGGCGTCGTACACATAGGAGCTTGTGCGGGTCGTCGTGCCCGACGGCGTCGACACCGTCGCGGTACGGCCCTCCGCGTCGTAGGTGAACGTCTGCGTCTGGCCCGCCGGGAGCGCGCCCGTCGTGACGGTCGACCAGATCTGGCCCTTGCCGCCGCAGGTGGCGGCGGTGAGCTGGGTACCCTTCGTCGCGCTGGCGCTCGGGTCGGTCAGGCACAGGGTGCTCTTGGCCGCGTTGACGAGGGTGCCGGTCGACGTCACCCGCCACTTCTGGGTGGCGTCGGTCGAGCAGGTGTCGACGACGACCCCGGCGCCGGACGTGGTCGAGTTGCTCGCCGTGTCCAGGCAGAGGCTCGCCGCGCGAACCGTGCCGTCCGCGCCGATGGTCCACTTCTGGGCCGCCGACGAGGCGCTGCAGGTGTTGACCTCGACCTTCGCGCCCGAGCCGGTCTCCTCCACGCACAGCTTGCCGCCGCCGGTGAGCGTGAAGCCGGTCGTGACGGGGCCCGTCGTCCTTGTCGCGCGGGTGACCGTGTTGCCAGCGTTCTTGCCGGTTGCCGCGTCCGTGTACGACGGGGTCTGTGTGACCGTGCCCGTGCCCGGGTTGGCGATCGTGGTCGCGCCCGCCTGGTCGGGGCGGGTGGCGGCGGTCGTACCGTCGACGCCGGGGTAGGAGGTCGCCTGGGTGGTGTCCGCCAGCGCGTTGCCGGTGGTGGCGTGGTCGACCGTGCCGGTGCGGTCGCCCAGCAGGTCGTAGGTGTACGTCTGCCAGTACGGCGCCGGGCCGCCGACCGTCTTCGTCTTCACCGGGGCCGCGCTCGTCTGCACGGAGGCCGTGGCGCAGCCGCCGACCGCGCCGACCGGGGCGGTGCCCGAGCCGGTGATGCCGACGGTGTCCGTCCAGGCGGCGGTCAGCCGCTGGAACGAGTCGTAGCGGTCGGTCAGCGTCCACGGGGTCTACCGCCTCGCACCCCAGTCCGCAGAGGAACTGCGTGCCGTCCTCGACAATGAGGTCGCACAGCCGGAGCCGATGGCGCACGGCCTCTACGAGTTCCACCTGAGACCTGAGCGCCCAGGTGACGGACACTCCGCTGCCCGTCACCCCCATACCTCGCTCTCGACATCTCCATGGTGATCGTCGGGGACTTCACGAACGGTCGGGATTCGAGCGGCAACTGCCCGGCGCCGACAGGGCCGCGCCTCTTGGCATCCAGGGCGTTGGGGGCACCGAATCCGAAGAGCTGATCCTGCTCTGAAAGGACGACGCTCGCGCATGGACCGACGCAGCCGCCCCTTCAATGCCCTTGCCTGGTCACGGCCCATCATCGCCAGGACCCGAGCCGGACGTGAGATCTGTCCGGACCGGACAGTCCCGACGACGCCTATCGTCCTATCGGAGACCAGTGGATTTCACCCATCGCCGCAGGGCAACAAGAGTCCCCTGATGGAGTGTCACGCACAGCTGTCCACCGGTTGTCCATCGGGACCCATCACGCAAGCGTGATGGGTCCCTTCAGAGCAAGCAAAAGACCAGGTCAGAAGGCCCGATCGTCGATCTCCTCACAGAAACCAAACCTCTGGCCTACGCATTACGATCACAGGCAGACAGTGCCCGATTTGCCAAGATTCCAAGGTCACCCAAAGCAAGAAACCCCAGGTCAGAGGACTGACCTGGGGTTCACCTCGGAGCCGCCATCGGGATTCGAACCCGAGACCTACGCATTACGAGACCGTGAGGGATCGGGCTGCCGGGTACTGCGTGATGCCGCCGAGTGATGTCGTGCCTGATCAGAGAACTTGCGGCAGGTTGCCCTCTGCTACTTCATGCTGCCCCGTCCAAAGGCGTCCGGCCACCGAGCGGCCACCGGATCGGGTACTCCCGAAGCAGCGGGTCTCGAATCGCCGAGTTGTCCGACTCAGACAAAGCCCCCCATCCACTGGACATCAAAGCCACCACCACTGACCACTCCAGCCGTAGTTGGTGATCTTGATGTGAGGGATGCGGTTCGCCTCCCGTAGCAACTGGTGCGTGATCGTGCCTGGTGGGCGGCCCCAGTCGGACCAGGCAAGTGAGTGGGCCGTGTCGCGGGCGGGCCGGACGACGAGCGCGATGAACAGGCGGCAGATCTCGTCGCAGGACAGCGGGATCACGTCGTCCGGCGTGGGCCGCTGTGCGTGTTCGTCGGCGCGGGCGACGGCGAGGAAGGCGTGGGCCGGCATCGCGAGGGTGACCAGCGGGCCCAGGCGGGACAGCGGCCGATCTGGTGCTCATCCAGCCCGCCCGGCCCTGGTGACGACTAATGCCGCCAGATGCCGTTGTGCCTGATCAAACCACATGCGTCGTAGCGGACGCAGGTACCTCGTTCCGCAACGTCCAAAGGCGTCCGGCCACCCCATGGCCAGCCGGAAGGTGCCCGCCGCCCCTGGAGGTCACCCAACGCCAGCTGTTGGGTCCGAACACCTACGGGCCCAGCTCACGCCCCGCGTCACGGCGTCCGCTCGTGCGGACCGGTTCCCCCCTGTGGTGCGCGCACGCCACGGAAGTCCACCCGTGGGACGGCTCTGTCCGCCGTATCATGACGGCACACGGGAAGGAGCACCGTCCATGAGTGTCGACGCGATCACGCACACCGAGTTCCCCGCGGGATACGTGGTGTTCTTCGGCGCAAACGGAAAGATCATCATGACCCCGCAGAGCGAAGAGCACTCCAGCACGATCAGGTCGATGCAGATCGACTCTCTCGCCCTCGGCCGTCACGCGAAGGTCACCTCGGACGTCTACATCGACTTCCCTGCCGACGAGAACTCCGCCCCCGACCTGGCCATCCTGCGCGAGGACGCGCGCAGGAGGGCAAGCGCTACAGCTTCGAGGACGTCCTGTTGATCTCGGAGGTCGTCTCCACGCCCTCGGCACGCAAGGATTACGACGACTGCACCGCGAAGTACGGCCGGTACGGCATCCCCGTCTACCTCGTCGTGGATCCCTACGCCCGGGAAGTCGTCCTGCACACCGAGCCCACCTCCAGCGGCTACAGCACCGCCCACACCCGCGCATACGGCACAGGCAGGCTCCCCATCCCCCTGGCCGACGGCCGCACCTTCCCCCTCGACCTCGACGAACTCCCCCTGCCGGACCCGGAGCCCGACACTCACTGAGTCTGAGAAACGCGCCCCGAAGCAGGAAGAGGCCCGGCAGCCGGTCGGCGAGGGCACGATCATCGAAACCCGCGACTGAAGAGCTCCACGCAATCGGGCGCCCGGGTTTGGTGATCACTCCCGGGGTTTCCCTGTCCTTCCGGCCCCATTCTGGCCCCAGGAAGGCCCGGCGGCGGGCTGGGCCGGGCTCCATCGGGCGGGACTCCAGTTCTGGCCCCGGCGATAGAAGGGCGTCCAGCGCACCGACCTTGCGACGCGAAGACGCTCTTCTCACATCCCCGCACCGTTCATCCGGTGCGGGGCAAGTCGGCACCATCATCGACGTGGTCCGCTCCGTCGTCGCCTCCGCCGCCCTCATTGCCGACCAAGCCGAGACCGCGATCGTCGAGGCCCCGAACCCGGCTGGCCTGGAAGAGGTCGGCGAGATCCCCCCGGTCGAGCAGATCGAGGTCGCCGCCCGCGAGTACGAGCGCGCCGCCGACCAGGCCCGCCGCACTGACCGTGGCGAGCGCGCCGCGAAGAAGGTCCTCGACCAGCTACCCGCCGGCACCTACGGCACATGGCGCGTCTTCCGCACCCCGTCGCGGTAGGCCCCGGACCTCGCTGAGATCACCCGCTTCTTCAAGGCCCACGGCCTCGCCCCGTCTCGATGAATGCCTGCGCCCCGAGCCTCAAGGTGGAGCTCGCCGAGGCCGCACCGGCCGACGTCGATACCGCGGTTCTCGTCCCCGGTCTAGCAGTCGTCCAAGATCCCCAAAAAAGGAGCATTCTACGCACTTCATAGCAAGGCGGTAATCGGTCTCGGGGGCAGCGTCCCCCGAACGGAGAAGGACGCCTGTTCCGCCCTCGTCAGGGCGACTACCACCGAAAGCAGAACGCCCTCGGCCGGTGGTTACGTCAACGGTCCCGAGGTCTGGACCCAACTCCTGCATCGAAGGAGCAAGACCATGGCGAAAACAGCAGCAAGCGTTACTCCCGTCGGCGTCGCCAAGTACCTGGCTTCTCTGCCTCAACAGCCCGAAGCCCTCGATCTCGACGCAGAAATGCAGGCCCGTGTCGAGCAGGACGTCGCCCGCATCATGGCTGCCATCAACGACCCCACCACCGCGTTCGAGATGCTCACCGCTGCGCATGGCATCCAGGTCGTGGAGTTGGAAGGTCCATTCGACGGCCTGTACGGGCACTACCTGCAGCACAAGGACGGCACCCGTCTCCTCGTTGTCGCCGCCGGACTGGCTCCCTCCACCCGCCTGTGGGCCGTACGCGCGCTCCTCGCCCACCAGGGCGTGATGCCGGTATGACCTTCTCCGACTTCGACAAGGCCACCGCCGCCACCCCCACCGCGTTCCTCGACCGGCCCGCCGCCGTCCTCCCCGGGGCGGTCGACGAGGCGATGCGGAAGGCCCTCCCGGGCGTGTACATCCCGGAGAAAGCCAAGGAACTCGCGGGCGACATCTTCCTTCGCCTCCGCCAGCTGTACACCGACAAAGCCACGGAGGTGACGCTGTGACCATCTCCGCCACGAAGCCGTCCGCCGACCACCTGATGGACACCCCCCTACCCGTGCTCATCAACGAGTTGGGCGTCACCCTCGCCGACTCCCCGATCACCGACCGGACGTTCTTCGGCGCCGTCATCGTCCAGCGCAAGACGGGTGAGCTGCGGCTCACCATGCCGACCGGGCGCAGCGAACTGGAGCACGACACCGTCGCCCGGTACCTGCTCGCCCAGGCGCTCGGGGTACCGGTGCCTGGCATGCCAGCGCCGTTCGTCACGACCCGTATCCCCACCAAGCAGACCGAGGTGACACTGTGACCGCCACGATCCCCCTCGACCTCACCCTCACGGTCCGACGCGGAACCACCTCCCCCGGCAAGGCCGCCGTCATCCGCGACCTCAGCCCCGCCGACGGCACCGCCACCCTCGTCTACGACAGGCACCTCGCCAACCCCGGCACCGCCGTCTGCCTCGCCCGCATCTCGCTGCGCCGGCACGGGTACGCCGTCCGCGAGGTGATCCTCGACGGCATGAGCCCGGGCATCACCGCCCTGTTCCGGGAAGCGTCCCTGCTCCGCCTGGACGTCCACCTGGGTAGCGGCAAAAGCACTCCCAGGGTCGTCACCTACGACGACAGCCCGGCCGCGTACCAGGTCCCGGCTGGCTGGGACCTGGCGGATGCCACCGACCGGCTGCCCGCCGCGCATGCGGCGGCCCGCCCCCACGTTGTCCGCGTACTGCGCGCCATCGACGTAGAGAAGGAGAACAACGGCGGGCGTATCGACAAGGCCCTCGACGTGGCAGCCGGGATGATCCTGGAGACCGGGGACCCCGACCAGGTGTGGGACACGCTCACTTGTGTCCTCTGCGAGACCGGATCCGAGCGGGCGGAGGTGCCGGCATGACGACCGCCGTCAACACCGACGCCGCCCGCATCATCGGGCAACTCCAGGAAGGGCACGCCGCGATGAACGCGGCCGGGCTCGGCAGCCCCGCACTGGACGACTTCAACAACCTGCTCACCGAAATGATCGCCGAGGCTCCCGACCCGAAGTTCCGTCTCCACGAGATCGTCGAGCTCCTCGCCCGAGAACGCGGCATGACTGCCAAGTCTGCCTGAGCGGCACCCCGTAGATGGCCCCGGGCTCAGCGACTCCACCGCTGGCCCAGGGCCTGGGACTCGACCATTCACCAACAAGGAGTCAGACCTTGTGCAGGCCAGTACCCACCTCTTGGAGCACGGCGAGGCCGAGGGATGGTGGCACTGGGAGGAAGGGTGCGTCACCACCGCCCGGCGATCCACGGCCACTACCTGACTGCCGTGTTGGCGCTGATCGTCTCCCTCTGATGCCACTCGCTCAGCCGCGGTTGCTGTCTACACGGTCCGAAGGCGTCCGGCTCCCCATGCGCTCCCCACCACTTGACGAAACGGCTGCGCCGGGATGAGTTATCCATCATTGACGACATGCGAGATCAGGCTGCGGAATTCGCACAGGCGAGACGGCACCCGTCAGGTCCAGGCTCCTCACTCGCCATGATCACGCTGGTGAGCAGCTCACCTGCTTCACCAGCCTGTCGGTCCGTGACGCTTCGCCCGCTTCTGAATCCGACCCTTCAGATTGGCGTCGAAATACTCGAAGCGTTCCCGATCGTTGTCCACCACATCCAGGACGAGCCTCGCAAGCAGCGCCCGGCCGGTCGCGTATTCCTGGTAGAGCGTCCAGAGGCCCTCCCGGGCCGCGATCTGGCAGTCGATCTCGATCTCAACTGCGCCTGCCTCAACCTCGGTCCAGTGGGACTCCCCGCCGACACAAGCGCCGAGGTCGTCCAGGAGCCTGCTGCGTACATCCTCCCAGAGGGGCTCGTTCAGGGCCGCCACGACCATCGAGGAGACGGGAACCGCCACCTCGAAGAGGAGCGACTGGATGTAGACGTGGCCCTCTAGGGATGCCTCCGCCACCTCCTGCGGCGTCGTCGCTTCGACCAAGGCCGCGAAGGTCTCGGGGATATGCGCGCCGGTCTTGCCGCAGCCACACCGCAGGGAAGCCCAGTCGACCCGTTCGGCCTGGATCAGCGACGCTCTGATGCCCATGTTGTGCACTCCCCATCGCCCCGTCCCACTTCAGCGCGCGCCGGCAGTCTCGCACCGAATCGCGTCCCAGCCGTGCTCCAACTCCGTGTGAGCGAAACCCAGCGACCTGTCCGGAGGTTCAGCCGGTCAGATAGTCGGGCAGTTTGATCCGACCCGAGTCCCGGTAGGCATACAGCCGTTCCTCATCCGTCTCGATCGCCCTCAGGACGTAGTAAGCGTTGGCGACGATGCCAGGGGAGGCACCCGTCCACACATCCCGGTACAGCAGCCACAACCCCTGCCGGGCGATCTCCTGGCACCTCTCCTCCGAGCTCGCCGTCGTTGAACACCAGCGCACCGAGCAGATCCAGGCACACGAACCTCGCCCCGGGGGACAGTTCACCCGCGAGCGCCGCCATCAGCACCGAGGCGACGGCTTCCGCCGGCTGCTGCGGGATCGACTGAATCAGGGCGTGGTTCTCGATGTGCAGCGCCCGCGCTTCCTCCTCAGACTGGGCCTTGGCCAGCCGCCGTAGATCACCGGCCAGATGTACAGCCGACTTCGTACAGCCACACTCGAACGACGCCCAGTCGTACCGGCCGATCTCCACATCGATCAATCGCATGAGCGCCTCCGCGCTTGGGCCAAGGCGCCACTTCGCCGTCTCACGGGACCTAGAAATCGAACCCCTCCGGCGGCCTCGCAAGTCCCGCCGCCAGGCCGGGTGGCTTCGCCACAGTTCGTGTTAGACACCCCATTGCATTTGAGGTGGCGAGGAGCCATAGATCCCGTCGCCAACGCTGCCGTACCTGACCAGATGATCCCCAAGGGAACAATGGTCAAATCATCGATACCTCAGTCGGTGATAATATTCCCGGAAAAGATCCATCAGGCTGCGAAAAACCCGGGACTTCGCTGGATTCGCAAGCCATCGCTCATAGAATTCATCCTGCTCCACCACAGTACCGACATCACTCAGGCTAGCCGGGGCGAATATCCAGGCCTTCTTTCTTGCCTCCCGGTTCGGCTCGAGTAGATAGACGAATTCACCTTGAGTCGTATCGCTCAGCATGCCAGATGGGCGCGCGTTCACCATTGATCCTGCGCACAAAACCTGGTATCCATCCGCATGCAAGGAAATCCGGAGGCTCCTCAGTGCATCAAACCAGTCGGAACCGGAGCCGCGCCGCTCGGCGCCCGCAATATCGTGCGTGACGATGCTGAAGGTGTCTCCGCTGACGCATTCGAAAACCCAGACGGCCGAGTGGCCATCCGCCCCCACCACCGGCAGGTCCACTGACTCTTTCATCGCTTGCCCTCAAAGTTCGGATTGTAGACCCAGTCACCCGAGGGCATAAGCCCTCGATACGGACGAGCGCGATAGATGTACTTTGCATCGATTCTGCTGACGTAGGCTATCTCGTACTCTCCATGGAAGACTGATTGGTTGCCGAGGGTGGCATTGACATCAATACCCTCCTCGGGTGACCGGATCTCGTACATCCAGCCGTCCCATATCCCCTTCTGCTTGTCGACCGTGAACCCGGCAGCCGACGTGCGGCGGGTTGATGTGCTGACGACGTTCGCAGACTGCTTGTACCACACGTAGTCTTTCAGGGTTGCTGTGCCGTCCTTGGCATCGAATCCCTGCTTGAAGATGTGGTCCGGTCCCCGATCGGCCCCCCGCTCACCTCTGTAGACCTTCTTGGGAGTGCTGGTCTTTATGGGTTTGCCTGGCACACCGGTATCGATGTCGCTGGGCTTGGCTGCAGTTGCTTCGGCTTTCTCGGCCTGTCCTTGGGCGTTGGCGCGTTTGAGCGCCGCCAGGTCCGCGACGTCGGAGGCGGCCTCGTCGACGGCCTTGGCACCAGCGCCCGCCGCGGCGGCAGCGTCGCCCTCGACGACTCCCTCCGCCGCCCCTTCCGCGTCGCCCACCACACCGCGCTCGGCGGCTCCGAGACCACCGCCTTCGAGACCGCCGCCCGAGACGACACCGCCGGCCGTCTGGCAGGAAGCGTCGTGGTCCGCGCCGCCTCCGCTGAGCCAGAACTCACAGTTGACCAGGTCGTACGCCGTCTTGACGAGGCTGACGACGACAGCGGTGACGAAGTTGTGCGGGGCCGGCGGGTACGGCCCCGGAGTGGGCGGCGCGCCCGGCGAAGGCGACGGAGTCGGTGAAGCACCGCTGCTGCCGCTGCCGCCGCCGGTGTCGCCGCTTGAGGTAGTGGTGTCGTCCCCGCCGGAGTTGCTCGACGTCGTGCCGGTGTTCTGCCCGTACCCGTCACAGATGTCCTTGGGGCACAGGCCCGACGGGTCGGACTGCGTCGCCGGGTTGTCGCCTGCGTAGCTGTAGCCGCCCATCTGGTTGGGGTCGCCGGACTCGAAGACCGGGTCGGGGGTCAGGAAGCGGCCCAGGGCCGGGTCGTAGTTCCGGGCCCCCAGGAGGTCCAGTCCCGTGACCGAATCCGACGGCTTGCCCAGGTAGCCGTGGTTCTCGTCCGCCGCCACCCACGCCGACGGCTGGGTACCGCGCGCGTTGCCGTACGGGTCGTAGAAGCGGCGGGTCACGGCGAGGGTGGAGGCGTCGACGGCCGTCGTCGCCGTGCCCTGGGAGGTCGCCACCTGATAGGTGACCGACCCCGAGCTGGAGCGGGTGATCCGCGTCCCGTCCGGCCCCGCGTAGTACCGCAGTGCTGTGCACGTCTTCGCCGCGACGTCCAGCGTGAGCTGCTCCGCGCCGCCGAAGAGGTACAGGACACGCGTCTTGTCGGCGCCCCCGACGGACGCGGTCTGCTCCAGCAGGCCGCCGTCCGCGTCGTACAGGTAGGTGCTGGTACGGCTGGTGGTGCCGGACGGTGTGGTGACCGTCGCTGTACGGCCCTCGGCGTCGTAGGTGAACGTCTGGGTCTGGCCCGCCGGGAGCGCGCCCGTCGTGACCGTCGTCCAGGTCTGGCCCTTGCCGCCGCAGGTGGTGGCGGTGAGCTGGGTGCCCTTCGTCGCGCTGGCGCTCGGGTCGGTCAGGCAAAGGGTGCTCTTGGCCGCGTTGACCAGGGTCCCGGTCGACGTGACGCGCCACTTCTGGGTGGCGTCGGTGGAGCAGGCGTCCGCGACCACGCCCGCGCCGGATGTCGTCGAGTTGGCCGCCGTGTCCAGGCAGAAGCCGGCCGCCTTCACCGCGCCGTCGGTGCCGATCGTCCACTGCTGGGCGGCGGCGGACGAACTGCAGGTGTTGACCTCGACCTTGGAGCCCGAGCCGGTCTCCTCCACGCACAGCTTTCCGCCGCCGGTGAGCGTGAAGCCGGTCGTCAGAGGGCCCGTGGTCTTCGTCGCCCGGCTGGCCGTGTTGCCCGCATTTTTGCCGGTCGTCGCGTCGGTGTACGTCGGGGTCTGCGTGGCCGTGCCCGTGCCCGGGTTGGTCGTCGTGGTCGCGCCCGCCTGGTCCGGGTGCGTGGCGGCGGCCGTACCGTCCAGCCCCGGGTACGTCGTCGCCTGGGTGGTGTCCGCGAGTGCGTTGCCGCCCGAGTCGTGGTTCACCGTGCCCGTGCGGTCGCCCAGCAGGTCGTAGGTGTACGTCTGCCAGTACGGCGCCGGGCCGCCGACCGTCTTCGTCTTCACCGGGGCCGCGCTCGTCTGCACGGAGGCCGTGGCGCAGCCGCCGACCGCGCCGACCGGGGCGGTGCCCGAGCCGGTGATGCCGACGGTGTCCGTCCAGGCGGCGGTCAGCCGCTGGAACGAGTCGTAGCTGAAGCACTGTGTGTCGTGGGTGGTGTTGTTCTGGAGGTCGTCCGTCGCCGTGAGCTGGCCGGTCTGGTCGTAGCGGTAGTTGACGACGTCCAGGGCCGTGGTGGACGTCTGCAGCATGCTGGACGTCTGGGTGACCCGGCCGGTCGTCGCGTCGTACTGGGCGAAGGTCGCGAGTTCCTTGCCCGTGGGGCCGTAGTTGGTCTGCAGGACGCGGCCGAAGGGGTCGTGGACCGTGCCGTCCAGGTAGGACGGGGTGTTGGCGGCGTTGATGTAGCCGCCGAAGCCGTCCAGCGCGCCCTGCTGGGTGTAGCCGTAACCGATGCGCTCAGCGGGCAGGCCGCCGTCCGCCTGGTACTGGGTAGTCGCGAGCAGGCCCGTGGTGGGTGTGTAGGTCGAGGCCAGGCTGTACGTGACCGTGCCGCTGTCCTTGCCCGCGGCGCCCGGGAAGCCGTCCGCGGACGGGATCGTGAGGGTCGAACCCAGCGGCTGGTAGGCGGTGTTGTAGCCGGTGACGGCCTCGGTGTAGGCGCTGCCGTTCGCGCCGCCCAGGTAGCGGGTCGAGGACGTCGGGTAGCCCTTGAGGAGGGTGTCGTAGACCCGGGAGATCTGCTGCTTGGCGGGGTCGGGCGTGGCCGACCAAGGGGCCGCGTATGTCGCGGTGAGCCGGTTGTCCCAGTCGTAGGCGTACGACAGCACCTGGCCGCGCGCGTCGGTGGACTGGAGCAGGTTGCCGAGCACGTCGTACTTGTCGAAGCTCGTGGTCCCGGTGTTGGGGTCGGTCTGGGAGGTCCTCTGGCCGAGCGGGTCGTAGCTGTACGACCAGGTGTTGCCCGCGCTGTCCTTGATCGTGTCGATCTGTCCGGCGGGGGTGTAGGTGTAGCGGGTGGTGGCGTCGGCGGCGGGAACCGCGCCTGCGGTGCCCTGCTTCCAGAGCACGGCGGTGCCGTCGCTCGCGACGACCGCGAGGGTGGAGTCGGCCCGGACCTGGAGGGTGGCGCCGGTGGTCGCGGTCAGGCCGGTCGTCCACTTGGAGGTGCCGGCGGGGGTGTAGACGGCGAGGTTGCCGTCGGCGCCGAACTGGGCGTAGGCGCCCTGGTTTCCGCTGGTGCCGGAGGACCAGACGGTCTTGCCGGTCGCCAGCGCGGAGAGGACCAGGTTGCCGTCGGCCTGCATGGTCAGACGGACGCTGCCCGAGGTCAGCGAGGTGCCGGACGGGATGATGCTGCCGCCCTTGAGCGTGACCGTCGCGCCGGTGTTGCGCACCACCGACTTTGCCGTCTGGCCGAGGGCGTCGGTATACACGGCGGTCGCCCGGCCGCCGGCCGGCGGGGTGGAGTCGGTCTCGTCGGCGCCGGGGTAGGCGGTGGAGGTGCTCCACTGTTTGACGGCCTGGTGCCACAGGGTGCCGGTGGTGGCGCGGCCCTGGCCGTCGTACGTCGTGGTGGTCTCGGCGGGGATCTCGTTCTCGTTGGCCGCGTACAGGGTGGCGGACGGGGTGTGGTCCGGCTCCGAGTAGGGGGCGTACGAGGCGCTGGGCCAGCCGTGGGAGTCGTAGAAGGTGTCGGAGATGATCCGGCCGGAGTCGGAGTCGCCGTCGGCGGTCGTCTGGGCCTGGCGGGGCTGGAGCATCCCGTCGTAGATGCTGATCGACGTGGCGTAGGTGCCGTCCTCGCGCAGGGTGCGCGTGGTGACGGAGGTCGGGTCGCCGGGCTTGGTGATGGTGCCGCCGGGGGCGGGCACCGCGCCGGGGTTGATGGAGTATGCGAACGTCATGTCCGCGCTCTGCGTCGCCTTGTCGCGGCCGGGCAGCCAGACTGCGGTACGGCGTCCGAGGGCGTCGTAGGTGATGTCCGTGACGCGGTCGTTGGCGTCGACGTTGCGCAGAGGCTGGCCGCGCAGCGGGTCGAGGGTGGAAGTGACCTTCCACTGTTTCTGGTTGGTGGAGACGATGCTGGTGGGGTTGGTGTTCCCGCCCGCGCTGCTCCACTTGGGCAGGTAGTCGGTGTGGGTGCCCTTGCCGGTTGCGTCGAGGGCGTCGGTGACGCGGCCCGCCCCGTCGTAGGCGATACCGCTGGTGGTGCGCCAGTTCTCGGTGCCGTCGGTGGCGAAGCCGGTGGCGACCTGGGTGCCCGTGACGTGCGGCTGGGCGACCATGCCGTAGGCGCCGAGGGCGGTGACGGAACCGTCGCCGTCGTAGTAGACCTTCTTGTCGGAGAGCAGCGTGTCGGCGCCGGCCTTGGTGCCGCACGGCCCGGAGACCGCGGTGATGCGGTCCGGGTAGGCGAGCAGCATGGTGTTGCCGGCCGAGGAGGCCGGGTCGGCGTACTGCGTGGTGCTGCACTTCTCCTGCGTGGCCACGGAGACGTCGCCGTGCGCGTCGACCGTCTGGACACGGCCCCGGTCGTCGTAGGCCGTGTCGGTGCGGGTGTGCCGCCAGGTTCCGTCGGCGAGGAGAGCGTAGCCGTGCGTCTGGGCGGACTTGACCCGTCGGGCGGTGAGGTCGGGCAGGGTGGCCTTGTCCGGTGCGGTCTCGCCCGGGTGGTCCTCCTGGGTCCAGGCGGTCCACGAGGTGCGGTCGGCGTGCGCCGTGGTGGTGAAGGCGAACGGGCCGTTGACAGTGGAGGCGTTCACCGTGCCGCCGGAGGCGGTGTAGGTGTCCGACTGCAGGGCGGTTCCGGCGAACTGGTCGGCGTCGGTGACCGTCTCAACGGTCTTGCCGCCGACCGTGGCGTCCACGCTGACGGAGCGGCGGCTGCCGTCGGCCTTGTAGTCGCCGTCCATGCCCTGGAGGTAGGTGGTGGTCAGCTGGGTGACCGGCTCGGGCGCCTTTCCGGTGCGCACGGTGACGGTGCGGAAGCCGCGGAACTGGTCCCAGGTGCGGTACTGGTCGTCCGTGAGGTCGGAGTCGTCGCGGTGCCAGGCGGCACCCGAGTAGGCGTAGGTGTAGACGTGCGCCTCGGAGCCCGCCGGGATCTTGGAGGCGTCCGGGTTGTACTGCGCGGCGATCGTCAGGTCGGCGGCGGTGACGCTGTGGACGGTGACCTTGTTGAACCAGTCGGCGATCGGTTTGGAGGCGCCTGGGACCGTCCAGTACACGGGGTAGCAGGAGTTGGTGTTGGAATCGGCGTGCTCGATGTCGAGCGTCTTGCCCGCGCACGGGGTCTGGTTGTACTCGACGGTGATCGACTCGCCGGTCTCCGTCTGGATGTTGGAGATCCGCGGCCGGTACAGCGGAGGGGCGGACGGCGAGTCGTCGTCCACCCGGTTGTCGATCTCTGTGCCGGTGAACGACACCTGGTTCAGTGTGATGTCGCTGTTGCCGTTGCCGTAGGTGCCCTTGCCGGTGTGCTTGATGGACTGTAGCCACATCACGGCCTGGAGCGAGCCCGCGTCCTTGGGGTCGACGGTGGTTCCGGTGACCGGGTCGACCGTACCGCCCGCGTCGGAGTACACCTGCCCGAGGGCGTAGGAGTCGACCGGGACCAGTTTGTCGGTGTCGCCGTCCTTGACGCGCACCTTGGTGGTGATGGTGTCCAGCCGGGTCGTGGACCAGAACGTCGGCGACGAGACGATGCACACGTCGGTGGGGACCTTGGTGGCGTCGTCCGGCAGCTTGGTCTTGTCGGTCGCGTCGCAGTGCAGGTCCCACGGCACATCCGGCCAGTGCGGCGCCGTGTTGTCGTCCAGGTTCCCGGCCGAGCAGTCGGTGAAGGAGGACGTGGTCTGGCAGCGCTGCTTGGAGGCGAACACCACCTGCGAGGACGGGGTACGGCCCGCCTGCTCGTCGTCCAGCGTGTAGCCGTACGAGATGGAGGTGAGCGTTCCGCCGCGGGTGAACGAGGTGAGGGTGCCGGTGTCGTCACGGTCGTCGGTCGCTGCCGCCTGGCCGCCGCCGAGGTCGTAGTAGCCGGTCTCGGTGGAGTAGTCGTAGCGCTGCACGAAGCCGTTTGGCGAGACGACGAAGTCCAGGTTCCAGCGCCAGCCCTCGGGCTTGTCGCAGCGCGACTTCTTGCCGTCGGAGTCGCTGTGGCAGGGGTCGGAGGATCGTGGGTGCAGAACGGGGACGCCCCAGGCCGCGTGCGTGGAGTCGTCGCCGGAGTTCGAGGAGGCCAGGCCCTTGGTGCCGGGGCCGGTCGGTGAGTGGTCGGCCCCGAAGTAGGCGGCGGTGCCGTCGGTGGTCAGGACCCGGAAGTAGGTGCCGTCGTACAGGCCGTTGGCGGCACCCGACAGTTCCTGCACGACGGTGCCGTCGTCGCCCTGGAGCCGGAACTCCCTTGTTTCGCCCGGTACTCCGGAAGTGGCGGTGGGCACGAGGACGCCGGAGTGGGAGCCGAAGGATACGGTGGCGTTGCCGCCGCCCCAGCACTGGTCACCCGAACCCTTGAGGATCTTCTTCCCGTCGGAGTCGAGCAGCGAGCCGCACGAACGGTACGTCCGCTGCACGAAGCCCGGCTGGTAGCCCCAGCCGTCGCCGATCCAGGACGCCTGCGAGTTGCGGGCCGAGGTCTCCCCGTCCACCGACTGCGAGTCGTACGACAGCGCCACCGACGGGCCGGTGTCTCCGAGCCCCGCCGGTACCTGGACGGGATACGAGTAGGTGTAGGCACCGGTGCCGCTGGTCTGCCACGTTCCTTCGGGGGTCAGCGAGGTCGCCGAGTAGTCGCCCTGCGAGCCCCGGCTGCCCGAGGTGACGGCAATCGCCGAGTCGGCGGTGGTGGTCGCGGTGAGCTGGTTGGCGGTGGCCCGGTTGACGGCCTTCAGGGGTGTGGCGGTACGGCACTCCGCACGCTGAGGGGTCGTCAGGGCACAGGCCGGGAGCCGGGTGAGGGTGAGCCGGGAGCCGTAGCCGCCGCCGTAGGCCTTGGCGACGGCGGAGTAGTCGATGACGACACTCACCTTGTCGGTAAGGGACTTGGTGGCACCCAGTCCGACGAGGAGACCGGAGTCGGCGCCGGCGCGCAGGGCCTGGGCGCGGGAGGCAAGTCGGACGCCGACCTGGGGAGCGCTCCGCTGCCTGCCCGCCGACGCCACCCACACCGGCAGCGAACCCGCCTTGCTGGGCTCGTCCTTGAGGGCGACCGTGTGCGAACCTGCCTTCGGCCAGCCGGACTTGCCGACGGCTGTGTATCCGGTCAGCGGACGGTAGCCCTTGGGACGGACGGTCTTCGGACGGGTCAACTCGTGGTCGCCGACGGCGGGGGTCTCCGGCAGCGGTTTCGGCTTCCAGAAGTCGCCGTGGAAGACGTACGGCCCGATGCCGTCCTGCGCCACCGCCCCGGTCACCAGCAGCACCATCGCGGTGAAAAGGGCAGAGACGAGCGTCAGCGTTCTTCGCACACCCACCGTGTGAAGTCCCCCCGTATGAAACGGACATGGACGTCCGCTGTCTGAACAGTCACGTGGTCGGCGTGATCCAGGAAGGGAGGCTAGGAACCGAATTGACCCAGCCTCAAGACTTTTTGCCAAGACCATGACAAATGCGTGTTCGATTTTGGCTTTTGCTGTGTACGTTCTGTGCCGGGGGAGCGAACATCACCGCCGCACGCCCCGCCGCCGACGTCCTGACCATCGTCCGGCCGCGGGCCGCTTCGGGCGCGGATGGTCGCAGATCTCGCATCTGCTCTGTCCGCTGTGCGAAGGGGTTACTCCGTGCTGTCGTCATCCGTCCGCAGACTGGCGCTGCTTCCCGTGGCCGGTGTGCTGCTCGGCGCGCTCACCGTCCCGGCCGGCGCGGTCACCGCCGACGACCCGTCAGGCCCCACCGATCCGCTGCTCGTCGCCCAGGCGAAGGCGGTCGCCGACGGCACAGCCGTACCGGTCGACGCGCTCACCAGCGAGACCGACACCGTGACCGCCCAGCCGGACGGCACCTTCATCACGACGTCGACCATCCTGCCGGTGCGGGTACAGAGGGATGGCGACTGGGTGCCGGTGGACGCCACTCTCGTCGCCCGTGCCGATGGCACCTACTCCCCCAAGGCCACGCCCAGCGGCGTACGCCTCTCCGGTGGAGGCGGTGGGCCGCTGGCCACGCTCACCGATCCGGCCGGGCACAGCATGAGTCTGACCATGCCCTTCGCCCTGCCCACCCCCCGGGTCAGCGGCGACACGGCGCTGTACGCCTCCGTGCTGCCCGGCGTCGACCTGTCGGTCTCGGTGACGGACCAGGGCGGCTTCAGCGACGTACTGATCGTTCACGACGCACAGGCCGCCGCCGATCCGCGCGTGCGCACGCTCACGGTGGCGACGGACACGGACGGCCTCGACCTGGCGGCAACCCCTGCGGGCGGCATGACCGCCACAGCCATGGACGGCACGATGTCGTACACCAGTCCACGCCCTCTGATGTGGGACTCCGGCACGTCGACCGCGTCGGATGCGACGGCGGCCGTAAGTCCCGCGTCCTTCGTGCGGGCCGCCGCCGACACCCCCGCGGCCCCCTCGGACGCCTCCTCCGCCGCCGGCCCCGGCATCGGCGCCCAGATCGGCCAGGTCCCCATGACCACCGCCGCCGACGCCATCACCCTGGCCCCCGACACGTCGCTGCTCGACGACCCTGCCACGCACTACCCCGTGTACATCGACCCGTTCGAGAACCCGGTCACCAGCAAGTCCGGCGCCTTCGACGAGGTGTACTCCAGCTCCGCCTGCTCCGACGCCCCGCAGTACAACAAGCCCCAGACCAACGGTGAGGGCGTCGGCTACCAGCGCTGGGGCGGCCCCTGCGGGGTCGGGCTCGAGCGGTCGTACTACGCGGTCAACACCAGTGGCCTCGACCCGTCGATGGTGGTGATCAAGGCCGAGGTGAAGGTCAGCACCACCTTCGCGGCCAGCTTCGACTGCTCGCACGACCAGCCGATCACCCTGCACACCACGGGCGGCATCAACGCGAACACCGACTGGGAGCACCAGCCCGACACCCTCGACGACAACGGATACCCAGCGGTGAAGACCACCGTCCCCAGCGGGGCCAACGGCAACAGCAGCTGCTCCAACAGCACGGCGTCCTTCCGCGTGGACAAGCAGATCCAGAAGATCGCCGACGGCAACAAGGGCACCTGGACGATCGGCCTCTTCGGCAACGAGTCGAAGACCGGCTCCAACGACGACTACCTGCGCATGTCGCAGGTCCTCACCCTCACCACCGTCTTCGACATCCCGCCGGACATCCCCACCAAGCCGCGCACCACGCCCAAGCCGCTGGGCGCGGACGGCGACTGCGTCACCGGCGCCGCCGCGACCGGCTGGATCGGTGCCACGACGTACAGCGACGCGGGCAGCAACATCCAGCTGCACTCCACCGTCACCACGCACATCTCCGGCGAGCACGCCGAGGCGCACTACCACGTCTGGGACCGCACCGACCTCGACGCCGACGGCAACGCCGTGGACAAGGGCACTCCGGACAGCGGCATGGTGGCCTCCGGCCAGGACGCCGACGCACCGATCGGCTTCACCCTCAAGGACGGCCACGAGTACGGCTGGGACGTCTACGCCCAGGACAACTCTTCCATCAAGCTGAAGTCCGAGGTCAGCGACCACTGCTGGTTCGACACCGACTTCACCCCGCCGCAGACGCCGACGATCGCCGACAACCCGCACTTCCCGCCGGTGGGCAGCGGCGCCGGCGACACCTACGCGGGTGCCGATGTCAAGGCCGCCTTCGCGGTCTCCGCCGCCGACAATGCCCCGGCCGACACCTGCGACCCGGCCGGGTGCAAGGCCAGCGGCGTCGACCACTTCCTGTGGCAGCTCGACGGCCAGCCCACCGCCGCCACCGGCCACACCGCCAAGGTGACCTCGACGAGCGGCAGCATCGCCTCCGGCACCGTCAGCGCCCCTGTCATCAACTGGGGCGTGCACACGCTGTACGTCGCGGCGGTCGACCGGGCCGGGAACCTCTCCCAGAACCCGGTCGGCTACACCTTCACCGCACCCTGGGACCCGAAAACCAAGATCGCGCCCGGGGACGTCACGGGCGACGGCAGCCCCGACCTGCTCGCCACCACCAGCACCGGCGACCTCGAACTCATCCCCGGCGACAGCGACCCCGCCCAGTCACCCGTCCCGGCGCAGGACGGCCCGGTCACCGGCACCCCGCCCGCGGTCACCAGCCCGGTGATCGTCTCGACCGCCGCGGGCGCGCCCACCGGCACCTGGAACGACTACCTGATCGCCCATCGCGGCAACCTGCACGGCGACACCCACGACGACCTGCTCGCGTACAACAAGAAGACGCAAGCGCTGTACGTCGTGAAGAACGACCTCGACCCCAAGGACGACGGCTCCTTCCCTCGCACGCCGTACTCCACCTTCCCGGGTTTCGTCGGCCGCCGCTACGACGTGGTGACCAAGGACGCCTGCGAGGCCACCGACACCGTCCCCGCCGACCGCTGCGCCGAGGCGGGCTACGACCCGGCCAAGCCCTGGAGCCTCTCCCAACTGGTCGTCGACGGAGACGTGTACGGCAACGCCGACCACCCCGCAGTGATCACGGTCGAGAACAAGAAGCTGTGGCTCTACCAGTCCTACGGCATCAACCACCTCGGCCACCCGCTCCTGCTCGGCGACGGCGACTGGTCGGGCCTGACCCTGATCGCGCCCGGCCGGGTCGGTGGCGCCTTCTCCGTCGACGAGGACGGCAACGGCAAGCTCACCGGCGGCACGCCCACCCTGTGGGCTCGCGACGACTCCTCGGGCACCGTCTACACCTTCCCGATCGACGTCGCCGGCTCCGCCCTGCTGCCCCAACTGCTGCACGCCCCCGTCCGCACGGCGCTCGTCGCGGGCGTGAAGACGTCCTCCGGCGGCACGATCTGCCTGGACGACGCGAGCGCCCACACCGCCGACCACACCAGGATTCAGGTCTACACCTGCAACAACTCGCCGTCCCAGCAGTGGGTCCTGCACAACGACGGCTCTCTGCGCGTCCTCGGCAAGTGCCTCGACGTCACCGACGGCGGCACTGCCGACGGCACCCTGCTCCAGCTCTACAAGTGCACCGGCACCGGCTCCCAGAAGTGGACCACCGGCGCCTCGGGCAGCCTGGTCAACCCACAGTCCGGGAAGTGCCTGGACGACCCCCAGCAGAGCACCGCCAACGGCACCCAGGTCCAACTGCACACCTGTAACGGCACGGCCGCGCAGAACTGGACCGGCGGCACGACGCCGGGCTGGAACACCCACCCGGCCACGGGCCTGGGCGTCGTCCTGCCCCTCAAGCAGTACCCCACCGTCGCCTCCCCCGGCGATGTCAACAGCGCCTCCGGCGGCCCGGACGGCAAACCCGACCTGTACGCCACCGACACGGCCGGCCAGCTGACGGAGTACCCGGGCGCCGCACCCACCGGCACCACGGCCACCTTCTCGTCCCCCGTCTCCCTGGGCACGGTCACCGACACGGCAACCCACCGCTGGCCCCTCACGGACAGCAGCGGCACGACCGCCTCCGACTCCGTCGGCGGCCTCCCGGCGACACTCCACGGCGCGGCCTCCTGGAAAACCGACGCGACGCGCGGCCCGGCCCTGAACCTCACCGGCACCACGGGCTACGCCGACACGACGGGCCCGGGCGTGGACACCTCCCACGGCTTCACCGTCTCGGCATGGGTGAAGCTCAACTCCCTCGACGGAGGCAACTCCACCCTCGTCTCCCAGTCCGACGACCCGTCCGTGAACACGGCCAACGGCTTCCAGCTCTACTACTCCTCCGGCGGCGGTGTCTGGGCCTTCGGCCGGCGTACCGCAGACACGGCCACCGGCACCTGGACCGCCGCCTACGGTACGAAGGCCGTCGCGGGCAAATGGACCCGCCTGGTCGGCGTCTACGACCCGGACACCGACCGCCTGCTCCTGTACGTCAACGGCGCCCTCACCGCCACCAAGCCGTTCGACTCCGACTGGAACGCCACCGGCCCCGTCCAACTGGGCCGCCGCCTCTCCTCGGACGCCTACGGCGAGTACGCCAACGCCGCGCTCAGCGACGTCCGCCTCTACCCCACGGCTCTGCCCCCCGCAGACGCGGCGGCACCAGGAGGCAACTCAAAGCTGACACAGCTCGGCTGACTCCAAGGAGGGCCCCGAGGCTGCGGAAACGCACGCGAACGCCGGAGGCGGGCCGGAATCCGGCCCGCCCTCCCGAACGTAGCCAGGGGCGGAATGGAGCCGCTGTAACGAAGTGAGCGGTGGTGCTGCTCCGAGGGTGCGGGGCTGGCTGCAAGCACTCGCCGAGGCGGACGATGACCCGGTCGGCCGGGGCCGCTCCATCGTCTACGCCCTCTACGACAACCACGTCGCCGGGCTCTTGGAGCAGGCCCTCTTCCGCGTCGAACACCTGCGATTAGGCCTGCGCGACGGCAACGGTCCGCGTTCGGCCTGCTGGGCGTGGGTGTGGTGCTGTTCGCCGAGACCGGGCTGCTGATCGGTTTCTTCCTCCCGGGCGACTCGTTGTTGTTCACCGCAGGGCTGCTGTGCACCGGCGCCGCCGACCGCGGCCTGAAGCTGTCACTCGCCCCGCTCCTGGTCGCCGCGGCGATCGAGGCGCTGGCCGGCGCACAGTGCGGATATCTCCTGGGCCGAAGAGCGGGCGGCGCCCTGCTCGCCCGCAGCCGCTCGGCCCGCCTGCACGAGGGCGCGGAACGTGCGGAGGAACTGCTGGAGCGCTACGGCTACGCGAAGGCGATCGTGCTGGCCCGCTTCGTTCCGGTGGTGCGCACGGTCCTGAACCCGATGGCGGGCGCCCTGGGGGTGCCGGTGCGGACGTTCACCCTCTGGCAGGTGACCGGCGGACTGGTGTGGAGCCTTTCGTTTCCCCGGTGCATTCAGCATGAGACAGACCTTCAGCGACCCGTTCCCGCCAGGCCGCCGGTCGCTGGCGTGCCTCCCCGCACAGGTGACTGGTGTGGTGAGAGACCGAGTGCCATGTCCGAGCCGCAGCTGGCATCCACGTTGGGTGACAAGGATCCAAGACGGAGTGAGACCTGTCAGGACCGGACAGTCCCGACGCCGCCGATCGCCCCGTCGGAGATCGGTCCATTTCATCTGTTGTCCCATGGACAGCGACAGACCCCTGATGGAGTGTCAAGCACGTCTGTCCACCGGTTGTCCACCGGGGCCCTTCGCACGAGCCCACCCCACTCGCCCCGAACAAGCAAAAGGCCAGGTCAGAGACTTAGATCGCCTACGCCAACACAGAAACCACACCTCTGACCTACGCATTACGATACACAGACCACACATGCCCGATTGGCCCGGATTCCAAGGTCAACAGAAACAAGAAACCCCAGGTCACGGCGAGTGAGTCCTGGGGTTTCTCTGAGCCGCCTTCGGGATTCGAACCCGAGACCTACGCATTACGAGTGCGTTGCTCTGGCCATCTGAGCTAAGGCGGCGCGCTGTCCGCACTATGGTGCGATCAGCAACGTCGGTAAGTCTACACAGTTTCCGAGGGTGCTCCGAACCGGCCCGGGGCGCTGCAGACGGGGGGCCGACCGTGGGGTCATGAGCAGCGCTTTCCCTTCGCCGGAGGGGTTCCGTGGAGCAGGTAGGCGTTGATCGCGGAGTCGATGCAGACGCTGCCACGGCCGTAGGCGGTGTGGCCGTCGCTCTCGTAGGTGAGGAGGCGGCCCGAGGCGAGCTGGCTCGCGAGGGAGCGGGCCCACGGGTAGGGGGTCGCCGGGTCGCGGGTGGTGCCGACGACGACGATCGGGGCGGCGCCCTCGGCCTCGATGCGGTGGGGCACACCCGTGGGCCCGACCGGCCAGTACGCGCAGTTCAGTGAGGCCCAGGCGAGGCCCTCGCCGAAGACGGGGGACGCCTTCTCGAAGGACGGCAGCGCCTTCTCGACCTGCTCCGGGGTGCCGAAGGCCGTCGGGAGGTCCAGGCAGTTGACGGCCGCGTTGGCCGCCATCAGGTTGGCATAGCGGCCTTCCGGGCCGCGCTCGTAGTAGCCGTCGGAGAGGGCGAGCAGTCCCGCGCCGTCGTTCTCCTTGATCGCCGAGGTCAGCGCCTCGCGCAGCTGCTCCCACGTGCTCTCGTCGTACATCGCCGCGATCACGCCGGTCGTGGCGAGGGCCTCGCCGAGCTTGCGGCCGTCCTGGTCGCCGGTGGGGATCGGGTGCGCGTCGAGTCTGCGGAAGAAGGCCTTGAGGTCGGCGCCGACCCGGGCCGGCGTCGCGCCCTTCGCGCCCCCGCCGAGCGGACAGTCGGAGTGTTGCACGCAGTCCCTCGCGAACGACCGGAACGCCGTCTCGAAGCCCGCCGTCTGGTCCAGGTTCAGCCGCCGGGCGGGCAGCGACGGATCCATCGCGCCGTCCAGGACGAGCCGGCCCACCCGGTCCGGGAACAGGCCCGCGTACGTGGCGCCGAGGAACGTGCCGTACGACGCCCCCAGGTACGTCAGCCTCCGGTCGCCGAGGACCGCGCGCAGGAGGTCCATGTCCCGTGCCGCCTCCACGGTGGAGACATGCCGCAGCAGCTTCGGCGCGTGCGCTCCGCAGCCCTCCGCGAACTTCTTGTAGGCGTCGACCAGTCGGGTTCTCTCCTGTTGGTCGTCGGGGGTGGTGTCGGTCTGCGTGTACGCGTCCATCGCCCGCCCGTCGAGGCACTCCACGGGTTCGCTGCGGGCCACGCCTCTCGGGTCGACGGCGACCATGTCGTAACGGGCGCGGACCCCGGCGGGGTAGCCGACGCCGGCGTACTGCTGGAGGTAGCCGACCGCAGAGCCGCCCGGGCCGCCCGGGTTCACCAGCAGCGAGCCGAGCCGCTTGCCCGGACCCGTCGCCTTCTTGCGGGCGACGGCGAGCCGGATGTCGCCCGCGCCCGGCTCCGCATAGTCGAGCGGCGCCTTCATGGTGGCGCACCGGAAGCCGGGAACCCCGCAGTCGCGCCAGCTCAACTTCTGTCTGTAGTACGGCGAGAGCGCCGACGGCGTAGCCCTCGGCAGCGCGGCGAGCGCCGCCACCGCCGTGGAGCCGGCGGAGCTGGCCGGCTCGTCGGCGGAGCAGCCGGAGACGAGCAGCGCGGCGAGGGACAGCAGCGTGACGCCGGCACGAGACCTTCGGAGGGAACGCCTGATGTGCATTCAGCGAGCGTAACTCTGTGCGACGAGGTGAATGCCGTACGTGCGGTAAGTGCCACGGACGAGGTACCCCGTCAACCCTCGGTCGACGTGTTCCCTGCCGCCTTCGGACCGCTCACGGAGACGGCCTGCTCGCCAAGACGCAGCCCCCGATCCACTTGCGATCCTGCTTCCGATCCCGATGTCGGCCACCAGTGCCGGCCCCGCGCCTCGGCCCCGCTCTCAGGCCCCGTCCGGCCCTCGGTACCGGCCCCGGCCCCCGGCTCGGTCTGCCTCCGGGTCGGACACCGGCCTCCGGGTCAGCCCGCTCTCAGCGCCATCGTCATCGCCTCGACCGCCAGCAGCGGAGAGACGTTCCGGTCCAGGGCATCTCTGCACGCGGCGATGGCCTCGATCCGGCGCAGTGTCGACTCCGGTCTGCCGCCACGGGCGAGCCGCTCCAGCGCCTCCTCGGAGTCCGCGTTGGCGATCGCGACGCGGGATCCCAGCTGGAGCGCGAGGACGTCGCGGTAGAAGGCCGTCAGATCGGTGAGCGCGACGTCGAGGCTGTCGCGCTGCGTCCGCGTTCTGCGGCGCTTCTGCTTGTCCTCCAGGTCCTTCATCACGCCCGCCGTGCCGCGCGGCATCCGGCCGCCCTGTACCGCGCCCAGCGCCGCCTTCAGTTCCTCGGTCTCCTTGCCGTCCGTCTCCTCCGCGAGCTGCTTGGCGTCCTCGGCGGCCGCGTCGACCAGCTCCTGGGCCGCTCTGAGGCAGCCGCCGACGTCGTCGACGAGCAGGGGCAGCTTCAGCACGGCCGCTCGGCGCCGGCGCGCGGCGGGGTCGGTGGCGAGGCGCCGGGCCCGGTCGACGTGGCCCTGGGTGGCCCGGGCCGCGGCCGCGGCGACGGCCGGCTCGACGCCCTCGCGCCGTACGAGCATGTCGGCGACGGCGTCCACCGACGGCGTGCGCAGGTTCAGGTGCCGGCAGCGGGAGCGGATCGTGGGCAGCACGTCTTCCAGAGAGGGGGCGCACAGCAGCCAGACCGTGCGGGGCGCGGGCTCCTCCACGGCCTTCAGGACGGCGTTGGCGGACTTCTCGTTGAGGCGCTCGGCATCCTCGACGAGGATGACCTGCCAACGGCCCGTGGCGGGCGAGGTGTACGACTTGCGGACGGTGTCGCGCATGTCCTCCGCAAGGATCTGGGAGCCGACGGCCGCGACGGTGGTGACGTCGGCGTGGGTGCCGACGAGCGCCGTATGACAGCCGTCGCAGAATCCGCAGCCCGGGGTGCCGCCGAGCGCCCGGTCCGGACTCACGCACTGCAGCGCGGCGGCGAAGGCCCGCGCCACCTGGGTCCGGCCGGCGCCGGGCGGACCGGTGAACAGCCAGGCGTGCGTCATCCTCGACGCCTCGGGCGGGGCGGTGCGAGTGGTGGCCGCGGTGACGAGCGCGTCGGCGTCCCGAGCGGCGGCGGTCAGCTGCTCGCTCACCCTCTCCTGGCCGATGAGGTCGTCCCACACGGTCATGCTTCACCCGCCCTTTCGTCACGTTTCGCGCTGCGGGTTCCATTGTGCGGGGCGCCACTGACAATCGAGCCCGCTCGCCCCGGTCCCCGTCCCACCCGGTCCCCGGCCGGCCGTACGGGCAGACGCCCGGACGGCCGGACCGACCGCCGGACCGACGGGCGGCCCGGCGGCCCGGGGCTGAGCGGGTATGTGGCGCCCGGCGGCCGGGCCGCGCTCAGCGGCGTCGGCCCCGGCCCCGGCCCTCGTCGGGCCCGTCCTCGTCCCGGCGCGGCCCCAGCAGTTCGTCCGCGAGGGTCGGAAGATCGTCCAGCGGGGTCTCCTCGGCCCAGTCCGGACGCGGCCGCTGCCGGGGCTCGCCTTCCTCGTCGACCTGCGGAAGCTCACGGGTGCGGTCGTCGGCTCCGTCCGGCCGGGCCTCGCCGCGCTCGCTCCGCTCGTCCCGGAAGTAGCCCGGAGGCATCCGGTCCGAAAGACTGTCGTCCCGCACCGGGGGCAGCACGGCCGTCTCGTCCTCGGGGCCGGACAGGCGCCGATCACTCGGGCCGCTCCGGCCGTACCGGCCGCTCTGACCGACCTGGCCGCTCCGGTCACGCACCGGGGGCAGGACCGCCGTCTCGTCCGACGGCCCGTCGGACGCGTCCGTCGGCGCCGGCCGCGGGGGCTGCGGCAGTTCGGCCGTCACCTCGGCGTCGGCTCCCCCGGCGGGGGACGGCTTCGCGGAGGACTTCGCGGACGGACGGGAGGTCTGCTCGGGCTCCTTGTCCATCCGGACCGGCGGCAGAACCGCCGTCTCGTCCACCGGCCCGCCCGACGCGTTCGTCGGCGTCACCACCGGCGTCGGCACGGTCGAGGCCTCCGGCGGGACCGTCGGCGCAGGGGCCGGCGCGGGGCGCATCGGCTTCGGGCCGACCTGCGCCGCAGCGGCCGCCTGCTCCGCCGCGCGCCGGGCCTGCTCGGCCCGCAGGAGGGCCTCCTCGGCCTTGCGCTGCTTCTCCAGCCGACGGCTCTCGGCCTCGGCGCGCAGCCGGGCCTCTTCCTCGGCCTGCTTGCGCCGCCGCTCCTCCTCCGCCTTGCGGCGGGCCTCCTCCTCGGCGCGGGCCTTCTCCTCGGCGAGGAGCCGGACGCGCTCCTCCTCGGCACGCTTGCGCGCCTCCTCGGCACGCCGCCGCGCCTCCTCGGCCTGCCGTTCGGCCTCGCGCCGCTGCGCCTCCTCGAGCTCGCGCCGCTTGCGCTCCTCCTCCTCGGCGCGCAGCTTGGCGAGCTGCGCCTGGCGCTCACGCTCCAGGCGCTCCTCCTCGGCCTTGCGGGCTGCCTCTTCCTCGGCCTTGCGGCGGGCCTCCTCCTCGGCCTTGCGACGGGCCTCCGCCTGGGCCTTGATCTCGGCCTCGGACAGGGGCAGCAGCTGGTCGAGTCGGTGCCGGACGACGGATGTGACGGCGCCGGGGTCCTGCGCGGCGTCGACGACCAGATAGCGGCCGGGATCGGCGGCGGCCAGGGTGAGGAAGCCTGCGCGCACACGCGTGTGGAACTCCGCCGGCTCCGACTCGAGGCGGTCCGGCGCCTCCGTGAACCGCTCGCGGGCGGCCTCCGGGGACACGTCCAGCAGGACCGTCAGATGCGGCACCAGGCCGTCCGTCGCCCAGCGCGAGATCCGCGCGATCTCGGTCGGGGACAGGTCGCGGCCTGCGCCCTGGTAGGCCACGGACGAGTCGATGTACCGGTCGGTGATCACCACCGCGCCCCGCTCCAGGGCGGGCCGTACGACCGTGTCGACGTGCTCCGCGCGGTCCGCCGCGTACAGCAGGGCCTCCGCGCGGTGCGAGAGTCCGGCGCTGGACACGTCCAGCAGGATCGAGCGCAGCCGCTTGCCGACGGGCGTGGCCCCCGGCTCGCGCGTGAGGACGACCTCGTGGCCCTTGGCCCTGATCCACTCGGCGAGCGCCTCGGCCTGGGTGGACTTGCCGGCGCCGTCGCCGCCCTCCAGGGCGATGAAGAAGCCGTTCGCGGCCGGCGCCGTCACCGGGTCGTCGCCGCCCAGCAGCGCGTCCCGCAGGTCCTTTCGCAGGGGGACGCCTGCGCGGTCGTCGACCTTGGCGAGCACCAGCGCGGCCACCGGCAGCAGCAGCGCGCCGACCAGCACCAGCGTGAAGGCGGCCCCGCCGTGAGCGAAGACGAACCTGCCGTTCTCCAGCCGGTGCGGCCCGATGAGCGCCGCGACCAGCGGGGCAAGCACCGCGCCCAGCGCCACGAGGACCCGCACCACCGCGTGCAGGTGCTCGGTCGTCCGCGTGCGGCGGTGTTCCTCGGTCTCCTGGTCGAGCAGCGCGTGCCCGGTGTTGGCGGCGACGCCCGCGCCGACGCCCGCCAGGACCATGATCAGCAGCACGCTGGTGACGTCCGGGACCAGTCCGGCGGCGAGCAGCGCGACGCCGGTGAAGGCGATGGCCAGCGCGAGCAGCCGGCGCCGCGAGAGCGACACCAGCACCTTCGGCGCCGTCCGGACGCCGACCACGACTCCGCCGGTCAGGCCCAGGACGAGCAGCCCGTACAGCACCGGGCCGCCGCCCAGGTCCATGGCATGCAGCACGGCCACGGCGACGGCGGCGGAGATCGCGCCGGCGACGGAGGCGCAGGCAAGCACCATCAGCGGGATCACGCCCGTGCGGCCCGAGTCGACGCCGGTGGCGGTCCTGGGGCGGCGCAGGCCCTCGAGGGGGGACCGCGCGCGGGGGGTGCGCAGCGCCGGCAGCTCCAGGAAGGTCACGACGGACAGGGATCCGGCGAACAGTCCGCCGGCGACGTACGAGGCGAGGGCCGCGTGGTGCTGGTCGAACCAGGCGATCGCGGTGCCCAGAAGATTGTTGAACAGGGCGGCGACGACCAGCGTGGCCGCGCCCAGCGGGATCGTCAGGAAGCCCGTGCGCAGCGAGAGTCGGCGCAGGGCCTCCATGTGGTCGGGCAGCGGTCGTACGGTCGCGCCCTCCGGGGGCGGCGCGGGCAGCAGGGCGGGCGCCGCGCTCTCCCGCGCGACCGTCCAGAACCGCTCGGCGACGCCCGTCACGAACACCGTGACGAGCAGCAGGGCCAGGGCGTCGTCCGGCGTCCAGTCGATCCACAGCGGCGCGACGATCAGCAGCGCGGCGCGCAGACCGTCCGCACCGACCATGGTCCACCGGCGGTCGAGGGGACCTTCCGGTGAGGTCAGCGACGTCAACGGGCCCAGCAGGACGGCGCCGAAGAGGAGAGTGGCCAGAATCCGCACACCGAAGACGGTCGCCACTGCGAACGCCACGCCTCGGTAGCCGCCCCCGAAGGAGCCCTCGGCGATGGCCGCCTGGAGGACGAGGAGGACGAACACCAGGAGGGCGAGGGCGTCTCCGACCCCGCCCACCAGCTGTGCGCTCCAGAGGCGCTTGAGTTGCGGTTCGCGCAACAGGGCGCGCACGGCGCGCTCGCGGGAGTCGGCCACCAGGGCGTCGTCCGGGGCCGGGTGGGCCGTTGGCTGCTCGGCTCGCGTCATGCTTTCAGCCTATCGGCCGCGACTGACAGCCCGAGGCCCCCGCCCCTGCATACGACCACCCCGACACCAAAGTGATGCCGGGGCGTTCGTTTCGCGAACCTGCTGTGGAGGAACGGTGGCCGGACCGGGCCCGCCGGGCCGTCAGTCCTCCGCCGAGGACGACGGGGAGGCCGTCGCCTTCTTCGCGGCCGTCTTCTTGACGGTGGTCGTCTTCTTGGCGGCAGTCGTCGTCTTCGCGGTGGTCTTCTTGGCGGCGGTCTTCTTCGCCGGGGCCGCCTTCTTGGCCGTCGCCTTCTTCGCGGGCGCCTTCTTGGCCGTCTTCTTGGCCGGCGCCTTGGCGCGCTTCTCGGCGAGCAGCTCGTAGCCGCGCTCCGGGGTGATCTCCTCGACGCTGTCGCCCGAGCGCAGGGTCGCGTTGGTCTCCCCGTCGGTGACGTACGGCCCGAAGCGGCCGTCCTTGACGACGACGGGCTTTCCGCTGACCGGGTCCGCGCCCAGCTCCTTCAGCGGCGGCTTGGCAGCGGCCCGGCCCCGCTGCTTGGGCTGCGAGTAGATCTCCAGCGCTTCTTCGAGCGTGATCGTGAAGAGCTGGTCCTCGGTCTGCAGCGAGCGCGAGTCCGTGCCCTTCTTCAGGTACGGGCCGTAGCGGCCGTTCTGCGCGGTGATCTCCACGCCCTCGGCGTCCACGCCGACGACCCGTGGCAGCGACATCAGCTTGAGGGCGTCCGCCAGCGTGACCGTGTCCAGCGACATCGACTTGAACAGCGAGGCCGTGCGCGGCTTCACGGCGTTCTTGCCGGTCTTCGGGGTGCCCTCGGGGAGCACCTCGGTGACGTACGGGCCGTAGCGGCCGTCCCTGGCGATGATCTGGTGGCCCGACTCGGGGTCGGCGCCCAGCTCGAAGTCACCGCTCGGCTTGGCGAGCAGTTCCTCGGCGAGCTCGACGGACAGTTCGTCGGGCGCGAGGTCCTCGGGGATGTCCGCGCGCTGGTGGCCCTCGGAGTCCTTCTCGCCGCGCTCGATGTAGGGGCCGTAGCGGCCGACCCGCAGCACGATGCCGTCGCCCACCGGGAACGAGGACACCTCACGCGCGTCGATGGCGCCCAGGTCGGTCACCAGCTCCTTGAGGCCGCCGAGGTGGTCCCCGTCGCCGTTGCCTGCGTCCGCGGCTCCGCCCTCGCCCGTGCCTTCGCCGAAGTAGAACCGCTTAAGCCACGGCACGGCCCGCGCCTCACCACGGGCGATGCGGTCGAGGTCGTCCTCCATCCTGGCGGTGAAGTCGTAGTCGACGAGCCGCCCGAAGTGCTTCTCCAGGAGGTTGACCACGGCGAACGACAGGAAGGACGGGACGAGCGCCGTGCCCTTCTTGAAGACGTAACCGCGGTCGAGGATCGTGCCGATGATCGACGCGTACGTCGACGGCCGGCCGATCTCGCGCTCTTCGAGTTCCTTGACGAGGCTGGCCTCGGTGTAGCGGGCCGGGGGCTTGGTCGCGTGCCCGTCGACCGTGATCTCCTCGGCGGACAGCGCGTCGCCCTCGCCGACCTGGGGCAGGCGGCGCTCGCGGTCGTCCAGCTCGGCGTTCGGGTCGTCGGCGCCCTCGACGTACGCCTTCAGGAAGCCGTGGAAGGTGATGGTCTTGCCGGAGGCGCTGAACTCGACGTCCCGGCCGTCGGCCGCCGTGCCGGCGATCTTCACCGTCACGCTGTTGCCGGTGGCGTCCTTCATCTGGGAGGCGACCGTGCGCTTCCAGATCAGCTCGTAGAGCCTGAACTGGTCGCCGCTCAGGCCCGTCTCGGCGGGCGTGCGGAAACGATCACCCGAGGGGCGGATCGCCTCGTGCGCCTCCTGCGCGTTCTTGACCTTCCCGGCGTACGTGCGCGGCTGCGCCGGCAGGTAGTCGGCGCCGTACAGCTGCGTGACCTGGGCACGAGCGGCGGACACGGCGGTGTCGCTCAGCGTCGTGGAGTCGGTTCGCATGTACGTGATGAAGCCGTTCTCGTACAGCTTCTGGGCGACCTGCATGGTGGCCTTGGCGCCGAAGCCGAGCTTGCGGCTGGCCTCCTGCTGCAGCGTCGTCGTACGGAACGGGGCGTACGGCGAGCGCCGGTACGGCTTGGACTCGACGGACCGCACGGCGAACCGCGTGTTCTCCAGGGCGGCGGCCAGGGCGCGGGCGTTCGCCTCGTCGAGGTGGAGGGTGTTCGCGCTCTTGATCTGTCCCAGGGAGTCGAAGTCGCGGCCCTGCGCTACCCGCCTGCCGTCGACGGCCTGCAGGCGGGCGACCAGCGACGACGGGTCCGACGAATCACCCGCGCGGCCGGTCGCAAAGGTGCCCGTCAGGTCCCAGTACTCAGCAGAACGAAACGCGATGCGCTCGCGTTCCCGCTCGACGACGAGCCGGGTGGCGACGGACTGGACACGGCCGGCCGACAGGCGCGGCATGACCTTCTTCCACAGGACCGGCGAGACCTCGTAGCCGTAGAGGCGGTCGAGGATGCGGCGGGTCTCCTGGGCGTCGACGAGCTTCTGGTTGAGCTGGCGCGGGTTGGCGACGGCGGCCCGGATCGCGTCCTTGGTGATCTCGTGGAAGACCATCCGCTTGACGGGGATCTTCGGCTTGAGGACCTCCTGGAGGTGCCAGGCGATCGCCTCGCCCTCCCGGTCCTCATCGGTGGCGAGGAAGAGTTCGTCGGACTCCTTGAGCAGGTCCTTGAGCTTCTTGACCTGCGCCTTCTTGTCGGCATTGACGACATAGATGGGCTGGAAGTCATGTTCGACGTCCACGCCGAGGCGACGCACCTCGCCCGTGTACTGGTCCGGCACCTCCGCGGCGCCGTTGGGAAGGTCACGGATGTGCCCGACGCTGGCCTCGACGATGTAGCCGGGGCCGAGGTAACCCTTGATCGTCTTCGCCTTGGCAGGCGACTCGACGATCACGAGTCGGCGGCCGCCGTGTGCGGTCTCGCTGGTCGGGGACAACTTCGCTCTTCTCTCCGGATCGACGCTGGGGCCTCCCCAGGCCTTGCTCCCGGGGTCGGGTCATGGTGACGCTGCGGAGTGTGACGGTACATCCCGCCCCCGTGTCAAACGGGAAAAGCCCGCAACGGCCACTCGAACGGTAACCCGACTACCGCCATTCCTGCCGCCCGGAGTACCGACCGGTCCTTTTCCGTACGGCCGGAACATGTCGTCCCCTTTGCCTGCGGGACAGCTACGGGATCACGCGCACGCCACTCGAACGAAGATCCGGCAGCGTCCACGAAGACGGCCCGCCGCAGGTCCCGTCGGTGGTCCGCGCGGTGGTCGCGCCGTGTCCGGACATGATCCCCCGACGGTCTCAGAGGCGGATGAAGCACCACGCGCCGAGGGCCAGCGTGGCGACCGCGGCAAAGCCCGCCAGGGCCGCCGATGCGACGGGGCTCACATCCTGGGCCACCGGCTCGCCGTGCCGCACCCGCACCGCGGTCCACACCAGGAGCGCACCCCCGAACAGGACGAACACCATCCCCGCGAAGATCGTCGGCCCACTCTCCATGCGCGTCCCCGCCTCTGCTCTCCCGCTCCCGCACGCCCCGGCCCCGGGAGACTGGCACGCACGGGCGGCGACCCGGCGAACCCGAGGTGAACGCCGGGACTACGGGCGGGGGCGAAGGGCCGGGTATGCCCCCGAGCAGGCGCGACATCCGGGCCGGGGGGCGGTGCGAGGGCGCGGCGACGGCGGGGACGGGGGCGGGGGCGGGGGCGACGCATGCGGAAAGGGCGGGCGCGAGGAGCACGCCTCCGGGTGCAGCCCGGACCGCTCCGGGCCGGGCGCCGGCCCGGAGCCGGGACCGGAACGGACGCGGCACACGGCACACGGCACACGGCACACGGCAGATCCGTCCCAAGGTCCGCGGCCACCCGCCCGTTCCGCGGTCACCCGTCATGAACTTCGCGGTCCTGCAGTCACTCCGCCGGTTCGAGGAATCCCTGCTCCACCAGCAGGCGGATCTGTGCCGGGGTGCGGTCCCGCAGCAGCACCGGGTCCTCTCCGACCAGCTGGGCGATGGCATCGAGGATCCGGCCCGCGCTCAGCGAACCGTCGCACACGCCCGCGAAGCCCGCGCCGACCGTGTCCACCTTGGTGGCCCGGCGCATGCCGCGGTTCTGGCGGAGCACGACGTGCTCCGGGTCCTCGGCGCCGGGCAGCCCGACCTGCTCCTGGACGACCTCCACGGCCAGACGGAAGCGTCCGGCGAGGAGGGCCGCGTCGTCGTGCGTGCGCAGGTGGTCGAGCCGCTCGAAGTGCGCCAGGACCGTGTCGCCTAGCGGCTGTTCGACCGGATGCGGCCATTCCTCCACCGTGATCACGGGCTCCGCGGACTTCGTCCTGCGCAGCGTGATCCAGCCGAATCCGACTGCCTTCACCTTGCGCGCCTCGAACTCATCCAGCCATGCGTCGTAGCGCGCCCGGTACTCGGCGGGGTCGCCCCGGTGGTCGCCGGCGTCGCGCAGCCAGAGTTCCGCGTACTGCGTGACGTCCTGCACCTCACGCTGCACGATCCACGCGTCACAGCCGCGTGGCACCCATGACCTGATCCTGTCCTGCCAGTCCTCCCCCTCCACGTGCTGCCAGTTCGCGAGGAACTGCGCGAACCCGCCGTCGTTCAGCCGTTCCCCCGCTCCCTGAACGACCGAGCGGCACAGATCGTCCCCGCCCATCCCGCCGTCCCGGTAGGTCAGCCGGGCGCCCGGCGAGATCACGAACGGCGGGTTCGACACGATCAGGTCGTACGTCTCGTCGTCGCGGAGCGGCTCGAACAGCGAGCCCTCGCGCAGATCCGCGGCCGGGGCTCCGGACAGCGCGAGCGTGAGCGCGGTGATGTGCAGCGCCCGCGGGTTGACGTCGGTCGCCGTCACGCGCGTGGCGTGCTGGGCGGCGTGCAACGCCTGGATGCCGGATCCGGTGCCGAGGTCGAGGGCGGCGGAGACGGGCTTGCGGACGGTGATGCCCGCCAGGGTCGTCGACGCGCCGCCCACACCCAGGACGACCGCCGCGTCCGCCTGGCGGCCCCCGCTCGCGCTGCCGCCGGCGCCGCCGACCGCGCATCCCAGGTCGGACACGATGAACCAGTCCTCGCCGTCCGGCCCGCCGTACGGGCGTACGTCGACGGTCGCGGCCACCTCGTCCACTCCGGCGGGGGCCAGCCAGCCGCTCTCCACGCACGCGCGTACCGGCAGGAACTCCGCCACGCGCGCGTGCGGCACCGGCTGCTGGAGCAGGAAGAGGCGGACGAGCGTCTCCAGCGGCGTGTCCCCGCGGGTGGCACGCAGCGCGGGCACGGTCTCGCTGCGGGCCAGGGCCGCGTAGGCAGGTGCGCCGAGCAGTTCGAGGAGGCCGTCCGCGGTGAAGGAGGCCGCGAGCAGGGCCTCGCGCAGCCGGGCGGCGACCTCGGGTCGGTCGGCTGAGGGCAGGGGGGCTGGGGTGGCGTTACTCACGCCGGCCATTGTCTCCCGTCGCCTGTCTCCCGTCGCCACATGCGCGGCGTCCCACGGGGCGCCTCGCCTCGTACGGCCGTCAGTCAGCTCGTCGTCGCGCGGGCCTTGGCGGAGGAGGCGACCTTCTTGCAGGTCTCCTGCTCGGCCATGGCGTTCTTGACGTCGCCCTGTTCGAGGTTCTTCAGCGCGGTGTTGCCGCTCTTGCTGAGTTTGCCGAGGTCGGTGGCGATGTTCTGCAGCCCGTCGGCGAACTTCGCCTGGTCCTTCGTGTCCAGCGCGTCGACCTGCTTCTTCAGAGCGGCGTAGGAGGTCGAGAGGGTGGTGAGCGCCGAGACGGCGTCCTTCTGCTTCTTCTCGCCACCGTCGACGCCGGGCGGCGTCCCCGCCTTCTGGACGGCCTGGGCGAGCGCGTTGTAGGCGTCGGACATGTCCTGGAAGGCCTGCGAGTCGGTCTTCTGGACGTTCGCCGGGGCGTTGTTGTCCGTGGCGGCCTGCTTGATCGCGGCGTTGGCCGCGTCGACCTTCGCGTCCTGGGCGGGCAGGGCGTCGCAGACCTGCTTGGCCCAGGCGTCGAGTTCCTTGTTGCCGCCGTCGTCGCTGCTGCATCCGGACAGCGCCAGTACCAGTACCGCAGCGCCGGACAGTGCGGCCGCGAGCTTCTTGTTCACCGGATCGGTCCCTTCCATGGCTCTCGGCCCCGGAACATACACGGCCACCGGGCGCAACCCCAGAACGAATGTCCGCTATGCAGACGAATGAAGCCGTTTGCGCCAAGGGAGAGAAGGGTCACGGCTTGGTCACACACCCGACACAGCGGGCGGGCGGCGCGGCAACCCGCGCCGCCCGCCCGCCCTTTGAGCTGGGCACCGGTGAGCAGGTCTACGAAACCACCGCGGGATCGGCCGACTTGGACGACGTCCCCGCGTTGTTCTCGTCACCCACGGCGATCCCACGCCGCTTGGAGACGTAGACGGCGGCCACGATGACGGCCAGCGCGAGGACCGCGATCATGATCCGTACGCCGATGCTCTTGTCCGCGCCGTAGCTGAACTTGATCACGGCGGGCGCGATGAGCAGCGCCACCAGGTTCATGACCTTCAGCAGCGGGTTGATCGCGGGACCGGCGGTGTCCTTGAACGGATCGCCGACCGTGTCGCCGATCACCGTCGCGGCGTGCGCCTCGCTGCCCTTGCCGCCGTGGTGGCCGTCCTCCACGAGCTTCTTGGCGTTGTCCCACGCGCCACCGGAGTTGGCCAGGAAGACGGCCATCAGGGTGCCGGTGCCGATCGCGCCCGCCAGGAACGCGCCCAGTGCCCCGACTCCGAGCGTGAACCCGATGAAGACGGGCGCCAGCACGGCGAGCAGTCCCGGTGTGGCCAGCTCGCGCAGGGCGTCCCGGGTGCAGATGTCGACGACCTTGCCGTACTCCGGTTCCTCGCTGTAGTCCATGATCCCGGGGTGTTCGCGGAACTGCCGCCGCACCTCGAACACCACGGAACCGGCCGACCGGGACACCGCGTTGATCGCCAGCCCCGAGAAGAGGAAGACGACCGCCGCGCCCGCGATGAGGCCGACGAGGTTGTTGGGCTGCGAGATGTCCATCATCAGGTTCAGGGGCGCGCCCGCTCCGGAGAGCTTTTCGCCGACGTCCTGTGCGCCGGTCGTGATCGCGTCCCGGTACGACCCGAAGAGCGCCGCCGCCGCGAGGACCGCGGTGGCGATGGCGATGCCCTTGGTGATGGCCTTGGTCGTGTTGCCGACGGCGTCGAGGTTGGTGAGCACCTGCGCGCCCGCGCCCTCGACGTCTCCGGACATCTCCGCGATGCCCTGCGCGTTGTCGGAGACCGGCCCGAAGGTGTCCATCGCCACGATCACGCCGACCGTGGTGAGCAGACCGGTGCCGGCCAGCGCCACCGCGAACAGCGCCAGCGTGATCGACGTGCCGCCGAGCAGGAACGCCCCGTAGACGCTGAGGCCGATCAACAGGGCGGTGTAGACGGCCGATTCGAGCCCGACCGAGATACCGGCGAGGATCACCGTGGCGGGGCCGGTCAGCGACGACTTGCCGATGTCGCGCACCGGACGGCGGGTGGTCTCGGTGAAGTAGCCCGTCAACTGCTGGATGACGGCGGCCAGAAGGATGCCGATCGCCACGGCGACCAGGGCGAGGACGCGCGGGTCGCCGCTCTTGCCCTGGACCGCGGCGTCGGTGACGCCGTCGAGGTCGGCGTACTTCCCGGGGAGATAGAGGAAGACGGCCACGGCGACCAGCACGAGCGAGATCACCGCGGAGATGAAGAATCCCCGGTTGATCGCGGACATGCCGCTGCGGTCGGCGCGTCGCGGGGCGACCGCGAAGATTCCGACCATGGCCGTGAGCACGCCGATGGCGGGGACGAGCAGTGGGAAGGCGAGTCCGGCGTCGCCGAAGGCCGCCTTGCCGAGGATCAGGGCGGCCACCAGGGTCACGGCGTACGACTCGAAGAGGTCCGCCGCCATGCCCGCGCAGTCGCCGACGTTGTCGCCCACATTGTCGGCGATGGTCGCGGCATTGCGCGGATCGTCCTCCGGAATGCCCTGCTCGACCTTGCCGACCAGGTCGGCGCCGACGTCGGCGGCCTTGGTGAAGATTCCGCCGCCGACCCTCATGAACATCGCGATGAGGGCCGCACCGAGGCCGAAACCCTCCAGTACCTTCGGCGCGTCGGCCGCGTACACCAGCACCACGCAGGCGGCCCCGAGCAGCCCGAGCCCCACCGTGAACATGCCGACGACGCCGCCCGTGCGGAATGCGATCTTCATCGCCTTGTGCGAAACGGTGGTGAGATCCTTTTCGGGTTCACCTTCCCCCGGAGTCGCTTCACGGGCCGCCGCGGCGACACGCACATTACTGCGCACGGCCAGCCACATGCCGATATAGCCGGTGGCCGCCGAGAACGCCGCGCCGATCAGGAAGAAGATCGACCGCCCGGCACGCTGATTCCAGTCGTCCGCGGGCAGCAGCATGAGCAGGAAGAACACGACGACGGCGAATACGCCGAGCGTGCGCAGCTGACGGGCCAGATAGGCGTTGGCGCCTTCCTGCACCGCCGCCGCGATCTTCTTCATGCTGTCGGTGCCCTCGCCGGCCGCGAGCACCTGGCGCAGCAGTACGCCCGCGACCACGAGAGCGGCCAGCGCCACGACCGCGATGACCACCACGAGCAGGCGGTTTCCATCGGTCAGTACTGCCGCTGCGAGAGTTGTGGGGTGGTCCAACGGATGAGAGGTGGAAAGCCCCGCCATTCGTCCTCCTTGACGCTTGGGCTGAGCTCAAGATGTGGACGGATTGTAGGTACCGGAACCTGATCAAAACAGAGTGCGGGAGACGAAATTCGCCTTTTCGTCAAGTAATGCCTTCAAGGCATTGATCGTGAATTGCTTCACGAATTGCAGTCGATTTTCGCCACCACATGACTCGGCATGACTCGGCGTCCCATGACTCACTTCATGAGACCACTGCCAGCATGCACGGGTAACCAGGTCCGCGCATGCCGAAGGGCCCCACCTGAGTGGGGCCCTTCGGGTGAAGAAACGTCGGTCGGCTCAGACCGGTGTGGCCGCGGCCGAGGCCCTCGGCCAGGTCATGCGGATCTGCCCGCCGTGTTCGCCGGCGGTGACCTCCACATCGTCGACCAGGCCGCTGATGACCGCGAGGCCCATCTCGTCCTCCTCGGCCTCCACGCCCCCACCGGAACCGGGCGCCCGGTCACCGGGCGCGGAACGGGGCGCCTCGTCGCCGACCTCGATGGAGAACTGCTTCTCCTCCTCGATCAGCAGCACCTTCACCGGAGCGGTGATGCCGACGGTCTGGTGCAGTCCGACGGCGCGGGTGCAGGCCTCGCCGACAGCGAGCCTGACCTCGTCGAGGACGGCCTCGTCCACTCCGGCCCTGCGCGCCACCGCTGCCGCCACCAGTCGGGCGGTCCTGACATGCTCGGGCAGCGCGCTGAAACGGAGTTCAACGGTGGCCATGCGTCCCCCTCGGAACTACGGGCGTGCTGTCAGGGGCCGGGCCGCTCAGCCCGGACCCCTTCGTTGTTCGGCCAACCGGGCCCGGGCCGCGCGGGGCGACCCGGGACGGGGTGGTCAGTCGGTGGCAGCGACCGCTTCGTCGACCGAGGTGTGAATCGGGAACACCTTGGTCAGACCGGTGATGCGGAAGATCTTCAAAATACGCTCCTGGTTGCAGACCAGGCGGAGCGAGCCCTCATGGGCGCGCACCCGCTTCAGTCCGCCGACCAGCACGCCGAGCCCGGTGGAGTCGAGGAAGTCCACGCCCTCCATGTCGACGACGAGGTGGAAATTCCCGTCGTTCACCAGCTCGACCAGCTGCTCGCGCAACTTGGGCGCGGTATATACGTCGATTTCGCCACCGACCTCGACGACCGTACGATCGCCGACGGTACGGGTCGACAGAGACAGGTCCACGGATCCTCCAGCACCTTGCTATCGAGCGGTCGTCCCTCGGAACACCTGGGCAGGAGCCCCCGGGACGGTACGCCAGCCGCGATGGCATTCAATCACTTACCGGCAGGCGTGCACGACGCCTTGGCTCCATTGTCCGTCACGCCAGTGACACACTCGGTGCCGATGGCCAAGAATCACCGATCCGATCGACCCTCGTCCGAGGCCGCGCCCCGCCTGTCTCCGGGCGAGGTCCTGGACCGGCTCGCCCCGGGACCGAGCCGGGCGTCGCGCATCACTCATACGGAGCACTTGCCCCCGCGGGCGGGCCGCCATGCAGTCTGGCCGGACCGGATTCGTTCCGAGGTCATCGCGGCCGTGCAGGCCTGCGGCATCGAGCACCCCTGGGCGCACCAGGCCCGGGTCGCCGAGCACGCCCTGGACGGCGAAAGCGTGGTCGTCGCCACCGGCACCGCCTCCGGCAAGTCCCTGGCGTACCTCGTGCCGGTCCTCTCGGCCCTCCTGGACGGCTCGGAGGCCCCCAACGGCCGCGGGGCCACCACCCTGTACCTGGCCCCCACCAAGGCCCTTGCAGCGGATCAGCGTCGTTCGGTGAAGGAACTTTCACAATCTCTCGGCAACGCCGTACGGCCGGCCGTGTACGACGGCGACACCCCGTTCGAGGAACGGGAGTGGATCCGCCAGTACGCCAACTACGTCCTCACCAATCCGGACATGCTGCACCGGGGCATACTCCCGTCCCACCCCCGCTGGTCCTCCTTCCTGAAGTCGCTGAAGTACGTCGTCATCGACGAGTGCCACACCTACCGCGGCGTGTTCGGCTCCCACGTCGCCCAGGTGCTGCGCCGCCTGCGCCGCCTCTGCGCCCGCTACGGCGCCTCCCCCGTCTTCCTGCTGGCCTCCGCGACGGCCGCCGAGCCGGCGGTGGCGGCGGGCCGCCTGACCGGCCTCCCGGTGGTCGAGGTCGCCGACGACGCCTCACCGCGCGGCGAACTGGTGTTCGCCCTCTGGGAACCTCCGCTCACCGACATGGTCGGCGAGAAAGGTGCACCCGTCCGGCGTACCTCCACCGCCGAGACCGCGGACCTGCTGACCGACCTCGCCGTCCAGGGCGTGCGCACCGTCGCCTTCGTCCGCTCCCGGCGCGGCGCCGAACTGATCTCGGTGATCGCGCAGGAGCGCCTCGCCGAGGTCGACCGCTCACTGGCCCGGCGTGTCGCGGCCTACCGCGGCGGTTACCTCCCCGAGGAACGGCGCGCCCTGGAGCAGGCCCTGCACTCGGGCGAACTCCTCGGCCTCGCCGCGACCACCGCTCTGGAGCTCGGCATCGACGTCTCCGGACTCGACGCCGTCCTGATCGCCGGCTATCCGGGCACCCGTGCCTCCCTGTGGCAGCAGGCCGGCCGGGCGGGCCGGTCCGGGCAGGGTGCGCTGGCGATCCTCATCGCCCGTGACGACCCGCTGGACACCTTCCTCGTCCACCATCCGGAGGCCCTGTTCGACCGTCCGGTGGAATCGACGGTCCTCGACCCCGACAACCCGTACGTCCTCGCCCCGCACCTGTGCGCGGCGGCAGCGGAACTCCCGCTGACCGAGGAGGACCTGGACCTGTTCGGCCCCGAGACCGAGGGCCTGCTGCCACAGCTGGAGGCCGCGAAGCTGCTGCGCCGCAGGACCAGGGCCTGGCACTGGACCCGCCGGGAGCGTGCCGCCGACCTCGCGGACATCCGCGGCGAGGGCGGCCGGCCGGTCCAGGTCGTCGAGGCCGGCACCGGCCGGCTCCTCGGCACGGTCGACGCGGGCTCCTCCCACACCACCGTCCACGAGGGCGCGGTCCACCTCCACCAGGGGCGCACCTACCTCGTGCGGTCCCTGGACCTGGAGGACTCCGTGGCCCTGGTCGAGCAGGCCGACCCGCCCTACTCGACGGTCGCCCGTGACACCACGTCGATCTCCGTCCTGGAGACGGACGTCGAAGTCCCCTGGGGGCAGGGCCGGTTGTGCTACGGATCCGTCGAAGTCACCAACCAGGTCGTCTCCTTCCTGCGTCGGCGTGTCATCACCGGCGAAGTCCTGGGCGAGTCGAAGCTCGACCTCCCTCCTCGTACGCTGCGCACACGCGCCGTGTGGTGGACGGTCACGGAGGACCAGCTCGACGCGGCCCGGATCAACCCGGAGATCCTCGGCGGCGCCCTGCACGCCGCCGAGCACGCCTCGATCGGCATGCTGCCCCTCTTCGCGACCTGCGACCGCTGGGACATCGGCGGGGTCTCGGTTCCCCTCCACCCCGACACACTGCTGCCGACGGTCTTCGTCTACGACGGCCATCCCGGCGGTGCCGGCTTCGCGGAACGGGCCTTCCACACGGCCCGCGCGTGGCTCACGGCCACCCGCCAGGCCATCGCCTCCTGTGAGTGCGACGCCGGCTGTCCGTCGTGCATCCAGTCCCCCAAGTGCGGCAACGGCAACGATCCGCTGCACAAGAGGGGCGCGGTCCGCCTGCTCACGGAACTCCTGCGGGAAGCTCCCGAGCAGAAGGCGGAGACAGCGGCGGAGCAGGCGTCGGAGGCGACGGGGCCGGTGGGGTAGAAGGGGCCTGAGGATCCTGGTGGGTTGGAGGGGGTTCAGTATCCGGGTGGACCTGAGGGGGCAAGGGCGTGGGAACCGCCACCGTGTCCGGCGGCCCCGCGCGTGCCCTCATCTCGGCGGTGAACAGCCCCCGTCCCGAGGCCGCCGTCACGTCCGAGACCTCGCCGACGACCGCGCAGCGCACCACCCGCGCACCCTGTGCCCGGGCCACCCGGTCCGCCCGGGCACAAGCCTGCGCGACACCGTCGGACCAGTGATCGGCTGCGGCGAGGGCCGCGAGATCGGCGCCGCCCGCGGCACGGTGCCGGGCCGCCACAGCCTGCCCGAGGGCGAGCACGAAGCCGAACACCACACACAGCACGGCCATCGCTCCGAGGCTCCAGACGGTGGCGGATCCGCGATCGGCTTCTCCCCGCCCCCGGCCGAAACGCCGGGCGCTCACGGCCCCGCCTCCGATGCCGGGCCCGCCCCTGAATCCGGGCCCGGCCCAGGTGCCGGCCCCGACACCGAGCCCAATCCCGGCCCCGAGCCCACTTTCGGCCCCGGCCTCGGTCCGGAGCCCGGCCCCTGCCCCGAGGCCTGGCCCGAGGCCGGGCGGGTGTCGGCATCCGCGCCCGCGCCGGATCCTCGGGCCGCCCCCGAACCCTCTCCTGTCGCGGCCGGGGCGTCCTCTGCCGCCGCCACGGCTTCTTCGCGTACCTCGAAAGGCAGCGCCCGCAACGCCGGCGGCTTCGCCACGACCACCACGCGGACCTGATCCCCCTCGCGGCTGACCCTCACCTCCGCCCCGCGCGGCGCCGTCGCACGGGCCACCGCGAGGACCGCGTCGGCCGGATCCTGCCGGGCCGCGGCCCGGGCGCCCGCCCTGGCCGCGTCCACGCACCGGATCTGGGCGGACATGACGAGCAACCCCCAGACCAGCGCCATCGCGAACGCCACCAGGACCGGCAGGACCACGGCCGACTCCGCCGTCACAAACCCCCGGTCCCCGGCGAACATCCGCCGGCCCTCACACCCGGACCCGCCTTCACGCGCCCGCACACGCGTCGGCACACGTGCCTGCACACGCTCACGCGCCCGCACTGAGCGCCTGCCTGACCAGGGTCGTCAGTTGCGCGGAGACACCCTCGCTCGTCACCACCTGATGGAGAAGCACCGCGAAGCCGACGGCCGCCACGATCCCCATCGCGTATTCGGACGTGACCATCCCCGCGTCCTTGCGCGCCGTACGCGCCCTGCCCATCAGGGCGCACAGCCGCGCCCGTACCGCCTTGTACATCTCAACCCCCGTGAGGTTCCGTTCAGTCGATCTTTGATCGTTCGGACATGCAGTCGTCATCGCGCCTCACGGCGCGTCGTCGCCCTCCATCCGCGCTCCCAGCGCGTTTCTCACCCCGCTGTCATCGCCCACCCCCTTCCATCACCGCGCCCGCGAGTCCGATCACGATCGGGAGCACGCCGACCGCGATGAAGGCGGGCAGGAAACACAGCCCCACCGGTGCGGTGACCATGACGGCGGCCCGCCGTGCCCTCGCCGTCGCGGCACGCGCCCATTCGGCGCGGGTGTCGGCGGCGAGCCGGGCAATCGGTCCGGCCGCAGGCAGACCGGAGACGTCGGCCCGTTCCAGCAGCCCTGCCAGGGACGCCGCCCCCGGAAGGGAGGCCAACCTCCGCCATGCGGTGGCCGGTTCGCCACCCAGCCGGACCTCGGCGGCGCCACGGGCCAGTCCCTCCCCGACAGGACCGCCGAGGGCCTCCCCCACAGCCTGCGCCGCGGCCACCGGACCGGCGCCGGCGGCGATGCACGCCGCCAGCAGGTCAGCGGCCAGAGGGAGCTGGCGGGCGGCGAGACGGACGTCTGCGTCGCTCACCGCCCGCGACGTCCGCTGTCGACGGCGCCACCGCCCCAGCACCACCGCGGCCATCAGCCCCGGGACAAGACCGGTCATGCCGCCGAACAGCAGCCATCCGGCACCCGCCACCGCCGCCTCCGGAAGGCGGCGCCGTACGGCCTCCCACGCGGCGAACGGCGGGCCGTCCGGCCGACGACCGGAGCCCAGCACCCGGGTCACACGCCGCCGCGCCCTGCGGTCGCCTCGTGCGCTCTCCAGCCGACGACCCAGCCACCACAGGACCGTCACGATCCCCACGGTCACCCCCAGCCTGTGGATGACTTCTCCGCTCATGCCACGCCTCCACGCTGTCCGCCTTGCGTCGCCGTCGCTGCCGTCGCCGTCGCCGTCGTCCACGTCATCCGGGTAGTCCGCGTCGCCCCTCGGCGTCTCCGCGGAGAGGCCGTTGCGGGCATCCGCGCCTCGGGGCAGTTCCGCGGTGCCGTGCGGGCGCCGCAGTCGCCGGCTGCCCGGCCGCCGCACGCGACCCGCAGCCGCTGCCGCCCGCCGCGCGCTCTTCACGTCGCCTCCGCGTTGCGCACGATCCGCAGGGCCCACCATGCGCCCGCGGCCTCCAGCGCGCCGCCGATGAGCAGGCAGCCCAGCCCCGCCCCGCTGTGCAGCAGGACATGCAAGGGATCGGCGCCGAGCGTGGCTCCCAGCAGAAGGCCGAGGGCCGGCAGGCCCGCGAGCATCACGACCGTGGCGCGTGGACCGGACAACTGGGCTCGCAGGTCGGCTCGTTGGTCCCGGTCGGCACGCAATGCCTCCTCAAGGCGGTCCAGTCCGGCTGCCAGGCCCGCGCCGCGGTCCACGGCGACCCGCCAGCACGCCGCGAGTCCCAGCAGCCCCTCTGCCCCCGGCTGCCGTGCGGCGACCCTGAGGGCTTCGGGCACGTCTCCGCCGAACCGGGCAGCCGCGAGCACCGACGGCTGCGCCGCGCCCAGCCCCGCGGAGTCGCGCGCCGCCCGCTGCAACGCCTCCCCGGGCTGCCGGCCGGCCAGCACCTCCCCGGCCAGCGCCGCACAGAGCGCGATGACCGCGTCCCCTCGGCGTTCCCGCGTCCGCCGCGCGTCGGCGGCACGTCGCGCCCGTCGCAGCAGCGGCACCCCCGCCGCACCCGCGACGACCGGCAGCACCGAGCCGCCCAGCACCGCCAGGACGAGTCCGGCCGCCGGAGCCCACCACTCGGGCCTCCACCGGGCCCGCAGTCGCTCCAGTTCACGATTCAGCTGCTCCCACGACGGGGGCAGCTGGCCGACCGTCCCGTCGCCGTCCACCCCGTCGCCGGCGAGCACCAGCCGTGCGCGCCTGACTCCGCACCGGGGTCCGCCCAGCATCCAGGCAGCCGCTCCGGCGCACGCCACGGCGGCCGCCATCGGCATCTCATCCATCCCGGCCGTCCCTCTCCTCGTTCTCGTGGCTCCGCAGCAACTCACGGAGCCGCTCCCACCCCCGCTCGTGGACGAAGGCGTCCGCCCGCCATCGCAGCGCCGGCACGGTGCGCACCAGCCCGGACGGGTCCCGCTCCAGCACGTGCACCTCATCGATCCGCCGCCGCCCGGCCGGGTCGCGCACAAGGTGCAGGACGACCGACAGGGCTGCCGCCAACTGGCTGTGCAGCGCGGCGCGGTCGAGCCCGGCCGCAGTCCCGAGCGCCTCCAGACGGGCCGGGACGTCCGCGGCGGCGTTGGCGTGGACCGTCCCGCACCCGCCCTCGTGTCCGGTGTTCAGCGCGGCGAGCAGGTGCACGACCTCCGGCCCGCGCACCTCGCCCACGACCAGCCGGTCCGGCCGCATCCGCAGGGCCTGGCGAACCAGGTCCTCCAGCGTGACGAGCCCGGCTCCCTCCTGATTGGCGGGTCTGGTCTCCAGGCGGACCACGTGCGGGTGATCGGGACGCAGCTCCGCCGAGTCCTCCGCGAGCACGATCCGCTCCCCCGGCCCGACCCTGCCGAGCAGCGCACTCAGAAGGGTCGTCTTTCCGCTGCCGGTACCGCCGCTGACCAGGAAGGACAGCCGCGCCCGCACCAGGGCCCGCAGGACCCGGTCTCCGCCCGGCGGCACCGTGCCCGCGGCCACCAGTTCGTCGAGGGTGAACGCGCGGGGCCGTACGACGCGCAACGACAGGCAGGTGCAGCCGACGGCGACCGGGGGGAGCACCGCGTGCAGACGCGTCCCGTCGGGCAGCCGCGCGTCGACCCAGGGCCGGGCGTCGTCCAGGCGCCGCCCGGCCACCGCGGCCAGGCGCTGCGCGAGGCGGCGCACAGCGGCGGCGTCCGCGAAGGAGACGCCGGCCAGCTCGAGGCCTCCGCCCCGGTCGACCCAGACCCGGTCCGGGCCCGACACCAGCACGTCGGTGACCCAGGGGTCTGCCAGCAGTGGTTCCAGGGGTCCGCTTCCGATCAGCTCGGACCGCAGTTGTTCGGCCGCGCCGAGGACCTCCGCGTCCCCGAGGACCCGCCCCTGTTCGCGCAGGGCCTGGGCCACGTGCGCGGGCGTCGGTTCGGCCCCGCTCTCGGCGAGCCACTGCCGTACGCCGTCGAGGAGCGTCCCGGTGCCGCCCCGCGCCCGTCGGAGGCCGGCCGGGGTGCTCATGAGCCGCCCGCCTCGGTCAGCGCCCGCTCCCAGAACGCCTTGCAGAAGCGGGCGAGAGGTCCGCGCGCGGACGCGCCCGGCGGCGCCTTGCCGCCGTCCGGACGCAGCAGCCCGGGCTCGACGGGCACCTCGCCGACGAGCGGCAGCCCGAGCAGTCCGGCCACCTCGTTGTCGTCGAGTCCGGGTCCGTAGGGGCCGCGTACCGCGACCCTCAGGTCGCGCACCACCATGCCCACGGCTGAGGCCACGCGGCCGCCCGCAGCGACGGCGCGCAGTTCGGCCGGGACGACGAGGAGCCCCAGGTCGAGCTGGGCCAGGACCTCGGCGACCCCGTCGTCGATGCGGCGCGGCAGATCGACGACGACCGTGCCGCCACGGCGCCGGGCGGCCGCGAGCACCGCACGTACGGCCTGGGGTGCGATGGCGACGCAGTCGCCGCGGTCCCAGCTGAGCACCCGCAGCGAGTGCAGTCGGGGCAGCGACTCCTCCAGGGCGCAGCCGCCGACCCGGCCGCGTGAGGCGGCGAAGGCGGGCCAGCGCAGTCCTTCGGCGCTCTCGCCGCCGAGGAGTACGTCGAGTCCACCGCCGAGCGGGTCGGCGTCCACGAGGAGGGTGCGCAGTCCCTCACGCGCGGAGGTGACGGCGAGGGCGCACGCGAGCGTGGACGCTCCGGCGCCGCCGCGCCCGCCGATCACCCCGACGGTGAGCGCGGGCCGTCCGACGCCCTCGGCCACGTCGGCGATGCGGTCGACGAGCCACTGTTCGCCGTCGGGCAGCATCAGGACGTGGTCGGCGCCGATCTCCACGGCGCGCTGCCACACGCCCGAGTCGTCCTGGTCGCGTCCGACGAGGACCACCCCGCGACGACGGGCGGTCCCTCGCAGACGGCGCGCCGCATCGTCACCGACCAGGACGAGTGGCGCGGACTCCCAGCTGCCGCGGCGCTCCGGGACCGAGTGGTGGACTTCCGGTGTGGCGCCGGCCGCGGCGCACAGGCGCAGCAGATCGTCGAGGAGGTCCACGTCCTCCGTGACGATCAGCGGCTTGCCGGGCCGCCCTCCGGCGGTGGGCGGCAGGCCTTGTGTGACGGCTCCGGTCACGATTTCCTCCCCTTCGCCGCGGGTCGCAGAGTCACTGCGGCCCCGCGATTCCCCAATGTGCGGAGAACCGGCATCCGGTCTCCCTGTGAACGGCCGGAGAAACCGGCCGCGGACGCCCGGCAAACGGAACCGGCCATGTGAAGTCGGCACGAGCGAACGTCCGGGATTCACGGTGCGGCGAACCGGGAAATCGTGTGGATCTTGGTGGATAACTGTGGACGAGTGGGCACTTGTGAATATCGCCGTCACCCATGCCGGTGAGGAGTGCGTCCTCTCGTGTGCGACTTCCACAGAGCAGCCCGATGACTACACAAAGTGACCGCGTGCGGGCATGCGCAAGGGACGGCCCCAGGCCGTCCCGATGCGACGCGCCGGTCGCGTGCAGAATGCGAAAACCCGCCCGGACATGCGACGACCCCCGCCGGGGGGGAGAGCGGGGGTCGTCTCCACGGCCGACTCGGGGGGGGAGGAGCCGGACCGGGTTAGCACGGTCGCGAACGATCCGTGACTTCCATGGTGTACCCGAGAGGCCTCCCAGGCAAACCCACGCGCCCACCTTACGCCGAATGGGCTGCCCCTATGCTCTTGGTTGTGGAAAACCACTCCCTGCCCCGCACAGCGGCCTTCTTTGACCTGGACAAGACGGTCATTGCGAAGTCGAGCACGCTCACCTTCAGCAAGTCCTTCTACCAAGGCGGGCTGATCAACCGCCGAGCGGCGTTGCGGACCGCGTACGCCCAGTTCGTGTTCCTCGTGGGCGGTATGGACCACGACCAGATGGAGCGGACTCGGGAGTACCTGTCCGCCCTCGTACGCGGCTGGAACGTCCAACAGGTGAAGGAGATCGTCGCCGAGACCCTTCACGACCTGATCGATCCGCTGATCTACGACGAGGCCGCCTCCCTGATCGAGGAGCACCACACCGCCGGCCGTGACGTCGTCATCGTGTCGACGTCGGGCGCCGAGGTGGTCGAGCCGATCGGGGAACTGCTCGGCGCGGACCGCGTGGTGGCCACCCGTATGGTCGTGGGTGAGGACGGCTGCTTCACCGGCGAGGTGGCCTACTACGCGTACGGCCCGACGAAGGCCGAGGCCGTGAGGGAACTGGCCGAGTCCGAGGGATACGACCTCTCGCGCTGCTTCGCCTACAGCGACTCGGCGACCGACCTGCCGATGCTGCAGGAGGTAGGGCATCCGCACGCCGTGAACCCCGACCGGGCCCTGCGTCGTGAGGCTGTGGCGCGCGGGTGGCCGATCCTCGACTTCCACCGGCCGGTGCGCCTCAAGCAGCGGATTCCCTCGTTCTCCGTTCCGCCCCGCCCGGCGCTGGTCGCGGCGGCGGCCATAGGAGCGGCGGCCGCGACGGCGGGCCTCGTCTGGTACGCGAATCGGCGGCGGGCGGCTGCCGTCTGACGCAGGCCTCGCGCGCGCTCGCCTCGCCGCCACTCGGTATCGCCCCGGCAACGCCCGCTCTCATCCTGTCCGGACGCAAAAGCAAAGAAGTGCTGACGACACTTCCGCTCGTCCGGGTCCTGGAGTACAAAGGACTTGACGGCCCGCGAGACCAAGGACATCCGAGAGGATCACCTTAATAACGCATTTGGCCCCACGGACCGCGCATGACCACCGGGCACCCACGCGACGTCGACCCGTCGATTACGGGCCAGCCACACCAGGTGACGGGCGAAGTTCCCGACCTGATGGGCAATACATCGAGGACGCTTGGTAACCGGGTGGGCATGCCAGCGGCGGTACGAGAACTCGTACCGCCGCAACCCTTTTCGATCGCCAACACTTCAACGGCCCCCACGCGGGGCCTTTTTCGTGCCGACTCTCCCTTGAGCGCCGGCACTCCGCCCGCGTGTGGCCGACTACGCCGCGCCGCGCTGCAGCGCCTCGCACACCGCCATCGACTCCCGGGCGCCGAGTTCGACAGCCTTGCCGCAGTGGGCGATCCACGCCGCCATGCCGTCCGGGGCTCCTGACGCATAGCCGTCCAGCGCCGACAGACAGGCGGCCCGCCCCAGCTCGGCGTGGCCCACCTCGGCCGGGCACACCGACTTGGGATCGAGGCCGCTGCCGATCAGGACGATGCGTTCGGCGGCCCTCGCGACCAAGCCGTTGTACGAGGTGAAGGGCCGCAGCGCCAGAAGCTCGCCGTGCACGACGGCGGCCGTCACCAGGGCGGGCGCGGACCCGCCCGCGATGATCAGTTCCGACAGTCCCTCCAAGCGGCCGGCAACCTCCTCCGCGCTCGGCAACGGCAGCTCGATCAGCGGCTCGTCGACCGCCTCGCCGGCCTGTCGCGGACGCCCGACCTCGCCGTCGTCACGTGCCGCGGCCACCATGTGCAGCCGCGCCAGCACCCGCAGCGGCGACTGCCGCCAGATGGACAGCAACTGGCCCGCCTCGGAGGTCAGCCGCAGCGCGGCTCCCATGACCCGCGATTCGCCGTCGACGCCGAAGTCGCTGCGCCGACGCACCTCTTCCAGCGCCCAGTCGGCCCCGGACAGCGCCGCCGAGCCACGCGCGCCGCGCAGGGCCGCCTCGGAGGTGATCGCAGCGCTGCGGCGGCGCATGACCCGGTGCCCGTAGACCCGGTCCACGGCTTTGCGCACGGACTCCACGGACTCGGTCACACCGGGCAGCGAGCCCAGGGCCGCAAGCGGATCGGCGGACGCGCCTGTCGTACTCATGAGTACGACAGTACGCAATCCCCGCCCGCGCCCCACGAAGGAGTGGTCTTCTTCACGCGCACCTGTCACATACAGCTATGAAAGCACTACGCTTGGTGAACATGAAAATTGCTTTCGTCGGGAAGGGCGGCAGCGGCAAGACCACCCTGTCCTCCCTGTTCATCCGCCACCTCGCAGCATGCGGCGCGCCCGTGATCGCGGTCGACGCGGACATCAACCAGCACCTGGGCCCCGCGCTCGGCCTCGACGAGGCGGAGGCGGCGGGACTGCCCGCGATGGGCGATCGGCTGCCGCTGATCAAGGACTACCTGCGCGGCTCCAACCCCCGCGTCGCCTCCGCCGGGACGATGATCAAGACCACGCCGCCCGGCGAGGGATCCCGGCTGCTGCGGGTGCGCGAGAACAACCCGGTGTACGACGCGTGCGCCCGACCGGTGGAACTCGACGGGAACGCCGTCCGTTTGATGGTCACGGGCCCCTTCACGGACGCCGACCTCGGGGTCTCCTGCTACCACTCCAAGACGGGAGCGGTGGAACTGTGCCTGAACCACCTGGTGGACGGGCGCGACGAGTACGTCGTGGTCGACATGACCGCCGGCTCGGACTCCTTCGCCTCCGGCATGTTCACCCGCTTCGACGTCACGTTCCTCGTCGCCGAGCCGACCCGGAAGGGGGTCTCCGTCTATCGCCAGTACAAGGAGTACGCCCGTGACTACGGCATCGGGCTGAAGGTCGTCGGCAACAAGGTGCAGGGCCCCGAGGACGTGGACTTCCTGCGCGCCGAGGTCGGGGAGGACCTGCTCGTGACAGTCGGTCACTCCGACTGGGTGCGCGCCATGGAGAAGGGCCGGCCGCCCCGGTTCGAGCTCCTGGAGAACGCCAACCGGCGTGCCCTGAACCTGTTGCAGACGACCGTCGACTCGGCGTACGACAGGCGCGACTGGGAGCGCTACACACGGCAGATGGTGCACTTCCACCTGAAGAACGCCGAGTCCTGGGGCAACGAACGCACCGGGGCCGACCTGGCGGCGCAGGTCGATCCCGGATTCGTCCTCGGAGAGGGCGTCGCGGCCTCCGTGTGACGGCCGAGCCGCGGTCGCGGTTCGCGTCTGCCGCTACTGCTTGACCGCCGGCGCCCCCGGCACGCCCTTCGGGGCCGGGGCGGGGTCGCCGGAGAGGAAGGAGGTCCAGCCCTGCTTCGGGGCTTCGCCGACGTCCAGTGTGCGTAGCTTCGCCAGCGTCTTCGGGTCCTGGGCGTCCAGCCAGTCCGCCAGCTGCCGGAAGGACACACAGCGGACGTCGGGCTTGTTGCAGACGTACTCGACGACCTCCTCGACGGCGCGCATGTAGGTGCCGCCGTTCCAGGACTCGAAGTGGTTGCCGATGATCAAGGGCGCACGGTTGCCGTCGTAGGCCCGGTGGAAGCCCTTGAGCAGGCCGTCGCGCATCTGGTCGCCCCAGAACGCGAACTTGTCGGGGTCGCCCTGGGTGGCGGTCCCGGACTGGTTGACCATGAAGTTGTAGTCCATGGTGAGCTGCTCGTACCTGTGGCCGGGGAAGGGCACGAGCTGCATCGACAGATCCCACAGGCCCTGCTTCCTGGCAGGCCAGACCTGGTTGTCGACGCCGCTGGTGTCATAGCGGAAGCCCAGTTCACGGGCGGCCTCCATGAAGTTCTTCTGCCCCTCCAGGCAGGGCGTGCGGCCCCCGACGAGTTCTTTGTCGTAGTCGAAGGGCAGCGGAGCCGCCCTGTTCAGACCCGTGTTCGTCTTCCAGGTCTTCACGAACTCCTTGGCCTGGGCGATCTCGTCCTTCCACTCCTCGACCGACCACGCGCCCACCCCGGTCTTCCCGCAGAAGTGGCCGTTGAAGTGGGTTCCGATCTCGTTGCCTTCCAGCCAGGCCAGGCGCAACTGCTTCACGGTGTCGGCGATGCCTCGCTCGTCGTTGAAGCCGATGTCGGAGCTGCCGCGCGAGTGCTGCGGCGGGCTGTAGAGCTCCGCCTTCTCTTGCGGCAGCATGTACACGCCGCTGAGGAAGTACGTCATCGTCGCGTTGTTGGCCTTGGACACCTTGCGGAAGTGGGAGAACAGCTTCTGGCTGTCCTCGCCGGCGCCGTCCCAGGAGAAGACCACGAACTGCGGCGGCTTCTGGCCCGGCTTCAGACGCTCGGGCCGGGGCAGGTGGGGTTGCGCTCCGGTGTACGCCGTGGAGCCGTCGCCGATCAGGCGGACGACGCTCTTGGGCGCCGGAGCCGGCTTCGCCTTCCGGGCGCCCGACGCGCCTTCCGCGGAACCGTGGGAATCGTGGAATCCCGTCCCGCAACCGGCGAGTGACACGGCGACAGCCGCGGCGACCGCGGTGCCGACGGTGATCCTGTGGGTGGCGGCCATCTTCCGCCCACCTTCTTCCTTCTCTCGGCCAACGCCGACGGTGGCGTCCTCTGGTGACACGCCGGGGCGAGCCGGCGGCGCGGCCAAGGTCACACAAGGATCGAGAAGGAATTAATACGACAAGCCGACAAGAAGACCACTTCACTCATGAGAGTGATCTATTGACCTATTTGCCAGAAATATCCATGCTTGACCTTTACTCTGCATTACGATTCGTTTACCGAGCGTTGATTATTCATCCCGCCGCTGCACGCCGTGACCCACGGCCGCGACCGCCCCCGCCACAGCCGGGGGACCACCTGTTCCGCGACCGCGCTGCCCCGGAGGAGACGGGAACATGTCCGCCTGCGTCCCCACCCGCACTGCCCACCCGACGCACACCGAGCGCGTCCACCAGTCCCACAGTCCCCCACCGGCCCCGCGCCGCCGCCCCCGCATCGCGAGCGCCGACGTGTCCGCCGCCATCGCCGTCTTCCTGATCGCGCTGCCGCTGTCGCTGGGCATCGCCCTCGCCACCGGCGCGCCCCTCCAGGCCGGCCTCGTCGCCGCCGCCGTGGGAGGGATCGTCGCCGGCCGGGTCGGAGGCTCGCCGCTCCAGGTCAGCGGGCCCGCGGCGGGCCTGACCGTCGTGACCGCCGACCTCATCCACCGCTACGGCTGGCGGACGACATGTGCCATCACCGTCCTCGCAGGGCTGGCCCAGCTGGGCCTCGGCTGCCTGCGCGTGGCGCGCACCGCGCTCGCCGTCAGTCCCGCCATCGTGCACGGCATGCTCGCCGGCATCGGCATCACCATCGCCGTCGCCCAGCTGCATATCGTGCTCGGCGGCACGCCCCAGAGCTCGGTCCTCGACAATCTCCGTGCCCTGCCTGCCCAGTTGGCCCGCCTGCAACCCGCGGCCGTCGCCGTGAGCCTGCTGACCCTGACCCTGCTGCTGCTCTGGCCGCGCATCCCCGGCCGGGCCGGCCGCCTGCTGCACAAGGTGCCCGCCGCACTCGTCGCCGTCACGGGCGCCACCGCCGTCGCATCGCTCAGCGCCCTCACCCTGCCCAAGGTCGACCTGCCGTCCTGGAGCAGCCATGCCCTGGCCGGGCTCCCCGAGGGTCCGGTCCTCGGGCTCGCCGCCGCCGTCCTCACCACCACGATGGTGTGCAGTGTGCAGTCATTGCTCGGCGCGGTCGCCGTGGACAAACTGATCGCCGCCCGTCCCGGCCTGCCCGGCTCCCGCGCCGCCCGGGTCGGCCGCTCGGACCTGGATCGCGAGCTGCTCGGTCAGGGCGCGGCCAACATCGTCTCCGGCGCGCTCGGCGGACTGCCCGTGGCGGGCGTGGCCGTGCGCAGTTCGGCGAATGTGCGAGCCGGCGCCGTCAGCCGGAACTCCACGATGCTGCACGGCGTTCTCGTAGTGGTAGCCGCGCTGCTGATGGTCCCGATCCTGGATCTCATCCCGCTCGCCTCACTCGCCGCCCTGGTGATGGCCGTCGGCATCCAGATGGTGTCCCTGCACCACATTCGCACGGTGACCCGCCACCGAGAGGTGCTGGTGTACGCCGTCACCACCCTCGGCGTGGTGAGCCTCGGCGTCCTGGAAGGCGTGACGATCGGCGTCGCCGTCGCCGTGGCCGTCGCCCTCCACCGCCTCACCCGCACCCGCATCACCCATCACGAGAAGGAAGGAGTCCATCACGTACACGTGAGAGGCCAGTTGACGTTCCTCGCCGTGCCACGGCTCAGCCGCGCCCTGCACCTCGTGCCTCACCACACGCACGCTGTAGTCGAGTTGGACGGCTCCTTCATGGATCACGCCGCCTACGAGGCCCTGCAGGACTGGCAGAAGGCCCACACCGCGCAGGGCGGCACGGCCGAGCTGACCGGGCGCCGCCCCCGCACGGGGCTCGACCCCGCATCCGAGGTCGGGACGGGAGCGGGCGACAGTGCGGAGGCCGAGGGAAATCTGTGGACCGTTCCACCGGTCCTCGGACCTGCCCTGGCCGGTGACGCCCCGATCGCCGATTGCCGCTGTCGTCCCTGGACGCCATGGCGCAACCACCAGTGCCAGGTGCCACAGGCGGCTACGGCGACCTCCCGGCCGCCGAAGACCGCCGCCCCGGCGAACCGGACGGACATGACGAACCCGACGGACACGGCTGATCCGGCGCAGACGTCGGGCACGTCGGGCACGTCGGGCACGTCGGGCACGAAGAGCACGAGAATCGTGAGGAGCACGGCGGACTCAACGGAGTCCGGCCCGGCAACGGCAGCGACCCTCGTCCCTGCGGCAGGCCCGGCAGGCCCGGCGGACCTCGCAGACGCGACCGCGACGGTCACCCCGGCAGAGGCACCGCCCGCCTCCGAAGGAAGAGGACCGGCACAGCGGAAGGAGACCCCGGAGAACGCGGCGAGTACGGCGAGTACGGCGAGTACGGCGAGTACGGCGACGAACGAGCACGCCGGATCGGCGACGCCCCGCGTGGAGGCGGCCCGGGCCCTCGAACCGAGTGGGCACCAACTGGTACGAGGAATCAGCGCGTTCCAGCGCAACACGGCGCCGTTGGTACGGGGTGAGCTGGCGCGGTTGGCCCGGGAGGGCCAGCGACCCACCCAGCTGTTCCTCACCTGTGCCGACTCACGACTGGTCACCTCGATGATCACCTCCAGTGGTCCCGGCGATCTGTTCGTGGTGCGCAATGTGGGCAACCTCGTGCCGCCGCCCGGCGAGGAGAGCGGTGACGACTCGGTGGCGGCCGCGATCGAGTACGCGGTGGACGTTCTGGAGGTGCGGTCCGTCACGGTGTGCGGGCACTCCGGGTGCGGGGCCATGCAGGCACTGCTCAGCGCCGAATCCGGCGAGGCGCGGACCCCGCTGAGACGGTGGCTGCGGCACGGGCTGCCGAGCCTGGAGCGGTCGGCCGACGACGGCCGTCCACGAGCCCGGCTGGCCGGCCGGGCCCCCGCGGACGAGGTCGAGCAGCTCTGTCTGACCAACGTGGTCCAGCAGCTGGAGCATCTGCGGGCCCACGAGTCGGTGGCGCGGGCTCTGCGGAACGGGGCCCTGGAGCTCCACGGACTGTACTTCCACGTGGGTGAGGCCCAGACGTACCTGCTCACCGAGGCCACCGGCGACGCCGAGGACGGAGGGGACAGCGGAGACGGTGGGGTGTTCGCCCACGTGGGGATGGTGAATGTGTCCCCCTGAGCCAGTGCCGGCGTGCTGTCCGTGCGGGGGCCGAGGCCGTAGACCGGTGCCGTCACGGGAGGTGAAAGGCGTCACATCGGCTGAACTTGGTCCGCCCGGCGTCCGTGGGTACGGATGACCACCGGGCGACCGGCCCCGTGGTCGCGAAGCCGGACTCCACAGAGGTCTAAACCAATAAACCGGCGACCCTTGTCACTGGCCCCCTGGTCTGATGAGCTGTGGCCTGGACACAAAGGACACGAACACCCTTCGAAAGGGAGATGTCGTGAGCAACGAGAGCCTGGTCGACCTGCCGAGGGAGGAGAGTGGCGTATGAGCGAGTCTCCTTCACTTTCCAACCTGCTCAAGGAAGAGCGCAGGTTCGCGCCGCCGGCCGACCTGGCGGCTCACGCCAACGTCACGGCGGAGGCATACGAGCAGGCCAAGGCTGACAGGCTCGGCTTCTGGGCCGAGCAGGCCCGCCGGCTGACCTGGGCCAAGGAGCCTACGGAGACGCTGGACTGGTCCAACCCGCCGTTCGCCAAGTGGTTCGAGGACGGCGAGCTCAACGTCGCCTACAACTGCGTCGACCGCCATGTGGAGGCCGGGCTCGGCGAGCGCGTCGCCATCCACTTCGAGGGCGAGCCGGGCGACAGCCGCGCCATCACCTACGCCCAGCTCAAGGACGAGGTGTCCAAAGCGGCCAACGCGCTCCTGGAGCTGGGCGTCCAGAAGGGCGACCGGGTCGCCGTCTACATGCCGATGATCCCGGAGACGGCGATCGCGATGCTGGCCTGCGCCCGCATCGGCGCCGCGCACTCCGTCGTCTTCGGCGGCTTCTCGGCGGACGCGCTGGCCACCCGCATCCAGGACGCGGACGCCAAGGTCGTCATCACGTCCGACGGCGGCTACCGGCGCGGCAAGCCGTCCGCGCTGAAGCCGGCCGTCGACGACGCGCTCACGCGCGCGGACAACGTCCGGCACGTGCTGGTCGTGCGGCGCACCGGCCAGGACGTCGGCTGGACCGAGGGCCGCGACGTGTGGTGGCACGAGGCGGTGGACCGTCAGTCGACCGAGCACGCCCCCGAGGCGTTCGAGGCCGAGCACCCGCTGTTCATTCTGTACACCTCGGGCACCACGGGGAAGCCGAAGGGCATCCTGCACACCTCCGGCGGCTACCTCACGCAGACCGCGTACACGCACCACGCGGTCTTCGACCTCAAGCCGGAGACCGACGTGTACTGGTGCACCGCCGACGTCGGCTGGGTCACCGGGCACTCGTACATCGTCTACGGGCCGCTGGCCAACGGCGCGACGCAGGTCATGTACGAGGGCACGCCCGACACACCGCACCAGGGCCGCTTCTGGGAGATCGTGCAGAAGTACGGGGTGACGATCCTGTACACGGCGCCGACCGCCATCCGCACGTTCATGAAGTGGGGCGACGACATCCCCGCGAAGTTCGACCTCAGCAGCCTGCGCGTGCTGGGCTCGGTCGGCGAGCCGATCAACCCCGAGGCCTGGATCTGGTACCGCAAGCACATCGGCGCCGACCGGACGCCCGTCGTGGACACCTGGTGGCAGACCGAGACCGGCGCGATGATGATCTCTCCGCTGCCGGGTGTGACGGCGACCAAGCCGGGCTCCGCGCAGACTCCGCTGCCCGGCATCTGCGCGACCGTCGTCGACGACGAGGCGAACGAGGTGCCCGACGGCGGCGGTGGCTATCTGGTCCTGACCGAGCCGTGGCCGTCGATGCTGCGCACCATCTGGGGCGACGACCAGCGGTTCCGCGACACGTACTGGGCGCGCTTCGAGGGCAAGTACTTCGCCGGGGACGGTGCGAAGAAGGACGACGACGGGGACATCTGGCTGCTCGGGCGGGTCGACGACGTCATGCTCGTGTCAGGCCACAACATCTCCACCACGGAGGTCGAGTCGGCGCTCGTGTCGCACCCGTCCGTCGCCGAGGCGGCTGTCGTGGGCGCGGCGGACGAGACGACCGGACAGGCCATCGTCGCCTTCGTCATCCTGCGCGGCACGGCGAACGCCGACGACGAACAGCTCGTCGGCGACCTGCGCAACCACGTCGGGGCCACGCTCGGACCGATCGCCAAGCCGCAGCGGATCCTGCCGGTCGCCGAGCTGCCGAAGACACGCTCCGGCAAGATCATGCGGCGACTGCTGCGCGATGTGGCGGAGAACCGTCAGCTGGGTGACGTCACCACTCTGACCGACTCCACGGTCATGGACCTCATCCAGGCCAAGCTGCCGGCATCCCCGAGCGAGGACTGAACCCTGCGGGACCGAGCGTCCGTGGGGCCGGGCACCAGAGCCCGGCCCCACGGGCCATCCAGGGACCGAGTCCGGACAAGCCGCCCGAGGCCGAACCCCTGGCCGACCCTCTGGCGCGTCTCCCTGAGCCGGTCCCGCCGCGGCAGGACCCCCACCCGAAGGGAGACCTGCGCGAAGCGGCACAGCGCCCTTTTTGCACCTACCGTGAGAGGTGCCGAATGCCGCCCGATACCCCCGGGCTGCCTTTTAGGTAAACTAAACAAAGCAACGTGACACGCTAGGTGCGCCGGGAAGTCTGGTCGGCAAGTCGCTCTGTCCTGCCCACCGACCGGAGGCCGCCGCCGTGACCGCGCCCCGCACCCCCCGCACCGGCTCCACCCCCAGCTCCAGCAAGGTTCTCGGGCGGCTCTCCCTGCCTGAACGGAACTTCGTCGCGGAGGCGCTGCGCACCGAGACCGTCGGCGGCGTGCTGCTGCTCGTCGCCGCCGTCGCCGCGCTGGTCTGGGCGAACGTGCCGGCGCTGCACGGCAGCTACGAGAGCGTCAGCGACTTCCACCTGGGTCCCGAGGCCCTCGGACTGCACCTGTCCGTCGCCCACTGGGCAGCCGACGGCCTGCTCGCCGTCTTCTTCTTCGTCGCCGGCGTCGAGCTCAAGCGCGAACTGGTCGCCGGCGACCTCAAGGACGCCCGGGCAGCCGCGCTCCCCGTGGTGGCCGCGCTGTGCGGGATGGCCGTACCGGCGCTCGTCTACACGCTCACCAACCTCACCGGCGGCGGCTCCCTGGCCGGATGGGCCGTGCCCACGGCCACCGACATCGCGTTCGCCCTGGCCGTGCTCGCCGTCATCGGCACGTCCCTGCCGAGTGCCCTGCGCGCCTTCCTGCTCACCCTCGCCGTCGTCGACGACCTGTTCGCCATCCTGATCATCGCGGTGTTCTTCACGAGCACCATCGACTTCGCGGCGCTGGCCGGTGCCGCCGTCGGGCTCGTCGTGTTCTGGGTGCTGCTGCGCCTGGGCGTGCGCGGCTGGTACGTCTACCTGCCACTCGCGCTCGTGATCTGGGCGCTGATGTACAACAGCGGCGTGCACGCCACGATCGCCGGCGTCGCGATGGGCCTGATGCTGCGCTGCACGACGCGCGAGGGCGAGGAGCGCTCCCCCGGCGAGCGGATCGAACATCTCGTGCGCCCGCTCTCCGCCGGTCTCGCGGTCCCGCTGTTCGCCCTGTTCAGCGCCGGTGTGACGCTCTCGGGCCACGCCCTCGCGGACGTGTTCGACAAGCCGGAGACGCTGGGCGTCGTGCTCGGTCTCGTCGTCGGCAAGACGGTCGGCATCTTCGGCGGCACCTGGCTGACCGCACGGTTCACCCGTGCGTCGCTCAGCGAGGACCTCGCCTGGGCGGACATCTTCGCCGTCGCGTCCCTCGCCGGCATCGGCTTCACCGTCTCGCTGCTGATCGGGGAACTCGCCTTCGAGGGCGACCCGGTCCTGACCGACGAGGTCAAAGCAGCCGTCCTGCTGGGATCGTTGATCGCGGCGACCCTGGCGACGGTCCTGCTGAAGCTGCGCAACGCCAAATACCGCCTGATGTGCGAGACCGAGGAGCGCGACGACGACCTCGACGGCATCCCGGACGTCTACGAGCAGGACGACCCGGCGTACCACCTGCGTATGGCCGACATCCACGACGGCAAGGCCGCGGAGCACCGCCGGATCGCCGCGGAGATCACCCGACGGCTCGCCCGCGAGGGCGAGGCCGCGCGCCACGGGCTTGCCGAAGTGCCGGGCGGGGCAGGCGAGGACGGCGACCGTCCGGCATGATCTGACGGGACGGTACAAAAGAAGTCAGAAACACAGAGCAGCAGGAGAGGGAGAACGCGATGAGCGCACCCGACGGCAGCCCGGTCGGCGCCGAACGCAGCATCGGCCAGCTGTTCGCCTCGGCGACGACCGAGTTGTCGGCGCTGGTGCACGACGAGATCGCGCTGGCGAAGGCCCAGCTGAAGCAGGACGTCAAGCGCGGCGCGGTGAGCGGCGGCGCGTTCTCGGTGGCCGGGGCGGTGCTGCTGTTCTCGCTGCCGATGCTGAACTTCGCCCTGGCGTACGGCATCCGGACCTGGAGCGACTGGAACCTCGCGATCTGCTTCCTGCTGTCCTTCGCGGCGAACGTGCTGATCGCGCTCGTCCTCGTGCTGATCGGCGTGGTCTTCGCGAAGAAGGCGCAGAAGAGCAAGGGTCCGCAGACGGTCGCCGCGTCCATGAAGGAGTCGGCCGGCGTCCTGCAGAACGCCAAGCCGCACCCGCGGCCCGAGCTCGCGCAGGACCGTGTCCCGGAGGCCATCGAGGCTGTGGCACGCTCATCGTCATGACGGACCCCGACGGCACCACCCCTCCGGCCCAGCCCGCTTCGGTCGTACGGCCGGACGCCGTCCTCGGCGTGCCGGTCACTCACCGCGAGGTCGCCGCGAACGGTGCGCGGTTCCACATCGCGGAGCTGGGCGACGGTCCGCTGGTCATGCTCGTCCACGGATTTCCGCAGTTCTGGTGGACCTGGCGGCACCAACTGGTGGCCCTGGCCGACGCTGGCTTCCGGGCCGTCGCGATGGACCTGCGGGGTGTGGGCGGCAGCGACCGCACCCCCCGCGGATACGACCCGGCCAACCTCGCCCTCGACATCACGGGCGTGATCCGCTCCCTGGGCGAGCCGGACGCCGCGCTGGTCGGCCACGACCTCGGCGGCTATCTGGCGTGGACGGCGGCCGTGATGCGCCCCAAGCTCGTGCGCCGGCTCGCCGTCGCTTCCATGCCCCATCCCCGGCGCTGGCGGTCGGCGATGCTCGCCGACGTCCGGCAGACCTCCGCGAGTTCCCACATCTGGGGGTTCCAGCGCCCGTGGATCCCCGAGCGTCGGCTCACCGCCGACGACGGCGAGCTGGTGGGCCGTCTGATCCGGGACTGGTCCGGGCCGACGCTCCCGGACGCGGAGTCGGTGGAGACGTACCGGCGCGCGATGTGCATCCCCTCCACCGCGCACTGCGCCGTCGAGCCGTACCGCTGGCTGGTGCGCTCCCTGGCACGTCCGGACGGCGTCCAGTTCTACCGGCGCATGAAGAGGCCCGTGCGCGTGCCCACGCTGCATCTGCACGGCTCCCTCGATCCGGTGATGCGCACCCGCAGCGCGGCCGGCTCCGGCGAATACGTCGAAGCGCCCTACCGATGGCGGCTGTTCGACGGGCTCGGGCACTTCCCGCACGAAGAGGACCCGGTCGCTTTCTCCACCGAACTGGTCAGTTGGCTGAAGGATCCCGAACCCGATCGGTGACAGATCGATCGCGCCCGGTATCCGGATCTGAACGTCTGTACTACGAACAGCCAAATGCCCGACGCATAGGCCAATTGGCGGCCCCGAGGGCGGTTATCGACCTTGGGGCAGGGGCAGACGTCCGGGTATGGGCTGGACGCACGACTACAGTGACGCAGGACGCACCCGCCGCTCGGCCAGTGGCCTGAGCCCCCACCAGCGAGGTGCCGACCCGCAGCTGCCGGGTACCGATCTGCGCGTGGGCATCCCGCGCATCCTGCGTCGCCGGGCGCGCTGGGTCTCGGTCCGCCTGCGTCACCCGCGAGGCTGATCCGCCGGACGGCACCGGGCCCGCGCCGAAACAACTCACAGGGCGCAGCTGTCGCTGTCCACCTGCTGACCGGCCGTCCGGCCGGCGGTGATGTCGTGGCGGATCTCGTCCGCGGTGAGGGCATAGCCGGTCTGGGCGTCGTCGCGCGACTTCGCGAAGACCACGCCGTACACCTTGCCTTCGGTGGTGAGCAGCGGTCCTCCGGAGTTGCCCTGCCGCACGGTCGCGTACAGCGAGTACACGTCACGGCGCACGGTGCCACGGTGGTAGATGTCGGGGCCGCTGGCGGTGATGCGACCGCGCAGCCGCGCGGCTCGCACGTCGTACGACCCGTTCTCCGGGAAGCCGGCCACGATCGCGCTGTCGCCGCTCGCCGCGTCGTCGGTGGAGAACTGCAGCACGGGCGCGTCGAGTTCCGGTACGTCGAGGACGGCGACGTCCCGCTTCCAGTCGTACAGGACGACCGTGGCGTCGTACTTGCGGCCCTCGCCGCCTATCTGGACGGTCGGCTCGTCGACGCCGCCCACGACATGCGCGTTGGTCATGACGCGACGCTCACCGAAGACGAAGCCGGTGCCCTCCAGGACCTTGCCGCAGCTCTCCGCGGTGCCCATGACCTTGACGATCGAGCGCTGCGCGCGCGTGGCCACCGCACTCCTGGCCAGGGCCGGGTCGGGCGGCTGGACGTCGGTGATCGGCTCGTTGGAGAACGGGCTGAAGACCTGCGGGAAGCCGTTCTGCGCCAGGACGGAGGAGAAGTCGGCGAACCACGTGTCGGCCTGGGCGGGCAGCGCCCGGGACACCCCTTGCAGCACGTTGGAACTGCGGACCTCCTTGCCCAGCGTGGGCAGGGTGGTGCCGGCGAGGGCGGACCCGATCAGCCACGCGACCAGCAGCATGGCGACCACGTTGACCAGCGCGCCGCCCGTGGCGTCCAGCGCGCGGGCCGGGGTCCACGTGATGTACCGGCGCAGCTTGTTGCCGAGGTGGGTGGTGAGAGCCTGGCCGACCGAGGCGCAGACGATCACGACGATGACCGCGACGACGGCGGCCGTGGTGCTCACCTCGGAGTTCTCGGTCAGGGCGTCCCAGATCACGGGCAGCAGGTAGACGGCGACGAGGCCGCCGCCCAGAAAGCCGATCACCGACAGGATGCCGACGACGAAGCCCTGGCGGTAGCCCACGACCGCGAACCAGACGGCGGCGACCAACAGCAGGATGTCCAGCACATTCACGGGGATCACCCTGTCATGACCGCCAGTCCAACGGGACCTGCTTCTCCCGGTCCCAGGGGACCTCCCAGCCCGCGAAGTGGAGCAGACGATCGATGACACCGGCCGTGAATCCCCACACAAGCGCGGATTCGACCAGAAATGCCGGGCCGCGGTGACCGCTGGGATGCACGGTCGTGGCCCGGTTGGCCGGATTCGTGAGATCCGCCACGGGAACCGTGAAGACCCGGGCCGTCTCGCCGGGATCGACGACGCCCACCGGGCTCGGCTCGCGCCACCAGCCCAGGACCGGAGTGACGACGAACCCGCTGACCGGGATGTACAGCTTGGGCAGCGCGCCGAAGAGCTGGACGCCGGACGGATCGAGGCCTGTCTCCTCCTCGGCCTCGCGCAGAGCCGCCTTGAGCGGCCCGTCACCGTGCGGGTCGCCGTCCTCCGGATCCAGGGCGCCGCCCGGGAAGGAGGGCTGGCCTGCGTGGGAGCGCAGGGAGCTCGCACGCTCCATGAGCAGCAGCTCCGGGCCGCCCTCGCCCTCGCCGAACAGGATCAGGACCGCCGACTGGCGCCCCGCGCCGTTCTCCGGCGGCAGGAAGCTGCTGAGCTGGCGCGGCCGGACCGTCTCCACCGCGTGCACCACCGGGTCCAGCCAGGCGGGCAGTCCCTCCCGGCTGAGAGCCACCGGACCGCCCTGGGTGTCGCTCGCGCGCGTCATCCTCACACCACCCCCCGTTCTGCCGGGTACAACGCCCGGACACCGACAGATCGTTCCGCGAGCCGCCGCGCGTCCGCCCCAGCCTTCGCCGCACCCGCCGCCGCGACCACCCCTGCCCCGGCTCCCACGAGGCCCGACGACATCCGTCGCGTCGCCCGCCCCTGCGCCCGTCCCGTGTCCGGCTCCCTGGCCCGTACCGTCGTCGGCTCCGCCGTCACCCGTGCAGTCCGTCCGGCGGCGGGGGGCGCTGGCGGCCCGGCCGCCGGCCGTCCTGCCGTCATCCGGCCCCCAGCGGCGGGGCCGGCCGGCCGCCCGCGTCCAGGTACGCCTGGGGCGGGTTCAGACGCTGGCCGGGGAAACCGCCCTTCTCGTACTTCAGGAGCTTCTTCGCCTTCTCGGGGTCCGTCTCGCCCTCGCCGTACGCCGGACAGAGCGGGGCGACGGGGCAGGCGCCGCAAGCCGGCTTGCGGGCGTGACAGATGCGGCGGCCGTGGAAGATCACGTGGTGCGAGAGCATCGTCCACTCGCTCTTCGGGAAGAGCGCGCCGACGGCGGTCTCGATCTTGTCGGGCTCGGTCTCGTCGGTCCAGCGCCAGCGCCGGACCAGACGCTGGAAGTGGGTGTCCACGGTGATCCCGGGCCGGCCGAACGCGTTGCCCAGCACCACGAAGGCGGTCTTGCGGCCGACGCCGGGCAGCTTCACCAGATCTTCCAGCCGGCCGGGGACCTCGCCGCCGAACTCCTCCACCAGGGCCTTGGAGAGGCCTATCACCGACCTGGTCTTGGCCCGGAAGAAACCGGTGGGACGGAGGATCTCCTCGACCTTCTCCGGGTCCGCGGCCGCCAGGTCCTCGGGGGTGGGGTACTCGGCGAACAGCGCGGGGGTCGTCTGGTTCACCCTCAGGTCGGTGGTCTGCGCGGACAGGACCGTGGCGATCACCAGCTGGAAGGGGTTCTCGAAGTCGAGCTCGGGGTGGGCGTAGGGGTAGATCTCGGCGAGTTCGCGGTTGATGCGGCGGGCGCGGCGCACGAGAGCGGTGCGCGACTCCGGCTTCCCGACCGCGACTCCAGCCCCCGCCGGCTTCTTCGCGGCGGCCTTCCCGGTCGCGTCTTTCCCGGCGGTCGTCGTCTCGTCGTCTTTCCCGGCGGTCGCCTTCCCGACGGCGGCCGCTTTCTTCGCAGACATCCCGTTTGTCACCTTTGCCGTTTTTCTACCACCACCGGGGCCCTGTTCGCCCACAGCGGAAACGCGACGTGCAACCACCCGTCCAGCCCCCTCGGCCTGTGCTCTCACCGGCGTTTTGGACACCCGGCCAGCCTAAAGCCCGACACCGACATCCGCCCCGGACCCGGAAGATCGGCCCCCAATTGGACCCCTGCCGCTTACCCCAGGACATGTGTGCGGCATCCTTGTGACAGATCACACTGTTTGGACCGCCCGGCAAAACGGGGAACACGGACCCCTGATATGCGGGGAGCAAGATCCCCTGAGCAGGTCGACAAGGAGAGAACTCGTGGACGACGTCCTGCGGCGCAACCCGCTCTTCGCGGCCCTCGACGACGAGCAGGCCGCCGAACTGCGCGCCTCCATGAGCGAGGTGACCCTGGCCCGTGGCGACTCCCTGTTCCACGAAGGCGACCCCGGTGACCGGCTCTACGTCGTCACCGAGGGCAAGGTCAAGCTGCACCGCACCTCCCCGGACGGCCGGGAGAACATGCTGGCCGTGGTGGGCCCCAGCGAGCTGATCGGAGAGCTGTCGCTCTTCGACCCGGGCCCGCGTACGGCGACCGCCACCGCCCTCACCGAGGTCAAGCTCCTCGGTCTCGGCCACGGCGACCTCCAGCCCTGGCTGAACGCCCGCCCCGAGGTGGCCACCGCGCTGCTGCGCGCCGTCGCCCGGCGCCTGCGCAAGACCAACGACGCCATGTCCGACCTGGTCTTCTCGGACGTCCCCGGCCGCGTGGCCCGAGCGCTGCTGGACCTCTCCCGCCGCTTCGGCGTGCAGTCCGAGGAAGGCATCCACGTCGTCCACGACCTCACGCAGGAGGAGCTGGCGCAGCTCGTCGGCGCGTCGCGCGAGACCGTGAACAAGGCGCTGGCCGACTTCGCCCAGCGCGGCTGGCTGCGCCTGGAGGCGCGCGCGGTGATCCTGCTGGACGTGGAGCGACTGGCCAAGCGGTCGCGCTGACGCCTGTCTTCAGGCCCCGGACGCCATGACCGAAGCGGTTGTCTCCCGAGGGCTCGACGCCCTGGGGTACATCGTGCGCGAGGGCTCCCTCGCGCGTGTGACGCACGATTTCCAGCCGGTCGTCGCGGCGGCCCGGGAGCGGATCCCGGGCCTCTTCGGAGCGCGCCTGCACAGCGCGTACGTCAACGGTTCGATTCCACGGGGCACCGCGCGCGTGGGCCGCAGCGACGTCGACCTGCTGGTGGTGCTGCGTGACGAGCCCACCGAGGCGGACCGGGCCGCGGGACGAGCCATGATCCGGACTCTCGACGCACAGTTCCCGCAGATCGACGGCGGCGGAACGCTGCTCTTCAGCCGTGCCCGCATGCTGAGCGATCTGGAGAGGCACGACCTGGGGTTCTTCGTCGCCTGTCTGTGCACCCCGCTTCTCGGCGAGGACCTCGGCCCCGACCTGCCCCGCTACCGTCCCGACGCGCTGCTCGCGCGCGAGACCAACGGCGACCTCGCCCTGTTCCTGCCCCGCCGGCGTGAGCGCGTCGCCTCGGCGGACGGCTCCGAGGCCTCCCTGCGGCCTCTGGTGAGGTTCATGTCCCGGCACCTGGTGCGCACGGCGTTCACGCTCGTCATGCCCCGCTGGAACGGCTGGACGAGCGACCTGCACGAGATGGCGGCCGCCTTCGCCGCGTACCACCCCGCGCGCGGGGTACAGGTGCGGGCGGCGGCCCTCCTCGGGTACGAGCCGCGGGGCGACCGCGCCGTCCTCTCGTCCTACGTGGACGACCTCGGCCCCTGGCTCGCCGGTGAGTACGCGCGCGTGCACGGTGTGAAGGCCCGCAGGCCCGAGGACGCCCAGCCGTGACGCCCGGTGAGGTCAGGGCCTAGATGAGCCCGTGCTCCGTCAGGTACTCCAGCTGGGCGCGCACCGACAGCTCCGCCGCCGGCCACAGCGAGCGGTCGACGTCGGCGTACACGTGGGCGACGACGTCGGCGGGATCGCTGCGGCCGTTCTCGACGGCCGTCTCGACCTGGGCCAGCCGGTGGGCACGGTGAGCGAGATAGAACTCGACGGCGCCCTGGGCGTCCTCCAGGACCGGCCCGTGGCCCGGCAGGACGGTGTGGACGCCGTCGTCGACCGTGAGGGACCTCAGCCGCCTCAGGGAGTCCAGATAGTCGCCCAGGCGGCCGTCGGGATGCGCGACGACGGTCGTGCCGCGGCCGAGGATCGTGTCGCCCGTCAGAACGGCACGGTCGGCCGGCAGGTGGAAGCACAGGGAGTCGGCGGTGTGTCCGGGCGTCGGCACGACCCGCAGCTCCAGGCCGCCCACACCGACCACGTCCCCGGCGGCCAGGCCCTCCTCGCCCAGCCGCACCGCCGGGTCCAGGGCCCGCACCTTCGTGCCGGTCAGTCCCGCGAAGCGGACGGCGCCCTCGGCGTGGTCGGGGTGGCCGTGCGTCAGCAGGGTCAGGGCGACGCGCTTGCCGGCCTTCTCGGCGGTGTCGACGACCGCGCGCAGATGACGCTCGTCCAGCGGTCCCGGGTCGATCACGACCGCCAGCTCGGAGTCGGGCTCGGCGACGATCCAGGTGTTCGTGCCGTCCAGGGTCATCGCGGACGCGTTCGGCGCGAGGACGTTGACCGCGCGCGCGGTGGCGCGGCCCGAGAGGGCTCCGCCTCGCGGCTGGCCGGGGAGGGCGGCTGCGTCGGTCATGCGAGAGGGCCTTCCATCGGGCGTCGTCAGACTGTCGTCGGGCGGAGCGGAGCATCCCGCCGCCGGTCCTGGACGGGCCGCCGGTCCGGGACGGGGACGGCGAGGGTGCTCGGAGCGGCCGTCATCCGGGCTCTCCCCCGGGCGCGGCGGCCGGGATGTGCTTGGTGAACTCGTCGTGCCCGGGCCAGGACAGCACGACCACGCCGTCCTCCAGGCGGGCCTGCGCGAGAACCGGGCTCAGATCGCGGTCGGGGGCCGCGGCGAGCGCCTGCGCCGCCGTGGCGTACGGGACGAGCCGGCGCAGCGTCGCGATGGTGGGCGGCATCATCAGCAGCTCACCCCTGTCGTACGAGGCCGCCGCGTCCGTCGGGCGGATCCACACCGTGCGGTCGGCCTCCGTGGACGCGTTGCGGGTGCGCTGGCCCTCGGGAAGCGCGGCCACGAAGAACCAGGTGTCGTAGCGCCGCGACTCGAACTCGGGAGTGATCCAGCGCGTCCAGGCGCCGAGAAGGTCGGAGCGCAGCACCAGACCGCGCCGGTCGAGGAACTCGGCGAACGACACGTCACGGGCGGCCACCGCGGCCCGGTCCGCCTCCCAGTCGGCGCCCGTGATGTCGCTGACCACGGAGTTCGGGGTCGGCCCGGCGAGCAGGACGCCGGCCTCCTCGTACGTCTCGCGCACGGCCGCGCAGACGATCGCCTGGGCCGCCGTCTCGTCGACGCCCAGGCGCTCGGCCCACCACGCGCGGGTGGGGCCCGCCCAGCGGACGTGCCGGTCGTCGTCGCGCGGGTCGACACCGCCGCCGGGATAGGCGTACGCGCCTGCGGCGAAGGCCATGGAGGCGCGTCTGCGCAGCATGTGGACGACAGGGCCGCTGCCGGTGTCCTTCAGGAGCATGACGGTGGCCGCGCGTTTCGGGGTGACCGGAGTGAGCGTGCCGTCCGCCAGCGCGCGGATGCGTTCCGGCCAGTCCTGGGGGAACCACTGCCCATTCGCCATGGGCGCGAGGCTATCCCGTGGCGCGCGAATGTTCGAGAGGTGCCCGAGGTCAGGGCACCTCTCGACGGGATGCCCGCGAACTCCTGCGAGGCCCTCCCGGGACCCGTGCAGGGCCGCGGAAAGCTCCACACGGTCCTCCACGGATCCCACGGGCTCCACGGCTCTTCCGGCCCGAGAGGGCGCTCGTACCGGCTACGGGACGAGTTCCACCTGGATCTCGACCTCGACCGGCGCGTCCAGCGGCAGCACCGCGACGCCCACCGCGCTGCGCGCGTGCACGCCCTTGTCGCCGAAGACCTCGCCGAGCAGCTCGCTCGCCCCGTTCAGGACGGCGGGCTGGCCGGTGAAGTCGGCGGCCGACGCCACGAAGCCGACGACCTTCACCACGCGCGCGACGCGGTCCAGGTCGCCCGCGACCGACTTGACGGCGGCCAGGGCGTTCAGCGCGCAGGTACGGGCCAGCTCCTTGGCCTCCTCAGGGGTGACCTCGGCGCCGACCTTGCCGGTGACCGGCAGCTTGCCCTCCACCATGGGCAGCTGCCCGGCCGTGTACACGTACGGGCCGGACTGCACGGCGGGCTGGTAGGCCGCAAGGGGCGGCACGACCGCCGGCAGGGTCAGTCCCAGCTCGGCCAGCCTCGCCTCGACCGCGCTCACGCCTTCGCCCGCTTCAGGTACGCGACGAGCTGCTCCGGGTTGTTCGGCCCGGGCACGACCTGGACGAGCTCCCAGCCGTCCTCGCCCCAGGTGTCCAGAATCTGCTTCGTCGCGTGGACGAGCAGCGGCACGGTTGCGTATTCCCACTTGGTCATGAGGGCGACTGTATCCGCTGCCGCCGGAGGGGCTGTTCCCCAGGCCATGTGGCCGATTGCCGCCCCCGTTGTCCACAGCCTCCCGGTCGCCTCGGGCGCCGACTGGTTACGCTCGAAGACGTGAGCAGGCTCCAGGTCGTCAGCGGCAAGGGCGGGACCGGCAAGACGACGGTCGCCGCGGCCCTCGCGCTGGCCCTCGCCACGGCGGGGAAGCGCACGCTTCTCGTCGAGGTGGAGGGCCGGCAGGGCATCGCGCAGCTCTTCGAGACAGAGGCGCTGCCCTATGAGGAACGCAAGATCGCCGTAGCGTCGGGCGGCGGGGAGGTGTACGCCCTCGCCATCGACCCCGAACTGGCCCTTCTGGACTACCTCCAGATGTTCTACAAACTGGGGGGCGCCGGACGGGCCCTGAAGAAGCTCGGCGCCATCGACTTCGCCACCACGATCGCGCCGGGCCTCAGGGACGTGCTCCTCACCGGCAAGGCGTGCGAGGCGGTACGGCGCAAGGACCGGGACGGACGGTTCGTGTACGACTACGTCGTCATGGACGCCCCGCCCACGGGCCGCGTCACCCGCTTCCTGAACGTCAACGACGAGGTGGCCGGGCTGGCCAGGATCGGCCCGATACACAATCAGGCGCAGGCCGTGATGCGGGTGCTGAAGTCGCCGGAGACCGCCGTGCACCTCGTGACGCTGCTGGAGGAGATGCCCGTCCAGGAGACCGCCGACGGCATCGCCGAGCTGCGGGCGGCGAAACTTCCGGTGGGGCGGGTCATCGTCAACATGGTGCGCCCCGAGGTGCTGGACGAGGACCGGCTGGAACTCGTACGGACCGTGACGCGTTCTTCGGTCGCCCGGTCCTTGTCCACGGCGGGGCTGGGCGGGGCGCGACGCGGCGGGCGCGCCGAGCGGCTGGTGGATCCGCTCCTGAAGCAGGCCGAGGAGTACGCGGAACGGTACGCGCTGGAGCAGGAGCAGCGCGCGGTCCTGGGCGAGCTGGGCCTGCCGTCGCACGAACTGCCGTTGCTCGCCGAGGGCATGGACCTCGCGGGCCTGTACCAGCTCGCCACCGAACTGCGGAAGCAGGGGATCGCATGAGTGCGGACCGGACCCACGACCAGGGAAGCCCCCGGCGGCTCGCCCCCGCGCCCGTGCTGGAGCTCGATCCGCTGCTCGACGATCCGACGACCCGCATCGTGGTCTGCTGCGGCTCGGGCGGCGTCGGCAAGACGACGACGGCGGCGGCGCTGGGGCTCAGAGCGGCCGAGCGCGGCCGCAAGGTGGTCGTCCTCACCATCGACCCGGCGCGCCGGCTCGCGCAGTCCATGGGCATCGACTCGCTCGACAACACCCCGCGCCGGGTGAAGGGCGTCGAGGGGGACGGCGAGCTGCACGCGATGATGCTCGACATGAAGCGCACCTTCGACGAGATCGTCGAGGCGCACGCCGACCCGGACCGGGCCGCCGCGATCCTGGGCAACCCGTTCTACCAGTCCCTCTCGGCGGGCTTCGCGGGCACGCAGGAGTACATGGCGATGGAGAAGCTGGGCCAGCTCCGCGCGCGGGACGAGTGGGACCTGATCGTCGTCGACACCCCGCCGTCCCGCTCTGCGCTGGACTTCCTGGACGCGCCCAAGCGGCTGGGGTCCTTCCTGGACGGCAAGCTGATCCGCGTCCTGCTCGCGCCGGCGAAGGTGGGCGGCCGGGCGGGGATGAAGTTCCTGAACGTCGGGATGTCGATGATGACCGGCGCGCTGGGCAAGCTGCTCGGCGGACAGCTGCTGAAGGACGTGCAGACGTTCGTGGCGGCCATGGACTCGATGTTCGGCGGCTTCCGCACCCGCGCGGACGCCACGTACAAGCTGCTCCAGGCACCCGGCACGGCGTTCCTGGTGGTGGCGGCTCCCGAGCGGGACGCGCTGCGGGAGGCCGCGTACTTCGTGCAGCGGCTGGCCGCCGAGGACATGCCGCTGGCCGGTCTGGTGCTCAACCGCGTCCATGGCAGCGGCGCCGCCCAGCTGTCCGCCGAGCGGGCGCTCGCCGCCGCGGAAAATCTTGAAGAGCCCGGCATTGTGGATCAGGACGGCGGGAAGGCTGGACTTCGTAACTCTCCCGACACGCACGGCAGTTCAGAATCACCCGCATCTGATCCGGAGCCCGGCGCCCCCACCGAGACAGACCGGACCACTGACGCAGACCCCGCCACCCACACGGCCCGGACCACGGACACCGACCCGGCCACGGACACCGACACGACCGCCGACGGCGACGCCGACACGACCGGGACCACGGGAACCCACACGGACCGGGCGACGACGACGGACGCCGACCGGACGGCGGCGACCGAGGCGGAGCGGGCCGTGGACGACCTCACCGCAGGCCTGTTGAGGCTGCATGCGGAACGCATGCACCTGCTCTCCCGCGAGCAGCGCACGCGGGACCGCTTCACCGCGCTCCACCCCGAGGTGGCGGTGACCGAGGTGGCCGCCCTCCCCGGAGACGTGCACGACCTCATGGGCCTGCGGGACATCGGGAACCGCCTCGCGACCGAGCGGCCGGAGCTGCCCGAGGCTGCCGACGCCTGACGAACCGAAGGGCTGTGCTCAGCCCACCGCCGCGTAGTTCTCGTACATCTGGTCGTCGTCGAGCGGCAGGATGCCCGCCCCACGCTCGTACTCCGAACGCGCTGTCTCCAGGAGCCGGCGCCAGGACGTCACCGTCGGACGCCTGCGCAGCAGTGCGCGGCGCTCACGCTCCGTCATGCCTCCCCACACGCCGAACTCGACGCGGTTGTCGAGCGCGTCCGCCAGACATTCGGTGCGTACCGGGCATCCGGTGCACACCGCCTTGGCCCTGTTCTGCGCTGCTCCCTGAACGAACAGTTCATCCGGATCGGTAGTGCGGCAGGCGGCCTGCGCACTCCAGTCGGTTACCCAGCCCATACCGGCGCCGTCCTCTCCCGAATCGAGGCTCCCCCACGGCGGCAGCGGCATATTCACCGCCGCCAGTTGAGGACGTTACGGAAGGTGGGCACAGCGCAACACCCCCTTCGGGCCCAATCTTGAATGGCCCGAACGGACTATGGGTAAGCGGCAGATCACCCGGGGGAGTGAGCCCGCGACATATGCGACTCTCCCGACGAGCGGGACAGTTCGACTGAGTCACAACGGACGCCGAGTGACACACAAGGCGGATTCGGACACGCCCCCACCAAAATTCCGGGGAACATCCGGAACGATTCGGGGTCGCCGGACGTATTGATACGTAGCCCTGCTGCTGTGACAGTTGAGAGCAGCTTAGGCCAAGGCATTGACGCGTGTCCGGCGAATCAGAACGTAGGCTGCCCTCATGCCAAAGAAGCGCTCGGGCGGTGGTCTGTCGCCAACGCAGCAGGCCGCCAAGTTCCTCGGTGTCAGTGTGCTCGCAGGAGCGGTGCTGGCCGGTATCGCCCTGCCCGCGTTCGGCGCGCTGGGCCTGGCCGCCAAGGGATCGGTGGAGTCGTTCGACGAACTCCCGGTCAACCTCAAGACACCACCGCTGAGCCAGCGCACCACGATCCTCGACTCCGAGGGCGGCCAGATCGCCACGGTCTACTCGCGTGACCGCACGGTGGTCGACCTGAAGAGCATCTCGCCGTACATGCAGAAGGCGATCGTCGCGATCGAGGACTCGCGTTTCTACGAGCACGGCGCGGTGGACCTGAAGGGCGTCCTGCGCGCGCTCAACAAGAACGTGCAGAGCAGCGGGGTCTCCCAGGGCGCCTCCACGCTCACCCAGCAGCTCGTGAAGAACGTCGCCGTCGAGGAGGCCGGTGACGACCCGACGAAGGTCGCACAGGCCACGCAGCAGACCATCGGCCGCAAGATCAAGGAACTGAAGTACGCGATCCAGCTCGAGGAAGAGCTCAGCAAGAAGAAGATCCTCGAGAACTACCTGAACATCACGTTCTTCGGTGAGCAGGCCTACGGCGTCGAGGCCGCCTCCCAGCGCTACTTCTCCACGCACGCGAAGTCCCTCACCCTGCCGCAGGCGGCCCTGCTGGCCGGCATCGTCCAGTCGCCCAGCCGCTACGACCCGGTCAACGACGAGCGCGAGGCCACCAAGCGCCGTAACACCGTGCTGGCGCGCATGGCCGAGGTCGGCGACATCTCCGAGGCCGAGGCGGCCGCGGCGCAGAAGGCCCCGCTGGGGCTGAAGGTCAAGAAGCCGAAGAACGGCTGCATCACTGCCGTCCAGGGCGCGAGCTTCTTCTGCAAGTACGTGGAGCGCGTCTTCCTCAGCGACCCGGTCTTCGGCAAGACCAGGGAGCAGCGGGCGAAGATCTGGAACCAGGGTGGCCTGACCATCCGCACCACGCTCGAACCGCAGGCCCAGAAGTCCGTCCAGAGCTCGCTCAAGGACCACGTCTACAAGTCGGACAAGGTCGCGGCGGCCGCCACGCTCGTCGAGCCCGGAACCGGCAAGATCCTCGGGATGGGCCAGTCGAAGCCCTACGGCTACGGCAAGAACGAGACCGAGTACAACTACTCGGTCAACGCCTCCATGGGCGGCTCCAACTACGGCTTCCCGACCGGTTCGACCTTCAAGCCGTTCGTGGCCGCGGCCGCGCTGGAGGAGGGCCGCCCGCCGAACCAGAGCTACCCGGCGCCGTACCAGATGCCGTACCCGGACACCGTCCAGACGTGCAGCGGCAAGCCCTGGATCAACGACGGCAGGCCGAAGTACACGCTGGAGAACGAGAGCGAGTCCGAGAAGGGGCCGTACCAGCTGAAGAAGGCCATGGAGCTGTCGGTCAACACCTACTTCGTGCAGATGCTCTCCGACATAGGCATGTGCCCCGTGGTGAAGATGACCGACAAGCTGGGCGTGGTCCAGGGCAACGGCACCAAGGTTCCCGAGGTGCCCTCCTCGATGACCCTGGGCTCCACCGGCCTCTCCCCCCTGACGATGGCCACCGCGTACGCGGCCTTCGCCGACCGGGGCATGTACTGCACCCCCGTCGCCATCGAGTCGATCACCCAGACCGTGGGCGGCGCGAAGAAGTCGCTGGAGGTCCCGAAGTCCACCTGCTCCCGGGCCATGTCCGAGAAGACCGCCGACACGATAAACACACTGCTGAGCGGCGTGGTCGACTCCGGTACGGGCCAGCAGGCCGGACTGTCCGGCCGCGACAACGCCGGTAAGACGGGTACGACGGACTCCCGCAAGAACGCCTGGTTCGTCGGCTACACCCCGAAGCTCTCCGGCGCCGTCTGGGTCGGCAGCGCCACCCAGAAGGTCGAGATGACCAACATCTGGATCGGCGGCCAGTTCCACGACCAGGTCTACGGCGGCGACACCCCCGGCCCGATCTGGCGCGACGCCATGACGGGCGCCCTGGAGGGCAAGGAATCCGGCGAGTTCAACCTCGTCAGCATCCCGAACCCGCCCGACAAGAACCGCGACAAGGGCAACGGCGACGGGAACGCGAACGGCGGCAACCCGGGCGGCGGCGGCAACGGAGACAACGGCGGTTTCCTCAGCGGCCTGCTCACCAACGGCGGAAACAGCAACGGCGGCAATTCGACCGGCGGTCCCGGGGGCGGGTTCTTCCAGGGCCAGAGCAACGGAAACGGCAACGGCGGCCCGCACGGCTGAGAGCGGCGCCGACGCCGGTACCCATGACGAACGGTCCCCGACTCCCCTTACGGGAGCCGGGGACCGTTCGTCGTACGCGCCACCAGAGGCGGGCGACCCCTCCGGGGGAGCCGGTGGACCCGGGCGGGTCAGCCCGCCAGGTGCGTCTTGACGACGGCGGCGACCCGGCCGCCCTCCGCCAGACCGGCCACCTTGGGGTTCACGATCTTCATGACGGCGCCCATGGCCCGCGGCCCCTCGGCGCCGCCCGCCTTCGCCTCCGAGACGGCCTGGGCGACGATGCCTTCCAGTTCCTCGTCGCTGAGCTGCTTGGGCAGGTACGTGGCGAGGAGCTCGCCCTCCGCCTTCTCCCGCTCGGCCGACTCGGCGCGACCACCCTGTGCGAAGGCGTCCGCGGCCTCGCGGCGCTTCTTCGCCTCCTTGGTGATCACCTTGAGGACCTCGTCGTCGGAGAGCTCGCGCTTCTCCTTGCCCGCGACCTCTTCCTTGGTGATCGCGGCGAGCGTCAGCCTGAGCGTCGCGGAACGCAGCTCGTCGCGCTCCTTGATCGCGGCGTTGAGGTCTTCGTGCAGCTTGGACTTGAGCGTGGTCATGGGTCCGATTGTCGCAGGTGCGGACGTCCGCACGCCCGCCGATTTAAGGGGCGGCGCGGCAAAGGGCGTTGACCGCGTCTGACACGATGGAGGTATGCGCGCGCGATACGGAGTACCTCTGTCCATTGCTGCGGCCGGCGTCGCCGGTCTGACGTACGCGGTGGGTTTCGAAACCCGCTCGTTCCGCCTCCGACGGGTCACCGTGCCCGTTCTGCCGGCAGGAATGCGGCCGCTGCGCGTGCTGCAGGTCTCCGACATCCACATGGTCGGCGGCCAGCGCAAGAAGCAGCGCTGGCTGCGCTCGCTGGCCGGTCTGCGCCCCGACTTCGTCATCAACACGGGCGACAACCTGTCCGACCCCGAGGGCGTCCCCGAGACCCTGGACGCGCTGGGTCCCCTGATGGAGTTCCCGGGCGCGTACGTCTTCGGCTCGAACGACTACTACGGCCCCAAGCTGCGCAATCCCGCCCGCTATCTCCTCGAGAAGACCCAGGGCCGCCACGGCCTGAACGGCAACCCGCCCGCGACGAACGTCGTCCACAACCCGTGGGAGGACCTGCGGGACGGATTCGACGCGGCGGGCTGGCTGAACCTGACGAACACCCGGGGCGTGCTGAAGATCGAGGGCGCGTCGGTGGAGCTGACGGGCCTGGACGACCCGCACATCAAGCGCGACCGCTACCCCCGCGTCGCCGGCGGCCCGTCGGCGTCGGCCGACTTCTCGATGGGCGTGGTGCACGCCCCGTACCTGCGGGTCCTGGACCCCTTCACGGCCGACGGCTACCCCCTGATCCTGGCCGGCCACACCCACGGCGGCCAGGTGTGCATCCCCTTCTACGGAGCCCTGGTCACCAACTGCGACCTCGACACGGACCGGGTGAAGGGCCTGTCGACGCATACGGCGGAGGGGCGCACGTCCTACCTGCACGTCTCAGCGGGCTGCGGCACGAGCCGCTACACCCCCATCAGGTTCGCCTGCCCGCCGGAGGTGACGTTGCTTACGTTGGTGGAGAAGGAGTAGGGGCAAGGACCCGTCCGGAGGTCGCTCCGGGTCCCCCGGACAGCCCACCCGTATCGCCCGTTTCGTCACGCTTGCCTAACGTGAGGGCATGACCGCGCCGATACCCAGGGACATCCCGGATCTGCCTGCGATTCCGCGGACCCACGCGCTCCTGCTCTCCTCCGTCCCCGCCTCGGCGGTGGTGGCCCCCGCACGCCGCCCCCTGGCCGCCGTCCTCCGCCTGCTGCTGGCCGGCGCGGCGGCGGCGGGCGTGACCCTCGCCCTCATGCTCGGCAGCCCGCCGCGGGTCCTGAGCCACTTCGCGATCCAGAGCAACATCCTGCTCGCCCTGGTCACGCTACTGTCCGCCCGCCGCGCCTGGACGGCCCGCCGGCCGCTCCCCGCGGCCCTGACCGGGGCCGCGCTCCTCTACGTCATGATCACCGGCCTGGTGTACCACCTGCTCCTCGCCGGCGCGTCCGTCCCCTTCTCGGTGACCGGCACCGACACCGCCCCCACGGGCTGGCACGCGGTGACCGGCCACCTCCTCCACACAGTGACGCCGGTGGCCGCCGTCCTGGACTGGCTGCTCCTGACGGCTCCGGGCCACATGCGCCTGCGCCGGGCCGCGACATGGATGCTCTACCCCGTCGCCTACCTGGCGTTCTCCCTCACCCGCGCCCAGGTGATCGCCGTCGGCACGCCGGGCCGCTATCTCTACCCGTTCCTCGACGTCGAGGCCCACGGCTACAAGCACACCCTGGCCAACGCCCTCCTGCTCGGCCTCGCCTTCTACGCCCTCGCGGTCGCCCTCGTAGCCCTCGACCACGCCCGCCCGAACCCGATCACTCACCGTGCCAAAACCGGATTTCGTCTCCGGCCACCAGTGGGCTAAAGTAAACGACGTCGCCGCGACAAGCAGGACAAGCAGCGACATCGGGGTGTAGCGCAGCTTGGCAGCGCGCTTCGTTCGGGACGAAGAGGTCGTGGGTTCAAATCCCGCCACCCCGACAGCTGAATAGCAGTTCAGAGGGCCCTTACCGAATCGGTAAGGGCCCTCTGGCGTTGCTGCGTGTCTAACTGCGTGACTATCGATTCCTGAGTGCTCGACCGCGTGACTGCGACAGCTACGGCAGCCGCGGATCGCTGCCGAAGATACCGTCCATGGCGACGGCCCCGGTCTGGATGACCGGCCGGGTCTGCTTCCGGTAGACCTCCTCGGTCACGGCCGTACCGGAGTGCCCGACGAGCCGGGAGGAAGGCGCGGCGGACGATGGCGGCGTCGAGCGGCTTGGCCGACGGCCGAGGAGAGGACGAGCCCGTCTTCCTCCCACTTCTCGTCAGCGGCCAGCCGATCCCAGCCCTGATCTTCGAATTGCTGCCACAGAGCCTCGACGCAGCGCGCCGGCAGTAGCGAGCGTGCGCCGGGACTTCCGGGTCTTGGTGTCCCTAGTCTTTCGGACCGAGCACCAGACGGCGATGTGCGGAGGCTGCGGCGGGTCGGCATCCGGCTTGCCCTTGAGAAAGACGTGATCCCAGGTAAGCGCCCGGAGTTCCTCGGTCCGGGCTCCGGTCAGCAGCGCAAGGACGATGCACGCGTCCATCGAGGTACCCACAGCGCCCCTGAGAACTGCGTCGGCCTGAGCGAAGGTGAGTGGACCGCCGCCTGACTCGCCCTTGGAGACCGAGCACAGCTCGCCGACGTTGCGCTTCGTCTTGTCCCACGCCATGGCCCGCTTGACCGCGCGGTTCAGGTACGAGTGGAGCGACTGGACGGTGTGCGTGCTGAGTGTCTTCGCCTTGGTGGCCAGCCGGCGGTCCACGTCTTCCGCGCTGAGGTCGCGGAGCTTGCGGGGGAGAGATGCTGCAGGGGACTGTCGGTGGCTGGTGGCAGGATCGCCGGCATGGGTTTCGTACGTACTACTCCGCCGCGGCCTGTCGAGGTGACCGCGGTCTTTCCCGAGCTGGCTCCGTTAGCGCGACCTGCCATCCGGCTGCATCCGCGTCCGGGTGCGCCCTCGGTCAGAGAGAGCTCGGTCGGCGGGCCGTTGCTGTGGCCGGCTGGGGAGCCGTGGCCGCACTGCGAAGACGCGCACCTGCATGTGGACACTGGATTCCGCCAGTCACCGACCGAAGTGCGGCTCGAGAGACGCTTGCAGGCCCGGTGGCGCCCTGATGACCGACGTCCCGCGTTCACGCCCGAGGAGGAAGCGCTCAAGGAGCGCAATGCCGCGTGGCTCGCCGAACGACTCGACGCCGGCCCTCCCAGTCCCGCCGAATGCCCGGTTCCGATGTTGCCCGTGGCTCAGCTGTTCCTGCGTGACATACCCCTGTTGCGACCGCCCGGGCAGGCCGATCTGCTTCAGATTCTCTGGTGCCCGTACGAGCACGAACCGAATTACAAGCCGGCGACCGCACTGTTCTGGCGGTCGGTCGCGGAGGTCGGCGACATCCTCGCCACACCACCGGAACCGTACGAGGCGGATTATCCGGGTTACGTGCCGGAGCCGTGCGTGCTGGCGCCGGAAGCGATCACCGAATACCCCAACAGCCTGGATCTGAGCCCGGACCTGCAACGGATGCTGGAGGACTGGAACAGGTGGCAGGCAGCCGGCGTCGACGTGGACAGCTCCTACGCGGAGTATCCGCGCGACTTCTATTCCATCCACCTGGGCAACGCACCCGGCTGGAAGGTCGGCGGCTGGCCCCCTTGGGGCCGCACCGACCCGAACCCCCGGCACTGCGCTGTGTGCGAGGTGCAGATGGTCCCGCTACTGACGATCGCTTCCCGGGAGTGGCACGGCGGTGAAGGTCACAGCTGGGCTCCGCAGGAAGACCAGGCCGCAGCTCTCGCTGGTTCCTACTACGCGGGCCAGGCTCCCTCGCGGCCGACGGGGGTGGAAGTAGGCAGCACGGACAACATGCAGATCTATGTCTGCCCGGCCTCCCCCGAACATCCACACACCGACCTGATCCAATGAAAAGCTGGTTCACGCCCTCTGTGATGACTGGCCGTAGTCATGCCGCTCAGGACCGGTTGAGTGCCCTCACAGCGACCAGTGAAGGGCCGTAGCGTCATCCCGCGCCTTGCCCCGCGGCCGCCGGCGAACGTGAGGAACTCCTCCCTCAGCTTCCCGTACTCGGCGGATCAGCTCACCGGCCCGGATGAGTTCAGAACAGTCAACGTCGTTTCCCAAGTTGCGACTTCGAAGGGGACCAGGGCGACGCCGTGTTCGGTTGAGCTGTAGGCAGTTCATCGACCTGCCCGCGGAGCCTCCTGCCGACCTCGTCCAGGCGCTGGTCAGTGATAGCTGTCGTCTTCCCGTCCTCGTCGGCGATGAGGAGCGTTGAATCACCGCGCACGAGGTATTCCAAAGTTCCCGCGTTGGCCCGGACGGCGACGACGGTACTGGTCGGACTGGCCCGGTAGGTCAGGTCGCAACTCTCCTCATGCAGGGACCGAAGGACCCGGATCGAGTCGGCCAGACAGTCGGCGAGGCCGGGCCGGGTGCGCGGCGATGGTGCTCAGCAGCAACCCTCCCAGCGTCGCGGAGAACCAGGCGATGCCGTGCGTGCAGCCGGTATCGGCCCCGGCAACGCCAGCCCCGTCCAGGAGGACAGCCGCTCCCGGCGCGGCGGCGGCGGCGAAGTCCTCGTTCTCCCGGTCCGGTTCGGCAGGCTCCGAGCCGAGGGCGACGTTCACGCCGTCGTCTCCTCGTCGTGCCGGTAGAGGGGGGTGAGCAGTTCGACGGTTTGCGGTTCGTCCGTCTCCGGGGCGTACTCGACGCTCACCAGCGTGGAGAAGCGGTGCTCTCCCACCTGGCCCCAGAGCGTGTTCAGATCGGAGGCGCGCAGCTGGACGACGCCGAGGGAGCCCGCGGTGTGGATGCCCGCGATGGCCAGGACGGAGCCGTTGCCGTCTGGGCGAGGCAGCCGGCCGAGATACCCGACGTCGTGCGGGGTGCCGAAGTCGGTGTCCACTCCCGCGCGGTACGCCGTTCCTGTACGCCGGTCCACCAGCGCCCACGGTTCGCCCTCAGGGTGCTCCCAGCTGAGTACCGGATCCTGGGCCCTGGACAGAATGGGCGGGAGTCGCCTGCCCGGATGAACACCGATCACGTAGAAGCCGGCCCGACGCCCAGGCACTCCCCGGGGCCTCACCCGCCACTGCTCGCGGGCCACCACGGATCACCGCTGGAAAGCCGCCCATCACTAGCCGAACCGCACCAGATCGGCCCAGACGCAGCGTGCGCCGGAGGGCCGGTCCTTCACACCCCAGTTCTTGACGCAGGCCGCAATCAGCATCAGCCCGCGGCCGTCCTCTTCCACATGCCCGGTAACGCTGCGAACCATGGATTCCTCGTCGACGCCCTGGTCGACGACCTCGATGCGGACCAGGTCATCCCCGAAGTGGACGAGTACGAGGAACCATCCTCGGTACCAGCCGCTCCGTGTGTGTTTGACGGCGGTGGCCGCCAGCTCGCCGACGACCAGGACCGCGTCGTCGACCAGGTCCGTGGTCTCGTCCTCCAGCAGAGCGGCGACGAAGTGACGAGGAGACTCCTTCAGGGGCCGTCCTCGATGACGCGGTGCGGTCTGCTCAGCTGGTCCGGTCGTTCCAGTGCGTCGTCCTGCCGGCCATGCTTCAGAGCGCTGAGTACGCCCGGCGCGTCTTTCAGAGTGCTCCGAACCTGCGCCAGGCGCAGCTTCCACGGCGACCAAGAGGCCCCGCACCTCGCGAGACGTCGACTCGTCGAGATCGAGAGCGAGCAACAAGCGCCCGATTCTCGGCCGTGCGCAGGCGGCGGGATCCCCGGATGCGGGAGGAGGTCCTGACGGCATACGAGTACCAGTGCGCCTTCTGCGGCTACGACGGCAGGATCGGCGCGGTGCCGGTCGGGCTGGAGGCCGCGCATGTGCGCTGGTGGGCGTTCGACGGCCCTGACGACGTCGACAACGGCCTGTGCCTGTGCTCGCTGCACCACAAGCTCTTCGACAAGGGCGTCCTCGGCATCGGATGGGGGTCCCCCCGCTCGAGCGAAGCCGAGAGTGGGGGAAGTCACCGCATCCTGGTCTCGCAGCGCTTCGTCGGCCACAGCCCCGCCGCCCGCGAGCACGTCGTAGCGCTCGCCGGCCGGCCGCTCATCGGACCTCAACCGGGCGTCCGCCCCGTCGCGGCGACTCACCTCTCCTGGCACACCAGCCAGGTCTTTCACGGCATCCCACGCCCCGCCCCGGCCGCCTGATCGTCGAGCGTCGATCACGTGACCCACTGGTAAGGAGTGCGATACCAAGAGTATGGTCTCTTGTATGGCGACAAAGAAGGTGACCGTGACGATTCCCGCGGATCTCCTGGACGAGATCCGCGCGGACGCGGCAGAGCGGGGCCTGTCGGCGTACGTCGCCGAGGCGCTGCGCTTCAAGCGCGACCGGGACCGGCTCGCGGAACTGGTCGACTGGCTGCAGGAAGAACACGGCCCCGTCACCGAGGACGAGCATGCGGCAGCGCTCGACGAGCTGGAGGAACTCGACGCCGAGCACGAGCGGCGTCGAACCGCCGGAAAGCACAACGCCGGAGAGGCTGCGTGAAGAAGCGAGCCGGTGAGCACGGCCAGCGTCTCCTTCGTGTCTTCGTACTGGACTGTGAAGCCCTGTCCCTTGCGGTACGCGGCGACCGGAAGATGATCGCCTGGCTCGACCTCGCGGCACGAGGGGAAGCCGAGGTGGTGACTTCCCCGATGACACTGGTCGAGGCGTACGACGGCAGAACGACCGAGCAGCGCTGGGACTGGGTACTGTCCCGGCTCCAGGTCGTCGACATCGGGAAGGACGAGGCCCGCCAGGCGCGTCGGCTCCTGGCCGACGCCAAGTTGCACGGCCACAAGCACGCGATCGACGCAGTGCTCGCCGTCATTGCGCGACAGCAGAAGGGGCAGGTCACCGTCTTCACCTCGGACGTCGACGACCTGGAGAAACTGGTTCCGGACACGATCGTCGTCAAGAAGGTGTGACCCCACCCGCGCCCCTCCAGCGCCCGCACCCACGCTGGTGAGCACCCGCGATGCCATCGCGCACTTCCTCCGGACCACATAAACCGACAGGCGCCCGGAGGGCGGGGCGTGAGAGGGTGCGGTTCGATCCGAGACGGGGGGAAACGTGGGGCTGATCTACGGCTACGACATCTGTCTGCGTCCTCGGAATGTCGCCAGGGCGTTGGCCAATCTGGCCGCGCTGGCGCCACCGGGCCGTGCCGTGCCGCCGCTTGAGATCACCCTGCCCAGCGGTGAGCGGCTCGTCCTCCCGTTCACGTCCCGGTTCAAGAGCGAGCCGGTCGACTGTTCAACGAGCAGCACGCTCGAGCTCGACACGTCCCTCATGTTCGACGTCGATGACGCACTGCGCGAGTATGCGCAGACGGGCGGCCCCCAACCCGAGGCGGACGGGCGCATCCGGATCGGGTACATCTACGCGACGATCCGGTTCGAGTCCCTTCTGCACCCTGGCTACACGTCGGTGGAGTGCTGGGCAGCGACGTCGGGGATGAGCCGCTTGTTTGCGCGGTCGGCCAACATCAGAAAGGTGTTCACCGGTCTCACTGCCGACAGCGGAGGAGTGTGCTGCCTGTTCGACACCGGCGACGGCGCCCCCGAGCAAGTGTGCTGGCTCAACGGTGAACCCACCCAGGAGATGGTCTGCGGTCCCCGCTTTCCGGATCGGCGGGCACTTGTGGCGTCTTGGTCCGACTCCGAGAACTGAGCGGCGGGCGACGCCTGACGTACCGGCCGACAGTGTCAGAGCGGAACAGCAAGGAGCCGGAGCGCCACGGCCGTACGCAAACTTGCTCACGCAATGACGCCCAGGAGCGGCACCCACATCCCGATAACGCCAGGGCTGGGAGAAAACCGGGAGATGATCTTCTGCCGGAGGGTCCGCCGGAGTCCGGTGGTGCGTGTCATGGCTTCAGTGGGCTTCCTCCGGTTCGCCGGATGTCTGGGGAGGAACGTATCTGCCGTCGTCGAACGGGGTGAACCAGGACCTGAAGGCCGTCGAGGCGACTCGTGGTGCGGCTCTCGTGGAGGCTTCGTCCCCGAACGCGTCGGCCGAGTCGTCGTGGAGCCACTCCTGGCCCATGTCCCCGTACGGCTCGTACGTCGCGTACACCTGGTACGCCCCGTACACGTTGTCCGTGAACGTGTCGAGCGCGGCCGACACCTCCTCGTCGAGGAGGCCGTGCAGCTCCAGGGTCGTGGTCGCCTGGTTCAGGAGGAACCTCAGGGCTATCTCCTCGGCGACGCAGTTCAGACGACGGAAGCTGCCGTCGGTGAAACGGGTGGTCAGGGCGATCACCGTCACCAGGAAGCGGCGCGCGAAGCGGGCGTCGTACTGGAGGGCATAGCGGTCGGGGAGGCGTTCCAGGTGCCACAGGGGGCCTTCGCACTCCGCGACGGTGGCGTCCTCCTGGGCCAGGACCTGGACGTCCTCGAACAGCTCCTCCACCAGGATGTCGGCCGCGTAGACCAGTGCGCCGGCGGCGAGTCCCGGAGCGCTGCGGCGTCCGTCGTCGCGTTCCGCGCGCGGCTCGGCGGTGCCGTCCGCACGGCCGTCCGCACGGCTGTCCGCGCTCCTTGGGCGCCGGTCGGCGTCCTCGGGCGTCACTCCCGCCGTGTCGGCTCCGTCGGTGTCGTCGACTCCGGCGGGTGCGTCGTCAGCGGGGGCGCCGAACATCGTCAGGGGGAAGGAGCGCAGTTCGTCGGCCATGGCGAGGATCCGCGTGCGCACGGCCGCCGTCCTCTCGCCGTCGTCCCGGCCGGTGCCGTGGCCGTCGTCGGCTTCTTCGGGGGGCGGGGCCGCCATGTGGCGGGCCTTGCGGGCGGCCGGGTCGTCGGGCGGGGCGTCCGGGCCCTCGGCCGCGTCGAGGCTGGCGTGGGCCCGGTCCTGGTGCAGCTCGACCTCGCAGCGCTCGATCGTCCAGTCGGCCAGCAGCTCGGTGCGTTCCAGCAGCTCGTCCACGAGCACCTGAACGGAGTCCTCCGCCGACTCCAGTGCCGGAGCGTCCACGACGACCTTCAGAAGGGCCCCGCCGGGGTGGACGGACACGATGGTGTCGAGCAGGTCGACCTTCACGCCGTCGGGCCCCTCGACGGCCCGGACAGAGTCGAAGCCGTCCTCGATGAGTGCCACGGCGCCGGCACGCTGAAGCGGATCCATCTCCGGAGTGCCCTCCGGGATGCAGGTGTCCACGGTCACTACGTACGTCACGTGCCGAGCCTGTCAGGAGAGGGCGGCCCAGCGCGAGGGAGATGCCCGGTCCGCGAAGTGAAATCCGGTCTGCGAGGGCCGGCCGGCCGGACTTCACGCCACAAGTGTGCCGGATGCAGAAAATCAGTCGAAGTAAACAAGGCGTCAAACAGGCGAGGCGTCCGCCGCCCCGTCGGCATCGAAACCCCAGGTCAGGAGCGTGCGGTCGCGGATTCTCCGCTCTGCGGCGACGGGCGTCGGCCGGGTCCGTGCCGAAGAGCGCACGCGGACGGCTGCCTCGAACCGACCACCGCAGGCCATACTGGAGTCAATGACAAAGCCAGCTGCACAGAAGCGCTACTTGCCTACCAGCCCCTTCAAGGCTCCGGTCGCCCCACCGCCCAAGCAGTTCGCCGTGGGCGACCAGGTCACGCACGACATGTACGGCCTCGGCCGGGTGATCGGCATCGAAGACGGCATCGCGGCGCTCGTGGATTTCGGGTCGGCGCAGGAGCGGATCTTGAGTCCGTACGCCAAAATGAGCAAGCTGTAGTACCGCTGTGCCCGGTCACGGCACACCGGGCCCCTGAGCGGGCCTGTATCGAAGGGGAGACCTCTCATAGACCTGACCTCGCTGTTCTCCGCCCCGGAAGGGGCCCTCTCGCACTCCGCCGCGGCGTCGCCGCCGCCGGTGACGAACCCGTTCCAGGCCCCGGACTTCGGGGATGACGAGACTTTTCCGGGCTCCTTCGCAGCCGAGGACCCGGACGTGTCCGGCTCGCATGCGAGCACGGTCCGCCGCAGGGCGAGCTAGTCCGGACAGCTACGTTCACGGCCGTTCAGGCGGGATGCCGAGCAGACCCGCCTCATGGGCCGTCCGGCCATGAACGCAGTACGACTCCGACTTCGGCATGCCTGTGGTGCCTGTGGTGCTTCTGGTGCCTGTGGTGCTTCTGGCGCCTGTGGTGCTTCTGGTCCTGGTGGTCGCCCCCGGCCGGAAGTCTCCCGGTCCCGCGCCTCCGTCGGCCCGTGCACTCCGCGGAAGGCTGAGCGGCGGCCTTCATTCCTGTGCCCCCGTACGTCTTCCCGTGCCCTCGGGCGTCTTCTCGTGGTCCGGATGCCGCCTCATACTCCGGATGCCTCCTCATGCTCTGAGCGCTCCTCCGCGCTGGGGCTGTGCGACCGTGCTCCGGCTCCACGGCGCCCGTGTCCCGGCCCGCACGCCCGTTCCTTCCGGCTCGTGACGCCCGCTGCCGACACGGATGACGTCGTTCTGCCTGATGGTGAGCGGGCGGACAGCCGACCGGCGCAGAGTGATCCCGATCACAACGGCAGGGCAGGTGAGCAGTCGACCCCCGCCGGACCAGCAGCCTTGTTAGCCTTGGCCATAGCCCGGTCGCTGGTGCATCCCCCGTCGCCAGCGACCGGGTCTTTCGCTGCCCGCTGGCAGCGCGGCCCGCAGGGTGAAAACGCGCCTGAGGCCTCCACAGTGACCGCGGTCCGAGACAACGACCGGCATCAGCGGGAGAAGGACCGGGCCCGTCGACCCGAAGCCGCCGCGCCACGACCGGTGCGACGGAACGCGACACCGGCCTGACTCCGAGGAACTGGAGTCAGGCCGAGTACCGGCACATCGAGGCGTTCCCTGTCCTCGTTCAGGAGCGTGCGGGGGCAGTGCCGCACGGTACGCCGAACGCGTAAGCGAGGGACTCGGGGAGTCTGCGTCCGCGCCGGGTGCGTCGGCCCTCCCCCCGCTCGGGATCCGCTTCGGCGTCCTGCCCGTTTCGTTCTTCGGAGCCGCCCCTTACGACTTGGCCTTCTCCTCCTCGGCGGCAGCCTTCTCCAGCGCGGTGAGGACGTCCTGGCCCACGTGCGTCCCGGCGGCGGCGCGGTGAGCACGCGTGGTGGCGGACCTGCGGCGTCTCCCGCCGCTGCCCGCCCGTCCTGAAACGCCGGATCACCCCCTCGCTCAACTACTGCCGCAACCGCTCGAGATACGGGCCGTACTCGCCGATCGGCAGATACGGCTCGATGAACTCCCACTGCACATCCCTCAGTTGCACTCGCGTCACGCAAGACGATCCACCGGAGGCACTCGGCAGCCAACATCCGTGTAAAGAAAGCTTGACATCATGTCGAGGTTGTTTGACACTCCCAGATGTCAGGTTCTATTCACAAGGGGAGCCGGTAGTGGCATTCGAAGAGAAACGGGCCTGGATCCTGGCCCTGGTCACGACCACGTCGTACGCGGCGTACCTGGCGGTCGTCCTCGGGCGGGGCGGACATGCACCCCTCGCTCACGCGCCTTATGCGGCAGCACTGTTGTGGACGGTCGGCGGCTCAATCGCCGCGTCGTTCGCGCTGCACGTCATCGTGTCGACCGTGTCGCCCGAGGGTGCGAACGTCAAGGACCAGCGCGACGGGGAGATCCACCGCTTCGGCTCGTACATCGGCCAGTCGTTCCTGGTCATCGGCGGCGTAGCCGGGCTCGTCCTGGCGATGGCCCGCGTCGACCAGTTCTGGATCGCCAACGCGATCTACCTGGCGTTCATCCTGTCCGCGCTGCTCGCATCCGGGGCGAAGATCGTCGCCTACCGGTTCGGCCTCCACCGGTGGTGAGGCCGACCAGGGTCACCAACGCGATCCGGGCCTTGCGGTTCGCCCACGGCGAGATGACCCAGGCCGAACTCGCCCGCCGCATCGGCGTGACCCGCCAGACCGTCATCGCCATCGAGCAGGGCCGCTATTCTCCCTCGCTGGAGATGGCCTTCCAGATCGCCCGAGCGTTCGCCGTTCCGCTCGAAGACGTCTTCCAGTACCCCCGATCCGAGGAAGAGACTCCATGAAGGCCATCGTCCACAACCGCTACGGACCGCCCGAGGTCCTGCGCCTCGAGGAGGTCGCCAAGCCGACGACGCCCGGCAGCGGCGAGGTGCTGCTGCGCGTCCACGCCTCCGCGGTCGATCAGGGCGTGTGGCACGTCACGGCCGGGCTGCCGTACCTGATCCGCGCCACGCCCTACGGCCTGCGCGGGTCGAAGCCCCGCGTGCGGGGCATGGACGCGGCGGGTGTCGTCGAGGCCGTCGGCCCGGGGGTGAGCCGCTTCCGGCCCGGCGACGAGGTGTACGGCACCTGCGACGGAGCATTCGCCGAGTACGCGTGCGCCAAGCAGGACCGGCTCGCACCGAAGCCGCCCGGCCTGGACTTCGCGGCGGCGGCTGCGATACCCGTGTCCGGATGTGCCGCCCTGCAGGCCCTGCGGGACGCCGGACGCGTGCGGGCCGAGCAGCGGGTCCTGGTCATCGGCGCGTCCGGCGGGGTGGGCAGCTTCGCCGTCCAGCTCGCCAAGGCCTTCGGCGCGCACGTCACCGGCGTCTGCAGCACGGCCGGTACGGACAGGGTCCGTTCCCTGGGCGCGGACGAGGTCATCGACTACACCCGCGAAGACCCGACGGACGGCGCCCGCCGCTACGACCTCGTCCTCGATATCGCCGGAAACCGGCCGCTGCACCGGCTCCGCCGCGCCCTCACCCCGCGCGGAACCCTCGTCATCGTCGGCGGCGAGGGCGGCGGCAAGTGGACCGGCGGCATCGGCCGCACACTGCGGGCACTGACGCTGTCGCCGTTCGTCGGCCAACGACTGCTGGGGCTCGTCTCCACACAGAAGCACGACGATCTTCGGCTCCTCGCGGACCTGGTCGAGGCCGGCTCCGTGAAGCCCGTCGTCCACCGGACGTATCCGCTGGCCGACGTCCCCGAGGCCATCCGGTATCTGAGAGGCGGTCAGGCCAGCGGCAAGATCACCGTCAGCGTGTGAGGAACGCCTCCAGCCGTCCCGGCTGTCCGGGTTCAGCCCCAGCCTGGGGCCGGCGGCAGCGGTCAGGCGGGCGGATCGGGAGCGGACGGTCGGCCGCGAGCGCGCGGCGGTGCTCGGCCATGTCCCGCACCTGCGGATCCTCGCCCGACTCCTCGCGTCCCGGTATGACGGCTCCGAAGCCCTCCACCGCGGTGAAGACGGAGGGCACGCGGTGCGCGCACTCTCCGGAGCCGTAACACGCCTCGGGGTCCACGGAGACTCTCATGCGACCTGCCTGCCCGCCGGACGGGTCACCCAACCGGCCTTCCCGCCACGGCCATCCAGTGCGCGACCCGGCGCAGCGTGGTCTCGTCGACGCGGTCGACCAGGGTCCGCACGGCTGTCTCGTCGTCCGGGCCGAGGTCGTAGAGACCAGCCTTGCTCAGGCCCGCCATGAGGACCTGGTGCCGGCGGTCGTCCAGACGTTCCGTGTGTCTGGCGTGGCCGGTCCTCACCGCGTCCTCGGCCGGCGGGACGGCGGGCTCCGGCGCGGGGGCGTCGAGGGCGTTCGCCGCGGCGGGGTCGAAGCGCTGCCACTCATCGCCGTCGGGGCCCCAGAGGGCGACCGTCACCTCGTCGCCCCTGGCCCGCTTGACCTGCGTCATCTCACCGATCGCGTACAACACGGGCGTGCGGTCCGGGGATTCGGCGGCGCACCGCCAGGACGCCGAGAGCGGGTCGTAGAACATCGCCGCCCAGCGGGGGGTACCCGGCGGCGGCGGGCTCTGCGGAGGCCGGGTCGAACGGTCCGGGTCGGCCGCCATGGCGCTCACCCCTTCTGCTTCGGCACGTGTTCCGGTGCGGCAGACCATAACTGACGGATCGTCAGGTAGCCAGCCGGTCGTCGTGGAACCCCACCGGACCGCTGTGCCGACGGACTCACGGACTCACCGGCTGACGGGCTGACGGGCTGACGGAGTCACGGACTGACGGGCCGCCGGCAGATCCACGGACGGGACGGCCTGACGGGCGACAGGGCCGACGGCCGACTGGCCAACTCGCCGACTGGCCGACCGACCGACTCGCCGACCGACCGACTCGCCTATCGGGCAACGGAGTTGATGAGCAGCGGAGCTCAGACGCCGCCGACGCTTCCGCGGGTGAGCGTCGCTTCCCGGTGGTCGTTGCATCGCGGGAGCGGCGCGTCATCGGCGCCGGGATGCCGTTGATGGGCCTGCAGAGCGGCGCTGACCAGCGTCATGAGCAGGTCGATGTCCGTCTCGCACTCCAGATGGACGGTGACCCACGACGAGCCGGGCAGCAGCCGGATGGCCGTGGAGTGCCTGAGGTCCTTCTCGAACCGGCGGATCGCCTTGGCCGTGAGATGCAGGTCGACACTCCGGTCGGAGTGGAAGTGCACGATCTCGACAACGCCCGAGCGCAACGCCCGGCCGGTGCCGCAACTGGGCCGGCCCTCCGCGAGGTCCGGCCAGATCGCCAGTCGTGTCATGGCACGCGAGGCCGCCGTCATGGCCCCATCATGAGGCGCTCACCGTCCGGCCACCAGAGGTTGAGGAAGGCTTAACCGAGCTGATCGCGGAAGGCGGCCGCGCTCCGGCACCGATCGTGATCCGCGCGGAACCCTCAGTTGTTCCACGACTCGTCGTAGGGGTCACTGGGCGTCGGCGCCGGCTTGGCCTGCGTGACCTTCAGGAAGGGGATCGGGCCGCCGTTGACCGGGTCGCGGGCGGTGCGCGGGGTGTAGACGCCGGTGACGGTCAGCCAGGCGTCGGGCTGGAGGACCGGGGGGATGCGACCGGTCAGGCCGATCTTGACCGGCTGGGCGTCGGCAGCACAGCAGTTGAGGGCCATGCGGACGAGGTAGGGGGTGCCGTCCTGGTCCAGGGCCACGAAGCCGGTCAGCCGGACGGCCCGGCCCGCGAGGGAGCGGCCGTGGTCGTAGACGGCCCGGCCCGCGTAGTCGACGACGCCGAGCGGGAGGGGGTCGGTGGCGGGGAGGGACGGGTAGGCGAGCGGCTCCTGCAGGGCCGTGCCGGTGCGGGTCGCGCTGTACGAGCCGAGGGCGGGCGGGGCGACCAGGATCAACGCCAGGAGGGGCAGGATCAGCAGCCAGGCGACCCGGGGTTCGGGGTGGGAGTGGGCCGCTTGTGCTTGTGCCTCTGCTTCTGATGGCGCCTGTACTCGTGCTTGCGCACGGGCATGGTCGTCGCTCTGCGCGTGGGCATGGTCGTCAGCCTGCGCGGCGGCCCGCGTGTGGGTCCGTGAGGTGGGGTGGTCGTGGGGGTGGTCCTCGACCCGCGTGTGGGCGTGGTCCTCGGCCCGCGTGTGGGAATGGTCGTGGGTCTGTGGGCCGGGTTCCTGGCGGTGTCGCTTCGTTCGGCGCCGCTCGTACCACCCCGTCGCCAGCGCCGTCAGGATCAGGACCGCGCCGGCCGCCAGCAGCAGCGGACGCAGGCCCGCCTTGACGTAGCGCAGGTACAGGTCGGTGGCGCCGGCGTGCAGCAGGGCCGCGCCGAGGAGGAAGAGGACGGCCGACTGGGACTGTCGGTTCACAGCAGCACCCACCCCGTGAGCAGCGCCGACGCGATGGCCAGCGCGAAGGTCGCCGGGGCGAAGCGAAGCGCGAAGCCCCGGCCGAACGTGCCCGCCTGCATCGCGAACAGCTTGAGGTCGATCATCGGGCCGACCACCAGGAAGGCGAGCCGGGCCGTCAGGGAGAACTGGGTCAGGGAGGCGGCGACGAACGCGTCCGCCTCCGAGCAGATGGAGAGGATCACCGCGAGGAGGGCCAGTGTCAGGACGGCCACCGCCGGGTTGTCCGCGGCCGTGCGCAGCCAGCTCGCCGGGGCGACGGCCTTCAGCGTCGCCGCCGCCATCGCGCCCACGACCAGGAATCCGCCCGCGTGCATCACGTCGTGCCGGACGGAGTCCCAGAACGCCTCCCCCCTGCTCTCCCCCTCGTGCGGCGCGTGGGCCGGCAGCCGCAGCCAGTCCGTGCGGCCCAGCCGCTGCCACAGCCAGCCCATCGCGCACGCCGCGAGCAGACTGGCGGCGAACCGGGCCAGCACCATCTCGGGGTCGCGGGGGAAGGCGACGGCCGTCGCCGTCAGCACGATCGGGTTGATGGCCGGGGCGGAGAGAAGGAAGGCGAGAGCCGCGGCCGGGGTGACGCCCCGGCGGACCAGCGCACCCGCCACGGGGACCGACGCGCACTCGCAGCCGGGCAGCACCGCGCCCGCGAGCCCGGCGACCGGCACCGCCAGCGCGGGGCGCGCGGGCAGCGCGCGGGCGAAGAAGGAGGGCGGCACGTAGACGGCGATGGCCGCCGACAGCAGCACCCCGAGGACCAGGAACGGCAGCGCCTGGACCACCACCGCCACGAACACCGTCATCCAGCTCTGCATCACCGGCGCGGACAGCGCACGGCGGACCGGGCTCTGCAGCAGCACCATCAGGAGCAGCAGCATGGTCAGGACGAGCGGGGAGCTGAGACGTGCGGGCCGGTCGGACGCCCCGACCGCCACCGCCGCCCCCGCCGCCTCCTCCTGGACGCCCCGCCGGGCCTGCGGAACCTGCCGGGCCTGCGGGACCCGCTCGGTCGGTCGGTCCTGCCGGTTGTGCTCGTCCGGCCCCTCGTGGGGGGCCTTGCGGTCTCGGGCGTCCTGCCGGTCCGGACGCGTGCCTTCCTCGTGCGGGGCCGCTTTGGCGATGGCCACGGGTCGGGCACCTCCGGCTTCCGGGTTCTCCCTGTTGCCTGTTTCTCGCATTCCCTCCCCTTTCCTACGAGAGTTCCGCCCCGGGTGTTCACGTACTTCGTGGAACCTTCCGCCCCGGTGAGGCAGTCTTCTCCCTCGTGGGAAGCGTTCCGAACCAGGGTCGGCCGCCGGGCGCCGCCGGCGCGCACGCGCACATGGTGGTGTGCGGCGACGACGGCCTGGCGCACCGGCTCGCCGCCGAACTGCGGGGCGTCTACGAGGAACAGGTCACGCTCGTCGTGCCCCCCGCCGAGCGCATGGTCCGGCCGCCGGTCGTCGGACGGGCCCGGGCGGTGTCGGCGGCGCTGCTCGACCGGGTGGTGAGCGCGGCCGTCAACCGGGCGGCGGGCAACGGCACTCATCCCACGGCCACGGGTGAACTCGGTGGCGGTCAGCGCACGTTGGAGGCCCTGGAAGCCACCGAGGCCGTGCTGGCCGAGGCGGGCGTGGAGCGGGCCGCCGCGCTGGCCCTCGTGTACGACGACGACGAGACCAACATCCGTGCGGCCCTCACCGCCCGCCGGCTCAATCCCCGGCTGCGGCTGGTACTGCGGCTCTACAACCGGCGGTTGGGCCAGCACATCGAGGAACTCCTCGATCAGGCGGCCGCGTTGGCCACCGGCAGCCGTCCCGATTCCACGGATTCCCCCGATTCCCCGGATTCGACGGGCTCCTCCGCCTACTCGAGCTCCTCCGGCTCCTGGGGCTCCTCGGGCTCCTCGGGCTCCTCGGGCTCCTGGGACTTACGCGGGGACGCGTCGACCACCGTCCTGTCCGACGCGGACACCGCCGCTCCCGCGCTCGCGGCGACCGCCGTGGTCGGCACCAGCAAGGTCGTCCAGACGGGCGGCCTGCTGCTGCGCGCCGTCGAGCGGCCGCCGTCCGGGGCCGGGGACGCGGGCGGGCCGGGACGCCTCACGCTCGCGCTGCTGTCCGCGAACGGCGGCGACCCGGCGTTCGCGGACGGCTCCGAGACCAGCGGCGAGCAGGGGCCGCTGCTCCTGCCGGACGCGGCGGCCGTGCGGGAGGCGGCCGCGTCCGGCAGACGCGGGTCGGTCGTCCTGGAGCAGGTCGCGTACTCGGCCGGTCCGGCGCTGCCCTCCGGGCGGGGCGCCGGGGTGCTGGCGCCGTTCGCCTCGCTGTTCTCGCGGCGGCTGCGGTGGTCGCTGGCGGGGCTGGTCGGGTGTGTGCTCGCGCTGGCGGTGGCGTTGTGGCTGGCGACCGGGATCCACCCGCTGGGCGCGCTGTACCTGACGCTGCTGGACCTGTTCGCCATCAACGACCCCGCGGTCGGGGCCACCACCGAGCGTCAGGTCCTGCAACTCCTCTCCGGGCTGATGGGGTTGCTGCTGTTGCCGGTGCTGCTGGCGGCGGTGCTGGAGGCGCTCGGGACGTTCCGCGGGGCGGGGGCGCTGCGCCGGCCGCCCCGGGGGCTCGGCGGGCATGTCGTGCTGCTCGGGCTGGGGAAGATCGGCACGCGGGTGCTGATCCGGCTGCGTGAGCTGAACATCCCGGTGGTGTGCGTCGAGGCGGGGCCCGAGGCGCGCGGGCTGGCGGTGGCGCGGCGGCTGCGGGTGCCGGTGGTGCTGGGGGACGTCACCCAGGAGGGGGTGCTGGAGGCCGCGAAGATCCACCGTGCGCACGCGCTGCTCGCGGTGACCAGCTCCGACACGACGAACCTGGAGGCCGCGCTGTACGCGCGGTCGCTGCGGCCCGATCTGCGGGTGGTGCTGCGCCTGTACGACGACGACTTCGCGACCGCCGTGTACCGCACCCTGCGGGCGGCGCATCCGCAGGCGCTGACCCGCAGCCGGAGCGTCTCCCACCTGTCGGCGCCGTCGTTCGCCGGGGCGATGATGGGCCGTCAGATCCTGGGCGCGATCCCGGTGGAGCGGCGGGTGCTGCTGTTCGCCGCGCTGGAGGTCGCGGGGTGCGCGCAGTTGGAGGGGAGGACGGTCGGGGAGGCGTTCCGGGCCGGTTACTGGCGGGTGCTGGCGCTGGACACCGGGCGTGAGCGGCAGGGTGGGCCGGGGCTGGTGTGGGACCTGCCGGACGAGTACGTCCTGCAGGGCTCGGACCGGGTGGTGCTGGCGGCTACCCGCCGGGGGCTGGCCCAGTTGCTGCGGCGCCGGCGGCAGGGGGCCGGGTGATGTCACCCCGCTCCCCCGCCGCCGGTCCCCGCCCCTCTGCCGAGCGGTTCAGGAGTTCAGGTGGCGTTCCGCGAACTCCAGTTCCAGGCGGACCTGCTTGATGCGTTCGTCCACCACCAGGGAGCCGTGGCCCGCGTCGTAGCGGTACACCTCGTGCACCGCCCCTCTCGCCTCCAGGCGCTCGACGTAGTTGTCGATCTGCCGGATCGGGCAGCGGGGGTCGTTCACACCGGCCGAGATGTGGACGGGGGCCCGCACCTTGTCGACGTACGTCAGCGGGGACGAGGCCTCGAAACGCTCGGGGACCTCCTCCGGGGTGCCGCCGAGCAGGGTGCGGTCCATCGCCTTCAGAGCCTCCATCTCGTCGTGGTAGGCCGTGACGTAGTCGGCGACGGGGACGGCGGCGATGCCCACGGCCCAGGCGTCGGGCTGGACGCCGAGTCCCAGGAGGGTGAGATAGCCGCCCCAGGAGCCGCCGGTGAGGATCAGCCGGGCGGGGTCGGCGAGGCCGGAGCTCACCGCCCACTCCCGCACGGCCTCGATGTCCTCCAGCTCGATCAGGCCGACCCGGTGTTTCAGCGCGTCCGTCCAGGCACGGCCGTAGCCCGTGGAGCCGCGGTAGTTGACCCGCACGACCGCGTAGCCGTGGTCCACCCAGGCCGCCGGCGCCGCCGCGAAGGCGTCGCTGTCGTGCCAGGTCGGGCCGCCGTGGATGTCGAAGACGGTGGGCAGCGGGCCGGTGGCGCCCGCGGGCTTCTGGACCAGCGCGTGGATGCGGCCGCCGGGGCCCTCCACCCACACGTCCCGCACCGGGACCGAGCCCGGGGACTTCGGGCCGGGGGGATCGAGGACCACCTCGCCGGTCGTCGAGTAGACCGCGGGCGGCCGGGCGGAGGAGGACCACAGGTACTCCACGCTGCCGTCCGGGCGGGCCGTCGCCCCGGAGACCGTGCCCGGCGGGGTCGGGATCCGCTCCAGGGCGGCGCTCGCCAGGTCGTAGCGGAACATCTCGCTGCGGGCCTCGAAGCTGTGCACGACGAGCAGGCCCGAGCCGTCCGGGTACCACTCGGCGCTGACGTCGCCGGGCAGATCGAGGTCCAGATCGGTCTCGGAGCCCGTCGCCACGTCCCAGACCAGGGGTTCCCAGCGGCCGCGGCGCTGGTGTCCGATGAGCAGGCGGGAGTCGCCGTCGACCGGGGCGAAGCCGAGCACCTCCAGGCCCAGCTCCTCGGTGCCGCCGCGGGTGTCGTCCAGCTCGGCGACCTTCGTGCCGTCCGGGCGCAGGACGCGCAGCGCGGAGTGCATCGCGTCGCCGTGCTCGGTGTGCTCGACGGCGATCAGGCTGCCGTCGTGGGAGAGGTCGCCGACGCCCGCGGACTCCCGGTGGCGGTAGAGCTCGAAGGGGGGCTCGCCGGTCCGGGCCACGTGGATCGTCGTGCCCTCCTCGTCGGTGGAGCGGCCGACCACCGCGGTGCGGCCGTCGCGGCCGAGGGCGAGGCCCGCCGGGTAGGAGGGGTCGAGGCCCGGGGCCGCCAGTTCGTCCTCGCCGCCGGTGAAGGACTGGCGGCGCCAGACTCCGAACTCGTCACCGTCCTTGTCGTCGAACCACCAGATCCAGGCGCCGTCCGGGGAGAGCACGCCGTCCGTCGTGCCGTTGGCCCGGTCGGTGACCTGCCGTCGTTCACCGGTGGCACGGTCCCAGGCGTACAGCTCGTACGTCCCGGTCGCGTTCGACACGAAGAGGGAGTGGTCGGGGGCGTCCTGCGCCCAGTCGGGCAGCGACACCCGGGGCGCCCGGAAGCGCTTCTCCCAGTCAGGCATGTCCTCGTATCGGTCGGGTGCGGCGGACCCGTTGCTCTCAGTCATGGCCCCATACTGCCCGCCCGCGCCCACAAAGAGACGCCAAGGTTCCCAGCCTGTGGACAACTTCCCACCGTCTTCGCACCCGCTTCCCACCGAAGAGGCTCACCCCGCGGGGTACGGGCCCGTCGCGGCCCCGTACCGTGGGGGGCGTGTACCGGTTTCTGCTGACGCCCCGCTGGTGGGGGATCAACGTCTTCGTGCTGCTGGCCATCCCCTTCTGCGTGTTCATGGGGTCCTGGCAGCTGAGCCGGTTCGAGGCGCGGGTGGACGACCATCGTGACGCGAAGGCCCAGGCCGAGTCCGCCCGGACGGACCCCGCCCGCCCGCTGGCCGAGCTGCTGCCCGTGGACAAGGCGACCTCCGGCAGGCAGGCCACCGCCACCGGCCGCTACGGCGAGCAGCTGCTGGTGCCGGGCCGGGAGCTGGCCGGGAAGAACGGCTTCTACGTGCTGACCCTGTTGCGCGTCGACGGCGGCAGGGCGCTGCCGGTCGTGCGCGGCTGGCTGCCGGGCAGGGCCGACGCCGCGAAGGCCCCGGCGCCGCCCGCCGGCGAGGTGACCGTCACCGGGGCGCTCCAGGCCTCCGAGCAGCCCGGCGACGACGGGGTGAGCGCCCGGGGCGGCCTGCCGGCCGGGCAGACCGCGGCGATCAGTGCCGCGTCGCTGGTCAACCTGGTGCCCGACGACCTCTACGACGCCTGGATCACCCTGGACACGGCCGGTCCGGGGATGACGGCGGTGCCCGCGAAGGCGGCGGCCGGCACGGGGCTCGATCTGAAGGCGTTCCAGAACCTCGGCTACACGGGCGAGTGGTTCGTCTTCGCCGGGTTCGTGGTGTTCATGTGGTTCCGGCTGCTGCGCCGCGAGGCGGAGTCCGCGCGGGACGCCCGGCTCGGGATCCTCCCGGAGGAACCCGCGGCCGCCGGAGCGCCCGTGGCCGCCGGGTCGCCGGACCGGGCTCAGGACGAGGCCAGCACGCCCGTCCGGTAGATCGTCCCCGCGCACGCGTTCGGCACGGTCGCCTTGGCCACCGCCGAGCCGTCCTCGGCCTTGTACGACACCACGACGCTCCCGTCGGCCGTGCCGTCCGCGGCGTACAGCTGGGCCGTGGCGCCGGAGGCGGTCTCGCCGCCGGTCGTGCCGGGCTGGCCGCTCGGCGTGGGCGAGGGGGAGGCCGTGCCGCCGCCGTCACCGCCGTCTGCTCCGCCCGTGGCGGGGCAGGTCTGCGAAGGCGCCCAGGCGAACTTCACCTCGTAGGCGGAGCCGGGCGCGAGGGTGAGCCGGGCGACGTCGAGGGAGGGGTCGGGCAGCCCGGCCGCCACGTCCCCGGAGGCGTGCGCCGACACGGTGATCTTCGAGGCGTCGGCGGCGCCCTGGGCGTCGTACGTCAGGGAGACCGCGCCCCCGACGGTGCAGGCGGCGGTCGAGGAGTTCTGCACGCGGAAGACGCCGTAGACGATGCCGGCCGCGTCGGGGACGGCGACGGTGGGGTCGGCGGCCTTCAGCTGGGCGGGCAGGCAGCCGGGCGGGCTCGCCGGGGAGGAGACGGCGGGGCCGGCGGAGGCGGTGCCGCCCGAGGACTCCTTGCCCGGGCCGGAGCCGGTGGCCCCGCCCGTCCCCGGTTCGCCGCTCTTGCCCGACGAGTCGCCGATCTCGCCCGAGGCGGCGCCGTCGGGGTTCTTGCCCTGGTCCACGCCACCCAGCGCCTGGGAGGCCCGGCCGGCGACGGAAGGGTCGGCGTCGGAGCCGCCCGCGTTCGAGACGTGCAGCACGGCGGGGACGGCGGTGCCGAGGAAGAGGGCCGCGGCCGCCATGCCGACGGCCGCCTGCCGCTTGCGGGCCCGCCGGACGGGCACGGCCCGCCGCAGGTGGTCCAGGGCGCCGTCACGGGGCTCCAGCTCCTGGACGGCGTCCTGCAGCATCCGGCGCAGTGCCGGCTCGTCCGAGTCGAGCCCGTCGGGGCCCTGGTCGTCGAGGCGGTGGTTCACGGTTGAGTTCCCAGCGTGCGATTGCTTCGGCTGTTGTGCGGGCGACGGCGGCCCGTGCCCCGCGAGGGGCTCGTCGCGCTCGGGACCGTCAGGACTGCCGGGCCCGCCGGGGCCGTCGGGGAGGCCGTGGGGGTCCCGCTCTCCGGCTGCTCCGCTCACGCCGACGCCTCCATGGCTCTGCGCAGGGCCGCTATCCCGCGCGAGCCGTACGCCTTGACCGAGCCGAGGGAGATGCCGAGGGTCTCGGCGACCTGGGCCTCGGTCATGTCCGCGAAGTAGCGCAGCACGAGGACCTCGCGCTGCCGGCGCTGCAGGCCCTTCATCGCCTTGATCAGCGAGTCGCGCTCCAGCTGGTCGTAGGCGCCCTCCTCCGCGCTGGCCATGTCCGGCATCGGCTTGGAGAGGAGCTTCAGGCCGAGGATGCGGCGGCGCAGCGCGGAACGGGAGAGGTTGACGACCGTCTGGCGCAGGTAGGCGAGCGTCTTCTGCGGGTCGCGGACGCGCTTGCGAGCGGAGTGGACGCGGATGAAGGCCTCCTGGACGACGTCCTCGCAGGAGGCGGTGTCGTCGAGGAGGAGGGCGGCCAGACCGAGCAGCGAGCGGTAGTGGGCCCGGTAGGTCTCGGTGAGGTGGTCGACGGTGGTGCCGGCGGCCACGGCGTTCTCGGCGGCTTCGGCGCCGTCACGCTGGCTGGGGACGCGGGCGGGCCGCGCTGCGGGCATGGGCGCGATCACCGGCATGCCGCCGGACGTGCGGGGCCGCACGGAGCCGCGCGGCGGCCGCAGGGCGGCGCCGCGGGGCGCCACCGGGAGTTCGAGTACCTCTGCCACGCCAGTTGGACACACTTCCCCCCGTGGAGGTTGTACGCGTCCGGCGTCTCTTTCGCGTCGGCCGAGGCCCCGCGCACCCGTCTCATGTGTCCCGCTCTTCCCCTGTATCCCATAGGAACGGGCGCCCCCGCGCCCGGACCACGGCATCCCCATACGCTGTGATCGCTCACACGCCTGCGCACACCGAAGGGTGACCGCAAAGACGCCCCCCGCCCTGCGCGCGGTTGCGGAGGGCGGGAGGGAAATCTTCGGATGCCAAAGGTGCCCGATACAAGTGGTTCGGACCGTCGACCGGCTCACATTGCCTGAAAGATCTTACAATCCTCGATGCACGCTGGTCAGCGCCCCTCGCCGTGGGACAGTTCCGCCGCCAGCAGCTCCGCGATCTGCGCCGTGTTCAGGGCGGCCCCCTTGCGCAGGTTGTCCCCGCACACGAACAGTTCCAGCGCCGTCGGGTCGTCCAGGGCGCGCCGCACCCGGCCCACCCAGGTGGGGTCGGTGCCGACCACGTCGGCGGGCGTGGGGAACTCCCCCGCGGCCGGGTTGTCGAAGAGGACGACGCCGGGAGCCGTCGCGATGATCTCGCGGGCCCCGTCGACGGTGACCTCGTCCTGGAAGCGGGCGTGGACGGTGAGCGAGTGCGTGGTGACGACGGGGACGCGCACGCAGGTCACCGCGACCGGCAGCCTGGGCAGCCCGAGGATCTTGCGGGACTCGTCCCGCACCTTCATCTCCTCCGAGGACCAGCCGTCCTCGCGCAGCGACCCCGCCCACGGGACGACGTTCAGGGCGACCGGCTCCGGGAACGGCCCCGTGTTGTCGCCGACGGCCCGCCGCACGTCGCCCGGGTGCGTGCCCAGCTCGGTGCCGGCGACGAGCGCGATCTGCTGCCGCAGCGTCTCCACCCCGGCCCGCCCGGCCCCGCTCACCGCCTGGTACGAGGACACCACCAGCTCGCGCAGCCCGTACTCGGCGTGCAGCGCGCCCAGGGCGACGATCATCGACAGGGTCGTGCAGTTGGGGTTGGCGACGATCCCGCGCGGCCGGTTGCGCACCTTGTGCCCGTTGACCTCCGGGACCACCAGCGGCACGTCCGGGTCCATCCGGAAGGCGCCGGAGTTGTCCACCACGACCACGCCCCGGGCGGCGGCGACCGGCGCCCAGTGCGCGGCGACCTCGTCGGGGACGTCGAACATCGCGACGTCGACCCCGTCGAAGACCTCCTCCGACAGGGCCAGCACCTCGACCTCCTCGCCGCGCACGACCAGCTTGCGGCCGGCCGAACGCGGCGAGGCGACGAGTCTGATCTCGCCCCAGACGTCGGCACGCTGGGACAGGATCCGCAGCATGACCGTGCCGACCGCCCCGGTCGCCCCCACGACCGCGAGCGTCGGCCGGCGCGTTGCCGAGATCAACGCCCGGTGCCCCCGTAGACGACGGCCTCGTCGCTGTCGGAGTCGAGCCCGAAGGCGCTGTGCACGGCGCGCACCGCCTCGTTGACGTCGTCGGCCCGGGTCACGACCGAGATGCGGATCTCGGAGGTCGAGATGAGCTCGATGTTGACGCCCGCGTCGGCGAGAGCCTTGAAGAAGTCGGCCGTCACGCCCGGGTTGGTCTTCATCCCCGCGCCGACCAGGGAGATCTTGCCGATCTGGTCGTCGTAGCGCAGCGAGTCGAAGCCGATGCCGGACCGGTTCTTCTCCAGGGCGTCGATGGCCTTGCGGCCCTCGGCCTTGGGGAGGGTGAAGGAGATGTCCGTCAGGCCCGTGGAGGCCGCGGACACGTTCTGCACGATCATGTCGATGTTGATCTCGGCGTCGGAGATCGTGCGGAAGATCGCGGCGGCCTCGCCCGGCTTGTCCGGCACGCCGACGACCGTGACCTTGGCCTCGGAGGTGTCGTGCGCGACACCGGAGATGATGGCCTGCTCCACCGGCTTGTCCCCTTGCTCGATCGGTGCACTGCTGACCCACGTGCCCTCGTGACCGCTGAAGGACGAGCGGACGTGGATCGGGATGTTGTAGCGGCGGGCGTACTCCACACAGCGGTGGAGCAGCACCTTGGAGCCGGAGGCCGCGAGCTCCAGCATGTCCTCGAAGGCGATCCAGTCGATCTTGCGGGCCTTCTTCACCACGCGCGGGTCGGCGGTGAACACGCCGTCCACGTCGGTGTAGATCTCGCAGACCTCGGCGTCGAGCGCGGCGGCCAGGGCCACGGCCGTCGTGTCGGAACCGCCGCGCCCCAGCGTGGTGATGTCCTTCTTGTCCTGGCTGACGCCCTGGAACCCGGCGACGATGGCGATGTTGCCCTCGTCCAGCGCGGTCCGGATGCGGCCCGGCGTGACATCGATGATCCGGGCTTTGTTGTGGACCGAGTCGGTGATCACGCCTGCCTGGCTGCCGGTGAACGACTGGGCGCTGTGACCCAGGTTCTTGATCGCCATAGCCAGCAGGGCCATGGAGATCCGCTCCCCGGCGGTCAGCAGCATGTCGAATTCCCGGCCGCTGGGCATCGGTGACACCTGCTCGGCGAGATCGATCAGCTCGTCCGTCGTGTCGCCCATCGCGGAAACGACGACGACCACCTGGTGGCCGTTCTTCTTCGCTTCCACGATCCGCTTGGCGACGCGCTTGATGCCCTCGGCATCGGCTACGGAGGAGCCTCCGTACTTCTGCACGACAAGGCCCACGTGCGCTCCTCGCTCAGTTTGTCTCTTTCCCGCACATACGCCCTTGTACTGCGGTCGGCTCAGTCTAACGAGCGCCCGAAATCCGCCTCCCGGGTACCGCATGGTGAGACTCGCGGGCCCGCGGAGGACGCGCGGACGCCCGTCGTCGGGACTTCCCTGCCCACTGACGCCGAAGTGATAGCTGTGAATTAAGTTTCAAGCACTGTCGTGCGGGCGCGGACATGCTTCCCGGCCGCCGCGCGGTCGTCAGCTCCTGACGCCGTCGAGCCCCGGCTGTCCGCCGATCTCCTGCGCCATCAACCGGCCCGCCTCGAACTCCAGTGTCTCGTCGCCCAGGGTCGACTGGTCGGTGTCGAGGCCGTCCAGTTCCTCCAGGGGCTGGTCCAGACGGACGTGGGCGAGCACCGAGTGCAGGGCGCGCAGCGTCGCCGACGCCGTGGAGCCCCAGTTGGAGAAGTAGGAGAACTGCCACCACCACAGGGCCTCGGTGGTACGGCCGGCCCGGTAGTGGACCATGCCGTGGCGCAGGTCGGCGATGACGTCCGCGAGGTCGTCGGAGATCCGGGCCGGCACGGGCGCCTTGCGGGGCTCGTAGGGGTCGAAGACCTCGGAGTAGACGTCGACCGGCTCCAGGAGGCGGGCCAGGTTCTCGCGCAGCTCGTCCGCGTCCGGCTCGAAACCCGGGTCGGGCTCGTAGCGCTCGTCGGGGAGGATGTCCTCGTGGGCGCCGAGGCGGCCGCCGGCCAGCAGCAGCTGGGAGACCTCCAGCAGCAGGAAGGGGACCGCCGAGCCCGGCTCGTCGCCCTTCGCCACCTCGGTGACGGCCACCAGGAAGCTCTCGATCTGGTCCGCGATCTGGACCGCGAAGTCGTCCGGGTTCTGCTCGGTCGCGTGCAGCGTGGCGTCAGACATCTAGGAGTCGTCTCCCCTCGAAGGCGCGGCCGAGGGTCACCTCGTCCGCGTATTCCAGGTCGCCGCCCACCGGGAGGCCGCTGGCCAGGCGGGTGACCTTCAGGCCCATGGGCTTGATCATGCGGGCGAGGTACGTGGCCGTGGCCTCGCCCTCCAGGTTCGGATCCGTGGCGAGGATCAGCTCCGTGACCGTGCCGTCGGCCAGCCGCGCGAGGAGTTCCCGTATCCGCAGGTCGTCGGGACCGACCCCCTCGATGGGGCTGATCGCGCCGCCCAGGACGTGGTACTTGCCGCGGAACTCGCGCGTGCGCTCGATCGCGACGACGTCCTTCGGCTCCTCCACCACGCAGATGACGGACGGGTCGCGGCGGCTGTCGCGGCAGATGCCGCACAGCTCCTCCTGCGCCACGTTGCCGCAGGTCGCACAGAAGCGGACCTTCGCCTTGACCTCCAGGAGGGCGTGAGCGAGGCGCCGGACGTCCGTCGGCTCCGCCTGAAGGATGTGGAAGGCGATCCGCTGCGCGCTCTTGGGACCGACGCCGGGCAGCCGCCCCAGCTCGTCGATGAGGTCCTGGACCACGCCTTCGTACAACGGACTGCCGTCCTTCCTGGGGTTCCTTGCCGTACGTACGGTAGTCGGCCGGGGCCGGTCCGCGTAAGGGCGGACCGGACCGCGGACCGGGACTAGAAGGGCAGACCCGGAATGCCGCCGCCGCCCAGGCCCTGGGTCAGCGGGCCGAGCTTCTGCTGCTGCAGCGTCTGCGCGTTCTCGTTCGCCGCCTGGACGGCCGCGACGACCAGGTCGGCGAGCGTCTCGGTGTCCTCCGGGTCCACCGCCTTCGGGTCGATCCGCAGGGCCCGCAGCTCGCCCGAGCCGGTCACGGTCGCCTTCACCAGGCCGCCGCCCGCCTGCCCGTCGACCTCCGTGTTCGCCAGTTCCTCCTGAGCGCGGGCCAGGTCCTGCTGCATCTTCTGGGCCTGCTGGAGCAGCTGCTGCATGTTGGGCTGGCCACCACCGGGAATCACGATCAGCTCCTGTGTCTACGAGTGTCGGGCGTGCCTCCGAACGGGTTTCACTCCGCTCGGCACGAGCCTACGTGGTCTGTGCGGGTGTCGCCCCGGCACTCTTTCGAGTGAGTTTCGTGTGCGTCCTATACCTGATCAAGGCCCACTTCCAGGCGTAAAAGCGGTGAAACCTTCGGCTGAGCCACCCATTGGGAGGTAGGAAAGGTCCGGCGCAGCGGCGTCAGGCTTCGCGGGTGTCACGCAACGCGAGCGGTCGAGAGCGGTCGGCGTCGTCGGGACCGGTCGGCTTCATCGGATCGGTGGGGACCGGCCGGTCGGGATCAGTAGGGAGTGCCGGGTGGTTCAGCAGCCGGAGATGCAGCCCGAGCGTCCGTCCCAGGACGGGCGGGGTGAGGGCGCGGCCGGGCTGCGGCCGGGCGACCTGACCGGGCGGACGCTGCCGCTCGGGGACTGGGGCGAGCCCGCCGAACGGCTGGACGAGCTGTACCGGTGGGTGGAGCGCGGCGCGCTGGAGACCGCCGCCTGGTACCTCGGCGACCGGGTGTGGAAGCGGCGCGGCGCCCGGATGCTGCGCGCCGGGGCGGCGGCCGGGACGGTGTGCGGGGCCGCGCTGCCGTTGCTGGACCTCACCCGCGTGCTGGGCGGGGTGGCTCCCTGGGGCTGTCCGGCCCTGCTGCTGGCGGTGGCCTGTGTGGCGGTGGACCGGTTCTTCGGGGTGACGTCCGGCTGGATGCGGGACGTGGCCACCGCGCAGGCCGTGCAGCGCCGGCTCCAGGTGCTCCAGTTCGACTGGGCGTCGGAGAGCGTCCGGGAGGTCCTGGGCCCGGCCGAGGGCACGGCGAGCGAGGCCGCCGAGCGGTGCCTCGGGGTGCTGCGACGGTTCTCGGAGGACGTCACGGACCTGGTGCGCACGGAGACGGCCGACTGGATGATGGAGTTCCGGGCCGGTCCGACGCCCCTGGGGATCCAGGCGGCGATCTCCTCCGGCGGCCGGCCCGACGCCGGCGGGGGCGCCGGCCGCTTCCCCTCCCCGCCCGGGGTCAACGCCCGCCCCAACATGCCCCGCCAGAGGCCGCCGGAGCCCCGGTGAGGGGCGGGAGCCCGGCGGGCACGGGCCCGGCAGGGCCGCTCAGCCTCTGGTGTAGGTGAGCTTCTCGCCCGTTCCGGTGTTGGTGCGCTGGAGTCTGCCGTCGGCGAGGAGGGTGACCTCGGAGGCGGCGCCGGGGCTGCACGAGGAGAGGGGACGGCCCGCGGTGACCTTGGAGGGGCCGATCTGCAGCGGGCCGCCGGCGGCGGGCAGCCGGGTGAGGGTGGCGCTGAACTCGCAGTGGTACGCCTTCCCGTCGGCGACGAGGGCGAGCACGGCGTCGCCGGTCTCGCCCTGCGTGATGGTCAGCCGCCGGGTGTTCGTGCCGGTCTCGTTCTCGATCGTGGTCGTCCACACGCCGAGGAAGGCCGCGGGCACCGCACCGGCCGAGGAGGACGGGGAGGGGGAGGCGGACGCCCCGGGCGCGGACGACGAGGGCGGCGCCGAGTCCTTCGCGGAAGGGGTCCCCGAGGCGGAGGCGCCGGCCGCCGGGTCCGCTCCGGAGCCGCCGTCGCCGTTCATGAACGCGTACACCGAGCCGCCCGCGGCGATCGCGACCACCAGCGCGACCAGGACGAGCAGCAGCGTCGTCCGGCCGCTGCGCCCCGGGGGCTCCTGCGTGTCGGCGGTGAGGTCGGCCGGCCCGTAGGGGCCGTACGGCGGCGCGGTGGCGCCCGGCATTCCGGCGCCGTCCGCGTACGGGTTGTACGGTGCCGGGATGCCGGGCGCCGCGGACCAGCCGTCCGACGCCCCGGGCGCATGCCCGTAGCCGGGGGCCGGCTGCGGATGCTGCTGGGCGTGACCGTACGCCGGGTGGGCGGGAGCGTCCGGGCCGGGCGGGCCCGGCGGGGGCGTCTGCGGCGGGATGCCGTCGGAGCCCGCGACCAGCGTGCGGCGATGCTCCGGCGCGAACATGTCGCCGCGCGGCCCCGAGTGTTCCCCGGCGGCCGCCGCGCTGCCGACCGGGCTCGCCGGGTTCTCCGTATCCGCGAGGTACCCCGTGTTCTCCGCGCGCTCCGTGCTCCCTGGGCTCCCCGGGTTCTCCGGGTCCTCCACCTCCAGGAGCCGCACGGCGTGCCGGCCGAGCTGGGCCACCAGCGCGCTGGGCAGCCAGGGGTCGCGCGAGCGGCCGTCGGACACCGTGTCGTCGACGCCGGTGAGCTCCAGCACGCGCGCGAGGGAGGGGCGGGCGGCGGGGTCCTTGCGCAGACAGGCGCGGACCAGGTCGGCGATGCCCTCGGGGACGCCCGCGAGGTCGGGCTCGTCCTCGGCGATGCGGAACATCAGGGCGTGCGCCCCCTCGTCGGGTGCGCCGAAGGGCAGGACGCCGGTGGCCGCGTAGGCGATGACCGAGCCCAGGCAGAAGACGTCGCTGGCCGGGGTGACACCGTCCCCGCGCACCTGCTCGGGGGCCATGAAGCCCGGTGAGCCGATGACCGCGCCGGTCTGGGTCAGCCGGCTGTCGCCGGTCACGCTCTCCAGCGCCCGCGCGACGCCGAAGTCGATGACCCGGGGCCCTTCGATGGTGACCATCACGTTGGACGGCTTCAGGTCGCGGTGGACGATGCCGGCCGCGTGGATGTTGGTGAGCGCGTGGGCGAGCCCGGCGGCGAGGATGCGCACCGACCGCTCGGGCAGCGGGCCGTGGTCGTGGCCCACCACCTGCTGCAGGCTCGGCCCGGCGACGTAGCCGGTGGCCACCCAGGGCACGGCGGCCTCGGTGTCGGCGTCGAGGACGGGGGCCGTCCAGAAGCCGCCGACGCGCTGGGCGTTGCGCACCTCCTGGCGGAAACGCGCCCGGAACTCCTCGCGCGCGGCCAGTTCGCGCCGGACCAGCTTCACGGCGACCGTGCGCCCCCGGTCCGAGCGGGCGAGGTACACCCGGCCCATCCCGCCCGCCCCCAGCCGCGCGAGCAGCCGGTAGCCGCCGATGCGCTGCGGGTCCCCGGGGCCCAGCTTCTCCATCGCAGCGCCGCCTTTCCGCCACATGTGTGATCGGGACATGTGTGTGGAGGCGAGAATAATCGGGCCGTTCGGGGGATAGGGAGGCGAGGTGTCTACGGTTCCGTAACAGGCGACGCCGGCCCGTCCGGCGCCGTGGACAGACCTTCCGGGACGTGGACGGCCCCGGCCGGCTCCACCTCTCGCAGGGCTCCCGCGCCGGCCGATCGGCGAAGGCCCCGCCCCGGGGACGACGGGCGGTACGGACGATCGCGGCCCACCCCTGAACGGCGGGCGCGAGCGGTTCGGCGCGACCCGCCCGCACGCCCGACAACCTGTCGCGGAATCGGGCCGTCCACGGAACAGGACGCCGATATCGCTTCCGCATCGCGGACATTTACGCTCGCCGGTATGACCCCTCAGATCGATCCCCTGGCCGGCGCCGCCGTGAAGGCCGCGGACCGCGCGCATGTCTTCCACTCCTGGTCCGCCCAGGAGCTCATCGACCCGCTCGCCGTGGCCGGCGCCGAGGGGTCGTACTTCTGGGACTACGAGGGCAAGCGCTACCTCGACCTCACCAGCGGCCTCGTCTACACCAACATCGGCTACCAGCACCCGAAGGTCGTCGCCGCGATCCAGGAGCAGGCCGCCCGCCTGACCACCTTCGCGCCCGCCTTCGCGGTGGAGGCCCGCTCGGAGGCGGCCCGGCTGATCGCCGAGCGCACCCCGGGCGACCTGGACAAGATCTTCTTCACCAACGGCGGGGCGGACGCCGTCGAGCACGCCGTGCGCATGGCCCGGCTGCACACCGGCCGGACCAAGGTGCTGTCCGCCTACCGCTCGTACCACGGCGGCACCCAGCAGGCCGTGAACCTCACCGGCGACCCGCGGCGCTGGGCCTCCGACAGCGCCACCGCCGGCGTCGTGCACTTCTGGGCGCCGTTCCTGTACCGGTCCCGCTTCTACGCCGAGACGGAGGAGCAGGAGACCGCGCGGGCGCTGGAGCACCTGGAGACGACCATCGCCTTCGAGGGCCCGGCGACGATCGCCGCGATCATCCTGGAGACCGTGCCGGGAACGGCGGGGATCATGCTGCCGCCGCCCGGTTACCTGGCCGGTGTGCGGGAGATCTGCGACCGGCACGGGATCGTCTTCGTCCTGGACGAGGTCATGGCCGGGTTCGGCCGCACCGGCGAGTGGTTCGCGGCCGACCTGTACGGCGTGACGCCCGACCTGATGACCTTCGCCAAGGGCGTGAACAGCGGATACGTGCCGCTGGGCGGCGTGGCCATCTCCGGCGCGATCGCGGAGACCTTCGCCAGGCGGCCCTACCCGGGCGGTCTGACGTACTCCGGGCACCCGCTGGCCTGCGCGGCCGCCGTCGCGACGATCAACGTCATGGCGGAGGAGGGCGTCGTCGAGAACGCGAAGCACCTGGGCGCCTCCCTGGTCGGGCCCGGTCTGGCGGAGCTGGCCGAGCGGCATCCGAGCGTCGGCGAGGTGCGCGGCGTCGGCATGTTCTGGGCCGTCGAGCTGGTGAAGAACCGTGAGACGCGCGAGCCGCTGGTGCCGTACAACGCGACGGGCGAGGCGAACGCGCCCATGGCCGCCTTCGGCTCCGCCGCCAAGAAGGCCGGGGTGTGGCCGTTCGTGAACATGAACCGCACCCACTTCGTGCCGCCGCTCAACGTCTCCGAGTCCGAGGTCAAGGAGGGCCTCGCGGCGCTGGACACGGCCCTCTCGGCGGCCGACGAGTACACCGTGTGACGAAGGGTGAGGCGGCGACGGATCCGGTCACGGGAGAGCGCCGTTCGCGAGCGGCTCCGGAACCGGTCCCGGAGCGGTTCCGGGACCGATCTCCGGGCCGCCCCGGAACCCGCCCGTGAGACGGGGTCCGGGGAGGCCCGGGACCCGTCTTCGGGCGGCCCGGGAGCCGGCTCGGGACCCTTGTGCACGGAGGGGCTCGATTTCGTCGAACGCGTAAGGTGGCGTGCTCGTACATAACGATGAGCACGCCATTTTCCGCCCCCGACGAGGGAGACGCCTCGACCATGCCCGGCAGCACCGGTAACGGCGCCGTGACGCGCAGCACCCTGCGCCAGCAGATCGCCGACGCGCTCCGCGACGAGGTGCTGGGGGGCCGGCTGCAACCGGGGCAGGAGTTCACGGTGAAGGAGATCGCCGAGCAGTACGGCGTCTCCGCGACCCCCGTGCGCGAGGCCCTCGTCGATCTCTCCGCGCAGGGCCTCCTGGAGGCCGACCAGCACCGGGGTTTCCGGGTCCCCGAGTACTCGGCCGCGGACTACCGGGGCATGATCGAGGCCCGCAGCCTGATCATCGAGGGGATGTTCATCGCCCTCGACGCGGGCCGTCAGAGCCACCAGAACTTCGAGGAGCCCCGGGTCGCCGCCGCCATAGCGGGGGTGCGCCGGCGCGGCGAGGAGGCGCAGCGGGCCGCCTCGGCCGGCGACCTCACCGTCCTCATCGGCTACGACCTGCGGTTCTGGCGCGAGTTGAGCGCCCTGTTCGGCAATCCCTATCTCACCGACTTCCTGCACCGGCTGCGGGTGCAGTCCTGGGTGTGCACGGTGCAGCATCTGCGCCGGCTGTCCGACCTGCGCGGCTGCCTGTGGTCCGGCCACACCGAACTGGTCGACGCCCTGTACGCCCGCGACACCGACGCCGCCCGGGTGATCCTCGCCGCGTACAACGACGAGTCCATCGGCCTGATCGAGCGGCTGGCGACGCGGTGAGCCGTGCGGACGCCCCCGGCACCCGTCCCGTGCCCCGCGCGGGCGCCCGCCCCGCGCGCCCTTCCGCCCCGCGTGCCGCCGGGACCGCGGCCGGCGCCCTGGACCTCTCCGTCGTCATCCCCGCCTACAACGAGGAGCGCCGGCTCGGCCCCACCCTGGACGCGGTCGGCCGTCATCTCGACGCGACCGGGAGCCGTTGGGGCAGCTGGGAGATCCTGGTCGCCGACGACGGCTCCACCGACGCCACCCGCGAGCTCGTCACCGTCCGCCGCGACTCCCGCGTGCGGCTCGTCACCGGCTCCGGCTCAGGCAACCGGGGCAAGGGACACGCCCTGCGGCTGGGAGTCGCCGCCAGCCGGGGCCGCCGCGTCCTGGTCATGGACGCCGATCTCGCCACCCCCGTCGAGGAGTTGGAGCGCCTGGAGAAGGTGCTCGCCGCCGGTGGACACGCGGCGGCGATCGGTTCGCGGGCCGTGCCCGGCGCGACCCTCGGCGAGCGGCAGCACCGGATGCGCGAGGTCCTGGGCGCCGCGGGCAACCTGCTCATCCGCCGCACGACCCTGCGCGGGATACGCGACACCCAGTGCGGTTTCAAGCTGTTCGACGGCGACAAGGCCCGTGCCGCGTTCGCCGCGTCCCGCCTCAACGGCTACGCGGTCGACGTGGAGGTGCTGCGGCACTTCCAGCGCGCCGGCTGGCCGGTCGCCGAGGTGCCGGTGCACTGGTCGCACCGGCCCGGCTCGAAGATCCGCCCGGCGGACTACCCGCGGGTGCTGCGCGACCTGGTGCGGCTGCGGTTCCCGGCGCCCAAACCGGCGGACGTCCTCGCGGCCGTCCTCTTCCTGGCGATGGCCGTCACCCTGTACTCCGGCCGCGTCCTCGATCCGGCCCACCGCTACCTCACCGACTCCCTCCAGGACCAGAACCAGTGGGAGTGGTTCTTCGCGGTGACCGCGGACAACGTCGCCCGGCTGCGCAATCCCCTCTTCACCGACCTCCAGGGCTTCCCCGGCGGCGTGAACCTGATGGCCAACACGACGATGCCTGGCCTGTCCGTCCCGCTCACCCCGGTCACCCTGCTGTTCGGCCCGGCCGTCTCCCTCAGCCTGGTGATGACGCTGGGTCTGGCCGCCACCGCGCTCGCCTGGTATCGGCTGATCGTGCGACGGCTCGTGCGCCAGCGGGCGGCCGCCTTCGCCGGGGCCGCCCTGGCCGCGTTCGCGCCGCCGATGGTCAGCCACGCCAACGCCCACCCGAACTTCGTCGTGCTGTTCATGATCCCGCTGATCATCGACCGGGCTCTGCGGCTCACCACCGGCGAGCGGGTCGCGCGCGACGGGGTCGTCCTCGGCCTGATGGCGGCCTACCAGGTCTTCCTCGGCGAGGAACCCCTCCTGCTGACCGCGCTGGGACTGCTCGTGTTCGCCGTCTCCTACGGCATCGCGCGTCCCGACGTGGCCCGTGCGGCCGTACGCCCTGCGCTGAACGGCCTGGCGATCGCCGCCGCCGTCTGTCTGCCGCTGGTCGTCTACCCGCTGGCCTGGCAGTTCTCCGGCCCGCAGAGCTACTCCGGCATCGACCACGGCAGCGCGACCGGCGTCGGCAACTCGGTGCGCGCGCTGCTCTCGTTCGCCGAACGCTCCCTGGTCGCGGGCGACGCCGGGCGCGCCGACGCCCTCTCCCTGAACCCGACCGAGCAGAACGCCTTCTACGGCTGGCCGCTGGTCCTGCTCGCGTTCGCCGTCGCGACGGCGCTGTGGCGGCGGCCGGTCGTCAGAGCGCTGGCCTGCACGGCGGCGGCCGCGGCCGTGCTGTCCCTCGGCCCGCGCGTCGCCCTCCCCCTCACCGGCGTCACCGTGCCCGGCCCGTGGGCCGCGCTCGCCGGCCTCCCCCTCTTCGAGTCGGTGATCGAGAGCCGGGTCGCGCTGGTCTGCGCCCCGGCGCTGGGCATGCTGCTCGCCCTGGCCGTCGACCGGCTGGCGCGGGCCCGCCGGCTGGGCGCCCAGTACGCCGGGCTGCTCGCCGTCTGCCTCGCCCTGCTGCCCCTGATCCCGGCCCCGCTGAAGTCCGGGCCGCGCGCCCCGGCGCCCGCCTTCTTCACCGAGGGCGCCTGGAAGGCGTACGTCCGGGGCGACGAGACGCTGGTCCCGGTGCCGCTCGCCGAACCCGAGGCGGCCGAGGCCCTGCACTGGCAGACGGCGGCCGGGCTCGGCTTCCGGATGCCCGGCGGCTACTTCAACGGCCCCTACGGAGACGGCGACCGCACCGGCGTCTACGGCGTCCCGCTGCGCTTCACCGCGAGCCTGCTGCGGGACGTGCGGTACACGGGCGTGGTCCCGGTGATCGACGCCCGCGCCCGGGCCGAGGCCCGCGAGGACCTCGCGTACTGGCGGGCGGGCGCGCTGGTGCTGGCCCCGCAGCGGTACGAGGACCGGCTGCGTGAGACGGTGGACAAGCTGGTGGGCCGCCCCGGGAAGAGGGTGGCCGGAGTGTGGGTATGGGACCTGCACCAGGGGACGCACGACGGGAGCTGACGTGAGCCGTACCGACTACCCTTCCCTGACCGGCATTGCCGCATTGTCCGTGCACGACCGTGCAACGCGCTGAGTGAGGAGCTCTCTTTGGCCTGTGACCTGTGGCTGGTGCCGCTCGTCGACGTGTTGTGCCACACCCCCGACAACCCCTTCGCCGACGAACTCGCCCAGTACAACAAGGTGCTGGCCGAGGCGGGTCTCCCGCCGGTGCCGGTGTACCAGTACATGCCCGGTCTGACCGGCGAGGTCGCCCCGGTGGCCGGCTTCGACTACGACGCCCTGCACTTCCTGCGCCGCGCCTACCTGCTCCAGGTGTGCGGGCTGCCGGTGACCCCGGTGGACGAGCTGGGCGGCGACTACGAGCAACTCCTGGAGATGTTCGAGGCGACGGCCAAGCAGTCGCACCTGGTCTGGCACTACGACCACGCGGGCGCCTACGTCCCCGTCGACTTCCTGCAGCCGCTGTCCAGCGACGAACTCCTCTCGGGCGGCGGTCCGTTGGGCTCCTCGCAGTCGCTGCTGCGGGAGCTGGAGTTCGTGGCGCCGTCCCTCGGCATCGATCCGGCCAATCCTCCGGCGGCGCCCCAGCCGCCCGCCGGTCCCACGGAGTTGGAGGAGCCCGCCGTCCCGGCGCCGTACGATCCCAGCCCCTTCGCCCGTGAGCGGCACGTCTGGCTGGGACTGCACGCGGCGGCCACGCGCAGCCTCGCCCAGGGGTCGATGATCGTGTTCAGCTGAGGCGGGTCCCGTGGGAGGGTCAGCGGCCGAGCTGCGAGAGGCCCTTCTGCACCTCTTCCATGTTCATCACCGGGGTGTAGGTGATCTCGGCGTCGACGTTCTGGAACCAGGGCTCGCTGAGCACGGGCATCTGCGAGCTCTCCTGCATATCGAAGACGATGTAGGCGGTGCGCCGGCCGTGGTCGGTGGTGAAGTAGGACGCCTCGGGCTTGGTCTGCTCCATCGACTCCTGGATCATCTTCGTCAGGGTGCCGTTGTGGATCGCCTCGTTGGCCTTCTCCGTGTCCATGGACACCTTCAGCAGTACGCGCATCGCACTCACCTTCTCCGGACCGACGCACGTGGCCATATGGCCTCAGAATATGCCCTTCTGCCACATACGACCTCCGCTGCACCAGGCGAGGGGATCAGACGAGGGGGTCAGGCGAGGGCGTCGATCTCGCGGACGAGACGGGCCCCTTCGCGGGTCATGATCTCCGGGTCGCGCAGGGCGCTGGAGAGCAGCGACATGCCCTGGTAGGCGCCGACCAGCGCGAGCGCGCGACCGTCGGGCTCGTCGGCGCCCATCTCGCGGTACTGCCGCTCCACCCAGTCGAGCAACCGCCGGATGACGAGCCCGGCGGCGAGGTCGAGACCGCCCTCGTCGCGCTTGTCGAGCTCGACGGCGAGGGTGCCCGTCGGGCAGCCGTAACGGGCCGCGACCTGCCGCGCCCCGACCCAGTCGGCGACGAGGCTCTTCAGGCGTTCCCGCGGGTCGGCGAGTTCGTCGAGCCGGGCGGTGAGCGCGTCCAGATACTCGGCGTGCCGGTCGAGGGCCGCCTCGACCAGCTCGTCCTTGGTCTTGAAGTAGTAGTAGACGTTGCCGACCGGGACGTCCGCGGCGCGGGCGATGTCGGCGATGGTCGTCCGCTCCACGCCCCGCTCGTGCAGCACCGAGGCGGCGGCCGCCACGAGCCGCTGCCGCTTGCCGCCCTTCTTCGCGGCGCCCTTCTCGATTGAGTCAGTCACCCGACTGACTATAGACACCGACCCCGGGATCCGTGCTAGCGTCACGCCCGTCAAGTAAGTTAGCTGACTGACTAACAATGAGCGACGGGGACGACGGATGACGCACATGACGACGCACGAGACACACGACGTGGCGGAAGCGGCTGAACTGGCTGAAGTGACCGGGGCGGCCAGGGCGGACAAGGTGACCGGCGCGATCGTGGTGACCGGCGCGACCGGCAACGTGGGCCGGGCCCTGGTGCGGATGCTGCACGAGGCCGGGGCGCCCGTGACGGCCGTCGCCCGCACGGTCGCCGAGACCGACGTGCCGGCCGGGGTGCGGGCGGCGCCCGCCGATCTTGCCGAACCCGCCGGGCTGCGGGCCGCGTTCGCCGGAGCCGAGGCACTGTTCCTGCTGGTGGCGGGCGAGGACCCGCACGGCGTCCTGGCCGAGGCGAAGGCCGCCGGGATCCGCCGGGTCGTCCTGCTGTCCTCACAGGGCGCCGGAACCCGTCCCGAGGCGTACCGGCATCCACGCCTGTTCGAGGAGGCCGTACGGGAGTCGGGGCTCGACCGGACGATCCTGCGGTCGGGCGGAATGGCCACCAACGCGTTCGCCTGGGCCGAGTCGATCCGCGCCCGGCGGGAGGCGGCGGCGCCGTTCGGCGACGTCGGCCTGCCCTTCGTCGACCCCGACGACGTGGCCGCGGTCGCCGCCGCCGCTCTGCTCGGCGACGACCACCTGGGCGCCACCTACACCCTGACCGGTCCCGCGCCGACCACCCCGCGCGGGCGGGCCGCGGCCATCGCCGCCGCGCTGGGCGAACCGGTCCGCTTCACCGAGCAGACGGTGACGGAGGCCCGCGAGCTGATGTCGCGGTTCATGCCGCCGCCCGCGGTCGAGGGCACCCTCGCGATCCTGGGCGAACCGACCGAGGAGGAGCAGCGCCCGACCCCCGACGTCGAACACGTCCTGGACCGGGCCCCGAACAGCTTCGCCGACTGGGCCGCGCGCAACGCGCCCGCCTTCCGCTGAACACGGGACGGGCCGGCGGGAAAGGCGGCGCGGACAGACCTCGGGCCGGTCACGGATGTCGTGACCGGCCCGAGCCGCCGTCCCGCCGACGGAACTACAGGGACGGGACTACAGGAAGGAGTTGACCTCGATCGTCTCGTCCCGGCCCGGTCCCACGCCGATCGCGGAGATCGGGGCGCCGGACATCTCCTCCAGCGCCTTCACGTACGCCTGGGCGTTCTTCGGCAGGTCGGAGAAGGACTTCGCCTTGGTGATGTCCTCGGACCAGCCGGGCAGGGACTCGTAGATCGGCTTCGCGTGGTGGAAGTCGGTCTGCGAGTAGGGGAGTTCCTCGACGCGCCGGCCGTCGATCTCGTACGCCACGCAGACCGGGATCTGCTCCCAGCCGGTGAGGACGTCGAGCTTGGTCAGGAAGAAGTCCGTCAGACCGTTGACGCGGGTCGCGTACCGGGCGATGACGGCGTCGAACCAGCCGCAGCGGCGGTCACGGCCGGTGGTGACGCCCCGCTCGCCGCCGATGCGGCGCAGCGCCTCGCCGTCCTCGTCGAAGAGCTCCGTCGGGAAGGGGCCCGAGCCGACGCGCGTCGTGTAGGCCTTCAGGATGCCGATGACCCGGCTGATCTTCGTCGGGCCCACGCCCGAGCCCGTGCAGGCGCCGCCCGCGGTCGGGTTGGAGGAGGTGACGAAGGGGTACGTCCCGTGGTCGATGTCGAGGAGCGTGCCCTGACCGCCCTCGAAGAGGACGACCTTGTCCTGCTCCAGCGCCTGGTTCAGCACCAGGACCGTGTCGGTGACGTACGGAGCGAGCTTCTCCGCGTAGCCGAGCAGTTCCTCGACGACCTGGTCGACGGCGATCGCGCGGCGGTTGTACAGCTTGGTCAGCAGCTGGTTCTTGCCGTCGAGGGCCGCCTCGACCTTCTGCGTGAGGATCGACTCGTCGTAGAGGTCCTGGACGCGGATGCCGACCCGGTTGATCTTGTCGGCATAAGTCGGACCGATCCCGCGTCCGGTGGTGCCGATCTTGCGCTTTCCGAGGAAGCGTTCCGTCACCTTGTCGACAGTCACGTTGTAGGGCGTGATGATGTGCGCGTTGCCGCTGATCAGCAGCTTCGACGTGTCGACGCCGCGCTCGTTCAGACCGCTCAGCTCGGAGAGCAGGACCGACGGGTCGACGACGACACCGTTACCGATGACCGGCGTGCAGCCGGGAGACAGGATTCCGGAAGGGAGCAGGTGGAGTGCGTACTTCTGGTCGCCCACGACGACCGTGTGGCCGGCGTTGTTGCCGCCCTGGTAGCGCACTACGTAGTCCACCGAGCCACCGAGAAGGTCGGTGGCCTTTCCCTTGCCTTCGTCACCCCACTGAGCACCGAGCAGCACAAGTGCGGGCACGCGCGTACACCCCTTCCGGGTGGGGCATGTCCAAGGCCGGAGGTGTACGCGATGGATCGTTCCACCACGCGCACCGCACGCACCGCGACCGTGGTCGGCCGCCGCTCGTCGGACCCGGATGCCCCGGAATAGACGAAGCCCCTGGCGCAATAGCGCAAGGGGCTCTTGCACCAAGATGCTACCCGAGGAAGCGAGGCAGGACCGAGGTGGCCACTTCCGCGACGTCCGAACAGCTGCTGGTGATCATCGATCCGGTCGCCCGGCGCCTGGACGGGGAGTCCGTACGGATAGCGAAAGACGTGCTCAGCGCGGGTGCGGCGAGTACCAAGGTGTGCCTGCCGGACGGCCCGGAGGAATTCGCCCGGGTGCTGGCGCGACGGGGTTCCCGGCGGCCGGTGGTCATCGGGGACGACCGTGCGCTGACCCGGGCGGTGGCCCTGCTGCACCGGCAGCGGGCGCTGACCGCCTGCGTGCTGTCGGTGGTTCCGGTGGGCGGTTCGCTGGGCGTCGCGCGCGCCCTGGGGGTCCCCACGGGGGCCGTGGCGGCGGCCCGGGCCGTCCTGGACGGGACCGAGCGGCGGCTGGACCTGCTGGTGGACGACAGTGACGGCATCGTGCTGGGCGCGCTGCGCATCCCGCCCCTGCCGCTCGCCCCGCCGGACCCCGAGGTTCCCCAGGACTCCCCCGACTCCTACGACTCCCGGGACCCACGCGAGCCCCGGGACCCGCGCGACGCCCATGAGCCGCGTGAGGCACCCGACGCGCGGGACTCCGGGTCCTCGCGGGACCCGCGGGACCACCAGCGGCACGGGCCCTGGGGACTGCACGGGACATGGGGGCTGCACGGAGCGTGGGGCTCGGGCGCCCCACGGGGCTCACGGGACTCGAGGGATCCGCGAGGGGACGACGGGGAGGGCACGGACGCCGGCCGGCCGTGGCTGCGGACGTGTCAGTCCCTCGTCCGGACCCTGGTGCCCTCCCGGCCGTCCCGGCTCTCCCCCGTGCCCCCGCCGCCGGGGCCGGCCCGGCTGCGGATCGAGGTCGACGGGGTGACGCTGATCGACCTCGACCAGCCCGTCGAGGCGGTCTCGGTGACCCCGGGCGCGTCCGGCACGGTGACGGTGGAGGTGCGGCCGCTGTCCCTGGGCGCGGAGGCGACCCCGTTGCAGGCCCGGGGGCGCACGGTGACCGTCTCGGGCGCGGACTTCCGCTACCGGGCGGACACGGTGATCGCCGGTCCGGTGCGGCGGCGGACCTGGACGGTGCGCGAGGGAGCGCTGGGGCTGATGCTGCCGGGGCGGTGATTCACGCCCCCCGTCGTCCTCCGAGGGCCCGAGCCCGGTGGCGCCGAGACGAAGGGGAATGCCGGCGACCGGGCCATCGGGCCGCCGACCGACGGGCCGTCGGGCCGCTCAGGCCGCTCGGGGCTCAGCCCCCGAAGATCTTCTCCCGGTGGACCCGCCACCGCTCCATCATGGCCGCCAGCTCACCGTCGACGAACTCGAAGAACGCCAGGGTCTCGGCCAGTCGCCGCCCCGCCGGGGTGCGCTCGCCGAGACCGGCGACGCCCTCGCGCAACGCGTTTCCCCACCGCTTGAGCACGGCCTCACGGCTGGTGAGGGCCTCGTACCACTGGTCGCTGTGCACCCGGTAGCGCTCGCGCCGTGAACCGGGCTCACGCTCCCGCGAGACCATGTGCTGCTGGGACAGGTAGCGCACCGCGCCGGACACCCCTGCGGGACTGATCCGCAGCTGCTCGCCCAGCTCGGCGGAGGTCATGGCGCCCTGGTTTGAGGCGAGGAGCGCGGCGAAGACCCGGGCCGGCATGCGCTGCATCCCCGCCTCGACGAGCTGCGCCGCGAAGGACTCCACGAACCGGGACACGGCCTCGGCGTCCCGCCCGCCCGCTCCGTCACCCGTCGCACCCGTTGAATCCGTCATACGCCCATCCTATCGATCGTTCACTACCTTCCTCATCTTCACAATTTTCTGAAAGAAGCGTACGTTCTGAGCATGACGAAGGCCATCACCGTGTCCGGACTGCACAAGTCCTTCGGGCGCACCCACGCCCTCGACGGCCTCGACCTGGAGGTCGAGACGGGCGAGGTGCACGGCTTCCTCGGCCCCAACGGAGCCGGCAAGTCCACCGCCATCCGCGTCCTGCTCGGCCTGCTGCGCGCCGACGCGGGGGCCGCCCGGGTCCTCGGCCTCGACCCGTGGACGGACGCGGTCGAGGCGCACCGCCGCATCGCGTACGTCCCCGGCGAGGTGACCCTGTGGCGCAACCTCTCCGGCGGCGAGGTCATCGACCTGTACGGCCGGCTGCGCGGAGGCCTGGACACGGCCCGCCGGGCCGACCTGATCGACCGCTTCGAACTCGACCCCACCAAGAAGGGCCGCACCTACTCGAAAGGCAACCGGCAGAAGGTCGCCCTGGTGGCCGCGTTCGCCTCGGACGCCGACCTCATCGTCCTGGACGAGCCGACCTCCGGCCTGGACCCGCTGATGGAGGCGGTCTTCCAGCGCTGTGTGGAGGAGGAACGCGACAGGGGCCGGACGGTCCTGCTGTCCTCCCACATCCTCAGCGAGGTGGAGGAGTTGTGCGACCGCGTCAGCATCATCCGCAGCGGCCGCACGGTGGAGACGGGCTCGCTGGCCGACCTGCGCCATCTCACCCGGACCAGCGTCACGGCCGAACTCGCCGGTGCGCCGGACGGATTGACCCCTCTGCCCGGCGTCCACGACCTCGACGTACAGGGCCATCGGGTGAAACTCCAGGTCGACACGGACCAACTCGACGCCGTGCTCAAGGCGTTGACGAAGTCGGGTGTCCGGTCGCTGACATCGACGCCGCCGACCCTGGAGGAACTCTTCCTGCGCCACTACGAGGAGAGCGGACGATGAGCGCTCTCACCGGCACCGGCACCCTGCTGCGCTTCGCGCTCCGCCGCGACCGGGTGCTGATCCCCGTCTGGGTCGCCGTGAACGCCCTGATGGTCCTCTCCATGCCGAACTCGCTCGAGAGTCTCTACGCCACCCCGGCCGAACGGGCCCGTCTGCTCGACCAGATGGACGCCAACGCCTCCTTCCGCGCGCTGATCGGCCCCGTCTTCGACGACTCCCTCGGCGCGCTCACGGCCTGGCGCGTGGGCGTGTTCGCGGGTCTGCTCGCCGCGGTCACGAGCCTGCTGGTCGTCGTCCGGCACACCCGTGACGAGGAGGAGAGCGGCCGTCAGGAACTCATCGCGTCCGGCGCGGTGGGCCGGCGCGCCCCGCTGACGGCGGCGCTGCTGGGGGCGGCGGTCGCGAACGGCGTCCTCGCGCTGCTGGTGGCGGTGGGCCTGGCGGGTCAGGGGGCGGCTGGCGCGGTCGCGTTCGGCCTCGGACTCGCCGGGGTCGGCATGCTGTTCGCGACGACGGCGGCGATTCTCGCGCAGCTCACCGAGAGCGCGCGGTCGGCCCGGGGACTGACGGCCGCCGCCCTGGGCGCCGCTTTCGTCCTGCGGGCGGCGGGGGACTCCGCGACCGACGACGGCTCCTCGGTGCTGACCTGGCTGTCCCCGCTGGGCTGGCTGGAGAACCTGCGGCCGTTCGCGGGCGAACGGTGGTGGGTGCTGACCCTGTTCGCCGCAGCGGTCGCCGCGCAGGCGGCGGTGGCGTACGGGCTGGCCGGCCGGCGGGACGTGGGCCTGAGCTTCCTGCCCACGCGCCCCGGCCCGGCGGCGGGCCGGCTGGGGACGGCCGCCGCACTGGCCTGGCGGCTGCAACGCGGCGGCGTGCTGGGCTGGAGCACCGGCTTCTTCCTCGCGGGGGTGGTGTACGGCGGTCTCACGGAAGGCGCGGCCGACCTCGTCGGGGACAACGAACGGGCCCGCGAGATCTTCGAGCGGATGGGAGGCCGGTCGGACCTGACGGACGCGTTCCTCGCCGCCATGATCGGCGTGCTCGGACTGATCGCGGCCCTGTACGTCGTGTCGTCCGTCCTGCGGCTGCACGGCGAGGAGACGTCGGGCCGCGCCGAACCGGTGCTGGCGAACGCGGTGGGCCGGCTCCGCTGGGCGGCCGGTCACCTGGTGATCGCCTTCGGCGGCTCGGCCCTGATCATGGTCCTGGCCGGGCTCGGCTTCGCCGCGGGCTACGGCAGGCAGACCTGGCCGATCCTGGGCGGCTGTCTGGTGCAGGTCCCGGCGATCTGGCTCGTCGGCGGCCTGGCCGTCCTGCTGTACGGGACCGCGCCGCGGCTGGCGCAGGCCGCGTGGGGGGTGGCGGGCGCGATCCTGCTCATCGGCTGGATCGGCCCGGCGCTGGACGCTCCGCGGGCCGTCCTGGACCTGTCGCCCTTCGGTCACCTGCCGAAGCTGCCGGGCTCGGGGATGGAGTGGCCCCCGGTGCTCGTGCTCCTGGGCGGAGCGGCCCTGCTGGTGGCCGTCGGGCTGACGGGCCTGAGACGCCGGGACATGACCTCGTCCTAGCCTCCCGGCGAGGCGAGGACCGCCCCGGGTAGGACGAGGGCCGCCCCGGACAAGACGGGGACCGTCCCGGGTAGGACGAGGGCCGCCCCGAGCAAGGCGGGGACCGCCCCGAGCAAGGCGGGGCCGCCCCAGGCAGGACGAGGGCCGCCCCGGTCGGCTCGGGGCTGTGCCCGGTCGGGCCGGAGGATCACGCTTCAGACGGTCACACTGAGCCCCTCCAGCCCCCGGATCACGAAGTTCGGCTTGCGCCGGGGCTCCGCCGCCAGGGCCAGGGTCGGGGCCTTCTCCAGCAGAGCCGTCATCGAGGCGGCGAGCTCGATGCGGGCCAGGGGCGCGCCGATGCAGTAGTGGATGCCCGCGCTGAAGGAGATGTGCGGGTTCTCGGCGCGGGCGAGGTCGAGCCGGTCCGGCTCGGCGAAGACCGCGGGATCGTGGTTCGCCGACCCGAAGAGCATCGCGATCTCGGCCCCCCGGGGCACGACGGTCCCGTCGATCTCGATGTCGTCGAGCACCCACCGCTCGAAGAGCTGGAGCGGGGTGTCGTACCGCATCAGCTCCTCCACGGCGGAGGGCACGAGCGCGTGGTCGGCGCGCAGCGCGGCCAGTTGCTCCGGGTTCCTGAAGAGCGCCCACCACCCGTTGACGGTGGCGTTCACGGTCGCCTCGTGCCCCGCGTTGAGCAGCAGCACGGCGGTCGAGATCATCTCCTGCTCGGTGAGCCGGTCGCCCTCGTCGTGCGCGGCGATGAGACCGGAGACGAGATCGTCGCCCGGCTCCTTGCGCCGGGCCGCGATCAGCTCCCGCAGGTACTCGGAGAACTCCACGGAGGCCCGCACGGCCCTCGCCGCGGTCTCCTTGGACGGGCTCAGCTCGTACATCCCGCAGATGTCCGCAGACCAGGGCCGCAGCGGCCCCCGGTCCGACTCCGGGATGCCCAGCATCTCCGCGATCACGGCGACGGGCAGCGGCTCGGCGACATCGCTCAGCAGGTCGCCCCCGCCCGCCTCCACCAGCCGGTCCACCAGCTCCCCGGCCAGCCGCCGCACGTACGGCTTCAGCTGCTCGACGGTGCGCGGGGTGAACGCCTTGGACACCAGCCGCCGGATCCGGGTGTGGTCGGGCGGCTCCAGGTCGAGCATCCCGTGATCGTTGAGCGTGTGGAACGGCTCCTGCTCGGCCGGCGGCGCGGTCCGCCCGAAGTCCTCATGCGTGAACCGGTGCTGGTACGTCCGCCCCAGCCGCCGTTCCCGCAACAGTGCCGAGACATCCGCGTGCCGCGGCACCAGCCACTGGTCGGTCGGCTCGTAGTAGATCACCCGCCCCCGCTCCCGAAGCGCGGCGTACGCCGGGTAGGGGTCCGCGACGAACGCGGGATCCCAGGGGTCGAAGGAGAGAGTGTCGACTGCTGCCATGAACGGACGCTAACCGCTGGACGGGCTGCTGACCAGGGGGGTCTCGACGGGCGCGCCCGGTCGCCCTGCCTGGGCGCCCGCCCCGCCGCGCTCGCACCGTGACCGTCCCGACCGGTCACCGGACACGTACGGCCGGACCACGTCGTCGAAGGCCCCCCAAGGGGGATTCCGGGGGCGCACACGGGTCTGCCAGCACGCTTCCTCCCGGGGGAACGGGAGAGAGTGACCGGCCTCGCGGTTGCGTCTGGCCCAGCGGCGCCAGCGGGCCTCGCGCGGGTCCGGCAGCCGCCACACGTACGGATCCGGCGTCCGGACCTCCCGGACCTGCCAGACCTCTCGGTCCTCTCGGTCCTCTCGGTCCTCTCGGTCCTCTCGGTCCTCTCGAGCCGCTTCCCGGCCGGTCGCCAACGGGCCGCCCCTGTGCCGCACACCGGCGAGCGCCTCACGAATCCACCGGAACATGCGCCCTCCCCCGCTCTTCCACGAGCGTGAACCGCGCCCACACGCACTTCGTGTGCCGCTGCTGCGCGTGCCCCCAGGCCCCGGCCAGCCGCCCGACGAGCGCGAGGCCGCGTCCGCCCTCGTCGTCCGGTCCGCAGGCGCGGGGCGCCGGGAGCCGGTCCCGGTCCGGGTCGTAGACCTCCAGGAACAGGTACGGCCCCTGGACATACAGCCTGACCCCGACCTGGGCGTGGGCCACCCGGCAGTGGGTCACCGCATTGGTCACCAGCTCGTTCGCCGACAAGGTCACGGCGTCGGCGAGTTCGCCGCTCACGCCCCAGCCCGCGAGCACCTTCCGGACCTGGTTCCGGGCGACTGACACGTGTCTCCTGTGCTTGGGGATGCGGAAGGTCTCGGTCTCGGTACCGGTCTCGGTCTCGGGCATGGGGGTGCCGTACCTCCTGACGTGCTGTCAAGAAAGCGCCGTTCATTGGCGTGTATATGGAGGCTAGGGCCACAATGAGAACTCTCGCAAGCCAATCAATTAGCATGCATGCGGCAGTACGCATGTGCGATATCGAGTCTGTTCTACAGTTGACTTGCGAGAGAAAGGGGTTCGCGATGCCCGCAGGGGGACGTCCGACCGTGCGCAGCAGGCGACTTGGAGCGGCGCTGAGGCGATATCGGCAAGCAGCAAGGCTCGACCAGCCGCAGGCCGCCGAGGTGATCGCGGCACACCAGACCAGGGTCAGCCGCATCGAGACCGGACATGTCATCGCTCGCCCGATCGAGATCCGGGCCATGCTGAAGGCGTACGGCGTCGGCGACCCCGAAGTCCGGGAGAAACTCGAGACGTTGGCCAAGCAGTCGAACCGGCGTGGCTGGTGGCTCGAACATGCCGCCCACCTGCGCCCGGACTACCTTGACCACATCGCGTTGGAGGACGACGCGACGTACATCCGTGAGTGGCAGCCGGTCCTGGTACCGGGGCTTCTGCAGATTCCGGCCTACACGGAGGAGAACATCGCGGCGGGGCCCGACTACGTCGCCCCTGACCTGGTTGCCGACCTGCTGAAGGTGCGCCAGGCACGACAGGCCAAGATCGAGGAAGGCGGGGCGACGTACGCCGCCGTTCTTTGGGAAGGGGTCATCACACATCCGTTGGTGAGCCCTGAGGTGCACCGGGAGCAGCTGTCCGCGATTCTTGACGTCACGAAGAGGAAGAACGTCACCGTGCAGGTTCTGCCGTTCAGCGCAGGTGCGTTGGCGGCCCTCACCTCCGCCTTCTCCACCTTCAGCTTCGACGCTGAACCCACCGTTGAGGCAGTCACCCTGGAGAACCTGAGGGGCACATCGGTCCTTGAAGGACCGGAGGACCTGGCGGCTTACGCCAATGCGTTCGACCAACTACGATCGGCGGCGATGGGCCCGGACGCGAGCGCGAAGCTGATCCGGCGCATACTGCGGAACCCCGAGGATGACGCATCGTGACCGAGGATGAAGGATCCTTCCGGAAATCTTCGTACTCCGGAACACAGAGCAACTGCGTGGAGGTCGCCGTCACGGCCGACAATTGCCGTGCCGTCCGCGACAGCAAGCAGCCGCACGGCCCCCTCCTCACCGTCTCCGGTGAGGGCTGGCGCGCATTCGTCCAGCACCTCTGAGCGAGGCGACCGCACAAGGTCCGACCGAAGACACGGACGTGGTCGGCGGGCAGCCGCCTTCCGCTTTCCCCCGACGGCGCACTCCGCGACCCGGCCTCGTCGGCCGGTCGGTCGGGATCAGCCAGGTGTCACGAGACGGGCCTCGTAGGCGAACACCGCCGCCTGGGTCCTGTCCCGCAGGCCCAGCTTGACCAGGATCCTGCTCACGTGGGTCTTGATGGTCGACTCCGCCACCACCAGCCGGCCGGCTATCTCGAGGTTCGACAGACCCTGGGCGATCAGGACCAGTACCTCCGTCTCCCGTTCGGTGAGGTCGCCGTACGTCGACTGTGCCGTCGCGGACAGCCGCGGGGCATCGGAGAGCTTCGAGAACTCCGTGATCAGCCGCCGGGTGACGGACGGGGCCAGCAGCGCCTCCCCCGATGCCACCACCCGGACCCCGTCGGCCAGTTGACGGGCCGACGCATCCTTGAGCAGGAAGCCCGAGGCTCCCGCGCGCAGCGCCTGGTAGACGTACTCGTCCAGGTCGAAGGTGGTCAGGACCAGGACCTTCGCCGAGCCGTCCGCCGCCACGATCTCCCTCGTCGCCTCGATGCCGTTCAGCTCCGGCATGCGGATGTCCATCAGGACCACGTCGGGGGACAGCTCGCGGACGCGGTCCACCGCTTCCCGGCCGTTGACCGCCTCGCCCACGACCTCGATGTCCGGCATCGCGTTCAGCAGGACCGAGAAGCCCTCCCGCACCATCATCTGGTCGTCGGCGATCAGCACTCGGATCGTCATGTTCCACTCTCGCTGGGGGCGGGCACCGGCAGGAAGACCGTCACCTCGTAGCCGCCGGCCGGTGTCGGCTCCGCGGTCATCTCACCGTTCAGCATCGTGACCCGCTCCCGCATCCCGGTGACGCCGTGACCGGCCCCCGGCGAGGGCTTGATCAGCGTCGGGTTGGGCGGGGGGCCGTTGACGATCCGCAGCCCCAGACCGCCGAGCACATAGCCGATCTCCACGCGGGCGCTCGCGCCGGGAGCGTGGCGCAGCGTGTTGCTCAGCGCCTCCTGGACGATCCGGTACGCCGACAGCTCCACGCCCTGCGGCAGCTCGCGCACCGCTCCCGTGACCGTCTTCTCCACGTCCAGGCCCGTCTCCCGCACGTTGGCGAGCAGCCTGTCCAGGTCGGCGAGCGTCGGCTGCGGGGCGTCGGGGACCTCGTAGTCCTCGGCGCGGACCACGCCCAGGACCCGGCGCAGTTCCGTGAGGGCCGCCACGGCGTTCTCCCGGATCGTGACGAAGGCCTTCTCCAGCTCCGGCGGCGGGTTCTCCACCCGGTAGGGGGCGGCCTCCGCCTGGATCGCGACCACCGACATGTGGTGCGCGACCACGTCGTGCAGCTCGCGCGCGATCGTGGTGCGCTCCTCCAGGAGAGTGCGCCGCGAACGCTCGTGCGCGGTCACCGTCTGCTGGGCCGTGACCTCCTCCTCGGCCTGCCGGCGGATGTGCCAGACGGTCACGGCGAGGAGGAGGATCGCGGAGAAGACCAGCATGGGGGCGCTGTTGGTGGCGTAATGGCTCCAGCCGAAGAGGGTCTCGGCGACGAAGCCGTAGGCCGCCGTCAGCAGCCACATCCACGCCGCGGTGCGCGGGCGGGTGCGTATCGCCACGACCGTCAGGACCATCAGGTGGGTGATGAAACTGCTCGGCGTCCACGGCCAGTCGCCCGACGTCGTGCTGACGACGGTGGTGACCGCGGCCGCGGCGAGCGACAGCCAGAACGCGCCCGCCGGCCGCACCAGCGTCAACAGCACCGGGATCAGAGCGAGCAGGCCCGTGAGGAGGCCGACGCCGCCGCCCCCGCCGCCGACCCAGGCGATCAGCATCGCCAGGGCGCCGACCGCCCCGACCACCGCGTGCCGCGACCAGGTCACGTACTCCCGTTTGCGGCCCTTCAACCTGCTCAGAACGCGGCCCGCGGGCTCCTTGCGGGTCAGCGGGCGGTAGGCGAACGCATCATGGAAAAGGTCCTGCCGCAGGCCGCGCAGGGCTTCCGCCGCCGCCCTGAACTCCGGGCTGCGCGGCCTCTGGTCCTCGGGGGAGTCTTCCGGGTCGTCCGGATGCGCGGTGTGCGTCTGCGTAGTCTGGGTCACCTACAGAACGGTAGGCGCGGCAGGGGGCCCGGTCGTCACCTGTGAGAGGGGTTCCGACGGATCCGCCTCAAGTACTACGGGTTTGGACGAGGGGCAGAGGGCGGTGGTCATCAGGGCGAGGGCCGCAGGGGTGGCGTCGGCGTCGGTGCCCCAGTCGGTCCAGTCCACCGTGACTTGGCGGGTGCCGTCGAGCGTGTGGAAGGAGATGGTGCGGTAGCCGGGAGTGCCGCCGCCGTGGCCCACGATGGTGCCGCAGGGAAGCGTGGCCATCTCCAGGCCGAGGCCCCAGCCGTTGCCGCTGGTGTCGGCGGTCATCTCGCTTGACATGCTCCTCGGGCTGCAGCCCGAGGATTCTGGCCTTCTCGATCGTTGCTGTGCCGCTACGCGGCACGGGGTTCGGTCGGGAATCCGTGGCTTCCTGTTTCTTCGCGCTGTACCGGGATCGCTCCTGGTCTTACCGGCGCTCCGCAGGCCGATACCGCCAGTCCGGCGGCCGTCTTCACGTTGATCGCGGCATTGGTGTCCCGGTCGTGGACGGTACCGCAGGCGGCACACGTCCATTCCCGGACGCCGAGGGGTTTGGGTCCGTCCTTGACGCCGCAGGTGGAACAGGTCTGGGAGGTCGGCTCGAACCGGCCGATCCTGACCAGGGTCCGGCCGTACCGTTGTGCTTTGTACTCCAGCATGCCCACGAATGAGGACCATCCGGCGTCGTGCACGGACTTGGCCAGTCTCGTGCGGGCCAGTCCCGCCACCGACAGGTCCTCCACGGCGATCCCTTGGTTCTCGGAGATCAGCTTTGTGGAGAGCTGGTGGTGGAACTCACGGCGGGCGTCGGTGACCTCGGCGTGGGCGCGGGCGACCTTGAGCCGGGCCTTGGCCCGGTTCTCGGATCCTTTCTGTTTGCGGGACAGTTCCCGCTGGGCCTTCTTCAGCTTCTTCTCCGCGCGGCGAAGGAAGCGCGGGGAGCCGATCTTCGTGCCGTCGGACAGGACCGCGAAATGCGTCAGGCCGAGATCGATGCCGATGGTGCGGTCGGTGGCGGGCATCCGCTCAGCATCCGCATGTGGGTCGGTGTCGATGACGAAGGAGGCGAAGTACCTGCCGGCCGCGTCCTTGATGACGGTGACCGAGGACGGCGGGGTGGGCAGGGTGCGGGACCACTTCACCTTCACCGCACCGATCTTCGGCAGGTTCAGCCGTCCGCTGTCGGTGAGGTGCCAGCGGGCGTTGGCGGTGAACCGGATCGACTGCCGGGCATCCTTGCGGGACTTGAACCGCGGCGCACCCGTCCCGGGCCCCTTGCGGGTGCCCTTCAGGGAGGCGAAGAAGTTGCGGTACGCCGTCTCGGCGTCGCGCAGGGACTGCTGGAGCACCACCGCGGAGACCTCGCCCAGCCAGGAACGCTCCACGGTCTGCTTCGCCTGGGTGATCAGCCGTGTGGACAGCTCGCCGATCTTCGGAAACGGCTTCCCAGCCTTGCGGGCGCCCTCACGGGCGTACACGGCGTCGTTGAACACGACGCGTGCGCACCCGAACGCCTTCGCCAACGCCCTCTGCTGACCGGTGTCCGGGTACAAGTCGGGTAGCCGGGATGCATTACTGCATCCCGGCCCCCTCAGAACCGTGCGTGCACCTTTCAATGCACACGGCTCAAGCTCGCCCCATG
>NZ_BMTL01000008.1 GCF_014649655.1 Streptomyces humidus | reverse complement strand
GTGAAGGAGATCCGGTCGGGATCGACCTCACCTTGTTCGGCTGCGTGGACTTTGAGAGCGCATAGTGCCTGGTAGACGGTGAGGAGTGCGTAGATCTCCTGGCAGATGAGCTCGGGGGTCCTGGAGCGCAGGATGAAGCCGGCGCCCCGCAGGCGGTTTTTGAGTTCGGCGAAGCCGTTCTCGATCTCCCAGCGTTGTTGGTAGAGCTGGGCCAACTGCCGTGCGGACGCTTGCCGGTGATCCAGCAAACTGGTCGCCAGGCGGAACTTCTCCACCTGGGGCGGCCCGTGCTGGGGCCGGACGGTCACGGCGTAGTCGATGATGCGCACAAGGTGTCCTTCGGGCAGCCCTGTCGGGGTGCGGCCGTGGAAGCGGGCGTTGCCCAGGCGCTGGCCTGCGGCCGGGGTGGGCATGACGGACACGTACGAGCCGTCGGGCAGAACCCACAGCGGTGGCAGGACGAGGTTCTTCTTGATCCGCCAGGCGAGGTGGCTGCCGGTCGCTTCGACCAGGCCCCACAGTTCATGGCCGGCGAAGTTGCGGTCGGCCAGCAGCAGTATGCCTGGCCGCAGGGAGGCGAGCAGGCGTCGGGCGAGCTTGTGCTCGCTGAATCCGGCGATCGAGTCGAAGGCTGCGTCGATGATGGCGTGGGTGCCGCACTCGATCAGGGCCATCAGTCTGACCTGTGGATTTCCGCTCTTGTTGGTGCCGTCGCGGCCGGTGAATCCGAACGCGGCGGCATTCTCGGGGGTGTCCGGGACGTCCAGCGCGGTGCCGTCCCAGGCGACCAGTCGCAGGCCGAAGGCGAATGCTCCTGGGGTCGTGGGTGTCGCCTGGGTGCCGCACCTGCGTTCGAAGAGCGCCTGGAACGGCTTGTCTCCCAGGCGCTGGCGGGCTCTGGTGAGGGCCGAACTGGTGGGCAGGCGTTGAATGATCCCGCCCGGCAGGTGCCGCAGTTTCTCGGTCAGGGTCCGCAGGACCGCCCGGTATCCCGGCGGCCCGGTGCTGTCGGAGCTGCTGAACAGGCACAACCCCAGGACGAAGTAGACCACCGCGCGGGCCGGCAGGAGCCTGCGGCGCCGCTCGGCCCTTCCGGTCAACTCCAGTACCTCGTCGACCACTTCGGGGGTGATCTCCTCGGTGAGTACGCCGAGCCGGATCCGGTCGCCGAACTGCGGCTCCAACCGCCTTCGGGAGCTTCGAGGGGATACCGGACGGGCCGCCGTCGTGACGGTTGAGGCAACAGTGATGGCAGACTGAGCGCCCAACGGGGCTCCCTCGCAGACAGTCGGATCTTGGTCGATCTTCTGTCCTACCGGGAGCCCCGTTGCCATGTCCCGAGATCATCTGGCGCATCACCAGATCGGGGCGGATCTCCCCATGCACCCCAGGGGCCTACCCACCCAAAACCACCATCAGTAGGCGCTCTACCTGCACTGATGCGCTAAATCACCGGCATTGCTGGTCAGAGGCACTTTCTGCTTGCCTGTTCACTTGCCGGACAGCCTGCTTCATGAAAGCGCGAGGCTAACAAAAGCGGTTTGATCATGTAACTGTCTGCTTGCTCGCTCGTTGATGTGATCATGGCGAAGCGTCAGTCGCGGCCGTGGATCGTGTCGGACGAACTGTGGTCGCTCATCGAGCCGTTGCTGCCCGAGCCGCCGCCGAAGCAGGTGGAGGGGCGGCCGCGGGTGCCGGGCCGGCAGGCCCTGTGCGGGATCCTGTTCGTCCTGCACACCGGCATCCAGTGGGAGTGCCTGCCCCAGGAGCTCGGCTTCGGGTCGGGCATGACGTGCTGGCGCCGCCTGGCGGCCCGGAACGAGGCCGGTGTCTGGGGCCAGCTCCACCAGGTGCTGCTGAACAAGCCGCGGTCGAAGAACCAGCTGGACTGGTCCCGGGCGGTGATCGACTCCTCCCACGTGAGGGCCGCACGCAAGGGCCCAAAAACGGGCCCAGCCCGGTCGACCGCGCACGACCGGGCAGCAAGCACCACATCCTCACCGACGGCCAGGGCATCCCGCTCGCGGTGTCGCTGACCGGCGGCAACCGCAATGACGTCACCCAACTCCTGCCGCTGTTGGACAAGGTCCCGGCCGTGGCCGGCGTCGTTGGCCGGCCGCGCAGGCGCCCCGACACGCTCTTCGCCGACCGGGACTACGACCACGACAAATACCGCCGGCTCCTGCGGCAGCGGGGGATCTGCCCGGTGATCGCCGAACGGGGCCAACCACACGGCACCGGCCTGGGCACCTTCCGCTGGGTCGTCGAGCGCACGATCTCCTGGCTGCACGGCTTCCGCCGCCTGCGCATCCGATGGGAACGACGAGATGACATCCACGAAGCCTTCCTCGGACTCGCCGTCTGCCTGATCACCCACCGAGACGTCCAGATGCTTTGTTAGGGCCAGTTACTGAGGTTGAACTCGTGGTGTCGTAGGGGCTGACGGCTCGTCGCTCGTGCGGTATCACCGGGGCATGCGGTATCCACAAGGAGGCGGGCTGACCGCCGAACGGCAGCAGTTCCGCGAGGGGTTACGGCTCCGGGCGGCCGAGCGGTTCGCCCGGGGTGAGGCGAGTTCGGTGATCGCCAAGGACCTGCGCGTCAGTGTCCGGTCGGTGCAGCGGTGGCGGCAGACGTGGGAGGAGGGTGGGCCGCGGGCTCTGCGGTCGCAGGGGCCGGCGTCGTTGCCGAGGCTGAGCGAGAAACAGTTCGCGCAACTGGAGGCGGAGCTGGCCAAGGGGCCTGCCGCGCGCGGCTGGCAGGACCAGCGCTGGACCCTGGGCCGGATCAAGACGGTGATCGGTCGGCGCTTCCACCTGACCTACACCATTCAGGGTGTGCGCAAGCTGCTGGTGCGCAACGGCTGGTCCTGCCAGGTTCCCGTCCGCCGGGCCCTGGAACGCGACGACGAGGCCGTGGCCGGCTGGGTGAAGGAGACTTGGCCCTGCGCGGAAGACTCGCGGAGGTCCGTGGAGCCTGGCTCGTCTTAGAGGACGAAGCCGGTTTCTCCATGGGTTCTGCCAAGATTTTCGTGAAGCGGTAACGGAGTGTCATGCGCCGTCGATGTGCTTGGTCTGTGCTGCGCTGCGCCGGTGACGCGCCAGTGGAGGCAGCAGGACGCTGCGATCGTGTGAAACGACGTTGCAGCAGCTCCTCCCGTGCCTGGCCGCGGTGCTGGTGGAGCAGGTGCGGGTGGAGGACGGGAAGCTGTTGGTCGTTGCCCGGACCCGGGATGGCACGGTCGTGGCCTGCCCCGACTGCGGTACTCCGGCTCGGCGGGTGCACAGTCGCTATCGGCGGCGCCTGGCGGATGCCGGCCTCGGCGGGCGCCCGGTGGTCATCGACCTGTGTGTCCGGCGCTTGTTCTGCGACACCGCACGCTGCGCCCGTCGGACCTTCGCCGAGCAGGTGGCAGAACTGACCGTGAGGTACGGCCGCCGCACGGTCGTCCTCGAAGAGATGGTGCAGGCGATCGCTCTGGCCCTGGCAGGGCGGGCAGGTGCCCGGCTCGCGGCTGTCCTCAGCATCCCGATCAGCCGGAGCACCCTGCTCAATGTGGTGATGGCGATGCCGGATCCTCCCCGGCCTTGCCTGCGAGTGCTCGGCGTCGACGACTTCGCGACCCGCCGGGGGCGGAGTTACGGGACCGTGCTCGTCGACCTGGACTCGCACCGCGTCTTGGACCTGCTGCCCGGCCGCGAGAAAGCACCCCTGGTCGCCTGGCTGTCCGAGCACCCCGGCATCGAAATGATCTGCCGGGACAGAGCCGGCGCCTATGCAGAGGCAGCGAGCGCCGGAGCGCCCCAGGCCCGACAGGTCGCCGACGCGTGGCACCTGTGGGACAACCTAGCCCACGCGGTCGAACGCACCGTGATCGCTCATCGGTCCTGCCTGACACCACCGCCGTCAGAGCAACGCGAGCCCACGCCGGCGGCAGCACCCGATGCTGCCCTCAACCCGGACACCGGCGTCGAGAAGTGGCTGGTCACTCGCACGCGGGAGCGCTACCGGGAGGTCCAGGACCTGCTGGCCCAGGGATGGACGATCAGCGCGATCGGACGTGAGCTGGGACTGGCCCGCCACACCGCCCGCCGCTACGCGCGCTGCGAGAACCCCGACGCCCTCGCCGACCGCGCCATCCGCACCACCCGGCTGGATGCCTACCGCCCCTACCTGATCAACCGCTGGAACCAGGGCTGCACCAACGCCTCCACGCTCTTCCGGGAGATCCAGGCCCAGGGTTACCCAGGCCGCACACCTCAAGCAGTCCGCCGTTTTCTGCGCCCGTTACGCGGCACCGTGAAGACGGCGCCGGCACCGCCGCCAAAGCCCCAGGACCTCAGCGCGTGGATCACGCGTCACCCCGGACACCTACGTGCTGAGGAGGAACGACAACTCGACGATCTTCTCTCCCGCTGCTCGCAGTTGACCGCACTCCGAAACCACGTCCACGCTTTCGCCCGCATGATGTGCGACCGCACCGGCACCGATCTCCCGGCATGGATCCGTGCCGTCCGCGCCGACGACCTACCGCATCTGCACGCCTTCAGCGACGGACTCGAACGAGATATGGACGCCGTCATCGCAGGTCTCACCCTGCCCTGGAGCAGCGGCCCCGTCGAAGGCCACGTCAACCGAATCAAAATGCTGAAACGACAGATGTATGGACGGGCCTCGCTCCCGCTCCTACGCAAGCGAGTACTCCTCGCATGACACTCGGTTACCGCTTCACGAAAATCTTGGCAGAACCTCTCCAACGCCGCCGCAGGCGAAGACCTGGTCGCCCCGTGGCCGGACCCCGGTGGTGCGGGTCCGCGGCCGCTCCCGCAGACGCATCTCCATCGCAGCGTTGACCTGCTACAAACCCGGTCACCGCTCGAGGCTGATCTACCGGCCCCGCCGCGACGACGGCAACCGCGACGGACACAAGAGTTTCTCCTGGCGCGACTACCGCGACCTGCTGATCGCCGCGCACCGGCAGCTCGGCGGCCCGATCGTCCTGGTCTGGGACAATCTCAACGTCCACAAGGCCGTCGGCCTGCGGGAATGGGCGGCAGCCCAGGACTGGCTGACCATCTACTACCTGCCGCCCTACGCGCCCGACCTCAACCCCGTCGAAGGCATCTGGTCGCTGCTGCGGCGCGGCTGGCTCTCCAACGTCGCCTTCAGCACCCCCGAACACCTCGTCCAGACCATCCGCCGCGGTCTCCGCCACATCCAGTACCGCAGCCACCTCATAGACGGCTGCCTCACCGAGACAGGACTGACCATCAGCCCCTGATCACCGAAGACGACATCACGAGTTCAACCTCAGTAGCTTTGGAGGCGAAGTCTGACGTGGGCATAGACGCCCGCGGTGACGCCGATGTGGGCGTGGCCGAGCAGTTCCTTGATGATGACGAGGTCGCCACCCTGTTCCAGGAACAGGGTGGAGGTTGAGTGGCGGAGGTCGTGGCAGTGGATGCATCGGAGTCCGGCCCGGTCGAGGAAGGTGAGGAAGGTGGAGAAGCGGTGGGTTAAGGCAGGGGTCGAGGCGACACTGGGCGGGCCGCATGCTACCGATTCTCAACTCACCTAACGATGCGTCGGGTAAGTCAGCGTGCACTCAGCATCAGTCCCGCACGGTTCTTCGCGCACGAACCGAGTCGGTGGCCCCGCGGCGGCAGCCTGGTTGGCGCAGCAATACGCAGGCGGGGTGCCCGGTCGCAGCAGCGCACGATGTTCGTGGAGGTCTTCGACTTAAGGGCATGTCGATGTACAGTGTGGGCAGCCCCTGACCTGCAGAAAGCCGGCAGGGAGCCGTCTTACAGGAGTCCAAAGTGCTGCGTACTCTGTTCAAGTCCAAGATCCACCGCGCCACCGTCACCCAGGCCGACCTGCACTATGTGGGATCGGTGACGATCGACGCCGATCTGCTCGACGCCGCCGACCTGTTGCCGGGTGAGCTGGTGCACATCGTCGACATCGACAACGGGGCGCGGCTGGAGACCTACGTCATCGAGGGGGAGCGCGGTTCGGGTGTCGTCGGCATCAACGGAGCCGCCGCCCATCTCGTGCACCCCGGTGATCTGGTGATCATCATCAGTTACGCTCAGGTGACCGACGCCGAGGCGCGGGCGCTCGAGCCGCGAGTCGTGCACGTGGACCGCGACAACCGGATCGTGGCCCTGGGGGCGGACCCTTCGGCCCCGGTGCCCGGCTCCGACCAGGAGCGCAGTCCGCACGCGGTGTCGGTCTGATCGACGCAGCGCGCGTACCGTCCGCACCCATCGCACCGGGAGTGCCCATGAGCGACATCGAGATCCGCGACGACCGGGCGGCCGGCCGCCTCGAAGCCCTCGGTGACGGCGGCGAAGTCGTCGGCCGCATCGAGTACTTCGTGCTGGAGTCGCCCGCGCCCGCGCTGGTTCCGGTGCACACGATCGTCGAGCCGGCTCACGAGGGCAAGGGCATCGCGGGGTCGCTGGCGCGCGAGCTCTACGCCCTGTCCGCACGCCAGGGCGTGCCGGTGGCGCCGCTCTGCCCCTACGTCGTGAAGTGGGCCGAGCGCCACCCGGACGAGGCGCCGGTTGCGGACCCCGCGCTGCTGAGGGCCGCCAAGGACTGGCTGCGGGCGCACCCGGGCCGGTTCTGACGTCCGTGCGGCGGGCAGCGGCGCCCGGCGCCCGGTGATCGGGACCCCGCGTCGGCCGTCGTCGCCGGGGCCGGGCCGGAGCCGGGGCCGTCCGTCCGGGTGAGTGCGGGAGGCGGCCCCGGGTAGGCGGGGGAGTAGTTCAGAGCCACGCCCCGCAAGCGGCCGGAGGACACGATGACCGACCCGTACCCCGCCCCCGCCCCCGTCCCGCCCGGACCGACGCCCGGCCCGGAACCGGTCCCGCCGGACCCGTTCCCGCATCCGGCGCCCACGCCCGAGCCGCAGCCGCCCGGACCCCAGCCGCCCGGGCCCGGACCCCAGCCGCCCGGGCCCGGACCGACGCCTCCACAGCCCGGACCGACGCCTCCACAGCCCGTCCCCGCCCCGGACCCGTCCCCGATCCCGCCGGGACCGGAGCCGGTTCCCAGCCCGGAACCCGGCCCGCCCCTCAGCTGACCCCTCCGGCCTGAAGCGCTGGCGGCAGGCGGCTCGACACCGCCCGCCGCCGCCGCTGCCGCCGGCCGCCCGCCGCTGCCGCCGGCCGCTCTTTACGCCTGCGCCGCCGCTCACGCGGGTCGTCTTGCGCGCGGCCGCCCGCCGGGCAGGGCTACGCGTCCACTTCCGAGCGGTCGCCGCCCCACAGCGTGTGGAACGAGCCCTCGCGGTCCACACGACGGTAGGTGTGCGCGCCGAAGAAGTCCCGCTGGCCCTGAGTGAGGGCCGCGGGCAGGCGTTCCGCACGCAGGGCGTCGTAGTACGCGAGCGCGGCGGCGAAGCCGGGCGTGGGCACCCCCTGGAGCGTCGCGGACACCAGCACCTCGCGCCACGCGTCCTGGGCGGCCGCGATCTCCGAGGCGAACGTCGCGTCGGAGAGCAGGCTCGGAAGGTCCGCGCGGGCGTCGTACGCGGCGCGGATCCGGTCGAGGAAGGCCGCGCGGATGATGCAGCCGCCGCGCCAGATCGCGGAGACGGCACCGAGGTCGATGTCCCAGCCGTACTCCTCGCTGCCCGCGGCGATCTCGTGGAAGCCCTGGGTGTAGGACACGATCTTCGAGGCGTACAGCGCCTGCTCGACCCGGTCGGCGAAGGCCTGGGCCTCCGCCTCGCCCAGCGGGGACGCCTTCGGGCCCGCCAGCTCGCGGGAGGCCTCGCGCAGCGCCGCGTGACCCGACAGCGAGCGGGCGAAGACGGCCTCCGCGATGCCCGACACCGGGACCCCGAGGTCCAGCGCGATTTGGACGGTCCAGCGGCCGGTGCCCTTCTGCTCCGCCTGGTCCACCACGACGTCCACGAAGGGCCTGCCCGTCGCCGCGTCCACGTGGGAGAGCACCTCGGCCGTGATCTCGATCAGGTAGGAGTCGAGGCGGCCGGAGTTCCAGGTGCGGAAGACGTCCGCGATCTGCGCCGGCTCGTATCCGGCGACGTCTCGCAGCAACTGGTAAGCCTCGCCGATGAGTTGCATGTCGGCGTACTCGATGCCGTTGTGGACCATCTTCACGAAGTGGCCGGCGCCGTCCGGGCCGACGTGGGTGACGCAGGGCGAACCGTCAGCCGCCTTCGCGGAGATCTTCTCCAGCATCGGGCCCAGTGACCCGTACGACTCCGGCGAGCCGCCGGGCATGATGCTCGGGCCGTGCAGCGCGCCCTCCTCGCCGCCGGAGATGCCCGCGCCGACGAAGTGCAGACCCTGCTCGCGCAGCTCGCGCTCACGGCGGCGCGTGTCGGCGAAGTGCGCGTTGCCGCCGTCGATGATCATGTCGCCGGGTTCGAGCAGCGGCGCGAACTCGCGGATCACCGCGTCGGTGGGCTCACCGGCCTTCACCATGACGACCAGCCGGCGGGGCCGCTCCAGCGCCGCGACGAACTCCTTGGCGGTCTCGGCCGCGATGAAGTCGCCCTCGCCGCCGAACTCCTCGACCAGGGCGTGTGTACGGGCCGCGGTCCGGTTGTGCAGCGCGACCGTGTAGCCGTTGCGCGCGAAGTTGCGGGCGAGATTGCGCCCCATCACCGCAAGACCCGTGACGCCGATCTGGGCTGAAGTGCTCATACGGTTGGCTCCTTGGAGAGGTGTGCCTGTCAGTATCGTCCTCGGGGCCATCCTGACGGGTTCCGGGCCCCGTTTCCCGGCGGGTCCCCCTCGTGCCCCCGGGCGAGCCGGAGCGGCCGGTTGTCGCCTTGTCATGGCCTGTTCGGGGCCCTTACTTTTGCCGCTCCTGACGCCTGTCGAGGGGGATCTCCATGGCCGTACGCGGCCGGCACCGCCGGTATCAGCCGAACAGGATCAACCGAGCCTCGCTCACCGTCACGGCGGGCGGCGCCGGCATGGCGATACCGCTCATCGGCGCGGGAGCCGCCCAAGCGGCCGACGTGGACACCTGGAACAAGGTCGCCGCCTGCGAGTCCACCGGCGACTGGAGCATCAACAGCGGCAACGGCTACTACGGCGGACTGCAGTTCACCCGGTCCACCTGGGAGGCGTACGGCGGCGCCCGGTACGCGCCCCGCGCGGATCTGGCCACCCGGGACCAGCAGATCGCCGTCGCCGAGAAGGTGCTGGAGGGGCAGGGCCCCGGCGCGTGGCCGGTCTGCTCGGGGCGGGCCGGACTGGACCGGGGCGGCGACACCCCCGACGTTCACCCGGACGGCACCTCGGCGACGAGGGCCGGGGCGTCCGCCAGGCACTCCGCCGGTCCGGCCGCCGAGGCGCCGAAGCCGTCCAGGACGTCCCGGGCCTCCCTCGACGACGTGCGGCCCCAGAGCACCCCGCAGTCCCGGGCGGGCACCGCGCGGATGTACACGGTCGTCCGTGGCGACACGCTCTCCGGCATCGCGGACGCCGAGGAGGTCAGGGGCGGCTGGCGCGGGCTCTACGCCGCCAACCGGACGACCGTCGGCGCCGACCCGGATCTCATCCTGCCGGGTCAGCACCTCAGCCTGAACGGCCGGGCGAGCGCCGCGCGGACCCCGGGCAGGGCCGAGCACCACGCGGAGAAGCCGAAGACCTCCCCGGACGCCAGAAAGAGCAGACCGGCCAAGAGCTCCGGGGACAAGGCCGCGCACGGCAAGGTGAGGACCGGACATTCCTTCGTCGCCCCCGTCGGCGCGGCCACCGGAACGCCGTACCACGCCGCCGGGTCCTCCTGGTCGAAGGGCTACCACACGGGTGTCGACTTCCCCGTCCCCACCGGCACCTCCGTGAAGGCGGTGGCGGCGGGCGAGGTGGTGAGCGCGGGCTGGGGCGGCTCGTTCGGCTACCAGGTCGTCATCCGGCACGACGACGGCCGCTACACGCAGTACGCCCACCTGTCCGCGATCTCCGTCCGGGACGGGCAGTCGGTGAGCGGCGGCCAGCGCATCGGCCGTTCCGGCTCCACGGGCAACAGCACGGGCCCGCATCTGCACTTCGAGGTGCGGACGGGGCCCGGCTTCGGTACCGACATCGACCCGCTGTCCTATCTGCGGTCCCGTGGCGTCAGGATCTGACCCGCTCCCGGTGCCGGTCCACGACCGGCATCGGGACGAACAGACCTCCGTACAACGGGGTGTAGAACGACGGAGGCACGTCCGGGGCGGACGGCTCCTCCTCGTAGGGGTCGCCCCCGGCGCCGTCCGGGGACGACGCCGGCACGGGCGCCGGCCGCTCGTCGCCGCCCTCCGCCGGCAGATTCCCGAGCCGCACGCCTTCCAGTCCCACGCCTTCCAGTTCCACGTCGTCGAGTCGCATGCTCTCCAGCAGCACGCCGTCCAGCAGCGGGTCGTGCTGCCGTGCGTCGGCCTGCGATGTGTCGACCTGTCGCGCGTCGACCTGTCGTGCGCCGTCCCGGGGCGCGTCCGGCAGGTCGCGGACGCCGCTCAGGAGCGCGCCTTCCGGTGACATGGTGGCCGACTGCTCCGGTAGCCGGAGCGCGGTTCCGCCGCTCACGCTCATCGAGCTCCCGCCCCCGCCCGTCGTCATGACGGGCTCGGCCGGCTCGGCGCCGGGCGTCCCGGGGGCCCGGCCCGCGGTCGAGGTCGCGGACCCCGACCCGGTCTCCGCCGTCCGCGGGCGGCTCGTCTGCAGCCGCTCCGTCGTGAGCAGGATCAGGCCACCCGCGGCCACCACACCGCAGCTCAGGGCGAGCACGGTGCCCGTGGTGCCGTGGCGGAAGGTCTCGCCGAACATCGTGATGCCGACGGCGGCCGCCACCACCGGGTTGACCACGGTGAGCGTCGCCAGCGGGGCCGCAAGGCCCGCACCCCGGTAGGCAGCCTGCGACAGCAGTATGCCGGACGTGGCCAGCACGCCGATCACGGCCAGGGAGGGGAGGTCGACGACCGAGACGCCGTCGCTCCAGTCGACGGCGACGGTCTTGGTGAACACCGAAGACATGCCGAACGCCACGCCGGACGCGGTCGCCAGGAGCATGCTGCGGACCGCGGGGTGCCGGTGCGCGGCCCGGCCGGCGATCATCAGGGTCACCACCGCGCCCGCCGTGACCACGGCCAGGGCCATGCGCTGCGCGGTGCTCAGCGACTGCGCGTCGGACGCCCCGACCAGGGAGAGCAGACCCGCGAGACCGACCGTCGCCATGATCGCGCCCCGCCACGCCGTCGCCCCTGCCCTGCGGCCGACGAACAGCGCCGCCATGGGCAGCGCGAACACGATGGTCAGCGCCCCCAGCGGCTGGACCAGACTGAGCGGACCATAGGCCAGCGCCACCACGTGCAGCAGCCCGCCGAGACCGTTCAGCGCCACCGCGGCCCACCAGCCCGGGCGGCGCAGCGGGGCGTACTGCCCGGGGGGCGAGGACACCGCGACATGCTCCTGCACGATCGCTCCGCCCGCGTACGCGACAGCGGAGACGAGCGACAGGACCACGGAGAACGCGAGGGCGCTCATGAGCCGCTCCTCTGCGTGAGGCGGGGGCACCCGGCCCGGCGCGGCGAACAGTCGTCATCCATGACCAACACGATGCCCTGTCGATCTGTTCCCGTCGTCGTCCCTGAGCACCCAATGAGTCCTACTGCCGATGGAGTACGACGGGCCCGCAGTCCTCCCCCAGGCGGGTGACGGGGCCGGGGATGCCCCTGATCACCGACCCCGACGTCTCCTTGGTACTACTGGACTCCGTGAATCTCGACGCCGGTCTCGCCGCGCTCCGTCCGCTCGGCGGCTTCTTCGCCCTGCACACCCCCGCGGACGGCACGGCAGGCCCGGCCCCAGAGCTGCCGACCCTCGCGCGGGTCTACCGGGACCCCGCCGGCGGCGCGCCGCCGGGGGCCCACGGGGATCCGCTGACGTTCCGGGTCCGCACGGTCGCCTCGGCCCTGCGCGCCCCGGAGGACCGGATCGGCGCCTCGGTCGCCCAGCAGGGTCTGGCGGCCCGGCTGTGGTCCGTCACGCTGGGCTGCGCGGTGCTGTACGGGTGCGTCCCCGACCTCGCCCCCGAGCTGCTGCGCTGGGACCCTGCCGGGTCCGCCCCGGACGACCTGTGGCTGACGCGGGTGCGGCCCCGGCCGGGGGACGCGGCGACCGTCGCCCGGATGGTCGTCGAAGACCACCTGGAACCCCTGTCCGCGGCTCTGCGGGCCCGTCACCGGGTCGCGGCGGGCCTGCTGCGGGGCAACGCCGGATCAGCCCTGGCGGCGACCGCCCGGCTGCTGGAGCAGTGGGCCCGTGCCCACGGCCGTCCCGATGCCGCCGCCCGCGCGCGTGCCCTCACCGCCGAGCTGTTCGCCCACCCCGGCCTCGCGGGCGCCGGCGCCTTCACCGGGGCGGCCTTCCGCCGGCGCAGCTGCTGTCTTTACTACCGGGTGCCCGGCGGAGGTCTGTGCGGCGACTGTTGCTTCACACGACCCCCTTGCTCTTCCCCATGCGCCCCGTCTGGGTGACCATGAAAGGGAACAGATCGCGAAGATGGGGGTTACGGGTGCGAGTGGGACTGCTGACCCGGGAGTTCCCCCCGGACGTGTACGGCGGCGCCGGCGTCCACGTCGAGTTCCTGGCCCGCGAGCTGCGGCGGCTGGTCGACGTCGAGGTGCACTGCTGGGGCGAGGGCCGCACCGACGGCGTACAGCGCCACCGTCCCTGGTCGGCGCTGGACGGGGCCAACGACGCGCTGCGCACCTTCTCCGTGGACCTGGCCATGGCGGCCGCCCTCGAAGGCCGCGAGCTGGTCCACTCGCACACCTGGTACGCCAACCTCGCCGGCCACCTCGCCAAGGAGCTGTACGGCGTTCCGCACGTGGTGACCGCGCACTCGCTGGAGCCGCTGCGGCCGTGGAAGGCCGAGCAGCTCGGCGGCGGCTACGCCCTGTCGAGCTGGGCCGAGCGGACCGCCCTGGAGGCCGCCGACGCGGTGATCGCCGTCTCCGGCGCGATGCGCGACGACATCCTCGCCTGCTATCCCTCGCTCGCCCCGGACCGGGTGCACGTCGTGCACAACGGCATCGACACCGCGCTCTACCGCCCCGACCACGGCACCGACGCCCTCGCCCGGATCGGTCTCGACCCGGATCGCCCGTTCGTGCTGTTCGTCGGGCGGATCACCCGCCAGAAGGGCGTGCCGCATCTGCTGCGCGCCGTCCAGGGCATCGACCCGGCGGCGCAGGTCGTGCTCTGCGCCGGCGCGCCCGACACCCCCGAGATCGACCAGGAGTTCCGGGACCTCTTCGGCCGGCTGAGCCGTGCCAGGGACGGCGTGCACTGGATCCCCAGGATGCTGCCGCGCCCCGAGGTGATCCAGCTCCTCACGCACGCGGCCGTGTTCGTGTGCCCCTCCGTGTACGAGCCCCTCGGCATCGTCAACCTGGAGGCGATGGCCTGCGGCACGCCCGTGGTGGCCTCCCGGGTCGGCGGGATCCCGGAGGTCGTCGAGGACGGCGTCACCGGCACGCTCGTCCCCCTGGACGACGAGGGCGACGCCTTCGAGGCGGGCCTCACGCGCGCGCTCGACGAGATCCTCGGCGATCCGGCGACCGCGCGTCGCATGGGGGAGGCGGGGCGGAGCCGGGCGGTCGGCGAGTTCGGCTGGGACGCGGTGGCCCGGCGTACGGTCGGACTGTACGAGGAGATCCTCGAACAGGCGTAGACAGCCCCACGCCGGGGCAGCCATGGGTATCAACCAGGGTGAGGGGAGCGGCCATGCGTCGTGGTGGGCCTTCGGTGCTCGGGATCGTGCTGGCGGGCGGTGAAGGCAAGCGGCTGATGCCGTTGACCGCGGACCGTGCCAAACCGGCGGTCACCTTCGGCGGCACGTACCGTCTCGTGGACTTCGTGCTGTCCAATCTCGTCAACGCGGACATCCTGCGCATCTGCGTGCTGACGCAGTACAAGTCGCACTCGCTGGACCGGCACATCACCACCACCTGGCGGATGTCGAGCCTCCTCGGCAACTACGTGACGCCGGTCCCGGCCCAGCAGCGGCTCGGCCCGCGCTGGTACCTCGGCAGCGCCGACGCCATCCTGCAGTCGCTGAACCTCATCTACGACGAACGGCCGGAGTACGTGGCGGTCTTCGGCGCGGACCACGTCTACCGCATGGACCCGCGCCAGATGCTGGAGCAGCACATCGACAGCGGCGCGGGCGTGACCGTCGCCGGCATCCGGGTGCCGCGCGGCGAGTCCTCCGCCTTCGGGGTGATCACTCCCGGCTCGGACGGCCAGACGGTCGAGCGGTTCCTGGAGAAGCCCGCCGACCCGCCGGGACTGGTGGACGACCCGGAGTCCGTGTTCGCGTCGATGGGCAACTACATCTTCACGACGAAGGCGCTCATCGAGGCCCTCCAGCGCGACTCCGAGGACGAACGGTCCGTGCACGACATGGGCGGCTCGATCCTGCCCCAGCTCACCGAGCGCGGCGAGGCCGGCCTGTACGACTTCCACGACAACCACGTGCCGGGGGAGACCAGCCGCGACCAGGGCTACTGGCGCGACGTCGGCACGCTCGACGCCTATTACGACGCCCATATGGACCTGATCGCCGAGCGGCCCGCGTTCAACCTCTACAACCGCACCTGGCCGATCTACACCCACTCGGGCCAGTTGTCCCCTGCGCGTTTCAACGCGGGCGGCATCGCCGGCGAGTCGATCATCAGCGCGGGGTGCCTGATCCGCGGACAGGTCACCCGTTCGGTCCTGTCTCCCGGCGTCGTGGTCGACCCCGGCGCGGTGGTCCAGGGCTCGATCCTGCACGACAACGTGCACATCGGGCGGGGTGCGGTGGTCCGCGGGGCGGTCCTGGACAAGAACGTCGAGGTCCCTCCGGGGGCGACCATCGGGGTGAACCCGGAGCGCGACGCGGAGCTGTACACCGTCTCGAAGGCCGGCGTGATCGCCCTGGGGAAGGGCCAGCGGGTCACGTAGGCGCCCGGGCGGAGGGCCGTCGGCGGGCGGCGGGCGGCGGTACGGGTCGTGGGACGCCGTGAGACACGGACTTAATCCGATGTTAACTGTGCGTAGCACGATCGTACTTGACCGTAATCGGTGGTGAGAGGTTGACTGCCTTCTCACCCCATCGTGACGCGAGGCGAGCCCTTGACTGCTGATGATCTGCTGGCACCGCTGGACCTGGCGTTCTGGAACATCGAGTCCACCGACCACCCCATGCACCTCGGCGCGCTCGGGGTCTTCTCGGCCGGGTCGCCCGCCGCGGCCGCCCACGCGGCCGATCTGCTCGCCGCCCGGGCGGCCGCCGTCCCCGGCCTGCGCATGCGGATCCGGGACGTGTGGCAGCCACTCGCCTTCGGCGGCGCGGTGCGCGAGCCGGACCCGGACTTCGACCCCCGGCACCACGTCCGCCTGCACGACCGCGCCGCCGACTTCCAGGCCGAGGCCGGCCGGCTCATGGAACGGCCTCTGGAGCGCGGCCGCCCGCCGTGGGAGGCGCACGTGCTGCCCGGCGAGGACGGCATGTCCTTCGCCGTCCTCTTCAAGTTCCACCACGCCCTCGCCGACGGACTGCGGGCGCTGACCCTGGCGGCGGCGGTCCTGGACCCCATGGACCTGCCTCCGAGGCGGCCCCGGCCCGCGCAGCCCGCCGCGTCGCGCCTCCCCGATGTGCGCAGGCTCCCCGGCCTGCTGCGCGGGGCGGTCTCCGAGGTGGGCCGCGCCCTCGACATCGGCGCGTCGGTCGCCGTGTCGGGCCTGGGCGTCCGTTCCAGCGCCGCGCTCACCGCCGTGTCCACCGGCACCCGCCGCACCGCAGGCGTCGTCATCGACCTCGACGACGTCCACCGGGTCCGCAAGGTCGCCGGCGGCACCGTCAACGACGTCCTGATCGCGGTCGTGGCGGGGGCCCTGCGCCGCTGGCTCGACGAGCGCGGCGACGGCAGCGCGGGCGTGCGGCCCCGCGCGCTGATCCCCGTCTCGCAGCGGCGCCCGCGTTCCGCTCACCCTCAGGGCAACCGGCTCTCCGGGTACATGCTGCGGCTTCCGGTCGACGACCCGGACCCGCTCGGCCGGCTCGCCCACTGCCGCACCGCCATGGACCGCAACAAGGACGCGGGACCCGGCCGCGGCGCCGGCGCGGTCGCCCTGCTCGCCGACCACGTCCCGGCGCTCGGCCACCGTCTCGGCGGGCCCCTGGCCGCCCAGGCCGCCCGGCTCTGGTTCGACATCCTCGTCACCAGCGTCCCGCTGCCCGGCTTCGGCCTCAAGCTCGGCGGGAACGCGGTCACCGAGGTCTTCCCGTACGCCCCCCTCGCCCGCGGCCAGGCCCTGGCGGTCGCCGTCTCGACCTATCGCGGGCAGGTCCACTACGGGCTGGTCGCCGACGCCGAGGCCGTCCCCGACCTCGACCGGTTCGCGGCCGCGCTGACCGCCGAGGTGGAGACGCTCATCACGGCCTGCGGCTCTTGACGCGAACGGGTTTGGAGGAGCGGCCCGGCGCTCCGTAAAATTCCCCGTTCGTAGGGCGGGCGCGGTCGGAGCGCCGCACACGTGAGCAGGGAAGCGGCAGCGCGATGACGGTGACAGAGGACGGCTCGGCGGCGATCGCGGACGACGTCGTGGACGAGGTCGTGTACGGGCCCGGCATCGATCCGGAGCGGCTCGCGGTGTGCCTCGCCGTGCTGGAGGAGCTCGACGCGCTGGACGTCGACCACCCCGACGCGATCGCCGTGCGCAGGGCCACCGCCGGCGTCTACCGCACGGTGAAGCAGCGCCGCAGGCAGGAGCGCCGGGCCGCCAAGACCGCCCACGACAAGGCGGTCACCGAGGCCACCGCCACCGGCTCCGCCCAGCGCATCGACGACGAGACCGAGGGCATCCTGCCGTCGTCCGTGACGGAGGAGGGCAGGATCGCCGGGATACTCCAGCGACCGCGCTCCTGCTACACCTGCAAGACCAGGTACGTCGAGGTCGACTACTTCTACCACCAGCTCTGTCCGGCCTGCGCCGAGCTGAACCGCTCCCGCCGCGACGCCCGCGCCGACCTCACAGGAAAGCGCGCGCTGCTCACCGGCGGCCGCGCCAAGATCGGCATGTACATCGCGCTGCGGCTCCTGCGCGACGGCGCGCACACGACGATCACCACGCGCTTCCCCAAGGACGCCATCCGCCGCTTCAAGGCCATGGACGACTCCGCCGACTGGATCCACCGGCTGGAGGTCGTCGGCATCGACCTGCGCGACCCGGCGCAGGCCGTGGCCCTCGCCGACCGGGTCGCCGAGGCCGGTCCGCTCGACATCCTCGTCAACAACGCCACGCAGACCGTGCGCCGTCTGCCCGCCGCCTACGCCGCCCTGGTCGACGGCGAGAGCGCCCCGCTGCCCGCCGGTGAGCTTCCCGCGCACCACGTCATCGGCGCCTTCGGCTCCGGCGCGGTGGACGGTCTGGCCGCGCTGCCGGTCGGCATCAGCGGCATGGACGCCCAGCAGGTCGCCGACCTCGCGCTGGTCGCGGGGAACGCCAGCGTGGCCCGGCACCTCGACGGCACCGCGATCGACGCGGGCGGCCTGGTCCCCGACGTCGTCGACACCAACACCTGGGTGCAGACCATCGAGCAGATCTCCCCGGTGGAGCTGCTGGAGACCCAGCTGTGCAACTACACGGCGCCGTTCATCCTGATCAGCAAGCTCCGCCCGGCCATGGCCGACGCCGCGAGGAAGGCGACGAGCGGGCGCGCGTACGTCGTCAACGTCTCGGCGATGGAGGGCGTCTTCGGACGCGGCTACAAGGGCGCAGGCCACCCGAACACGAACGCCGCCAAGGCGGCGATGAACATGGTGACGCGGACCAGCGCCCAGGAGATGTTCCAGGCCGACGGCATCCTGATGACCTCGGTCGACACCGGCTGGATCACCGACGAGCGCCCGCACTTCGACAAGCTGCGGCTCGCGGAGGAGGGTTTCCACGCGCCGCTCGACCTCGTCGACGGGGCGGCCCGTGTCTACGACCCGGTCGTGCGGGGCGAGGCGGGCGAGGACGTGTACGGGGTCTTCCTGAAGGACTACGCGCCGGGCAAGTGGTAGCGACACCGGTCGCTCGAGGAGGCGCGGAAGGCGCGGAAGGCGCGACCGGCCTGCCCCGGCGCGCCACCCGCGTCACGGCGGCACGCGGGCTCTTCGCACCCGCGTACCGCCGTCCACCAGCAGATCCGCGCCCGTGATCCACTCCGCCGCGTCCGACGCCAGCCACAGCACCGCCCTCGCCACGTCCTCGGGCTCCCCGATGCGGGCCAGCGGCAGGCCGGCCGCGGTCTCCCGCTCTCCCGGCTCCCACACGAACCGTGCCATCTCGGTGCGGACGAGGCCGGGGGAGACCGAGTTGACCCGGACGCCCGGCCCCAGCTCTCCGGCCAGCTGCTGGGTGAGGTGGAGCAGCGCGGCCTTGCTGGTGCCGTACGCCCCGACGCCGGGACCGGTGTGCGCGGCGCCCTCGGTGCAGATGTTGACCACCGTCCCGCCGTGTTCGCGCATCCAGCCGCGCCACGCGCACTGCACCAGCCGCAGCGGCGCCTCGACGTTCACGGCGAACGCCTCCCGCCAGAGCGCCGGGTCGGCGTCCATGAGGGGGCCGTACGGCCGGTTCGTCGCCGCGTTGTTGACCAGGACGTCCAGCCGGCCGAACTCGCGCAGGCACAGACCGGTGAGTTCCTCGGCATGGCCGGGGTCCACGACGCTTCCGGCCAGGCCCACCCCGTCGAGTTCCGCGGCGGTGCGCCGCACGTCGTCCGGGTCGCGTGCGCTCACGCACACGTGCGCCCCGGCGTCGGCGAGCGCCCGCGCCACGGCCCGGCCGATGCCCCGGGTGGCCCCGGTGACGATCGCGGCCCTCCCGCGCAGACCGTACTTCCCGTGCGACGGCGTCATCGGCGAACCGTCTCACGACGGAACGTCAATCAACAGCCCTGAGACGGGAGTTGCGTGCCGCTACCAGTTCCAGCACGGTGCGCCAGTCCTCCAGGACCCCGGCGTCGAAGGCGGTCGTCAGAGCGTCCTCGACGGCCTGGCGCAGGCTGAGCAGGTCGTCGTCGACGGGCAGCGCACGGCAGGGATGCAGCCGCACGAGACGGGCGACCCGAGGCCCGAGCAGCGGCCGTACCGCGTCGGCGGCGAGCTCCGCCCGGCCGGCCGGGTCGGCGGGGCGCAGCAGCCGGCCCACCGGGCGGACCAGGCCGGCGAGCTGGAGCTCCTTGTCCGCGGGCCGGCCGCGGCGCAGCAGCGCGGCCGTGCGCAGCGCGTGGTCGTGCAGGTCGGCTCCTGGACCCGGGCCGTGCGCGGCGTCCCGTACGCCCCGGCACGCGTACAGGAGGTCCATCAGCTCCTCGACGCTGCGCAGCTCCATGCGTCAGTCCTCCCGGGAGTCAGCCGTTCTGCACATCAGCAGATCATGGCCTGCTTGCGATCCGGCGAACGGGGCCTGAACGACGCGCCCGGATCGGCACCGGTGTTCACCGCCGTACGCCGGACGAGTGAACCCAAGAGGTGCACCGGGGTGGAAAAGGGTTCAATTCACCTGCGGAGACATACGGATGACTCGCCATGGTTACCCCAAATTTTCGAGCCCTATCGAGCGGCACCCCGCTCATCTGGTTAGGCTGTAGCCGACGGACAGCAGGACGGAGTGCCACCCACACCCATCGTCCGTCTGGGACAAGCCGGTTCACCACGGCCAGCTCTCCTGGGAGTCACCGGCGCAACCGTGTCGCCACCGACTCCAGCCCGACCCGAGGGAGCGTCCAGCGCCGGACCGCAGAGTGGCCGGCACGCCCCGAGGGTGATCCGACACATAAGGAGTGCGCGGTGACACCGGAGAAGACGAATCGCGAGCAGCGCCCCAAGGAACGCACGGAGCGCGCCGGCCGCCGACCTGGCGAGCTCGGCAGCCTGGACGTGTGGGCGCGCTCCGCCCCGATCCGCCTGGCGGGCTACGAGGACGACCTCGCGGAGCCCCACATCCTGCCCAGCGTGGACTGAACCGCCCGCAGGATCCCTCGCGATCGCCGACCGCATGGGCGTGCACCCACACAGTCCACGCCCATGCGTCCCTCCGCCCTCTCCCATCTCCGCGCCGCTCGGGCCCCGGCGCCCCGCGCACCTCCCCGCCCCGGACCCCACCGGTACTCCAGGCCGCCCCGCCTCCCGGCTGTCCGGGCTCCGCGGTGCTGCCGCTCAGTCCAGCGGCGCCGTCCGTCGCCACGGACGCAGGGTCTCCATCTGCTCGGCCACGCGCAGCAGTCGGCCCTCGGATCCCGGCCGGCCCACCAGCTGCACCGCGGTGGGAGCGCCGGACGGCAGCGTCCCGAACGGGACGGTCATCGCCGGCCAGCCGGTCAGGTTCCACGGCGGGGTCAGCGGCGAGTAGTTCGTGTTCACCGCGATGTTGCGCAGCCAGCCCCGCTCGTGCCACGGCGCCGACTTCGGCGACCGTCGTGCCAGCGCCGGAGTGAGCAGCACGTCGTACCGCGCGAAGAACGGCTCCAGACGCCGGCGCAGCTCCTCCCGCGCCGAACCGCCGCGCACTCCCTTCAGGAAGCGTCGGCCGACGGCCGCGTGCACCCGGGTGCGCCGCGTCAGCAGCCGGGCGTCCAGGCCCTCGGCGTCCACGGCCGTGCCCGCCGTCCAGTGCGCGAGCGACGTGACGCTCAGCGACAGCGGATACGGCGGCTCGGCCCGCTCCACGTGATGGCCGGCCCGGACGAGCACCCCGGCGGCCTCCCGGGCCGCGTCCCTGTACGGCCTGCTCACGGTGACCCCCGCCAGCGGGCTGCGCACCGAGACGGCGACCCTCAGCGCCCCGGCTTCCACCTGCTCCGTGACCTCGGCGCCGGCCAGGACCGACAGCATCAGCCGCGCGTCCTCCACGGTCGTCGCCAGCGGGCCGTTCTCCGACATGCCGAACCAGTCGCCCTCCCCTATCCCCGCCGGCACGACCCCGTGGCCCGGCTTGATCGTCACCAGCCCGCAGTTGGCGGCCGGGATGCGCAGGGAGCCCATGCCGTCGTTGCCGAGGGCGATCGGCGTCATCCCGGCGGCGACCGCGGCCGCGCTGCCGCCGGAGGAGCCGCCCGCCGTGCGGGAGACGTCCCACGGGTTGCGGGCCGTGCCGTGGACGCCCTCCGTGGTGCCGAAGACGCACAGCTCGGGCACGTTGGTCAGACCGACGACCACCGCGCCGGCCGCCCGCAGCCGGGCCACCGTGACATGGTCGGCGCCGGCCGGCGCATCCGGTGTCGCCGCCGAGCCGACGCGGGTCGACTCGCCCCGCACCCCGAGGTTGTCCTTGACCGCCACCGGCACCCCGGCCAGGGGCAGCTCGGCCAGATCGGCGCGGGCGGTCACCTCGTCGGCCTCGGCGAGCGCGGCCGCGGCGCGGACCACGCGGAACGCCCCGACGCGCCCGTCCAGCCGTTCGATCCGCGCGAGGTGCTCGGCCACCACCTCGCGGGGCGTGACCTCCTTCGCGCGTACGGCGGCGGCGATCTCGACGGCGGTCCGGCCGACCCAGTCGGTCACGGCAGCTCCTCGGGTGGTCACGGCAGCTCCTCGGGGGTGTCCACTACTCGCGAGTACGTAGGAGAACTCTGCCCCGCCGAGCCCCTCCCGTCGACCTCGAGCGCGAGGCCGACGCGACCCCTGCGCCCGCGCGCCGCCCGAGGCTCCCCGTGTCGTCCCCGTGCGAGCCCGGTGCCGCCGCCGAGCGCGCCCGCGGTCCGGGTCTCCCGGCTCAGACGGGCACCCGGGCCTGGGCCCTGAGCCAGTCCTCCACCTCGCCCACGTGAGCGGCCGCGGCCGCGCGGGCGGCCTCCGGATCGCGGGCGAGCAGCGCGCGGTGGATCGCGGCGTGCTCGCGGCGCGTGCGGGCGAAGGCGCCCTCTTCCTGGTAGCCGCGCCACACGCGGGCGCGGAAGGTGCGCGAGGAGACGCCCTCCAGGATCGCCGCCATCGTCTCGTTGCCGGCGGCCGAGGCGACCGCGCGGTGGAAGGCCAGGTCGTGCGCGAGGATCTCCTCCGCGTCGTCCGTGGCGTTCATCGCCGCCAGATGCCCTTCAACGACGGCCAGCTGCTCCGGAGTGATACGGGCCGCGGCCAGCGCGGCGGCCGTCGACTCCAGGATCCGCCGGACCTCCAGCAGCTCCACCAGCCGCGTCCCGCGTGAGAGGTCGGCCACCACGCCGAAGGTCTCCAGGAGGTCACCGGCCTTGAGCTGGGTGACGTAGATGCCGGAGCCGTGGCGGGCCTCCAGCACGCCCAGGACCGTGAGCGCCCGGATCGCCTCGCGCATCGAACTGCGGGAGATGCCCAGCTGGGCCGCGAGATCGCGCTCGGTCGGCAGCCGCTGGCCCGGCTCCAGCAGCCCGTCGCCGATCATCGCCTTGATCCGCTCGATGGCGCGCTGCGTCACGGTGCCCTTGGGAGCGGTGGTCGCGCTGGGCGGGGTGTCTTCCACGTGGCCTTCTCCTGTCGCCGGTGCGCCGGGGCCCGGCCACCGAAGTGGTCGGACCACTCTGGCCGTGAACCTGGTGAAAACGCTATCGGGGGGTGTTGCGGCAGGGAAGTGGTCTGATAAATATACGGCAGCAATCGTATGTCCCGCCCGATGAGGAGCCGGCCGATGGCGCCCCCGCCCCCCGCCCGCGTCACCGCGGTCGACACCCCCGACATCCGCATCCCCGCCCGGCCCGAGTCCGGCGGCTCCCGCGCGACGGACCCCGGCGGCCGTGTTCCCGGCCCGGCGGTGTCCCGCGAGGGCCGGCGGACGGCGCCCGGCGCGGCCGGCTCCTCGACGTCCGTGCGGGCCGAGCCGATCGTGCGGGGCGAGTCGGCCGTGTGGGGCGAACCGGCTGTGCGGGCCGAGCCGGCCGTGCGCGGCGAGTCGATCGTGCGGCACACCCATCCCGGCGGCGGCCTGCGGACCGTCGGCCGCGAAAGCCGGAAGGAGAAGGCGGCGTGAGCGACTTCGAGGGGCTGACGGCCCTGGTGACGGGGGGCGGCTCAGGCATCGGCCGGGTGACCGCCCAGCTCCTGGCCGAGCGCGGCGCCCGGGTCGCCGTCCTGGACCTCGACCTCTCGGGTGTCGAGAAGCCTCTGCTCGGTTACCGGGCCGACCTCGGGGACGACGCCGGCGTGCGCGAGGCGGTCGCCGCCGCCGTCGCCGAACTCGGCGGGCTCGACGTGCTGGTCAACAACGCGGGCATCGGCGCCCAGGGGACCGTCGAGGACAACGACGACGCCGAATGGCACCGCGTCCTGGACGTCAACGTCGTCGGCATGGTCCGCACGTCGCGCGCCGCTCTGCCGCACCTCAGGCGCTCCTCGCACGCGGCCGTCGTCAACACCTGCTCCATCGCGGCCACCGCGGGCCTGCCCCGGCGCGCCCTCTACAGCGCGGCCAAGGGCGCGGTGTACTCGCTGACTCTCGCCATGGCCGCCGACCACGTCCGCGAGGGCATCCGCGTCAACTGCGTCAACCCCGGCACCGCCGACACCCCGTGGGTCGGCCGGCTGCTCGGAGCGGCCGACGACCCAGCCGCCGAACGCGCCGCGCTGGAGGCCCGCCAGCCCATCGGCCGCCTGGTCAGTGCGGCCGAAGTCGCGGGCGCGATCGCCTACTTGGCGAGCCCTCTGTCCGGCGCCACCACCGGCACCTCGCTCGCCGTCGACGGCGGCATGCAGGGCCTGCGGCTGCGCCCGGAGGGCGCCCGATGACCCGCCTCGGCCGCAGCGCCGTCCAGGTCAGCGCTCTGGGTCTCGGCGCCGCCCCCCTCGCCAACCTCTACTCCGAGGTCACCGACGAGCAGGCTCACGACACCGTGACCGCCGCCTGGCAGCGGGGCGTGCGCTACTTCGACACCGCGCCGCACTACGGGCTCGGCCTGTCCGAACGGCGTCTCGGCGCCGCCCTGCGGGACTTCCCGCGAGCGGGATACACCGTCTCCACGAAGGTGGGCCGCCGCCTGGAACCCCTGGACCCGCCGGACGGCGACGACCTGGCCCACGGCTTCGCGGTGCCCGCCACCCACCGCCGGGTGTGGGACTTCAGCGCCGACGGCGTGCGCCGGTCCCTGGAGGCCTCGCTGGAGCGGCTCGGCCTCGACCGTGTCGACGTCGTGTACCTCCACGACCCGGACGACCACGCCGAACAGGCATTCCGCGAGGGGTATCCCGCCCTGGAGGGACTGCGCTCGGAAGGCATGGTGGGCGCGATCGGCGCGGGCATGAACCAGGCGGAGATGCTCACCCGCTTCGTCCGTGACACCGACGTCGACGTGGTGCTGTGCGCCGGCCGGTACACGCTGCTCGACCAGCGCGCCGGCGCCGAGCTGCTGCCCGCGGCCCTCGAACGAGGTGTGTCCGTGGTGGTCGGCGGCGCCTTCAACTCGGGCCTGCTGGCCGATCCGAGACCCGATGCGACGTACGACTACGCCCGGGCGCCGGCCGACCTGCTGGAGACGGCCCTGCGCATGAAGGCGGTCGCGGACCGGTACGGCGTCCCCCTGCGCGCCGTCGCGCTGGCCTTCTGCGCCGCCCATCCGGCGGTCGCGAGCGTCCTGGTCGGCGCCCGCTCGGCCGCCGAGGCCGAGGACTGCGCCGAGCAGTTCGCCGTCCCCGTCCCCGCGGCGCTCTGGGAGGAGCTGCGGGAGGACGGACTGCTGCCCGCGGGGGAGCCGTCGGAGCGCTCGTCGGGGTAGCCGTCGCAGCGGATCTCGGAGACTACCGCCGTGCGCGGCTACGGCCTGGGGGCCGGTCCGGCCAGCCGGGTCGGCGGCAGATACTCGCGCACGTACGTCCGCTGCCACCACGCGCCCGTCTCCCGCCGCTCCCGCCGGGTCGTGAACCGGTAGCGGAACAGGCGGGCGCGGACGTGCCGCGGGGGCCGGCCGGGCGGGAACGGCGAGCCGCGCAGCAGCCTCAGCGTGTCGCGGTCGTTCTCCAGCAGCCGCTCCACCAGGGCGGCGAACCACGCCCCGGCGTACGCGGGGGAGAGCGCCGCGAACCACATCATCCAGTCCAGGCGCAGATGGCAGGGGGCGAACTGGCCCGGCCGGCGGCGGGGATCGCCGGGCTTGCCCCGGAACTCGTACTCCCGCCATTCGGAGTCCTCGCGCGGCGCCTCGTCGAGCGTGCCCTCGACCACCACCTCGTAGCGGATCCGGCTGACGCTGCCGAACGCGCCGTAGGTGTTGACCAGGTGCAGCGGATCGAAGGAGCGGTTCATCACCTGTCGGCGGGAGAGCATGTTGACCACCGGGCGGTAGCTCAGGAACAGCAGCAGCGCGGCCGTGGCGAGAACCACGACCTCGAACCACAGGGGCGCCGCGGCGGCCGTCGGGTGGCCGCCCGGCAGGGCGAGCGCGGGCACGGCCAGGACGACGGTGATCCAGTTCAGCCAGGCGAAATTGCCCGACAGCACCAGCCACAGCTGGGTGGCGATCATCAGGGACGCCGCCGCGGTCGCGACCGGCTGCGGCGCGAACAGCAGGAACGGCACGACGAGTTGGGTGACATGGTTGGCGGCCGCCTCGACGCGGTGCAACGGCTTCGGCAGCCGATGGAAGTACCAGCTCAGCGGGCCGGGCATGGGCTGGGTCTCATGGTGGTGGTAGAGGCACGTCAGCTTCCGCCAGCAGGCGTCGCCCCGCATCTTGATCAGGCCCGCGCCGAACTCGACCCGGAACAGCAGCCAGCGCAGCAGGAAGAGCACGAGCACCGGCGGCGCCACCTCGTCGTTGCCGAGGAACACGGCGAGGAAGCCGGTCTCCAGCAGCAGGGACTCCCAGCCGAACCCGTACCAGGTCTGCCCCACGTTGACGATCGACAGGTACAGCGCCCACGGCAGCAGCCACAGCGCCATCGCCGCCCCCAGCGGCACGTAGGCGTCCACCCCCGCCAGCAGGGCCGCCGACACCGCGCACCCCGCCCAAGCGCAGAGCGCGAACAGCCGGTCGGAGTACCGCAGGTGGAACAGGCTCGGGGTCCGCCAGAAGGGCGAGCGCCGCACGAACCCGGGGATCGGCAGCATCCCGTGCTCGCCGAGCAGCGGACGGAACTGCAGGGCCGCCGTCAGGAACGCGACCAGGTACACACCGGCCAGGCCGCGCTGGAAGACCAGCCGGCTCTGCCAGTACTCGGGTGCGGTGAACCAGTCCACGGCCGTACGCTCCTCCTCCGCACCGCCCGGTCACGGTGTGTGTGCGAGTCCTCCGCTTGCGTGACCGGTGCGGGTGGGGCAGACAATAGTGGGCGAATCCCCGAGAGGGGCAGATCGAGTCGATGCGGGAGAACGTGGTGCGACCACCCACTGCCACCCTCCTCACCGCCTGTGCGCTCTCGGCGGCGCTCCTCGTCGCCGGCCGCGGCGGTGTGGGAGCGAAGTACACGATGCCGGGCCCGGAGGCCGTCCTGCCGGCGGCGCAGGGCCGCGTCCTGTTCGCCGACCCCCGAACCGACCTCTCGGACACCGGCTCCGATCCCTCGGACACCGGCTCCGATCCCTCGGACGCCGGCTCCGGCCTCTCGGACACCGGTTCCGACCGGGATCCCGGCGCGGGCCTCGACCGCGCGGCCGCACCCGACGCCGTCGGCCCGCGGACGGTCCCTGAGGTCCCCGACCTGCCCGACGGCGGCGGGCTGATCCCCGACGGACCGGACGAGTCCGGCGGCCTCGACCCGTCCGACCCCATATTCGGCAGCCCTGCCGGCTCCGTCCTCGGCTGACCGTGGCCGAAGGCCCGCGCTCCCCGGTCGAGGAATCGGGCGAACCCTGGCAAGGTGGCCCCATGGCTGATCGGGGAGCGCGTGCCCTGTCACCCCCGGACGACTGGCCCGCCCACCCGGATCCGTTCCTGGCGCTCAACCGCATGGGCCGTTTCGACTGGGACCTCGACTCGGGACAGTGCCACATGGACGCCCGGGCCCACGAGATCCTGGACATCAGCCCCGGCGAGTACGACGGCGATCCGGCGTCGCTCGCCGCGCGGGTCCCGCCGAACGAGGCCACCCGCCTGGACGCTCTCGTCACGCAGGCGATCAAGGAAGGCAGCGAGCACTACGGCGCCTACTTCCGCACGCGGCTGCGCGACGGCGCCCTGCGCTGGACCCACACCCAGGGCTGCATCCGGCGCGACGACACCGGCCGCCCGCGTCGCATCATCGGCATCGTGCGCGACGCGACCGAGGAACTCGGCGACCTCGCCGCCCGCCGCGACGGGGACACCCTCGACCACGCGCGCCGCGAGCAGACCAACGTCGTCCAGCTCACCACGGCGGCCCTGGCGCACGCCCGCACCGTGCAGGACGTCATCGACGTCCTCAAGGACACCCAGGGCCTCACTCATCTCGGCGCGACCAGTCTGGTCATGGGCCTCGTCGAGGCGGGCCGCATCCGGCTGATCGCCGAGGGGCCCGAGGGCAGCTTCGTGCCCGGCACGCTCGTCACCCGGATCGACGAGCCGTACCCGATGAGCGAGGTCGTGCGCACCCTCGCCCCGCGCTTCATCGAGTCGCCGGACGAGTTCGCCCGCGGCTACCCCGTGCTGTGGCCGCACCTGAGCGACCTGAGGATCACCTCGGCGGCCTATCTGCCGCTCATCGTGCAGGCCCGCCCGATCGGCGCCATGGGCCTGCTCTACAGCGACCGGCACGGCTTCACGCCCGAGGAGCGCAACATCCTCGTCGCCCTGGGCAGCAGCATCGCGCAGAGCCTGCAACGGGCCATGTTCTACGAGCAGGAGAAGGACATCGCCCAGGGCCTCCAGCAGGCCATGCTGCCGCGCACCATCCCCAGCGTGCCCGGCGCCGACGTCGCGGTCCGCTACCGGGCCGCCACCATCGGCGGCTCGCACGGCCGTGACATCGGCGGCGACTGGTACGACCTGATCCCGCTGCCCGGAGGCGCCTCTTCCGAGGGAGGCCGCGTCGGCGCCGTCATCGGCGACGTCCAGGGCCACGACACGCACGCGGCCGCCGTCATGGGCCAGCTGCGCATCGTGCTCAGGGCCTACGCGGCCGAGGGGCACACCCCGGCCACCGTGATGGCCCGCGCCTCCGTCTTCCTGCACGAACTCGACACCGACCGTTTCGCCACCTGCCTGTACGCGGAGGTCGACCTGGCCACCGGGGTCGTCCAGGTGGTGCGCGCCGGACACATCGACCCCCTGCTGCGCGACCCCGACGGCGCCTGCCGGCGCGTCGCGGTGCCCGGCGGGCTGCCGCTCGGGCTGTCCGCCGAGTTCGGCAGCCTGGAGTACCCCGTCGGCACCATCGAGCTCGACCCCGGCCACACGCTGCTGCTGTGCACCGACGGGCTGGTCGAGCAGCCCGGCGCCGACCTCGACGACGGCATGCTCGCCCTCGCCGCGTTCATCTCCGCCGGCCCCGGCGACGTGCGTAAACTCGCCGACCAGCTCATCGACGTCGCCGAGGAGCGGGGCGGGGACGACGACGTGGCCCTGCTCCTGCTGCGCCGCCGCGGTCCGGACGGCCCCCAGTCCGGCAACCGGCTCCAGCAGCATGTCGCGCCCGGCGATCCGGAGGCCCTCACGGAGGCCCGGCACATGATCCGCGCGGCCGTGCGCGCCTGGGGCGACCGGGACCGCTCCGACGAGATCGAGCTGGTCGCGGACGAGCTGATCACCAACGCGCTCATGCACACCGAGGGCGCGGCGATCGTCACGCTGCGCGCGCTCACCGGCGGCGGACGCCGGCTGCGGGTCGAGGTCGAGGACACCTCCAGTGCCCTGCCGCGGCGCAGGGAGGCGGGCGAGTCGGGTGTCTCCGGGCGGGGCCTGATGCTGGTGGACCTGCTCACCGACGAGTGGGGCGTGGAGGCACGCGGCGGCGGCAAGTGCGTGTGGTGCGAGTTCGCGGTGCCGCCACCCGACCGGCCCTGACCGGCCCTGACCGGCGCCGTGCCGTGCCCGCACCGCGAGGCGATGCCCGTCCCGGGTGGCACTCTGGACGTATGCCGGAACTTCCCGAGGTCGAAGCACTCAAGGACTTCCTGGCCGAGCATGCCGTCGGCCACGAGATCGTGCGCGTGCTGCCCGCCGCGATCAGCGTGCTGAAGACGTACGACCCGCCCGTCACCGCCCTGGAGGGCCGGCCGGTCACCGCCGTGCGCCGGCACGGCAAGTTCCTCGACCTGGCGACCGGTGACGGCCCGCACCTGGTCGCGCATCTGGCCCGCGCGGGCTGGCTGCACTGGAGGGACCGCCTCCCCGACGGCCCGCCCCGCCCCGGCAAGGGCCCTCTGGCCCTGCGGGTCGCCCTGGAGACGGGGGAGGGCTTCGACCTGACCGAGGCAGGCACCCAGAAGCGGCTCGCGGTGTACGTGGTGCGCGACCCGCGGCAGGTCCCGGGCGTCGCCCGCCTCGGGCCCGATCCGCTCGCCGACGACTTCGACGAGGCCCGCTTCGCCGCGCTGCTCGCGGGCGAGCGGCGCCGCCTCAAGGGCGCCCTGCGCGATCAGGGCCTGATCGCGGGCGTCGGCAACGCCTACAGTGACGAGATCCTGCACGCGGCGAGGATGTCCCCGTACAAACTGGCCTCGTCCCTGACCCCGGAGGAGACCCACGCCCTCTACGAGGCCCTGCGCACCACGCTCACCGAGGCGGTCGAACGTTCGCGGGGGCTGGCGGCGGGGCGTCTGAAGGCCGAGAAGAAGAGCGGTCTGCGCGTCCACGGCCGTACCGGCGAGCCCTGCCCGGTCTGCGGCGACACCGTCCGGGAGGTCTCGTTCAGCGATTCCTCGCTGCAGTACTGCCCCACCTGTCAGACGGGCGGCAAGCCGCTGGCGGACCGGAGGATGTCGCGGCTGCTGAAGTAGCCCCCGCGGCCGGACCGGGATGCGGGCGACCGCCCCGCGCGCCGACCCGGAGCGACCTGAACTCGCTCCGGTGCGACGATCAGTGCGCTTCCAGCGTCACCAGGTGCTCGCCGGCCGCCGTGCGCAGCTCGTAGGCGACGATCTCGTCGGGGTGCCAGGCGGCCGCGCCCTGCATGGTGTTGGGGCGGGCGTCGTGCCGGGGCACGGTCCAGCTGGTCACGGTCTGCTCGGAGCCGTCGGCGCCGATGGCGATCAGGCGGCAGGAGCGGGGGCCCGCCCCGTCCTTGACCTGCAGCTCCACATGGCTGCCCCACGCCTCGTTCTCCGTGGTGACCTGCGCCCACACGCCGGACTTCTCGTCGGTGGCGGTGAGCCGCACGGAGTCCTCACCGCCGCTGCCGCCGCCCGCTGCCATGGCGAGCACGGGAGCGGCCAGGGCGACGACCACCGAGGCGGCCACCGCGTACAGCACCCGTCGGCGCACGGCCCGGTGCCGGACCGCCACCTCGGCGAGCAGCCGGTCCAGCAGCTGCGGGCCGGGGCCGGCGAAGGGGTGCACGGTGCGCGGGGTGGCGCGCCGGTAGAGCATCATCTGACGCGCGGTGGGACCGAACTCGGTGACCTGCGCCGCACACTGAGGACACTCCATGAGGTGGTCCTCGAAGCGGAAGGCTTCCGCTTCGTCCAGCACGCCGAGCGCGTACGCGCCGACGTCGCGATGCCTTTCCAGGGACCTCATGCCGAAACCTCGTGCCGTTGAGTGCCAGTGGGGTTACTCCTTGCTCCCACCGGTACGCACCGGGCCGGCGAATCACTCAAGGCGCGTACCGAATCGTGACCGAGATGTTCGGAGCGGTCCGGCCCGCGGATTGGTGTGAATCTAGAAAAGATGAATCGCCAGATGGCCGAGAGGCAGTCCGAGCTGCCAGGCGGGCGTCCACACCTCGGGTTCCTCGCCCTCGCCGGCCGGGGAACCGCCCGGCGCCGCGTCGAGATCGGGGGCGAGAAGCTCCGTCTCCTCCAGCCAGCGCCAGGCCGCGGCCGCCAGTTCGAGATCGGGTGAGGGACCTTCCGACCGGGCGGCTTCGGCTCTCAGTTGGGACATACGTTCGTCGACCCAGTTCTGCCACGGCTGGTCGTACGCCGTGAGCGAAAGCCAGGTCTCCAGTTGGGTGACGACCCGGATCCCGGACAGCTCGCCGTCGGTGTCGGAGAGGAAGATCGTCAGTGCCAGGGCGTCGCGCCCGGCGCGGAACTCGAAGGACGTCGGCGGCATCAGATCGCCGGTCCGCAGCAGTTCGTCGGCGATGTACTCGGCGTACAACCAGGCCATGGGAACGGTGAGTTCACCGCCGCCGGTGCCGTCCGTGCTCTGGTGACCTCTGTGCAGCATCCCTTCCTGCCTTCCTCCGGTGCTTGCGGTCGCCCGTCGCCGGGACCCCAGTCCGCAACACGGACAAGGACACCCGATTACCTCAAGGGGGTCCACGGCAAGGCGCTTTACGGAGGCTTGACCCGATCGTCGGTTTCAGTGCAGGTCGGCCGCGTATCCCGGAAGCACCCGGCGCAGGGCGCGCAGCGCGTAGAACGCGCGCGACTTCACGGTACCGGGCGGGATCCCGAGCGCCTCGGCGGCCTCCGCCACACTCGCCCCCTGGAAATACACCAGCACCAGGACTTCACGGTGTTCCGGAGTGAGTGTCTTCACAGCCTCGCGCACGTCGAGGGCGGCGGCCGCCCGTTCGGCGTGGTCGGCGCAGACGGGCGCGTTCTCCAGGACGGCGTCCCCGACCTCGGGCGGGCGCGCCTGCCGGGCCCGCCGCGCGTCGATCGCCAGCCGTCGGCCCACGGTGAGCAGCCAGGGCCGTACGGAGTCGAAGGCGTCGGCGCGCAGCGCCTCGGGGTGCTGCCAGGCGCGCACCAGCGTCTCCTGGACCAGGTCCTCGGCGCGCTGGCGGTCGCCGTCGCACAGGCGCAGCAGCAGTGCGAACAGCGGTCGGCCGTGTTCGCGCTGCAGTGCGGCGAGTTCGTGTTCGGCGGTCGTCGTCCTGGCGTTGAGGGCGGTTCCGGCGGTCATGGGCGTATGCCACCGCAACGGGCCGGATCGGGACAGGGTGCGCACACGGCTCTGCGGCGGACGGTCGATCGCGTCGACGAACGGTTCGACGAACGGTCCGGGCTACGCCGATCGCAGGCATCGGCCCTGGACGGAGGGAGTGCCGGAGCGATCCGCCGCCGCCGATGGACTAGTAGTGATACGTGCGTAAATATGACAACCCATGCGAATCGGGGTGATCCGGTGCTCGACCGCAGACACCTGGTGGCCCTGGCCCTGACGGCCCTGCTCGCGTCGGCCGCCGCCTGCCAGGCCCACGACCACCGATCGGCCGGCCGGCCCGGACGCGCCGCGCCCCCCGCCGCCCGCGGCTTCACGCTCGTGGCCTCCGGCGACCTCCGCCCGCACGCCACGGTCGTCGACCGCGCCCGTTTCGACGCCGGCGGCGCGGGCTACGACTTCCGGCCCGTGCTCGAGGGCGCCAAGTCCGTCGTCTCCGCCGCCGACCTGGCCCTGTGTCACCTGGACACGGTCTTCGGCGCGAACGGCGACCACACCGGACCGACCGCCGCCACGTCCCCGCCCGAGATCGCCGAGGCGCTCGCGGCCACCGGTTACGACGGCTGCTCCACCGCCTCCGGCCACAGCCTGGACGACGGCGCCGCCGGCGTAGGGCGCACCCTCGACGCGCTGGACGCCGCCGGCGTGCGGCACGCGGGCACCGCGCGCACCGAGGCCGAGGGCAACTCGGTCACCCTTCTGCGCGCGGGACCGGCGAACGTCGCCCACCTCGCCTACACCTACGACACCGGCGGTCGCCCCCTTCCGCAGGGGCAGCCCTGGAGCGTCGGCCTCGTCGACCCGAACCGGATCCTCGCCGACGCCAAGGCCGCCCGGAAGGCGGGCGCCGACGTGGTCGTGGTGTCCCTGCACTGGGGCACCGAATGGCAGGAGGCCCCCGACGACCGCCAGCTCGCCCTCGCCCGCGCCCTCACCGCCTCGCGCACCGGCGGCCGCCCCGACATCGACCTGATCGTCGGCGCCCGCGCTCACGTCCCCCAGCCCTACGAGAAGGTCAACGACACCTGGGTGGTCTACGGCCTGGGGGACCAGATCGCCGGCGAGATGTTCAACGGCCAGGGCCTCCAGGACGCCCGCGGGACCCAGTCCACCGTCGCGCGCTTCACCTTCTCCCGGCCCGCCCGGCCCGGCGGCCGCTGGGAGGTGCGCAAGGCCGAGTTCCTGCCCCAGTCGTTCGACATCGACGCCGGCCGGGTGGTCGACCTGGACCGGGCCCTCGCCCAGGGCGCCGAAGTCGGGGGCGTGCGCGACCGGATCAGGAACGTCACCCTCAGCCGGGGCGCGGGCGCGGCCGGGCTGGTGGAGGGGGAGCGCTGACCCCCGAGGCGCCCGTCGGCGCCGGGCCCGGGGCGCACGCCGGCGGGCCCGGGCCGCGGCGGGCGCCGGCGCGCCCGGCCCGCGAGGGCGCTACCGAACTCTTGCCCAGTGCTCCACCCTTCAGGGTGGAGGTGTAGGGCATCCTGCCCCTGGCGGCCCGGAGGGCCGCAGATTCATGGCAGGATCGCCTTGTCCGACGACGTAGTTGTCGGATCTACCGCCGGACGGGCGGGATGTCAGGCCTGCGGAGGCCGTGTAAGACCGATCCTCACCGGTCGGCAGTGGCCCGTGAAACAGGAACCCGAGGTGGTACCGCGTAGCGGTACGGACCGGAATCTCCTGCCCTCGGGCAGGGGAGGGCGTCAAGGCACCACGGTCACCGGCCAGCGCCCGGCCTTCACCAGCCGCACCGCGACCGAGCCCACGATCCGGTGCCCGGCCTGTTCGGAGGCCCCCACCACCACCGCGTCCGCCTTCAGCCGGTCCGCCGCCTTCACCAGACCGCCGTAGGGATCGCCGCGGAAAGTATGGAACTCCCAGCGCACGTCGAATATCCCCCGGGTCCGCTCGGTGGCCTCCCGGATGTGCGCGACCAGGTCCTCGGCGATCTCGTCGGTCGTCTCCGCGACCGGCGCGCCGAGCGCCGCGCCCGTCGCCATCACCGGTTGTACGTACACCACCGCGAGCAGTGCGTGCTGACGGCGGGCCAGGCCGCCGGCGTAGGCCGCGGCGCGCAGCGAGGACGGAGAGCCGTCCACCCCCACGAGGACGACCTTGGGGCCGTCCGTGCCCCGCTCGAACTGGTGGGCCGGCTGCTGCGAGTGCTGTTCCGTCACGGCCAGAGGCTATCGGAGGCACCGGGTCCGGCCCGCGCGCGGGCCGCTCGACGGGCGGCCGTCACCAGGTGTTCCTACAGTCGAGACGTGACACTCCCCCGCCTAGAGGCGGGGGCTTCTCGGCTCGCGCCGGGAAGCTTCCTGCTTCATCGCCGACTGCCCGCCCGGAGTTCTCCGTTGAGGTCTCACGCCAGCTCCACAGGCCGACACCGCCAGTCCGGCGGCCAGCAGGTTCTTCGCCGCGTTCACGTCCCGGTCGTGGGTCGTGCCACAGCTGTCGCACGTCCACGTGCGGACGTTGAGCGGCATCTTCCCTTGGAGGGTGCCGCAGGTGGAGCACAGCCTGGACGAGGGGAAGAAGCGGTCGACCGCGATCACTTCCCGCCCGTACCAGGCGGCCTTGTACTCCAGCAGGTTGCGGAACTCCGACCATGCGGCATCCGAGATGGCGCGGGCCAGGGACCGATTCCTGACCATGTTCCGCACGGTCAGGTCCTCGATCACGATCGTTTGGTTCTCACGAACGAGTCGAGTGGTCAGCTTGTGCAGGCCGTCACGGCGACGGTCGGCAATCCGGGCATGGATCCTGGCGACCTTCTGTCGGGCCTTGCGCCGGTTGGCGCCGTCGCCCCTGGCTTTCTTCGCCAGGCGGCGCTGGGTCAGAGCAAGACGGGCACGGTCGCGGCGTTCATGCCTCGGGTTGGCGATCTTCTCGCCGGTGGACAGGGTCAGCAGATGGTCCAGGCCGACATCCACGCCCACCGCTTTGCCGTTCGCGGGCAGCGGCTCGACGGCGGGGTCCTCGCACAGCAGGGAGACGAACCAGCGCCCCGCACCGTCCTGGGACACGGTGACCGTGGACGGCTCCGCGCCCTCGGGCAGCGGACGGTGCCACACGATGTCCAGCGCACTGGTCATCTTCGCCAGCGTCAGCTTCGCGTCCCGGAACCGAAACCCGCTGGTGGTGTACTCGGCAGACTTCCGCGACTTCTTCTTCGACTTGAAGCGAGGGTACTCGGCCCGCTTACCGAAGAAGTCGGTGAACGCCGTCTGCAGGTGCCGAAGACACTGCTGGAGCGGCACCGAGGAGACCTCGTTGAGGAACGCCAGTTCCTCGGTCTTCTTCCACGCCGTCAGCATCGCCGACGTCGCGTTGTAGTTCACCCGCTCCTGTCTGGCCCACGCCTCGGTACGGGCGGCGAGCGCCATGTTGTAGACCTTGCGGACGCAGCCGAACGTGCGAGACAGCTCCGCCGCCTGCTCGTCCGTGGGATAGAAGCGGTACCGATATGCCCGCTTCACCTGCGCCGTGATCATGCTCACAAACTAACGGGACCATGGTTAAGGATCAAATCCTGTAGGTCAGAGCACGGTCTTTCGCCCTGGCGGCGAAACCCCGCTCCTTGCCCTGCTCCGCAGGAGCCTCGTTTCCTCCCCCGGCTGAAGCCGAGGGTATCCACGAGGGAGTCTCAAGGATGAATGCCCCCGTGGGGACCGCCACGGCTGCGGGCGCCGCGGGTCCGGCACGGCGCCCCGCGGGCCGCTTCCTCAGCCGGGTGCCCGAAGCCTTCGCGACGTTCTTCGGCGTCCTCGCCCTGCTCTGCGTCCTGCTGGCGCTGGTCCCGCCGCTGCGCCGCCTGCTGCGTCCGGCCGTCCGCTTCCTCGACCTGCTCATCGTCCCGGTCAGCGCCAACCTCGCCTACGCCGTCTTCCTGCTGCTGCTCGCCGCGGCCACCGCCGCCCGCAAGAAGGTCGCCTGGTGGCTGGTGGTCGTCTACCTCACCCTGCTCGTCCTCACCGACGTCCTCGGCGTGGTCCTCGGCCTGTACGCGCAGTCGGTCCCGTCCCTGGTCGTCTGCGCGCTCGCGCTGGGCGTCCTGGTCGTCGCCCGGGGGGAGTTCTACGCCGCCTCCCGGCGCGCCGCCCTGCGGCGGGCGCTCGCCGTCCTGCTCGTCGGGCTCGCCCTGGCGATGCTCGCCGGCTGGGGCCTGGTCGAGCTGTTCCCGGGCACGCTGCCGGAGGGCCAGCACCTCGCCTGGGCCGCCAACCGGGTCCTGGGCGGCCTCGTCTCCGCGGGCTCCTTCGACGGCCGTCCGCCGCACGCCCTGTACTTCCTGCTCGGCCTCTTCGGTGCCCTCGCCCTCCTCAACGCCGCCGCCGTCCTCTTCCGCTCCCAGCGCCTGGAAGCGGCCCTGCACGGCGACGAGGAGCCCCGCATCCGCGCCCTGTTGAGGGCCTACGGCGGCCAGGACTCCCTGGGCTACTTCGCCACCCGGCGCGACAAGGCCGTCGTCTTCTCGCCCAGCGGCAAGGCCGCCGTCACCTACCGCGTCGAGGCCGGCGTCTGCCTGGCCAGCGGCGACCCCGTGGGCGACCGCGAGGCCTGGCCGCACGCCATCGCCGCCTGGCTGGACGTGGCCCGCCGGTACGCCTGGGCGCCCGCGGTCATGGGCGCCTCCGAGGCCGGCGCGAGGGCCTTCGCCCGGGCCGGCCTGGGAGCCCTGCAACTCGGCGACGAGGCCATCGTGCACGTCGCCTCCTTCGACCTGGGCGGCCGCGAGATGCGGGTCACCCGGCAGGCGGCGAACCGGGTGCGACGCACCGGCGCCACCTGCCGGATCCGCCGCCACTCCGCGCTCACCGAACAGGAGATGGAAGAGGTCGTCGACCGCGCCGACGCCTGGCGCGACACCGAGACCGAACGCGGCTTCTCGATGGCCCTGGACCGCCTCGGCGACCCCGCCGACGGCGACTGCCTCCTCGTGGAGGCCCTCGACGAGGACGGCCGGCTGCTCGCCCTGCTCTCCTTCGTCCCCTGGGGCGCGGACGGCGTCTCCCTGGACCTGATGCGCCGGGACCGCTCCGCCCCCAACGGCGTCATGGAGTTCATGGTCGCCGACCTGTGCGCCGCCGCCCCCAAGCTCGGCGTGCGCCGGATCTCGCTGAACTTCGCCGTCTTCCGCTCGGCCTTCGAGGAGGGGGCCCGCATCGGCGCCGGACCGGTGCTGCGCCTGTGGCGGCGCCTGCTGCTGTTCTTCTCCAAATGGTGGCAGCTGGAGGCCCTCTACCGCTCCAACGCCAAGTACCGCCCCGAGTGGTACCCCCGCTTCCTCTGTTACGCCGACGCGGGCTCCCTGGCCCGGGTGGGCCTGGCCTCCGGCATCGCCGAGGGCTTCGTCCCGGTGCCCTCCCTGCGCAAGCTGTGGGGCAGGAGGCGCTCCACGGGCGGGCCGCGCGCAGCCACCACCGAACGCCTGCCGCCGGCCGCGGCGCCCGGCCCCGACGCAGGCGGCGAGGCCGGCTCAGCCGGGCCGGACGCGGGCCTGCCCGACCAGGTCCGCGTCCGCCGTCGCGCCCTCGACCGGCTGCGCGCCGCCGGCGCCGACCCCTACCCGGTCGGGCTCCCACCCCGCACCCATGCCCTCGCCGAGGTGCGCGCCGGCGAGACGGTCACCGTCGCGGGCCGCGTCATGCGCGTCCGCGACTTCGGCGGCATCGTCTTCGTGACGCTGCGCGACTGGTCCGGCGACCACCAGCTCGCCCTCGCCCGCGACGCCCTCACCGACGCCGCCCTCGACTCCTTCCGGGCCGACGCCGACCTCGGCGACCACCTCTGGGCGACCGGCACGGCGGGCGCCAGCGACCGGGGCGAACCCACTGTCTTCGTCACCTCCTGGCAGCTCACCGCCAAATGCCTGCACCCCCTGCCGGACAAGCGCCGCGGCCTCACCGACCCCGAGGCCAGGGTCCGCATGCGCCACCTCGACCTGATCTCCAGCCCCGCCGCCCGCGACGTGATCCGGGTCCGCTCCGACGCCGTGCAGGCGCTGCGCCGGGGACTGCTGGAGCGCGGCTACCTGGAGGTCGAGACGCCGGTGCTCCAGCAGATCCACGGCGGCGCCCAGGCCCGCCCCTTCACCACCCACATCAACGCCTACGACCTCGACCTGTATCTGCGCATCGCGCCCGAGCTCTACCTCAAGCGGCTGTGCGTCGGCGGCCTGGAAAAGGTCTTCGAGATGGGCCGCACCTTCCGCAACGAAGGCGTCTCCCACAAGCACAACCCCGAGTTCACGATGCTGGAGGCCTACCAGGCCTACGCCGACTACGACGAGATGCTTCACCTGGCCCGCGAGCTGATCCAGGGCGCGGCCACGGCCGCCTTCGGCTCACCGGTCGCCCGCAGGGGCGGCCGGGATTACGACATCTCGGGTCAGTGGCCCGTCAGGACCGTCTACGGCGCGATCTCCGACGCGCTCGGCGAAGAGGTCGACGCCGGCTCCCACCTGACGGTCCTGCACCGGCACTGCGACCGCGCGGGCGTCCCGTACCGCCCCGACGACGGCCGTGGCGACGTCGTCCTGGAGATGTACGAGCGACTCGTCGAGGAGAAGACCCGCCTCCCCACCTTCTACAAGGACTTCCCCACCGACGTCTCCCCGCTCACCCGGCAGCACCGCCTCGACCCGCGCCTCGCCGAACGCTGGGACCTCGTCGCCTTCGGCACCGAACTCGGCACCGCCTACTCCGAGTTGACCGACCCGGTCGAGCAGCGTCGCCGGCTGACCGAGCAGTCCCGGCTGGCCGCGGGGGGCGACCCCGAGGCGATGGAGCTCGACGAGGACTTCCTCGACGCCCTCGAGTACGCGATGCCCCCGACCGGCGGCCTCGGCCTCGGAGTCGACCGCCTGGTCATGTTCCTCACCGGCCTCACGATCCGCGAGACCCTGCCCTTCCCGCTGGTACGCCGCCGCTGACGCCTTCGGCGCGGCCCCGGCGCGCACGGTCGGGCTCACGCCCCCCGAGTACCGCGACTGCGCCGGGCGGGTGGAAACGTGCCGCCGGTGCGGTGTCGGTGGGGTGGGCCGAAGGCCCGCCGGGCGACTGATGACTGCATGAAGAAGGAGCAGTTGTTCACGCGTCGCCGGGCGTTGCTCGCCGGCGCCGCCGCCGCAGCAGCGGCCGGCACGGCCGGAGTGTTCGTAGGGGGCGAGGACGGCGAGCCGGTCAGGGCCGCCGCCCCCGCCGCGGGCGCCCCGGCACGGAGCCTCCCGCTGAAACCCTCCGCCTACCGCCTCCAGCCCCTGACCGGCTACGGCCCCCTGCCCGCCACCCCCGGCCGCACCCCGGTGCGCCACGAGCCGCTGCTGAGCATGACCGGCCGCGGCCGCACCATGGTGCTCACCTTCGACGACGGCCCCGACTCCCGCTACACCCCCCGCATCCTCGACACCCTGGCCGAGTACGACGTGCACGCGATGTTCTTCGTGTGCGGCGAGATGGCCGTCGACAACGCGGACCTGCTGACGCGGATGGCCGACGAGGGCCACATCATCGGCAACCACACCTGGTCGCACCCTCTGCTGACCCGTCTCACCCGCCGTCAGATCCACTCCGAGATGTCCCGCACCAGCGACGTCATCGAGGAGGGCTGCGGGGAGCGGCCCCGCTGGTTCCGGGCCCCCTACGGCGCCTGGAACCGCGCGGCCTTCCAGATCGGCTCCGAGCTGGGCATGGAGCCGCTCGCCTGGACGGTCGACACCCTCGACTGGACCACCCCGGGCGCCGGCGCCATCGTCGACCGGGTCGAGAAGGGCGCCGCGCCCGGCGTCGTGGTGCTCTCGCACGACGCCGGAGGCGACCGCTCGCAGAGCGTGCGGGCGCTGAGCCGCTACCTGCCGCACCTCCTGGACTCCGGCTACCACCTCACCGTGCCCCGGCGGCGGTACGCCTGATCCCGGCGCCTCGCCCGCCCGGTCCCGGCGCCGCTCAGCGGACCTCGACCAGGCGGGCGAAGGCGACGACGTTCCCGTCGTAACCGTTCGCCTTGGAGAAACCGCCGCCGCAGGTGATGACCCGCAGTTCGGGAGAACCCTTGGACGCATAGACGCGGTCGCCGGGGAAATTGCTCTTCTCGAAGACCTCGATGCCGTAGATCTCGAAGACCGCGGTCTTTCCGTCCCTGCGGGACACCTCGACGCGGTTTCCCTTCTTCAGCGCACCGAGCCCGTAGAACACGGCGGGGCCCAGTCTGTTGTCGACATGGCCGACGACGACCGCCGTGCCCTTCTCGCCCGGCGAGACGCCGCCGGTGAACCAGCCGGCCAGGTTCGGATCTTCCGGCGGCGGCGCGCCGACCCAGCCGTCCGCGTCCAGGCCTACCGCCATGACCGGCGCGTCCACCCGGATCGCCGGGATCCGCACCCGGTCCGGCTCGGCGTAGGCCAGCGGGGTCGGGGCCCGGCCGAGAGCGGCGGCCGTGCGGCCGTCCGCGGCCGCCGCGGCGGCCGGCTGCGGCGGGCCGACGTCGAACTCACCGGACCCGTTGCGGATCAGCGCGAGACCCGTCAGCAGAACAAGCGCTATCACGCCCCAAGGGGCGCGCTTCCTCCGCCGCTCCTCCTCTTCCGCCGCCTCGGACAGCTCGTACGCAGACATTCGCCATCCCCTTTCGACGCGGCCGTCGCCCCGTCCTTTCGCGCATACGAGAACGCTAAGTCCCGGGACGCGAACCGGCGACGGGGCGGCGGCGAACGGGTGGCCCGGACACCGTGCGGTGCGCCATCCGAGTCGACGGCGAAAGGAATTTTCTGACGGTCCGTGACCTGCGGCTATGACCGGTCGCGCGTATTCCGCCCGGCGTGTCCTCTCACCAGGACGGACCATTCCCGAAATGCGGGCGCGCGCACGGCATCTGAGGGTCTTTCCGGGAGGTGCTTTCTCGCCGACATACCGGGGACGGGCCCCGGGGCGCCTTCCGCGGAGGATCTCATGCGCACCACTCGTGTCCTGGCCGCCTCGGCGGTCTCCGCCGCCGCGGTCGCCGCCCTCGGACTCGCCGCCCCCGTCGCCGTCGCACGCGACGGCATGGGCGCCAACCCGAGGAACATCGTCGTCCTGCCCAGCGTCATCGCACGCGGCGGCCAGATCACCGTCACCGTCGACGGCTGCCCCGGCGGCGGATTCATGACCTCGCCCGCGTTCACACAGGCCGGCCTGACGCCGATCGACGGCCCCAACCAGACCGCCAAGGGGACGGCGACCATCAACGCCAACGCCCATCCCGGCGCCTACGACATCACCGTCAACTGCTCCGGCAAGCCGCTCACCCGCCCGGCCGCCTTCACCGTCATCGGCGGTGTGCGCGGCGGCCTCGGCGGCAGTGTCGGCACCGGCGCGACCTCGACCGACATGGCCATCGGCGGCGGGCTCGTCGCCGCGGCCGTGCTCGGCGGAGCCCTGTTCTGGATGCGGCGCCGCGCGGAACGCCGTATCTGAGAAAGCTGCATCCGAGACCGCCGGATCTGACGTCTACCCCTTCGCGGACCGTTCGCGGACCGCACGTGAAGCGGGCCTCGGCCCCGGATCCTCTCGGGATCCGGGGCCGAGGCCCGTGCACGGCGCGGCACCGGCCGTCAGCCGCCGTCCTCCTCGCCGCGGCGCCGTGCGAAGCGGTACGCGGCGGCCACCGAACCCGCGATGAGCGCGGCGCCCAGCCCCGTCTCCCGGAGGTCGAACCCCGCGGCGCTGCCGCCCTGGCCGGCGTGCACGCCGCTCGGGACGGGATAGGGCGCCGGGGTGACGTCGGCCGGGCGGCGTCCGGCGATCGTCAGCTCCTTGATCGCGCTGACGCCGCCGCAGGTGAACGTCACCCGGTACGTCGCTCCCGGCCGTGCGTCCCGGTCGACCGTGGTCACGGCCGACGTCGACGCCCTCGGGACGACGACCGTGTCGAACACCCCCGACGTCACCGTCACGGAGTTCCTGCAGCCGCTGACCTCGCGGTCCACCCGGAGGGCGACCTGGCCGCCCGCCGCGACCGTCGAGGGCAGCACGCTGTAGCCGTTGGACATGACGTAGTGGCCGTCGTCGTCGTTCGCGACGGCGGCCGATGCGCAGAAGGCCAGGGCGGTGGCGCCCAGGAGCGCGGCCGAGGCGACGGGTATCGCGCGCATGGTGGATCCTCCGGTCTCCGAGGAGCGACTGCGGACCTGTTCCGCTCATGTCGTCGATACACCTCGATGTCCGAAACGCTAGGAACATGTGTGCGTGGCCGCGATCGCAGTAGTGCGAACGGGTCACGGCGGTAGGCCGCTCAGGGGAAACGGCTGCTGCGTCCGGGGGACGGCCCCGGCGTGGCGGCCGCACCCGGTGCGGGCGAACGCAGCGGGTGGACGTCGGTCCCGGCGGCTCAGCCCCTGACGCCGGGGAACAGATTGAGGAACGGCTCCGCCGACGCGGTGACGCCCCTGCTGTAGGGGGCGTCGAAGTCCCAGATCAGGAAGAGCAGAAACGCGATCAGCGCGGAGAACAGCCCGGCCAGGACCAGTTCGCGGGCCGTGCGCCGGATCTGCAGCGCGAAGACCATGCCGATGGTGATGACGGCCCCCGCCAGCAGCCCGAACCACACCACGCCCGGCATGGTCGCCCCGGTCGAGTCGGCGCGGGCGTGACGCGCCTGGTCGGCCGCGGCCATCTGGTCGAGCAGCGGCTGGTAGGCCTGCGCCTGGAAGTCGGAGGCCGGCTGGTGGTCGGTGACGTCCGCCCGGACCTTCTGGAGCAGCGCGTCGCCGCGCGGGGTCACCTCGCCGTCGTCGGCCATCTTCTTCCACTCGACGCCGACGACGTGTCCGACATAGGCGTTGACATCCGCGCGAATGCGGTCACGGACGTCCGGCGGGTAGACCCGCACCCGCTCCGAGATCTCGTGCAGCGCCTGGGCCTCCGCCTGGACGTGGTCCTGCGCGACGCTGCGCGCCTCCCAGACGCCCGCGATGGCCAGGCCCAGGACGATGGCGTACACCACGCCGATCCACATCGTCATGTACTCGATGACGTCAGGGGTCTCGGTGGGGTCTTCGTCCTCGGGCGCCCTGCGGTGCCGTACGAGGGTGACGACGACCACCACCGCGCAGGCGGCGAGCATCGCGAGGGTGAGAACAAGCCATTCCGGCAAGAGGGGCCTCCTGGATGGGCGTCAGCGCGGTCGCAGCGCGGCGACGGCGATCACCGCGGGCACGGTGATGAGCAGGACGTAGGTGACCGGCGACTGCCCGCCGCGGACCGGTCGCTGCCGCGGCGCGGAGTGATACGCCGGATAGCCGACCGGGCGCGCGGAGGGGGACGGGGCCGGCCTGGGCGTGGGAGTCGGCGGTGGCGTCGGTTCGGGGACGGCACGCGGGCGCGGCGGCGCGGGCCGGGCCGGCGCGGGCGCCGGACGCGGTTCCGGGGGCGGTGGTGCGGGCTCGGGAGGCGGCGTCGGGGCGGGTCCGGGCCGCGGAGGCGGCGACGGCGGGGGAGTGGGAGTGGGGGTGGGGGGCGGGGTCGGCTCGGGCGTCGGGGAGGGCGTCGGCGGCGGGCTCACGGGGGGCGCAGGCCACCCGGGGCCGCCCGCGACCGCCATCGCCTCGATGCCGTCCGGGCCCGTCGAGGCGTACGCGCACGCGTCGGCGGTCGCCGTTGCGGCCGGCGCGGCCGCGAGGATCCAGGCCACGGTCACCACGGCCAACGCCCTGGTGAGAAGAGCGGATCGGATCGGTTTCGGTCCATGCACGACGGAGATCATCCGGCTTCGCCCGCCGCCCCGTGTCCCGCCCGGTGGGGATTGCCCCGAACGGGGGAAGTCGCGCTTCGCGGGTTTGCCTGTCGGTGCGCTCGCGCATCCGGCCGGCCGTGCGCGTGTGCGAGCGGCCCGGCCCGGCCCTTCGCACGCGGCCGCCGCGGCCCTCGCGGAGGCCCTGAGCTGCCCGGTCCCGCCCCGCGTCACAGGTCACGGAAAAGAAAATCCTGCCGCGTTTGAACACAACCACCGCCCCGGTGCGTACTGAGGGCTGTGCGGCGGCGCAGCAGGGCGCTGCAACACCCTTGTGACGATCGGGGAGTTGTTGACGATGAAGACCACCTGGCGGAGCGCCTCACTCGCGGCGGGCACGGTGGCCGTGCTGGCGCTGACGACGGCGTGCGGATCGGAAAGCGGCACGTCGGCGTCGAGCCAGAACGTCGGAGCCACGGCTCCGGCGGGTGGCATCGCAGGCGTCGGCGGCGGCTACGGCGCTGCGGGCGCCGGTGCGGGCGCCAGCACTCCCGGCGCCGTCGGCGCGGGGACCGGAACGGGAACCGGAGCCCAGCCGGCCGGAGCCGGCGAGCTGGCCGTCTCCGCCAACGGCGAACTCGGCAAGATCCTCACCGACAGCGCCGGAAAGACCCTCTACCGCTTCGACGCGGACACGGCCGAACCGCCCAAGTCGAACTGTGACGGCGACTGCGCGACCGCGTGGCCGCCGGTGTCCGCGGACGACGTCAGCGCCGGTGACGGCATCGACAAGTCGCTGCTCGGCGAGATCACCCGCTCCGACGGCTCCAAGCAGCTCACCGTGGGCGGCTGGCCCGCCTACTACTACGCCAAGGACGCCAACGCCGGCGACACCTCCGGCCAGGGCGTGGGCAACAAGTGGTTCGCGCTGACCCCCGAGGGCAAGAAGGCCAAGTCGGGCGGCGGCGCCTCCGACTCAGCCCTGGCGGGGCTGTCCGTCCGCAAGGACCCCAACCTGGGCGAGATCGTCGTCGACAAGAACGGCATGACGGTCTACCGCTTCCTCAAGGACAAGGCGTGGCCCAAGCCGGTGTCGAACTGCAACGGCGCCTGCCTGCAGAAGTGGCCGGTCGTCGCGCCGGTCGAGCCCAACGACACCAAGGGCGTGCAGAAGAAGGGCCTGATGAACTTCACCCGCGGTGACGGCGTCAGGCAGCAGACCGTCAACTGCTCGCCGATCTACACCTTCGCCGGCGACAAGGCCCCCGGCGACATCAACGGCCAGGGCGTGGGCGGCACGTGGTACGCCGTCGCGCCCGACGGCAAGCTGGTCGGAGCGCCGGCGCAGTAGAGATCGCCTCCCCAGGGCCGATCCCCGCGACTGCCCCTCGCGCACGACCGCTGGTCCGCCCCCTCCGCGCCGCACGGAGGGGGCGGACCGCTGTGTTTGTCCCGGCCGCGTGTCGTGTGCGTAGACTTTCGCCGCCCCGAGTGCCGCCCCGTGGGCGTCGTGGAGACGCTCCGGAGCCCCTCGGGCACTTTTCGTAGCCCCGTGGGAGGTTCGTCGATTCGGCACGTGCCGCAGGCAGTGACCGGGAACGGACGGTCAATTTCCGTTTCTGCTCGCCCGTTTGGCGGGCGATCAGTAGCCTCAGCTCGAACACCGGATCGCCTACGCCTTGGAGAGATAGATGGAGCGTCCCGCCTGGGCCCCTCGGAGCATCGACATCTCGGTGCCGAGCGTCTCGCGGATCTACGACTACTACCTGGGCGGTTCGCACAACTTCGAGGTGGACCGGGAAGCGGCCCGCAGGGCGATGGAGTTCCTGCCGGGACTGCCGAAGATCAGCCAGGCGAACCGGGCGTTCATGCGCCGTGCCGTGCGCTACGCGCTCGCCGAGGGCGTCACCCAGTTCCTCGACATCGGCTCCGGCATTCCCGCCTTCGGCAGCGTGCACGAGGTCGCCCAGGCGGCGAGCCCCGGGTCGCGCGTGGTCTACGTCGACCACGACCCGGTGGCCGTGGCGCACAGCGAGGCGGTGCTGGCGGACAACGCCCACGCCGACGTCGTGGCCGCCGACCTGCGCAAGCCGCGGGAGATCCTGCACAGCCCCCAGGTCGCGCGGCTCATCGACCTGGACCGGCCGGTGGCGCTGCTGCTGGTCGCCGTCCTGCATTTCGTGGAGGACGCGGACGACCCGTACGCGGCGGTGGCCGAGCTGGGCGCGGCGCTCGCGCCCGGCAGTCTTCTCGTGCTCACGCACGCCTCGTACGAGGGAATCCCGATGCCGACGGAGCGGGCCGAAGGCGCGGTCGACGTGTACAAGGAAATCCGCAATCCGCTGATCATGCGCTCTCGGGACGAGATCGGGCGGTTCTTCGAGGGGTACGACATGGTGGAACCGGGACTGGTGCCCATGCCGCGCTGGCGGCCGGACACGGCGCCGGAGGACGAGGATCCCTGGGCCCTCTCGGGTTTCGCCGGCGTGGGGCGTACGGCGTGACCGCGGAGCCGGACGGGCCGGAGGACAGACTGCGGCGGTTCGCGACGATCTGGAGCCGGGCCGTGTTCCCGGTGACCTCGACGTCGTTGACCCGGCCCGAACTGGAGGAGCGGCTGCTGCCGTTGGCGCGACGGCTGCGCGGGGCGCTGCTGGAGCGCGGCTTCGACGCCGAGACCGGCAAGGACGTCGGCGCCGCCCTGGTCGACACGCACTGCACGGACCCCGACGCGCTCAGCCACTCTCTGGACTGCGTCGACGCCTACCTGGTGCTGTACTGCGGCGAGGACGGCCCCCAGGAGGACCTGCGCAACCGCGCCTCGCGGCTCCAGCACGCCATGGCGGCCGGCTTCGCGCGGGCCCTGCGCGAGCGCACGCTCGCCGAACAGGAGACCATCGCCCAGGCCGCGTTGCGCGCCCAGGGTGTCGTCGCGCAGGCGCTGCACTCGAGCGAGGCGCGCTTCCGGGCGGTCTTCGAGGGCGCCGCGATAGGGATCGGCATCGCGGACCTCGACGGCAACGTTCTGCAGATCAACGGGGCGTTGCTGCGCATGTTCGGCGGCTCCGAGCAGACCCTGCGGGGCCGTAGGGTCCAGGACCTCACCCACCCCGAGGACGCGCCCCAGACCTGGAAGCTCTACGACGAGCTCGTCCGCGGGGAGCGCGAGCACTACCACACGGAGAAGGCGTTCAGCCGGCCCGACGGAACGGTCCTGTGGACCAATCTGACGGTCTCCCTGCTGCGGGACGCCGACGGCAACCCGCAGTACCAGCTCGCCCTGATGGAGGACACCACCGAGCGTCGGCTGCTCAACCTCCGGCTCCGCTACGAGGCGACCCACGACGCGCTCACCGGCCTGCCCAACCGCACGCTGTTCTTCGAACGCCTGGAGAAGATGCTCGGCGCCGGCGAGGGCAAGCGCTTCGGGCTGTGCTACCTCGACCTGGACGGCTTCAAGACCATCAACGACAGCCTGGGTCACGCGGCCGGCGACCGGCTCCTCGTCGAGGTCGCCGACCGGCTCCAGTCCTGCGCGACCGCGCCCGGCGAGATGGTCGCGCGCCTCGGCGGCGACGAGTTCGTCGCGCTGACCACCGGCCCCGACACCCGCCACGAGGTCGACGAACTCGCCGCGCGCATCATGAACGCCCTGGTCGCACCGGTGAGCATCGACGGCCGTGAGCTGACGGTGCGCGGCAGCATCGGCATCGTCGAGGGCCCGGCGGGAGAGCGCAGCGCGGCCGAGGTGCTGCGCAGCGCCGACATCACCATGTACCGGGCCAAGTCGGCGGGCGGCAACCGCTTCGAGCTCGCCGATCCCGAGGCGGACGCCCGGGCGATCACCCGGCACGGCCTGACCACGGCGCTTCCGGCGGCCCTCGAGCGCGGTGAGTTCTTCATCGAGTACCAGCCGCTGGTCCACCTGGGCGACGGCAGTGTGCGCGGGGCCGAGGCCCTGGTGCGCTGGCTGCATCCCCAGCACGGAGTGCTCGGCCCGGACCGGTTCATCCCGCTCGCCGAGCACACGGGGCTGATCGTGCCGTTGGGACGCTGGGTCCTGGAGCAGTCCGTCCGCCAGGCCGGCCAGTGGTGTGAGCGCGCCGGCGGCGCCGGCCCCCTGCGCGTCAACGTCAACCTCTCTCCGTGCCAGCTCACCCATCCCGGTCTGGTGCAGGACACCGTCGACATCCTCGAACGCGCGGGCGTGCGGCCGGAGGCCCTGTGCCTGGAGGTGACCGAGTCGGCGTTGATCGGGGCCGACGACGACCTGCTCAAGCCGTTGCGCCGGCTCGCGGAGATGGGCGTCGACATCGCCCTGGACGACTTCGGGACGGGGTACTCCAACCTGGCCAACCTGCGCCGGCTCCCGGTGAGCGTGCTCAAGCTGGACCGCTCCTTCACCCAGGGCATGCAGCAGTTCCCCGCGGACCCGGTCGACCTCAAGATCGTCGAGGGGATCGTCTCGCTCGCCCACAGTCTGGACCTCGCGGTGACGGTGGAGGGCGTGGAGACCGGCGCGCAGGCGGAGCAGCTGCGGATACTGGGCTGTGACACCGCCCAGGGCTGGTACTACGCCCGTCCGGGTCCGCCGGACCGGCTCCACGAACTGGCCCTGGTGGACGCGACGGGCTGAGCGCGCACCTCGGTTGCGGGGATGCGCGGGCCGGGCGCGAAAATCGGGGGATGACTCACGCAGACGACGACGTGAACGAGGCGATCGCCGGCGAACTGGCCCTGCTGGACCCGGCCGTGCGCGCCTCCCGCGCCCGTTTCGAGCCACTGCTCGACTCCGAGTTCGTGGAGGTGGGCTCCTCGGGCCGCCGCTACACGTACGAGGACATGGTGGCCTGGCTGCCCGACCACGAGGGCGGTTCGCCGGACAACTCCCCGGACGGCGGCCCCCGCTACGAGCCGTCGTCCATCGAGGGGGTCGTGCTGGCGCCCGGTCTGGTCCACCTCACCTACGAGACCGACTTCGACGGCCGGCGCGCCCGCCGCAGCTCGCTCTGGCGCAGGCGGAGCGAGGAGACGGGCTGGCGGATGTACTACCACCAGGGGACACCCGTGCCGTCCGGGGCGGAGTAGGTCAGCCCGCCTCCCGCGCGCGGACGTCGTCGGCCACCGCCACGGCGGCCCGCACGAGCGCGGCCGTGGCCGTGGAGCGGGACCGCTGGGGCCGGGCGACGGCCATGACGGCGGCGGGTGCGTCCAGGACGGGCCGGTGGACGACCCCGGGCCGGGGGCAGCGCTCGGCTACGGAGGCGGGCAGCAGGGCGACCAGCTCGCCCGGGCCGACGAGCGTGAGGAGCCGGGCGAGGTCCTGGCCCCGGCCGCGTACCTCCTCAATGAAGGTGCTCGGGCCCGCCCTCCTGCGGGGCTGACGCCGCCGGGCGGCCTTCAGCGCTCCAGCAGCATCCGCTGGAGCTCCCTGGCCGCACGGGGCGGGGCCACGTCGCTGCGGTGGGCGAGGGCGATCGTGCGGTGCAGGCCGGGCCGGGCGAGCGGGGTGACCCGCAGTCCCCGGCCCGAGCGGGCGGCCACCATGCGGGGGACGACGGCCACCCCGAGGCCGGCCCGCACGAACCCGAGCACCGCGTCCATCTCCCCGCCCTCGACCGCGAAGTCGGGCTCGAAGCCCTCGGCCCGGCAGGCGGCCACGGTGAGTTCCCGCAGGTCGTAGCCGTGCCGGAACATCACCAGACGCTCTTGCTCCAGGTCGGCGATCCGCACGGTCCGCCGTCCGTCGCCCGGCTGGGAGGCCTCCGGCGAGGACACCACGACCAGGTCCTCGCGCAGCAGCTCCACCGTCGTCAGCGCCGGGGACGGCGTCGGCAGGGGCAGGACGACCAGGGCGAGGTCGAGGACGCCGCGGGCCAGCTCCCGGACGAGGTCGTGCGAGCCGCCCTCCTCGATCAGCAGCCGGATGCCCGGGTAGCGGTCGTGGAAGGCGCGCAGCACGTCCGGCAGCAGACCCGTGCACAGGCTCGGCGTGGCCCCCAGCCGCACCCGGCCGCCGCGCAGCTGCACCAGTTCCTGCACCTCGTACCGGGCGGTCTCGGTGTCGGCCAGGATCCGGCGGGCCAGCGGCAGCAGCGCCTCGCCCGCGTCGGTGAGCGTGATGTTGCCCCGCGCTCGCTGGAACAGGTCCGCGCCCAACTCCCGCTCCAGCGCCTTGATCTGCTGCGACAGCGACGGCTGCGCGACGTGCACGAGCTCGGCGGCCCGGGTGAAGTGCCGGGTCTCGGCCACCGCCACGAAGTACTGGAGCTGCTGGAACTGCATACCGCTATGATAGGCGCACGCTATGGAAACGAGCCGCACCATGTCTTGGACCGATGCGGGGTGCCCGACCTAGCGTCTTGACCCATGGCTCTGGCAACGCGGACCGACCGACGGTCGTCCATCGCGCGCACCGTGTGGGACTCCTCCGTCGGCAAGAAGACGGTGATGGCCGTCAGCGGTCTGATCATGCTGCTGTACCTGGTCGTCCACATGATCGGCAACCTGAAGATCTTCTTCGGGCCGGACGAGTTCAACCACTACGCGCACTGGCTGCGCACGGTGGGCGCGCCGTTCATGCACGAGGAGTGGACGCTCTGGCTGATCCGGGTCGTGCTGGTCGCCGCGGTCGTCGCACACGCCGTCTCCGCGTACCAGCTCAGCCGCCGCGACATCCGCGCGCGCCCCGCCAAGTACGTCCACCGCAGGCCCCGGGCGAGCTATGCCACGCGCACCATGCGCTGGGGCGGTGTCATCCTCGGCCTGTTCATCGTCTGGCACGTCCTCGATCTGACGACCGGCACCGTGCACAGCGGCGGCTTCCAGGAGGGCCACCCCTACCAGAACGTCGTGGACACCTTCTCCACCTGGTACGGCGACGTCGTGTACATCGTGGCCATGCTCGCGCTCGGCCTGCACGTGCGGCACGGCTTCTGGAGCGCCGCCCAGACCCTCGGCGCCGGCAGCCGCACCCGCGACCGCGCCCTCAGGGCCACCGCCGACGTCCTCGCCCTCCTGCTCACGGCCGGCTTCATCGCCGTTCCCGTGGGCGTCATGACCAAAGTGGTGAGCTGAATGACCGACTACACCGACTACGCCACCGGCGAACCCCTCTTCGACGCCAAGGCGCCCGAGGGACCGATCGCCGAACGCTGGGACAGGCGCCGTTTCGAGGCCCGGCTGGTCAACCCGGCCAACCGGCGCAAGCACACCGTGATCGTCGTCGGCACCGGCCTGGCCGGGGGCTCCGCGGGCGCCACCCTCGCCGAACAGGGCTACCACGTCGTCCAGTTCTGCTACCAGGACTCCCCGCGCCGCGCCCACTCCATCGCCGCGCAGGGCGGCGTCAACGCGGCCAAGAACTACCGCAACGACGGCGACTCGATCCACCGCCTCTTCTACGACACCGTCAAGGGCGGCGACTTCCGGGCGCGTGAGTCCAACGTCCACCGCCTCGCGCAGATCTCGGTCGAGATCATCGATCAGTGCGTGGCCCAGGGCGTGCCCTTCGCCCGCGAGTACGGCGGTCTGCTCGACACCCGCTCCTTCGGCGGCGTGCAGGTCTCGCGGACCTTCTACGCCCGCGGCCAGACGGGACAGCAACTGCTGCTCGGCGCCTACCAGGCCCTCAGCCGGCAGATCGCCGCGGGGAACGTCGAGATGCACCCTCGCACCGAGATGCTCGACCTGATCGTCGTCGAGGGGCGGGCGCGCGGCATCGTCGCCCGCGACCTGATCACAGGGAAGGTCGACGCCCACTTCGCGGACGCCGTCGTCCTGGCGACCGGCGGTTACGGAAACGTCTTCTACCTGTCGACCAACGCGATGAACTCCAACGCCACCGCGATCTGGCGGGCGCACCGGCGCGGCGCCTGGTTCGCCAACCCCTGTTTCACCCAGATCCACCCCACCTGCATCCCCCGCACCGGCGACCACCAGTCGAAACTGACGCTGATGAGCGAGTCGCTGCGCAACGACGGCCGGATCTGGGTGCCGAAGGCCAGGGGCGACGACCGTCAGCCGAACGAGATCCCCGAGGACGAGCGCGACTACTACCTGGAGCGCGTCTACCCCTCCTTCGGCAACCTGGTCCCGCGCGACATCGCCTCCCGCGCCGCGAAGAACGTCTGCGACGAGGGCAGGGGCGTCGGGCCCGGCGGACAGGGCGTCTACCTGGACTTCGCCGACGCCGTCCGGCGCATGGGCCGCAAGGCCGTCGAGGCGAAGTACGGCAACCTGTTCGACATGTACCAGCGGATCACCGACGAGGATCCGTATGAGGTCCCGATGCGGATCTACCCGGCCGTGCACTACACGATGGGCGGACTGTGGGTCGACTACGACCTGCAGACCACCGTCCCGGGCCTGTTCGCGATCGGCGAGGCCAACTTCTCCGACCACGGCGCCAACCGGCTCGGCGCGAGCGCCCTCATGCAGGGCCTGGCCGACGGCTACTTCGTCCTCCCGGCGACCGTCAACGACTACCTCGCCCGCAACCCGGACCGCGGCGCGGTGGACGACCGCCACCCGGTCGTCCAGGAGGTGCTGGCCGAGACGCAGGACCGGCTCCACCTGCTCCTGTCCGTCGACGGCGACCGCACCCCCGACTCCTTCCACCGCGAACTGGGCGAGCTGATGTGGGAGTTCTGCGGAATGGCCCGCACGGACTCCGGACTGCGCAAGGCCCTGGAGCGCATCCCGCAGATCCGCGAGGAGTTCTGGCGGCGCATCAAGGTGCCCGGCGTCGGCGAGGAGTTCAACCAGTCCCTCGAGAAGGCCAACCGCATCGTCGACTACCTGGAGCTCGCCGAGCTGATGTGCCTGGACGCCCTGCACCGCGCCGAGTCCTGCGGCGGCCACTTCCGCGAGGAGTCGCAGACCCCGGACGGCGAGGCGGCCCGCCGGGACGACGCGTTCGCCTACACGGCCGCCTGGGAGTTCACCGGCGCCGGCACGGCCCCCACCCTGCACCGGGAAGACCTGGTCTTCGAGTACGTCCACCCCACCCAGCGGAGCTACGCATGAAGCTCACCCTGCGCGTGTGGCGGCAGCGCGCCGCCGACGCCGACGGTGCCATGTCCACCTACGAGGTGGACGGCATCTCGCCGGACATGTCCTTCCTGGAGATGCTCGACACCCTCAACGAGGACCTCATCCTGCGGGGCGAGGACCCGGTCGCCTTCGACCACGACTGCCGCGAGGGCATCTGCGGCGCCTGCTCGCTCGTCGTCAACGGCGACGCGCACGGCCCCGAACGCACCACCACCTGCCAGCTGCACATGCGGTCCTTCCAGGACGGCGACACCATCGACGTCGAGCCGTGGCGGGCCGCCGCCTTCCCGGTGATCAAGGACCTCGTCGTCGACCGCTCGGCCTTCGACCGCATCATCCAGGCCGGCGGGTACATCACCGCCCCCACCGGCGCCGCCCCCGAGGCGCACGCCACCCCCGTACCCAAACCGGACGCCGACTTCGCCTTCGAACACGCGGAGTGCATCGGCTGCGGCGCGTGCGTGGCGGCCTGCCCCAACGGCGCGGCGATGCTCTTCACCTCCGCCAAGATCAACCACCTCAACGTGCTGCCGCAGGGCGCGCCCGAGCGCGAGACGCGGGTCCTGGAGATGGTCGCGCAGATGGACGAGGAGGGCTTCGGCGGCTGCACCCTCGCGGGGGAGTGCGCGACGGCCTGCCCCAAGGGCATCCCGCTGGTGTCCATCACCGGCATGAACCGGGAGTGGCTGCGCGCCACCCGCAAGGCGGCCGGGCGGTAGGGCCGCCGGGCAGTCGAGAAGAGCGTCCGCCGAACAGTGCGGACGGGCGGGACCGGGAGTGGTGCTCGACCCCGGTCCCGTCTGGCTCTCCGGCAGGGCGCCCGCGCCCACCCCGCCCACGGCGTCACGGGCCGTGGCCGTCGCGCAGCCGTGCGCCCGGACGACGAGGGCCCGCGACAGCGCGGGGCCCGAGGCGTTCAGCAACCTCACACCCGCTCTCTTGGCGTTGGACACACGAAGGTCAGCCGGCATCGGAAGAACAGGGGTGGCGGACCGCACGGCACCGCTCAGCCGCCGCCTCGCCGACCCGGCCCCTGACTGGAGAGAGCCATGACCGGCATATCCACGCTCGACCGTCCGCCGCATTCCACGGCGCCCACCCGTTACACGGTCTCCCTGGCCCGCGACGAGGCCGACGTGCGCGCCGCGCAGCGCCTGCGGCACGACGTCTTCGCCGGAGAGATGGGCGCCCTGCTGGACACCTCGCAGCCGGGCCACGACGTCGACGCCTTCGACGCCCACTGCGACCACCTGCTGGTACGCGAGGAGTCCACGGGGCAGGTCGTCGGCACCTACCGGCTGCTGCCCCCGGAGCGTGCGGCTCTCGCCGGACGGCTCTACTCCGAGGGCGAGTTCGACCTCGGCGCACTCGACCCGATCCGGCCCGGCCTGGTCGAGGTCGGCCGCTCCTGCGTGCACCCCGCGCACCGCGACGGCGCCGTCATCGGCCTCATCTGGGCCGGCATCGCCCGCTACATGGTGGACCGCGGCCACGAGTGGCTGGCCGGCTGCTGCTCCGTCCCGCTCGCCGACGGCGGTGTGCTGGCGGCGGCGACCTGGGACCGGGTGCGCGACCGTCACCAGGCGCCGCAGGAGTTCCGGGTACGGCCGCTGCGGCCCTGGACCCCGGACGGCGACGGGGCCGGCCCGGTCGCCCTCGCCGGGCTCCCCGCGCTGTTGCGCGGCTACCTCCGCCTCGGCGCCTGGGTGTGCGGGCCACCCGCCCACGACCCCGACTTCGGCGTCGCCGACCTGTACGTGCTGCTGTCGATGCGCCGGGTCGACCCGCGCTACCTGCGGCACTTCCTCTCCCTCGTCCCGGCCTGATGAGCGTCTGGCTGCCCAGCGCCCCCTGCACGCCCCGGGGGTGCGTGCGGGCCACGGCGTCCCTGGTGAGGCTGCCCCGGGCCGTGCTGCGGCTCACCGAGGTGGCCGTGCTGGTGCTCGCCGGGGTCGCGCTGTCGCCGCTAGGCGGACTGATCCCGGCCCGCACGGTGCGCTGGTGGAGCCGGGCCGTCGTGCGGGCGGCGGGGGTCCGGCTCCGGGTGACCGGCGCGACCGCGCCCACCGCCACCGGGCTGCTCCTGGTCGCGAACCACATCTCCTGGCTGGACATCCCGCTGCTGGCGGGCGTCCGGCCTGCCCGGATGCTCGCCAAGGCCGAGATACGGCGCTGGCCGGTGGCGGGCGCGCTCGCCGCGCGCGGGGTCCTGTTCATCGACCGTGACCGGCTGCGCGCCCTGCCCGCCACGGTCGCCCGGATCGCCGACGCCCTGCGTGCCGGGCGGGCGGTCGCGGTCTTCCCGGAGGGCAGCACCTGGTGCGGCCGCGCCCAGGGGCACTTCCGGCGGGCGGTGTTCCAGGCGGCGCTGGACGCGGGTGCGCCGGTACAGCCCGTGCGCATCGGCTACCGGGAGCGCGGGGGAGCGGCCAGCACCGCGCCCGCGTTCGTCGGAGACGACTCGCTGCTCGCCTCGGTGTGGCGGGTGGTGTGCGCGCGGGACCTGGTGGCCGAGGTCCAGGTGCTGCCCGTACTCGAGCCCGGCAGCCACCCCGACCGCAAGACCCTGGCCGCGGCCGCCGGCACCCGCGTCCTGGGCGCTCCGCCGAGGACGCGCCCGCCCGACGCGGTCCCGGTCCTGGTCCCGGTCCCGGGGGGTGGCGTGGGAACCGCGAAGGCGTCAGACACACTCTGCGTGTTGTCAGACCTTCACGCCAAAGGATGAGCCACACATGATCACCCTCACCAAGGAAGACGGCCCGGCCGACCTCGACGGAGTGACCCGCCTGTCCCTCGGGGTCTCCTGGGATCCCACCGCCGGCAGCAGCGGAGGGGTGCTGGGCAAGCTGCGCCGCAAGTCCGGCACCGACCTCGACCTGATCGCCGTCGCCATGCAGGGCGGCGACCCGGTGCGCCTCGCGGGACTCGACTCGCTCGACCCGATGGGCAACGGCTCGCTCGTGCACAGCGGCGACAACCAGACCGGCCACGGCGACGGGGACGACGAGACGCTGACCGTCGAGTTCGCGCGGATACCGCCCAACATCACGTCGATCGTGTTCGTCGCCGCCGCGTTCAAGAAGGGCAGCTCCTTCCAGAAGGCGCGCAACATCAGCTTCAAGGTCTACGACGCGACCGGGGGCAACTCCCAGCAGGTCGCCGACATCTGGCCGAGCCTGCTGACCCAGGACAACGGCTGCGCCGTGGCCAAGGCCGTCCGGGTCGGAGGCGGTTGGAAACTCGAGGTGATCAACGTCACGGGCAAGATCAAGCAGGGCGACGAACACGCCCTGATGCGTTTCGCCGTCAGCAAGTAGCGGCCGTCCGCGAGCGCCGCCGGAGAGCGTGCGCGGTGCGTTCCCGGAGGGGCCGTCGGTTCACCGAGGCGTCGGGGGTCCGACCGGGTCGCCGAACGCACGGCCTCGGCGGTGAGCGCGTCTGTCCCGTCCGGGAAGGCCCGCGGGCCGCGGGGAGACCGACGCCCGGACGGGGGAGAGGGCGCCGGGTGGCGGATGGCGGCTTCCTGCTTAGGGTGGCGTCGTGACCGACAGCAGCAGACGGCCTCTCGCCGTCTTCGATCTGGACAACACCCTTGCCGACACGGCCCACCGGCAGCGGTTCCTGGAGCGCAGGCCGCGCGACTGGGAGGCCTTCTTCGCGGCCGCGCCGCAGGACCCGCCGATCCCGGAGGGCGTCGCGCTGGCCGTGGCGAGCGCCGAGGAGTGCGAGGTCGTCTACCTCACCGGCCGGCCCGAACGCTGCCGGCGGGACACCCTGGCCTGGCTCGCCGCGCAGGGGCTGCCAGGGGAGCGCCTGCACATGCGGCGCGACGACGACCGCAGGCCCGCGCGCCGCACCAAGCTGGAGACCCTGCGCCGGCTCGCCCGCGAGCGCGACGTGCGCGTCCTGGTGGACGACGACGAGCTGGTGTGCGACGACGCCGAACGCGCCGGTTTCACCGTGGTCAGGGCCCGCTGGGCCGTTCCTTCGGGCACGCTGAGGCAGGCACAGGAGGGGGAGGGCCGCACCTGAGGCCCGCTCCGTGCGCCGGATCCCCGCGTCCGGTGGACCGCCGTCCGTGAGAGCGGCGGGCCGTCAGTCCGCCTCGTCGAGACGGAAGCCGACCTTCAGCCCCACCTGCCAGTGCGCGATGTCGCCGTTCTCGAGCTGGCCGCGCACCTGGGTGACCTCGAACCAGTCCAGGTTGCGCAAGGTCCGCGAAGCCCGGGCGAGGCCGTTGCGGACGGCCGCGTCGACGCCGTCCGGCGAGGTGCCGACGATCTCCGTGACCCGGTAGGTGTGGTTCGACATCAGGGGTCTCCTCTCGACCGTGACGGCGTCACGTCGGCGTCGTCACGTGTGTCACGCGTCACTCCACCGTGCCCCAAGCCGCGGCGGAGCGCGAGACGTCGGACCGACGGAGCAGACGGCGGTGGGGGCCGCGCAGGGTCGCGCGGCCCCCGGCCCGCCCGAGCGGGCCGCCGTCGAGGCGGAAGGCCGGGTCGAGGACCGCATGACGCAGGTCCTCACCGGCTCCGCGGCGGCCGGGGCCCGCCGCTTCATACGCCGCATCGCACAGGCGCTGACGGTCCGGCTGCGGACACCGGACCGTCAGGCGGCCGCCGTGAGGTCGTCGCGAGGCCGTCGCCCCGCCGTCGTGAGGTCGTCCACCGGCCGGCGTCCGGCATTCGGCCGGAGTGCAGCCGCCCGACCTGCGGCCGCCCGGCAAGCCGTCTCACGGCCGCCCGACGGGCACCGCCTACCGCACGGTGCTCGACGACAGCGCGAAACGCGCCGCACGGTCGGTCCACCAGTGCGTCAACTCCAGCCCCGCGGCTGCCAGTTCCGCACGCACTCCCTCCTCCCGGAACTTCGCCGACACCTCGGTGCGCAGTTCCTCGCCGGCCGCGAAGTCGACGGCCAGATCGAGTGCGGGCACCTTCACGGTCTGCGCGGTGCGGGAGCGCAGCCGCATCTCGATCCACTCGTCGTGCCGGTTCCAGAGCGCCACGTGGTCGAAGGCGCCGGCGTCGAAGTCGGCGCCGAGTTCCCGGTTGACCACGGTCAGGACGTTCTTGTTGAAGGCGGCGGTCACGCCGGCCGCGTCGTCGTACGCCGGGACCAGCACCCGCTCGTCCTTGACGAGGTCGGTGCCGAGCAGCACCGTGTCGCCCGGCGCGAGCATCGCCCGGACCGAGGCCAGGAACACCGCGCGCTCGGCCGGCAGCAGATTGCCGATCGTGCCCCCGAGGAAGGCGAGCAGCCGGGGCCCCGGGGTGTCGGGCAGTGTCAGCCCCGCCGTGAAGTCGGCGATCAGGGCGTGCACGTTCAGCCCGGGCCGTTCGGCGATCAGTGCCTGTCCGGCCCGGGTGAGCGCGCTCTCGCTGACGTCGACGGGCACGTAGGTGTCCAGGCCGGTGAGCGCGTCGATGAGGTGGCGGGTCTTCTCCGAGGAGCCCGAGCCGAGTTCCACGAGCGTGCGGGCGCGGGCCGCCGCGGCGATCTCGCCGCAGCGGTCCACGAGGATCTCGCGCTCGGCGCGCGTCGGGTAGTACTCGGGCAGTTCGGTGATCCGCTCGAACAGCTCGCTGCCGTGCGCGTCGTAGAACCACTTGGGCGGAAGCGTCTTGGGCGTGTGGGTGAGGCCGCGCAGGACGTCGTCGCGCAGGGCGGCGTCCGTGGCGTCCTCGGGGAGGGTGCGGGTGATCTGGAAGGGGCTCACGTGCCGGTCTCCTCGAGTGGTGCGGATGCCGCGTCCCGGCTCGGGTCCTTGAGCGGGGTGAGCAGGACGTCGGCGCGGCTCGCCACGAGCAGGGTGCGGTCCGGGACCTCCTGCCAGCGCGGGTCGTCGTCGTACGGTTCGGAGGCCACGACCGCGCTCAGACCGGGCTCCGCCAGATACCACAGGGTGTCGCCCCAGGCGGTCGCGGCGATGGTGGCGCCGTCGGTGAGCAGCAGGTTCAGGCGGGATCCGGGGGCCGCGTCGGCGACCTCCAGCACCGTGTCCGCCAGGGCCTGGCCCCCGGTGTCCCCGGCGCGCAGCCGGGCCAGCACGAGCGCCCACACGAACGCGGAGTCGTTGCGGGCCTCCATCGACAGCAGCGCGGAGGCGGGCACCGTGCCGGCGAGCGGCTCCAGCGAGCCCGGCCAGCCGGCCACCGCCCCGTTGTGGCTGAACAGCCGGCCCTCCGCCGCGTACGGCGCGGCGGCGGCCTCGGCGTCGGCGCCGGCCAGGGTGGCGTCGCGTACGGCGGCCAGCAGCGCCCGGCTGCGCACCACCCGCGCCAGGTCGGCGAAGGACAGGTCGGCCCAGATCGGTCCGGCCCTGCGGTAGCGTGCCGGCGCCGGGTCGCCGTCGGCGTACCAGCCGATCCCGAATCCGTCGGCGTTGACCGTCCCGTACCGCTGCCGCCGGGGCGCCCACGACTGGCGGTACAGGGCGTGCGGGGGCTCCACCAGGAGGCGGCCCAACGGCTCCTCCGGCCCCAGGAAGGCGAGGTGGCGGCACATCAGACGCTCTCCGAGCGGGCGGTGCGGAAGCCGGAGAAGATCTGCCGCCGGATCGGGTAGTCCCAGTTGCGGAAGGTGCCACGGCAGGCCACCGGGTCCACCGCGAACGAACCGCCGCGCAGCACCTTGTACTCGGGGCCGAAGAACACCTCCGAGTACTCCTTGTACGGGAACGCCCGGAAGCCGGGATACGGAAGGAAGTCGCTGGACGTCCACTCCCAGACGTCCCCGATCAACTGCCGTACGCCGAGCGGCGACTCACCGGCCGGGTAGCTGCCCGCGGGGGCCGGCCGCAGATGACGCTGACCCAGGTTGGCGTGTTCGGGTCCGGGATCGGCGTCGCCCCACGGATAGCGCGTCGAGCCGCCGGTCGCGGGGTCGAAGCGGGCCGCCTTCTCCCATTCGGCCTCGGTGGGCAGCCGGCGTCCGGCCCAGCGGGCGTAGGCGTCGGCCTCGTACCAGCACACGTGCACCACCGGCTCCTCGGGCGGCACGGCCTCGGTGGTCCCGAAGCGGCGGCGCAGCCACTGTCCGCCGTCCCGCCGCCAGAACAGCGGGGCGTGGATGCCGTGTCCGCGGATGTGCGCCCAGCCCTCCTTCGTCCACCAGCGTTCCTGGTCGTACCCGCCGTCCTCGATGAACGCCTGGTAGGCGCCGTTGGTCACCGGGGTGGTGTCGATGCGGAACGGCGCGACCTCGCGCCGGTGCGCGGGCAGTTCGTTGTCCAGCGCCCAGGGCTCGCCGGTGGCGCCCATCGTGAACGGGCCTCCGGGCACGAGCACTTCGGCCGGGCCGGTGGACAGCGGCGCCGGGTCCGGGTCGGGCGCGGTCAGGGCGGGCGGGCCCGTGCGGAGCTGATGGGTGATCAGCATGGTCTCGTCGTGCTGCTGTTCGTGCTGCGCGATCATCCCGAACGCGAAGCCGGCCTCCGTCAGCCGGGTGCCGTGGAAGTCGGCCGACTCCAGCATGTCCAGCACCCGGCCGCGTACCTCGGCCGCGTACCGGCGGGCCTCGGCGGGCGGCAGCAGCGGCAGTGTGGGCCGTTCGGCGCGCGAGTGCTCGAAGGCGTCGTAGAGGCCGTCGATCTCCGGGCGCATCGCCTCCCGGCCGGCCACCGCGCGCAGCAGCCACAGTTCTTCCTGGTTGCCGATGTGCGCGAGGTCCCATACCAGCGGCGACATCAGCGGGGAGTGCTGGGCGGTGAGGTCGGGGTCCTCGACGCAGCTCGTCAGCAGCGTGGTGCGTTCGCGGGCCGTGGTGAGCGAGTCGAGCACCCGGGTGCGGAGGGTGTCCGCGTCCGGAGCGGGCTCGGCGCTCGGCGCGGGCTCGGTGTCCAGGGCGGGCTCGGTCATGAGCGGTGGTCCTTCCCGTTCGCGTGGGTGTCGACGCCGCGCAGGCGGTCGAGCTGGTCGTCGGCCGGGGTGCGGCCCCTGCTGACGTAGCGGTCGAGGTAGTCCGCCACGGCCGCCACGACGTCGTCACCGGCGCCGAGGCGCGGCAGCGCCCGCAGGGCGGTGTCGAAACAGGTGACGGCGGTCTCGTGCAGCTCGGGGTCGGCCAGCCCGTGGCGGGCGGCGTCGGTCCACAGCGGATTGTGCGGGGCGGGCAGCGGCCGGGCCCGCTCGGCGAGCGGCTTCACCGCGCGGTAGGCGGCCTCCGCGGCCTCCGGGTCCTCGAACAGGGCCGTCGTCACCGCGAGCGGGACGATCCAGCCGTCGTCGCCGGGCTGGGCGTCGATCATGCGCAGCTCCAGGTGGCCGCGCGGTCTGACCGGCGGGAACAGGGTGCTGATGTGGTAGTCGAGGTCCTCCCGGGTCGGGGCTCCCGTCCGGGTCCACTCCCGGAAGGTGAGCCGCTCGGGCACGTGCCACGGGCCGTCCGCGCGCCGTACGCACATCACCGGGGAGTCCAGTACGTGCCGGGCCCAGGCGGCGCGTGGATCGCCGTCCAGGACGGGCCCGCCCGCGCGGCCCGCGCCGATCTCCGTCCAGAGCAGCTGCCGGGTGGAGCGCCAGCCGGTGGAGACGCCGCCGAGCAGGGGGGAGTTGGCGAAGGCCGCCACCAGCACCGCGCCCAGTGTGTGCGACAGCCACCAGCGCCGTCCGAGTCCCAGCGGGCCGGGCTCCTCGTAGCCGGCGTCGAGGCAGACCTGAACGGAGGCCGAGGCGCACATCATGGCGCGGCCCGCCGGGCCCGTCCGGTCGAGGCAGGCCTCCATGGCGTCGTAGCGGGGTTCGCGCAGGAAGCGGCGCGGTGTGCGCCAGGGATCCGTGCCGCTGCCGGCGAGAGCGAGGCCGTGCCCGTCCAGGACCGTGCGGACGGCGGCGAGATCGGCGGAGACGGTGCGCACGCACTCCGTCAGGGAGGCGGCCGGCGGCGAGCTCAGCTCCAGCTGGCCGCCGGGTTCGACGGTGAGCGGAGAACTCAGCGGCACGGCGCGCAGTGCGGCGTAAGCGGTTTCGAGTCGTTCGGGCGGGACGGGGAGGTGCGGCGAGCGCAGCTCGTGGACGAGCCATTCCAGTTCCACCCCGACGGTGCGGGGCGGGCCGGTCTTGAAACAGATGCCCCTCACCAGCGCCTCCACCTCGGCTTCGGTGAGGGCGGTGCGGGGCTCCGCTTCGTCGGTACAGTCACTGACCGAGTCGGACATGTCGGGATCCTCCTGAGATTCCACCATGCCACCGGTCCCACCCCGGTGCGGGCCGGACCGGTATGGCTCGTTCCACCCAAGACCCTCGATCCGATCCGCACAAGGGTGCAGATCGGGACTTTCGGTATCGTGGATCTCGGCTTCCGTGTCGTTTCCGTGTCGATTCCTGCCGGTTCACTGCCGGTTTCCCGACCGCTCGCAGCCACCCCCGACCTGCTTCCCGGACGCACCCGGCGTATGCGTCACACGGTCCCGGCACCGGAAAATCCTGTTGCACACGCTGTCCAGCATCGCTGACGATGCGTGCATGAGCACGACGAGCCGGGCGAGCGGGGCACGAGCGTCCGCGCGTCGCACGCTCATGGCGTCCACGGGGGTGGCGCCATGAGCGCACGGCTGCGCGGTGTCGCGCGGGAGACGGAGAAGATCGTCGCGGACGGCCGCTACCGCGCGCCCGACGGGCGCGAGGTGGCCCTCGCCGCGGCCGTCGAGGCGGCTCGCGCGGGCACCCGGATCCTGGGACCGGACCCGGTCGACGTGCCGGCGGCCGCGCCCGTGGACACCCGCGTGGAGGTCACCGGTGAAAGCAGCCTGGAGGCCGCCCGACGTCTCGTCGGCGCACCCGTGGCGGTCCTCGACTTCGCCTCCGCGCGCAATCCCGGAGGCGGTTACCTCAACGGGGCCCAGGCGCAGGAGGAGGCCCTGTGCCGGGCCTCCGCGCTGTACACCTGCCTGATCACGGCCCGGCGGTTCTACGACCACCACCGGGCTCACCGCGACCCGTTCTACACGGACCGCGTCATCCACTCACCGGCCGTGCCCGTCTTCCGGGACGACCGCGGGCGTCTGCTGGACGACCCGTTCCGTGTCGGCTTTCTGGCGGCGGCCGCCCCGAACGCGGGCGTGGTGCTGCGCACGGCGCCGCAGCGCGCCCCCGAACTGCCGCGCGCGCTGGCCGTCCGAGCCGAACGGGTCCTGGAGACCGCCGCCGCGCACGGCTACCGGCGCCTGGTGCTGGGCGCCTGGGGCTGCGGGGTGTTCCGCAACGATCCCGCGCAGGTGGCGGAAGCGTTCCGCGCGCTGCTCGACCGGGGCGGACGCTTCGGCGGGACCTTCGAGCACGTGGTGTTCGGCGTGCTGGACAGGACGCGGGGGCGTTCGGTGACGGGAGCCTTCGAGGCGGCTTTCGCGAAGCCCTGCGGCCCCCCGGTCAGGGTGGGAGCTCAGGTCCAGCCGTAGCGCTCGTGGAGGCGGTGCCGCACCAGGTTGAACCGCATCCGGTCCAGGGCGCAGGCCTCCCGGCGCATGCCGTCCTCGTGCAGCCTGAGGACGCGGTCGACGTCCACCCAGGAGTCCCGCCCCGTCCGGTCCCACGGGCCGCTGCCTATCGGCACCCACTCGCGGTCGCCGTCGTGCCGCTTGCTGGAGAGCTGCACCGCGAGGAAGGTGCCGCCCGCCTCCCGGGCGACGACGAGCACCGGACGGTCCTTGCCCCGGCCGTCGTTCTCCTCGAAGGGGACCCAGGTCCAGACGATCTCGCCGGGATCCGGGTCGCCGTCGTGCGCGGGGGAGTACTCGGTGCGCACCCGGCCGACCTCGCGGGGGTCGGCCTCGACGGTGGCGGTGGGGCCCGAACGGCCCGGGACGTCTGCTTCGGTAAACGCGGTCACGGGGGCACCCTAAGGGCTGTCCCCGTGACCTGTTCCACCGGCGTGGCCTCAGGACCGTGTCACCTGCGGCGCCGCCGCGTCACCCCTCCTCGACCGGCACCTTGTGCGACGCCGGGTTCGCGATCCCGTCGAGGGGCGAAGTCCCGTTCGGCATCTGCCCGTTCTGGTTCATCGACGCGAGCAGCTGACGGGCCAGACCGAGCCCCGTCCCGCCCATGGTGAGCGCCTTGGCGAACACGTCCGCCATCCCGTCCGCGCCGTTGAGCAGCACCATGTTGTCGACGTTGCCGAAGGCGGACGCGCCGGCCCGCACGATCTCCGGCCAGTTCTCGGCGAGTTGCTGGGCGACGACCGCCTCCTGGTTCTCGGCGAGGGCGGCAGCCCGGGCCTTGATCGCCTCGGCCTCCGCGAGTCCCTGCGCCTTGGTGGACTCGGCCTGCGCCAGACCCCGGGCCTGGGCGGCGGCCGCCTCGGCCTGACCGGTGGCCCGGGTGGCGGCCGCGGAGGCCTCACCCCGGGTCCTGGTCGCCTCGGCCTCGGCGCCGGCGGCGGCCTTGACCCGGGTCGCCTCGGCGGCGGCCGCGAGCTCCGTCTCCTTCGCCTTGGCCTGCGCCGCCGAGATCCGGGCGTCGCGCTCCGCCTCGGCCAGCGTGCGCTTCTCGTACGCCTTGGCGTCCGCGGGCTTGCGCACGTCCGCCTGGAGCTGCTGTTCGCGCCGCTGCGCCTCGAGTTCGGCGACCCGTGTCTCCTGGACGACGACCTCCTGACGGGAGGCGGCGTCGGCGAGGGGTCCGGCCTGGCGGGCCTTGGCGCCCGCCTTGTCCCGCTCGGCCTGGTACCCGGCCTGGAGGATCTCGCTGTCCCGGGTGGCCTCCGCCATCCGGGCGAACGAGGCCTGCTCCGCCTCCGTGGCGAGACGGTTGGCCTCCGCCTGCGCGATCCGCGCGTCCCGCTGCACGGCCGCGGCGTGCGGCATCGCCATGTTCTTGATGTAGCCGGTCGGGTCCTCGATCTCGTGGATCTGGAGCGAGTCCACGATCAGGCCCAGCTTCTCCATCTCCGTACCGCAGGCCGCACGGGTCTGCCCGGTCAGCTTCTCCCGGTCACGGATCATGTCCTCGACCGTCAGCCCGCCCACGATGGACCGCAGATGACCGGCGAAGACGTTGTGCACCCGCTCCGACATCAGCTTCTGCTGGTCGAGAAAGCGCCGGGCCGCGTTGGCGATCGACACGAAGTCGTCGCCCACCTTGAAGATGACCACGCCGCGCACCTTGAGCGGAATGCCCTGGTGCGTCACGCAGTCCACATGCAGTTCGGTCTCGTTCAGGTCGAGCGACAGCTTGCGCACCACCTGCACGCCGGGCATCACCATGGTCCCGCGCCCGGTGACGATCCGGAAACCCATGCCCGCCTCGAGGCCCTCGGTGCGGTGGTTGGAGCCGGAGATGACGAGTGCCTCGTTGGGCTCCGCGACGCGCCACATCATCTTGAACAGACCGATCAGAGCGAGGACGGCGACAACCGCCACCCCCGCAACGACGCCGACGATCATCGGCATACGCCCCCCTGTGAAGGTGCCCTTTCGGCACCGAACGAAGGGAGTGTGCGCCTGCGCGAGCCCACGGTGAAGACGTCGGCGAATCCTTGTTGCAATCTTGACGCTTACGTTTCCGAAGCCGCACGAAGCGGCTCTCACCTGGGCCGCGACGGGCTCAACTGTCGTAGGCGCGCGTGACGTAGACCGTTCTGGGCGGCAGGTGTTCCACCACCATCACGACCGTTCCGCACTCGATGCGGCCCGTGCCGTCCGCCGCGTGCGCGAGGAAGTGCTCGGCCCCGCCGCGCACCCGCACGATCACCTCGCCGACGAGCCCCGGCCCGATCGTCCCGGTGACCCGCCCCATGAGCCCGACCATCGACGCGTCGTCCATGGTCACAGGGTACGGGCGGAACCCGCACATCCGGCCGGGGAGTCCAGGGTCCGCTCCACGAACCTGCGGGGAGGGGCGAGGGGGTCGCCACAGGCGTCCCACAGGCTTCCTCCGTTCCTGCGCAAGGGATTGACGGGCCTGTGCCGCACCCCTACTTTCTGATCGACTTTCCGAACTTCGTTCGGGATTTCGAACTCTGAGTGGTAGGAGAGAGCCGCACCATGACGACACGCCCCCGCATCCCGTCCCGTCGTTCCCTGCTGCGCGCGATGGCCGCCCTGCCCGCCGCCGCACTCGTGCTCGGCGAGGCGCCCGGCCTGCTCGGCACGGCCCTCGCCGCCGCCCCGGCCGCCGGATCGGCCACCCGTTACACCATCGTGCCGTTCCTCGACAGCAACGACGGAACCGTGAACGTCTACCAGTCCGACGACGCGACGGACTTCCGGCTGGTGCAGTCCTCCGCCTACACCCCGCCCGTCAACCGCATCCGGGACGCGAGCGTCTTCAAGCACACCAACGGCTACTACTACCTCACCTACACCACCCACACCTGGCAGGACGCCAGCACCACCATCGGCTTCGCCCGCAGCTCCGACCGGGTCAACTGGACGTTCCTGTACGACTACACGGTCCCGATCGCAGGCCTCTCCCGCGCCTGGGCCCCTGAGTGGTTCGTCGACAGCGACGGCAGCGTCAACGTCATCGTGTCCTGCTCGGTCACCAGCGACGAGTGGATCTTCACCCCTTATCTGCTGAAGGCCACCAACACGGCCCTCACCGCCTGGACTTCACCGGTCGCGCTGTCCGGCATCGGACCGAACCACATCGACACCTACATCGTGAAGACCGGCTCGACGTACCACGCGTTCACCAAGAACGAGACGGCCAAGTACATCGAGTACGGCACGGCGTCGAACCTCACCGGCCCCTACACGATCACCAGGACCGGGGACTGGGCCGGCTGGGGCAGCTACCGCGAGGGCCCGTCCGTCATCCAGCTCGACAACGGCGGCTGGCGGATCTTCTTCGACGGCTACGGCGACGGCAAGTACTACTACAGCGACAGCTACGACGCCTTCGCCACCTGGAGCGCGCCCAAGGCGCTGCCCGGCATCTCCGGCACGGCGCGCCACTTCACCGTCATCAAGGAGACCGTGACCGGCGGCCCGGCCCTGACGAAGAACGCCACGCGCTCGCTGCGCTCCGCCAACTACACCACCCGCTACTGGCAGGAGCAGTCCGCCCTGCTCAACCTGCCCGTGGTGACCGCCTCCAGCACCACCGCGGAGAAGCAGGCGTCCACCTTCACCGTCGTGGCCGGACTCGCCGACGCCAACGCGTTCTCCTTCCGCGACGCGGCGGGCAAATACCTGCGCCACTACTCCTTCCGCGGCCGCTTCGACGCCAACGACGGCACCTCCACCTTCGCCAGGGATGCCACCTTCATCGCCCGGACGGGACCGACGAGCGGCTCGGTCCGCTTCGAGTCGTACAACTACCCCGGCTACTACCTGCGCCACTACGACTACCAGCTGCGCGTCGAACAGAGCGACGGCACGGACCTCTTCCGCCAGGACAGCTCGTTCGTGCCGGTGACCGCCTGGGCGTGACCGCCTGGCGTGATCGGCGGCGGGCCGACCGGGGCGTGGCCGCCGTAGGCAGGACTCCCGCGCGCACCGCGGCGCAGGCTCCCCGGTCCTCCGGGTCCGCGACCGCGGGGCCGGAGGACCGGGACGGGCGGGCGTCAGCGGCCCGGGGACCGGCGGACGGTCAGGACGGCGACGTCGTCGTGGCGGCGGCTGTCGCCCGCGAACGCCCGGGAGTCCTCGTGCAGCGCCCTCGGCAGCTCGGACGGCGAGAGGTCCAGGTACTTCGTCAGGCGTTCGTCGACCGGGTAGAACGTGCCGTCGCCGGCGCGGGTCTCGGTGAGCCCGTCGGTGGTCAGCACCAGCGTCGCGCCGGCCGGGAACGCGAACCAGTCCACGGTCGCCGGCTCGACGGACAGTTCGGCCAGCCCGAGCGGGACGCCCGCGTCCAGGACCGGCGTGGTGACGACGCCCTTGTGCACCACCCGGGGCGGCACATGACCGCAGTTGACGGCCTGCGCCTCCGCTCCCGCGTCGACGCCGATGACGAGAGCGGTGACGAACCGCTCGTCCTCGCCGGTCTGCTCGGCGTAGGAGTTGTGCCGGACGACCGCCGCGTCCAGGGCCTCCACGAGCGCGGTGAGCGTGGGCTCGCGGTGGGCCGCCTCCCGGAAGGCGCCGATGACGGCGAACGCCGCGCCCACGGCGGCCAGCCCCTTGCCCTGCACGTCGCCGATCAGCACCCGCGTGCCCCAGGGCGACGCCACGACGTCGTAGATGTCACCGCCGACCAGCCGGTCCTCCTGCACCGGTTCGTAGACGCCGTTGACCAGGACGTCGTCGGTGAGCACGGGCAGCGGATGCAGGATGTGCCGCTGCATGGCGGCGGCGGTGGAGCGCAGCCGCAGCATCTCGTGCTCGCGTCCGATGCGCCGGTGACAGGCGTACACGGAGGCTGCCCCGAGGGCCAGGGTGAGCAGCACCAGCAGTGTCCGGTCGAGCCAGCGGCCCCCGTCACCGGCCCGAACCATCACGGTGAAGGTGACGAACAGGGTGGTCCAGGCGGCGACGAACTTGGTCTGCTGGACGGTGCACAGCGCCGACGCCGTCCCGGGCAGGAAGACCAGGAGCCCGAGGAGCCACACCTCGGAGCCGGACAGCACGCCGAGGACCTCCACCAGGACCGTCACCCCCACCACGCCGGCGACCGTCTCGGCGTTGCCCGGAGGCTCGATGGCGTCCAGCACGTCGAGGGCGTCGGCAGGTCTCTTCCGACGGATACCGGTCATGGGGGCTCCCGGGCAGGCGGTGATCTCTCTGTACCTTAGACAGGACGCCGGCCCGGCGGCCCGCCACGTCGGCCCGCCACGGCGGCGCACGCGGTGAACGGCCGCCGGACCCCGGCCGTACCTCCTGCCGAACGCCCGTCCACCGGCGCGGACGGAAGCGCGCCGGCACGCGAATACGGAGTGGTACGTGTTTCAGCAGCCCACGGCCCGCCTTGTGCGCGGCGCCGCACTGGCCGGCAGCCTGGCCCTGTTCCCCTTCACCGCCGCGTGCGGCGGCGCGGACGACACCGACGACAAGAGCGCGCCCACGCCTGCCGCGGTGACCGCCGCTCCCGAGGCAGGGGTCGTGGCGCCGGCGAAGGTCGAGGTGATCGCCGCACTGACCGGCTGCACGGCCGAGATCCGCATCGAGGCGGAGGAACTGAGGCAGGGCGCCTGCCACACGAAGGAGTCCGACTACCTCATCACCACCTTCCCCGAGGAGCGGCACAAGGAGTCGTGGCTGGAGGCCGCCTCCCTCTACGGCGGCCAGTACCTGGTGGGCTCCCGTTGGGTCGTCAGCGCACAGCCGGAGGCGCTGACCGGCCTGCGGCCCCGGCTCGGCGGAACCATCCGGCAACTGAGCAGAACGGGCCCCGCCCCCGCGCCGCAGGCGTCGTAGGCCCGGCGCCCGGCGGCTCTCCCGCGCGTTCCCCGTGATGAGATCATCCGCTCATGGACGCGACGGAGCAGGGCCTGACGATGATCGCCGTACCGCCGGGCACGGTCACCCTCTCGGACCGGCGGACGCGACGCAGTTGGGCCGTCGACGTGGCGGGCCACCGGCTGGCGGCGCACCCGGTCACCCGCGGGCAGTACGCGCGCGTCACCGGCCGGACCACGGCCGGCGCCGGGGAGGACCGGCTGCCCGTCGAGAGCGTCTCCTGGTGGGACGCGGTCCGCTTCTGCAACGCCCTGTCCGAGCGGGAGGGCTTCACACCCGTCTACCGGGTGGGGGCCGACGGCGAGTCCGTCGACCGGGACGCGTCAGCCGACGGCTATCGGCTGCCCACCGAGGCGGAGTGGGAGCACGCCTGCCGCGCGGGCACCTCCGGGCCGCGCTACGGACCGCTCGACGACATCGCCTGGCACCGGGGGAACTCCGGGGATCGCCTCCACGAGGTGGGCGGCAGACGGCCCAACCCGTGGGGCCTGTACGACATGCTCGGCAACGTGTGGGAGTGGTGCTGGGACGTCTACGACGCGCAGGTCTACGGCGCCTACCGGGTCCTGCGCGGCGGCGGCTGGTTCGACGAGCACTGGAGCTGCCGGGCCTCGGTGCGCCGCCGCAGCCACCCCACCTTCCGGGTAGACGACGTGGGGTTCCGTCTCGCCCGCACGCCGCGCTGACGGGCGGGCCCGAGCCCGGCCGCCACGGCCGAGGACGGCGCCGTCGGCGTCGACCGGGCCGCCGCGCCAGGGCAGACCGAGGTCCGAGACACCGCCGGGTGGAGCGGCCGGGGAAGACGGGCCGCCCCCGTTCGCGCTGCGCCGAGGTCCGGCGGTCCCTCCGTACGGCCTCCGCGACCGCGATAGGTCGAGCACGCCGCCTGGGCGTCGCTACGAGCGCGTCAACCGCCGCATGGTCAGCGCGAGGTGCAGCCGCAGCCGGCCCTGGGGAGTGCGCACCGGCCACCCCAGCAGATGCTCGGCGTGCGCCAGCCGGTCCTGGAGCGTCGAGTGGTGGACGTTCGCCTCGGCCGCCGCCGCCCGCAGACTCGCCGTCACAGCGACGGCGTGGAGGGTGGCGAGCAGCCATGGGGCCTCCGCGGCGGCGGCCTCGACCGCCCGGACGTCCGGCGGGGGTTCGGCCCCCGGTACGACGAGGCCGGCCAGCAGAGCGACTCCGCCGAGCTCGTCGGCTTCCACGACCCGAGGACCGGGGTCCTGCGCGGTGCCCTCCGCGGTGAATCTGAGCGCGGTGCGGGCGGCGGCCCAGGAGCGGGGCAGGTCCGTCACGGGCACCGCGGGCCCGACTCCCGCCCGGCCTACGGCGACGGCGTCCGTGGCGACGGCGGCCAGTACCCGGGGCGGCCCGTCGGGCACGGCCAGGGCGCGGAAGGAGGCGGCGGGGTCCAGGCCGAGACGGCGGGCCGCGTGCAGCCGGGCCGGTACGGCCGCCGAGGCGTCGAAAAGGGTCTCGACCAGCGCGGGATCGTGCAGCGGGGCCCGTCCACGGGTGCGGTCGAGGACGAGGCGTGCCACTCCGGCCGCCCGCTCCAGGATCACGGCGTCCACGACACTCGGCCGGGCGTCGGCGCGTTCCAACCACAGGGCGGGCGAGCCGCCCGGCGTCAGGGCGGCGGACGGCCAGGCCGGGTCCGGCGGGAGATCGGTGTCCCGGCGCGTGCCGTCCGCCTCCACCCGGACGCGCACCAGGCGGTCGGAGTCGACGAGTCGCGCGGGCACCCCGGACAGCACCGCGGCCCCGCGCACCAGGGCCTCCACCCCGGCCCGCGACTCGGCAAGCCGGTCGAAGTAGGCGATGACCTGCACGGCCGCCCCTGCGTCGGGATCCAGTGCGGTCAGCCGTCCGGCCAGCTCTTTCATACGGCCATCATGCGCCCTGCGGACCGTCGCGCGGGGGCGGGGCCCCTTCCCTCGCTCGAGGAACCCGACCGACCGCCCCGACCCGCAGGGCGACGACCCCGGGAGTTCCCGACTCGGCCCCCACGGCGACCGCAGCGGTGTCGCCGGGGCCGTCCCACCGAGGCCTTCCCACCGTGTCCGTCCCGGAGGGGGTCTTCGTGCCGGGGTCGCCCCGTGCGGTCTGTCCCGTCGGTCTGTCCGGGGCGGCCCGCGCCGGTCGTTCGGCGGGACGCAGGACGACGCGGTACCGGACGACGGCGGGGCACCCGGGGGCGGCCGCGTCGGGCGGCGCCGGCTGGGCCGCCCGGCCGCAGCGTCCCGTCGGGGCCAACCCGCAGGTCCGTCGGTCGCGGGCTGCGGCGGGCGTCGTAGGGCGGGACGTCGGTGCGTGTGTGCCCCTGGTGGAGCCGGTGCGACCGGAGTCGGCGGGCGGGCCCGGGTCCGGGCCGTCGGGCGCGTGCGTGACGGGCTACTCGGCGAGCAGGCGTCGTAGCCAGTCCACATGGGCCGCCCGCGCCGACCTCGACAGCGCGGCCTGTGGTGCGAAGCCGTCGAACCCGTGGAAGCCGCCCGGCCAGACGTGCAGCTCGGCCACCCCGCCGGCCTGCCAGATCCGGGAGGCGTACGCGACGACCTCGTCCCGGAAGGTCTCGGCGGAGCCCACGTCGAGGAAGGCCGGGGGAAGCCCGGACAGGTCCTCGGCGCGGGCGGGCGCCGCGTACGGAGAGACGTCCGGGCCGCCGCGCCGCTCGCCGAGCAGGGCCGTCCAGCCGGTCTCGTTGGCCGTGCGGTCCCAGACGCCGAGTCCCGCCATCTGGTGGCTGGAGGGGGTGTCGTTGCGGTCGTCCAGCATGGGGCACATCAGCAGCTGGCCGATCGGCCGCGGTCCCCGGCGGTCGCGCAGCAGCAGAGCGAGTGCGGCCGTGAGGCCGCCGCCGGCGCTGGCCCCGGCGATGACGATCCGTTCCGGGTCGGCGCCCAACTCCTTGGCGTGCTCCGCCGTCCACAGCAGACCGGCGTACACGTCCTCGACCGGCGCCGGATGCGGGTGCTCGGGGGCCAGCCGGTACTCCACGGACACCACGACCAGGTCGAGTTCACGCGCCCAGTCAAGGATCACGCCCATGCCGTCCCGCTTGTCGCCGAGGACCATCCCGCCGCCGTGCACGTGGTAGACGACCGGGCGGGGCCGGTCCGGGGCCGGTGAGGTCGGACGGCAGATCAGCAGGGAGATCTCGGGGGAGCCCTCGGGCCCCGGGACCGTGCGGTCCTCGACCTCGAAGGACCCGCCGGCGGTCAGGTCGAGCTGGGCGAGGAGCGCGATGCCGGGTCCCCGGCGGACGGCTTCGATGTCCTCCGGGGACAGCCCCGGCTGGATCACGTCCTTGATGAGCTCCAGGGCGGCGGCGAGTTCGGGGTCGAAGGGCGGCGGCTGGGACGTCATGGGCTGCTCCTCATACGGAACGCGCGGATGCGCGGTGGATCGTGCGGCTCATGGTCGCTCGGACGGCCGCCTTCCCGAGCACCGCCGTTCGGCGGAACCTGCCCGCCGTCCGGCGGGTGACACGGTCCCGTCCTCGTGGCTTGCCAGGATCGCCGAAGGCCGCGGAGAAGCGTTTCGGCGTGGCCGACCGCCTCCGAGTCCGCCCGCTCCCGGACCTGGTGCCGCCCGTGCCGCCGGTGCTGCCCTTGCTGCCGGTGTTTGCCCGTGCTGCGCGCGGCCGGGGTGCATGTGCCGCGGAGCGGCGTCGCCTTCTCGCTCGGCGTCCTGTGCTCTTTGTCGCGGACGACCCTCACCGGCCCGCGGGCCGCCGAGCGGCTGGGAGCCGCGGACTCGTGCGACGGCTCTACGGCGCGGGCGCGGCGGCCGCGCGCATCAGCACGCAGTCGAACTCGATGACCCGTCCCGTGGTCGCCTCGCGCGTCACCGGGTACATCCCGGTGATGCCGAAGCCCGCGGCCTCGTACGTCGCGACGGCCTCGCCCATGCCGGGGCTGCCCTCGTACAGCCTGAGCACCGCGACCTCGGACTGCATGCCCACGAACTCCGCGATACGTTCCCCGCCCCCGGCGAACACCTCCAGGTCGTAGCCCTGCGTGTCCATCTTGAGGAAGGGGCGCGGTTCGGCGAGGCCCTCCATCGCCTCGTCCATGACCTCCGCCAGCCGGCGGACGCGGATCTCCTCGGTGTCGGCCTGGGTGAAGCGGCTGTAGCGGCCCTTGCCGTAGTCGCTCGCGGACAGCAGGGAGTTCATCGTCTTCCACCCGGTGTGGATCTGCGCCGTCGTCTCCTCGCGGCCCAGGCCGCACCGGTACACCCGCCAGGCGGGGTCGTCCGCGGCGGCCTTCTCCAGCCGGGCGAACGTCTCCGACGTGGGCTCGAAGGACACGATCCGGCCGGTGTAGCCGAGCCCGCGCAGCCGCCTGGCGTACTGGCCGGCGTTGGCCCCGACGTCGAAGACGCAGTTCACGCCGTACAGCTCCAGCATCGCCGTGACGTGCTGGCTGCACAGGTACTCGGCGGCCGCCAGCTGCAGCTTGCGCTCGTCGCGCCGGTCCGGGGCGTCCATGAGGAGGACGGCGTCGGTGCCGCCCAGCCGTACGGCCTCGCCCTCGCGCACTCCGGGGCGCTCGCCGTCCCGGGTCCGCCGCAGCACCCAGGTGTCCCTGCCCGCACCGGTGGCCCGGAACGGACGGCCGCGCCGGGTGACCACCGCCGTCCCCGGTCCGAGGTCGGTCACCTGGACGCCGATGCGGGGCATCAGAGCCAGCAGTCGTCGATAGAGGGTCTGCATCTTCCCAGCCCTATCAGACGTGAAGGCATGCAGTCTGCGGCTTCGACGACTTTTGTCCGGCCGCCCCCGACGGCCTGCGCGGGACACCGACCTGCGGCCGGGCGTGCACGCCCGTCGGTGCGTGGGTGCGGGGATGCGGGGATGCGACGTGCGAACGACGAACGGGGCCCGGAGGATCCTCCGGGCCCCGCCCGTCGTTCTTCACCCGCGGGGCAGGACGGCGATCAGGCGGCCGCGACCTCGCCCGCGTGGCCGTGCAGACGGGCGACGACCTCGGTCAGCTGCGCGGCGACCTCGGCGTCGTCCACCGGGTGGGTCTCGGCGAAGCGGGTCAGGGAGCCCGGGATGGAGAGCTTGAGGTCCTCGATCACCTTGCCGCCGGCGATGCCCACGGCCTTGCGGGCCTCGTCCTGCGCCCACACGCCGCCGAACTGGCCGAACGCGGTGCCGACCACGGCGACGGGCTTGCCGCCGAAGGCGCCGGCGCCGTACGGGCGGGACAGCCAGTCGATGGCGTTCTTCAGGACGGCCGGGATGGTGCCGTTGTACTCGGGGGAGAAGAGCAGGAAGGCGTCGGCGGCCTGCGCGGCCGCGCGCAGGCTCGCAGCGGCGGCCGGGACGCTGCCCTCGACGTCGAGGTCCTCGTTGTAGAAGGGGATCTCCGCCAGGCCTTCGAAGAGGTCGACCTCGGCGCCCTCGGGAGCGACCTTGACGGCCGCCTCGGCGAGCTGGCGGTTGGTCGAACCGGCGCGGAGGCTGCCGACGAGCGCGAGGATGCGGACTGACATGGGTACTCCCAGAGGCTGGAACACTGCTGCGACGAATACGGACCGAAGTCCGTTTATTGTTCTAGCATCCCAAACGGACCGCGGTCCAGTTTCATTCCCGGTGCTTTACGCTGAGTTCATGTCCGCCGTTCTGCCCCCCTGTCCGGAGCCCGACGAATCCGACGAGCCCGTCGGCGAGTCCCAGCTGCTGCACCTCGGGCCGTTCGACGACGAACCGTGCCTGCGCGCCGACGCGGCCCGCAACCGGGCCAGGCTCCTGGACGCCGCCGCCCGGCTGATCGCCGAGCACGGCGCGGCCGGGGTCACGATGGACGCGGTGGCGAGCGCGGCGCACGTCGGCAAGGGCACGGTGTTCCGCCGCTTCGGCGACCGTACCGGGCTGCTCAACGCGCTCCTGGACCACTCCGAGCGCAACTTCCAGGCCGCCTTCCTGAGCGGTCCGCCGCCGCTGGGGCCGGGCGCGCCGCCCTCGGAGAGGCTGCGGGCCTTCGGCGTCGCCATGCTCCGGCGCTGCGTCGACGAGCTCGACCTGCAGCTGGCGGCCGAGCCCGGAGCCGAGCGCCGGTACTCCGTGCCGCCGCGCCGCGTCCATCTGGCTCACCTGGCGATGCTGCTGCGCCAGGCCCGGCCCGACGCGGACGCGGAGTTGCTCGCCCACGCGCTGATGGGGTACCTCAGCCCCGTCCTCGTCCACCACCTCACCCGGCAGTCCGGAATGCCGCCGGCCAGGCTGGAGGCAGGCTGGAACGACCTGGTCGACCGGGTGGCGGGCGAGGCCGCCGCCCCCGGCGGCGACCCGCCCGGGGCGAGGTCCGCTCAGGGGTGAGGCCCGCCCGGGCGGGCGGGTCAGGGGTGAGCGCTGAACAGGTCGACGACGGTCTGCGGCGCGTCCTCGGCGAACAGGGCCGTGCTGTTCTCGGCCGAGTCGGCGGCGGCGGCCGCGCTGCGCGGGAACAGTTTCTCCTCGTAGGCGGCCAGCGCGGCCTCGCGTTCACCCGGGTGCGCCGCCAGGGCCAGGCCGAGTTCCGCGCCGTCCAGCATTGCGAGGTTGGCGCCCTCGCCCGCGAACGGCGACATCAGGTGGGCGGCGTCGCCGAGCAGGGTGACGCCGGGGACGCGGTCCCAGCGGTGGTCGGCCGGCAGCGCGTGGATCAGGCGCGGCGTCAGCGGCCCGTCGGCGTCGGCGACCAGAGCCCGCAGGCTCTTGTCCCAGTCCGCGAAGTGCTCCAGGACGTGGGCCTTCGCCGCCTCGTCGTCGTGGAAGTCGACGCCGTCGGCCCAGTCCTCGGCGACCCGCAGCGCCGTGTAGACGTGCAGGCTGCCGTCGGGTTCGCGGTGGGCGATGAAACCCTTGCCGTGGCCGAGCGCGAAGAGGGAGCCGTCGCCGACGACCCCGGCGCTCACCGGATGCCGCACGTCCGCGTCCAGCAGGTCCGTCTCGACGAACGACACGCCCGTGTACGCGGGCCGGGCGGCGGAGAGCAGCGGGCGGATCCGGGACCAGGCGCCGTCGGCGCCGACCAGCAGGTCCGTGGTGAAGGAGCCGCCGTCCGCGAGGGTCACCTCGTGCCGCCCGCCCTCCAGCGCCCGCGCTGCGGTGACCTTCGCGCCCCAGTGGACGGTTCCCTCGGGCAGCGAGTCGAGCAGCAGGCGGCGCAGGGCGCCCCGCTCGACCTCGGGGCGCCCGCCGGCCCCGTCGTCGTCCTCGGCGTACCGGACCACGGCGTCCTTGTCGAGAACGCGGACGCTTTCGCCGCCGGGCACGACGAGTTTCCGGAACGCCTCGTGCAGTCCGGCGGCGCGCAGGGCCTCCTGGCCGGAGTCCTCGTGGATGTCGAGCATGCCGCCCTGGGTGCGGGCGGCGGGTGAGGCGTCCAGATCGAGGACGGCTGCCGGGATGCCGTGCACGCGCAGCACACGGGCGAGGGTGAGACCGCCGAGTCCGGCGCCGACGATCGCTATGGGGTGGTGCTCCATGGTGGGTCTCCTTGGTGGGGCAGCAGGGTGTGACGGTTCGTGGATCAGCAGGGTGTGGCGGTCCGCTCGATGCCGTTGATCAGCGCCTGGACCCCCCAGGACAGACGGGCCGCGGGAGGGCCGGACAGCAGCGGGCCGGCCAGGGCGGCCGTGTGCGGATGGGTCTGCTCGGAGGCTGTGCGCACCGCGTGCCGCAGGGCGTCCCAGTCCTCCTGGGAGGCCTCCTCGCTGTGCTCGGCGGCCGTCGCGGTGGCGTGCTGGAGCAGCAGGTCCACGCCCCAGGCGGCCTGGGCGGCGGGCACCCCGCCCTCGTCGAGCAGGGCGAGCAGCGTCTCGATGAGGTTCAGGTAGTGCGGGCCGCTGGGCCGCGCCGTGAGCGCCGAGCGGGCGAGGTCCGGGTACTCCAGGAGCATCGCGGTGTACGCGGTGAGCACCCCTTCCAGCCGCTCGCGCCAGTCGCCCCCGGCGGGGGCCGGGCCGACCGTGCCCAGCAGCTCGTCGAGCACGGCCGCGTGCAGCTCCGCCGTGTTGCGGACGTACACGTAGAGGGAGGCCGGGCCGGTGTCGAGCTCCTCGGCCAGGCGTCGCATGGTGACCTTGCGAAGTCCTTCGGCGCGCAGCACCGCCACGGCGGCTCCCACGATGCCCTCCCTGGTCAGGGCGGGCTTGGCGGGGCGCTCGCGGCGGCTGCGCGGGGTGTCGGGGCGTGCTGTCATGCCACGAGTATGACGTACATGTTCGTCACGAACAAGTACGTCACGAACATGTTCGTTGACGGTCTGTCGGATCCGGCGTCCCCCGCCCCGGACCCCGGAAGCGGCGTCTGCCAAGATGCCGTACGTCATGGTGCAGATACCGAACACGCCCGCGCCGACGAAGTCGCCGGCCCCGCGCCCCGTGCCCACGAGCGCCGACGTGGCCCGCCTGGCCGGCGTCTCGCGCGCGACCGTCTCCTACGTCCTGAACAACGCCGGCGCCGTGCGCATCAGCGAGCCCACCCGTCTTCGGGTCCGCCAGGCGGCCGAGGAACTCGGGTACGTGCCGCACGCGGCCGCCCGCGCCCTGCGCGCGGGACACAGCCGCGTGGTCCTGATGCCCACGCTGCCCGCCCCGGCCGGCCCGCTCTACAGCCAGTTCGTGCACGACTTCCAGGGGGCGCTCGCCCGCCTCGAGTACACCGTCGTCCAGTACGGCGCCACCGGACTGTGCGGCGACGACGCCGCCCGGGCCTGGGCCGAACTGCGGCCCGTCGCCGTGCTGGTGCCCACCCCGGGCATCGGACCGGAGGGGGTCGCCGTCCTCAAGCGGTCCGGCGCGCGCGCCGTGGTGACCCTCAGCCCCGCGCCCGTCGAGGGCGCCCACGCGCTGCGCCTGGACCATGCCGACGTCGGCCGCAGTGCCGCGGCCCATCTGTATGCGCGCGGCCGCCGCCGGATCGGGGTGGTCGTCCCCGAGGGGCGGGGCATGGAGGTGTTCTCCGCGCCCCGCCTCCACGGCTCCCGCGAGGCCCTGTCCGGCACGGGGGCCACCGTGACCGAACTGCCCCTCGCCTACAGCGAGGAGTCCGCGGCCGCCCTCGCCGCCCGCTGGTCCGGCCTCGGCCTCGACGCCGTGTTCGCCTACAACGACGAGTACGCCATGCTGCTGATGCGCGCCCTGCAGGAGACGGGGGTCCGGGTACCCGAGGACGTCGCCGTCGTCGGCGCCGACGACCTCGTGCTGGGGCGGCTGCTGCGGCCCCGGCTCAGCACCGTGCGGATCGCGCTGCCTTCGGGGCGTGAGCTCGCCTCACTGGTGGACCGGGCCGTCCGCAACCCCGCCGCCGCCCCCGAGCCGCACGAGCCGTTCGGGGCCACGGTCGTGCACCGTGAATCCAGCTGAACCACGACGCCGGCCCGTATCGCGGCCCGACCCCGCGCCACGGTTCCGGCGTGCCCCCGGCCCGGGCCTGCGCCACGGTTCCGGCCGGCGGTCGGCCCCCCAAGTCCCTTGTAAGTCAAGCAAGTTGGTCAAGGAAGTGTTCGGCCGGGGCTTCCCGTCGGCGAGAGGGCCGCCCGGCGCGGTCGCGCTCCGCGCCGGACCGATCGACGCGTGCGTGAGGCGACCCGATCGTCCTGCGGCATGACTAAGATGTTGCGTGCTCAACCAGATGGGGATGCGTTCGCTCATCGGATGCAGCTCGCCCGGCTGCGCCGGATCACCGCATCCCGCCATGCCGCCGCCGAACTGGCGGCCACCTGCACGGGACTTCCCCTTCTCCCCGTGAGAACGGCAAGTCCCGCGGGTCACCGATCGGAGAGCCCTCATGCCGTTGCTCGACCCCCAGAACTGGCAGCCCCGTGCCCTGTCCGGCCCCCGGCACACCGTTACCGAGCCCGCCACCGGCGACCCGCTGGGCACGGTCGTCCTCGCGAGCGGCGCGGACGTCGGTCCCGCCGCCGAGGCCGCCCGCGCCGCCCAGTCCGAGTGGGCCCGCCTCCCGCACTTCGTGCGCGCCGGCGTGCTGCGCAAGGCCGGCGACCTGTTCGCCGCGCACGCCGAGGAACTGCGCGAGTGGATCGTCCGCGAGTCCGGCTCCATACCCGGCAAGGCGGACTTCGAGCTGCACGTCGCCGCCCAGGAGTGCTACGAGGCCGCCGCTCTCGCCTCCCGTCCGGCCGGGCAGGTCCTGCCCAGCGAGGCGCCCCGGCTGTCCTACACCCGGCGGGTGCCCGTCGGCGTGGTGGGCGTGATCTCCCCGTTCAACGCCCCGCTGATCCTGTCGATCCGCTCCGTCGCGCCCGCTCTCGCGCTCGGCAACGCGGTCGTCCTCAAGCCCGACCCGCGCACGGCGGTGTGCGGCGGACTGTCCCTGGCCGCCGTCTTCGCCGAGGCGGGTCTGCCGGACGGGCTGCTGCACGTCCTGCCGGGCGGCGCCGAGACCGGCGCGGCCCTGGTCGCCGACCCGCGCGTGCCGGTGATCTCCTTCACCGGCTCCACCGCGGCCGGCCGCGCGGTCGGCGAGGCCGCCGGACGCCACCTCAAGCGCGCCCACCTGGAACTCGGCGGCAACTCCGCCCTGATCGTCCTGGAGGACGCCGACCTCGACGCGGTCATCTCCACGGCCGCCTGGGGCTCGTTCTTCCACCAGGGCCAGATCTGCATGACCACCGGCCGCCACCTGGTGCACGCCTCCCTCTACGAGGAGTACGTCGAGCGGCTCGCGGCCAAGGCCGACGCCCTCGCCGTCGGCGACCCGCACCGCGCGCAGGTGCACCTCGGACCGCTCATCGACGACGGGCAACGCGCCAAGGTGCACGCTCTGGTGGAGGCCAGCACGGGCTCCGGCGCGAAACTCGCCGCGGGCGGCACGCACGACCGTCTCTTCTACCGCCCGACGGTCCTCGCCGGCGTCGACGACGACACCCCCGCGTACGCCGAGGAGGTCTTCGGCCCGGTGGCGCCGGTGCGCTCCTTCACCACCGCGGACGAGGCCGCGGCGCTGGCCGCGCGCAGCTCCTACGGCCTCTCGCTCGGCATCGTCACCCGCGACGCGGCCCGTGGCCTCGACCTGGCCGAGCGCGTCCCGACCGGCATCGTCCACATCAACGACCAGACCGTGAACGACGAGGCCGTGGCGCCCTTCGGCGGGGTCGCCGCCTCCGGCACCGGCGCCCGCTTCGGCGGCGAGGCCAACCTGGAGGCCTTCACCGACGTGCGCTGGACGACGGTGCGGAGCGACGTGGCGCCCTACCCCTTCTAGTGCCGCAGCAGGCAATGTTCGCCCCGTCACGACGCCTGGCACGCACTCTCGCCGCACCGGGCGAAAGCCCGAGTACGTCCAGTACGAGTGCTTCCGCCCGGCACGCCGACAGCACGCACCAGACGCCGCTCCTTCTCGGGCGAACATTGCCTGCCGCGGCACTAGGCAGCGTTTCCCGGGCTCACTCGCCCTGGGCGGCGGAGCCGTCGGCCCCGCTCCTGGCCTGCTGCTCCTCGATCGACCTGCGGACCTCGTCCATGTCCAGCTCGCGCGCCTGCCCGATGACGTCCGTGAGGGCGGCCTCGGGCAGCGCGCCCGGCTGGGCGAACACCGCGACCCGGTCCCGCACGATCATCAGCGTCGGGATCGACTGGATGCCGAAGGCGGCGGCCAGCTCCGGCTGCGCCTCGGTGTCCACCTTGCCGAACACCAGGTCCGGGTTCGCCTCGGCGGCCTTGTCGTAGACCGGGGCGAACTGACGGCACGGCCCGCACCAGGACGCCCAGAAGTCGATCAGGACGAACTCGTTCTCGGTGACCGTCTGGTCGAAGTTCTCCTTGGTGAGCTCCACGGTGCTGCTCATGACCTGCATCCTTCTTCCCGGTGCTCCCTGCCAGGCGCTCCCTGGCATGAGGTGAAGCCGTCCGCGCCAACACGGCCGGCCGCTCGCGTATTCCGCGCCCCTACCCGTGTGGCCACCGCGCACACCACCCACCAGACTGACCCCATGACGGAAACGGAAACCAACCTGTACGACGTGGTTGTGCTCGGGGCCGGGCCCGTGGGGGAGAACGTCGCCGACCGCACCCGCGCGGCCGGTCTCACCACCGCGGTCGTCGAGAGCGAACTGGTCGGCGGCGAGTGCTCGTACTGGGCCTGCATGCCCAGCAAGGCCCTGCTGCGCCCGGTCATCGCCCGCGCCGACGCCCGCCGCCTGCCCGGCCTGCGCCAGGCCGTGGAAGGCCCCCTGGACACCGCGGCGGTCCTCGCCCGCCGCAACTGGTACACCGGCGACTGGACCGACGACGGCCAGGTCGACTGGATCAAGAGCATCGGCGCCGACCTCTACCGCGGCCAGGGCAGACTGACCGGCCCGCGCACGGTGAGCGTGGGCGACCGGGTGCTCACGGCACGGCACGCGGTCGTCGTCGCCACCGGCACCCGCGCCGCGCTGCCCGCGCTGCCGGGCCTGGCCGAGGTGCGGCCCTGGACGAGCCGCGAGGCCACCAGCGCCCAGGCCGCGCCCGGCCGGCTCGTCGTGGTGGGCGGGGGAGTCGTCGCCACCGAGATGGCCACCGCCTGGCAGGCCCTCGGCTCGCAGGTCACCCTCCTCGTGCGCGGCAAGGGGCTGCTCGACCGGATGGAGCCGTTCGCGGGCGAGCTGGTCGCGGAGGCGCTCACCGAGGCCGGGGCGGACGTGCGCACCGGCACCTCGGTGGCGTCCGTGACCCGCACCGACGGCGTCGTCGTGATCGTCACCGGCACCGGCGAGCGCATCGAGGCCGACGAGATCCTCTTCGCCGTCGGCCGCGCCCCGCGCACCGACGACATCGGCCTGGAGACGGTCGGCCTGGAGCCCGGATCGTGGCTCGACGTCGACGACAGTCTGCGCGTCGACGGCGCCGACTGGCTCTACGCGGTCGGCGACGTCAACCACCGCGCCCTCCTCACCCACCAGGGCAAGTACCAGGCGCGGATCGCCGGCGCCGCCATCGCCGCCCGCGCCGCCGGAACGCCTCTGGACCGGGCCGACCCGTGGAGCGCCCACACCGCCACGGCCGACCACGAGTCCGTCCCGCAGGTCGTCTTCACCGACCCGGAGGCCGCCTCCGTCGGCCTCTCCTTCGCGGAGGCGGAAGCGGCCGGACACCGGGTGCGGGCCGTCGACGTCGACATGTCGTCGGTGGCCGGCGCGGGCCTGTACGCCGAGGGCTACAAGGGCCGCGCCCGGATGGTCGTCGACCTGGAGCGGGAGATCCTGCGCGGCGTCACCTTCGTCGGCCCCGGCGTCGGCGAGCTCATCCACTCCGCGACCGTCGCCGTCGTCGGCCAGGTCCCGATCGCCCGTCTCTGGCACGCGGTCCCGTCCTACCCGACGATCAGCGAGGTGTGGCTCCGCCTGCTGGAGGCCTTCCGGGACAACTGACCCACGACGGGCCGGGCTTGCCCGCCGGACTGCCCCGCGGGGGGCCGGCCCGCAGGCCCGGGTGGCAGCCCGCCCCGGCACCGGCGCCTCCCGGGCCCGGCGCTCGCGCGCCGTCGCTGCCGTCGGCGACCGCGTCGGCCCCGCAGGGCGGAACCGTCTACGGCAGGGGGAAGTCCAGGGCGCTCGCCGCCTCGGCCGGGGTCGGCTGCGCCCAGCGTTCCAGCACCGTCCGGTTGGACGAGAGCGAGCGCAGTTCGGCCCGGTCGAGGTAGAGCAGCCCGTCGAGGTGGTCCGTCTCGTGCTGGACGATGCGGGCCGGCCAGCCCGTGAACACCTCGTCCAGCGGCCGCCCCCGCTCGTCCTCTCCGGTCAGCCGGACCTCCGCGTGCCGGGCCACCACCGCCTGGTAGCCCGGCACGCTCAGACAGCCCTCGAAGAACGCGGCGAGCTCCGGACCGGCCGGCTCGTACTTCGGGTTGACGAGCACCCGGAACGGCTGGGGCACCCGGCCGCGGGCCAGCCGCACCTCGTCCGGCACCGGCGCGGGGTCCTCGATCACCGCGATCCGCAGCGCCACCCCGACCTGCGGCGCGGCGAGGCCGACGCCGGGCGCCGCGAGCATCGTGACGCGCAGGGCCTCGACGAACCGGGCCAGCAAAGCCGGTTCGAGCTCGCCGTCGTAATGCGCGGCGCCGGCTCGCAGGACGGGGTCGCCGGCCGCGACGATGGGCAAGGGGTCGCCGGGGGCGAGGAGTTCCTCGATCCGTTCGCCGAGCGGGGCGCGGGGACTGGGAGTTGCCATTCGGTCAGCATCCCATGACCGATGGCGTGTGACACGGGTCACTTCGAGGGACGGGAACTCCGGTCGGTTCCGCCCCGACTACTGGGACGTCACGGCCGAAAGCCTTCCCGAGAGCCCCTGCCCGGCGGCTCCCTTCGGCCCTTCGCCCCCTCGTCTCCCTCGTCCCCCTGGTCCTTCAAGCTCCCCTCGCCCCCTTCGACCCCGGAGAAGCCCGCCGATGTCCACCGATCTCCCGACCTCCCCCGCCCCCGGCTCCGCCGGAGCGGGGGGACCCTCGTCGGACGAGGCCCCGCAGCCGGCGGCCCGCGCGCCCAAGTCCCGCGGTCCGTGGGCCCCGTTGCGCCCGCTGGTGCTGCGTCTGCACTTCTATGCCGGCGTGTTCGTCGCGCCCTTCCTGCTCGTCGCCGCGGTCACCGGGTTCCTCTACGCCGGCGCGTTCCAGGCCGAGAAGCTCGTGTACGCCCACGAGATGAACGTGCCGGCCGGTGACACGAAGCTGCCGATCTCCGCGCAGGTGGAGGCGGCCCGCAAGGCCCATCCCGAGGGCGCCGTCTCGGCCGTACGCCCGTCGCCCGAGGACGACGCCACGACCCGCGTGATGCTCACGGGCGTCGAGGGAGTCGACGCCACCCACGCCCTGGCCGTGTTCGTCGACCCGTACACGGGCCAGGTGCGCGGCGCCCTGGAGCAGTACGGCTCGACCGGCGCGCTGCCCCTGCGCACCTGGATCGACGAGTTCCACCGCGATCTCCACCTCGGCGAGAACGGCCGCCTGTACAGCGAGTTCGCCGCCAGCTGGCTCTGGGTGATCGCGGCGGGCGGCCTCGCGCTGTGGTTCTCCCGCCGTCGCGCCCTGCGCAAGGTGCGCGGCACGAGCGGACGGCGCCGCGCCCTCGGCCTGCACGGCACGATCGGCGCGTGGGCCGCGGTGGGCTTCCTCTTCCTCTCCGCGACCGGACTGACCTGGTCGACGTACGCGGGCGCCAACATCGACGAACTGCGCACCTCCCTCGGCCAGTCCACCCCGTCGGTGTCGGCGGCCGCGGCCGGTGGCGACCATGCCGGTCACGCCGGTGCGTCCGGCAGCGGCGGAGACGCGGAGCACGGCGTCGGGCTCGACAGGATCCTCGCCGCCGCGCGGGCCGAGGGGCTGGGCGACCCGGTCGAGATCGTCCCGCCCGCGGACGCGTCCTCCGCGTACGTGGTCAAGCAGGTGCAGCGCAGCTGGCCCGAGAAGCAGGACGCCGTGGCGGTCGACCCGGCCACCGGCGAGGTCACCGACGTCTCGCGGTTCGCCGACTACCCGCTCCTGGCCAAGCTGACCCGGTGGGGCATCGACCTGCACACCGGCATCCTGTTCGGGCTGGTCAACCAGATAGCGCTGATGCTCCTCGCGCTCGCTCTGATCCTGCTGATCGTGCTGGGCTACCTGATGTGGTGGCGGCGCGGCCGCGGCTCCGCGTTCGGCCGGCCCGTCCCGCGCGGGGCCTGGGCCCAGGTCCCGCCGCTCGTCCTCGTCCCGTTGGCGGCGGCGGTCGCCGTGGTCGGGTATCTGGTCCCGCTGCTGGGCATTCCGCTGGCGGGCTTCATCGTCGTGGACGTGGTGCTCGGGGAGATCGCGCACCGCCGCCGCCGGGCGGTCTGAGCACGTCCGGTCCGGGGAGCCCGCCTCGCCGGCAGCCCCCTGGACCGTGTCCGGGAGGACGGGCCCACAGGGGCGGTCCTCCCGGGTCCGTGAGGGGTCAGTCCTGCGGGAACTCCCCGGACAGCGCGGCGGCCAGCCGCAGCTGCGGTCCCGCCTCCTCGTGCCGCCCCTGCCGCTCCAGGGTGCGGCCCAGCATCAGCCGCGCGTAGTGCTCCACCGGGTCACGGTCGACGATCGTCCGCAACTCGGCCTCGGCGCGGCGCAGTTGGGCCGAGTGGTAGTAGGCGCGGGCCAGCAGCAGCCGCGGCCCGGTCTGCTCCGGCACCTCCTCGACGAGTCCGGCGAGCACCCGCGCGGCGGCGGCGTACTCCTTCGCGCCGAAGAAAAGCTGTGCCCGCTCCCACCGCTCGGACGGCGTTCCGTGGGCGTAGTACTCGGCGCCGGTCGTCGTCTCGTAGGTCGTGTCCACTGGTGACCTCCTTCGCCGCCGACAACCGGGACGGTCGGTTGAATATTCCAGCACCGGGCCGGAGTGCCGGGGACCTGTGCGCAGGGCCGCCGGACGGGCGACGCGGGGCCGGGGGCGGGGCCGAGGCGGGCCGCCGGATCAGGCGGTCCCGTCCGCCGTCCCCGCCGCCCCGGCAGCCTCAGGCCGCTTCACCGGGAGCTCGAGCGGTACGCCGAGCAGGGCCGTCAGCTCGCCGGTGAGCGTCCGGGTGCGTGTGCTGTCCAGGCCGCCCAATGGTTCCAGCAACTGCTCCAGGAGCGCCTGGACGACCTTCACGGCCCGTCGGGTGACGTCCTGTCCCCGTTCGGTGAGGGCGAGCTGGACCGCCCGCGGATCGCGCGGATCGCGGGTCCGCTCGATCAGCTCCGCGGCCTCCAGGGCCCGCGCGAGCTTGGAGACGTAGAGCGGCTCCAGACCGGTGTGGTCGGCGAGCCGGCGCTGACTGGGACGTTCCCCGTCGCGCTGCATGCCGTACAGCGAGGCCACCAGCGAGTACTGCGCGTGGGTGAGCCCCAGGGGCGCGACCGCCCGGTCGACGGCCACGCGCCACTTCGTGGACAGGCGCCACACCAGGAAGCCGGGCGTGGCGCGTTCGGAGTCCGTGCTCTCGCTCATACGAAACACGTTACATGGCTACTATGCGAGGCCGATCCTCGACGAGGACGTCCGCAGGACGCCGGTCAGCCCTGGCGCGTGATGCGCACCTGCACGGTCAGTGTGCCCTTGTTGTCGTCGGAGCAGGACCCGGCGGCGTCGTTCATGCCCAGTTTCAGGGTGCCGTTCCCGGTGGCCTTGAAGGTGAGCTCCTTGCCGACGGTGTGCACGGGGAAGTCCTTGTCCCCGGCGAGGACGGCGAGCAGCGCGCCGAACGGCGCCGTGGGTTTGACCTTGCAGCTCTTCGCGCCGTCCAGCAGCCTGTCGGTGGCCGCGTCGTAGCCGGCCGGCCCGGTCATGGGCATGTTCCGGTGGTCGGCCGTCCACTGTCCTGAGACGAACCGGACGGTGACCTGGTCCCCGCGCCGGACGACCGCTCCGGCCACCGGCTGCCAGCCGTTCGCCGACCGGACGACCTGACCGACGGTCGTCGTCCTCGGACCGGTCTCCTTCTCGGGCGGAAGCACCCCGGTGAAGAACAGGCCCGCCACGACGCCCGCCGCCACCATCGTGCCGGCGAGAGCCCACCCCAGCCGCCTGCGCACCGCCGAGCCGGACGACCGGGCGGGCGACGGCCGGCCCGACGCGGCGTCCCGCGCCGTCGGCACGGCCTCCCCGGCGCCGACGAGTTGCCCGTGACCGCTCGTCACGGTCTCCGAGTCGGCCAGCGCCGACGAAGGCCGCGGGACGCGTACGGTCGCCGACGGCAGCGGCCCGGCGTCCGCCTCGCCCGCCGCGACGCGCCGCAGCGCGGCACGCGCGCCGGCCGCCGAGGGCCGCTCCTGCGGGGACTTGCGCAGCAGCGCCTCCACGACCGGCAGCAGCGGTCCGAGCCGCTCCGACAGTACGGGTTCGTCGTACGCCACCGCGTGCAGCGTCGCGGGACCTCCCGGTCTGCGGAACGGGGACTCGCCGCCGCACACGGTGGCGAGCGTCGCGCCCAGGGACCACAGGTCGGAGGCCGGGCCGGTCTGCGATCCCGTCACCCGCTCGGGGGCCATGAATTCCAGGGAGCCCACCAGTTGGCCGGTGCTGGTCAGGAACTCGCCGTCGTCCAGGGCCGCGATGCCGAAGTCGGTGAGGACGGCTCTGCCGTCGCGGCGCAGCAGGACGTTGGCGGGTTTGACGTCACGGTGCAGGGTGCCGGCCGCGTGCACGGCCTCCAGTGCGTCGAGCACCTGGAGGCCGAGGACCGCGGTGTGCTGCGGGGTGAGCGGCCCGGAACGTGCGACATGGTGGGCGAGCGAGGGCCCGTCGACGAGTTCCATGACGATCCACAGACGGTCCTCGGACTCGACGAGGTCGTATACGCCGATCACGTGCGGGTGCGGTACCCGGGCCACCGCGCGCGCCTCACGGACGGCGCGCCGCATCCGCACGAGGTGCTCGTCGTCGCCATGGGTGAGGATGTGCAGTTCCTTCGCGGCGACCGGGCGATCCAGCAACCGGTCGTGGGCGCGCCAGACCGTGCCCATCCCGCCGCGGCCGAGAACGTCGTGGAGGAGATACCGGTCGGCGATCAGCCGCTCCGCGCCGCTCCCCGGACGTGTCGCCGACGGATGATCGCCATGTCCCGATGCCACGTGCTCTCTCACGTTTCCCTTTCGGAGGGCTGGGCGCTGCCCACCGGCGTCGCTCACTCGCTGTGCGTTCGGCAGGTCGTCATTGGTTCGAACGGGCCCGAGCATAGCCGAGCACGTCATGCCCCCGAGCCGTCAACTGCACTGCGCCAGGCCCGCTTTGACGACGGGGACAAGGGGACTGTCAGACCCCCTTGCGATGCTGGGGCCATGACGGCAACGAACGACCCGACCGCCACCACCGGCTCCGAGGAAACCCTGGACGCACTGCTGTGGCGGTGGGCGGAACACATCGGCGGCAAGATCGTCCGGCCCGAATGGTTCGCCTGCGCGGGGGAACTGACGCTGGAGGAGAACGTCACCTGGTTCGGGATGACGACCATCGGCGGCTGGTACCACTGCGAGCTTCCCGCCGGACTGCGCAGCGCTCCGGTGTACGCGGGCTGCTACTGGCACCGGGAGGACGACAAGCCGCCCGTGGCCCGGGTGAGCATGGTCGTCCTGCCGCTCGCCGACCCCGCCACCATCGCCGCGGCCGAATGGAACGACGGATACAACGGGTACGAACCGGCGCCTGTGGACGGATACGCCGTCCTGTGCAGCGGCCCGTTCGATCCGGCGAGCGTCGCCGGCCGCGATGCCCAGGCCGATCTGCGCGAGGCCGAACGCGTCATCGCGGCCGGCGACGGCGAGGGCCGGCGTGACAACTGGGCCGAGATCGTCACTGTTCCGGACCGCGGCGGCAACGCCCTGTTCTTCCCCGTGGAGGCCGAGGAACGGGACGGCTACGAGGCGCTGGACCCCGACGACACGATCGTCTGCCTCGCCTTCGCCGCCTACGACTTCAGCGACCAGGCGTACTGACCTGCCCGGCCGGTCATGCCGCAGACGCGGGTCCGGCACGCACCTCTGCGGCGTCGTCGGTTGCCGACTCTCTCACGCTCGACCGTGCTTGCGCGGGGGCCCCATCGCGTCGACGCCCTCCTCCGCCTTGCGGCCGCACGCACCGGACCCCGCTCACCGCGCCGGTCGGTCCCTGTCGCTCACCCGCGGCGTGACCGACCGGACAGGGCCTGCCTGGCGCTCCGGGACGCTGTCGGCGACGAACGGCCGACCGGCGACCGCGGCCGGCGGCAGCGCGGTCCCGTCCGCGCGGCCGGGGGCGCCGGTGACGACCACGGCCCCGAGGCCCGGGCCGCCGTCCGCCGGCACGTCGCCGTCCACGGTCACCGGACCCACCGAAGGATGCTCGACGGTCTTGCGCTCTCGCGGTGAGCGGCCACCGTAGCGTTCGCCCATAGCTCGGCGAACCCCGCGCTGCCCGCGCCCCGTACGCGGATCAGCTCTGCCGGGTCAGCTCTGCCGGGCGCGCGTCACGGGTACGGCGGCCGTCGGCCCGAAGCAGGTCGGACCAGGCGGCGGCGCAGGCGGCCGCCCGGCCCCGCCCCCGCACCGGCGCCCGAGCTCGCCCCGCTCAGAAGCGGGGGCCTTTCGCACGTTCGCGCCCACGGACGCCGCACCGGTACCGCTTCGGTGCGGCCGATCGCCTCCCCTCATCCGCCGAGATTTTGGCCACAGGCGCAAAGGTCCCCGCATCAGGGGGTAACCGGTTTCCGGAGGCAGAACGGCTCACGGCAGGACAGTTGCCGTTTGACAACTATAGCCGTGAGGCAAGAAAGTGGAGGCCGGACGTGCAGGGGGAAGGATCTGGATGTTCCCGTGGGCGGAGTCCGCTCCGTTCGCTGAACGCCGGCGTCGGAGGGCGGGCGGCACGTGAGATGTCGGTGGCCGGCCGTTCAGGCCGTGCGGGTTCCGGACCCCTGGGCGTCGTCGTGCATCTGCGCCGCCGCGGCGACGCAGAACGCTTCGAGCCCCTCCAGGAGCGCGGTCCGCTGGGGTGCGTCCATGTGGTCCAGCACCGCCTGCAGCGCGCCCTCGCGGCGGGTGCGCAGACCGGCGAGGAACGCATGGCCCCGGCCGCTGACGTGGAGGCGCACCTCGCGCCGGTCCGCCGGGCTCGCCACCCGCTCGACGAAGCCGGCCGCCTGCAGGCGGTCGCACAGCCGACTGGCCGACGGCGGTGTGGAGGCGAGCGCTTCGGCCAGAGTGCGCAGACTGACGCCTTCGCGGTGTTCGAGGACGAGCAGGACGCGCAACTGCGACGCCGACACGGGCGCCGTCGTGGCCCGGCCCCACAGCACCTCCAGCAACTCCGCGGCCGTGGAGGTCACGCGGGCGACCTCGTCCGGCTCCGGGCGGGGGCGGAAGGAACTCACCGTCACATTCTCGCAGGCGCCGGGACGACCTCCGGCGTACCGGGCGGCCGGTGACCGGCCGTAGACGGACCGGATCCGGGCGCGGCCGTACGGAACGGCCTCGCCTCGTGCACACGGAACGCGTGCACACGGAACGCGTGCACACGGAACGCGTGCACAGAGACCGCGGGCACACAGACCGCGGGCACAGAGACCGCATGCACAGAGACCGCGTGCACAGAACCTGCGAACGTCCGACGAAAGATGGGTGTATTGACAACCGTGAACAGATTCGTGACCGCCGAACGCGCTCTGCGTACGGCGGCGCCCCACGAGTTGCTCGACGCGGTCCGCCGCGTGCTCTGCGAGGAGTACGCGGCTACCTCGGTCGAGCTCTTCATGGCCGACTACGGTCTGACCGTGCTGCAGCCGGTGTCCGTGCTGCCGCACACCCTTGAACCGGTGTCGGTGCACAACAGCCCGGCCGGCCGCGCCTTCGGCGCCCAGGAGCCCTGTCTCGAGGAGCTTCCGCACGGCCGGGTGCGCGTGCACCTGCCCGTGACCGTGCGCGGGGACCGGCTGGGCGTCCTGACGGTGACCGCGCAGGGGGAGGGGCCCGTACGGGACTGCCTCCCCGAGCTGACGGAGATCGCCGAGGTGCTGGCGCACGAGGTGGTCGTGGCCGAACGGGACACGGACCTCTACCTCCAGGCGCGACGCAAGGACCGGCTGACCCTGGCCGCCGAGATGCAGTGGCAGCTGCTTCCCGGCCGTTCCTGCGCCCGGCCGGAGTACGAGCTGGGGGCGCAGCTGGAGCCCGCGTACGCGATCTTCGGCGACAACTTCGACTGGTCGGCGACCGCCGACCGGCTGACGCTGTACGTCTCCAACGGCATGGGCGAGGGCATCGAGGCCTCCCTGCTGACGAACCTGGCGGTCAACGCCCTGCGCAACGCCCGGCGGGCGGGCATCTCCCTCCCCGACCAGGCTGCCCTGGCCGATCAGGCGATCTACGCGCACTACCGGGGCCGCTGCTACCTGTCGGTCCTCATGTTCGACTTCGACCTCGCCAGCGGGCGCGCCCGGGTCGTGGACGCGGGCTCGCCGCAGCTGCTGCGCCTGCGCGACGGCACGCTCGAACGCGTCGCCTTCGAGGCGCAGTTGCCGCTCGGCATGTTCGAGGAGACCGACTATCTGGCGCAGGACTTCCAGGTCGAGCCGGGCGACCGTCTCGTCTTCGTCAGCGACGGGGTCTACGAGGTCGCCTCCCCCGGCGGGGAGACGTACGGGGACACCGCCCTGGCCCGCGCGATCCAGTCGACGCGGCTGCTTCCGGCCGCCGAGGTCCCCCGTGCCGTCCTGCGGGAGCTGACGGGCCACCGCGGCCGCACCGAGCCGAACGACGACGCCCTGGTGCTCTGCCTCGACTGGCGCGGGCGGCCGTGACCGGCTCCCGGCGAGCCGCCGTCCGGGTCCGGCCGGTCATCGGTGGTGCGGCGCGGCAGGCCGGTGCGTTCCTCGAAGCACGCATACCGCTCCCCGCACCGCCCGCGGCCTCGGCGATCGTCGACCGTGCCGGGCCGCGGTCGCGGCGGCCCGGGGCGGCCGGCGCCGGCCGGCGGGGGCCGGCGGGGGCCGCGGTCGCTCCGCTCGCGCGGGTCGCAGGGGACGTCGACGAGCCCGTCGCCGTGGGCTCGCCCCCGGCCGGGGAGGGACACGCATGGCGATACTGTGGACAGAGCAGGGGGAGAGAGTGGGTGCCGTGAACGCTTCTGAACCGGTTCCGTCCGCGGAGAGCCTGCTTCGCGCCGCCGCGCCCCACGAGCTGGTCGCCACCGCGCGCCGCCTCCTGAGCGACCATGTCGGCGCCGAGGAGGTGACCCTGCTGCTGGCCGACTACGCGCTCAGCGTCCTGCAACCGGTCACCCACCTGCCGTACACCGGGGACCCGGTCGCCGCCCATGACGGGCCCGTCGGACGCGCCTTCATCAGTCAGACGCCGGTCGTCGAGGTCCCCGACGGCTCAGCGCACGCTCACGTCGTCCACCTGCCGCTCACCGTCCGCGGCGACCGGCTGGGCGTCCTGTCCGTGCGCCTCTCCAGCGGCGCGAGCGACCCGGCCACGGTGCTCCGGCTCACCGACTTCGCCACCGCCCTCGCCCACGAGGTCACCACCGCCGGCCGCGACACCGACCTGTACCTCCAGGCCCGTCGGACCCGGCGCCTGACCCTGGCCGCCGAGATGCAGTGGCAGCTTCTGCCGGGCCGGGGCTGCGCCCGCCAGGAGTACGTGATCGGCGCCCATCTGGAGCCCGCCTACACCGTCGGCGGCGACAACTTCGACTGGTCGACCGACGCCGACCACCTCACCCTCACCGTCACCGACGGCATGGGTCAGGGCATCGACGCCTCCCTGCTCACCAGCCTCGCCGTCGGCGCGCTGCGCAACGCACGCCGCGCCGGCATAGGACTCGCGGACCAGGCCTGCCTCGCGGACCAGGCCCTCTTCGCCCAGTACGGCGGCAAGTCGTACGCGTCGACCCTGCTGCTGCGGTTCGACCTGGACACCGGCGTCGTGCGCGCCGTCGACGCCGGCTCGCCCCAGCTCTACCGCCAGCGCGACGACACCGTCGAGCGGATCGAACTCGAAGCACAGCTCCCGCTCGGCATGTTCGAGGAGACCCTCTACGAAGAACAGACCTTTCACGTGCAACCGGGCGACCGGCTGATCGTGGTCAGCAGCGGCGTACACGGCGCACGCGCCGCCGACGGCGGATCCTTCGGGCAGCGAGCCCTGCGCCAGACGCTGAGCGCCACACGCCGGGAGTCCCCGCACGAGGCGGCGCGTGCCGTCGTGTCCGGTCTGATCGAACACTTCGGCAGCAGAGAACTCGCCGCCGACGCCGCGGTCGTGTGCCTGGACTGGAGCGGCCGGAACAACGGGGCGTGACGGCCGAGCAGACGAGCCCCCTTCCGTCACCGGCCGTTCCTCGCCGGCCGTCCGGCACCGGCGTCCGTCACCGACCTTTCCTCACCGGCCGTCCGGATCCGCGGGGCCGCTCCCCGTCGACGGCGGGGCGTCGCGCGCGGCGCGCAGGGCCTGCAACCCACGGCGCAAAGCGGTCCTGTCGGCCGGTTCCATCACCCCCAGCACGGCCGCCAGGGCCTGTGCGCGACGTCCGGCGACATCTTTGAGCACCTCCCGGCCGGGCAGCGTCAGACGCAGTTGCACCTCGCGGCGGTTGAACGGATGGATCCCTCGTTCCAGCAGGCCGGCTGCCTCGAGGCGGTCGCACAGCCGGCTGGCCGTGGGCATCCCGATGTCCAGCCGCTCCGCCAACGCCGTGAGATTCAGTCCCGGCGCCTCCGCGACGGCCCGCAGCGCCTTGAGTTGATGCAGGGACAACCGCAGTGCCGCCTCCTGCGCGGCCACGGTCCACAGGTCCGCCAGGCTCTCCACGGCGTCGGCGATCTCCCGGGCGATGGCCCGGTGACCATGGCCCGGCCCCTTCGCCTGATCGTTGTCGGCGCCGTCGAGGTGCGTCACGAACAAGTCTCTTTCAGTAAGCCCGAGGCAATACACATGCAATGCTCATTCAAACGCACTACCCGAACAGCCAACGAGCAAGCAGCCGATACTGCATCCGGTGCAGGACTCGTCCGCCGGGGGCAGCCCACCTCGTCCACGCCCCCCCCCGCGTGGACGGGGCCCCCGATCGACGCCATGCGCGATCCGGTGACCTGCTTCGGCCCCCACGGGGCCCGGACCGGTCCCGGTCGTGCTCCTGAGGAAGGGGAGCGGACCATGGAGTCCCGCATCGTCTCCATCGTCGCGCACGTCAACGCCACACACGCGTGCAGCGCCCACGGCGCCGGGGCGGGCTGCGCACCGCTGATCGCGGACGTCGTTCTGTGCGACGCGGGCAGCGACCACGTCGAATGGGCCGTCTGCGCGCGGTGGCTCAGGGAGAACTCCGACGCACGAGCCTGGCTGCGGACGCACCCCGTGGAAGCGGCCGGGCTGGACCCGGTCTGACCCCCTCCTCGCGACGGTCCCGGGCGTGACCGCGTTCTCGGCGCGGGGACCCGCTCGAACCCTGCCGACCCGGACCGTCGAACCTCGGCAGCCGCCGTCCGCGGCCCGCCGTTCGACGGACGGACAGGTCCCGTCAATGCCTTTCGCATGATTCGCGTACAAAGGCGAAATGTTTCGAATCTCGTGCCGGTCGCGACGGCGGCCGACAGGGGGATCGGTGAGCCAGTCGGCTCGACGATCGTGTTGACACCGGCGGGAGTCTCTCTAACATCCGTGAGGTCGGCATTCCGAAATGTAATCGAAATTTCGAACGAGCACATCAATGTCATATGCATGACACCACCGTCCAGGCATGCCAGTCATCCCCTGTCTCCCGGCGTCGCAGGTGACCACCTCCGGCGCCCTCACCCCAGGAAGGGAAGCCGAGTGCGCAGAACAGGCAGACGACTGCTCGACCTCCTGGCGGCCGCCGCGCTGACGCTCACCGCGTCCTTCACGGCCGTCGTCCACTCCACCGCCACCGCCGAGGCCGCGCCCGGCAGCCCGGCGCTCACTCCGCCGCTCGGCTGGAACAGCTGGAACAGCTTCGGGTGCGGGGTCACCGAGGCGCAGGTCCGCCAGGCCGCCGACGCAATGGCGTCCTCGGGCATGCGGGACGCCGGCTACCGGTACGTGGTGGTCGACGACTGCTGGTTCGACCCGCAGCGAGACGCGGCGGGCAACCTGAAGGCGAATTCGGCCAAGTTCCCGAGCGGGATGAAGGCGCTCGGGGACTACATCCACGGCAAGGGCCTGAAGTTCGGCATCTACCAGGTGCCGGGCGAGCGCACCTGCGCGCAGACCAGCGGCGCCTATCCCGGCTCGACGGGCAGCAGGGGGCACGAGGCCCAGGACGCCGCCACGTTCGCCTCATGGGGCGTCGACTACCTCAAGTACGACTGGTGTTCCTCCAGCGGCACCCGTGACGAGCAGGTCGCGCGGTTCACGCTGATGCGCGACGCCCTGCGCGCCACCGGGCGGCCCATCGTCTACAGCATCAACCCCAACAGCTTCCACGCGATCACCGGCTCCACCTACAACTGGGGCGAGGTCGCCGACCTGTGGCGGACGACCGAGGACCTGCTCGACATCTGGCAGAACGGCAACACCAACAGCTACCCGATGGGCGTCGGCAACGTCCTCGACGTCACCGCGCCGCTGGCGGCGCAGTCGGGTCCCGGACACTGGAACGACCCCGACATGCTGGTCGTCGGCCGCCCGGGCCTGTCCCTGACCGAATCCCGCTCCCACTTCGCCCTCTGGGCCCTGCTGGCCGCGCCGCTCATGGCCGGCAACGACATCCGCACCATGTCCGCCGACGTGAGCGCGATCCTGCGCAACCCGCGACTGCTGGCGGTGGACCAGGATCCGCTGGGCGCGGGCGGACGCCGAGTGCGCGACGACGGCAACACCGAGGTGTTCGCCAAGCCCCTGTCCGACGGCTCGGTCGCGGTGGGCCTGTTCAACCGGGGAGCGGGCACCGCGACGGTCGCCACGACGGCTGCTCAAGTCGGCCTGTCCGGAGGTCAGTTCACCCTCACGGACCTGTGGACCGGCGGCACGTCGAGCACCACCGGACAGATCTCGGCGAGCGTCCCCGCGCACGGCGTCGCCGTCTTCCGGGTGAGCGGCGGCAGCCCGCTGGCCGCAACCACCGCGCGGCTGCGCGGCAACGGCTCCGGCCGGTGCGTGGACGTGGACAACGCCTCCACCGCCGCCGGCGCCACCGTGCTGCTCTGGGACTGCCACACGGCGGCCAACCAGCTCTGGACCACTTGGGCAGGCGGCGAGATCCGCGTCTTCGGTGACAAGTGCCTCGACGCCTACGACCGGGGAACCGCCAACGGCACCCGTGTCGTCACCTGGCCCTGCAACGGCCAGGACAACCAGAAGTGGACCGTCGGCTCCGACGGGTCGATCCGCAACGTCCACGCGGGCCTGTGCCTCGACGTCGACCGGGCCGGCACCGCGAACGGCACCCCGCTGGTCCTGTGGAGCTGCGACGGCCGGGCCGGCCAGAAGTGGAGTCACGCATGAGCGACGTCGCACGGACCATCAGTTCGCCGAACCCCGCCGTCCCCCGGAGGCCGCGATGACGCCCACCATGCAGTCGGCCACCGCCGGCACGAGGCTCACCCGGGCAGCAGCCTGGGTGCTGGGTCTCCTGCTGGCGTTCGCCGTGGTCCCCGCCGCGCTGCAGCCCACCACGGCCCGCGCCGACAACCCGATCGTGCAGCACGTCTACACCGCCGACCCCGCCCCGCTGGTCTACAACGGCCGGGTCTACCTCTACACCGGGCACGACGAGGACGGCTCCACCTACTTCACCATGAAGGACTGGCGGGTGTGGTCCTCGGCCGACATGGTCAACTGGACCGACCACGGCTCGCCGCTCAGCCTGACCACCTTCAGCTGGGCGTCCTCCGACGCCTGGGCGGGACAGACCGTGCAGCGCAACGGCCGGTTCTACTGGTACGTCCCGGTGAAGAACCGGGCGACCGGCCGGATGGCCATAGGCGTGGCGGTGGCGGACAGCCCCACCGGACCGTTCCGTGACGCCCTCGGTCACCCGCTGGTGGAGAACGGCGAGATCGACCCCACGGTCTTCGTCGACGACGACGGCCAGGCCTACCTGTACTGGGGAAACCCCAACCTCTGGTACGTCCGGCTGAACGCCGACATGACGTCCTACTCGGGCAGCCCCACGAAGACCCCGCTCACCGCCGCCGGATTCGGCGCCCGCACCGGAGACGCCAACCGTCCCACGCTCTTCGAGGAAGGTCCCTGGTTCTACAAGCGCAACGGCCTGTACTACATGGTGTTCGCGGCCAAGTGCTGCTCGGAGTTCATCGCCTACTCCACGGCGCCCGGCCCGACCGGACCCTGGACCTACCGGGGGACGATCATGCCCACCCAGGGCGGCAGCTTCACCAACCACCCGGGGATCGTGGACTTCAAGGGCAACTCGTACTTCTTCTACCACAACGGCGCGCTGCCGGGCGGCGGCGGTTACACCCGCTCGGTCGCGGTGGAGAAGTTCTCCTACAACGCCGACGGCACGATCCCGACGATCAACATGACGAACACCGGCGCACCCCAGGCCGGCGCCCTCGACCCGTACGTACGCCAGGAGGCCGAGACGATCGCCTGGGAATCCGGCGTCGAGACCGAAGCCTCCGGCGAAGGCGGCATGGACGTCGGCTGGATCGAGAACGGCGACTACATCAAGGTCAAGGGCGTCGCCTTCGGGGCGGGTGCGTCCTCCTTCGCCGTGCGCGTGGCCTCGGCCAACGCCGGCGGCACCGTCGAACTGCGCCTGGGCTCGCCGACCGGGACGGTCGTGGGCCGGTGCGGTGTGCCCGGCACCGGCGGCTGGCAGACCTGGACGACGGTGACCTGCCCGGTCAGCGGCGCGACCGGAACCCAGGATCTCTACCTGCGGTTCACCGGCGGCAGCGGCTATCTGTTCAACGTCAACTGGTGGCAGTTCACCCAGGGCGGCGCCGTGGCCCCGCCACGGTAGCCCGAGGGCGAGAACGGGCTTCGCGCTCGCCGGGGACCCGGTGCGCGCGAACCCGCCCGGAGCCCTTGCGCCGACCGCCGCAGGCGGCTGACGGCTGAGGGCCACCGAACTCGACGACCGGGACGACCGGGACGACCGGGAGGAGCCGCGGGGAGCGGAGGGCGGCGGAGCAACGGCGCACCCTGCGCCGTCTGCTCCGCCGCCTGCTGGGGCGGAGCGAATGGTGGCCGCAGCGGCCCGCATCGGGGAGAACGGTCCACGAGAGGTTCCCCGGAGCGGGCACCGGACCCGGCGAAGGCGGTGGCACAGCGAGGTTTGGGAGCGCTCCCGGAACGACGTCGCCGTCACCTCGGGCCCCGGCAACGCGTCAGGCGGACTCGCGTACCGCCAGTTCCGTCCGCAGGATGACGTGCCGGTAGGCCACCGAAGGCTCCTCCATGTCCTCCAGCAGGAGCCGGATCATGGCCCGGCCCATCTCCTCGAGCGGCTGACGCACGGTGGTCAGGCGTGGCTCGGTGCGCTGAGCCAGCGCAAAGTCGTCGAAACCGATCACGGCGACATCCTCCGGCACCCGCCGGCCCGCGGCCCGCAACGCCTGCAGCGCCCCGGCCGCCGTCGTGTCCGACGCGGCGAGGACGCCGTCGATCTCCGGGTGCCGTTCGAGGAGCCGGGCCATGGCGCGACGTCCGCCGTCCTCGGTGAAGTCGCTCGCGGCGACCAGGGACTGCCTGCCGCTCAGGCCGGCCAGCGCCAGAGCGTCCTGGTAGCCGCGCAGCCGGCATCGGGCGGCGTACATGTCCAGTGGGCCCGTGATGGTGGCGATCACCGTGCGGCCCCGTGACAGCAGGTGGGAGACGGCGCTGCGCGCACCGCCCACGTTGTCGGCGTCCACGTAGCTGACGTACTCGTCGCCCGAGCGGCGCCCCAGCATCACGGTCGGCAACCGCGCCTCGGCGAGCATGTCCGGCAGCCGGTCCCCGGCGTGCACGGACATCAGCAGCACCCCGTCGACCCGGCCGCCGCGCGCGTACTCCAGGAAGCGCCGGCGCTCGTCGTCCGAACGGACCAGGGTCAGCATCAGCTGCATCCGGGTGTCCGCGAGCGCGTCGCCCAGCGAGCGGACGATCTCCGAGAAGAACGGCTCGGCGAACTGTCTCCAGTCGGGCTCCGTCAGCACGAGGGCGACGGCGTCGGTCCGCCGCCCCGCCAGGGAGCGGGCCGCGAGATTGGGTACGTATCCCAGTTCCTCGATGGCACGTTGCACGGCTTGGCGCGTCGATTCCTTCACGCCGGCCTCGTTGTTGATGACGCGGGAGACCGTGCCCCGCCCCACCCCGGCGTGAGCGGCCACCTCTTCCAGCGTCGGAGTGCCGGGGCGTCGCCTGCCCATGACCACCTCCCCCAAGAGATCACCGATCTTACGGGCCCGGCAAAACCGGGCACACCGATTCCGCCTGAGCGATGCACACTGCCGGCCAAGAGGGCGGCCGGTTCGCACGGGCGGTGAGTGATCGCGCCGCACACCCGTCGCCCGACCCGTGCCGCGCAGCCGCCCCGGCCCGCCGTCCGCCGCCCGCCGCCCGCCGTCCGCCGTCCGACGCCCGACGCCCGACGCCCGACCTTCATCGTCCGATGCGCACCGGTGTCAACCACCGTCGATGTCCACCGCCACCGTCCACGTCCGACGTCCAGGGGGAAGGGGGGAAGAGGGGGAAGCGGGCGGGACCCGCCCTGTCGGCGCGGAGGCCGGCGGGCGGGTCCCGGTTGGGCGGAGATGACGCGACTCGGGTCCGGGGGTGTGCGGCGGTCGATCAGCCGGCCGTCCCGGGTCGGGCGAGCCGTTCCGTCAGGCGGTGCTGCAGGGAGTGCCGTTCAGGCTGAAGACGTTCGGCCTGACGAAACTGCCGCTGTAGGAGCCCTGGAAGCCGAAGGCGGCCTGGCCTCCCGGCGCGATGTTCGCGTTGTGCGCCGCGTTGGTGGCCGTCACCGTGCCGGACGACGGCGAGACGCCGGCGTTCCACGCGCTGGTGATCTGCTGCCCGGAGGGCAGCGTGAAGGTGAGGTTCCAGCCGTTGACCGGGGAGGAACCCGTGTTGGCCACGGTGACGTCGGCGGTGAAGCCGCCCTGCCACACACTCGTGCCGTAGGTCACCTTGCACGCGGCGGGGCCGCCGGGGCCGCCCGGGGTGCCGCCGCCGAGGTTCACGGTGGAGGAGAACGAGTTCACCGCCAGACCCGCGCCGTTCTGCCACGGCTCGAAGCCCGCCTGAATGCTCGTCAGATACCAGTCGTTCTGGGCTAGTCCGCGGGACACGGCGTTCCGGGCGAAGTCCATCACGTCGAAGCTCCAGCTGTCGATCGCCGACGGCGCCACGAAGGACAGGACGTCGTTGCCGCCGTTGTTGCCCGACCACACCTGCCACTGGCGTCCGGCGACGGTGGCGGAACCGACCGGCGAGCCCACCGGCTGCACCGACCCCACGCGGTTGAACCAGATCATGATCTCGGTGCGGTTCACGCCGTCGGTGCGGGGCGTCGGGTCCAGCCAGATGTCGTAGGCGGCGTCGTAGACCGCGCCGCCCACGTAGCTGTAGGAGATGCTCGTGGGTGCGCCGGAGATGGAGTTGAGCCGGGCCGGGAGGTTCGTGCCGGGCGAACAGTTGGTGTAGTGACAGCCGTTGTACACGGACGGGTAGGACTTCGGGGCGCCGTTCGTGGGGACGGAGCCGTCGGCCTGGGCGATCCGGAAGCCCGAGTCCGTGACGGTGATGCACTGGGTCGCGCTCGTGCCCCAGCGGTTGTTCTGCACGACGTAACGGCCCTTGATCGTGGTGGAGCCGTACGTCTCGCAGATCGTCGTGTCGGCATGGGACGCCGAAGCGCCCGTGAGAAGGGCGGCCAGCGCGACGAGTGAGGTGAGCAGCGCACCGAACAGGGCTCGCACCCTGCGGGCTTGGAGAGGTGACGGTTGCATGCGGGTCCTCCGCGATGAGTGTGGGGGCCAGGAGCGCTCCGCCTGCTTTTGGGAGCGCTCCCATTCCGTTCTCCGCTCGGACTGTAGGAGATGATCATGCACCTGACAAGATGATGGACGTCGCCGTCTCGAGCGGCGGCTCGCGCACTGCGGCGGCCACCGTCCCGTCGCCGCCGGCAGGTACGGCCGCGGGCGGACCGGCTGCGGTCGCGGTGTCGGTCTCGCGTCTTCTCCGCGAGGACGATCATCCGTGTGCGCGGGGAACAGCCGGGCGGGCAGGCGTTGTTGCCCCGGTCAGGAGGCCGGCGTCGCGGCCGGCCGGCGCACGGAGACCGACAGGACGTCCCGGCGTGATCCAGGAGCACCCCGGGTCACGTGGTATGCCAGGTCGTCCGGCTTCTGCTGTCGACGGCCGCCGCTCCGCGCCCCCCACGGGCCCGGTCCAGGGCCCTTTCACACTGGAGGACTGTTTCATGAACGACTCACCGCTGACGCTCTTGGCCGTGCACGCCCACCCCGACGACGAGGCGACGGGGACAGGAGGGGTCCTCGCGAGGTATGCGGCAGAGGGCATCCGCACGGTCCTCGTGACGTGCACCGACGGCGGGTGCGGTGACGGACCCGGAGGCGTCAAGCCGGGTGATCCCGGGCACGATCCGGCGGCCGTCGCCCTGATGCGGCGTCAGGAACTGGAGACGAGCTGTCAGGTCCTGAAGATCAGCCATCTGGAGACGCTCGACTATGCCGACTCCGGGATGATGGGCTGGCCGACCAATGACGCGCCCGGATCCTTCTGGCGGACACCCGTGGAAGAGGGCGCGGCCCGACTCGCGGAACTCCTGCGGCGCTACCGGCCCGACGTGGTCGTCACCTATGACGAGAACGGCTTCTATGGTCACCCCGACCACATCCAGGCCAACCGCATCACGATGGCGGCGCTGGAGATGACCGGGCTGACGCCGAAGGTGTACTGGACGACCGCGCCCCGCTCGATGATGCAGCGGTTCGGGGAGGTCATGCGCGAGTTCGGAGGGGAGGCGCAGGAGCCGGATCCCGCCGAGGCCGCCGCGCTGGCCGAGATCGGACTCCCCGACGAGGAGATCACCACCTGGGTGGACACGTCCGCCTTCGGCGGCCAGAAGTTCGACGCCCTGGCCGCACACGCCAGCCAGGGCGAGAACATCTTCTTCCTGAAGATGGGCCAGGAGAGGTTCACCGAGCTGATGGGCGTCGAGACCTTCGTGCGCGTCCATGACACCACCGACGCGGCCGTTCCCGAGAACGACCTCTTCGCCGGACTGCGCTGACCGGACCACCGGACCACCGGGCGCCCGGGAGAGCCGACGGTCCCTGCGGCTCTGTCGGGCGCCCTCGCGCGGCGCGGTCGCCGAGGAGCCGGGCGGCGCCCCCGGCACGGACCGGCCGTCGTGCGCCGCGCTTCCTCGCGCCGTGACCCGGCCTTTTCGGCCACTCTCTAGACATCCTATGTATAACGGGTTCGACTGGCGAGTGAACGGCCTCGTGGGCGCCCTCCGTCCGATGGACGTCCTGATCGGCTCCGAATTTTGGGTCAATCTCGTCTCAGCTATAGACGGGGTCGTCGTCGTTCTCCTATAAATCCATCCGATGTCTTCTTGGGAGGGGGCGCGGAGCGTGGCCGCCGTGCCGGCGCTCCCGTCCTGGTGTCCTGTCATCCCCCCGCCCCGACACATGGAGCCGCACCATGTCCTCCGACGCTCTCAGCAGACGCTCGCTGATGAAGGCCGCCGCCCTCACCGGAGGAGTGGCGGCCTTCGGGCTGCCACAGGCTGTGTGGCCCTCCACCGCCGAGGCGTATGCCGTCCCCTCGAAGATGGACTGGTGGTACCGGGCCAGGTTCGGGATGTTCATCCATTTCGGGTCCTACTCGCAGCTCGGCCAGGGCGAGTGGGCGTTCGACACGCAGCAGTGGAGCAAGGCGAACTACCAGACCCAGGTCACCAAGAACTTCGACCCGGCCCGGTTCGACGCCGTCACGATCGCCGAACTCGCCAAGAACGCGGGCATGAAGTACCTCGTGATCACCGCCAAGCACCACGAGGGCTACGCGATGTGGAACTCCGACGTGGCGAGCTTCACCGACGCCACGGCCACCGAGCTGTACAACCTGCACGACTACAACGGCATCCGGACCGACCCCCTCATGGACCTCAAGACGGCGTGCGAGAGCCGGGGGATCAGGTTCTGCCTCTACTACTCGATCCTCGACTGGAACCATCCCTCCCAGACCGACCGCCACGGGGGCGGTCTCACCACGATGTCCTCGCAGACCGCCCGCACCGCCTACATCGCCGACATGAAGGCGCAGCTCCAGGAACTGCTGGACCGCTACGACCCGGCGCTGCTCTGGTTCGACGGCGACTGGTTCGGCGAGCCTGCCGCTCCCACCCTGGAGGACTGGTGGCTGTCGTCGGACGGCGTCGACCTCTACGACTGGCTGATCGCCCGCAAGCCCGACCTCGTCGTCAACGAACGGGTCAAGCGGGACCACGACCTCGGCGACTACGCGGTCGCGGAGTTCGGGATACCCGGCGAGCCGATGGGCCGCCCGTGGGAACGGTGCGCCACCATGAACGGCGCCTGGGGCTACAACGCGTCGAGTGAGAACTCCTACAGGTCGTTGAAGGACATCGTCCAGGAGCTCGTCACCGTGGTCTCCCGGGACGGCAACCTCCTGTTGAACATCGGTCCCAAGGGCGACGGCTCGGTCACCGCCGGAACCCGGACCGTGCTCGACGGACTGGCCTCGTGGATGTCCACGCACGGCGACAGCATCCACGGGACCAGCGGAAGCCCGTTCGCCACGGAACCCGCGTGGGGGAAGGTCACCAAGAAGGACGGCAAGCTCTTCGCCCACGTCTTCACCTGGCCCACGAACGGTCGGCTGCGGATCCCCGCGATCGACAACGCCGTCACCCGCGTCTCTCTGATGAACAATCCCTCGGTCTCCCTCCCGTACACGGTCACCGACCAGATCAACGTCACCGTGCCGGCCACCGCGCCGAACGCCGAGGACTCCGTGGTGTGCGTCGAGGTCCAGGGCATGCCCGTGAGGGTCTCGGCGACGGTGTTCCAGGACGTCGGCTACGAAGGCGCCCGCGCCGTTCTGCCGCTGGGCAGCTACACCTCGTCCCAGCTGACCGCCGCAGGCCTGGGGCCCGCCATGACCTCCTCCCTCCTGCTGCCCGACGGCTACCAGGTGACGGGCTACTCCGGGGACGACTTCACCGGCACCGCCTGGACGTTCACCTCGAGCACCCCCGACCTCCGGGCGACCGGCAACAACGACGTCATCGCCTCGCTGAAGGTGACGTTCAGGCCCGACGCGTACTTCCGTCTGACCAACGTCACGAACCACCTGGTGCTGGACAGCGGCGGCAATGTCGCCGGCTCGGCCCTGAAACAGTGGAAGCCGGTGGACCACACCAACCTCCAGTGGCGGGCGATCGAGCTCGGCAACGGCTGCTACAGGCTCGTCAACCGCACCAACGGCCTGGTCGCCGACGGGTGGGGCTCCACGGGCAACGGTGACCCGGCCCGGCAGAAGGCCTGGGACGGCGGCGACACCCAGCAGTGGCGGATCACCCACCGGGGCCAGGGGCGGTACTCGATCGCCAACCGCAGCACGGGACTGGTCCTCGACGGCGGTGGAGCGGTCGCCGCGGGGGCCGTGACCAAGCAGTGGACGTGGCAGCAGAGCGCCAACCTGCTGTGGACGTTCCGCCCGGTCGCCTGACGCACTCGCCCGGCGCCCGCGACCGCGACCGCGCACAGACGCCTCCGCCTCCGGAAGCGGACTGCCTCGAGGGCGTCTGTGCGCCGGCCTCCGCCGCCGTGTCACCAGATGCCGGGCACCGATTTCGGGGGGTGATTTCGGCGCGTCGCAGGTGGCGGGCGCCGCCGGGCCGTTATAGCGTTGTGATCAGCAGTCGTGGTTCCGAAGTTCTGTTCGCCCGTGATCGCCGTCGCGGGCGTTCTTGCTGTTCAGCGCCTCTCCGGACCAGGGCGATCACCTCCCGGACGCGCAAGGCGCGCGCCCGGTTTCCCTCGAAGGAGACAGTCATGGCCAAGGGCACTGTGAAGTGGTTCAACAGCGAGAAGGGCTTCGGCTTCATCGAGCAGGAGGGTGGCGGCCCCGACGTCTTCGCCCACTACTCCAACATCGCCAGCCAGGGATTCCGTGAGCTGCAGGAGGGCCAGAAGGTCGAGTTCGACGTCACCCAGGGCCAGAAGGGCCCGCAGGCGGAGAACATCCGCCCCGCCTGACGCCCGCGTCGGTCAGGCCCGGCATCCCGGTTCCGGGACGCCGGGCCTGACCGTTGTTGCGAGCCGGGCCTCGACGGGCTCCGGCACGAGCGGGGCGGGAAGGACGTCACCCGCTTCTCGCGGATCCTGATCGCGCGGTGCGCGGTCTGCGAGGGCCGCTTCTCCGCGCCTTTGCCGGGTCCTTCCCGCCACCTCCAGCACACCACCGGGACCGCACGACCGCCAGGGCCGATCGGCCCCCTCCCGAGGAGACCGCGGCCCGGACGGCTCCGACCCCGTCCGACGCGCCCCACCCCGTTTCGGCTGCCGCCCGCCGCTTCGCCCGCCTGCCGGCCGGGCCGCCCTGCTTGCCTGCCGGGCCGTATGACGCCGTCGTCCCGGACCGTGCGGCCGAAGCGCGTGCGCCCTGACCCCCGCAAGGCCGGTCTCCCGGCCTTGCGGCCCCCCAGAAGGGCCGTTGCGCGCCTCGCTCGGGCCCCCTCGGCTCATGTGCTCCGAGCCGCGGAGGAGTTGGCTGGTGGCAGGGAGAAGGACCTGACGAGGGAGGGCGAGCACGATGGGCACGAGTCTCACGCCGGAGTTCTGGGAACGATTCGCGGTACTGCTCCTGCTGGCGGTGGGCCTGACGGGGGTCCTGGCCACGGTCTTCGCCCGCCTGGCAGACCGGCTGCCGCGCCATCGGGCACACAGTGCGGCGCCGAGGGTGTCGAGCGGGCCGGACCGCAGCGACCACCGTATGCCGGTCCACTCCTGATGCGCCCGGCGGACAGCGCCTTCGAGGGGCCGGGTACCTGGGTACCCGGCCCCTCGTGCTGAACGGCGACGCCTTCGCCGGGCCGATCGGCTCCCGGCGGGGACCTCCGGCCCCTCCTGGGACACGTCTGCGGCTCGGAGACTGGTGGTGCATCCCTGAAGGAGGTCCGCACATGCCCGCCATCATCGTCGGTCTCGACGGCTCGCCCGAAAGCCTGGCCGCCGCAGACTGGGCCGCTCGCGAAGCGGCACAACGGGAGGCACCTCTGTGTCTCCTCCACGCCGAAGACGCACTGGGCTCCCTGTACGTCCCCTACATGGGGGTGCCGGCGCCGGGCGCGATCGAAGCCCACCGTGACTGGTCCGCCAAGCTGCTGCGCGAGGCGGAATCCCGGCTCACGGAACGTCACCCCGGCCTGTGGATCACGACACGGCACGCCGAGACGGAGGCCGTCCCCACCCTGCTGGCGGCAGCGGAGGACGCGGAACTGCTGGTTCTCGGTTCCCGGGGCCTCGGCACGGTGGCCGGGTTCCTGGTCGGCTCCGTCGCCCTCGCCGTGGTGGCGCGCTCCGAGCGGCCCGTCGTCCTCGTCCGGGCCGATGCGCACGCCGAGGACGAGCGTCTGCCGGACGCCGCGGGCGCCGGGTCGGGGACGACCCCGTACCGTGACGTGGTGCTGGGGCTGGACCTGGAGCAACCGGGCGACGCCGTCGTCGAGTTCGCCTTCGAGACCGCCCGCCGTCGCGCGGCCGGCCTGCGGGTCGTCCACGGCTGGAACCCGGCGACCGTCTACGGCTACGGCGCCGTCCTCGATTCGGGGCTCAGCGCCGACCTGGCGGAGGAGACACGGCACGGACTGAGCGACGTCCTGCGCCCGTGGCAGGACAAGTTCCCCGACGTCGAGGTGCGCGCACAGGCCGTCGTCGGCAGCGCGGGCCGCCATCTCGTCCACGCCTCGCACGACGCGTCGCTGGTCGTCGTCGGCCGGAAGAAGAGCCATGCGCTGGTTGGCGGCCGCATCGGCCCGATCGCGCACGCGGTGCTGCATCACGCCGTCGCACCGGTCGCGGTGGTGCCGCACGACTGACACGGGGAAGCGCAGGTGCGGAACCCGGTCGGCACTCTCCGGCCCACCCACTGGCACTCGGGGACTCCAGCGGTGACTCCAGCACGGGCGCGCGGGAGGCCGGAACAGGCGGCCGACCGCCGAACGGGCCGAACGGCGTGCACGCGAAGGGGCGTGCACGCCGTTCGGCCGCGTGGGTCTCCTCACCCCTGCAGACGGGCGCCGCTCGCACCGGCGAGCCGGCAGTGGACATCGACGATTCCCTCGACCGCGCGGGCCAGACGTTCGGCCACCGGTATCAGCTCCGGGCCGTCCACCCAACCCGTGAGGGTCACGACCCCCTCGTGGACCTCCACGCGGATGTGGTCGGCGGGCAGCGGGAAGAGGCGTTCGACGACCTCGTGACGCACCTCCTCGGTGAGATCCTCGTCGTCCCGGAGGAACACCTTGAGGAGATCCGAGCGGCTGACGACGCCCTCGAGCTTCCCCTCGTCGTCGACGACGGGCAGCCGCTTGACCTCGCGCCTGGCCATGATGCGTGCCGCCTCGGCCAGCGTGGTGGCGCCGTGCACGGTGACCGCCGGACTGCTCATCACCTCCTCGGCGGTCTGCGCGCCGGCCTTCGCCAGGTCCGACAGGCGCTGCCGCTGGGTGAACAGGTCCGGAAGGTCGTCCCGGAACTCCTCCTTGAGCAGCAGGTCGGCCTCCGAGACGACCCCGACAACCCGGCCCTCGCCCTCCAGCACGGGCAGCGCGCTGACCTTCCACCGCTCCATGAGCCGGACGATGTCCTTGAACGGCGCGTCGCGGCCTACGGCGACCACGGCGCGTGTCATCACGTCACTCACGACGTGCGGGCTGGTGCTCATGACTCCTCCTCGAGAGATCGGGCGAGGTCCGGTGAGCCGCCCCGCCCCGCCCCGCGCCGGACCGGAGCCGATCCGGCCGGGGGCGGCTCGAACGGCGCCGATCACTTGCGGAACTCGTGGTGGTCGTCGTTCCTGCCGAAGTAGTGCCGTTCCTCGACGAACTCCCGCTCACCGGGCCGAAGAACCGTGCCCGGCGTCGACAGGAAGGCGACGAGCCCCAGGACGCCGACGGCCATCAGCGCGAGGCCGACGACGAACGAGCTGTAACCGAACACCAGACAGGCGCCCAGCACGGCGGCTGCGATCAGAAGAATGGGGATCATGACCTGTGTCCTTTCTCCCCGGGGTGGACGCGGGAGACGACCCGGCGCGGCGGAGCACCGGCTCAGAGCTTGCGCAGCCAGTCGTCGGCGACGCCGTGCACAGCCAGACCGGCGGGTTGCGGATGCTTGTCGTCGAGACGGTAGGAGAGGTGGTCGACGACGTCGACGACGCCGTCCAGCCGCCGCGTCATACCGACGGCGACGGGGACGTCGCTGCGCCGCTCCAGCTGTCCGGTGAGGGTGACCACACCGTCCCGGACGACCGCCTCGACGGTGTGCGGGGCCAGCCAGAGCGTGTTGACGAGGACCTCCTGCTCCACGTCCCGCCGGATGTCGTCGTCGGCGCGCAGGAAGACCCGCAGCAGGTCTCCGCGCGTGACGATGCCGACGAGCGAGCCGTCCTCGTCCACCACGGGCAGCCGCTCGACACGGCGTTCCGTCATGAGCCGGGCGGCCTCGGAGACCGTGGCGTCGGCGCGCACGGTGACGGCGGGGGTCGACATCACGCCGCCGGCCGTTCTGCCGCGGCTCCCGGCGGCGGCGTGCCGGGCACGGCCGCCGAGCAGACGCCGGCAGCGCGCCCGCACGCCGGTGGACCCCGGCTCACGAGCCTGACGCAGCACGAGGTCGGACCCGGAGATCACACCGATGACCCTGCGGTTCCCGTCGATCACCGGGAGACCGCTGATGCGGTGCTCTTCGAGCAGACGCACCACTTCCTTGAACGGCGTGTCGCACCGCGCGGTGACGACATCGCCGACCATGAGCGCGCCCGTCCTCGTGGGCTTCATGGCTGAGCCTCGCTTTCGTGGGGGAGTGGTCACGAACCCCTTGCAGGGCCCTCGACTCCACCTTCCGGCCGTCGCCGCGCGGGCGGCAGGGGCCGGTCGTCCCCGCCGAGGGCCCATCCGCCCCTCGTGCGGCCGCCGACCGGTGCGGCGGCGCGGTGGATCCCGGGCGCATCCCCCTGCGCACGTACACACCCCCCCCCGCACGGCCGAACCCGTGGGCGAGGAATGCGCGTACGCACGCCGACGGTTCCACGCGGGGCTCGGCCACGTCCGGGGGACCGGCGCCCGGCGTCCCGGGGCGGCGGGCGTCATGGAGCAGCCGTCGCGAAAAGGGGGCCGGACGGCCCTTGGAGCGGACCGGGCAGCCTCTGCCCCCGCATGGACCGCGGCGTGACGCTGGTACCGGACGACAGACCGATCGTTGGAGGTGCCGACATGCTTTCGCCCGTTGTCGCAGGAGTCGACGGATCCCCCGAGAGCCTGGCCGCCGCCGCATGGGCGGCCCGTGAAGCCGAGCGGCGGCACCGCCCGCTGCACCTGGTGCACGCCTGGGAACGGCACCCCCGCGGGCAGGAGCGCGAGATCGCGGACGCCGCCCAGCGGCATCTGGCCCGGCGCTCGCTGCGCCAGGCGGAGAAGCGCGTCCGCGCCGAGTGCCCCGACGTCCCCCTCACCCTCGAGCAGACGGAGGGCCCGGCCCCGGCCACCCTGCTGAAGGCGGCCGAACGGGCCGACCTGATGGTCCTGGGCTCCCGCGGACTGACCGGCTTCACCGGATTCCTCGTGGGCTCCGTGGCACTCGGCGTGGTCGCGCGGTCGACGCGTCCCGTCGTCCTCGTCCGGGCGGACGAGGAGGCGGCCGACGAACACGTGGCGGCGGCTGACGGAAGCGCCTCGACGGATTCCGGATATCGGGACGTCGTGCTCGCCATCGACCTCGAGGAGGCCTGTGACGAGGTCATCGAGTTCGCCTTCGAGACCGCCCGGCTCCGGCACGCCCGCCTGCGGGCCGTCCACGCCTGGCACACGGCCACCCCTGTCGGCCTCGGCCCCGGCGACGTCGGACTGGTCGAGAACACCTGGCAGGGCGAGGAGTGGCTGGGATTCCTCAAGGCCGTACTCCAGGTGTGGCGTGACAAGTACCCCGAGGTGGAAGTCCTGGAGACGGTGGTGGACGACAAGCCCACGACCGCGCTGACGAGGGCCTCGACCGGCGCGGGTCTCCTCGTCGTCGGCCACCGCCTCGCCGAACGGCCGGTCGGCCCGCGCACCGGACCGGTCACCCATGCCGTGATCCACCACGTCGGCTGCCCCGTGGCCGTCGTGCCCCATCTCTAGAGAAGGAGGCGAACGTCATGACGAGGCCAGTCGTGGCCGGCCTGGACGGTTCGAAGGAGAGCCTCGCCGCAGCCGACTGGGCGGCCAGGGAAGCCCTTCGACGCGGACTGCCGCTCCGTCTCGTGCACGCCTGGGAGGGCCTGCCCGACGACGACGCCTGCCCGGATCTGCCCGAGATCCGGGCACCGCAGTACCACGCACGGAGAGTCCTGCGCGGCGCCCTGGACATGCTGAACGAGCGGTACCCGGGCTTGTACATCGCGGCCGAGCAGGTCCGCAGACAGCCGGGTCCCGCGCTCCTCGCCGAGGCGGAGGACGCGGAGCTGCTGGTCATCGGGGAACGGGGGGCGGGCGCCGTCGGCGGGCTCCTGTCCGGGTCGGTGGCCCTGCACGTCGTCGCCCACGTCCGACGCCCCGTCGTTCTCGTCCGGGCGGGCGAGACGGCGGCGGACGAACACCTTCCCGACGGTCCCAGAAAGGCGTCGGCCACCACGCCCTGCCGTGATGTCGCGGTCGCCGTCGACACCGCCGGACCCTGCGGCGACGTCCTCGACTTCGCGTTCCACGCGGCCGAGCTCCGCAGGGCGCCGCTGCGCGTCGTGCACGCCTGGCACGTGCCGCTCACCAAAGGCGTCCCCGGCGTCGAGGAGCGCGCGCGGATCCGGGAGGAGGCGGAGCGCGCGCTGACGGAGGTGCTCGCACCCTGGCGCGCCAAGTACCCCGGCGTGGTCGTCCGCGAGAACCTGCACGAAGGCCACGCGACCCACGTTCTCGCACGGGCGGCGGGCGGGGCCGCGCTCCTCGTGGTGGGCCGCCGCCGACGGCGTGCCCCGCTCGGTCCGCACACCGGTCCGGTGGCCCACGCGCTGCTCCACCACGTACGCCGGCCGGTCGCGTTGGTCCCGCACGACTGAACACGACGGCACACGACGGCACGACCGAACACGACGGCTCACCGCTCTTATCCGCCGGATCCGCCGGATCCGGCGGATGCGACGGATCGGGCGGCCGGCTCGACGGCCCGCCGCCCCGTCCGTCGGCTCATCCGTGTCGTCGGCTCAGCCGTCGGCCGCGGTGATGCGGCGGCCCGTGAGGTGTGCGGGCCGGATCGACACCCACATCTGGCGCTCACCCCCCGCCCACGGCGTGGTGTGGGCGTGTTCCGTGAGGCTGTGCACGGCCCCGGGCTCCGTCACGACGCTCGCGGGGCCGACCGCGAGGACGCTCCAGCCCTGGCTCAGTGCCTCGTCCATGTGGTCGACCTCGAAGGCGACCTCCGTTCCGACGGCCGCCGCGGGCGTGGAGTCCGGCGCGGTCCGGAAGACGATCGCGTCGTCGACGACGTCGTAGTTGACCGGAACGACCGCCGGGCCGTCGGGCGCCGACACCGCGACACGCCCCACCCCGTGGGTGGAGAGCAGGGCGCGGCATTCCTCCGGGTCGAGGTCCCGCAGCTCGGGATGGAGCATCGCCTGTCCCAGCCCCGGGGGCAGATCCGTTCCGGCGCCCCGCAGCGCGGAGACGGTGGTGCCCAGCGCGTCGGCCAGTCTGATGAGCGTCGCCATGCTCGGGTCGGCAGGCCGTTCCTCCAGATAGGCCAGGTAGCCGGGGGACATGCGGGCGCGGCGCGCCGTCTCCTCGCGGCTGAGATTCCGTCTCCGGCGCTCGACGGCCACGCGTCGGCCGACGTCGGCGCTGCGGCCCGTCACGTGCGGCTCGGCCTCCACCTCGGACGGGGCGGCGCCGGCAGGGGCGGGAGCCGCCCCGGGCTGCTGTTCGCGTGCAGCTCCGTGTTCGAGATGGCGGATGTGCGCGTCGGGACCGGGAAAGACCAGCGTCACCTCGTCCGTGTCCGACCAGCGCACGTCGTAGGGCGGAGTCCCGTCCTCGTGATGGAGTCCGACGATCTCGCCGTCACGCCTGGCGCCGGCGGACCTCGTCTGCTCGATGACGAGTTGATCGCCGAGGTGAGCCTTCATGACGCCGCCCTTCCTCGGAGTGGTGCTGATATCCAACGTGCCACGTGCGACGGGCCGCCGCACGTGGCACGCAGGCGCTGGTCACCGGCGGAAGCGTGCGGACCACCGGGGTTCGACCAGGTCCCACTCGGCGTCCCACTGCGCGTACCTTCTCCGGTCCAGGACCCGGCGCATTCCCTCCCGGGCCGCGTAGGACCCGGCGGCCACACCGAAGGCCGTCATCCCGCCGATCAGCCAGCCACTGGCGGTCGCGTTGAGCGTGGTCGCCGGCGCGGTGACGACGTTTCCGGCCCGGTCGACCCAGACACGCACCGCGGCGCCCTTGGACGTTCCCGGCTTCACGAGGGCCGATCCGGTCCGCGCGGTGCCGTCGGCGTCGGTCCAGCGGACCTGTGCCGGCCGTTTCGCCCAGTCGGAGCCCTTGACGGCCGACGTCAGCCGGGCGGTGACCTGATGACGTTCCGCCGCCTGGACCCGTACGCTGCGCATCGACGCCTCGTACGCCGCCAGCCCCGCGCTGACCGAGGCCATCGGCAGACCGACGACGAGAACGACCAACAGGACGCGGCGGAACCAGCATTCGAACCTGTCGGAGGTGCGTCTCAGTGAGTTCGCGCCCTTGGCGGTGTCCTCGCCGCGCCTCGACGGCGGACCGGGTGTGTACGGCGAGCCTTGTGCGTCCATGAGTCGCCCTCCAGCCACTCGCGGTCCGTCCCCCGCCACCTCCCACCACCGTCGGACGGCGACGGGCGCGGGGCATGGGGCCGAAGGTCCCTGGGGCCCGGTATCCGGCCCGGTTCCACATGCGGCGGGGCGGGATCGGGGTAATTCTCGAAGGAGGAAGCACCGCGTTCGGCAGGTCGGCGGCTTCCTGCGCGAGTCCGCCGTCGGGCTCGTCCCCCGTCATCCCCCGTCGTATCCCCGCTTCGCAACGAGACGGAGGCCGCCGCCATGCAATCGGTCGTCACCGTGGGCCTCGACGGCTCACCCGAGAGTCTCGCCGCCGCCCGATGGGCCGCCGACGAGGCCGACAGGCGCAGGCTCACGCTGCGGCTGCTGCATGCGTGGCCCCTGCTGACGCCGGAGCCCGCGCACGCCTCCTCCACGGTCGATCAGAACTACTGGGCGAAGCGCCTGGTGCACACGGCACGGGCCGAGGCGCAGGCCCGCCACCCGGGCCTGACCGTCGTGGGGAGCCTCGTGGCCAATGACGCGCAGGAGGCGCTGCTCGAGGCGGCGAAGGAGTCGGAGATGACGGTGCTCGGCTCCCATGGGCTGGGGACCGTCGAGAGCTATTTCATGGGTGAGGTCAGCCTGCCGGTCGTGGCACGGGCGGAGCGGCCGGTGGTCCTCGTGCGCGCCGAGGGGGACGCGCATGCGCGTCCGGCGCCCGCCGGCCCCGTGGTCGTGGCGCTGAAGCTGAAGGGATCCTGTGACGGCCTGCTCGATTTCGCGTTCCACTCGGCGGCGGCCAGGAACGTTCCGCTGGTGGCCGCGCACGGCCGGAGCGTGCCGTTCCACGCGCGGGTGCCCTGGGGCGTGGATCACGAGGTGAGCGAGGGGCTGACCCGGGACGCGCAGCAGGAGCTGAGCAGGGTGCTGCGACCCTGGCGCGAGAAGTACCCGCAGGTGGAGGTGGTGGACAGGGTACGTCTCGTGAACCCCGCCAAGGCGGGAGTCCAGGCCTCCGAGGGCGCCGGGCTGCTGGTCGTGGGCCGGCGTGCGAACCGCCACGGCCGGACGCCCCACATCGGTCCAGTCGCTCACGCCGCCATCCACCACGGGCGCTGCCCCGTCGCCGTCGTCCCTCATGACTGAGGCCGGGAGCCAGGTGCGGCAGCCGCCGCGCGCGGAGGTCTGCGAGACCCACACGGCGGTCGTGTTCTTCGCCGGGGACCGTGTCTACAAGGTCAAGAAGCCGGTGGACCTGGGGTTCCTGGACTACACCACGCGGGCGGCGCGCAGGACGGCGTGCGAGCGCGAGATCGCTCTCAACCGCCGCTTCGCCCCCGACGTGTATCTCGGTCTCGGCGAATTCAGCGGCCCGGACGCCGAGGCGCCCGAACCCCTCGTGGTGATGCGGCGCATGCCAGCGGACCGGCGGCTCTCGAGCCTGGTCCGGGAAGGCGCCGTCCTGGACGACGTCCTCCGGTCCCTCGCCCGCCGCCTCGCGGCCTGGCACGCGGAGGCGCCCCGGAGCCCCGAGGTGGACGAGCAGGGCACACGGGACGCCCTGTCGTCGCGGTGGGAGGCCGGCTTCGAGCAGGTCCACGCGCTGGCCGACGACGGCTACGGGCCCGCGGAGATCACCGAGACGGAACAACTGGTGCGGCGCTATCTCGCCGGCCGCGAGCGGTTGTTCGCGTCCCGTATCGAGCAGGGGCGGGTGGTGGACGGCCACGGAGACCTCCTCGCCGAGGACGTCTTCTGCCTCGACGACGGCCCCCGTGTCCTGGACTGCCTGGAGTTCGACGACCGGCTGCGCTACGTCGACGGCCTGGACGACGCCGCCTTCCTCGCCATGGACCTGGAACAGCTGGGCGTCCCGGAGGCCGCCGCCTACTTCCTCGCGCAGTACGGCGAATACTCCGGCGACCCCGCCCCCGCGTCGCTGCGCCACCACTACGTCGCCTACCGCGCGTTCGTCCGCGCCAAGGTCTCCCTGATCGCGGCCGGCCAGGGCGCGCCCGGCGCGCGGGCCGCGGCAGGACGGCTGGCCGCGACGGCGCTGCGTCATCTGCGCACCTCCGCCGTCGGCCTGACCGTCGTCGGCGGGCTGCCGGGCAGTGGGAAGTCCACCCTCTCCGGTGCGCTGGCCGACCGGCTGGGGGTCACTCTGCTCAGCAGCGACCGCGTCCGCAAGGAGCTGGCGGGCATTCCCGCGGAGCAGTCCGCGTCGGCCGGCTACGGCGAGGGCCTGTACACGGCGGAGTGGACGGCCAGGACCTATGCCGCGCTCCTCGACCGGGCGGCCGCCCTGCTGTCCGCCGGTGAGTCGGTCGTCCTCGACGCCACCTGGTCCGACGCGGCACAGCGTGAGGCGGTGCGGCGCGTGGCCGAACGCACCAGCGCCGATCTGGTGGCCCTGCACTGCCATGTTCCGCAGGACGTGTCGGCGGCCCGCCTGAGCACGCGCGCCTCCGGTCCGTCCGACGCCGGCCTCGACATCGCCGCCGCCATGGCGGCCCGGGAACCCGCGTGGCCCGAGGCGGTCGCCGTCGACACCGGTGGCCCGCTGGAGTCCGCGGTGGCCCGGGCGCTGGCAGCCGTACGCCCGTGGGGGACGGGCCAGGCCCCGGTGTTCCGGCGCCCCTACATGGAGCCGGACTGACGGGAGCCACGTCTCCGTGTGGCGGGCACAACCGCGCCCGCACTCGCCCCGCGCCCCCACCCGCCCCGCGCCACGCGCCGCCGGGCCGGACGGTGCGCTGCGGGGGCCGACCGGCCCCTGCCGGGCGGGCGCCTGTGCAGTGCACCGTGCAGTCAGGAAGCGGACCGGGCCGCCCGCCCCGAGGGGGCCGACAGCCCGAGGCTGCCCGGCTGCGGGCGGCGCGGCGCCGCTTCGGTCCTGAGATATGCGAGCGGAGCGCGAGTGGAGAGGGGGGACCCGTCATGAGCGGGCCCGTGCTGGTGGGAGTGGACGGCTCGACGACGAGCATGGCCGCGGTGGAGGCCGCCGCACGGGAGGCCGACCGCATGGGCGTGGGCTTACGGCTGGCGTACGCCTGCGGCTGGCCGGCCGCCCGTGTGGCGCCGGGCATCGCTCCGTGGGACCCGGACGGGATCCGGGCCGACGGCTCGGCCGGCCCGGCGCACGGCGGGCTGACGGAGGCCGTGCGCCGGGCTCGCGGTGTCGCGCCCGGCGTGCGTGTCACGCGCGCGGTCCTCATGGGGGAACCCGCGACGGTGCTGGAGTCCGAATCGCACCGTGCGTCGCTCACCGTCGTCGGCAGCCGGCCCCCGGCCCGGTCCGGCAGCGGACGACGACGGGGCTCGGTCGCTGCCCGGCTGGCCGTCCACGGCGGTTCTCCGGTGCTGATGGTCCGGGGCAGGCCGGATCCGGACGGTCCCGTCCTGCTCGCCTGCGACGACGGGCACCTCGGTCGGCGAGCGGCCGAGTTCGCCTTCGCCGAGGCGTCGGCCCGCGGGACGGACGTGGTCGTGCTGAACGGTTTCGCGGCGCGGAACGGCCGGACCCGGGGCCGGTCCGACGACCCGCTGGCCGCGCTGCGCAAGCGGTACCCGGACGTCACCGTGCACCGCCCCCGAGTCCGGGGCGGGACGCGGCGGGCCGTCGTCGAGGCGAGCACGTCGGCCCGACTCGTCGTGATCGGTACGCGGCGCCGGGGCGGATGGAGCGCGGCCCTGCCCGCAACGGTCGGCCGAACGGCCCTGCGGCGCGCCGGCTGCCCCGTGGCGGTGATCCCCGACGAGCGGGGAGACCGGTGACCGGGAACGGCGGGGTCGCCTGGCACGGGAGTGCGTTCCCGCGGGTCGTCGGGCTCGCGGGAACGCAGAAGCTCAGACGATCTCGAGTACGTCGTCCACGGGGCGGCGCGGCGTGCCGGGGCCCGCGGGGCCGTATCCGAGCCGGAGCACCATCTGGACGAATCCCATCGCCGACTGCGGATCGCGCACGGTCCACCGGAGTTCGGGCCACTCGAGGGCCTGGGAGGTGAGGGACGTGGCGAGCCCGTCGAGGGTGGCCTCGAGCAGGACGCGCTCCATGGCCTGGCCCGCCATGAGCCAGTCCCGGGGCCTGTCGCTCACGGTGCCCAGGATGGCGAGCTGAGGCGCGTCCTCGAACGCGGCGGTCGCACGGCCGGGAACGAGGCCCCTGCCGGCGAAGTCGCGCACGGTTCCCCTGCCGTAGAGCCTGCGGGGGCCGAACGCGTACTCCGGCACCCCGTCCCTCGCCGTCTTCTCCGACTCCGGGCCCACACGGGTCCAGCGCCTCAGTTCCTCGGACGCCGCGTCGTCCATGTCGTCGCGCCCCTCGGCGTCGTGCACCAGGTCCAGCAGTGTGTGTATATGCCACACGTCCGGGAAGGCCAGTCGCACCCCTTCCAGGAGCGCGGCGGCGCTCAAGGAGTCCTTGATGGCCTCGGGTATCGCCTCGCCGGTGAACGGCTGACGGCTGGTGTGGCGGCGGGCGATCGCCGGGTACAGCGGGAGGAGATCCTCCTCCGGGCCGTCGTCCGTGAGCGTGGGGCTCGTCAGCCGAACCACCGCGAGCAGGCGCGGGTCCGCAGGGTCGGGCAGCAGCTCGGTGACGGCCGCCCAGCCGGCGTGGGCGATGGCGACGCGCAGGTTGAACAGGGCCGCGCCGCAACCCAGGTGCAGGCCGCGCGTGGTGGGGTCGGCCCGCGGCATGGCGCGCTCGAGATCCGAGTACACCTGGAACGCGTCGTCTGCGCGCAGGAACCGGAATCTCCACGGCTGCGCGTTGTGCATGGACGGAGCCGCCGCGGCGTCTTCGACCAGCGAAGTCACGGTCGTCGTCTCGAGTGCTCTCACGGACACCGGACCTGCCTCCCTTCGAGGCCACCGGCCCTTCGCGGAAGGGCGATTCGCCTCTCCTCCACTATTCCACGGAGGCCGCGGAAGCGGGTGCCGGCGGCTGCCGGGCCGCGGGCACGACCCGCCCGGCCCGGTACCGGCCTGCTGATCATCTCTTGTCCGGCCGGGGGCCGGCCCCGTCACGGTCGCGCAGGACGGCCAGTCGGCGGCGGTACTCGTCCTCGTCGATCTCTCCGCGGGCGAACCGTTCGGCGAGGACCTGCTCGGCGACGGGCCCACTCCGCTCAGGGCCGGGCATCCGCGGTTCGGCCGGCCGGGACAGGGTCCGGAACAGCAGGACGCCGATGGCGATGACGAGACCCCAGAAGAAGACCATGCCGACCGACATGACGAACCAGCCCCACCCGCTCGGATCATGGCCGTACCAGAACATCATCGTCACCCGCTTCCTGGGGGACTCGAGGGGACAGGGGAGTCAGGGGAGCCAGGGGAGGGGGCGGCCGTCATGGGGTCTCCAGGGCGATGTCGATCAGGGGGGCCTCGTGGAGCGTGTTGTGGACGGTGCAGTGCGAGGCGACCGCGAGCATGGCCGCGTGCCGCTCGGCGGACAGCGCCGGGGGCGGAACGACGACGACGCGTATCGACCCGACACGGGCGGGCCGGTCCGTGGCCATGGTGAACTCCGTGCGGACCCGCAGTCCGGCGCGCGGAACTCCGTGACGCCGGAGGTAGCGGCCCGCGTAGTGGGCGACACAGGCCGCCAGTGACGCGGCGAACAGCTCCACGGGCGTCGGGGCGGTGTCCGTCCCTCCCGCGTCGACCGGTTGGTCGACCAGGAGCCGGTGCCCCCGGATGTCCACCGCGTAGGCGTCACCCTCGACATGGGTGACGTTCAACTCGTGCACGACCGGCTCCCGCACGGTCGTCGCGTCCGGCGTCGTGTCCGGTGCCGCGCTCTTCATGACCGGCCTCCTCGGTGATGTTCCCGCTGCTTGGTTCCAGTCGAACGCGGGAGAGCCGCGGCCGCGATGGGCCGAACGGGTGGTGACGGGACCGTTCGGCCCCGGTCCCGGCCGGCCGCACCGGCGGTCGGGAAGCGGAAGGGGGGTCCCGGGCGGGCCGCGAAGGCCGGGAGCGGACCGCTGCCGTGGCGACCGCCGCCGTCCCGTACGAAGCTGGAAGGTGGGTGAGCGTCCCCGCCGGTCCACGCGGTGCGGCACGTCCGCGTCGAGGTGATCGGATCCCGGCGTGGCACAGGTGCTCCCCGGCCGGGGCTCTGCCCGCAAGGGCGCCCGATCCCCAACGACGGAGGTGGCGGCGGTGACGCTTCCCCTGATGGTCGGCATCGACGGGTCCGAGGCGAGCCTGGAGGCAGTGGACTGGGCCGCCGCCGAGTCGCTGCGGCACGGGGTGCCCCTCCACCTCGTCCACGCGGCCGTGCCGGAGCACGCGGCGTCCGGCCTGGTCGCCGTCGCGTCGGCGCGAGCGAGGCGAAGCGCGCCGGCCGCGAGGCTGTCCGACGAGGTGGTGCACGAGGAGGCGGCGGCGGCGCTCGTCGCGAAAGGCCGCAACGCCTTCGCGCTCGTCCTCGGATCCAGAGGCCTCGGCGATCTGGCCGGGCTGCTCCTGGGCTCGGTCAGCCTGGCCGTGGCCGCTCACGCCGACTGCCCCGTGATCGTCGTGCGCGGTGGGGCGGAGCACCGTCAGGGCCGGTTCGGCAGCGTCGTCGTCGGCGTCGAGGAGGGGGAGGGGAGCGACACCGCCCTCCTCTTCGCCTTCCGTGAGGCCCAGGTGCGGCGTTGCCGACTGGTCGCTGTGCACGCCTGGTCCGTCCCCGTCGGCAACCCCGGGCCTCCCGGCCTGTCCGGGTACGCGCTCCAGGCCGGGCGGCGACCGCCGGCGCAGGTGCTCGCCGACAAACTGGCCGGTCCCGCCGAGCGGTACCGGGACGTCGCGGTGAGCAGCGAGGTGGTCGAGGGCTCGGCACGGCGCGCGCTCCTGCACGAGGCCTCCCGAGCCGATGTGATCGTGGTCGGAGCGCGCCGGCGTCACGGGCACGTCGGCCTTCAACTGGGCCTGGTCAATCACACGGTGCTGCATCACGCGCCGTGTCCGGTCGTGGTCGTGCCCGCGCTGTGACCCGCGCCGCTGAGGGAGACGGACGCCCGGCCGACGAGGACCTGCGGCCCGATTCCGGGCGCCGGCACCCGGAGACGGGCGACCTGAGTGGGAGCGGGCTTCGGAGCCGGGCCCGGAGCCGGAGCCGGGGGCGACGCCGTCGGACGAAGGCGCGCGGGCAGGACGCGACGGGTGCGCCGTCGGCCGGTCCGTGCGCCTGCGCAGGGAGAGCCCGGGAGAGGGAGAGCCCGGGAGACCGGAGGAGGTGTCCACCATGTCGGAAGCGACGACCACTGACCTGTACGAGGTCACGATGGCCCTCTCCTACCTGCGTGAGGGAATGACCGCGCCCGCGACGTTCAGTCTGTTCGTCCGCGACCTGCCACCCGACCGCGGCTTCCTGGTCGCGGCGGGACTGGAGTCGGCGCTGGACTTCCTGGCCGGCTTCCGGGTCGGCGCGGACGACGTCGAGGCCTACGCCTCGGCGCTGCACCGGCCCGCGCGTGAGCTGGACCTCCTGCGGGGCACGGAGTTCACCGGCCAGGTGAGAGCGGTGCCGGAAGGCCGGATCGTGCTTGCCGGAGAACCGCTGCTGGAGGTGACCGCCCCGATCCCGCAGGCGCAGCTGGTGGAGACCTACCTGCTGAACCAGGTCAGCCATCAGACGACGATCGCCTCGAAGGCCGTGCGCTGCGTCCTGGCCGCCGCGCGACACCCCGTCGTGGACTTCTCCCTCCGCCGCACCCACGGCATTCAGGCAGGGTTCCAGGCCGCCAGGCTGGGCGCGCTCGTCGGTTTCGCGGGCACGAGCAACGTCGCCGCCGCGGTCGCCGAAGGAGTCCCGGCCGTCGGCACGATGGCCCACTCGTTCATCGAGGCCTTCGGGACGGAGGAAGAAGCCTTCCGGGCCTTCGCCCGAGCCCACCCGGGTCCGCTGACCTTCCTGGTGGACACCTACGACACCGAGGAGGGGGTCCGCGTCGCGGCGCGCGTCCTGCGCGACCTCGACCGGGGACCCGGTTCGGCCGTACGGCTGGACAGCGGTGACCTCGGAGCCCTCGCGTTCCGGGCGCGGACCCTGCTCGACGCGGCCGGCCTGCCGGACGTACGGATCGTCGCCAGCGGCGGCCTGGACGAGTACGCCGTGGACGAACTGGTCCGCTCCGGTGCGCCGATCGACGTCTACGCCGTCGGCACCCGCGTGGGCGTGTCCGCCGACGCCCCGTTCCTGGACTCCGCCTACAAGCTGGTCGAGTACGCGGGACGGCCGGTGATGAAGCTCTCCTCGGCGAAGGTGACGGCCCCGGGACAGAAGCAGGTCTTCCGCCGTCCGGAGCGGGCCGACGTGATCGCTCTGCACGACGAGCAGCCGCCGGCGGCCGGCGTGCCGCTCCTGGAGACGGTGATGCGAGGCGGCCGACGCACCACCGGGCGTCCCGGCCTGGCGGCGAGCACGGAGAGACTTCTCGCGGATCTGGCCTGGCTGCCGCCCGAGGCCCGCCGGATCCGGGCCCCCGTCGCGCCCCGGGCGGTGTCCTCGGAGCGGCTGTCCCTCCTCGCCGAGGAGGTCCGACGCCGTATCGAGGAGGAGGTCCTGGCCCACCCCCGCGGCCCGGCCGGGCCATGAACGCGAGGCACCCGGATTCCCTGATCCCCACCGATGCGAGGAGCAGAACCATGCCGCACACCCAGGAGTGGAAGGTTCGTCTCTACCTCTTCGAGGAAGAGGACAGGACCAAGGCGCGTGCGGTGCTGGACACCGGCACCACGGAACTCACCGGTCACGGTGCCGCGCACCGCAACCCCGCCGACAAGGACGTACCGGAGATCGGCGACGAGCTGGCGGCGGGCCGTGCCCTGTACGACCTCGGCCGGCAGCTCGTGGAGGTGGCGGACCGCGACATCGAGGGGATGAACCCGCCGGTGGACACGCGCAGCGCCGGTCCCTCGTCCGGCTGGCCCATGGCGGACGACGGACCGGCACGGTGAGGCCCGCCGGGGCCGCCCCGTGCCGTGCCGTCGCACAGGCGGCCCCGGCGGACGGCGGGATCCACGGATCCCCGGATTCCCCGACTTCCGGATTCTCTGACTCCCGGATTCGGGGCTGCCTCCCGGATTCCCTGCCTCCCTCAGGCGGCCGGGCGGCAGCGGGTCATGACGGCAGCCGCGGGTCGTCGGGCTCGTCGCCTCCCATGTCGAGACGGAACGGCGGATAGGCGTCCGTCATCAGGGTGACGTAGGCGGCAACGCGCAGTACCCATCGGTTCAGGCCTGTGATCAGGTCGAACAGGTCCCGGGGATACTTCGCCGTGAAGGCCAGGACCACGGCGGCGATCAGGGTCAGCACCCCCACCAGTCCGCCCGACCACCAGTCGGTGCGCCAGCTGCCGACGAAGAAGCAGATGACGAGGTAGTGCGGGACGGCCAGCAGCCACCACTTCACCAGGACCAGGCCACGCGACAGCCGCTCGGGGTAGGCGACGTCCAGCCGCGCCGGGTAGCCGGGCTCCTCGCCCAGGCTGAAGGGCGGGTAGCGGTCGGTGGCCAGGGCGCCGTACGAGTAGTACGCCACCCGCCAGCTCCAGCGCAGCACCCCGAGGTTGAAATCGAAGAGGGCGCGTGGATAGCGCTCGGTGAAGAGGATGGCGAAGAAGGCGATCACAGTGACGACGGTGAAGGCGATCCAGAGGAAGAACAGCACCACCCAGTGCGGGATGACCAGGATCCACTTCACCAGCCACAGCCAGCGGGAGAGCGGTGCGTCGAGCCTGGTGGTGACCCGGACCGGACGATCGGGCGCGGCGGCCGCAGGGCTCATGGTGATCAACTCCGATTCTCGCTCACATGGCCAGTCCGGTGCGGCGTGACGCGTCGGCCCCGGGTTCCGAGGAGGTGTCGTCGACCCGGTGGAGCAGCTCCGCGGAGACGTCGACGACTCCGTCCACGCCCTGGCACAGGCGCACGACGACCGGGACGAGGGACTTGCGTTCGACGGTGCCCTTCAGCGAGACACGGCCTCCCACGACCCGCACGGCGATCGCGCCGGGCGTGATGCCGAGGGTGCGCAGCAGGATCTCCCCGGAGATCTCCTCCCGGATGGCGCTGTCGCCACGCAGGAAGACGCGCAGCAGGTCGGCCCTGCTGATCACACCGACCAGCCTGTCGGCTTCGTCGACCACGGGCAGCCGTTTGACGTGGTGGCGCTCCATGACCTGCGCGGCCTCGACGGCCGTCCACTGGGGCCTCGCGGTCACGGCGGGGCTGTTCATCAGGCCTTCGGCGGTGGTCGCCTCCGCCTTCGCCCGGGAGGCGGGCTTCGCGTGCAGGACCGGCAGCAGGCCCGCCGGGTCCAGCCGGGCCGCCTCCTTGCGCAGCAGGTCCGCTTCGGAGACCACGCCCACGACGCGTTCGTCGTCGACGACCGGTACGGCGGTGACGTCGTACTCGGCGAGCTGTTTCGCGATCTCCTTGAAGCCGGTGTCCCGGTTCACCCGGACGACCGATGTGGTCATGAGGTCGCTCACCGTCCGGTGCCACATGGCTTTTGCCTCCTCATGTCGCGTGCGTTCCTCCCTCCACTCTCCGCCCGATGCACGGGAGGCGCATGGGCCGGTCGGTCCGCACCGGTTCCGGCCGGGCGGGCCCGGACGGCTCCGTGCCCCACCGACCGGCACGGACGGCGGGCGGGACCGTCGCCGGCGGAACGCGGCACGAGCGGCACGCCGGGTGCGCGACGGCGATCCCCGAACCGCCGGCCGTCTCCTCCGCGAGGTTCCGCGAGTTCACCCGTTCGGGTGGCCGGCGGGAGGTCCGGCGGCAGTGGCCGACCGTCGTGTCCCGTGCCTCACGGGGGAGGACCCTGGCGGCAGGCCGCCGGGGGGTCGCCGCCCCTTCCCACCCCCGGCGCGCCGCGCCGTCTCCACGGGGCCGCCCAGGTGACTGCCGTGGGCCGAAAGGGGCAGTGTCCGGGCTCGGCGGCGTGTTCCCTCCTATCGTGGAGCAGCACAGGGACGATCGGCGCCGAGGCGGGCAGCACATGAGGAAACCGCGGATCGACTACGCGGCGGTGTTCCGGGCCCTCCCGGGCATGGTGGCTCTGCTGACCCCTGATCTGCGGTACGTCGACGCCAACGAGGACTTCCTGCTGCTGGCCGGGCGCGACCGCGAGCAGCTGCTGGGCCGCTACGTCTTCGACGTCTTCCCCGAGAACCCCAACGACCCGGCCGCGGCCGGCATGCGCGAGACACGGGCGTCGATGCTGCGGGCAGTGGCCACCGGCGAGCGCGACACCATGGCGCTGTTGCGCTACGACATCGAGGACCGCGAGCGGCCCGGCCACTGGGTGGAGCACTTCTGGAGCCCGGTCAACGCCCCCGTGCTCGGCCCGGACGGGAACGTGGTGCTGATCGTGCACCGGGTGGAGGAGGTCACCGAACTCATCCGCGCCCGCAGCGGCACAGGCAGTGACAGCAGCCGGGCCCGCGTGCTCGAGGCCGAGCTGTACACCCGCGCCCGTGAGCTGCAGGAACTGAACGAACGCCTCCGCCTGGCGCAGGCGCGTGACCGCGAGGTCGCCCTGGCCCTGCAGGCGGCGATGCTGCCCACCCCCACCCCGGTCGGACACCACCGGGCTGCCGTCCGCTACCGGCCCGCCGTCGGCACCCTGAACGTGTGCGGCGACTGGTACGACCTGGTCGACCTGCCCGGCGACCGGATCGCGGTCGCCGTCGGCGACGTCGTCGGCCACGGCCTGCAGGCGGCCGGCGTCATGGGGCAGCTGCGCAGCGCGCTCAGCGCGGCTGCCCGTGTCGCCGAGAGCCCCGCCCGCGCCGTGGAGGCCCTGGGGCTGTATGCCCGCCATGTCGAGGGCGCCGAGTCGAGCACCGTGGTCAAGGCCTTCATCGACTGGGGCACCCACACCATCACCTACAGCAGCGCGGGCCATCCCCCACCGATCCTGCTGCACCAGGACGGCACCGTGACCTTCCTCGACCGGGCGACGGACCCCCCGCTCGGGGCGCGCCCCGAACACGTGGCACGGCCCGAGGCCACCACGGACTTCGCCGAGGGCGCCATCCTGGTCCTCTACACCGACGGCCTGATCGAGCGTCGCAACGAGGACATCGACGTCGGTCTGGCCCGCCTCGCCGACTCCCTCGTCCGCCACGGGCGAGCCGACCCCGAGGCCCTGGCCGACGCCCTCCTGGCCGACCTGCTTCCGTCCACCGACACCACCGACGACACCGCGCTGGTCGTCATCCGCCTGTGACCCTCCTCGTCCCGGCCACGCCCCCGCCCGCCCGACTGCAACGGGTGGAACGGGTGGCGCCGGACGCTCGGATCGGGCAGCTCAGCGGCGCTCATCGCCCCGGTCCGGGCCGTGCGCGGCCCTGAGTCCGTCACCCCGGCACGGGTGACGCGCGGGCAGTCCGCCCGGACGCGACGCCCGGCAACGCGTCTCTGGGCGTGCGGAGGCCCGGCCACGGCTGATCCCCCGGTGCGGGTGAGGCCGGCGCGCAGGTCCCTTCCCGTACACGGGAGGCACGGCCGGCAGGGTCGTCGCCGACGTCTCCGGCGAACGTTTCGTGGTCCGACGGAAGCCGCCTCCGCCCGCGGTGCCGCGCACCCGGTTCAACCGTTGTGGACCCCGGAGACGTACCTGCTGACCCGTATCGCGGCGCTGGTGGCCATGGACGCCTCTCCCGCCTCGTACCTGCTCGACGTCGGGGCCGCCGAAGGACTCGGCGTGCCCCTGGAACGGATCCAGGGCACCCTCGTGGCAGTGGCCCCCGTGGTCGGCAGCGCCCGCGTGGTGTCCGCCGCCCGCAACATCGGCGAGGCCTTCTGGCTCCCGGTGGACGACGAGGGCGAGGAGCCAGGAGCGGCGACATGACCCTGGCCTACGACTACCCGGTCCCCGGGGTCTTCTGGACGACGATGTGGATCTTCCTGTGGATCCTGTGGTTCGTCCTCCTCTTCCGGATCATCGGTGACGTCTTCCGGGACGACAGCCTCGGTGGCGGGGCCAAGACGGGGTGGCTCGTGTTCGTGATCCTGCTCCCGTTCCTCGGCGTCTTCGTCTACGTGGTGGCCCGCGGCAAGGAGACGGGCACCCGCGAGAGGCAGCATGCCCAGGCGCGTCAGCAGGCGTTCGACGAACACATCCGGGAGACCGCCCGTGGCGGCGGTGCGGAGTCCGCGAGCGAGGCGGAACAACTGGCGAAACTCTCCGAGATCCGTTCCAAGGGCGACATCACCGAAGACGAGTTCCGGCTGGCCAGGGAGAAGATCCTGCACTGAGCGCAGCCGTGCCGCCGGAAGCCCCCGGACGGACCTGCCCCACGCACCGACGCCTCCGGGCGGAGGCGACCCGTGTGGGTAAGCCGTCCGGGGAGGCCCGTCCCGGGAGGCTCTTTCTTCCAGCCGAGGCGGGCGCCGGTCGTGCTCAGCCGAAGAACACCTCGAACTCGTCGTACAGCGAAGGATCGACGGTCTTGGTCTTCGCCGTGACGTCGGCGAGGGGGACGCGGACGATCCGGGTGCCCCGCAGGGCGACCATGACGCCGAAGTCGCCGTCCCTGACCGCGTCGATGGCGTGCAGCCCGAAGCGGGTGGCCAGCCAGCGGTCGAAGGCGCTGGGGGTGCCGCCGCGCTGAACGTGCCCCAGCACCGTCGTGCGGGCGTCCTTGCCGGTGCGCTCCGAGATCTCCCGGGCCAGCCACTCGCCGACGCCGGACAGCCGGGCATGGCCGAACTCGTCCACCGACTGGTCCTTGACAATCATCTGCCCCTCTTTCGGGGCGGCCCCCTCGGCGACCACGACGATCGGCGCGTAGTTGATCTTGAATCTGTTCTTCACCTGCTCACAGACCTGATCGATGTCGAAGGGCCGCTCCGGGATGAGGATCACGTTGCCGCCGCCCGCGACGCCCGCGTGCAGCGCGATCCACCCGGAGTGCCGCCCCATGACCTCCACCACCAGGGCGCGCATGTGCGACTCGGCGGTGGTGTGCAGACGGTCGATGGCCTCGGTCGCGATGCCGACCGCGGTGTCGAAGCCGAAGGTGCAGTCGGTGCCGGCGACGTCGTTGTCGATGGTCTTGGGCACGCCGACCAGGGGGATGCCCTGACGGCTCAGTTCGGCGGCCACGCCGAGGGTGTCCTCGCCGCCGATCACGACGAGCGCGTCCACGTCGTGCGCGGCAATGGTGTCCCGCACGCGTCGCAGCCCGTCCTCGTGCGTGAACGGGTTGGTGCGGGAGGAACCGAGGATGGTTCCGCCGCGCGGGAGGATCCCCCGCACCCTGGCGATGTCCAAGGGGAGGACGACATCCTGGAGCAGGCCGAGCCAGCCGTCGCGCAACCCGACGAAGTCGAAGCCGTACGCGTCGACGCCTTTGCGGACGACGCTGCGGATCACGGCGTTCAGGCCGGGGCAGTCGCCGCCGCCGGTCAGTACTCCGACCCTCATGGGCTCTCTCCCATCCGCTCGACGGCTCGCGCGGCCGCGGCCCGCGCGGCGCTCGGGACCGCCGGCGGGAACGTCGATCGCGTGGTTCCAGCCTCCCCCCGTTCGGTCCGCGGTGGCCACTCGACGGACACGGGCCCGAGCGGCTCCCTCGTGCGGAGCGCGGAGTGCGGAGTGACGGGAGTGACCGGAGGCGCAGGCGGAGGCGTGGCGGTTCGCGACGACTGGGGTGACGCTGGAGACAGGGACGCGCAGCGGCGCGGAGCGATCTCCTGGAGGTGCCATGGCTGGTGCGGACGGGCGCAGGCCGATCGTGGTGGGCGTCGACCCCGATGCCTCGAAGCGACTCGCGCTCGCCTGGGCGGCTGACGAAGCCGGCCGACGGGGCGTACCGCTGCGGCTCGTGCACGCCCAGGGCATGCCCACCCGCGGCTACCGGTCGCGTGAGGTGCTGCCGTCCTGGGAGGAGTGGAACCAGGCGCTGCACGGACTGGGGGACCAGATCCTCGCGGAGGCGGTCGCCTTCGTCGAGTCCCGGCGACCGGACGTGGAAGTGTCGACGCTGCTGGCGGAAGGGGAGCCCGCGTGGGTCCTGCGCGAGGAGGCGCGCGGCGCCTCGCTGGTCGTGGTGGGATCCTGGCACCTGAACCGACGGCGTGAAATGCTCACCTCCGCCTCCGTGGCCCTGCCCCTCGTGGCCCACGCCCCCTGTCCGGTGGCGGTCGTTCCCGAACCGGAGCACGTCACCCAGGAACCCGCGTACTTCGTGGTCGGCGTCGACGGCAGTCCGCATTCGGCCGCGGCGGTGGATCTGGCGTTCGACGAGGCCGCCCTGCGCGGCGCGGCCCTGCGGGCCCTGTACGTGTGGCAGCCGCCGCTCCTCGGCGTCCTGGACGAGGACGCGGCGGTGCAGGAGGCCCGCCGTGTGCTGTCCGAGACGGTCGCCGGCCGTACCGAGACGCACCCGGAGGTGGAGCTGCACCACGAAGTCCTCCTCGGGCACCCGGTGCACGTCCTGACGGAGGCGTCGGAGCACGCCCTCGGCCTGGTCGTGGGAACCCGGGGGCACGGAGGGTTCACCGGGATGCTCCTGGGCTCGGTGAGTCAGGGCGTCCTGCACCACGCACACTGCCCCGTCCTCACGGTTCCGGTGTGAGCCGCCGAACGGACCGGTGATCCTGCCCCGAACGGCCCTGGTTCCGGCGGCGGGCCCGTCCCACGATGGGGGAGCGCCGCCGCCCGTGAGGGGCGGCGGACCCGCGACCTGTCCGCCGAGTTCCCTGGAGTCCGTGATGGCAGCCTCGCACAAGGGCCCACGCGCCATGCGGCTGCTCCGACCGGGGCCGACGAACCCGTCCCCCCACGGGACCGGATGATGCGCCCCGCCTTGGACCCGTCGGCACCGGCCGGCGGCAAGGACGGGACGGCCGGCGGCAAGGACGAGCCGGCCGACGCCGTGCCCGGTCGCGGTCCGCGTCCCGCCGAGGTGCCGGAACTCGCCCCGGGCGAGGTCTTCGCCGCGCTGGACACGTCACCGCGCGGGCTGTCGGCGGCGCGGGCACGGGACCTCCTCGAGCGGTACGGACCCAACGAACTGCCCCGTGCGCGGCGCCGGCCCGTATGGCGACAGCTGGCGGCGCAGTTCACCGACCTCTTCGCGGTCGTGCTGATCGTCGCGTCGGGGATCACCTTCCTGGCATACGGGCTGCAGGAGCCGCGCGACGTCGGCACCCTGCAACTGGCGGTGGCGATCCTGGGCGTCGTGCTGCTGAACGCCGGCATCGGCTTCGCCCAGGAGTACTCGGCCGAACGGACGGCTCAGGCGCTGGAGGCGATGGTGCCCCACACCTGCCGGGTGCTGCGCGACGGCGAACGGCTGGAGGTGTCCACCCGTGACCTGGTGCCGGGTGACGTGGTGGTGCTGGAGGCCGGGGACGCCGTTCCGGCCGACTGCCGGGTGGTCGAGGCGCACGAGCTGTCCGTGAACAACGCTCCGCTGACCGGGGAGAGCAACGCCGTGGGCCGCACGGCCGACCCGGTGGCGGCCGGAGCGCCTCTGGACGCCCGCAACTGCGTGTTCATGGGGACCGATGCCGTCGCCGGATCCGGGCGGGCCGTCGTCCACGCCACCGGCGCGGAGACCGAGTTCGGGCGGATCTACCGGCTGGCCGAGGCCGCCCCGCGGCAGAAGACCCCGCTGCAGATCCAGGTGGCCTCCATGGCCCGGCGGGTGGCGGGGGCCGCACTGGCGATCGGGGCGGTGGTGTTCGCCGTGCGGCTGCCCACCGGGCAGTCGGTGGTGACCTCGTTCGTGTTCGCGCTGGGGGTGATGGTGGCGATGGTTCCGGAAGGGCTGCCCGCCACCCTCTCGGTGTCCCTGGCGATCGGCGTACGGCGGATGGCGCGCCGCCACGCCCTGATCAAGCAGCTGCTGGCGGTGGAGGCGCTCGGGTCGACCACGGTGGTGTGCACCGACAAGACGGGAACGCTCACCCAGGCGGAGATGACCGTCACCCAGGTGTGGGCGGGGGGACCGCCGCATCCGGTGGACGGGGTCGGCTACGCCCCGAGCGGCGAGGTCGCCGACGCGACGCCGGTGCGGGAACTGCTGCGGGTGGCCGGCCTGTGCTGCAACGCCCGGCTGCTGCCGCCCGGGAGCCCCGGGGGCCCCGAGCGCTCCAGGGGTCCCGAGGGCCGGGAACGCTGGCGGGTGCTCGGCGACACCACCGAGGGCGCGCTCCTCGTCGTCGTCGCCAAGGCCGGGATGGACCTCGGCGCGGAGGAGGAGGCGGCGCCCCGGGTGACGGAGTTCCCCTTCGACTCGGACCGCAAGCTGATGACGACGGTGCACAGGACCGGCGCGGGCTACCAGGCGTGCGTCAAGGGAGCGCCGGGCGAGCTGGTCGGGCGGTGCACCGGCGTGGAGTGGGAGGGGAGGCGCGGACCGCTCACCGGGGAGGACCGGGCGGCGGTGGCCGCGGCGGGCGACGCGCTCGCCGCGCAGGGCCTGCGGGTACTGGCCGTGGCCCGACGGGAACTGGACTCGGCCCGTCCCGCGCAGGGCGAGGCCGAGTCCGGGCTGACGCTGCTGGGGCTGGTCGGCATGCTCGATCCGCCGCGTCCGGAGGTCACCGACGCGGTCGCCGCCTGCCGCCGGGCCGGCATCCGCATCGTCATGGTCACCGGCGACCACCCGCTGACCGGCGAGGCCGTGGCCCGCCGGGTGGGCATCGTACGGCGGCCGGATCCGGTCGTGGTGACGGGCGCCCGGCTCGACGCGATGAACGACGAGGCGCTCGACGCCCTGCTCGCCGAGCCGTCCGAGCTGCTGCTGTGCCGGGTCAGCCCCGAGCACAAGATGCGGGTGGTCACCGCCTTCCAGCGGCGGGGCGAGGTGGTGGCGGTCACCGGGGACGGCGCGAACGACGCCCCCGCGCTCAAACACGCGGACATCGGGGTGGCCATGGGGGCGTCGGGCACCGACGTGGCCCGCGAGGCGGCCGCGATGGTGCTGCTCGACGACTCCTTCGCCTCCATCGCGACGGCGGTGCGGCTCGGCCGGGCCGTCTACCAGAACATCCGCAAGTTCCTCGTCTACCTCTTCAGCCACAACATCGGGGAACTGGTCCCGATCCTGGCGGCGACCTTCGCCGGATTCCCCCTGGTGCCCATCAGCGCGGTGCAGATCCTGGCCATCGACCTGGGCTCCGACGTGCTGCCCGCCCTGGCTCTGGGAGCGGAGCCGCCCGAGCCCGACGTGATGGACCGTCCGCCGCGCTCCCGGCGGGAGCGGCTGTTCTCGGCCGCCGTGGTCGGCCGCATCCTGTTCCTGGGCGGCATCCAGGCGGTCTGCGTCAGCGCCGTCTTCTTCTGGCACATCGGTTCCTCGGGCATCCCGTTCGACGAGTTCACCAAGGACACGCCCGTCTACCGGGAGGCGATCACCATGGTCCAGGCGGGGATCGTGCTCAGCCAGTTCTTCAACGCGCTCGCGGTGCGCACCGACCGGCAGAGCATCCTGAAGGCGGGGATCCTGTCCAATCCGGCCCTGCTGGCGGCCGGCGGCTTCGGGGTGGCCCTGATGGTCGCCATCAGCTACGCGCCACCGCTGCAGGCCGTCTTCCACACCGCCCCGCTCGACGCCGTCGACTGGGCGGTCCTGGCGGGGCTCGGCACGCTGCCCCTGCTCGCGGACGAAGCCCGCAAGGCGTGGCTGCGCCGCGCCGACCCGAAGGGAGTCCCACGGTGAAGGTGATCGTCGTCGGCTGCGGACGGGTGGGCACCGCGCTCGCCGGTCTGCTCGCCTCGGAAGGGCACGACGTCGACGTCGTCGACCGGCGCCCGAAGGCCGCCCGGCGCCTGCCCGACAGCCCCCGCATCCGCTTCCACGAGGGCAACGGCTTCAGCCGTGCCGTGCTCCAGGCCGCCGGCATCGACCACGCCGACGCCTTCGTCGCCGTCACCTCCGGGGACAACAGCAACATCGTCAGCGCGCGCACGGCGAAGGAGACCTACCGGGTGCCGATCGTCCTCGCGCGCATCTACGACCCCCGGCGCGCCGACATCTACCGCGAACTCGGCATTCCCACCATCGCCAGCGTCCGCTGGACGGTGCACCAGATCCACCGGATGCTGCTGCACCGTCACCTGAACCCCGAGCTCGGTTTCGGCAACGGGGAGACCCTGCTCGTCCGTTCCGAGGTGCCCGAGTACCTCATCGGGCGGCGGCTGGCCGAGTTCGACGTCGACGGCGAGATCCGTGTCATCGAGGTCACCCGCGGGGGCCGCTCGCTGATTCCCTCGCACGGCACGCCCGCGCAGGCGGGCGACCTGGTCACGTTCGCCGTCGCCGCCACCGCGCTGGGCAGACTGGGCGGCTTTCTCGACAAGGAGCTGGGGACGTGAAGGTACTCATCGCCGGGGCGGGACGGCTCGGCGCCCAGATCGCGCAGGTGCTCGCCGCGGCCCGCAACGAGGTCACGCTGATCGACGCCGACGACGACCGCCTGGCCGAACTCGAAGGCCGCATCCCGGTGCGGCTGGTGGCGGGGGACGCCTGCGAACCGTCCCTGCTGGAGGACGCCGGCGCCCTCACCGCCGACCTCGTCATCGCCACCACCGGGGACGACGAGGACAACCTCGTGATCAGTCTGCTCGCCAAGCGGCAGTTCTCGGTGCCCCGCGTGGCCGCCCGCGTCAACGACGCCGAGAACGCCTGGCTGTTCGACGAACGCTGGGGCGTCGACGCCTCCGTCCCCGCCGCCACCCCGCTGATCTCCCTCATCGAGGAGGCGACCGGGGCCACCGACACCGTCGCCCTGCTGCGGCTCAGCAAGGCCGGTGTCGACGTCATCGAAACGGTCATCACGCCGCAGTCCAGGACCTCGGGACGGCCGCTGGGCGACGTCCGGCTGCCCGAGGGGACGGTCGTCGCCACCATCGTCCGCGACGGACAGCCCACCGTGCCGGACCCTTCGACACCGCTGCGGCCCGGCGACGAACTCCTGCTCGTCTCGCACACCGCGACCGAACAGGAGATCCATGCCGCGTTCCAGTGACAGCCACGTTCCGGTGACAGCCGCGTTTCGGTGAACCGCCTCGGCCGTGGGGCGTCCGCGACCGTCATCCGCCGGCCGCCGGCCCGCCGCCCCCGGCCGCCCGGGCAGCCCAGCGGCGGCGGACGGTGTCCTCGTGCTCGGCCTGTTCCAGGGCGAGGTCCGCCCGGGCGAGCGCCTCCCGCAGACGTGGGATCCAGTGACGCCGCAGAGCACGGACCCGGTGCCGGGTGCCGACGACCTCCGCCCCGACGAGCGCGGTCGCGGCCCGGGCCGCCGCGTACTCGGCGGCGGCGCGCACGGCACGGCCGTAGGCCGCCTCGGCGTGCACGAGAGCCGTGTTGGAGGGAGCGGCGGCGGCAGGGGGCCGGACGGGTACGGACGTGGTGACGTCCGCCGGACGACGTACCCCCATGGAGACGGTCCAGCGCACTGTGACGTCGCAGGCGCCGAGGCCCGCGGCGGCCGAGTCGAGGGCCGCTTCCCCGCCCAGGAGCAGTCCCCGCAGCAGCCAGCCCTCCGCTTCGGACACCAGGTCCCGCCAGGCGAGTGCGGCCGCCTCCTGCGCGCGCAGCAGCCGCTGGTGCTCGGAGCGGAGGATACGCAGCTTCTGCTCCAGCAGGTCCGCTCCGCGCCCGGCGACGTCGAGGCTGTGCCGCAGCCGCAGTCGTCCCGCACGGCCGGGCGGAGTACGGCGGACGTCGCTCATCGGGAAGCCTCCTCCTCGGGCGAGTCGGGATCCTCGGGCGAGTCGGGATCCTCGGGACGGCCGGGTCCGCCGACCTCGTCGGCATCCTCGTGATCGTCGGATTCCCTCGCCCCGTGGGCGTCGAGGAGTCCGGCGGGGAGCATGGAGAGCTGGCCGCGCGGCAGGGTGAGCAGCGCCCGCCAGCCCCGTTCCAGCGAGGCGTCGAGGCCGCGCGGCTCGTCGTCGCGCTGGTCGGCGAAGTCCCGCAGGAACGCCTCCTCGAAGTCGAGGTACCGGCGGTCGGTGGGGCTCAGCGCCGCCCGGCCCACCAGGTCCGCGAGGTCGCGGACCTGCCGGGCGCGGGCCAGAGAGGCCAGCAGCTGGGCGGCGACGTCCAGGTGGTCGTCCCGGGTGCGGCCGGGCCCGGCGCCCTTGCGCATCAGCCGGGACAGCGAGGACAACGCGTCCACCGGCGGGTACACGCCCCGCGCGTGCGTCTCGGGCGAGAGCACGATCTGGCCCTCGGTGATGTAGCCGGTCAGGTCCGGCACGGGGTGGGTGATGTCGCCCGCGGGCATGGTGAGCACCGGAACCACGGTGACCGAGCCGGGGCGGCCCCGGACGCGCCCGCAGCGTTCGTACAGCGAGGCGAGGTCGCTGTAGAGGTAGCCCGGGTAGGCACGGCGGGCCGGGACCTCCCCGCGGGCCGCGGAGACCTCGCGCAGGGCCTCGGCGTACGTCGTCATGTCGGCCATCACCACGAGGACGTGCCGTCCGTCGGTGAAGGCGAGGTGTTCGGCGACGGTGAGCGCGATGCGGGGGGTGAGGATCCGCTCGATCACCGGGTCGTCGGCGGTGTTCAGCAAGAGGACGAGTTCCCCGGCCGCGGACCGTTCCTCGAGGGCGTCGCGCACGAAGGAGGCGTCGGCGTGGGTGAGTCCCATGCCGGCGAAGACGACGCAGAACGCCTCGCCCGCGGTGGTGGCCTGCGCGGCGATCTGGGCGGCCAGTTCCAGGTGCGGCAGTCCGGCCACGGAGAAGACCGGCAGTTTCTGGCCGCGCACCAGGGTGGTCAGGGCGTCGACGACCCCGACGCCCGTGAGCACCGGTTCGGACGGCGGCTCGCGCCGCACCGGGTTGATGGGCGCGCCCCCCACCTCGGCGTCGCGGGAGCCGAACACGGGAGGGCCGCCGTCGAGGGGCTCGCCCCGGCCGTTGCACACCCGGCCGAGCCAGTCCGTCCCGACCGGGACGCGCAGCGGGCCACCGGAGAAGGCCGCCCGGACGCCCTCCGGGTCCATGCCGGCGGTGCCCTCCAGCACCTGGACGACCGCCAGGTCGCGGTCGGCGTCCAGGACCACTCCATGGCGCCGTTCACCGGAGGCGAGGGTGATGCGCACGTACTCGTCCCAGCCGATCCCCGACACGCCCGCGACGATCGCGAGCGGCCCCCGGAGCTCGCGCACCGTCGTGTACTCGATCCCGCCCGACCGGCTCATGGGCGCAGGCCCACCAGCCTGGTGAGCATGGCGTCCCGCAGTGCCGTCACTCCGGCGGCGTCGTGCGGGCCGGTCTCCTCACGGGCGCGCAGCAGCGGACCGAAGTCGACCTCCTCGACCGAGGCCGCCGGGACCCCGGAGTCCACCAGTTCGCCGCAGCGGTCGACGACCGCCAGCACGGCGTCGGCCAGCGCGGCCGCCTTCTCCGGCCCGCAGTACGCGTCCTGCTCCGAGAGCGCGCTCTGCTGCAGCACCCCCTCCCTGACCAGCCGCCCCGCCAGCACGCTGACCCGCTCCCGCGCGGGCAGGGCGGCGATGCCGATCAGGTCCACCAGGTCGGCCAGCCGGTCGGCTTCCGCCAGCACCGCCCCGACCCGGTCGCGGCGCCCGGCCCACGCCGGATCGCCGGCCGCCCGGTGCCCGGCGGCGAGGACCGGGACGTCCCGGGAGAAGGACCCGGCCCAGGAGATCGCGGGGTAGTGCCGGGCGTAGGCGAGGTCACGGTCGAGGGTCCACAGGCAGCGGACGAAGCGTTCGGTGTGCGCGGTCACCGGTTCGGTCATGTCCCCGCCGGGCGGCGAGACCGCCCCGATGACGGTCACCGAGCCCCGGTCGCCGCCGAGGGTGGTCACGGCTCCGGCCCGCTCGTAGAAGGCCGCGACGGCGGACGCCAGCCCGGCCGGGTAGCCCTCCTCGGCGGGCAGCGCGCCCGTGCGGGAGGCGAACTCGCGCAGCGCCTCGGCCCAGCGGGAGGTGGAGTCGGCGATGACCACCACGTCCAGTCCCATGTCGCGGAAGTACTCGGCGACCGTCATCCCGGTGTGGACGCTCGCCTCACGGGCCATCATCGGCATGTTGGAGGTGTTGGCGATCGTCACGGTGCGGTCCGCGAGGCGTCCGCCCGTGCGCGGGTCCCGTAGTCCGGCCAGCTCGGTGATGACGTCGGCCATCTCGTTGCCGCGCTCCCCGCAGCCGACGTAGACGATGACGTCCGCGTCGCACCACTTGGCGATCTGCTGGAGCAGCACCGTCTTCCCCGTGCCGAACCCGCCCGGCACCGCCACCGTGCTGCCCCGCGCCACGGGGAAGAGCAGGTCGATCACCCGCTGGCCGGTGTTCAGGGCCGCGCGGGTGTCGACTCGCTCCCGCACCGGGCGGGCCCTGCGCACCGGCCACAGGGCGCCGATCGTCACCTCGGCGCCGCCCACCACGGCCACCACGGCCTCCGACGGCAGGTCCCCGGCGCCGGCGATCTCCGTGACCGGGCCTCCGCGGCCGGGCGGCGCCAGGATCTTCACCGGCACCGGGCCCGCGTCATGGAGGTCTCCGAGCACCTGCCCCTGCGCCACCTCCTCGTTCCGCGTCACCCTGGGGGAGAAGGACCAGGTGCGGTCCTCGCCCGCGGTGCTCCCCGCACCGGGCAGCAGCCAGTCGCCGGCCCCGGACAGCGGACGCAGCAGGCCGTCGAACACCCCTCCGAGCAGCTGCGGACCGAGCCGTACCGACAGTGGACGGCCCTGCGGCAGCGCCGTCTGCCCCGGAGCGAGGCCGCCGGTGTACTCGTACGCCTGAAGGGTGACGACGTCACCGCTGATGGCCACCACCTCGCCGGACAGACCGGCGGGGCCGATCGAGACCAGGTCGTACATCGCGACGCCGCCCGTGTACTCGACCTCGACCAGCGGCCCGGTGACCCGCAGGATCCGGCAGGCCGACGGCCGAGACGCGCCGGCGGGCCCCGACACGTCTCCCGTCGCCTCTCCCGTCACGGCTCTCGTCACGGCTCCCACAGTCTCCTCACCTCCCCGCCCATCCGGTCCAGCGCTCGGTCCGCCAGCTCGGTCAGCGACAGGTCGACCCGCCTCCCGGGCGTCCGGGCCACCACACCCCCGTCGGCGTGGCCGGTCACCTCGGCGCCGGGTCCGAGCAGGGCTCGGGCGCGCTGTTCCAGCCGTTCCCGCAGTGCGGCGTATCCCTCCGTCGCGCACAGTCCCCCGACCCGTTCGGCGGCCTCCCGGCGCAGTCGCCCGTACGCCTCCCGCCGGGCGCCCAGCGTGCGAGACCTGGCCTCCCGCCGGGCCCTGACGAGAAGGTCGCGTGCGGAGTCCGCGCCATCGGCCTCGCCCTGTCGGCGGGCCTCGGCGACGAGGGCGCGCGCATCCGAGCGCGCCTGTTCGACGAGCGAGGCGGCCTCCCGGTCGGCCCGGGCCAGCAGCGCCTCGGCGTCGGCGTGGGCCGCGCGCAGCAGACCCGTCCGGACCGGATGGAGCGCGTTCGCCGTCCGGTCGGAGGCGGCGGCCGTCATGACGGCATCACGGCGGTCAGCGGCCCGCTCCCCCCGGACGCCGCGGGGTCCGGGCCCAGTGCCTCGGCCGCGGCCGGCGTGAGGATCACGAGGTCGACGTCGTCCGGCAGGGCGTGCCAGCCCCGGCGCACGGCCTCGGCGTCGTCCGCGACGAGGACGACCGCCCCGGCCAGCGCCAGGCCGATCACCCGGGACCGCTCTCCGAGGGCCGCGACGCGCCCCATCGTCACGCCTTCCCGATCAGGATGACCGCGACGACCAGCCCGTAGATGGCGATGCCCTCGGCCAGGCCGACGATGACCATGGCCCGGCCGAAGAGTTCGGGCCGTTCGCTGAGCGCGGCGAGGGCCGCCGCACCGGTGTAGGCGACGGCGATGCCCGCCCCGATCGTCGCCCCGGCCACCGCGATGGCCGCGCCGATCAGGGCGGCGGAGCCGGAACCCGAGCCGGAGCCCTGCGCCGCGTCGGCCGCGGCCTGCGCGGATCCGCCGCTGAGCGCCAGGGTCAGCACCACGGTGGCCGCCACGAGGAGCACGGCGTCGGCGGCGACCATCCACCACAGGGCCGTGCGGCCCGAACGGCGCAGGACGAGGCGGGCGGCGACGAATCCCGCCACGACGACGGGCAGGGCCAGGAACCAGGTGATCACGACTGCTCCTTCCTCACACGACTGCTCCTTCCTCACCGGGCCGGTCCGACGGCCGCCTTCGTCCCGGACGGCGACGGTAGGCGCTCGACGGGCAGACGCCAGGGCCTGAACGGGCGTCCTTCGCCCACGAAGAGCCGGGAGAAGAGTTCGTAGAACTCCAGACGCAGCGCCTGGACACCCGCCACCAAGGCCTCCAGCGCGAACGTCAGTGCGTTGCCGACGAGGAACACCAGCGACGCGGCGGCGACGCCGGCCGGGCCCCGTCCCGCGAGCGCCGTCGTGCCGTCCCAGACGATCGCGCCCAGAGCCGCATGGGTCAGGCCGAAGGCCGCGAGGCGGGCGAAGGACACCACGTTGGAGCCGATCCGCACCACCACGTCGAAGAGCTGGACGCCGGTCTGCACGGCGCCGCCCGGACCGCCCGTCGTGGTCGCGTACAGCCTCGCCCCGGCCAGCGACAGGCCCACGCCGACGATCACGGCCCCCGCCACGCCGTACGCCGCCCCGCCCAGCCACACGTACCCGGCGACGACGGCGAGACCGAGGTAGAGCGTCGCCCCGGCGATGCCGGTCGTCGCGTACAGGGCCGCCGCGAAGCCGCCCTCCCGCCAGCGGTTGGCGATCCCCGCGCCGTAGGCGGCGGCCAGCAGTACCGCGCCGAGTCCGACGGCGCAGGCGAGAAGCCGCATGGGCTCCTCCAGCGGCGACAGCCACAGCACGGGCAGCACGCCGGTCGGGCCGAAGAACTCGCCGTACGCGACCCCGGCCAGGGTGGCGGCCAGCCCGGCCGCGGCGACGAAGGGCCACAGCGGGCGCAGTGCAGCCGCCCGGCGCGGCCGTCCCGCCCGCAGCAGCAGGGCGAGGCCGACGAGCAGCAGCCCGTGCCCGGCGTCGCCGAACATCAGGCCGAACATCACCACGTAGACGATCCCGGCCGCGACGGTGGGGTCGAGGTCGGCGTAGGGCACGGTTCCGTACGTGCTGACCAGGGGGGTGAAGGAGCGCCGCACGGTGCTCCCCGGACGGGCCGGGGACGCGGAGCCCGCTCCGGCCAGCAGGGTCGGCGGATCGACACCGCGCGGGCTCCGCAGCGGCACCAGCGCCGCTCCCGCGCCGGCGAGGCGCGCCGCCGTGGCCGCGACCTCCGCCTCGGGACACCAGCCGGCCAGGGCGGCGACCTCGCCGTGCCGGACCGCGCTGCCCAGCCGCTCCTCCAGCTGCGCCTCGCCCGCCAGCAGGTCCGCCCTGCCCTCGCGTTCCAGGGCGTCCAGCTCGGGCGGCGCCGCGCTCAGGGCCGGGCGCACCGGCTCGGTGCGCAGACGTTGCAGGCGTGCCGCCGCGGGCCCGCGGACATCCGGTCCGCCGTCGCCGGGGAGGTCGATCTCCACGCAGCCCGCCTCGGCGACCCGCACCAGGCTCTCCCGCAGGGCGCTCTCGGGCGCCATCAGGGCCACTCTGCGCATCCGCACCGGGACCGCCTCAGCCCGGAGCATCGAGCACCTCCGCGGGCCGGGTCCCGGAGCCGCCGCCCCGGGCGGCCAGTTCGAGGGCGCCCCGGGTCCGCCACGCGTCGGCGGACAGCAGCGCCACGGCCCCCACCACAGCATGGGGCCCGAAGCCGGACCGGTGCAGCAGGTCCCGGCCGTCCCCCTCGACGGCGTCCCACCACCGTGCCTCCGCCCGCCACAGCTGTGCCGCCTCGTCGACGTCGTCCAGCAGCCACCGCGCGGCGGCCGGCAGCGCCTGCCGGAAGTCGGCGTACGACGAAGCCCGCATCGCCCGCGGGCCGAGCAGGCGTGCCGCCCGGCGGGCGGAGACGTCCGGCATCCGGCGACCGACGACGAACACCTGGCGGCCGACCAGCAGGGCGAGCCGCGCCGCGGCCCAGCGCGCCGCGTCGGGGACCGTCCCGGCAAGCCGCACGGCGGCGGAGACACGCATGCCGGTGGCGACCGCGGCGGGGGAGTCGCCTCCGGGGTCGCCCCAGTCGGAGGCCGCCAGCGCAGTGCGCAGTTCCGACGGACCACGGGTGCGGGCGAGCCGTGTCCAGGCGGTCGCCAGCGTGCCCAGGCGGTAGGGCGGGAGGCGGACGGGCTCCGTCCCCTGTGTCTCGGGGCCGGGCGCGAGCGCGCTCAGGTGCCGTGCGGTGTTGGAGATCTCGAATCCCGCGGCGAGCGCCCGGACGGCGCCGGCGCCCGCGGCCGGCTGCCAGCCGGCGAGCACCCGCAGATGCCACAGCAGCGTCGCCGAGACCGCATGCTGGGCTTCGGCCGGCGTGACCCCGGGCGTGACGTCGTGCCGGTACGGGGTGGCCGCCAAGTAGCGCAGTGCGTCATCGAGTCCGGGGGACCCGGCCACTTCCGCGAGGCCGTCGGGGCCCAGGCACCTGGTCCGCAGCGCCCGCGCCCGGGTCACTCCGGCCACCCACCCGGCGCCCATCAGGGACCAGCCCCCGGTTCCCGGGACGGTGACTCCTGCGCCGCGAGGTCCTCCAGCACGAGCGCGCGTACCCGGTCGGCGAGCAAGGGGATCCGCAGTCCGGCACGGGCGCGTACGGCGGCGGCCTCACGGTCCGCCACGGCGAGCAGGGCCTCGGCCTCGGCTTCGGCGGCACGCACCGCCTGCTCGGCGGCGCGCCTGCGCACCCGGAGGGCCTCCGCGCGCGCCTCGGCCACGATCTGCCCGGCCTGCCGTTCGGCTTCACGGCGCCGGATCCCGGCGGCGGCGTCGGCCCGCTCGCGCACGGTCCGGGCCTGCGCCTCCGTCTCCTCCAGCAGGGCCAGCGGCGGCGCGAGTTCCGCGCGCAGTTCCGCGGAACGGTCGGCCGGGACACCGCCCGGTGCCGCCCGGCCGGGCGAGGGCGCCGGCCGGAACCGTGCCAGAAAGTCCCGGATCGCCGTCATGAACCCTCCTCCGGCTGGGCCCTGTCCCGCTTTCCAGTCTCCTTGGTAAACGACGGCGTGTCGCGTCGCGCCGGAGCGGCCTGAGCGGCCTGCCTGCCGCCGGGCCCATCGGGCGGGGCCGTCCGGGCCGCCGTCCGCTCCCGTCTGCCGACGCGGGAAGCGGACGTCATGTCGAGCGGATGTCACGTCGAGCGGGCGACGAGGAAGCCGGCGCTGTCGGCGAGGGTGGCGAGCCGGGGCGCGTCCTCGTCCTCGATGCGGACGCCCGACATCTCACTGAGGATCTCGACGAATCCCAGGAAGTCCAGCGAGTCCATCTCCAGCACGTCCCGGAAGGGGTCGTCGGGCTCCAGGGCGCTCACGTCGGCGCCGGGAACGGCGCGGGAGATCGCGTCCCTGACCATGTCCAGTGCGTCGGTCCGGTTGATGTTCACAACTCCTCCGGGTTCTGCAGGAGGCGGGTCACGGCCGTGAGGTAGCGCGCGCCGACGGCGCCGTCCGTCGCCCGGTGGTCGGCCGCGAGGGTCGCCGTCACCGTGGGGCGCACGCCCAGCAGGCCGTCGACGGCACACGGCCGGTCCACCACCCGCCCGAAGCCGACCAGGGCCACCTGCGGTGGGTGGATCACGCCGAAGACGGTCTCCACGCCCTGATCGCCGAGGTCGGTGACCGTGAGGGTGGCGCCGGACATCTCGGACCCGCGCAGTCTGCCCGCACGTGCCCGGGCGACCAGGTCCTTGAGGGCCGCCATCAGCTGCGGGAGCGCCAGGGAGTCGGCGTCACGCAACGCGGGGGCGACGAGCCCTCCGCCGCGCAGGGACACCGCGATGCCGAGGTGGACGCCGTCCCCGGCCGTGAAGCGGTCGTCGGTCCAGAAGCCGTTGAGTTCGGGGACCTCCCGGGCGGCCAGCGCCGCCGCCTTGAGGAGCAGGGCCGCGGGGAGCAGCCGTTCGCCGACGGGGCTGCGCCGGTTGTGCTCGTGCATCCGGTCCATCGCGGCGGCGACGTCCACGGTCGTGGACAGGTAGTAGTGGGGGATGTCCCGGTTGGCGCGGGTCATCAGGCCGGCGATCGCCCGGCGCATGGCCGACGCCCGCTCCTCGGACGGACCTGCGGCGGCGGGACGTCCGGAAGGAACCCGTTCGGCGGAGGGACGTGCCGAGGCGGCTTCCGGGCGGGCCGGCGCGGGCTCGGCCGCCGGGCCCGGGGCCGCCCGGCGTACGTCGGCGGCACGGACGGCCGAGCCCTTGCCCGTCCCCGTCAACGTGACCAGGTCGACGCCCAGTTCGGCGGCGAGTCGCCGCGCGAAGGGGGTGGCCCGGACCCGCGGGGGCCGGGCGGCGCCCCGTCCGGCCGCGGCCCGTTCCACGTCGGTGCGGGTGACGCGTCCTCCTGGGCCGGAACCGGGCAGCGTCTCCAGGTCGACGCCGCTCCGCTCCGCGATGCGCCGGGCCAGGGGGCCCGCCTCGAGGTGCCCGGGCCGCGCGGCGGCGGCCGGGGCCGGGACCGGGGCCGGGGTCGGGGCCGGGGTCGGGGCCTGGACGGGTTCGGGCGACGAGGGTGCGGGCCCGGTGGGTTCCTCCCTCCCGGGCGGGGGACGGGTCGGCCGTCGAGGCGGCTTCCCGGGTTTCTCGGCCTTCCTGGCTTTCCCGGGCTTCTCGGCCTCGCCCGGCTTCTCGGCCTCGCCCGGCTTCTCGGCGTTCCCGGCCTTCTCCCCTTCACCGGATTTACCGGCCTTCGCTGCCTTCCCCGGCTTCACTGCCTTCTCGGGCTTCTCACTTCTCGCGGCTTTCCCGGTCTTCGTGGGACCCCCGGCTTTCGCTGCCTTCCCCGGCTTCCTCCGAGGGCTGCCCGGCTTCTCCGGTTCCACGGCTCCGTCCGCCGTCGGACCGATCAGCGCGAGCGGTGTGCCCACCGGCACCGTGGCGCCTGGGTCGACGAGGAGCCGCCCCATGACCCCGGTCTCGAAGCACTCCACCTCGATCGTCGACTTCGCGGTCTCGACGACCGCGACCGGATCGCCCTTGTGGACGGGGTCGCCGGGCCCCACGAGCCACTCCAGGAGGGTGCCCTCCTCCATGTCGGCGCCCAGGGACGGCATGGTGAACTCGGCCATGGTCAGTCCACCGCCCGGTGGGCGGCCGCGACGATGTCGGCGGTCTGCGGGAGCGCGGCCTCCTCCAGCTGCCGGGCGTACGGCATCGGCACCTCGGCGCTGCACACCCGCTCGACCGGCGCGTCCAGTTCGTAGAACGAGTCCTCCGCGATGCGGGCGGACACCTCCGCGGCGAGGCTTCCCGTCCGCCATGCCTCGTCGACGACGACGGCACGGTGGGTCCGGGCGACGGAGGCGTTGACGGCCGCGTCGTCGAGGGGGCGTAGCGTGCGCAGGTCGATCACTTCCGCACTGATTCCCGCCGCGGCCAGCTCGTCCGCCGCCGCCAGGGTCTTGGGCAGCGAACCCCCGTACGTGATCAGGGAGATGTCGGTGCCGGGGCGGCGGATCGCGGCGTGGTCCAGGTCCACGGGCGCGGCCGGCGGGAGCAGTTCTCCGGAGACGTTGTAGAGGCCTGCGTGCTCGAAGACCAGGACCGGGTCGGGGTCGGCGAGCGCCGGGGCCAGCATGTGGCGGGCGTCCTCGAGGGTGGCGGGGGCGAGGACGCGGATGCCGGGGATGTGCGCGTACCAGCCCTCCAGGCTGTGCGAGTGCTGCGCGCCCAGCTGCCGCCCGGCGCCCGTGGTCATGCGGATGACCAGCGGTACGGGCAGCTGGCCGCCCGACATGTGCAGCAGGGTGGCGGCGTTGTTGAGGATCTGGTCGAGGGCGAGCAGGCTGAAGTTGACGGTCATGATCTCGACGACCGGCCGCATCCCGGCCAGGGCGGCGCCGATGCCCGCGCCCACGAACGCGGACTCCGAGAGCGGGGTGTCGCGGACCCGTTCGGGCCCGAACTCCTCCAGCAGGCCGAGGCTCACGCCGAAGCATCCGCCGTAGCGGCCCACGTCCTCGCCCATGAGGAAGACCCGGTCGTCGGAGCGCAGGGCCTCCCGGAGCGCCTCACGCATGGCTTCCCGGTAGGTCGTCCTCGCCGCCAGGTCTTCTCCGTCCGCGCCCACCGTCAGCTCACCGCCCCCGCCGGGGAACTGGTGACGTGGCGCAGGAGGTCGCCGACGGGCTCCCGCGGCGCCTGTTCGGCCGCCTCGACCGCGTGCTCGATCTCGGCGGTGATCCGCCGCTCGATCCGGGCCATGTCCTTGTCGCGCAGTTCACCGTTCTCCCGCATACGGTCCCTGAGCAGCTCGATCGGATCCCGGGACTTCCACTTCTCGATCTCCTGCTTCTCGCGGTACCGGTCCGGGTCGTACATCGAGTGGGCGCGGAAGCGGTAGGTGCGCAGTTCCAGGAAGTGCGGTCCGGTACCGGTCCGGATGCCCTCGACGGCCCGTCGGGCCGCCTGTTCGACGGCTTCGACGTCCATGCCGTCCACCGTCCAGGCGACCATGCCGTACGAGGCGGCCCGCATGGCGAGGTCGGTCTGCGCCTCGTGACGTGCCAGGGCGGTGCCCATGGCGTAGAGGTTGTTCTCGCAGACCAGCAGCAGGGGAAGTCTCCACAGCGCCGCGAGGTTCGCCGTCTCGTGGAACTCGCCCTCGGCGAAAGCCCCGTCGCCGAAGAAGCAGCAGGTGACGCGGTTCTGCCCGCGCATACGGTCGGCGAGGGCCAGGCCCGCGGCCGGCGGGAGGCCGCCGGCGACGATCGCGTTGCCGCCGTAGAAGCGCCGGCTCGCGTCGAACAGGTGCATGGATCCGCCCCGGCCGCCGCTGCACCCGGTCGTCCTGCCGTACATCTCGGCCATCACGGCGTCGGCCGGGATCCCGCGGGCCAGGGCGTGCCCGTGTTCGCGGTAGGTGGACACCACCGCGTCCTCGGGGGCCAGTGCCTGGGTGACGCCGACGGCGACCGCCTCCTCGCCGATGTAGAGGTGGACGAAGCCGCGGATCTTCGTGGCGCTGTACAGCTCGACGCACCGCTCCTCGAAGCGCCGGATGCGCAGCATCGTCTCCAGCAGGTCCCTACGGTGTCCGGGGTCTGGGTCCGGGGCCGAGCCGGGGCCGGGGACCGGCCGTCCGGCCGGAGCGCGGCCGCCCGCGCCGCGCTCGGGCGTCTTCTTGCCGGACTTCGCAGGCGCGGAGTCCTTACGGGTGCGGGTGGGACGGGCCACGCTCATCCGGATCCCTCCAGGGTCGACAGGTCTCCCATCGGCAGGCCCAGTTCACGCGCCCGCAGCAGACGGCGCATCACCTTCCCGCTGCGGGTCCTGGGCAGGTTCTGGTCGAACGCGATCTCCCGGGGAGCGACGGCGGGGCCCAGTCTGCGGCGGCCGAACGCCAGCAGCTCCCGCTCCAGATCCGGCGTCGGCTCGACGCCGGGGCGCAGGGACACGAACGCCTTGACGACGTTCCCGGCGACCGGGTCCGGCCGTCCGATCGCCCCGGCCTCGGCCACCGCCGGGTGCTCCATCAGCGCGCTCTCCACCTCGAAGGGGCCGATCAGATGCCCTGCCGACTTGATGACGTCGTCGGCGCGTCCCACGAACCAGTACCAGCCGTCCGTGTCGCGGCGGACCAGGTCACCGGTGAGGTACCAGCCGCCGGCGAACGCCGCGTCGTAGCGCTCCTCGTCGTGCAGATAGCCGCGGAACATCGACGGCCAGCCCGGCCGCAGCGCCAACTCGCCCTCGACGTCGGCGTCCCGTACCTCGCGGACGCTGCCGTCGACGACCAGTGCCCGGCCGTCCTCGCCCCGCTCCAGCACGGTCGCCTCGACGCCGGGCAGCGGTCGTCCCATCGAGCCGGGCCGGATCTCGCAGCCGGCGAAGTTCGCGATCATGATGCAACCGGTCTCCGTCTGCCACCAGTTGTCGTGCACCGGCAGACCCAGGACGTCCTGCCCCCACACCACGGCCTCCGGATTGAGGGGCTCTCCCACAGAGGCGACGAACCGCAGGGCCGACAGGTCGTAGGCGCGCGGCAGGTCGTAGGGACCCTCACGGGGGGTGGCGCGCATGAGCATGCGCAGGGCCGTGGGCGCGGTGTACCAGACCGTGACACCCTGTTCGCCGAGGACCCGGTACCAGCGCCGGGCGTCGTAGTCGCCCTCGTCGACGACCACCGTGGCCCCGTGCGCGAGCGGGGCGACGATCCCGTACGACATGCCGGTGACCCAGCCCGGGTCGGCGGTGCACCAGTAGACGTCCTCGGGGCGCAGGTCGAGTGCGTACGCGGCTGTCGCGTAGTGGGCGACCACCGCCTCGTGCACGTGGACGGCTCCCTTGGGCGTGCCGGTGGTGCCGCTGGTGAAGTGCAGCAGGGCCATGTCGTCGGGCGCCGTCGGCGGGATCGTGAACGTGTCCGGGGCCTCGGACATCAGGTCGTCGAAGGAGACGGTGCCGGGCAGTTCACCGGCGCCGTCACCGACGATCAGGACGTGTTCGAGCCCGGGAACCGACGCGCGGAGCCCGGCGATCTTGCGCCGGTAAAGGGCCGCGGTGGTGACGAGGACCCGCGCGTCCCCGAGCCGCAGCCGCTGTTCCACCGGGTCGGGGCCGAAGGCGGAGAACAGCGGGCAGAGCACGCTGGTGTTCTTCAGCGTGCCCAGCACCGCGGTGTACAGCTCGGGGCAACGGCCGAGCAGGGTGAACACCCGGTCGCCGCGGCCCACGCCGAGCGATCCGAGGACGTTCGCGAAGCGTGCCGTACGGCGGGCCAGTTCCGCGTACGTGACGGACGAGACGGAGCCGTCGCGAGCGACGCACCGCAGCGCGACCCGGTCCGCGCGGGCCGACGCCGCGTGCCGGTCGACCGCCTCGTGGGCCATGTTGAGGCCGCCGCCGGGCAGCCCGGCCAGGTCGTCGCGCGCCCGCGCCCAGGTGAAGGCCGAGCGGGCCCGGTCGTAGTCGGCGAGGCGGGGTGGGACGACCGGGGTGGTGTCCTTGCGGATGGTCTCCCAGTGCATCGGCGCTCCTCCCGGCACTGCCTCTGGTCTCCAGGGTCTCCGAGTCGGCCCTCGACTGCACTTCGGCCGCGCGGCGCGGTCCGACGCGGCGCGGTCCGCGGCGACAGGGGAGGGGTTCGGCCCGGCCCGTTCGGATCCGCGACCGCCCCGGCCCGTTCGACCGGCGACAGGCCAGGCTCGTTCGCACCGGTGCCGGGCCTCCTGTCAGGCGCGGTGCAGGACCACCTTGAGTGCTCCCGTGGCCGGTCCGTGGGCGAACGCCCGGTAGGCGTCCTCCATCCGGTCGAGGGGGAAGGAGTGCGTGACCAGCCCGGAGACGGGGAGATCCCCGTACCTCACCCGCTCCAGCAGCCACGGTGTGGAGGACGTGTCCACCTGACCGGTGCTGATCGTCACGTTCTTGCGCCACAGGGACTCGAGATGCAGGATGACCGGCCTGCCGTGCATGCCGATGTTGGCGATGTGTCCGCCGGTGCGGACGACGCGGGTGCTCAGAGCGAAGCCGTCCGGTTCCCCCGACGCCTCGATGACCACGTCCGCGCCCGGTCCCTCGGACAGGTCGGCGACCAGCTCGCCGGGCGACCCGGCGGCCTCGAGCCCCATCCGGGCCGCGGCTTCGAGCCGCGCGGGGGACAGGTCCACCACCACGACCCGGCGGGGCGAGTAGAGGCGCGCGATGCCCGCCGAGGCGAGGCCGACAGGCCCCGCTCCCACCACGACGACGGTGTCTCCCGGGCTCACATGGCCGTTCCGCACCCCGACCTCGTAGGCGGTGGGGAGCACCTCGGAGAGCAGGATCGCGTCGTCCAGAGCGACGTTCCCCGGCCGTCGGTGGGCGGAGCGGTCGGCGAGGGGCACCCGCACCAGTTCGCCCTGGGTCCCGTCGATGCGATCGCCCAGGAGCCGGCCGCCGCCCCCACTGCACTGCCCGAACACGGTGTCGCGACACTCCCTGCATCGACCGCACGCCGAGACGGCCGACACGATCACCTGGTCGCCGGGGCGCAGATGGTGGACGTCGCGCCCGACCTCCACGACCTCGCCGACGGCCTCGTGCCCGAGAACCGTGCCCGGTTTCACCTCGGGGAGGTCTCCTCGCAGGATGCGCAGATCGCTGCCGCAGACGGTGGTCGCGTCGACGCGCACGATCGCGTCCGTCGCCTCCTCGATCACCGGGTCGGGGACGGTGTCCCAGGAGCTCTGTCCCGGACCGTGGTAGACGAGCGCTCGCACGTTGCTCACTCCCTTGCTCCCCCACCTCAACGGTCACTCCGGCCGGTCTGCCCGGCAACCGGGCCCGTCGCCCCGTCGGCCTGTCGGGCTCACCGGACCACGGGGGTTCCGTGGCGGGCCCGGCTCAGTCGTGGGGGACGACCGCGACAGGACACCGTGCGTGGTGGGCCGCGGCCTGGGCCACGGGCCCCAACCGAGCCGTCACGGTCGGACGGCGCCTGCGCCGGCCGACGACCAGCAGGCCGGCGCTCCCGGAGGCGCCCATGACGGCCCTGGCGGGGCTGTCGAGACGGACCGTCTCGCTCACGGCCACGCCCGGGAACCTCTCGCGCCAGGGACGCAGGGCCAGGTCCAGGCCCTTCCGGGCGTCCTGTCTGACCTCGTGGGTCACCGTGTGGTCCAGGCCCCAGGGAGCGTACGCGTGGAGCGGCACGGCGCGGCCGTGGACGGCTCGCACGGGGACGCCCCGCGCCGCCGCAGCGGTGAAGGCGTACTCGAGCAGGTCGTCGCACGGGGCCTTCAGCTTCAGTGCCACCACCACGACGCCGGGCGGCCCGGACGCGGCCGCGTGTCCCTCGTCCAGCCGCTCGGCGGCGCGCACCAGCACCACAGGCCGGTCCGACCGGGCCACCACGGGCATGCCGACGTCCCCGAGGAAGTAGCTCTCCGCGGAGGTGAGGCCCCGTGAGCCGAGCACCAGCTCCTCCGACTCCGACGCCGCCCGGAGCAGCGCGTTCCGGGCGTCGTCGGCGACCAGGTCCTCGACGACCGTGAGGCCCGGGTGACGGGCCAGGAGCTCCGCCCGGGCGTGGTGGACAAGCCGCTTCGCCCAGTGGTTCTGGTCGATCTCCGCGGGGATGCGCGTCGGTTCCGGCACCAGCAGGGGCCACGCGTGCAGCAGGCGCACGGCGAGCCCGCGCCGCTCGGCCTCGTCGGCCGCCCAGTGGGCGGCGGCGAGGCTCTCGGGTGAGCCGTCGAGGCCCACGGTGAGGACTCGTTCCACGGTGAGGCCTCCGTCTCGGTGGAAGCGGGAACGGACGGTGAACGCGGTCGCCCTCCGGCGCCGGTCGTGGCCTCTGCGTGGACCGCCGGGGCGGGCCGTGCGCGGAGGGTGTGCTGCCGGACTCCGCTTCGCGGTGACGCTGTCCGGCGCCGCCGTGATGTCGCTCGCCCTCGGGTTGACCGGACCGGCTCAGCGTCCGCCGCTGCGCGGCTGACCGTCCTCACCGCGAGAGGGGCGGCGGCCGGCGGCGTGGCTCACCGGGGGCCATCGGGACGGGCCGGTGTCGCGGACCCGCCCGTGAGGTGGGGCTCGACGTCCACGACACCCTCGACGGCGCGTACGAGGCGCACCGCGACCGAGATGAGGGAGGTGTCCTGGATGTGTCCGCGGAGGGTGACGACTCCTTCGTCCACGTTCACGTGGATGGCGTGACTGAAGGCCGGGAAGAGGTAGGACACCACGGTGCGGCGGACCTCCTCCTCGATGTCGTCGTCCGACCGCAGGAAGACCTTCAGCAGATCGGCGCGGCTGACGATGCCCTGGAGCATGCCGATGTCGTCGACCACCGGCAGCCGCTTGACGTGACGCACCGCCATGATCCGCGCGGCCTGCGCCAGCGTCGCGTCGGGGCGCACGGTGACGGCGGGAGCGCTCATGAGCTCCCCGGCCGTCGTCGCCCCGGCCTTGGCGACGTCGGGCAGCCGCTCCCGCTGTTCGTACATGCTCTGCTCGCCCTCGCGGAACTCCTCCTTGGGCAACAGGTCGGCCTCGGAGACGACGCCGACGACGCGCCCCTCGCCCTCCAGGACCGGCATGGCGCTGACGCTCCACTGCTCCATGGTCCGGACGATCTCCTTGAACGGCGCGTCGCGCCCGACGGCCACGACCGTCTGCGTCATCACATCGCTCACGATGTGCGGGGTCTCGGGCATGTCCCACCACCTCGTCTCGCTTCGTCAGGGAACCTCGCCCGCGCCGTAGGGCGCGTACAGGTCGAGCAGCCGCACCCGGGCGGCTCTGAGCCGACGCGCGAGCACGCCCGACACATAGGTGCACAGCTCGTGGTCCAGCCGCGGATCCTCGGCGCACAGCGCACGGACCGCCGCCGCGTCGAACTCGTAGGCCCGCACGGGGCTGGCGGCCTCGGCCCCCAGATGCCAGACGTAGGGAGGGACCAGCCAGGACCAGCCCAGCAGCTTTCCCGCGCCGAGGGACTCGATGACCGCGGGCTGCCGGCCCGGTACGCGAAGGTCGAGAGAGACCGTGCCCGTGTGGATGATCCAGAACCGGTCGGCCGTCGCGCCCTCGTCGAAGATGCGGTCGCCCGTCGCGAACGACACCTCATGCGCGAGCGCCATGAGCTGCTCGCGGTGTTCCTTGGTCATGGCTGAGAAAATGCCGGTCCTCCAGACCACTGAGGCCTTCCCTTCTCCATGGCCTCGCGGGCGGAAGCGGGGCTTCGTACCCGGTCACGACGTCTCGCCGTGCGGGGCCGTGGTCTTCGTAGGCGCGGACAGGCCCGGAAGCGCGTCGCGGCGAGGGGGCGCACCCCGTGCCGTGTTCCTCCCTGACGTACGTATGACTCCACGATCGCCGCAAACCGCCGTGGTGCAACCCGGACGGGGGCTCCGCCTCCCGGCCCGCACGGGTGCGACGAACCCGTTCCCCGTGTCGCGACGGGCCCGAGGCGGTGCGACGGTAATACAGGAGGTCTCGCGGTTCCCTGGCAGGAAGGCGGTGGGGAGGATGGAGCTCCCGCTGGTCGTGGGCGTCGATGGATCGGATTCCAGCCTGGAGGCCGTGGACTGGGCGGTGGACGAGGCGGCACGTCACGGGCTGCCGTTGCGGCTCGTCCACGCCTCCAGGTGGGAGCGGTACGAAGGGGCCCGCCCGTCCTTCACCACCGGCCGCCCGTCCGAGGAGATCATGGCGAAGCACATCGCCGCGTCCTGTGCCGAGCGCGCCCGGCGGCTCGGCCCGGAGCTGAAGGTGTCGAGCGAGGTGGTCGCCGACGACGCCGCGGCCGTGCTGCTGAACACCGCCCCCGAGTCCTTCGCCCTGGTGACGGGCTCGCGCGGCCGCGGCGAGATCGCCGGCACGCTGCTGGGGTCGGTCAGCCTCACGGTGGCCGCCCGCGCCGTGTGCCCGGTCGTCGTGGTCCGTGGCGGGGAGCGCAACCGGCGCGGCTCCTGTGGCCGGGTCGTGGTCGGTGTCGGCGAGGGCGCCGAGAGCTCGGCCGCCGTACGGTTCGCGTTCCGGGAGGCCGAGGCGCGCGGCTGCGCACTCCACGCGGTCCGGGCCTGGCGCCGCCCCGCACACGAGCACGCGGACCAGCCCCTGGTCGTGGACGATGCCGTCCGCGCCCACGAGGAACAGGCCTCCGCCCGCCTCACCGAAGCGACCCGTGACACCGCCCGGGAGCATCCGCGGGTCGAAGTGCACCGCCGGACCGTCGAGGGCCCCGCTCACCGGGCTCTCCTGGAGGCGGCGGCCGAGGCCGATCTCGTCGTCGTGGGAGCACTGCGCAGGCACGGCCGCTTCGGTCTGCAGCTCGGCCGGGTCGCCCACGCCCTGCTGCACCACTCCGAGTGCCCCGTGGCCGTCGTCCCGCAGCGAGCCTGAACCCCCGCGCGTCCGCACGTGCGGTGAGGGAAGAGGGCGAGGCGAGGGATGCCGGACTGGACCTGGGAGTACGACGGATACGACCCCGCTGCCGAGCAGTTGCGCGAAGCCCTGTGCACGCTCGGCAACGGCTACTTCGCCACCCGCGGCGCGGTGCCCGAGTGCACGGCGGGCCTGACGCACTACCCGGCCACCTACGCGGCCGGGGTCTACAACCGGCTGGAGTCGACGGTAGCGGGACGCCGGGTGGTGAACGAGGACCTGGTGAACCTCCCGAACTGGCTGCTCCTGCGATTCCGCCTCCGCTCCGCCGACGGGACGGCGGGCCCGTGGTTCTCGCCCGACACATCGCGGCCGGCCGGCCACCGGCACGTCCTGGACCTGCGCAGAGCCACGCTGACCCGCACGTTCCGGCTCCAGGACGCCGAAGGGCGTGCGCTGCGCGTGGAGCAGGTCCGCCTGGTGCACATGGCGGATCCCCATCTGGCCGCGCTGCGGACCGTGTTCACGGCCGAGGACTGGTCGGGGGAGGTCGAGGTCGAGTCCGGTCTCGACGGCGAGGTGACCAACGGCAACGTGCACCGGTACCGCGCTCTCGACAGCCGTCATCTCACCCGGGTGCGGACGGGAGCGGTGGAGCCCCGGACGGTCTGGCTGAGCTGCCGGACCAGCTCCTCGGACGTCGGGGTCGCCATGGCCGCCCGCACCGTCGTCGTCGGCCGGCCCCCGTCCTCGTCGGAGCTGCGTCCCGGCCGCCGCAGGGCCGTCCACCGCATGGTGGTCCCCATGGCGCCCGGCGACACCGTCACCGTGCAGAAGACCGTGGCGCTGCACACCTCACGCGACAGGGCCATCAGCGGTCCCCTCGAGGCGGCCCTCGACCGGGTGACGGCGGCGGGCGACTTCCCGGCCCTGCTGCACTCCCACGTCGCGGCATGGCAGCGGCTGTGGCGGGCCGCCGACATCCACGTCCCCGGCCGGGCCGGCCGCGTCCTGCGGTTCCACCTCTTCCACGTCCTGCAGACGCTGTCGCCGCACACCGCGGACCTGGACGTGGGCGTCCCGGCCCGGGGGCTGCACGGCGAGGCGTACCGCGGCCATGTCTTCTGGGACGAGCTGTTCGTCCTGCCGTACCTCAACCTGCACTTCCCGGAGGTCTCCCGGGAACTGCTGAACTACCGATACCGGCGCCTTCCACGCGCCTGCCGGGCCGCCGCCGAGAGCGGCCGGGGCGGGGCGATGTACCCGTGGCAGAGCGGCAGCGACGGCCGCGAGGAGACCCAGGAACGGCATCTCAACCCCCACTCCGGGCGCTGGCTGCCCGACCACTCCCGGCTGCAGCACCACGTCGGCTCGGCCGTCGCCTACAACGTGTGGCAGTACTGCGAAGCGACGGGCGACACCGAGTTCCTGCACACGAGGGGTGCGGAGATGCTCCTGCAGATCGCCCGCTTCTGGGCGGACCTCGCGGTCCTGGATCCCGCCACGGACCGCTACCGCATCCGGGGCGTCGTCGGCCCCGACGAGTACCACGACTCGTATCCGGGCGCGGTGCTGCCGGGGCTGGACGACAACACGTACACCAACGTCACGGCCGCCTGGGTCCTCGCGCGCGCCCTGGACCTCCTGCGGCGCCTTCCCCGGTGGCGCCGTGCGGAACTGCTCGACCGCATCCGGCTGAACGACGACGCGTTCCCCCAGTGGGAGGAGGTCTCGCGACGGCTGACGGTGCCGTTCCACCAGGGCGTCATCAGCCAGTTCGAGGGCTACGACGCCCTCGCCGAGCTGGACTGGGACGCCTACCGGGCGCGCTACGACAGCATCCGGCGGCTGGACCGGATCCTGGAGGCGGAGGGCGACACCGTCAACCGCTACAAGGCGTCCAAGCAGGCCGACGTCCTGATGCTCGGCTATCTGTTCTCGCCCGCCGAGCTGCGGGACCTGTTCCGGCGTCTCGGGTACCACCTGGACGACGAGGTCTGGCGCAGGACCGTCGACTACTACCTCCGGCGCACCAGCCACGGTTCCACACTCAGCGGGCTGGTCCACGGCCTGGTCCTGGCCAAGGCCAGACGGGCCGGCGCCTGGCAGTACATCCAGGAGGCCCTGGAGGCCGACATCGCCGACATCCAGGGCGGCACGACCGGCGAAGGCGTCCATCTCGGAGCCATGGCCGGCACCCTCGACCTGGTTCAGCGCGGCCTGACGGGACTGGAGACGCGCGAGGACGCCCTGTGGCTGGACCCGGTGCCGCTGCCCGCGCTCTCCGAGTACGGGTTCTCCCTGCGCTACCGCGGCCACTGGGGGGTGACCGTACGGCGTCGCAGCCGTCGTCTGCAGATCGGCATACCCGACTCCGAGGAGTCGTCGATCCGCGTGATGCTCCCGGACCGGGCCGTCACCATCGCTCCGGGAGAGACCTGCACGCTGGTGCTGCCGGAGGACGGGTTCGCCTGGACGGGCGAGCCGGGCCCCGGGCCCGCCTCGTGATCCGCCGCACCGGGCCGTAGGTCCCGAAACGGTGCTCCCCTTCCACCGGGTGACCGTCCACCCGGCCTCCCGCGTGCGCACGGGCCGCGCAGAACCCACACTGGTTCTGGATCACCGGACGCAAGCATCGTGCAGGAGGTCGTGATGGGACGTCTCGACGAAGCGGTGGCGATCGTCACGGGCGGCGCCCGGGGCATCGGGGCCGCCGTGGCACGCCTGCTGGCGGAGGAGGGCGCCGCCGTGGTCGTCGCCGACGTCCTGGACGCCGACGGGGAGAAACTGGCCGCGGAACTGGGCGCCCCGGCCCGCTACGCGCACCTCGACGTGAGCACCGAGGACGGCTGGCAGGCGGTGGTGGCGCGGACCGAACGCGAACTGGGCCCGGTCTCCGTCCTGGTCAACAACGCCGGGATCCTCGAGTTCGGGACGATCGAGGAACAGACCCTCGAATCCTTCCGGCGGGTCGTCGACGTCAACCTCCAGGGAGCCTGGCTGGGCATACGGACGACGGCTCCCTCTCTCCGCCGCCGCGGCGGCGGAGTGATCGTGAACATCTCCTCGATCGCCGGCATCACCGGCTACGTCGGCATCGGCTCGTATGTGGCGAGCAAGTGGGCGCTGCGCGGCCTGACGAAGGCCGCCGCCCTCGAACTGGCCCCGGACGGGATCCGGGTCTGCTCGGTCCACCCCGGAGCGGTGCGCACGGCCATGACCGCCGGCTTCGACGACTCCTTCACCGACGGACAGCCGCTGCCCCGGTTCGGTGAGCCCGAGGAGGTCGCCCGCATGGTGGCCTTCATCGCCGCCGAGGCCACCTTCTCCACCGGCTCGGAGTTCGTCCTGGACGGCGGGGTCACGGCAGGCCCGCCCGCCCCCCTGACGTCCGCCCACTGACCCGACGTCCGCCCACCGCCCTGACGTCCGCCCGCCCGCCGACCGGTCCGCGGCAGCGGCTACGGGGCCAGCGAGAAGTAGTTCTCCTCCTCCTGGGTGAAGTGCAGGCGCAGCACGGTGTTCAGGCCGTAGAGGCAGGAGCGCAGGTCGTCGAGTTGCGCGGGGGCCAGGCCGCCTCCGGCCCGGGCGAGCTGGATGTGGGTGGCGATACGCCGGGACAGACGCTCGATCTCGGCGTGGGCGCGGCTCATGGTGGCGGTGGTCTCCGGGCCGCCGAGGGCGGGGGCCAGGGCAGGGTAGAGCTGGTGTTCCTCGGCGTGTTCGTGCGGCAGCAGCCGCTCGGTGAGCAGCCGGTGCGTCTCCTCCACGGCGGCCAGCGCCGACGGGCCCGGGCTGCCGGAGAGACGGTCGGCCGCGTCGCGGACCGATTCGAGGACGTCCTGAAGGTCGTCGTGCTCGGCGGCGAACCGGTTGATGAGCGCTTCGGCGGCAGGGGTGAGGGCCGGTCGCGAGGTCCGGTCGACGCGCAGGGCGCGCAGCGCGTTGAGGATGACGGCGACGTCGATGCCCTCCTGGAGCAGCGCGCCGACGGCGGGCGGGAGCAGGCCGACGGCGGCCGCGGCCATGGCCGCCAGCGACATCAGCATGCCGCCGAGGGCGCTCTGCAGGGCGATGTGCCGGGCGCGTTGCGCGATGGTCACGGCGTCGGCGAGCCGGTCGACGCGGTCGGTGGTCAGGACGATGTCGGCGGCCTCCGAGGAGGCGGTGGAACCGCGGGCGCCCATGGCCACGCCGATGTCCGCGGCGGCGAGGGCGGGCGCGTCGTTGACGCCGTCGCCGACCATCACGGTGACCGCGCGGGTGCGTTCGTCGCGCACGGCGGCGACCTTGTCGGCCGGAGTGAGCTCCGCGCGGACGTCGTCGAGGCCGAGGACGGCGGCGATTTCGTGGGCGGGCGCCGAGCGGTCGCCGGTGAGCATCATCAGCCGTTCGATGCCGGCGGACCGCAGGTGGCGCAGGGTGCGAGGGGCGTCATGGCGCAGGGGGTCACGCAGCAGCACGGCGCCGGAGAGCTGTCCGTCGACGGTGAGCCAGGCGACGGCCGCGCCGTCGAGGAGGGCGCGGTTGTCGGCCGCCGCGGCCCAGGCCGGCCAGGCGTCGCGGTCGCCGACGCGGCCGACGGCGACATGGTGGCCGTCGACGGTGCCGGAGGCGCCGCGGCCGGGCTCCTCGGTGACGTCGGAGGGGATCGAGAGCTCCAGCTTGCGTTCCCGGGCGGTGTCCACGATGGCCTGAGCCAGCACGTGGGGGGAGTACTGGTCCAGCGAGGCCGCCAGACGGAGGGCTTCCGCGGGGGTGAGGCCGGGGGCGGCGGTCACGTCGAGGACGCGGGGGCGGCCGCGGGTGAGGGTGCCGGTCTTGTCGAGCAGGAGGGTGCGGGCGCGGCCGAGGTTCTCCAGGGCGCCGCCGTCGCGGATCACGACGCCGAGGCGCGAGGCACGGGAGAGACCGGAGACGATGGCGACCGGGGCCGCCAGCAGCAGGGGGCAGGGTGTGGCGACGACCAGGACCGCGACCGCGCGCACGGCGGAGCCGCTGATCAGCCAGGCCAGACCCGCGACCACGAGGGACAGGGGCAGGAACCAGGCCGCGTAGCGGTCGGCCAGCCGCACGACGGGCGCGGACTCGGCCCCGGCCTGCTGGGCCAGCCGCACGATGCCGGCGTACGTGCTGTCCTGTTCGGTGGCAGTGGCGCGCAGCTCGAAGGCGCCGCCGGCGTTCACCACGCCGCTGCGCACCCCTTCGTCCCGCACGCGCTCGACCTGGAGGGACTCGCCCGAGAGCACGGACTCGTCGAGGACGGCGGTCGCGCTTTCCACGCGGCCGTCGACGGGGACGACCTCGCCGGGGCCGACGACGAGCAGGTCGCCGACGACGACCTCCGCCAGCGCCACCGTGGCCACCCCCGCGTCGGTGCGGCGGCGCGCGGAGCGCGGGGCGTGTTCGAGCAGGGCGCGCAGGTCGTGGGAGGCCCGTCGCTGGGCGGCGGCCTCGAGGGTGCGGCCGGTGGCGAGCATCAGCGCGATCAGCGCTCCGGCCAGGTACTCGTGGACCGCCAGGGTGCCGCCGAGCGCGAGCACGGCGATGAGGTCCACGCCCGCGTGCCCGTGACGCAGGGCGGCCAGCACCCACCCCAGCGCGGGGACGACCGCGGCCAGGGCGCCCAGTGCCCAGAACAGGTCCGCGAGACCGCCGGCTCCGGCGAGCCAGGCGATGCCGCCGCCGGCCAGGGCCGCCGCCGTGACGACCAGCAGGACCGGTTCGAGTCCTGGGGACGCGACCATCCTGGTCAGACCGCGCAGTCGTGCCGTGTGCGGAGAGTCGTTCATGGCGTACCTCGGTCCGGTCCGGTGCGGTGGCCGTCGGAAGGCCCCCCTCCATCACATCGCACCCCGGCGCCGACGGCATGTGACGTCCGGCCCTCATCCAGGGCCGAACGGTCGTGCGCGGTCCGGTCAGGCCGGGTCGTCGTCGGTGTGCAGGGCCAGGCGGGGGCAGGCGGCGACCGCCCGGCGGGCGTGGGTGCGCAGCCGGTCGGGCACGGCCGGGTCCCCGGCGATCGGGTATCCCCATTCGTCGAGGTCGATGAGCTCGGGGAGCAGCTCGGCGCACAGACCTTGGCCGGTGCAGGCGATGCGGTCGATGCGCAGGGTTCGGGTGCGGGTCATCGCCATGTCTCCGGGGGTGCGGCGGACGGTACGGGGATCTGCGGCGACCGGTGGGCCGCGGGGCACGCGCCGTGGGCGAGGTGCCGGTCGACGTCGTCGGCGAAGACGCGCAGGGCGGAGGCGGCGAGGCGGGCGGCGCCGTCCGGGTGGCGGCAGGCGCCCCGGTCCGGCAGCAGTCCGGTCCGGCGGTGCAGCCGTGACAGCAGGTCCGGGTCCGCCCGCCCGGCGGCCAGCGCGGTGAAGTCCTCGGCCACGGCGGGCAGTCCGAAGCGGCAGGGACCGCACTGCCGGGCGCTGTGCGCGGCCAGGTAGGCCAGCATCCCGGCCGTCTCGGTCAGCCCGCAGGCCGAGCCGGCGAGTGCGACGATCACTCCCGCGCCGGGGGCGGCGCCCAAGGGGGCCAGGTCGCGCCGGGTGAGCGGCGTGCGCAGACGGGCCTCGGGGAGCCAGGCGCCGGCGAACCCGCCGAGCAGGACCCCGTGAAGGCGTTCCGTGGGCCCTCCGGCGAGGTCGAGGACCGCGGTGAGCGGCGTGCCCGGCGCGACCTCCAGTACAGCCGGACCGGCGACGGCGCCGGAGACGGTGACCAGCGTGGTGCCGGGCTCCTCCGGGGTGCCCGCCTGCCGGAACCAGTCGGGGCCGTGGCGTGCGATGAGCGCGATGTGGGCGAGCGTCTCGGCGTTGTGGACCAGGGTGGGGCGGCGGGCGACACCGCGTTCGTGGGTGCGTGGCGGGCCGCCCCCGGGGCGCGCGGGACCCCCGTTGAGCCAGCTCACCAGGGAGGTCGATTCGCTGGCCACGTAGGCGGGCGGCAGGGCGTGCAGGCGCAGCCGCACGGGATCGAGGCGTGCGCGCCGGCGTTCCTCCAGGGCGGCGCCGAGCTGCTCGTGCTGGGCGGAGCGGTCGCGGGGCAGGCACACGTGGACGGTGTCGGCGCCGACCGCCGTCGCGGCGAGGACGGCCCCGTCGAGGACGAGGTGGGGCGCCATGGCGAGCAGGAACCGGTCCTTGCGGCTGGCCGGCTCGCTCTCCATCGCGTTGACGACGACCACGGCGCGCCCCCGCCGCTCCGCGACCGCACGCAGCTTGCGGGCGGTGGGGAAACCCGCCCCGCCGCGTCCGGTGAGCCCGGCCGCTCCGACGGCGTCCACCAGCGACATCGCCCCGCCGCAGCGCCCGCGGCCGGCGAGGACCGCGGCGACGGGCGACGGCCCGTGGCGTCCCAGATGACCGGCCAGGGTGTCCGGCCGGCCGGTGGCGTGCCATCCCGCCAGCAGCCGGGGCGCGGTGGAGGTCTCCGGCGCGCGGGTGAGAGGCGTCGTGTCCGAGGAGTTCATCGTCCGCTCCCGGCGAGGATCGTCGTCGCGGCGGCCCGCTGGGCCCAGCCCGGCTGGAGCGGCCCGGCGGCGAGGAACGCGGTCAGCACCACCGGTACCGCGGTCGCGGCCAGGGCGGCCGTCAGTCGTCCGGTGACCCGCCCCGGACCGGCCTTCGCCAGCCGCCACCACACGGCCCCGACCACCGACGCCAGGCACCCCGCGTAGAGCCACAGCTGGAGGGAGAGCCGGGTGTCGGTGCCGGTGCCCACGCCGTGGAAGAGGGCGAACGGCCAGGCCGCGTACGCCAGCCAGTGCACCGCCTTCCAGCGTCGCACCCCCAGCCGCAGCCGCAGCGCGCTGGTGACCAGCACCGCGAGCAGCAGGTCGAACGCGGTCGTGCCCAGCCCGAGCCACAGCGGCCGGTAGGACGCCGTGAACGGCACCACGGACACCGCCCACCCCAGATGCACGAAGGGATCGAGTACCGCGGTCACCACGTGCACGGCGAGGAACACCAGGGTGAGGAGGGACAGGTCGCGGTGCAGCCGTCCGATCTCGAACCGGCCGAGGCGGCGCGGCGCGGCACGACCGCCGGAGGCGATCCCGAGCACCACGGTGGCGGTGAGCAGGACCAGCGCGAGGGTGCCGCTCGCCCGGCTCGCATACCACAGGGGGCTGCCGGTCAGGGCCAGGGCCGTCATCGCGGGCCTCCTTCGGCCGACGCGGGGGAATCGGGCGGCCAGCCGCCGAGGCGTACGACGGCGCCGTCGAGGCGCACCAGACGGGCCGGCAGGGCGGTGGAGCGCAGCCAGTCGACGGCCCGGTCGCCGAGCACGATCGCCGCCGTGCCGGCGGTGTTGGCGTCCACGCAGGTGGCGGCGGCGACGGTCACGGTGCGCCAGACGGCGGTGGCGGGTTCCCCGGTGACCGGGTCGACGATGTGGTGCAGGGCGCGTCCTGCGCGTCGCCACGTGCGCACGCCGATGCCCGACGTCGCCAGCGCGCCTCCGGTCACGGCGACGGCGGGTCCCTCACCGCGGGCGGGCCCGGCGTGATCGTCGGCCAGAGCGATCCGCCAGCCGCCCTCGGGGGCCTGCCCGGCCGTCGCGAGGTCGCCGCCGAGGCTGACCAGGACCCCGCAGCCGGCGGCCGTGGCGGCGCGCCGGGCGGCACGGTCGGAGGCGAGGGCCTTGGCGGTGGCGCCGAGGTCGAGACGCGTGTCCGGGGGCAGGCGCAGCCGGCGGGTGTGCGCGTCGAAGACGATCCGCTGCCAGCCGGGGGCGGGGCGGGCGACGGGCAGGGGGCGTGCGTCGTCGGGGCGCAGGGAGGCGAAGGTGCGGTCGTAGCCGAGCGCGATCACCGCCCTGCCCACCGTCGGGTCCACGGCTCCGCCGGTCAGCCGGGCGGCCCGCAGCGCGGCCTGGAGGGCCTCGGCGAAGTGTCCGCCGACCGTCGTCGTGGCGCCGGCGGTCAGGTTCACCCGGGTGAGTTCGGAGTCCGGCCGGAAGCGGCTGCAGGCGCGGTCGACGACGTCCAGCTCGGCGCGCAGGACGGCCTCCGCGACGGCCAGCGCGCGGGGGTCGGTCACCAGCAGCTCGGCCGTGGTGCCGAGGGCGGGGAAGGCGGTTCGGGCGGCAGGCGGCGCGGGGGTGCGGGTGGTCATGACGCCCCCGTCGTGGTGTGGGGCGGCTGCTGGGTCGGGGCGGGCGGCGGGGACGGGGCCAGCGGCGCCGGCTGTGCGGCGGGGGCGGTGCCCCCGTCGTCGCCCGCGTCGTCCCCGTCGCTGTCGTGACTTCCCGCCTGCCCGTGTTCCCCGTCGTCCTCTCCCGCTGCGGTGGAGGAGGACGCCGCGGGGCTGTGCGCGGGCGGGCCCGCCGGCGCGGGAGCGGCCGAGCCGCCCGGCAGCACGTGGGTGTACAGACCTCCCAGGGCCGCCGCGCCCGCGACGGCGGTGACGGCCGTCCACCGGGTGACGCGGCGGGTCCGCCGCAGGCCGCGATCGCGTGCTTGTGGGGAACGCGCCGGAGGCGCCGGAGGGAAGGGCTGGTCGAAGTCGTCGGGCGAGGGTGACATGGCGGCGGCTCCCTGGTGGATCGGCGGCCCGGATCGGTTGCGTGCACCTCCAGGCTGAGGCGACGGCACACGGGAACTCGCTCACGACCTCTTCAGAACCGGTAAAGATCTCCGGGACCCGGGCCCTGGGATCCGGGATCCGGGCCTGGGATCCGGGCCCGTGGCGGCATGCCTCATTCCCGCCACAGAGGCAGATCCAGCACCACGGTCAGCCCTCCGCCCGGCGTGTCCTCCAGCCGTGCCGTACCGCCGTTGACGGTGACCAGCCGGTGGACGATGGCGAGCCCCAGGCCGGTGCCCCTGGCCTCCGTGTTGCCGAACCGGCGGAAGGCGACCGCCTTCGCCTCCTCGGACATCCCGGGTCCGTCGTCGATCACGCGCACACGGGACCAGCCCCTGGCCGCCGTCCGGACGTCGACCGTCACGCTTCCCCCGTCGGGAACGGCCTCCACGGCGTTGGCGATCAGGTTGTCGAGGATCTGCTCAAGGTGACCCGCGCCCAGCGCGGCCGTCGGCGCGGGCCCTTCGGGCGCGGTCAGCCGGACGTCGCGCTCCTCGGCCACGGGCGACCAGGCGGCCACCCGCTCGGCCACCACCTCGCCGACCCGCACGGCGGCCGGACGCGGTGTGGCCTGCTCGGCGCGCGCCACCGCCAGCAGCCCGTCGACCAGCCGGGACAGCCGGGCGACCTCCTGCTGGGCGGCGGACAGCTCCGCGGCGGTGTCGCCCTCGGCCCCCGCGGACAGCACGTCGAGCCGCAGCCGCAGCGCGGTCAGCGGGGTGCGCAACTGGTGGGACACGTCCGCGATCACGGCCCGGTGGCCGTGCACCAGGGCCTCCGTGCGGGCCGCCATGGTGTTGAACGTCGCGGCCAGCCGGCGGACCTCCGGCGGTCCGCCGCCGACGTCCGCCCGCTCGTCGAGAGCACCCTCGCCGAGCCGCCGCGCCGTGGCGTCCAGCGAAGACAGCGGGCGGCTCACCCAGCGGGCGAGACGGGCGGACAGCAGCACCGATGCGGCCAGGCCCGCCGTGCCGATCGCCGCGGACCAGCCCCAGATCGCGGCGACCCGGGCGTCGAGCGGAGCCGCGGACCGGGCGAGGACCACGGCGCCGGCGGGACGCCGGATCTCGCCGGCGGGTTCCGCGGTCAGCAGCCGGCCCTCGTTCTCCGGACCTTCGGGCTCGTGCCCGGCCAGCACCTTCGTCACCAGCTCCTGCGACTCCTCCCCCTGGGCCGCGGTGCAGGGCGTACTCGCGACCACGCGTCCGGCGACGTCGTACACGGCGGCGCAGTCGCCCGAGCGGGCGGCGGCGGCCAGCTCCCCGCGCACGGCGGTCGCCGGCTGGTGATCGGAGAGGTGTTCCTCGGCGGCCGCGGCGATCACGCGGGTGGCGGCCCGCTGGTTGTCGCGGAAGGCCACCCGCTCGCGGGCCGTCAGCGACACCCCCAGCGGGACCACGGCCAGCACCAGCAGTACGGAGGTCAGGACCAGGAGCGTCCAGGTGATCCGGCGGGTCACGACTGCTCCCGGGCCGCCCCGAGCCGGAAGCCGTGCCCGTAGACGGTCTCGATCAGCCCCGGCACGGCGAGCTTGCGGCGCAGCGCGGCGACATGCACGTCCAGCACCTTGGTGGGGCCGTACCAGTGGGCGTCCCAGGCCCGGTCCAGGATCTGCTGCCTGCTCACCACCCGGCCGGGGTCGGCGGCCAGGCACTCCAGAATGCCGAACTCCTTCGGCGTCAGCGCCACCGCCCGGCCGTCCACCGAGACCTGCCGGGTGCGCAGGTCCAGTTCCAGCCGCCCGTGCCGCAGGATCTCCGGGCCCGTCGGGCGTCTGCGGCGCAGCACGGCCCGCATCCGTGCGAGCAGCTCCGCCAGCCCGAACGGCTTGACGAGGTAGTCGTCGGCCCCCTCGTCCAGGGCCACCACCCGGTCCGCCTCCTCGCCCCGCGCGGTCACCGCGATGATCACCGCGTCCGACCGGGCCCGCAGCCTTCGGCACACCTCGACGCCGTCGATGTCGGGCAGCCCGAGATCGAGCAGGACGACATCGGGGCTCGGCGCCGACAGCGCCGCCCGCCCGGTGCTGACTCCCTCGACGACGTACCCGGCTCGGCGCAGGCCTCGTACCAGGGACTCCGCGATGCCGCGGTCGTCCTCCACGACCAGCACCCGCGTTTCCTCGGCCCCGCTCGTGGCCTGGGCGTTCATGCCTGACACCCGCCCTTCCTGTTCAGGGGATCGACTGCGCGGGGACCGACTGCGCGACCCTCCTTCAGCCTGCGCCTTCGCCCGGCGCCGACGGCAGGGGCCGTTCGTCCCCCTCCGCCGGGCCGGACGGACTCCCGGCGCTCGCCGGGTGCGGTCCGGAAACGCGTGTGTTCAGAAGAAGCTGAGAGCTTCCTGTGCCAGGCTGACGCGCCGTAACCGGCCGCCACGGGGGACACCTGTGCGCGCGCCGGCTCCCCACGGCCGCTTTCTGGAGGAAACACCCGATGAGCCTCACCGTTGTCAACGGTCTGCCCGCACACGTCCTGATCGTGCACTTCGTCATCGTGCTCGTGCCACTGAGCGCACTGGCGCTCGTGGTCGGCGCGATATGGCCGAGTGCCGCGCGGCGCATGGGCGTGGTGCTGCCTCTGCTGGCATTGGTGACGCTGGCCTCCGTGCCCCTGGCCTCGGAGGCCGGAGAGTGGCTGGAGGAGCACGTGGACAGCAACGCCCTGGTGCGCAAGCACGCCGAGCTCGGCGACGGGCTGCTCCCGTGGGCCGCGGGCCTGCTGGTGCTGGCGGCCGTCGTCTGGTGGACGGCCCGCAGGCCGGCCGCTGCGGAGGCCGGGTCCGGGGACCGGAGCCGGCCCGTCACGGCCCGGTCCGCGACGGCTGTCCGTGTCGTGACGGCGGTCCTGTGCGTCGGGGTGGCCGCGGGCGCCATGGTGGACGTGTACCGGATCGGGGACTCGGGGGCGAAGGCCGCCTGGCAGGACGGCTTCACCAAGAGCGCCCAGGGCGACCAGGGCGACAAAGACTGACGGAGCGGCACGGGCACGCGGCGCGCGGCGCCATGACCTCGGCACAGGCCGGGGGCGGGAGATCTCCCGCCCCCGGCCTGTGCCGTGCTCGGAGCGGCCGCGCCGCCAGGATCCTGATGAGCCTCACCGGGGCGCCGGCGGCTCGGCGGAGCGCGGCCTGGGGTTCCGCGGCGCGATCAGGTTCGTAGGTCCCGGCCTGGTGCGCCGGGGCGGCTTCGACGGCCTCTCGCGGGGCCGGCGCGGCGAGAAGGCGCCGCCGGAAGACGCGGGCGACGGCACCCGCGGACGCCTCGGGCAGGGAGGCGTCCGCTCTCGGAATACCCCCCCGGGTATAGCTGTTAGGGTGAGTGTCAGATACCCCCCGGGGTACATCGTCCGAGAGGAAGCGTGAGCCGTGTTCTTTGTCGACACCCTGGAGTACGAGGGTCTGGGCAACCGCAGCTACCTGGCCGGCGGAACCGACGCCGCGGTGGTCGTCGACCCGCCGCGCGACATCGACCAGGTCATCGCCGCAGCCGCCCGCCGCGGGGTGCGCATCGCCTTCGTGGCCGAGACCCATGTGCACAACGACTACGTCACCGGCGGTCTGGAGCTGGCCCGCGTCACCGGCGCCCGGTACCTGGTGCCGGCCGGGGCGCACGTGTCCTTCTCCCGCACTCCCGTCGTCGACGGCGACACCGTGTCCGTGGACGAGGGCGTGACCCTGCGCGCCATCGCCACTCCCGGGCACACCCCGCACCACACCTCCTACGTCCTCACCGAGGACGGGCGCGACGTGGCCGCGTTCACCGGCGGATCGCTGCTGATCGGCACGGTGGGCCGCCCCGACCTGGTCGAGCCGAGGCTGACCGGGGAACTGGCCCGCGCCCAGCACGCCTCCGCCCACCGGCTGGCCGACGAGCTGGAAGACGAGGTGGCCGTGCTGCCCACCCACGGATTCGGCAGCTTCTGCTCCTCCTCCCAGGCCGAGGGGGACGCGACCACGATCGGCAAGGAGCGCAGCGCCAACCTCGCGCTGACCCTCGACGTGGACGCCTTCGTCGCGCAGACGCTCGCCGGGCTGGACGACGTGCCCGCCTACTACGCGCACATGGGCCCCGCCAACGCGGCGGGCCCCGCTCCGGTCGACCTCACCCCGCCCGAGCGCGCGGACGCCGAGGAGATCGCCTCCCGCCTCGCCGCGGGCGAGTGGGTGGTGGACCTGCGCAGCCGTACGGCCTTCGCCCGGGGGCATGTGGCCGGATCGTTCAACTTCGAGGGCGAGGGCAAGCTCGCCACCTACCTGGCCTGGCTGATCCCGTGGGGCAAGCCCGTCACCCTGCTCGCCGACACCCCGGCGCAGATCGCCGACGCGCAGCGGGAACTCGCGCGGGTGGGCATCGACCGCCCGGCCGCCGCGGCCACCGGCGACCCGGCCGGCTGGGTCCGCTCCGGCGAACGGCTCGCCTCCTTCCCTCGCGCCCGCTTCGCCGACCTCGCCGACGTGCGCGAGCGCGGCGACGACGTGGTCGTCCTGGACGTGCGCCGGGACTCGGAACGGGCAGACGGCAGTATCGACGGCTCGGTCCACATCCCGGTCCACGAGCTGCGCGGCCGCATCGGCGAAGTGCCGGACGGGGTGGTCTGGGTGCACTGCGCCGGTGGGATGCGCGCGGCGATAGCCGCGTCCCTGCTCGACGCCGCCGGCCGCGCCGTGGTCGCGGTGGACGACGGCTTCGACGCCGCGGCCGAGGCAGGACTGCCCCTCGCCGGCCCCGACGGCACCGACTGACACCCCCTCCCGCACCACCCGCACGAAAGTGATCGACGATGCCTTTCTCGCTGTCTTCGCTGTTCTCGACGTTCTCGCATCCCCGCCGCGGCCCCGGCCGTCTCACCCCCCGGCAAGCCCGTCAGCGCACCGATGGCGGCGAGGCCGTCCTGCTGGACGTCCGCGAAACACCGGAGTGGAAGGCGGGGCACGCGCCCGGCGCGCTGCACCTGCCCCTGTCCCGCCTGCTGGCCGGGGCCCCGCTCCCGGGCGGTGCGCAGGGCGCCCCGGTCATCACGATCTGCCGCTCCGGTCACCGCTCACGGCGGGCGGCCGCACTGCTGGCCGGACGCGGCGTCGAAGCCACCGACGTCAGCGGCGGGATGACCGCATGGGCGCGGGCGGGCCTGCCCGTCACCGGAGGCCGGGGCGGCAGCGGAGGTGTCATCACGTGAGCGCGTTGATCCTGGCCCTCATCGCCGGGGCCGTGGTCGGACTCGCGCTCGGCGCGCTCGGCGGGGGCGGCAGCGTCCTGGCGGTGCCCGCACTGATCTACCTGCTCGGCTTCACCCCGGCCGCGGCCACCACCGCCAGCCTGATCATCGTCACCGCCACCTCGCTCACCGCCCTGTACGCCCACGCCCGCACCGGCAACGTCCGCTGGAGATCCGGCCTCCTCTTCGCGGCGGCCGGACTGCTGCCCGCCGCCGCGGCCGGAGCCGCCTCGGCCCGGCTGCCCCAGCCGGTGCTGACCACCGCGTTCGCCGCCGTCGCCGCGCTCGCCGCCGTCAGAATGCTGCGCCCCCGTCAGGTCGTCACCGCCCCGGCAGCCGGCGCCACCAGGCCCGCCAGGGCGGCCGGGACCGGCGCCGGTCTGGGCGCGCTGACCGGACTGCTGGGGGTCGGCGGAGGCTTCCTCGCCGTCCCGGCCCTGGTCACGGTGCTGGCGTTCGAGATGCAGGCCGCCGTCGGCACCAGCCTGCTGGTCATCTCGGCGAACTCGCTGGCCTCCCTGACCACCCGCGGGGCGACGGCCGTCGGCATCGACTGGGCGGTGATCGGCCCCTTCATCGGGGCAGCGGTCCTCGGCGCCTGGGACGGCAAACGGCTGGCCGCCAAGGTCACCGGCAGGCTCCTGCAGCGCACCTTCGCCTTCGTGCTGCTGGCGGTGGCCGCCTTCATGCTGGCCGACGCCCTCACCTGACGGGCCGGGCCGGTGGACGGGCGGGCGCCGCGGCGCCCGGGCTCAGGCCAGGGAGAGGAACAGCTTCTCCAGCCTGGCGCGCATCTGCTCCCGGTCACCGGAAGCAGCCATGTCGGCATCGGTCAGGCAGTGCTCCAGTCCGGTGGCGATGATCGCGAAACCCGCCTTGTCCAACGCCCGGGACGCGGCCGCGAGCTGGGTGACCACGTCCTCGCAGTCCCGGCCCTCCTCGATCATCTTGATCACGCCGGCGATCTGCCCCTGCGCCCTGCGCAGCCGGTTGACCACCGTCTTCAGTTCCTCAGCCGCCATCGCCAGCTCCACGACCCACACTCCTTCGAGATACCCCCTTGGGTATCCTATCGAAGGGGTAACCCCGACAGCGCAAAGGAAAGTACCTCATGGCACCCAACACCGCCCTCACCGCCGAGCAGGCCGACGCCCGCCTGCACGAGCTGACCGTCATCGACGTGCGCACCCCCGGCGAGTACGCCTCCGGCCACCTGCCCGGCGCCCACAACATCCCCCTCGACCACCTCGACGCCGCCCTGCCCGCGCTGAAGGTCGCCGCCGGTCGCGGCGACCTCCTCATCGTGTGCGCCTCCGGCTCCCGCTCCGAGGCCGCCTGTCGGCGTCTGGCCGATCAGGGCCTCGCCGCCGCCACTCTCACCGGCGGCACCAGCGCCTGGACCCAGCTCGGCCACGACACCCACCGCCCCGCCGGCGCTCGCACCCCGTGGGCCATGGACCGCCAGGTCCGCCTCGCCGCCGGATCCCTCGTCCTGGCCGGCGTGATCGCCGGACAGCGCTGGAGCGCGGCGCGCCTGCTGTCCGCCGGGGTCGCGGGCGGCCTGGTCTTCTCCGCGCTGACCAACACCTGCGGCATGGCCAAGATCCTCTCCAGGCTTCCCCACAACCAGCCGAAGGCGACGGACCTGGACGCCACCCTGGCCGCCCTGGCCGGCTGACGGCACCGGAACCGGCGCCTGCGACAGGGACCCCCTGACCGCGTGCGCCGGCCCCACGGCCCCGGCCGCCACGACAACGTGTGACGCTGTCGGTCGATCCGAACCGACAGCGTCCACGCGATCGTGTGCGACCGGGGCGCACCTGCCTCACACCGCCGCCAGCGCCTCCGTCGGGGGCAGTCTGGAGGCGCGTACGGCGGGATACAGACCCGCGGCCACCCCGACGGCGACCGCGCCCAGGACGCCCGCGACGAGCGCGAGGCGCGGGAAGACCACGGGCCACGACTGGGACATGGCGTACCCCGCCGCCACCGCCGCGCCGAGGGCCGTGCCCGCACATCCGCCCAGCGCGGACAGGGCCACCGACTCCGCCATGAACTGCCCCCTGATCTGGCCGCGACTGGCGCCCAGCGCCCGGCGCAGACCGATCTCGCGGCGCCGCTCCAGCACCGAGACGACCATGGTGTTGGCCACGCCCACGCCGCCCACGAGGAGCGCCACGCCCGCGAGTCCGAGCAGCAGGACCGACAGGGTCGCCTGGGTGGCGCGCTTGGCGGCCAGGGCGTCCGAAGGGCGGCTGACCTGGACGAGCCCCGGCAGCTGCGGGTAGACCGTGGCGGGCAGCACCGCGCGGACGGCCTCGATCTGCGACTCACGGGCGGTGACGTAGACGACGGTGGGATGGCCGTCGAACCGGAGCTGTTCGCGGGCCGCGTCCCAGCCGACCAGGACGGAGGCGTCGAGGTCGGGGGCGAGCGGCAGCGGGTCGAGGATGCCGACGACGGTGAACCAGTGGCCGTCGATGTAGACCTGTCCGGTCTCCTGGCCGGGCCGGACCCGGTCGTAGCCGAGCCGGGCGGCGGCCCGGGAGCCCAGGACCACGGTCGGGAACCGTCCGGCGGTGGGCGACAGGAACGAGCCGGAACGCACCGTCCCGTGGACCGACTTCAGGAGGTCGGTGCGGGCGGCGAGCACACTGATGCCCGAGGCGTCGGACGGGTCGGCGCGGTCCGAGCGCAGAACGGTCTTGTGGGTGTTGGCCACGGCGCTCGCGCTGGTCACCGGGCCGATACGGGCGGCCATGGCGTCCGCGGTCGCGGGCAGGACGACCGGGGGATCGCCGTCCGTCGGCGGCGCCACGCGCAGCATGTTCGTGCCGAGCGCGGACAGCTGTTCCAACAGGGCCCGCTGGCTGGAGGCGGGAACGGCGGTCACGACGACGAGGGTCGCGATGCCGATGGAGATGCCGAGCGCGGACAGCGCGGCGCGTGGACCGCGGGTGCGGATGCCGAGCAGGCCGAGCCGGAGGACGTCGGCGAAGGTCAGCCGAACCGTGCGGGGCCCGGGGTCCTGCAGCGGGCGCGTCATCGGGCACTCACCCCGCTGACGTCGGCCGTGATGCGGCCGTCGCGCAGTTCCACCCGGCGGGGGAGGCGAGCCGCGATGTCGCGGTCGTGGGTGATCAGGGCGATGGTCGTGCCCTGCGCGTTGAGTTCGACGAGCAACCGCAGGACGGCCTCCCCGTTGGCCGCGTCCAGCGCGCCCGTCGGCTCGTCGGCCAGCACGAGCGCGGGCCAGTTGACCAGGGCACGCGCGATGGCGACCCGTTGGCGCTCACCCCCGGACAGCTGCTGGGGAAGGTGGGAGCGCCGGTGTTCGAGGCCCACCCTGGCCAGCGCCTCCCGTGCGAGGGGCGCCCGCCTGCGACGGGGGACGCCCGCGTAGAGCAGGCCGGTGGCGACGTTCTCCGTGGCGTCGAGCCCGTCGGTGAGGTGGAAGTGCTGGAAGACGAAGCCCAGGTGACGCGCCCGCAGCGCGGAGAGGTGACGGTCGCTCATGGTGTGGACTTCGTGTCCCGCGATGCGGACGGTGCCGCTCGTCGGCCGGTCCAGGGTGCCCATGATGTGCAGCAGCGTCGACTTGCCCGAGCCGGACGGGCCGACGATCGCGACGAGTTCGCCCTCGTCGACGCGGAGCGAGACACGGTCCAGTGCCGTGACACCGCCCGGGTGGCTCTTGGTGACCTCCTCGAGGCGGAGGACGGGGGCCGTGGAGCCGGCGGCCGGCGCCGAGGTCATGGCGAGGGTGTTCACGATGCCGTCACGACCTCGGCGCCGGCGGCCACTCCCTTGCCGCTCACCTCGACCAGGCCGCCCGCGAACATGCCCGTCGTCACCGCGATCAGTGTGCCGTCCGGGCGCTGCACGGCGTACCCGCCCTCCCGCAGCGCGACCAGCGCCCCCACGGGCACGGCGAGGACGCCTTTGCGCGTGGTGCTGTCGAACCGCACCTGCACCGCTGCCGCGTCCAGGCTCTGCACGTCCGTCGCCCGGTCCGGGACCACCGTCACGTCGACGGTGGCCGGCCCGGTCTGCTGCGCGGAGTCCTGGGCGGAGCCGCCCTGTACGGTGCGGCCGAGTGAGGTGACGGTGCCGCGGATCGTCCTGCCGTCGGGCAGCGTGACGGCAGCCCTGTTGCCTGCCTTGACGGTCCCCACGGCGGTCGCCTCCATCGCAACGGTGACGGTCTTGGCGGCGGAGGTGTAGGTGAGCAGCGGGCCGTCGGCCGGGTCGCCCGGTTGCGCCTGCACTGTGTCGACGCGCACCGGTCCGGGCAGGACGACGGCCTGACCGGGGGCGAGGGCGCCTGTGGCGGCCTGCCCGGTGTCGTGCTGCCACCGCTCGAGAGCCGCGGCGAGGGCGGGGGTGAACTCCTCGCCCTCATCGCCGTCGCCGGTCTTCCTGGAGGTGACGGCGGCGCCGGTCTCGTAGCCGAGCGCTCGCAGGTTGTCCCCGAGGACGCTCACGTCGTGGCCGCGCACCCCCGTCTTGGCCAGGGTGCGGAAGAACGGCGTGTCACCGAAGAAGACGGGGACGGGCCGGTCGTCGATCCGGTACAGCGCCTTGCCCCTGACCGCCCGCGCGCCGGGCTTCGGCAGCCGGGTCACGATGCCCTTGCCCGCGCCCTTGAGGGTGTGCGGTGTGCCGAAGCCGAGGGTGCCCGGCAGGGTGCGGCTGTCGGAGAGGTCGGTCCTGGTGACGGTGGCGGTCCGCACCCGGTCGGGGGCCGCGGCCCTGGTGCCCTGCCCGGCATGGGCGTCGCGCCACACCCATGCGCCTCCGCCCGTGACACCGGCGACCAGCAGGACGCTCAGCGCGACGACGCCCTTACTGTGTCTTGCCACCGAACGCCTCCAGGGTGCAGCTCTTGTCCACCTGGGTCTGCTGGTCCGCGCTCAGCGTGGTGTTGCCGTCGTAGGTCCAGCCGGAGTTGTCCGGCAGCGCGGTGACCTTGAGCCCTTTCCGGTTCAGGCACTTCACGTAGGCGCGGTAGTCGTCGTCGTAGTGCGGGTTCGTCGACTCGTCCATCTCCGGCGGCTGCAGCGGCAGTTTGCTCGCGCAGGCCTTGGTGGCCGCCTTGGCCGTGGCGCTGTGGTCGGTGTCGTCGACGGAGTCCGGGCCGCGCACCGCGATCATCTTGTGCCCGTGTTCCTTCAGGCACTGGGCGTAGATGTGCCAGTAGCGGTTCTTCTCCTCCTCGGAGCTGTCGAGACGGAGTTGGGGACGGCCGTCGTCGGAGGACGGAGCGGCCTGCGCGGTCGCCTTGCCGTCGGGCGCGTCACTGTGCAGGGACGCCACGTCCTGCCGCGCCGATCCCTTGCCGCCGGAGTCGCCGGATTCGCCCGAACCGCCGCAGCCGGTGAGCAGGAGGGCGCCGGCGGCGACGACGGCGGCGCCGAGCACGCGGCGGCGGCTCGCGATGTCGAAGTGGTCCATGCGCCTCATGGTCCGCGCCATGTGTCGGGAAACGGTCGGCAACCGTTGCCGGTCCGTTCCGGCTTCGGTTTTGGTGCGGCCACCGCACACCCACCGGCCGCCGACGTCTTCCCGACGGGAACCTGACGCGGCCTCCCTAGCTTCGTGGCCGTCCGATCCACGAGTGACAGGAGAGCCCTCTCATGGCATCCCGCCCGTTCCTGCGCTGCGCCGCCGTCGGCGCCCTGTGCGCCGGCCTGCTCGGCGCCACGCCCGTCGGCGCGACCCCCGTCGGGGCCACCGCGGCGGCCCCGGCCTCCCGCGTCCCGGGCCCGCCGGTCGTCACGGCCCAGCGCGTCATGCCGTACCTGACGGACCTTCAGGCGATCGCCGACCGCAACGGCGGCAACCGGGCGCACGGCACACCGGGTTACCGGGAGTCGGTGTCCTACGTGAAGCGGAAACTGGACGAAGCGGGTTACCGCACGGTCCTCCAGCCCTTCACGCACGCCGGCGCCACGGGATACAACATCATCGCCGACTGGCCGGGCGGCGACACGCGGAACACCCTCCTGGTGGGAGCGCATCTGGACAGCGTCCTGGCCGGTCCCGGCATCAACGACAACGGTTCCGGCTCGGCCGCCGTGCTCGCGACCGCGGTCGCCGTCGCCCAGGCCCACCTCAAGACCGAGCGGCACCTCCGGTTCGCGTGGTGGGGTGCGGAGGAGGGCGGCCTGTTCGGTTCGGGCCACTACGTGAACGCCCTGTCGCCCGCCGAGCGTTCCTCGATCCGCGCGTACCTCAACTTCGACCAGGCCGGTTCCCGGAACACCACGACCTGGCTGGTCACCCACGACCCGTCCGAGGCCGAAGGCGCCGTGGAGTCGACCGAGGCCTTCGAGAGGTACTTCGCCGCCCGCTCGACACCGACCTTCGACATCGGCGACACGGGCTCCGACGACCGGTCCTTCGCGGCCGCGGGCATTCCCGTCGCCGGCTTCACCACCGGCATCTCCGACTGCATCCACAGCGCCTGTGACGACATCCACAACGTGGACCCGGCCGTGCAGACCGCCAGCACCAACGCCGTGCTCGACGTCACCTGGCAGCTCGCCCTGGCGAAGGGCAGCCGATGAGGCGGCTCGTGGCCCCGCCGCTCGTGGCCCTCGCCCTGTGCATGCTCACCGGCCTGGCGCCCGCGTCAGCGGCCGACGGCGGCGCGGGCCTGGGAGATCCGTACTTCCCCACGGACGGCAACTCCGGTTACGACGTGGCCCAGTACGACGTCCGCATCGCCTACGACCCGGCCCGCCCCGACCATCTGACCGGCGACACCACGATCACCGCGCGCGCCCTGACGGATCTGGGCCGGTTCCACCTGGACCTGACGGGGTTCGACGTGTCGTCCGTGACGGTCGACGGCCGCGGCGCCCGCTCGGTGGCACGCGAGGGGGAGCACGAGCTGGTCATCACCCCGGCCCGCGAGCTGCGCAAAGGCGACGACTTCTCCGTACGCGTGCGGTATTCGGGCAGGCCGGTCGGCGGCGGCTGGCACTCCCTGACCGACGGCGGCTTCTCCGTCAGCGGTGAGCCGCACGCGGCCACCTCCTGGTACCCGGCCAACGACCACCCGTCCGACAAGGCCACCTTCCGCCTCACGGCCACCGTCCCCGACGGCTGGAGCGCCGTCGGCAACGGCCGGCCCGGCCCGGTGACCCAGGACGGCGCGGGGCGTCGCACTTTCCGCTGGTACGAGGACCGCCCCCTCGCCACCTACGTCAGCACGGTGGCCGTCGACCGGTTCACCGTGCGCACCTCCGAACTGCCCGACGGAACCCCGGTCGTCAACGCGTACAGCCCCGACGCGCTGATCGACCCGGACGCCGAGGCGCTGCAGGAGGACATCATCGGCTTCCTGGCCTCCCGGTTCGGCCCGTACCCGTTCTCCTCGGCCGGGGCCCTCGTGCTGACCGGACGCTCCGGCGCAGGCCCGGCCGACCTGGAGACCCAGAGCCGCCCGACGTACGACTCGGGTCTCTTCGACGTCGCGATGGTGCACGAGATCGCCCACCAGTGGTACGGCGACAGCGTGTCCTTCACCGACTGGCGTGACACGTGCGTCGCCGAGTGCGTCGCCCAGTACGCCCAGTGGCTGTGGTACGAGCACCAGGGCGACGACGTCGACCGCGACTACTACCTGCCCACGGTGGAGGAGCACCGCGCCGATCCGGCGTTCTGGCGCGTCCCGCTGTACGACCCCGGACCCGGCCGGGAGCTCGACTCCGCGCTGTACGCGCGAGGGCCGCTGATGCTGCACGCCCTGCGACGCACGGTCGGCGACCAGGCGTTCTTCGACCTCCTGCGAGCCTGGCCGGCCGAACACCGTTACGGCAACGCCTCGTGGCCCCGGTTCGAGGCCCTGGCCGCCGAACTGTCCCACCAGGACCTGCGGGGCTTCTTCACCGCCTGGGCGCGCGGCACGCAGGTTCCTCCCGACCGGTACCTGTACCCGGCGGGCCTGCCCCGGCCGGCGGCCCGCTGACCCACCCCGTCTCAAGAGGGCGGTGGCGGCGGCCGGTTCCACGACTCCGGCTGCCCGGCCGACGGGCCGGGCAGCCGGAGCGAGAAGACGGAGCCCTGTCCGGGAACGCTCGACGCGTGCACGCTGCCGCCGTGCGCCTCGACGAGTTTGCGGACGATGGACAGGCCCAGCCCGCTTCCGCCGCCCTGCCGGCTGCGCGACTTCTCCGCACGCCAGAACCGGTCGAACACCTTGGCCAGGTCCTCCTCGCTGATGCCGGAGCCGGTGTCCTCGACGCCGAACACCACGTCACCGCCCCCGTGGCGGACGGAGAGGGTGACCGACCCGCCGGCGGGCGTGTGCCGTATGCCGTTGGACACGAGGTTCCCGATCGCCTGACGCAGTCGCACCGGGTCCGCGCGCAGGAACGGCCGTTCCTCCCCGGACCGCACCCGCAGCTCCACTCCCGCGGCCCCCGCGCTGCCCTGGTGGGCCCGCGCGACCTGGGCGACCAGCGCGGCCGCGTCCACGTCCTCCGGGTGCACCCTCAGCGCACCGGCGTCGGCTGCCGCGAGGTCGCGCAGGTCGTCGATGATGTGCTGAAGCAGCAGCGCCTCCTCCAGCAGCGAGGAGATGAGGCTCTTGTCCGCGGGGACGACACCGTCCTCGACGGCCTCCAGCCAGCCCCGGACGTTGCTGAGCGGGGTGCGCAGCTCGTGGGCCACGTCGCTGACCAGCGCCCGGCGCAGTTGCTCCAGTTGCCGGCGCCGGCTCGACATGAGGTTGAAGGCCGCGGCGAGCCTGCCGAACTCGTCGCCGCCGCTCACCTCGACATGGGCGTCCTCGTCCCCTTCTGCCATCCGCTGTGCCGCGCCGGTCAGGGCGCGCAACGGCCTGACCATGCGCGTGCCGGCGACGAAGGTGACCGTCACCGTGATGAGCAGCACCGCGGCGGTGACTCCGGCGATCCTCAGGCGGTTGGCGTCGGACAGATCGAAGAAGGTGGCGATCTTCCGCTCGGGCGCGGTGGCGAAGAGCAGCGCCGCAGGCGCCACGTAAGGGTCGAGCTGGTCGCGCGACGCCGTGGAGAGACAGGACGTCACCGCACGGCTGTTCGGAGCGCCGCGGGCGGTGGAGGGGGTCCACGTCAGGTTGTCGGCGAGCTGTACCGGCGCGGCATGACGGGCGGCGAGACAGCTGTTGACGAGCTTGCCCAGCTGAGCGAGCGCCCTGCTCTCCGTGGGCGTGCGTTCGAGCAGGACATCGACCCCGCACCGGTCGCCGAGGTCCAGAGGCCGGCCGTCGAGCTCGATCTCCGGCCGCCCGTTCGGAGTCTGCACGATCTCGACGTCGGACGGCACGCTCCCCTCGCGGAAACAGCGCTCGACCCGCGTCGCAGCGGCCTGGAGGAACGCCTTCTCCTGGGCGGTCAACCGGAAGGGACCGACGGCCCGCGGATCGATGCGGTCGGACGTCCTGCCGCCGTGGCGGGCGACGAGCGTGGTGTCCACGGCGAGCGCGTCGACGGTCGCCGACGGCGTGTCGGGCAGCGACCTGGCCGGCGTGCGGCCCGCGCCGTCGGAGTCCGCCAGCAGACGACGGTTCTCGTCGGTCAGGGTGATACGGCGGCCGGTCTGCAGTGAGAGGGACCGGACCGTCGGCTCGACCCCCCTCCAGTCCGGGTGCGTCGCGGCGAAGCCGACGAGCGTGTCGTACACCCGGGCGTCCTCGGCGATGGCCTGGCCGCGCTCACGCCCGATGGCGACCGCGGTGACGCTGACGACGAGCCAGGCGGTGGCGACGATCGAGCACAGGGAGACCAGGACGGACAGCATCAGCAGCCGTGAGCGCAGACTCCCGCGCAGGGACAGGTCACCGCGCACGGGTGCCGGCCGCGTCGTCGGACTCGGCCGTGGGGCCGGGTTCGGCGGCCTTGTAACCCACGCCGTAGACCGTGAGCAGCCGCTCGGGCCGGGACGGATCGCGTTCGATCTTGCGGCGGAGGTTCATGACATGACCGTCGACCGTGCGCGTGGTGACATAGCGGTCGATGCCGTGCAGGTGTTCCAGGATCTGTTTCCTCGAGAACACCCGCCCCGGAGCCGAGACCAGCACCTCGAGCACACGGAACTCACCGGGCGTGCAGTCGACCGGACGTCCCTCCACCCGTATCTCGAACCGGGCCGGGTCGACCACGAGGGAACCCACGACGTACACCGGGTCGCTCTCCTCGAACGCGGGCTCGGTTCTCCGGGCGGCGCCGGGGGCCGCCGTCTGCCCGGCGCGTCTCAGCAGGGTGCGGACCCGGGCGACCAGTTCCCGCGGACTGCACGGCTTGGTCATGTAGTCGTCGGCGCCCAGGTCGAGGGCGAGCAGCAGGTCGTCCTCCTCGGCGCGCGCCGTGAGCATCAGGACCGGGACGTCGGACTCCCTGCGCAGCACCCGGCACACGTCCAGACCGTCCACGCGCGGCATCATCCAGTCCAGCACCACGAGATCGGGCATGCGCCGCCGGATCTCGTCCAGCGCGGCCCGCCCGTCGTGGACGACGCCGACCGAATGGCCCTCTCGCTCCAGGTACAGGCGGATGAGATCGGCTTGTTTCGGGTCGTCGTCGGCGAGCACCACATACGCACACATGGACGCCATCGTAGGGACGGCCGACGGCTGGTTCCCGCCACGGCCGTGGATGTGGGCAGGGGGCACCGGACCCCGACAGGAACGGAACAAGTTCCCGACATTCGAACGGCAATCTGATCACCGGCATCCCCGGCAGTGTCCAGCCGCCACGGTGAAGGCCGTCGGCGCCGACGTGGCACGGGCTGGTTCGGCACATCCAGGCCTTCAACGGGCCTTCAACGGGCCTTCCACGAAGGCCTTCCTCGAAGGCGATGCCACCCACACCGAGAACGATGAGCGGCGACCACGGACGACGTCCGCGCCGCAGGGAAAGGCCAGGCACATGCGCACGGGTGGCACGGAGGAGGGCAGGACCACGTCCGAGCGGGGGAGGCTGCGGTTCTCCGTGCTCGGTCCGGTCCGTGTCCGGCGCGACGGAGTCGCCCTGGAACTGGGCCCGCCCCAGCAGCGGGCCCTGCTCGCCCTGTTGCTCGCCCGCCCGGGGCAGCCGATGGAGGTCGAGCAGATCGTGGACGCGCTCTGGGGCGAGGAACCGCCGGTCAGCGCGACCACCCTGGTCTACCGGTACGTCGGCACCCTGCGCCGGACCCTGGAACCCGACCTTCCCGCGCGGGTGTCGGGCGGCCTGCTGCTGCGCGGAGCGGGCGGCTACCGCATCGAGGTCGACCCCGACTCCCTCGACCTGCTGCGTTTCAGACAGCTCGTTCAGGACGCGCGTCGGGTACGGGACGAAGGCCTCACCCGGCGGAGCGTCGCGATGTACGTCGAGGCGCTGGGACTCTGGGAAGGCCGGCCGTTCGACGGGCTTCCGCCGTCGGCGCACACGGCCCCCGCCTTCGAGGCGCTGGGCCGGGAGCGCCATGTCGTGGTCAAGGAGGCCGCGGACGCGGCACAGCAGTGCGGCCTGACCGGCGAACTGCTCGGGCCGCTGCGTCTGTGCGCCGCCGAACGCCCCCTCGACGAACCGCTGCACGCGCGCCTGCTGTACGCCCTGAAGGCGGCGGACCGGGCGCAGGAGGCGCTGCGCGCCTACCGGGACGTGACGGCACGACTCGCGGACCGGCTCGGCATCGAACCGGGCCCGGAACTGCGCGCCGCGGCCCGGCATGTGCTCGGCCCGCCCGCGGTCGTCCCGACGAGCGCCGTCGTCCCGGCGACCGTAGCCGACGGCCTCGCCCCGTCCGACGGCCCAGCCCCGTCCACCGATGCGCGGCGACCCGCCGAGCCGTTGGCCGGAAGCGCCGTGCCCGCTCAACTCCCGCCGGGACTCGCGGTCTTCGTCGGCAGGAAGCGGGAGCTGGCTCTGCTGCCGCGTACGGACGGCACGGCGGACGGCACGGCGGGCGGACCGAGCGGGCTGATCTTCGTCACGGGACCGCCGGGCGTGGGCAAGACCGCGCTGGCCGTCCGCTGGGCGCACCGCGCGGCCCCCGGCTTCCCGGACGGCCGGCTCTACGCGAACCTGCGGGGCCATGCCCCTGACGCTCCGCCGGCCGACCCCGCCGTGGTGCTGTGCGGTCTTCTGCGCGCCCTCGGACTCCGGCCGGAGGACATACCCGAGAGCGAGAGAGTCCGGCGCTACCGGCAGGCTCTGACGGGCCGTCGCGTCCTGGTCCTCCTCGACGACGCCCGCGATGCCGCCCAGATCAGGGATCTGCTCCCCGAGGCCGCGGGCTGTCTCGCCGTCGTCACCAGCCGTGGCCCGATGCGGGAGACGGCGCACGGCACGCGCGACGTGAGCTTCTGCGACCTGGCGCCCTTCGACGCCGACGAAGCCCGCGACTGTCTGGTGTCCAGGCTCGGCGCGGGCCGTGTCACCGCCGAGGAGAACGCCGTCGCCTCGCTCATCGACCTGACCGGCGGACTGCCGCTGGCACTGGCCTCCGTCGCCGCCCGCGCCTCGGCGCGACCAGGGTTCCCGCTCGCGGCGCTGGTCCAGGAGTTCCAGCCCGCGGACGCCGGGCTGAACGCCGTGCCCGAGGTCCGGGCTGCCCTCGACACGGCGTACCGGGTCCTCTCCCCGGCCGCCGCACGCGTCTTCCGCAGGCTCGCCGCCTGCCCCGGGACGACGGTCTCCGCCGCCGCGGCCGCGCGTGCGGCCGCGTGGCCGGTGGAGCGGGTCCGCCGGCCGCTGGGCGAACTGGTGCGGGCGGGGCTGCTGGCCGAGGGGACCGGCGACACGTACCGACGGCCGGTGCTGATCGGGACGTACGCGGCCGAACTCGGCCGTTCCACCGGGTCCGAGAACACGGCCGCCCCACCACGGGCTCCCCGGGGAGCCCGTGGCCTGCGGCCACGCGGGCGGCCCCAGCACGTCCGGGGACGACGGCCACCGCGCCGGAGCGCCGCGGGCGGACCCGGTGGGCTCGCCGGACCGCCGGCTTCGCCCGCCGGCGAACCTCCTCCCGCCGCTCTCCCCGCGTCCCCGCGGCGGCTTTCACGAGCACGGCCGCCGCGCCGCCCGGTCACCCGGACTCCGCTGCGGCCGGGAGGGGTTGTGCGGCGACGCCGGCGCTCCGCCGCCCGCGCCCGACCCGCCCCGGCGACCGTGCGGTCCGGTGCCGCGAGCCCCGGGGTACCGCCCGCTCGGGGAGTTCCCTCGAGGCCCGGATCGGCAGGGCGGCGTCCACGCCCGCCGGCGCGGCGCCGACGGACTGTCAGCAGCACCGGGCGTCCTGGCGGCGCACGCCCACGGACAGCCGTGGCCCGGTCGGTCGTCCCCGGCGCGGGGCCGGCTCGGCGACGCCGCACGCCCACCGGGCGCCGCCACGCCGATGAGCGGTACCGGTCGGCCGGAGGAGGAGGACGGACGGCCCGGGCCGGGTGGCGGGGGTCAGTTTCCGGTCACTGCGCCGACCTACGCTGACCCGGAGGGCGGACCCGCCCGGTCACCGGTCGGACGGCAGTCGCTTTCGCGGCACGTCGTGTACACGAGCACGGGCCGGTCACCCGCTTGACCGAGGCCTGATCCAGGAGAGTGGACTATGACGCGCGGGGTAACGCAACGCTCCGGGGACATGACCTCGTCCCCGTCCGGTGACCTCGCTGCGGCGACGCAGGAATCGCCGGAACCGGACGTCGCCCCGGAACCGGGCCCGACGCCGGGCTCCGCACGTGCCGGCGCGGCCGCCGCGCCCGCACCCGACCGCGCTGCGGCGACCGCGGCGCGGACCGAGGAAGCTCCGACCGTGGCCGGCGCCACCGCGACGACCACGGGCACGACGGTGACGTCCGCGTCCCTCCGGCGGGCCGCCGCCACGGACACCGGCGCACGGGGGATCGCGGCACCGCAGGTCCCCGCAGGCGCGGACACGGAGGGCGAGGCCGCCGAACCGGACGCCCGGCCGGGCGCCGAGCGGGGCTCCGCCGACGGGCGGCGCGAGGCCTCGACCGGCAGGGCCGAGGGCATGGGCGACTCCGCGTCGGCGACGCTCGCCGAGCCCGCGGAGGAGGGCGGTGACCCCGACGCGGGCCAGGGCGGCCGACGGCTCTCCCGGGAGTCGGTCCTCGGCGTCTCCCTGCTCGCTCTGCTGGTGGCCGGGAGTTCCGTGCTGCTGGTCGGTTCGGGCGGCGACAAGTCCGGGGCCCCGACCGCGCGGTCGGCCCAGGGAGACTTCTCCCAGGACAGCGGCGGCGTCCCCGGCGGCGTCCCGGGCGCCGCCCCCTCCACGGCGGGGCCCGGCGCGCCCGCCGGGGCCGTCCCGTCCGGCGCCGCCTCGACCTCGTCGAAGCCGGTCAAGGGAGCGGTCGGGTCTGCCGCACCCTCGCACACCGCGCCCGGCGCGGCCCCGCAGAAGCCCGGTGCCGCGGCGGCGGGCGCCGGTGCGGCCGGGGCCGGTGCCGCCGCGGCGGGCGGCGACAAGCCCGTCAAGTCCACGTCCGCGAACTCGGCCGTCAAGAACGCCGCCTCCGGCCCAGCCGTGCGGACGGCGGGTTCCCTGACGAGCTCGGCCTCCGGCCGCTGCGCGGACGTCACGGGCGGGGCGGGCAAGGACGGAACTCCCCTCCAGGTGTGGGACTGCAACGGCTCCAAGGGCCAGCGATGGTCCTTCTACTCGGACGGTTCGGTGCGTTCGCTCGGCCTGTGCATGGACATCGCCTGGGCCTCGGCGAGCGACGGGGCGGCGATCCAGCTGGCTGACTGCAACGGCGGCTGGGCCCAGAAGTTCAAGCTCACCGCCGCCGGCGACCTGGTCAACGTCGGGGCGGACAAGTGCGTCGACGTCAAGGACGAGCAGACCGCCAACGGCGCCCGCCTGCAGCTGTGGACGTGCGCCGGGGGCCAGAACCAGAAGTGGCGCCTGGAGTGAGGGCCGTCCGGCAGGAGAACAGATAGTGCGTCAGGAACCCGTGGTGCCGTCCTTTTCCGTGCTGGGACCGATGCGCGCCTGGTGCGAGGGCGCCGAGCTCGATCTCGGCCCCCCGCAGCAGCGCGCCACCCTGGCGGTGCTGCTCGTCCGCGGCAAGCGGCCCGTGCCCGTCGGCGAGATCGCCGACGTGCTGTGGGGCGAGCGGCCGCCGGTGAGCGCGACCAACGTGATCCACCGGCACATCGGCATGCTCCGCCGGGTCCTGGAGCCGGGTCTGTCCCACCGCGCCCAGGGACAGCTCCTCGTGCGGGGCTACGGCGGCTACCGGCTGAGGGTCGGCCCCGACGACGTCGACCTGACACGCTTCCGCCTCCTGCGCGAGCGGGCGCAGGAGGCGGGCCTCGCGCAGGCCGCCGAGACGGCCGTGGACCTGTTCGTCGAGGCGGCGGCGCTGTGGCGGGGGCCGGTCGTCGCCGGAATCCCGGCCGTCGCACGCGACCACCGCCTGTTCACCGCCCTGGACGACGAGTACGCGGCAACCGTGCGGGAGGGCGCGGACACGGCGCTCCGGCACGGGCTGGCCGACCGCGTCCTGCCCATGCTCGAACGCTGCGCCGCCCGCCGTCCCCTCGACGCGGGCGTGCACGCGAGACTCGCCCTGGCGCTGGCGGCCACCGGCCACCAGGCCGAGGCCCTGCACGTGTGCCACCTCGCCCGGACCCGGCTCGCCGCGGAACCGGGCGTCACGACGGGGGCCGAACTGCGCTCCGCACACGAGCGGGTGCTCGCCGGCCACATGAGCGACGGCCCGGTCGCCGTGCCTCCCGCGCGTCCTGGACCCGGGCACGTCGTCGCGGCGTCGTGCCGGGAGCCCGGCCTCCTCCCAGGGGCGCCGGAAGCACGAGCGGCCGTGGCGTCATCGCGGCCCGCGGCGGCGCCGACGGGCGGCGCCGGACCCGCGCCGCAGCCCGGCCTGCCCGACGACGGGCGACGGCTGATCTTCACCGGCCCGACCGCGACCGCAGCCGCAGCCGCGACCGGGCCCGTCCCCGCAGCCACGGCGGAGCTCGCCCCCGCAGCCGAGCCCGCCCCTGCGTCCGGATTCGTCGGGCGCCGCGCCGAGACCGCCGAACTGCTGTCCCTGGCCGCCGGCGCCTCGCCGGAGCACGAGGCGCCGGTCCTCGCCGCAGTCTGCGGTCAGGCCGGGGTCGGCAAGACCGCCCTGGCCGCCCAGGTGGCCCGCCTGCTGGCGGACCGGTTCCCGGACGGACTGATCCGCGTCGATCTGCGCGGTTTCGACCCCGACGCGGCGCCCGTCGCACCGGCCGAGGCCCTCCGCGGCCTCCTGCGCGCGCTGGACGTGCCACCCCACCGTCTGCCCGAGGACCCGCACGACGTGGACGGGCACAGCGCCGTGTGGCGCAGCGTGCTCAGCGGCCACCGCTTCCTGCTGCTGCTCGACGACGCCCGCGACGCGGCACAGATACGGCCCCTGCTGCCCGGCACGCCGGGGTGCATGGTCCTGGTCACCAGCCGCGACCAGCTCTCCTGCCTCGTCGCGGCCGAGGGCGCCCACCGTGTCGTCCTGGATCCGATGACGTCCGCGGAGTCCACGGAACTCCTGGCCGCGTGCCTGGGCCCCGGCCGGGTCACCCCCGACGACGCCGCCACCGCACGGATCGTGGAGCGCTGCGCGGGACTGCCGTTCGCGCTGACCGCCGTCGCCGCACGGATCACGGGCGCCGGCGTGGAGCCGGGGGCGCAGGCCGAGGCGGCCCTGGGGGAGGCCGCCCTGGGGGAGGCACGGCAGCGCCTCCACGGCTCCTACCGGACCCTCGCCCCCGGCCCGGCCCGTCTGTTCCGGCTGCTCGCCCTGCACCCCGGTCGCGGGGCGAGCACGGAGGAGGCAGCGGCCCTGGCAGGCCTCGAGCCGCGCCGGGCCCGGGCCCTGCTGTCGGCGCTCACCGCGGTGCACCTGCTCGACGAGCGCGCACCGGGGCTGTTCACGCTGCGTCCCCTCGAGCACGCCTACGCACGCGAGCTCCTGCACCGGAACGAGAGCACGCAAAAGCGCGCCGCGGCCGTCCACCGGCTGTCCGGCCGTCATCTGCGGCCCGTCCGTGCGGCCGGCGTGGCGACCTCGCCGCCGGCCGCCGGCCGCTCCTCTCGTCCGCAGCTCAGGACGCCCTCGTCCTGACGGCCCCCGACCGGCTCCGACCGTCCCGACCACCGAAGGACCGAACCGTACATGCCCCTCTCCCGGCCGCGCAGGGCGGCCCGGCCCGCTCTGCCCGCCCGCCGCTCCCGGTACGTGCTCCCCAGCGGGCTGTGGGCCCTCGCTCTCACCGTCTGTTCCGTGCCGGCCGCGTCGGCCGGCGACGCGGAACCGTCCCCGGCCGCGTCCGCCCCGACCGTACGGCTGCCCGTCATCCCCGGCTCCCTCGGCTCCGGCGCGTCCTGCACCCGGCCTTCTCCCACCGCGATGACGGTCGTCCCCTGGACGTACGCCGTGCTCGGGCTGTCCGGCGCGCGCGAGCATTCCCGGGGAGCGGGAGTCACCGTCGCCGTGGTCGACACGGGGGTCGAGCCGGGGACCCGAGGTCTGAAGGGCCGGGTCGAGGCGGTGGGGGACGCCGGCGAGGACTGCGTCGGACACGGCAGCTTCGTCGCCGGCCTCATCGCGGCGGACGACCGCACCAGCGGCGGGGCCGGCGCAGGGGGAATGGCTCCGGACGCACGGGTCCTCGCCGTGCGCGGAACCGACGCCCGTGGCCGGGCCGACGCCGCGGCGGTCGCCGTGGGCATCCGCGCGGCGGCCGACGCCCGTGCCGGGGTGATCGCCGTCCCGCTCGCGCTGTCCAAGAGCAGCGAGGACCTGACCGCGGCGGTCCGGTACGCCACGGCACAGGACTGCCTGGTGGTCGCGGCGGCCGTGCCCGACGCGCCCGCCGGGGCGTCCCACGGCACGACGACGCCGGCCCCGCCCGGCGCCTACTGGCCCGCCTCGGACAAGGGCGTGCTCTCCGTCCTGGACTTCGGCCCCGACGGCGACCGCCCCGACGACGCGCCGAAGCCGCTGCGGGCCGACCTGGCCGCGCCCGGCGACAAGGTCGTCGGCGCCGGCCCGCGCGGCAAGGGCAGCTTCACCGGCACCGGCGCGTCCTTCGCCACCGCCTATGTCGCCGGCGCCGCCGCGCTCGTACGGTCCCGGTATCCGAAGCTGAGCGCCGAGGAGACCGCGCGGCGGCTCACCGGGACCGCGTACCCGGCGGACACGCCGCGTCTGGACACCTACGCCTCGCTGACCGTCGTACCGCACACCGGGCGGGCCGCCGTGTCGCAGGGCGCGCCGGAACGACGGGTGGTGCTGTCCCTGCGGGCGGACGATCCGGGCCCCCGCAGGATCGCCCTGCTCGTGGGCTCCGCCGGTCTGCTGGCGGTGCTGACGGCGGCGGCCGTACGGGGCGCGGTGCGCGCCCGGCGCGTCCGGCCCGACGACGTAGCGGAGGCGTGAGAGCGCCGCGGAGGCCGGCGAGCGCCGCGACGGCCCGGCGGTGTCCGTGCCCGCCGGGCGGGCGGCGAAAGACGAGGAGGGGTCCGGCCATCGGCCGGCCCCCTCCTCGTCTTTCGGTCTCAGTCCTCCGCCAGCAGACCTGTCTGCACCTGGAACGTCTTGCGCCGGGTGATGCGCAGCGCGCGCCCCGGAACCAGCACGCGCGGCTTCACGCTGCCGAACAGGTAACCCTCCGACGGCGGGCACGACATCAGCAGGGCGGGCGTGTTCACGTCCAGCATCCGCCGCAGGACCTGGTCGCCCAGGCCTCGCCCGGCGCCCGCGGCGGAACGCGTCACCACGAGGTGGAAGCCGATCTCGTAGCCGAGGGCGAGGAAGTCCAGCAACGGCTCGAAGGGGCTGCGCCCCAGCGGTGCGTTGATCAGGTCGTAGTCGTCGACCAGGACGAACAGGGTCGGCCCCTGCCACCAGTCGCGCAGCCGCATCCGGGACGGGGCGATGTCCTGGCCCGGCATGCGGGTGCGCAGCGCGCGGGCCGCGCCCTCGGCCAGTTCGCGCAGCTGGTCGACGGAGACCGCGTGGCCGAGCCGGTACTCCTGCGGCACCGCCTCGACCAGCTCCCTGCGGTAGTCGACGACCAGGACCCGGGCCTCCTCCGGGGTGTAGCGCTCGGTGATGCCCTTGGCCACGAGCCGGAGCAGGTTGGTCTTCCCGGTCTCGGAGTCGCCGACCACGACCAGGTGGGGGTGCTCGGCGAAGTCGTGCCAGGCCGGCGCCAGTCTGTCCTCCTCGACACCGAGGGCGACGCGCAGATCCCCCTCGGCGGGCGGCAGTTCGGCCGCGGACAGCCGGACCGGCAGCATCCGCACGGGCGGGGCCGGGGGCCGCGTCCAGTGCGCGGCGACGGACTCGACGACCTCGGCGACACCCTCGGCCAGGTCGTCCTGCCGCTGGACGCCGTCCAGACGGGGCAGCGCGGTGAGGAAGTGCAGCTTCGTCTCGGGCGTCAGACCCCGGCCGGGCACACGGGGGACCGAGCGGGCCCGCCGGATGTCGATCACCGACTCCATCGGGTCGCCCATCTTCAGCTCCAGCCGGGTGCCCACCTGGTCCCGGACCTGGGCGGCGAGTTCGACCCACCGTGCGGTGGTGACGATGAGATGGATGCCGTAGTTCAGGCCGCGCAGCGCGAACTGGGACAGGGTGGACACGTGGTCGAGGTAGTCCTGCCGCAGGGTGCCCCAGCCGTCCACGACCAGGAAGACGTCGCCGTAGGGCTCGTCGGGGAACTCGCCGGCCGCGCGCCGCTTGCGGTACGTCGGCATGGAGTCGACGCCGTTCTCCAGGAAGAACCGCTCCCGCTCGGCCAGCAGCGAGGCGACCGCCGCGACGGTCCGGCCGATCCGCTCGCCGTCGACGTGTGCCGCCACACCGCCGACGTGCGGCAGGCCCGCCAGGCCGGTCAGGCTGCCGCCGCCGAAGTCCAGGCAGTAGAACTGCACTTCGCGCGGGGTGTGGGTGAGGGCCAGGGCGGTGATGAGGGTGCGTACCAGGGTCGACTTGCCGCTCTGCGGGCCGCCCGCGATGGCCACGTGGCCGCCCGCCCCGGAAAGGTCCACCACGAGGGGGTCACGGCGCTGCTCGAAGGGCCGGTCGACGATGCCGATCGGAACGCGCAGGCCGCCCGGGACCAACGCCTCGGCCCCGCCCGCGGTGATCGTCAGACCGCGTTCGGCGTCCGGCGCCGTGGGCGGCAGCAACTGGTCCAGGGTCGGCGGCAGACCGAGAGGCGGCAGCCACACCTCGCGGGCCGCCGGACCCGAGCCGTTCAGCCGGTCCACGGCCGTGGCGAGCAGACTCCGCGCGGTCGCCTCCTCCGCGGCGGCCGCCTCCGCCTGCGCCCGTGCCTCCGACTCGGGCAGCTGCCGCGGCGCGACCCATCCCACGCTCCACGGGGCGACCTGTCCGGCCACCTGGGCGAGGGCCAGGGCGCCGCGCCGCCGTCGGTAGGAGCCGGAGACGTACGCGGCCCGGAACCGGGTGAGCGCCTCCACGCCGCTCTTGAGGTATCCGCTGCCCGGCTGCGAGGGGAGGTGGTACGCGTCGGGCACGCCGAGCACCCCGCGGCTCTCCATGGCCGAGAAGGTGCGCAGACCGATGCGGTAGGAGAGGTGGCTCTCCAGCTGGTGCATCCTGCCCTCGTCCAGGCGCTGGGAGGCCAGCAGCAGATGGACGCCCAGGGACCGTCCGAGACGGCCGATCATGACGAACAGTTCCATGAACTCGGCGTGCGCGGCCAGCAGTTCGCTGAACTCGTCCACGACGACGAACAGGCTCGGCAGCGGCTCCAGGGGAGCGCCCGAGGCGCGTGCCTTCTCGTACTCCAGCGCGGAGGTGAAGTTTCCCGCCGCCCGCAGCAGTTCCTGACGGCGGATCAGCTCGCCGTGCAGGGCGTCCTGCATACGGGAGACGAGGGCGACCTCGTCCGCCAGGTTGGTGATCACGGCGGAGGTGTGCGGCAGTTCGTCCAGGCCCAGGAAGGTCGCGCCGCCCTTGAAGTCGACGAGCACGAAGTTCAGCGTCTCGGACGAGTGGGTCAGCGCCAGGCCCAGGACGAGGGTGCGCAGCAACTCGCTCTTGCCGGAGCCGGTCGCCCCGATGAGCATGCCGTGCGGGCCCATGCCGCCCTGCGCGGATTCCTTGATGTCGAGTTCGACGGGCGCGCCGTCCGCGCCGATCGCGATGGGAACCCGCAACCGGTCGGCGGCGCCGGTCCGGCCGGCCCAGTAACCCGCCGGGTCATGCCGGTGCAGGTCCGGGATGCCGAGCAGCGAGGTCAGCTGGATGTCCGAGGCGAGCGGTTCCGTGCTGTCGGTGGCCAGACTCAGCCGGTACGGTGCGAGCAGCGCGGCCAGCGAGCGGGTCGCCGCCGGCCCCATCCGGTCGGGACGGCCGAGCACGGTGGTCTGCTCCTGACGGCTGCGGTCGGTGCGCACCAGGCGCAACTCGGCGTCGTCGAAGTCCAGTCGCAGGGTCGTCCGGCCCGGCCGCCAGGTCAGCGAGCCGCCCAGGTCCACGACGACGCAGTTGCGGAAGCCCTGTCCGTCCAGCCGGTGCCCCGCCGGGACCCGGCCGCCGTCCACGACGATGACGGTGAACGGCTCCTCGCGCCCCGCGACCGCGTCCGGGTCGAAGGCGGGGCGCTCCTGGAACTCGGCGCCGAGCAGGTTCTCCAGTTCGGTGACCGAGGGGGCGACGAGACGGGCCGGCCCGGCGCCGTCACGGTCGTGCCGGTGCTGGGAGTGCGGCAGCCACTTGAGCCACTCCCAGTCGGTTCGCCGCTCGTCGGACACGCACAGGGCCACCCACAGGTCCTCCGGGGAGTGGAAGGTGGCGAGCTGGGCGACCACGGCGCGGGCGGCCGCCCTGATCCGGGGGGCGTCGCCGCGGGCCAGCACCTTCGACCAGGCCCGCAGATAGATGGCGACGGGCTGGTCGGGAACGGTCGAATAGGCGCGGATGAAACGCCGCAGGGCGTGCGCGCTCAACGGTTCGAGGTCCTCGACGGGTTTCGTGGACACGGGGCTGAGACGCACGCCGAGCCGCTGATCGCCCACGGCGATCCGCACCTCGGCGAAGTCGTCGTCGGCCGGCCGGCGTTCCCAGAGCCTGCTGGTGCGCACCATCGACCACAGCACGGCCGGGTCGGGATGGCGCCAGGCCAGCGCCTCCTGCTGTTCCACCACGGCCCGCCGGACCTTCCTGCGCACCTGAGCCAGATACCGCAGGTAGTCACGCCGTTCGCCCTTCGCCCGGCGTTTGCGCTCCCCTCGGCCGCGCATCACCTGGCCGACCAGCATGGCCACCATGGACAGCATCATCATGCCCATGGCTATGTAGCTCAGGACGGAGTTCTCGCCCGGCCGCAGGAACATGACCAGCATCGACGCGGACATCATGCCCATCGGCAGGAAGGTCCAGATGGCGGAGGTGTCGGCCTGCGCCTCCGGAAGGGTCGGTGGCTCCTGGAGCGCCAGCTCGCCCTGCGGCATGTCGGGGCCGCGACGGCGGGCCGGCCTGCGGAAGAGTTCAACGGACAACGCGACGGCGCTCCTTCGGTGGGTGCGGCGGGTTCGGGGTCCCTCCCTCCACGCACCACCGTCGACCGACGGCGGACGCCGCACCGGGCCCCGTCGCCCCGGCTCTCTGCCCGGCGGGCCGGGGCGGCCACGCGTCCGGGATGCGACGCGCGGATGCCACGGTGGTCTGCTGCTGGCGGTCGGGAGCACCTCCACGAACCTCACCCGGGATCCTAGGGGCCCGCGAGTGCGTGAAAAATGCCCGCGCGTCGCGGCGGTGACGGTGCTGCTCTCGTGTGGCCGTCCGAGTGCAGGCTCGGGGAGAGGCGGGGTGGCGAGTGTCATGCCTGGACTGTGGGACGAACGTTGATCTCGCCGATCTCGACGTCGTCGGGCTGCTCGAGGGCGAAGGCCACCGCACGGGCGACCGCGGCCGGCGGGATGCCCGCCACGTCCATGTGCTTGCGCGTCTGCTCGCGGATGCGTGGGTCCGTCATGGAGTCGGCGAGATCGGTGCGGATGTATCCGGGCGAGATGGCTGTCGTGCGCACCACGCCGTCGGTGGACTCCCTGCGCAGCCCCTCGTGGACGGTGCGGACCGCGTTCTTGGTCGCAGCGTAGACGGCCATCGTGGGGGACGCGCCGTACAGGCCGGCCACCGAGACGATGCTCACCAGGTGGCCCGCCCCTTGCTCGCGGAAGACGGGCAGCGCGGCGGCGACGCCGTTGAGCATGCCGCGAAGGTTGACATCGATCATGGCCGACCAGCCTTCGGTGTCGAGGTCGGCCAGCGGGCTGATCGGGGCGATACCGGCGTTGTTCACCAGCACATCGATACGCCCGTACCGGTCGATGGCGGCGGAGACCAGGCGCTGGAGGTCTTCGGCCTTGGTGACGTCGACGACGCACGTGGCAGCACGGCCCCCCTCCTCCCGGATGTCCCGCGCTATGGCGTCGATGCGCTCGCTCCGGCGGGCTGCGAGGACGACCGCGGCGCCCCGCCGGGCGAGCAGACGGGCCGTGGCTTCCCCGATGCCGCCACTCGCTCCGGTGATGGCGACGGTCTTGCCGTGAAGAGAGAGCACTGCTGCCTCCAAGTAAAGTGGACACGTGTCCGATGCGCGTTTCACCTTACCGGACACGTGTCCACTTGTAATGGCGGAACTTCAGGAGATGCCCATGAGCGCGCCAGCACGCCGTCCGGATGCGGCGCGGAACCGGACCCGCATCGTGGAGGCCGCCCGCGCAGCCCTCGCCGAGTCCCCCCACGTCCACCTCAACGAGATCGCCAAACGCGCCGGTGTAGGACAGGGGACGCTCTACCGGAACTTCCCCAACCGCGAAGCGCTCCTCGCCGAGGTCTACCGGCGCGACGTCGAAGAACTCGTCGCCGCCGCCCCCGCTCTGCTGGCAGAACACGAGCCCGTGGAAGCCCTGCGTCACTGGCTCGACCGATTGATCGACTACGCCGAGATCAAGCGCGGCGTCCTGGCGGCGCTCGAGCCGACGGCGTGGCAGGACCTCGTCGCCGACAGCCACAACCCCATCGAGGGCGCCCTCGCCCACCTGTTGGATGCCGGAAGAACGGCCGGTTCCCTCCGCACGGACGTGGACGCCCACGGGGTCCTCCTGCTCATCGCCTACCTCAGCCGCCTGGAACGGAATGAATGGAGAACCACGGCACGGCCACTGATGAACGTCATCCTCGACGGCCTTCGGCGACAGGACGCCGACCGGTGAGGACGACAGACCACTGAGGACATCCCGAAGAGCAACCCCCGCGTCACCACACAACAGAGGAAAGACCCCGACTCCGCCACCGAGCGGTGTCGGTTCTCAGGTTCTGGCTCAGCTTCTGTGACGCAGTCACGATGAGTAATCGGTTGGGGGCGACAGTCCCGGCTGGTTACGGGCTGCCCCACGATTGATCTTGGGGTGTGCCGGCCTGGGAGTTCGGCTGGTGGGTGATTCAGCAGCTGGACTGGCGGGTCGGCAGCTGTGGCGCCGGACAGGCCGGTGCCAAGGCGGGCGACACATCGGGCCGACCGGCTGCCCGGAACAGCCCCGCATCTTCCCAGATCTTCTAGCGGTCAACGCCGAGGACAGGCAAGGATCATGGCTGGAGGCAGGGGAACCCCTCCCCTGCCTTGATGAGGGGGTTGTCATGAGCGATGAGCAGGACACGCTGTCGGAGTTCGTTGAGGCGACGGCCACGAAGTTCGGGGTGCCTGGTGTTGCCGTCGGGGTGTGGGTGGACGGCCGGGAGGTCTACGGGTTCCACGGCGTGACGAGCGTCGAGAACCCGCTGCCCGTCGATCAGGACACGCTGTTCGTGTTGGGCTCGGTCACGAAGCCCTTTACGGCGACCGCGCTGATGCGCCTGGTCGCGGAGGGTCGGGTCGAGCTGGACAAGCCGGTGCGCCGGTATGTTCCCGAGCTCGTGCTCCCGGATGAGCGGGCCGCGGCGGAGATCACCGTGTTGCAGCTGCTCAACCACACTGCGGGCCTTGACTGGAGGATGAGCGTCGACACCGGCGAGGGAGACGATGCCCTGGCCGCGTATGTGGCAAAGATGTCCGAGTCGGAGCTGATCGCGCCGCCTGGTGCCCGGGCCTCCTACAGTCAGGTGGGGTACAACCTGGCTGGGCGGATCATAGAAATGGTCACGGGTCTGACCTATGAGCAGGCCATCGCCTCGCTTCTGTTCGAGCCGTTGGGTCTTTCGCACACTTCCTTCGCCACCAATGACGTCATCACACGGCGGTTCGCGGTGGGGCACAACGTCGGTGAGGACGCGACGCCGGCCGTCGCGCGGCAGTGGAAGGACAGCCGCGGCAACAACCCCGGCGGGGGCTGCGCGTCCTCGGTGACGGACATGCTTCGTTGGGCCCGGTTCCATCTCGGTGACGGCCGCGCACAGGACGGTGCCCAGGTGTTGCCCGCCGAGGTCCTGCAGCAGATGCAAGTGCAGACTGTCGAATTGCGGGGCAGCACGCTCGGCGACGCCTTCGGCATCTGCTGGTTCCTGCGCGACGTGGACGGCGTTCGCACCGTCGGCCACGGTGGATCGGCCAACGGCCAGTTCGCTGAGCTGCTGATCGTGCCCGAACGCAACTTCGCAGTCGTCTCGCTGTCCAACGCGGGCCCGGACGGCGGCCTCGCCTTCAACCAGGCCGCCGTCCGGTGGGCGCTCGAGCACTACCTCGGGGTTGTCGACCGGGACCCGGAGCCGCTTCCCTACGACGAGGAGCAGGCCGGGGAAGTCGTCGGGAGCTACGCGAACGACATGATGGCGCTCACCATCGCCACGGATGGGGCCGGGTTGACGATCGCATGCGGGATCAAACCGGAGATCCGTGCGGCGGCGGACACCGAACTGCCCCCGGATCTCCCGCCGGCCGATCTCGGTCTGCTGCCCGGCGACGCGGATGAATACATCGTCACCGGCGGCGGCCTGAAGGGGCAACGCGGTTTCTTCACCCGCGACGAGAACGGTGTGATCACCGGGGTCGACCTCGCCGGCCGGTTGTTCAATCGGGTTCCCATGGCCTCCAAGTAATGGGCCGACCCGCGAGTGATCTTCGTCTTGGGTGGGGACATGGGGATGGCCGCGTGAGTTGTGTGGATTGTGATGACCCATCAGGCCCGCGCGGCCATGTCCCATCCTGCCTTCTGCGGCGTCTCGGACCAACATCTGGGCGAGTTGGCCACTGAGCTCGCTCCGCGCTGGGAGGCCCGGTGTGAGTCCGGGCGCCATGACCGGCGTGGCGGTGCCCGCGAGCGTGAAGCCGGGGCTGGGCCGAAGTACGAGTTCGTTTTCGTCGATCGGCTGCTGGTGATGCTGGTGCACCTGCGGACCGGGCTCACCCACGAGGCCCTGGGCGTGATCTACGAGGTGGGCTCGTCCACCATCGGCCGTGCGATCGGTGAGATCCGTCCGCTGCTCGCGAGCCGCGGGTTCGCCGTCCCGGACCGGCCCGAGGTGCGGCTGCGCACCTTGGAGGACGTGTTCGCCTATGCCGAGGCCGAGCAGGTCACGTTGCGGATCGACGGGATGGAAACCCAGGTCCGACGCCCGAAAGCGGGCAGGCCAGGCCGGCGCGCGTTCGTCTCGGGCAAGCGCAAGCAGAACACCATCAAGACCACCACCGTCAGCGACGGCCAGGGACGCACTCTGTGGTCTGGGGCGGAACGGCCGGGCCGGATGCACGACCAGACCTCGGTGCGCACCGAGGGCATCGCCGAGCAGTTCCGCCAACACCCAAACGTGAAGGCCGAGGTCGACGACGGCTACCTGGGCCTGGCCAACGAGTTCCCCGACCAGGTCTCGGCCCCGCCCAGGAAACCCAAGGGACTCGACGATGACGACGGGCTGCTGACCGAGCGGTACGGCTGGCGCGAGGCCAAGCGTCGACAGTCCTCCCGCCGGATCTGCGTCGAGCACGCCAACGCCGAACACCGCCAGTGGCGCCCACTCCAGCGGTACACCGGACGCCGCGAAACTTACGGCGAAACCCACCGCGCCGTCGCCTCCCTCGTCTCCGACCGCGCCGCCCGCAGGACCACCCGTCGCAAGCCCAGCACCGAACTCGTGCACGTCCGCACGATGGCCTGCTGAATCACCCACCAGCCGAACCCCCAGGCCAGCACACCCCAAAATCAATCGCGGGGCAGCCCGTTAGGCTCCGAGCCATGAGCGGACCGGCGTTGGTGATCGAGTTGGCGGAGGCCGTCCCCCGCGTGGCGATCCAGCGGCTCCGCGACTTCCTGCTCGGCGCCTCGGCACGGTTTGAGGAGAAGCGGGTCGGCAAGTACGACCTGAACATTCACGCGGAGAACCTCGGGATCACGGACGCCGGGGACGTAGACGGACGCCGGCCCGTCCTGATCTCCCTCATGGGGCCTGGAATCGGCGACGAGGCCATTTTCGAGGCCGAGCACGCCGACGAAGTCGACCAGGAACCCCTCATTGGTTTCACCCCCACCCACGCGGTCGGCGTCATCGCGTTCTGCAACCGCCCTGTCGACCACCTCGTGACGGCCCTGCTGACCGCCGCCGTCAAGGATGTCAACGGTGGTGTCGCCAACGCCGAACTGCGAGAAGATCAGATTTCAATCGTGGCCGGCCTTCCCGGCATCGTCGCAACGATGACCGATCCGTGGCCCGCCGCGTACGGCTCGGCGGAATTCCTCCGAGCGTGGGCCCAACAGCCCGGTTTCCGGCTCCTGAAGTAGCCGGAACTCAGCCGGCTGGCTCACGCGAGTAGTACCCGTTTGCGTAGCGACTTGCCGTACCGCCTGGAGACGACGAGCCGTCACTCAGCGTGGCCGCGTCACAGAAGCTGAGCCAGAACCCGCTCCCACCCACAAAGCCACCTGTGCCTGTGCCTGTTCCTGTGCCTGCGGTCAGTTTTCCCTCACACAGGCCTGCCTACGATCTGGCGGCGACCAGGACACGGCGTTGCTCTTCGGCCCCTGCCCGTTCAGGCGTCCCCCGCATCCCCGGGCGACGCCGCCCGCTTCCGGACACCCCGGTACGCCCGGGGCGGGCGATCCGCGTCCGGCCCCGGGCCGGACCGCGACGCATCCCGTTCCCGCGAAACCCCGGCCCGCCTTCTCGCGGGCCTCGAAGAAGAAAGGCAGGAGCGTGAGCGACAACGCGACGGCCGGCCTCTGCCGCATGAACATACGGACGTCCGGGCGGTCCGTGGATCTCGCCGTGCCGTCGGACGTCCCGATCGCCGACCTGCTGCCCGTCGTCATCGGATACGCCGGCGACGAGCTGGAGGAGTCCGGACTCGAACACGGCGGCTGGGTGCTCCAGCGGCTCGGCGGCGCGCCGCTGGACCTGGAGTCCACCGCCCAGGCACTGGGCCTGCGCGACGGCGACACCCTCTATCTGCGGCCGCGGGTCGAGACGCTGCCCGAGGCGCACTTCGACGACCTGGTCGACGGCATGGCGGGGACCTTGCGCGAGCGCCCTCACCAGTGGTCCCAGGACGCGACCCGCTGGCTGCTGCGCACCCTGCTGGTGTGCTCCGTGGCCGCCGCCCTGGTCATCCTGGTGCTGCCCGGCGCCCCGGTCGCCCTGCGGGCGGCGGCGGCCGCGACGGTCGGCCTGCTCCTGCTCGCCGGCGCGGCCGCCGCCAGCCGTGCCATGGCCGACAACGGCACCGCCACCGCGCTCGCCGTGATGGCCGGCCCGTGCCTGGGCGCCGCCGGCTGGCTGCTGCCCGTGCTGGGCGCGCAGGACGGCTCGGGAGCCGCCGCGACCGGCAGCCGACTGCTGTCCGCGGCGGCCGCGTCGGCGGCCGGAGCCGGGCTCGCCCTGATCGTCATCTCCGGGCCCGCCCGCTTCTTCCTGGCCTCCGCCGTGGTGGCGGTCGCCGCATGGCTGGCCGGACTCCTCATGGCCCTCGCCGACCTGCCGGCCCCGCACGCCGCCGCTCTCGTCGCGGTCGTCGCGACCCTGCTCGGCGCCGCCGTGCCCGGAGTCTCCTTCTGGCTGGCGGGCCTGCGGATGCCGCCCCTGCCCACCAACGCGGAGGAACTCCAGCAGGGGATCGACCCCGAACCCGGCGAGCGCCTCGTCACCCGCACGGTCCGGGCCGAGGGCTGGATGACCGCGCTGTACGGGGCGGTGGGCGTGATCTGCGCCGGCGCTCTCACCGCGCTGGGCCGGGAGCACGACACCCCCGCCCGCGTCACCACCGCCGTCCTCGCCCTGCTCCTCACCCTGCACAGCCGGGGCATCGGCAACGCCCTCCAGCGTGTGGCGGTGCTGCTGCCCGGCCTGTGGGGCGCGGCCGTTCTGGTCGTGTCCCTCGCCGCGGGCTCCGGCGCCGGCAAGCGACTGCTGCTCGTCGTGCTGCTGTCCGGCCTGGCGGCCGCTCTCGCCGTCCTGTGCTGGGCCCTGCCGGGCCGCCGCCTCGTGCCGCACTGGGGGAGGGCCGCGGAGCTGCTGCACTCGGCGGCGGCGATCGCCCTGCTGCCGCTGGTGCTGTGGGTGCTCGGCGTCTACGGCCGGATGCGCGGCGTCCTCGGCTGATCTGCGAAGGACCGGGGCGCCGTACCGCGCCGAGCGATGACGACAGCGCCACGAACGACAGCGCCACGAACGACAGAACCACAGACGAGAAGGAAGGGAGGGGCCGGTGCAGTCCAAACGCGACCAGGTCGAGGCGCACGTCTTCATGATGAGCCGTCTCACCTCCGGCATGCTGCTCACCGACCCGGACGCGGCGGAGAGCCCGATGGGCCGCACCAGCCGCGGCGCCGCCTGGGGGCTGTTGCTGGGGGCGCTGGGCACGGCGGGCTGCGTCCTGTTCGGGGTGCTCTCGCCCGGCGGCGACGATTCCTGGAAGAGCGCCGACGCCGTGATCGTCCGCAAGGACACCGGGACCCGGTACATCTACCAGGACGGCGTCCTGCACCCCATCCGCAACTACGCCTCGGCCCGCCTGATCGGCGGTTCCGACCTCGCCACCCGGATGGTGTCCGCCGCCTCCCTCGACGGCACGCCGCGCGGAGTCCCGGTCGGCATCCCCGGCGCCCCGGACGACCTGCCCCTCGCCTCGGACGTCAACTCGGGTCCCTGGCTGGTGTGTTCCGGCCTGTACGCGCCCAAGGGCGGCAAGGAGTCGGTCACCACCGCGCTGGTCGTCGGCTCCGAGCCGCCGGCAGGGGACGGACTGACCTCCGGCCAGGCCCTGCTGGTCTCCGCCGGCGCCGAGCGGTTCCTCGTCTGGCACGGCCGCCGTCTGCCGCTCGACACCGGGCACGGCGCCGAACGCGCCCTCGGTTACGGCGACACGAAGGCCCGCGAGGTCTCGGCCGAGTTCCTCAACGGGCTCCCTCTGGGCCCCGAGCTGGCCCCCGTCGACGTGCCCGGACGCGGTACGGCGGGCCCCACGCTGGACGGCCGTGCCACGCGCGTCGGCCAGGTGTTCACCGTGCAGGTCCCCGACGGTCCGCGGCGGTACTACCTGCTGACCCGGGAGGGCCTGCGCCCTCTCGACGCCACCCGGGCGGCGCTCGTGCTGGGCGACCCCCGCACCCGCGAGGACGGTTACGGCGGCAAGCCGCCCCAGCCGGAGGCACTGGCCACCGACACGCTCGACGCCCACCTCGCGCCCGCCGCGGGCGAGGATGCCGACGCCTCGCTGTGGCCCTCCGGTCCGCCCCGGCTGGTGGAGCCCGCACAGGGGGAGGACCTGTGCGTGAGCGTGCGGCCGGCCCGGCGCGGCCCGGTGACGAGCGTCGCCGTCGTCTCCGCCCTGCACGCCTCGCCCGCCGTCGCTCCCGACGGGGTGCAGGCCGCCTGCGCCCCCGTTGACGCCATCGCCGTGCGGCCGGGAGCCGGAGCGGTGGTGCGCGCCCTCGGCGCCGGCGGAGCGGTGCTGGGGGACACCACGTACCTGGTGACGGACGCGGGAGTGAAGTACCGCGTGCCGTCCGGCGGCGCCGTCGCGGCCCTCGGCTACGGGGGGACGGAGCCGTCGGCCCTGCCCGCCCCCCTGCTGCGGATGCTCCCGACCGGCCCCGACCTGGATCCCGGCGCCGCCTCCGGCGCCACAGCCGTGCGCACCACACCGCCCGGCGGCTGCTCGGACGGCACGGCAGGGCAGGGCAGGGGACCTCGGGGAAGCCGGGGAAGCCGGGGAAACCGGCCGGCGCCGCGGCCCTCGAGGAGCACTGACCCTCCCCGGCCGCCGAGCCCGCCGAACAGCCCGCACGCCATCCACACCGTCAGCATCCGACAACTCCCAAGGGAACGAGGCATTCCGTGAGCACACCGCTCCAGCAGTCATCGAGGTCGTCGACGCTCCTCGGCGTCAACGCGCTCAACACCGCCCACTCGGCCATCCAGCGGTGCAAGACCGACGTGGACACCACCGCGGGCGCCCTGGCCACCAGTTACAGCGCGGCGTCCGAGGACGGCGCCGAGTTCCAGCGGCTGCTCCAGCAGTGGGACCAGCACGCGCAGCTCATCCTCAACAAGCTGCAGGGCCTGATCAACCACCTCAACGTGACCCTGCAGCAGCACACGTCCACCCAGACGGCGAACACCGACATGCTGCGTTCCTCGCAGGGCGCGGCGGACTCCGCCTTCACCCAGCTCATCGGCTGACCCGGACACGATCCACGACACGAGGAGTTGCCATGCCTGCCGACGGTGTCATTCACGTCGAGTACAACCACGTCGACCAGGGCGTGGAGGACCTGATCCAGCAGACCCGGGCCATCGAGACCACGCTGGACAACCTGGAAGCCGAGCTGAACGAGCTCAAGACCACCTGGCAGGGCAGCGACGCCCAGGCCTACTCCACCGCCCAGAACGACTGGAACAACGCGGTCATCGCCATGGAGCAGTTGCTGACGTCCCACGCCACCCTGCTCGGCGAGGTCTCCAACAACTACCGGCAGACCGAGAACAGCCTCACGCAGATGTGGAGCGAGCTCTCGTGACCCGGGGGCCCGGCCGCACCGCCGCCGTGTCGCCCACGGCCGTCGGCGGTGCGGTCCGGGCCCCGTCCTGCCCGGCCCCCGGCTGTGGGCGACCGGGCCAGGAATTCAGCGAGACCAGACAGACCAGACAGACCAGCGAGACGAGAAAGACCCGAGAGACCAGGAAGGGAGACGAAGCATGGCAGATCTCACGCACCTCGACGCCGGCCAGCTGACCTCGTTCGCCGACCACGAACTGACGGCGTTCACCGGCGACCTCACGAAGATCCGCAACGACACGGCCGACACGCCGCCGGTCCAGTCGCTGTTCACCATTCACTCCGCGCTCAGCGCCACCCCCGACCAGCAGCTCGCCCTCGGTCCCATGGGTACCGCCGGCACGGTGCACGGTGATGCCCTGCGCACCAACCTGGTGGCGCTGGCCAAGAACATCGACCGGGTCTTCGTCAAGCAGAAGAAGCTGTTCCAGGACATGGACCGTGACCTCAGGGACACCGTGACCACCCTGCTCAACACCTCTGGCTCGTCGCTCCAGGCCGTGAGCGCGGACCGGTTCATCTCGTCCATGGCCGACGTCGGCCGGGACATCGGCGGCAGAGCCGTCACCTCCTGATCCCCCGCACCCACCGGAGCCCCGACCACCATGCCAGACACAGCCGCCACACCCGGCAAATGGGAGCAGACGGTCTACCTGATGACCGGCTGGAAGGTCCCCGCCAGGGAGTCCGTCACCAGTGACCTCAAGGGCAGTGCCAACAGCAACGGCGGCAGCGCCGACGCCGCCGCCGAGATGCCCTGGCTGAAGGTGACGATCTCCAACGCCGGAAAGACCGACGCGACGGCGGTGGCCCAGCGACTGGCCGCGCGGGGCGGGAACTACGTGCTGTTCTTCGCCGGCACCGGTGACGCGGGCCCGATGAAGAACGCGAAGGCCCTGCACCTCTACATCGCGAACATCAGTTACGCCTGGCAGTCGGGCAGCGGGACGACCGGGACCAACTTCCACAAGTACGCCAACGGCGTCGGATCCGCCCTCGGCCAGCTCCAGGCGTCTCCCTGGAAGACCGGCGGCTTCTCCTTCGACGGCCTGAGCGTCGCGGAGACCGACTCCGTCGATCTGGGCACCTTCTCCCACCGCGCCAGGTCGCTCGACCGCGCCAAGCTCTTCTTCGAGGAGCACCAGACCCGCCTCGACGGCTGGGTCAACTCGATGGGACGCGACAACGCGGCCTGGCAGGGCAACGCCGCCGGTGTCTTCCTCAACCTCCTCGACACCCTGCGCAAGCAGTACAAGCACTACGAGGAGCAGTTGGCGCCCAGGGGCTTCAGCACCCAGAGCGCGAGCAAGGTGGACGGCTACGTCAGCAAGACCTTCCAGGGGAACGGCCTGATCCTGGCCGAGCAGGCCCTGAGCACGGCCGTCAAGACGCTCAAGGACGCCTGGGACAAGTGGCACGGCGACCAGTTCGGCAACGTCACCGGAAAGACCCCGGACGGCTCCGCCAACACGCCCGCGGGGCACTGGAACCCGGAGGACGTGATGCGCGACGTCCTCACCGAGCTCAAGCACTGGCTGGACCAGAACAACGCCGGAAAAGTGATCACCCGCACCAACGTCTACGGCGGCCAGAACGGCGGCACGGAGTACGTCTACGACCTCGAGGCGGGGTTCAAGGAGAACGTTCCGGCATACGGCAACCTCACCGACCCGGCCAACTGGGCGAAGGTCGCCCAGGAGGGCGTGGCCCGCTGGACCGCGGGCATCACCGCCCACCTGGACCCGGTCGCCGACACCGCGCGGACGACCCTGAGCGCCACCTGGTCCCAGCTGATGAACACCGACTGGGACCCCGCCTACGGATTCGAGGAAGCCCCTCCCGCCACGCTCACCACCACGGGCAACACCGGCACCGACCAGCACGGCAACCCGACCTTCGACCCCAACACGCTGGCGAACCTGTTCAACCAGCAGGGCGGTTCCATCAACAACGCCCTCAACGACCTGGCCGGCGCCACCGGCAACGGGCCCGAAGGCATGGGCTCGTCCGCCAACGACGCCCTGAACGACCTGCTCGGCGGCGGGAGTTCGGGCAACAGCGGCCTCAACGGCGGGCTCGACGGCATCGGCGTCGGCGGCGACCTCAACGCGGGCATCGGCGCGGACGGCCTGACGGGCGACGGAGCCGGCGGCGGAGCGGGCGGCGACACCGGGCTCGGCGTGTCACCCGCCTACACGTCCCTCCTCAACAACGCCCTCAACAGCATCGGTTCGTCGGGATCGGGCAACACGGCCGTCAACGCCGACGGCAGCATCACCGTCAGCAACGCCGACGGCAGCACGACGACCACCCGGCCGGACGGCACCGAGGTCACGAAGTACCCGGACGGCAGCACCCTCACCGTCGATCCGGACGGCCGCAGCACCCTGGTCAACGCCGACGGCAGTACGGCCGTGCAGAACGCGGACGGATCCGTCAGCACCACGTATCCGGACGGCAGCGAGATCACCCTCGACCCCGACGGGTCCTACACCGTCCAGAGCGCCAACGGCGACCTCAACCACCTGGACCTGAAGCCGGGACAGACCGTCACCAACCCCGACGGCAGCCAGACCACCCTCAACGCCGACGGAAGCATCACCACCAAGTACCCGGACGGCCTGGTCACCACGCTCAGCCCGAACGGCGGCTACACCGTGGACGCGCCGGCCACCGGCGGCATCGACACCGCCTCGCCGTCCCCGAACCTCCCGGTGACGACGACCACCTCCGGCACCGGCCTGAACGGCGCTCTCGACAACGCCCTGAACGGCGCGGGCTCCGTCACCGGGTCCCTGTCGAACTCGTCGGCCGGCTCGGCGTACGACGGCGACTTCCTCTACGACGACGTCCCCTACACCTCCTCGCTCTCCGGCGCCCTCGGCGGCGTCATGGCCGGCGACGGTCCCATGGGGACGCCCGGTCTCAATCCAGGGGCCCTCGCCGCCGCTTCCCGCATGGGCGGTCTCAGCGGGGAGATGACCGCGGCCGACCGCGTCCGCTCCGGCTACGCGGACACCGATCCCGCGGTCAACGGCACCGGGCGCGCCACCGGGGCCAGGGCCGCCACGACCGCCGAACAGGCCGCGGCGCGGGCGACCACCAGTTCCGGGATGCCGTTCATACCCCCGGGCGCCGGCGCGGGACCGGGCGGCCAGTCCACGCAGAGCGAGGACCGCACGCGCACCACCTGGCTGTCCGAGGACGAGGAGGTCTGGGGAACCGACGAGGCCGCCGCGCCGGCCGTCCTGGGCCGCGACGACTGACACGGCCGAGCCGGCCCCCGAGCCACCGACAGCCCGAGCACGCGAGGAGAGACCGATGGAACCCGTCGAGGAGCGCCTGGCCAAGGCCATGGAAGCCCTGGAGTCCACCAGGGCCGCGGTAGCCGACGCCGAACAGAGACTGCGCCGGGCGTCCGTCACCGTGACGTCCAAGGACCGCTCGGTCGAGGTCACCGTCGGCGCCCAGGGCGATCTGCTGGCCGTGAAGTTCCACGACGGCAAGTACCGGTCGATGCCGCCCGCCCAGCTCGCCGCTGTCCTGGTGGAGACGATCGGGCAGGCGCGCGCCCGGATGTCCCGTCAGGTCGTCGACACCTACCGGCCGATCTCGGAGGGCCTGCCGCAGCTCACCGGAATCCCCGGAACGGAGATCGAGTGGGACCGGCTGTTCGGCTCCACCGACGAGGAGAACGCGTCGGCGGCGCGCAAGAAGACGGGCGGCACACCGCGCGACGAGATCCTGGAGGACTCGCCCTGAGGGCCTGACGCCCGGACCACCCCGCAGCAGCGGGGCCCGAACGACAGGCCCGGCGGCGGACCGGACCGCCCCGGTTCCGGCCGCGGAGACCCGGGGACGACCGACGACCGGACGGCCCGACGATCCGACACCCGACGACCGAGGAAGACGGAGGACAACCCCATGGCGAGCTCATTCGAAGCCAACCCTTACCTGACCCGCAGGGGCGCCCAGATCCTGGCGGACATCGCGGAACACGCCAACGCCCTGGTCAACGACCTCGCGCACTACAAGCCGATGCTCACCGGCTGGGCGGGCGAGGACGACGACTACGCCAAGCAGGTGGGACCGAACATCAGGAAGAGCTACCGGCAGACCCTCAGCTCGGGACAACAGGTGACCCAGGCCATCGTCTCCGTCGTCGACAACACCGCCGGAAGCGGCAGGCACGTCGAGAGGGCCCAGGACGAGGCCTTCGAGGGGATCGCGGCCGAGCAGGCGGGATACGGCAGGCACTGAGCCCTGGGCGGGCCTGGGAGTTCCGGAGCTCGGCGCGGTCAGTTCTTGCGCACATCCCTCTGTCTACGATCCAGTCACCCATTTGCCGCCGTCGGCCCGGACGGCTGAACCACGGTTGTCGGTGCCGTATCGTCCGCGCACGCGCGTACGTGGCTCAGAGAGGTTGGACAGTGTCACGGCAGGTGCTCATGGTCTGCCCGGAACGCCCGGACGGTCACCGAACGATCGGCGAGGCCCTGGCGCAGGCGCGCATGGGAGCCGTGATCAGCGTGGCCCCCGGACGCTACGCCGAGAACCTCACCATCCGGACCAGGGTGACGATCGTCGCCGAGGGCGAACGGGACAGCGTCGAGATATGCCCGCGCCACGGAAGCGCGGTGACCCTCATGGCCGAGGAGGTCATGCTCACCGGCCTGCTCATACGCGGCGGCGAGGACGACGTCCCGGTGGTCGACGCGCCACGAGGCCAGGTCGCCATGGAGCGCTGCACGGTGGTCGGCTCCGGCTGGGCCGCCGTACTGGCCCGGCTGTCGGGCTCGTTGGCCATGCGGGGCTGCCGCGTCACCAATCCGGCGGGCGCCGGAGTGGTGGACATCGCGACCGGCGGAAGCATCGTGGAGGACTGCCAGATCGAGCATCTGGGCTCCTCGGCGATCGTCCTCGGCGAGCGCTCCCGGGCCACCGTGCGGGGCTGCCGGCTGCGGGACGCGCGAGGCAACGGCGTGCTCGCCAACGGCGAGGCGCGGGGGTCGGTCGAGGACTGCGAGATCTCCACCACCGACAAGCCCGGCATCGCCCTGGAGGGACTCAGCTCCACCTCGGTGCTGCGCACCGCCGTGCGGGACGTCTCGACCGGCGTGTACGTCACCTCCGGGGCGCGCGCCGTCCTGGAGGAGGTCACGGTCACCGGCACGTCGGAGGCGGGCATCGTGGTGTCCGCGGGCAGCGACCCCGCCGTCCGCCGCTGCCGTACCGTCCGCACCACCGCCGCCGGGCTCGTCGTCGACGAACGGTCGCGGGGGACCTTCGAGGAGTGCGAGTTCCTGTCCTCGGGCGGCCCCGCGATCCAGGTGAGCGGTGGCGCGACGCCGGCGTTCGACCGGCCCGTGGTGCGCGACTGCGCCGACAGCGGGGGCGCGGTCCTGCTCACCGAGGACTCCGCACCCGAGTTCGACCGGCTGGAGGTGGCAGACGCGGCGGGCGTCGCCGTGTCCGTGAGGTCGGGCGCCAACCCCCTGCTGCGCCGGGCCCGGATCTCGTCGCCCGGCGGCGCCGGCGTCGAGGCGGGCGACGGCGGGCGAGGCAGGCTCGAGGACTGCCTCATCGAGGGCGCCCGCGGCTCCGCGGTGCTGATCACCGAGGGAGGCAGCCTCTACGTCGGCGACAGCCGGCTGCACGGATCGGGCGAAGCGGGGGTGACCGTATCGCCCGGCGGCCGCGCGACCGTCCGGGACACCGCCGTCGAGGGCAGCGCCGCATCCGGCATCGTCGTCTCCGACGGCGCCGAACTGGCCGCCGCACGCTGCCGGATCACCGGCTCCGGAGGGCACGGCGTCCAGGTGTCGGCGGGAGCCCGCGCCGTCATCGGACAGTGCGAGTCGTCCGGCAGCCTCGGCGACGGCATCAGAGTGGACAGCGCGGAGGCGGTCTCCGTGACCGGCTGCACCCTTCGCGACAACCGCGGCTCCGGACTGCGCCAGACCCGCGTCAGCGAGCGGATGTCCGTAGAAGACCTCTCCAGCGTCGGCAACGCCACCCCGGACGCCTGGGGCGCTGAGGTCGTCGCCCCGGGCGGCCAGGAGACGGCGGGCGCCCCCGCCGGGCAGGCGCCGGGCGGTGCACCCCGGGGCGCGCCCGCCTCCGGCCCCATGGCGGAGCTCGAGTCGCTGGTCGGCCTGGAGGCCGTCAAACAGCAGGTCTCCACACTGGTCCACCTCAACCAGCTGGCGCAGAAGAGGGCGAAGCTGGGCATGCCGGTCCCCCCGATGAGCCGCCATCTCGTCTTCGCCGGCCCGCCGGGCACGGGCAAGACCACCGTGGCCCGGCTCTACGGCGGCATCCTCGCCTCGCTCGGTGTGCTGCGCTCCGGTCACCTGGTCGAGGTCTCGCGTGCCGACCTGGTGGCACAGGTGATCGGCGGTACGGCCATCAAGACCACCGAGGCGTTCAAGGAGGCCCTGGGCGGCGTCCTCTTCGTGGACGAGGCCTACACCCTGCTGTCCGACAGCAAGGGGTCCGGCGCGGACTTCGGACGCGAGGCCATCGACACCCTGGTGAAGCTGATGGAGGACCACCGCGACGACGTGGTCGTCGTGGTCGCCGGGTACACGGCGGACATGGAGGCGTTCCTCGCCGCGAACGCCGGTCTGGCCTCCCGGTTCACCCGCAGCATCGAGTTCACCGACTACTCCGACGAGGACATGGTCACCATCACGGAGAACATGTGCGCGGCCCACAGGTACGAGCTGCATCCGAGCACCCGGGAAGCGCTCACCCGCTTCTACGAGCGCATGCCCCGCGACGCGTCGTTCGGCAACGGCCGTGCGGCCCGCAGGGTGTTCGAGGAGATGATCGACCGCCAGGCCGTCCGGCTCGCGGCGATGGTGGATCCCGCCGAGAGCGATCTGGCGCTGCTGCTCCCCGCGGACGTCTGTGCGGACGAGTCCGCTCAGGACCGGGACCCGGCCAAGGATCCGGCCGTGCTGCTCGCGGGGCTGGATGCCATGGTCGGCCTGCGCGCGGTCAAGCAGGAGGTCGGCGATCTGGTGAGCGTGCTGGCGGCGGCCCGGCAGCGGAAGGCCGTCGGGCTGCCGGCGCCCAGTCTCAGCCACCACCTGGTCTTCGCGGGTCCGCCCGGAACCGGCAAGACCACCGTGGCGCGGCTGTACGCGGACCTGCTGCACTCCCTGGGCGTCCTGCCGCGCGGACAGCTCGTCGAAGTGGCCCGTGCGGACCTGGTGGGCCGGTACGTCGGCCACACCGCCCAGTTGACCCGTGAGGCTTTCGAACGGGCCCTGGGAGGAGTGCTGTTCATCGACGAGGCGTACACGTTGACGCCCGCGAACGCGCCCTCCGACTTCGGCCGGGAAGCGGTCGACACGCTGCTCAAGCTCATGGAGGACCACCGCGAGGACGTGGTGGTCATCGTCGCCGGCTACACCGCGGAGATGGACCGTTTCCTCGCCTCCAACCCCGGCCTGAGCTCGCGTTTCTCCCGCCATGTGCAGTTCGAGGACTACACCACGGAGGAACTCGTGACCATCGTGCGCGCCCAGGCGGCCGACGCGGGCTACGTCTGCGGTCCCGAGACCGTCGACGCTCTGCGGGGGCACTTCGCCGCCCTTCCCCGCGACCGTTCCTTCGGCAACGCCCGCACCGCCCGTCAGCTGCTCCAGACGATGACCACCAGCCAGGCCCGCCGCCTCGGCGCGATGGCCTCGCCCGGGCTCGACGACCTGCAGCGGCTGGGACCCGAGGACATCCCCGAGCCGGAGCGCCGGGTGGGGCAACCGGGTTCCACCGGGGCGCAGTTGCCCGCCGAATCCCTGTCGGGACACTGAGCGCTCGCTCGGCGGCGCCCCTGCCGCGAGGGCCCCGGCCCGACAGCCGGGGCGGGACCCGAACCGTCGCGCCGCCCCCGGCCACCGGCGGTGCGACGCACGGCCCGGCCGGCGGCCGCGTCGCGCCCGGCCGCCGGTAGGCTGCGGTGGTGCGCACGGTCGAACTCCTGCTGGACGAGACGGCTGACCTGGCCGTCCGGGAGGCCTGGCGGCGGCTCGCGGACGCGGGGCTGCCCAGCCAGGCGCGCCACCGCTCACCGACCAACAGCCCGCACCTCACCCTTGCCGCATGCGGGGAGCTGACCGCCCCCATGCGCTGGGAGCTCGCCGACGTGGCGGCCGCCCTGCCGCTGCCGGTGCGGTTCACCGGCGTGATCCGCTTCGAGCGGCCCACCTCGGTGCTGGCCTGGGCGCTGGACCTCGACCCCGCGCTGGCGGGCCTGCACCGCCGGGTGTGGGAGGCGGTCGCCTCGGACAGCCCGCCCGCCACCCTCAACCCCTTCCACGAGCCCGGGCGTTGGAGCCCGCACGTCACCCTCGGCCGGAGCCGGCAGGCCGGAGCCTTCGCCGGCCGGCGGATCCCCCGGCTGCTGCCGGCGCCGCCGCTGTCGGTCCGGCTCACCACTCTGCGCAGCTACGACACCGACACCGGCACCGCGGAAGTGCTCGAGCCCCGTCCCTGACGCCTGCCGGGAGTCGTCCGTGACGCCGGGGCGGCGTTCGCCGCTGTGCCGGACGTCTTGACGGGTGTGCGGGCCGTCAGTTGACTCACGGCGTGAGATAAGTGCCGAGTGACCCCTGAGAGCCGAGGGAAGGTCCATGCCGAGAACCGCTCTGCTCCTCTCCGCCGTCCTGCTCGCCGCCGTGCTGTCGCCGACGGCGTCCCAGGCCGCCGACGACCCCGTGCCGGTACCCGTCGACCGCTTCGAGGGCGAGGTCCCCTTCGCCTCCCAGCCGGCCGAGGGCATCTTCGCCTGGGGCGGCGACAGCGACGATCCCCCCGCCCTGCAGCTGACCGCCCGCGCCGACGCCCCCGAGGGCGAGAAGGTGCTCACCGGCGACTACGACATCAGCGGCTACGGCGGCTTCACCCATGACTTCGCCGCCGATCTGCCCGCCCACGACTGGTCCGCCCACCAGGGCGTCCGCCTGTGGTGGGATGGCCGGGGCACCGGCAGGAAGATCCCCTTCGAGATCAAGGACGGCGGCGCGAACGGCGAGGCTTCCGAGCTGTGGACGACGTCCTTCACCGACGACTTCACCGGCTGGAAGCAGGTCGAACTCCCCTTCACCGGCTTCGCGTACCGCACGGACTACCAGCCCGTCGGCGGCATCGATCACGTCCTCGGACTCACCCGGATGTGGGGGTACGCGCTCACGCTCCCCGTCGGCGTCAGGGGCCGCTTCGCGATGGACGACGTCGAGCTGTACGGCAGGGCCGACCAGGCGCTGCGGGCGAACGTGACGACCGACGCCGCCGTCTACCCGGTCAAGGAGGGCGGTGCGGCCACCGTCTCGGTCACCGTCGTCACCACCGGCTCCGCCCCCCTCGACGAACCGGTGACCGTCGCCTACGAGACCACCGGCGGCACCGCCGAACCGGGCAAGGACTACACACCGGTCACCGGGACGCTCACCTTCCCGGCCGGGACGGCCTCCGGCACGACGCGGACCCTCAGGGTCCACACTCTCCGCGACAAGTCGCCCGAGCCCGCCGAGACCGTCCCGCTCAAGCTCACGGTCACCGGAGCCAAGGCCCCCGCAGAGACGCCGCAGGTCGTCCTCGACGCCCACGGACTGCCCTATCTGGACAGCAGGCTGCCGGTGCGCAAGCGGGTCGCCGACCTCGTGTCCCGCATGTCCCTCGAGGAGAAGGCCGGGCAGATGACGCAGGCCGAGCGCGGCGCGGTGGGGGAGGGGGCCGACGTCGCCACGTACGAACTCGGCTCGCTGCTCTCCGGCGGCGGCTCCACGCCCACGCCCAACACCCCCGCGGCCTGGGCCAGGATGACCGACGGATTCCAGCTCCGGGCGCGGGCCACGCGGTGGCAGATCCCGCTGATCTACGGCGTGGACGCCGTGCACGGCCACAACAACCTGGCCGGCGCCACGATCATGCCGCACAACATCGGCATCGGCGCGACTCGCGACCCCCGACTCGCCGAGCAGACGGCGGCAGTGACGGCCAGTGAGGTCCGTGCCACCGGCGTCCCCTGGGACTTCGCCCCCTGCCTCTGCGTCTCCCGCGACGAACGCTGGGGCCGCTCCTACGAGTCCTTCGGCGAGGACCCGGCGCTCGTCCGGTCGATGGAGACCGTCGTCCAGGGCCTCCAGGGCAGCGCCGACGGAAGGCAGTTGAAGGACGACGACAAGGTCCTCGCCACCGCCAAGCACTTCGTCGGCGACGGCGGCACCGAGTACGGCTCGTCCACGACGGGCACGTACACCATCGACCAGGGCGTCACCAAGGTCACCCGGCAGCAGCTGGAGGCCGTCCACCTGGAGCCGTTCCGGACCGCCGTGGACCGGGGCGTCGGCACCGTCATGCCGTCGTACTCCTCGCTCGACGTCCTCGGCGACGGACGGGGCCCGGTGAAGATGCACGCCCGCGCGGACATGATCAACGGCGTGCTCAAGGGACGTATGGGCTTCGACGGGTTCGTCATCAGCGACTGGAACGCCCTCGACCAGCTGTCCGGCGACTACCCGTCCCAGGTCCGCACGGCGGTCGACGCGGGCGTCGACATGATGATGGTGCCCTACGGCTACAAGGACTTCACCGCGGCCCTGACGGGCGAGGTGAACGCCGGGCGGGTGAGCCGGCAGCGGATCGACGACGCCGTCTCCCGCATCCTCACGCAGAAGTTCCGGCTGGGCCTGTTCGAGCACCCGTACGCGCAGACGCGCAACGCCTCGAAGATCGGCGGCGCCGCACACCGGGCCGTCGCCCGCCGGGCGGCCGCCGAGTCGCAGGTGCTCCTGAAGAACAGCGGTGGGGTGCTCCCGCTGAGGACGTCGCAGAAGGTCTACGTCGCCGGGTCCAACGCCGACGACCTCGGCAACCAGACCGGCGGCTGGACCGTCACCTGGCAGGGCGCCTCCGGCGCCCACACCCGGGGCACCACGATCCTCGACGCGATGCGCAAGGACGGCGACGTCACCTACTCCAAGGACGCCTCCGCGCCCATGGCAGGCCACGACGTCGGCGTGGTCGTCGTCGGCGAGACCCCCTATGCCGAAGGAGTGGGGGACGTCGGCAACGGGCACTCCCTCGAGCTGTCGGCCGCCGACCGGGCTGCCGTCGACAAGGTGTGCGCGGCCATGAAGTGCGCGGTGCTGATCGTCTCAGGACGCCCCCAGCTGATCGGCGACCGGCTCGGCGCGATCGACGCCCTGGTGGCCTCCTGGCTGCCGGGCACGGAGGGGGACGGCGTCGCCGACGTCCTCTACGGGAAGCGGCCCTTCACCGGCCGGCTCCCGGTCACCTGGCCCAGGTCCGAGACCCAGCTGCCGATCAACGTCGGCGACACGGCGTACGACCCGCAGTTCCCCTACGGCTGGGGCCTGACGACCCTGGCCAAGGCGCCCACGGGCGGCGCGACCGCTCTGCGGGCGCTCGGCGTTGCGGCAGGTGCGGCCGAACGGGCCGGGGCCGACCGGGCGGGCCGCGCGCTCGTGGACAGGGCCCGGCTGATCGTCCAGCAGAAGGCGGGTCCGCACCTGACGGCGGCGATCGCGAAACCGTTCGCGGACGCCGACCACCTCTCTCTCACCGGACGTTACGGAGCGGCCGTCCAGAAGCTCGCCGAGGCGTACCGGGCCGCCTGAGAGCGCCGCGGTCCGTCCGGCGGATCGCCTTCGGCGCCGGGCACACCCACCTCGTGGGGCAGGGCGTCAGTCCTGCCCCACGAGGTGGCCCGGAGCCGCGTCAAGGCTCATGGCATCGCCCGGCACACCCCCGGCACACCCCCGACAGAGCCTCGCCGCGCTGCCGGCCGGGCGGCCTGCCTCGGCGGACTCGCGGAGGTGCGGCGCTAACCTGATCACTCGCCGACTGCCTGAAAACGCCGAAGGAGGCCGTGGCTGTGGAGATCGTTTCGTCCCAGAAGGTCACTCCGTTCCTGATGTTCGACGGGATCGCCGAGGAGGCGATGTCCTTCTACGTCTCGCTCTTCGACGGCGCCGAGGTCGTCGGCATCACCCGCTATGGCGCCGAGGGGCCCGGCAAGGAGGGGAGCGTGCAGCATGCGACCTTCTCGCTCGCCGGAGTTCAGTTCATGTGCATCGACAGCCCGGTGAAGCACGACTTCACCTTCACTCCCGCCGTCTCGCTCTTCGTGCAATGCCAGGACGAAGCCGAGTTGAACCGCCTCTACGCGGCTCTCGCGGAGCGGGGCACCGTGCTCATGCCGCTGGGAGACTACGGTTTCAGTCCCCGGTTCGGCTGGGTCAACGACCGGTTCGGCGTCTCCTGGCAACTGAACCTTCCCGCTTGATCGGTTCGGATGAGTGCTGATCACTTGTTGCGAAATAGCTTTCCGTATTGACGCGTGATTGTGATTTTCAGCCAAAATATGATGTGCAGGTTGATCGATTTCGTATGCTGGACGCCTTGCTCCCCCGGTGCTCGCGACATCGATCGAAGTCCTGCCGCGTTCGAATCGAAGAGCGCCCTGGTATCTTTTCCCCTCAGGGAGTGAAGAGTTGAAGCACCGACATCGGCTGGGGGGCGTCAATGGCGGGCGTGCGGGATCTTTTAGGCCGGCTGCCGGAGGTGACGCCCACACGGGGCGTCAACCGCAAGAAGGTACTGCTCGCCGTTGCGATCAAGGCGGGCACTCAGGTCGACATCGCGCGGCGCACGATGCTTTCCCAGGCCACCGTGTCGACCGCGGTGCGGGAGCTGGCCACGGCCGGTCTCGTGCCGGAAGCCAAGGCGGAGGGGAAGAGCCGCGGCGGCAAGGTCACTCTGGTTCCTGTCGATGACGTGGGCGTAGGCGTCCACCTCGGGTTCAACCACATCACCGTGGTCGCCCGCAGGCTCGACAAGGAATTCGACCAGGTGAGCGCGACGGTGAGCGGGGAAGGCGTCAGCAGGGGCTGGCACAGGGCGCTTCCCGAGGTCAAGGAGATGATCGAGGAAGCGATCGAGGCGACAGGCCGGCGGCGGACCGACGTGCTGTCCCTCGGTATCGCCGTGCCAAGAATGATCAATCCCCGCACCGCCGAGTTCACCCCGCCGATCCTGCCGCCGTGGCGGCCGGGCGACGACCCGGCGGGGGACCTGGGCGCATGGCTGGGGGTACGCGCCGTCATCGACAACGACGCCAATCTCGGTGCGCTGGCGGAACAGACCTACGGCACGCGCGAGAACGCCGAGACGGTGGTCTACGTGAAGGCGTCGACCGGGGTCGGGGCCGGCATCATCGTGCACAACAGCGTGCTGCGCGGCCACGGTGGCATGGCGGGGGAGATCGGACACCTCACCGTCGACCCGGAGGGAACGGTGTGCCAGTGCGGCGGGAGGGGCTGTCTGGAGACGGTGATCGGCGCCGATGCGCTGATCGCCCAGGTCCGCGCCGCGCGTGCCCGGGGCAGCGCGGCGGGGCCCGAGACGCTGGAACAGGTCCTTCGGGCAGCCCATGAGCAGGACGCGGTCTGTATGCGGGTGATCCACGACGCGGGCCGCCGCCTCGGCCATGCGCTCGCCCAACTGTGCAACATGCTCAACCCCGATCTCGTCGTCGTCGGCGGGCAGCTCGCCGAATCCCGGCTTCTGCTGGAGGGCTGCAACGAGTCGCTGCACCGTTTCGCGCTGCCTGGCGCGGTCGCCGAGGGCTCCGAGTTCGCGCTCACGCTCAGCGAGCTGGGGACCCGGGCCGAAGCGCAAGGGGCCCTGGTCCTGGGGCTGCGCGGACAGGAGAGCGCGGGAAACCCGCAGACGTAGGGTTTCGCGCGTTCGGCGGGGCGGTCCTGGGGAACGGGCGGACGGACGGCCGTGCGACAGTCACATCGTGCGGGAGACGCCCGGGCACGGCAGACCACCGGCCGGCTCTTCGAAGTGAAAGGAGAACTTTCGATCCGCCCCGGCTTCTCTTCGAATGAGCGGTCATTGTTCATCGAATGGAACGGCGGATGCGCGGACGCACGCCACCGAGACCGCGCCGGTCTTCGAATTGTCAGAAGGCCGCGGGTAAACAGGCAGGCCAGCAGGGTGTGTCCCGCCGTCCGGTTCGATTGATTCGGTGCATGGCGCAGAGCGGCCACGGCTACACTTCATTCGAGATCCGAGTCACATACGCCACTCGCGCACTTGTCTTTCTCGGGGTATTCCCCCGTTCGACCTTAGGCGGACACCATGACCCATGAGCCTGTCGCTGTATTTCCGTGTGACGATTCCGCGGATGCGGAGCACACGGCCATGACGGGTGCGCCGTCGTCGCCGGTCCGGTCGTCGACCACGGCCTACGTGTCTCCCGTGCTCGTCGACCTGGGTCACCTCCGCGAAGTGACACTCGGGAGTTCGCCGAACGGCAGCGCCGACGCCAACGCCCAGTACTACTGGTGATGGCGCGGAACCGTCGTCATGTTCACCTCTGGTGCATCCACTCCTCTCACGGAGAACCGCGGTCCAGGCTCTGCCTCCCTCCTCCCCCGTGGCCCCACCGTCGCGGGAGTGCTCCCGCCCGCCCGCCCCGCTCCCCCCGGGGATGCCGTCAGGGTGTGGCCCGCCGAACGGTTCCTGTGGACCTGGGGCCACTGGCACCCGGGTGAGGTGCGCACCGTCGAATGCGCGCGGGCACGCCTGGTCACGGTCGGCCAGTGCCTCGCGAGCGCCACGACGATGCGTCAGGACCTGGCGCGCTCGGCCGGGGACGGGCACTGGGAACGGCTGACGCGGTGGCCCGGCGCGTATCTGCTCATGACGGTGCGGGACGACGGAGCGTTCACCGCCTACACCGACCCGGCGGGGCAATTCCCCCTGTACTACGCGCAGTCCGGCGACCGCACCGTGATCGCCACACGGGCGACGGCCGCGGCCCTCCTGGCGGGGACCGGCGGAGCCGCCGACCCGACCACCCTGGCGGCGCACATCGTGTGTCCCTCGGTTCCCGAACTCACCGCAGGACGAACCGCGTTGGCCGGCGTCCAGCAACTCGGCGGCGGACAGGCCCTGCGGATCGAGCCCTCAGGAGCCCTCGAGCACTGGACGTACGAACGCCTGGACGCCGACAGCGGCGCGGGGTTCGCGGAGAGCGCCGAACGCCTGAGGTCGGCACTGACGAGCGCCATGTCCCTGCGCACGGGCGGTTCCGCCCGGGTCACCTCGGACTTCAGCGGGGGCATGGACTCGACGTCGCTGGCCGCCCTGGCCGCACGTACGTCCTCGGAGCCGCTGGACGCCTACGTCTACCACCACCCCGAGGCGCCGGCCGGCGATCTCGAACACGCCCTTGCCTACGCTGCGATGATCCCGGGCCTCCGGCTGAACGTGACCCGGGGCGACGAGGCTTCACTGCCCTACCGCGACATGGGCGAGCAACTCCCCGCGGACCAGCCCGATCCAGGAGCGGTGATCGGCGCGCGGCTGCGGCTGCGGCTGTCCCACATCGCGGCCGGCGGCCGTGGGATCCACCTGACCGGGGAAGGAGGCGACGCCCTCCTGGCGGCGCCGCCCTCCTGTCTCGCCGACCTTCCCGCTGTCGCCGGAGTGCGCAGACTCGTCCGGGACGGGCGCGCTCTGGCCCGGATGCGCAAGGTCTCTCCCGCGAGCACGGTGTCGCGAGCCCTGCGCCTGGCCCGCACACCGAAGCGGAAGGCGTTCGACGAACTGGCACTCCTGCTGGAAGAGCCCCCGCGGCATACGACACAGTGGCTGGACGCCGTCGCCTGGTGGCCTCCGCCCGGTCCGGAGGCGGCATGGCTGACCACCGGCATGCGCCGCCGGCTCGCCGAACTCGCCCGAGAGCGTTCCCGGTGCTCCGACTCCGGGTCCGCGCCGTCGAAGACGCCCGGGGCACGCGCCGTCCTCTGCGAACTGCGCAACTCGGCCGCCGTCCAGAACCGACTCATCGAGACGGCGCGTGTGTTCGGTACCTGGCCGCACGCGCCTTTCCTGGACGGCGAGGTCGTACGAGCCTGTTTGAGGCTGCCGCCGGCGCACAGGACGGACCCCTTCGTCGTCAAGCCCCTCCTGGCCGCCGGACTGACCGGCCTGGTGCCTGACGACGTGTTGCGGAGAAGAACCAAAGGGGACTACTCCGCGGAGAACTACCGTGGCGTCCGGCTGTCGGCCGACGAGATCCGCGTACGACTTTCCCGTTCACCGCTGGCCGACCTGGGCGTGATCGAGCCGTCGCGGGTGATCGCCTCGCTCGACCGTGCGGTCGCCGGACTACCGGCTCCTTTTCCGGCGCTCGACCGCCTGCTGGGCGCCGACATCTGGCTGGCGTCTCACGGCGACGGAAAGGAGCTGACATGACACGCCTCAACGTGCCCGACCATGTCCATGAGAGCGTGGCGTCGCACGGCGGGAGCGTCCTGCTGGACGCCCGCTCCGGCCGTTGCTTCGCGATGAACTCCGTGGCGCGAACGCTGTGGCGGGAATGGCGGCGCGGTCAGGACTTCGAGTCCGCGGTGAACCTGCTGACCAGCCGCTATCCCGCACCCCAGCACGACCAGATCCGCGAGGACGCCCGCAGGCTCGCCGACGACCTGATCGGGCGCGGTCTTCTCACCGCTGAAGGACCGGAGCCCGTGCGGGACACCCCGGACGCGGAACCGCACGCGGAGACCCCGGACACGGAACCGCACGCGGAGACCCCGGACACGGAGCGGCGCGCGGAGACGCCGCATGCGGAGACGCCGAAGGCGGCGGGCGTCGCACGGGCCGCCCGCACACCGGCGGCGGCAGGCGGCAGCCCACCTCACGCGCCCGGTCAGCTCCCGACGGCGGCCATGAGGATGATGGCTGCTGTTCCGGTGTGTCAGGGGCGTGCCGGGGAGCGCCGCAGCGCCGCGGCGACGGCTGCCGGACTGCTCGGCCTCATGGTGGCCCTGTTGCTGATCCGGCTGCCGTTCGGCGTTCTCGTCCACACGGTGGACCGGGCCGCCCGGTGGCGGTGCGGGAGGGAAGCGACCTCGCGAGAGGCGGCGGACGCTCTGGCGGTCGTGCGCAGCGCCGCCGAGTGCTACCCGGGGCGGGCCGCATGTCTGGAGCTGTCACTGGCCACGGTCGCCGTGCTCGCTCTCCGCGGCCGGCGTGCGGTCTGGTGTGTCGGCGTCGCCGAGGACCCGTACCGCTTTCATGCGTGGGTCGAAGCACAGGGCGTCCGCGTCATTCCGGCGGGTGAGTACGAGGAGGCAGGCTTTCGTCGTGTTCTCTCGGTCTGATCACGCGTGTCGCGTCGCAAGCGGATTCATGGACATGATCGGCGTTGCTGTTCCGTTTCCGCCGCTCGGTCTTCGATTCGAACCCTTCCCGCGCCGCGAAATGCCTCTTGCCGGACAGTTGCGGACAGAGAAGGGTGCCAGGGCGGGATTCCCCTTCAACGCGGCGTGATTGTGCGCTAATCTTTCCATGGGGAAGGGGCGGCCGCCGGACTTCCGGCAACCGCCCCCGCTTGAAGGTCAGTTAGTGCGGCTCAGACACGCGGCAGGAGCGTGTCGAGCAGTGACGAGTCGCCGGGTCCGTGAGTCGGCAAACTCAGGATCGCGATGACCACGACGATGATGACTACTCGCAGGTGCTGCCAACGCACAGCCACCGTGCAGCGGGTGGTCATCGTCATCTTCATGCCCATGTGTCCTCACCTCCTTACCCCACGCGCCGTCGACCTTTCCGAGGATTCGGGAGGGTGGAGCGGCTCCGTGCGGATTCCAAGTGTTGCCCCGAATTCGATGGAAAACAACGCGCTTTGACGCTGTCTCAGCAGCACCGCACGCCCCATGTGCAGCAGGCGGTGGGCCGAAGAGTTCGATTCGCAGCGGTGGGGTGAGGTCTCACGCCGGAATTCGGTGAACCAAAAAGCAAGAGCGCTCTCAAGGAATGAAGATCGTGTCCTCGGCGGCGTCCGCCGTGCTCCTTCGCGCGGCGCTCCCCACGAGTCGACGATCGCTTTCGTGACCGCGGGCCGAGTGCGGGGTTTCTGATGAATCGAAGATTCACCGCGGGCAGAACGTCACCGCGTTCGTCGAATAGGGCGCCCAGGGGCCCGGATTCCGGCCCCGGGGCTCTGTGGGCGAAGACCCGGAGAGCATCGCAACGTGACGCAAATCACACCTGTGGGGTCCGACGCTCTGGCCGCGCGCACTCGTCATGACCTCGGCCCGGCGATGCGTGGGGCGGGCGGTACGCGGGTGACGACCGGCTGCGATTCAACTCGGTGTATTCCTGCGGCACCTTGATCGTGGCGCATTCGAGGTTCTTCCCGCACGTGCTCCACGTGAGCGGTGGCGGGGACGGGAGGGAGGCCGACGCGGCCGCTGCGGACGCGCTGCGCGGCAGCCCCGAGGCGCCGGAGGAGCACCCGGTCAGGGCCATGAGGGCTGCGGCGAACACGGCCCCGTACCGGGCGGCGGGCCTTGCCCTCGACTGGATCATGATGGTCGGCCCAGTGGGCAGCGCCGGCCAGGGAGGCTGACCGCACACCCGGCCGGACGTCCCAGCAGCGCACGAACGCGGGGCGGCGGCAGTCTCGCAGGGCTGCTCGACCGAGCCCGCGAGTCCCCGCCCACGACCGTGGTGCGCCGAGCGCGGGCTCGACCATGGGCTGCTCGGTGCGGTGGTCGATGCGGTGGATACATCGTCCTGCTTGAGCGGTGCCCCTGGGGCCGCCAGGCCGGCCCGATCGGCACCGGATTCAGCAGCGGCTCCGCCACGACCACCGCCCTACGCCGGCAGACCCGCGGGCCGCGCCCCGGCGCCTGTCATCATCGCCCGGCGCCCGCAGCGCCTTCAGGGCAGAGTGATGCACCAGGGCGATGTTCAAGGCCGGGAATCCTCTGGTGGGCGTGCCCCGGGACCGCTCGCGACGAGCGAGCCGCGCCGTACTGACTGGACAAGGGCCACAGGGCGAGCGTTGCCGAATCCGTTCAGCGCAGGGATCCGCGCACGGCGCCAGGCCACCGAGTTGGCGTCCTTGACCCGGGCAGAAGTGACCCCTGGACGAGGAGCGCGACACTTCCGCAGGTCAGCGCACTCTTCCGCGTGGTTTCAGCGGCACCGGCGGCAGCTCCGGCGCGGGCAGGGGACCCCCGTCGTACCCGATCACCTCGCCGAAACGTGTGCCGTTCATCCAGTCCTCGCGGGCCTGTTCGATCTCGGCCTGGGTGCGGCCGACGAAGTTCCACCACATGACGAGCTCCTCCTCGAACGGCTCGCCGCCGAGCAGCATCAGGCCCGCGTCCGATGCGGCCCGCAGGGGCAGTTCGGTGCGGCCGCAGCCGAGGTAGAGCATGGAGCCGGGGAGGACGGGGACGCCGTCCACGTGCACCTCGCCCGACATCGACAGGACGCCGTACTCGAAGTCGGGCAGCAGCGGCAGCCGGACGTCGGCGCCCTGGACGAGGGCGAGGTCGGCGCCCACGATGGGGGTGTAGGCCGATCCGGGTGACGTGGAGCCGTCGAGGTCGCCGAGGAGCACCGTGGCCGTGAGGCCGGGCGCGGTGACCGTGGGCAGTTCGGCGTGGTGCTCGAAACGGGGTTCGGTGTGCCGGTGCGCGTCCGGCAGCGCCACCCAGAGCTGGGCGCCGTGGAGGAGACGGGCGTGCGCCCGCGGACTCTCCTCGGAGTGGCTGATGGCGCGCCCCGAGGTCATCAGGCCGAGTTCCCGGGGCCGGATGGTCTGCAGGCTGCCGGTGGAGTCGCGGTGCAGCACCTCGCCCTCGTGCAGCCAGCTGACGGTCTGCAGGCCCATGTGGGGATGCGGCGGGACCTGCATGCCGGGTTCGTCGGCGATGTCGTCGGGGCCGTAGTGGTCGACGAAGGCCCAGGCGCCGATCATGCGCCGGCCGAGATTGGGCAGCAGCCGGCGCACCTCCGTCGACCCGCCGAGTTTCAGATGGCGAGGGCTCAGCAGCTCGCGGACGGGTTCGGCGACGACGAATCCACGGCCGCCGCACACACTCGGCACGGGCGAGCCATCAAGGTTGCTCATGCTGCCAACCTAGCGCCCGTGCGGAGGTGCGCGGGACGAGGGAGACGGCCCGTGGTCGGCAGGCGCCCGGATCCGCGGTCGGTCCGGCGGACGAGGGGTGAGTCGGCCGGGAGGGCGCTCAGCCCTGCGGCCGGTCGGTCAGCGCGGCGGCGAGTTCCGTGGTCGCCCGCTGTATCTCGGTGTCCGGTTCGGCCAGCAGCTGGCGCAGGACGTCGCGCTGGGCGCGGACGGCGTGGCGGGCCGCGCGCTCCCACGCCACGTAGTTGTCGGGATGGTGCAGCAGTTTGGGGTACGCGACGGCCGTGGTCTCCCACTGCCGGGCGTCGGCGATGCTCTTGAGCAGGCGCAGGATGTCCGCGCGGCAGGTGACCTCGGGGAGCCGGACGAGTTCCCAGAGGAAGGGCACCGTCGCCGCCGTCGCCTCCTCCACGACGAAACCGAACTGACAGATCCTCCGCCGGAGTTGCCTCAGGGCCGAGTCGGCGCTGTCGGTGTCCCCCCGCGCCAGCGTGGCGAGCAGGAAGGGGATGGCCGCGGCGGATCCGGTGGAGTCCTTGATCTCGGGCCATGGCACGTGTGCCAGGTCCGCGAGCGGTGCGGTTCTCTTCGTGGCAGTCATGTCCGGTGTCTGGTGTGGTCGGGGATCAGGGCAGGTGCCGGGTCGGCAGCATGGCCCAGACGGTCTTGCCCACCGGGCAGCGGCGGGTCCACCCCCAGTGCTCGGAGAGGGCCTCGACGATGTGCAGTCCACGGCCGTGCTCCAGGAGGGCGTCCTCGGCGCGCGGGTAGACGGGCAGGCTGTCGCTCGGGTCGGTGACGGCGCACACCAGGTGGGAGCGGCGCAGGGTGAGCCTGAGCCGTACGCCGAACTCGTCCGCCGGGGTGTGGGGGAGTGCGTGCAGCACCGCGTTGGCTGCCAGTTCCGTGACGACGGTGACCGCGTCGTCGCTGCAGTGGTCCAGGGACCAGTGGCCGAGGGTGCGGTGGGTGAAGTCCCTCGCCTGGGCGAACTCTTGCCGGCTGCCCGAGAGGTTCAGGGCGGCGGTTCTGGGCGAGTCGCGGACGGCGACGGACTCGTGGCTCCGGAACTGCGCAGGTGATGGCACGGGGCATCTCCCTGAGACGACGTCAGGACGGTGGGCCAGAAGTGCGGTTGACGGCATGGCTATTATCCACGCTGAAGGGGTCCTCGTGCAATTTCACGGGAAATTGCGCGTACGAAGCGAGGAGGGTGCAATGCCGTCAGTGCCGAACGGAGTGCGGGCGAGCTCGCTGGGCGTCCGCTGGCTGAAGAGCAGTCACAGCAATGCCGAGGGCAACTGTGTCGAGGTCGCGGCCCTCGAGGGCGGAGGCGTCGCGCTGCGCAACTCCCGTGACCCGGACGGCCCGGCGCTGGTGTACACGCCGGCCGAGGTGGCCGCTTTCGTGGCAGGGGCGAAGGGCGGGGAGTTCGATCACCTGGTGTGAGGTTCACGCGAAGGCGACGTGAGAGTCCGGGAGCGGGCTCGGCGGAGGCGAGGGACGCGACGGACGCGGACGGACGCGCGGCGTCGAGGGGGTACGAGGGGTGCACCGGATCGTGAAGGTGTCCGGCGGGGCGCGAAGGCGCTCCACGGAACCCCAATTCCCTTGGTACGTGCGGCCGGAGGGGTTCGGATGCGATAATGCGGTCTGTCGTCTGCCGGTCCACGGGGAGTCAGGATGTCCGCCGAGTCACCTCGAGTGTCCCGCCTCGAACCGTATCTGAACCGGGCCGAGCCCGCTCCGACCTTGCTGAAAATGCTGGTCGGGGTGCAGCTGGCGGGCATCCGGGAGGATGCCGGCTACGCGCAGGAGCAGGCCGCGCGTGCCCTCGGGTTCAGCCCGGCGAAGCTGTCGCGCATCGAAGCGGGCAAGGGGCGAAAGCCTCCCGTCGAGGGCGATGTGCGCGCCCTGCTGTCGCTGTACGGCGCCGGCGACCACGAGTCCTCCGTACTGATCCAGCTGCTGCGGCAGGCGGGCCAGCCCGGGTGGTGGCAGCGCTACGACAAGCGGTTGATGCCCGAGTGGTTCGACCGGCTGGTCGGGCTGCAGGAGGCGGCCACGGCGATCCGCACCTTCGAGATCCAGTACGTGCCCGGCCTGCTGCAGACTCCCGCGTACGCGCGTGCCGTCGTGGAGCGCGGGCTCCCGTCGGCGACGTCACGGGAGGTGGAGCGCAGGGTGGAGCTGCGTGCCCGGCGCACCCAACTGGTGCGCCGGCCGGACGCCCCGCAGGTCTGGGCCATCCTCGACGAGTCGGTGCTGCTGAGGGTGCTGGGCGATCGCGAGGTGATGCGCGAGCAGCTCACCCACCTCGTGGAGCTGGCCGCTCTGCCCCATGTGACGGTCCAGGTGGTGCCGTTGGACGTCACGCACGCCTCGGCGCCGGCCATACCGGTCACCTATCTCCGTTTCGGCGGCGTCGACCTGCCCGATGTCGTGTATCTGGAGCAGATCCGCAGCGCCACCTTCCTGGAGGACCAGGACGAGACGGAGGAGTACCGGGTGGCGCTGGACCGGCTGGCCGACGAGGCGCTCAACCCGCGTGACTCGGTGGCGCTGCTGGAGGCGACCGCGCGGCAGCGCTACTCCTGACGGCGCGGCGGCGCCCGGCGCGGGGTGGCCCCGCCGACGACGTCCCGGGTGGCCCGGCGCTCCTGCCGCGACGATGCGACGGCCGGGAAGGTACTGCGGCCGGGAGGGAAGATGCTGCGGCCGCGTGACGCCGGCCCGGACGGAACGGCCCGGACGGGCTAGTTCAGGCGGCCTATACCGCCGAACTCGATCCATTCCTTGGTGAGTTGACGGGGTGCGACCTCGGTGTCGGGACGCCAGGTGGAGACCTCGACCAGTCCCGGTTCGATGATTTCCAGGCCGTCGAACAGTGCGGCGACGTCCTTCTCCTGGCGTACCCGCCCCCAGTGGCCCTGGGTGGCCTTGTCCATGAAGTCCGTGACGAAGTCCCTGACCGCCGGGTCCTCACTGACGAGCTGACACATCAGCACGAAGCTGCCGGGGGCCAGGTGTTCGGTCACCCGGCGGACCAATGCCTGCGGCCCGTCGGAGTCGCTGTCGGGGATGCAGTGGAACACCGAGTTGAACAGCACGGCCACCGGCTGGGAGAAGTCGATCAGGCGCTGGGTGTCCTGATGGGCGAGGATGGTCTCCGTGTCCCGCATGTCGGCGTGGATGACGGCGGTCCGCTCGTCCTGCTCCAGCAGGGCCCGGCCGTGCACGAGGACCATGGGGTCGTTGTCCACGTAGACGACGTGCGTGTCCGGGGCGATGCGCTGTGCGACCTGGTGCACGTTGTCCTGGGTGGGCAGGCCGGAGCCGTGGTCGAGGAACTGCCGGATGCCGTACTCCTGGCTCAGGGTGCGCACGGCCCGCTGCAGGAAGCGCCGGTTGTTCAGCGCGAGGGCGCGCGTGCTCGGGACGACCTTGTCGAGTTCCTCGCAGGCGGCACGGTCGGCCGCGTAGTTGTCCTTGCCGCCCAGGTAGTGGTCGTACATGCGCGCGGCTGTCGGAACCGAGGCGTCGATCGACGTGGACAGCTGCTTGCCAGACTGCATCTCTTCCCCCAGATCCCGGCCGTGCCACGGACTGGCGCGGTCGTCAACCCATCCTAGGGAAAAGGCAATTGACGGCACCACCCATTGATCCACACTTCCCCGTCGGTCCCACCCCCGAGGCCGGAACCGCACGGCCGGAACCGCACGGTCGGAGCCGCGACAGCGAACGGCCGCGCCGGCATCGGCGCACCGCGACCGGGCACCGCATTCGGGCACCCGGACATGGGTGGACTGAGCGTCCAAGCGCTGGACTCGTGGTCTAATATCGTTCCATGGAAGCCACAGAGGCGAGCCGAGCCCGGGAATCCGAGCGGGACGCGATCCTGGGAGCGCTGGCTCCCGTCGTCGAGGGGATCGCGGCGACCTTCGGACCGGTGTGCGAGGTGGTCCTGCACGACTACCGGCGACCGGAGCGGTCCGTGGCCGCCGTCGCCGGATCGGTGACGGGGAGGACGGTCGGCGGCGCCATGAGCGAGATCGGCATGCGGGTCCTCGCCCGCGGCGACGACGCCGTCGACGAGCTGAACTACGTCACCCGCACCGGCGCCGGCAAGCTGGTGAAGTCGTCCACGATGGTGCTGCGCGACTCCGCCGGCGCGGTGTTCGGCGCGCTGTGCGTCAACGTGGACGTCACGGAGGTGGACCGGGTGCAGGGCCTGCTGGCCGTGCTCGCGGGGACTGCGGGAGCGCGGCCCGACCCGCCGGTGACCACCTTCGGCGACGACATCGACTCCGTCGTCGACGCGCTTCTCGACGCCCATCTCGCGCGCCAGGACCAGACGTGGGCCGGACTCGACGGCCCCCGCCGGCTCGCGCTCTTCCGCGGTCTGGACGAACGCGGTGTGTTCGCCGTACGCCGCGCCGTCGAGCAGATCGCCGCCCGCCTCGGCATCTCGCGCGCCTCCGCCTACAACTACCTGTCCCGTTCCCGAGCCGCGCGTGACGCCGACGGCTCCGACGGCACCCCCGAGGGAGCACACCCGTGACGACCACCCCCCTGCCGATCACTCTCGACGACGTGCGCGACGCGGCGGTCCGCCTCCAGGGCGTCGCGCATCGCACGCCCGTCCTCCGTTCCCGGACCCTCGACCGGATCGTCGGCGCCGAGGTCCTGCTGAAGTGCGAGAACTTCCAGCGCGTGGGCGCCTTCAAATTCCGCGGCGCCTACAACGCGGTTTCCCGGCTGGCCCCCGAACAGCTCGCCCGGGGCGTCGTCGCGTACTCCTCCGGCAACCACGCCCAGGCCGTCGCGCTGGCCGCGCGCGAACTCGGCGCCTCTGCCGTGATCGTCATGCCCGAGGACGCACCGCGCTCCAAGCGGGCGGCGACGGAGGCCTACGGCGCCGAGATCGTGACGTACGACCGCTACAGCGGCGACCGGGCGGCCCTCGCCGGGGGGCTGGCCGCCGACCGGGGCCTGGCGCTGATCCCGCCCTACGAGCACCCGCACGTCATGGCGGGACAGGGCACCGCCGCGCTGGAACTCCTGGAGGAGGCGGGGGAGTTGGACGCCCTGCTGGCGCCGGTCGGCGGCGGCGGGCTCATCGCCGGAAGCGCGACCGCGGTCAAGGGAACGCGGCCGCGCGTCCGCGTCGTCGGCGTCGAACCGGAGGCCGGGGACGACACGAAGCGTTCGCTGGAGGCGGGCCGGCGCATCGAGATCCCGGTGCCGCGGACCATCGCCGACGGCCAGGCCCTGCACACCCCCGGAGAGCTGACCTTCTCGGTGAACCAGCGGCTCGTGGACGAGATCGCCCTCGTCTCGGACGACGAGATCCGCTCGGCCATGCGGTTCGCGTTCGAGCGTCTGAAGGTCGTCATGGAGCCCAGCGGCGCCACCGGTCTGGCCGCTCTGCTCGCGGGCCGGGTCGAGGCTCCCGGCCGCCGGATCGGCGTGATCGTGTCCGGCGGCAACATCGACGCCGCCCGTTTCGCCGAGTTGTGCGGCGGCGCCGGCTGATGCCGGTGTCGCCCGGATGGCGGCCTGCGGTGGACAGGTGGACGATGGAGGCGTAGGGGCGCGGCTCACACCGGTGACGTCCAGGTCTGCCGGGGAGACCGGCCCCGGCCGTGGTCGAGCGCGGCCGGAAGGGAGGAGCGTCATGATGGAAGTGAAGACGCTCGACAAGCCGGACGAGCGTCGCGATTTCCCCCGTGGCCACATCGAGGCCGTCCATATGACGGGGCTCGACTTCGCCGTGGCGACCTTCGAGCCCGGCTGGCGGTGGACCGAGTCGCTCGCGTCGATCGCGGGCACCGACACCTGCATGATCCACCACAACGGCTATGTCGTCTCCGGACGCATGCACGTCACCATGGACGAGGGCGGCGAGGCCGAAGTGGGCCCGGGCGACGTCTTCGTGATCCCGCCCGGCCACGACGCCTGGGTGGTGGGCGACGAGCAGTGCGTGGTGTACGACTTCGCCGGGGCCATGGCGAAGGACTACGGCAAGGCCGAGTAGGGCTACGAGCACGCAGCCGCCCGGCGAGGCCGGATACGCCTCCCCGGGCGCGGACGTCGTCCGGCACGGGCACGCCGACAGCGTCCGAGGATGCGGCAGTTCGAGGTCCTGTGCGACTACCGGCCAGCCGCGCCCGGTGTGCTCCCGTACCCGCCGAGCGCGGCGGCCGGCCGGTCGCGCGGGTCGTCCGGCCGCCGGGTTGCTCCCGCCGCGGCGCGCGAGGCCGTGACGTAAGCAGACGCCGTGACGGAAGCAGTGGTCGGAGACCGGCGCTGGTCCGCACCGTCCAAGCGCATGTCCATCCACTTGTCGACCCACGTGTTCACCCACTTCGGCATCAGGTCGGGGAGCCGCCGCGCGTATCAATGTCAGTGGTGCGAGGTACGTTTCGGATCATGGGTGTGTATCTGGTGAGTGTGGACGCTCGGGATTGGCTCGGGCAGCACGAGGGCGGGCACGGAAAGACCGCCGCCGCGCTGAACGAGGAGTTGCGGCGGCGCGGACAGCCGCCGTACCTGCCGGGAGAGCCCTCGGGCTCCGGGAGCGGCTGGTTCGAGGAGAAGATGAGCCCGTCCATGGAGGGCTTCGCCGCACTGTGCCGGGCCCGGCTGACCCGGGCCGAGGAGGAGACCCTCTGCGGGTGGACCGTCCTGGTGCCGCTCTTCCTCGACCGCGAGATCGAGCTGCCGATCGGCACGGCGTACGCCGACGAGACGCTGGTCGCCGGGGCGCCGCAGGTCCTCGCGATCGCGGAGCGGCTGGCCGCCGTCCTCGGCCTGCCCCTGGACGTGATACCGGCGACCGGCAATCTGGCACTGACCCAGTGGTTCCTGGACGGAGAGGGGCGCGAGGTCGCGGCGGCCCGGCCCGGCCCATGGGCCGAGGACCTGGACACCGCCTTCTACGCGGCCGTGTATCTGCGGGCCGCCCAGTACTCCCTGCGCCACGGCTGCCCGATGGCCTACTCCTGAAGCATCCCCGGGCCCGTCCCCGCTCGTCCGTGCCCCCGGCCCGCCCCTCGGTCCGGCCCCGCGCCGTCCCCGTGCACCGCTGAGCTTGTTCGTCAACCTCCGTCCGGCTCCTGTCGGGCCGGCTGGCGGGTGTGGGAGTGATCGGCAGAATCGGGACGCACTGGTCCGCGAAACAGTTGCATACTCGCCAAATGTGCCTTGGTGTCTGGTCGGTTCCGGGGATCCGTGCAGCAGCGAGTACGACTTCATCGGCTCGATCATGGTGCGGTGCCCCAGTTGCGGGAAGGCGGCTCGTGTCGTTCCAGCGTCCGAAGACTCCGATCCCGACGGTCGGATGCTGTTCGGGCCGCGACGCCTGCTCTGCCGAGGCTGCGGGCTGTCACGGGTGTGGAGCCGTCGTCTCGTCACGCTCTCCCGTGGAACAGCTCAACCGGCGAGGGATCCGTACTTCGGTATCCCGTTGTGGCTCCAAGTCGAAACCCGGTATGGGTGGTTGTGGGCCTATAACCTGGAACATCTCGACCTGATCCGCCGTTTCGTCCAAGCGTCGCTGCGAGAGCGGGCGCCCTGGTATGACAGCGGACAGAAGATGACTTTGGTGGCCCGCCTCCCGGCATGGATCAAGCGAGCGAAGAACCGAGACGAGGTCCTGCGTGCTGTCAGTCGGATCCACGCCTCACTGGCTACTGCCTGAGCTGCTCAAAAGACGTCCGAACACCGCTCAAACTTGATTGTCAAAGGCCATTGAGATGCCCAGGTGGGCGGCCGCTGGGTGTCCAGGCTGGTGGCCACCAGAAACCCAGGTGTGTGGCCAGTGGTGTTCCTGAGGGTGGGGGTCAGTGCAAGGGGTCCACTCCCTTGCCTGCGAGGGAGTCGGCTGGGCGGTGTGAATCGCCCGAGGTCGTCATCAGGTGAGCGTGGTGCCACGTGCCACCCTCTCGAGCGACCGTGACCTACTCGACTTCGCCGCCTCATCAAACGCCCCTGGCCCAACAAGACGCTCTTTGACTCTCGCTGCCATCGACACCAAACCGAGAGATCGCACCTTGATTTCTCACGCCTCGTCAAAGGCCTCGAGCAAGCGCTCGTACGCCAGCTTCGGCCGCAGGGCCGCGTCCCACGGCAGGGAATCGGCCGTGCGCGGAGGATAGATCTTGGTGTCGGCGGTGGAACCGTACCGGTCGGTGAATCCCCATGTGGAGAACGATGTGCAATTCGGCTCCTCCAGGCAGACCCGCAGCTTGCCCGCCATCTCATCAGCCTGGGTGTGCTGCCCGTCCTCCTCGTCCTCACCTATGGGGACGTCCATCTCCGACACCCGCGCCTGAACCCCGAGCTCCGCCAGATCCCGCACATGGCTGCGGAAGGTCTCCGGGTCGATGCGGTCGCCGGGTGCGTACTCATGGTTCTGGAAACCCACGCCGTCGATCGGTACGCCGCGCTCCTTGAGCCGCTTGACCAGATCGTAAAGGGCGTCCCACCGCTCGCCTTCCTCCTCGACCCCGTACTCGTTGAGGAACAGTCGTGCCTTCGGATCGGCCCGGTGGGCGGCCCTGAACGCCTCGTCGATGTACTCCTCGCCCATGGCCTCGAACCACGGGCTCTGCTCGGAGCGCAGACCATGATCCCCGTTGGTGTAGCTCTTCTCGTCGTCGGACATGGGCTCGTTGACCACATCCCATTCCGCGACCTTTCCCCTGAAGTGCCCGGCGACCATGGCGATGTGCCGGAGCATGGTCCGGCGCACCTCCTCGGGGTCGTCGTTCTCCCGCATCCAGTTGGGCAGAGCCTCGTGCCAGACGAGGGTGTGCGCGTGCACCTTCATGTCGTTTGCGCGGGCGAAGCGTACGAGTAGGTCCGCGTCGCGGAAGTCGTAGACGCCCCGGCGTGGGTGCAGGAACTGTGGCTTGAACGCGTTCTCCGGAGTGAGCGTGGAGAACTGGCTTCCCGCGAGCGCCCGGTAGCGTGAGTCGGTGAGCAGCGGGTTCTCGGCCAGGGCGGCGCCGACGTCGAACGGCCGCCCCACGTCTGCGGCCCGCGCACGCAGCGAGTCGTCGGACTGCTCCTGGCGTAGCTGCGGCGCCTTGATCACGCGGAGCGAGTCACCGCTCTCTGCCCGCGCGGTCAGCTGCGTCAGACGCCATCCCTCGCGGCGCTCGTCTTCGCCCGCGTCCGCCTCCAGACCGAACCAGACAGTGCCCTCGGCGAACACCCCCGGGTCCTGCACGGTTCCCAGCCGCCGCCCGTCGGCTTTCACGCGGAAGGTGTCACCGATGCTCGACACGGCGAGTGTCACCGTCCCGAAGCAGCCGCAGTCGAAATCCTTGGAGGTGGCCGGCTCATCGCCCTCGCCGTCCCATATCTGTACCTTCACTTGTCCGTCAGCGGTCACGCCGACGCGGAGTGAGGGCCGCTCCTGCCGCCACTCGTCGTAGATGACCGGTACACGTCCGTACAGCCGCAGCCATGAGTCGCCGTCATCGTCACCCACACCGGACATGCGCGCGGTGACGGTGAAGTCGCCATCAGACCTAAGATGCGGGCCGGCCAGGTTCAGCGGGGGGTTGGGCTGGCCGCCGGAGGAGTCCTGCTCCACGATGTGCCGATCCAATGCGCTGACCCGCAGGATGTCGTTCCGCGCGGTGGTGCCCGGCATCTGCGTCCAGTCGTGGTTCCGCAGCAGGTCTTCGTCGTTTCCGCCGCCCGCGCCTTGGCCGTGCCCCGTACACCCGGCCGCCACCGCCATGACGAGCACCACGGCGGTCAGTCGCTGCCACGTCCCCCCACCGAGGCTCACGGTCCCTCCCACTCTCTTGTTCGAGACGAGATCAACGTCTCGAAACCGGGCCACAGTTCATCACACGTGAGGTACGGCGGCCTTGTGTGGCACGTCCCAGCTCGTGTGGCGGAAGTGGGCCCGGATCGTTGCGGCCTGCGCGGAAGGCGCATCGAACGCGCGTGTGCCAGCGGACTTCAGGGTATCCACGGAGACGGTACGCAAGTACGCTCACTGTTCGCTGACCGGCGGATGGTGGGACTGGCGGACGAGCCGCCGCCACAAGTCAGAACTGGTACTCAGCGAGGCTGAGCGTACGGAGTTGACGCGCTGGTCGTGAGAGGCGATGACGACCGGGCCGGGATCGGCGCCGGGGCTGCTGGTGTCGACATTGGTGATGCACTTGCCGTCGACGATCTCCCGCCGAGGCCCCTTCTACGGATCCAGCCGTCCGCGCCCCACAGCCGGGGATCAAGAAATCCTACTGAAGCCCGCGTCCGGGGCGCCGGAAGGGGTGGTTCAGCCGACCAGAATCACCTCCAGGGTGCGCGGACCGTGCACCCCCTCCACCCGGTCCAATTCGATGTCGCTGGTCGCCGAAGGGCCGGAGATCCACGTCAACGGACGTCCGGGATCGAGTCGTTCGAGTGCCTGCGGCACGGAGGACACCACCTGGCCGGGCACGCGCACCACGCAGATGTGGTGATCCGGAATCAGGGTGATCCGGCGCCGGCCCTGGTCGGGCCCGCCGTCCAGCACGATCGTTCCGGTCTCGGCGACGGCCACCGCGCACGCCGTGACCACGCTGTCCACCGCGTCGAGTTCGTGCGGGCCGCTCTCCGCCCGGTCCGCCACCCGCGCGACGTCCGTCCCGGCCAGCCAGGACTCCTCCAGCCCGGACGGCACGAGCACGGTCGAAGCCTTCCGCTCCGCCAGCAACCGGGCGAGCAGGGAGGGCAGTTCGTCTTCGCCGCACCGGTGCACGATCGCCCGGTAGTCCGCCAGGTTCTCCGCCAGCAGCTCCACCGTCTCCTCGACGCCGCGCTCGCCGTGCTCGCGCAGATAGCCGCGCGCCACGGCGTCCTCGTACGGAGTGTCGTCCGGTGGCACGTCGGCCAGCGCCCGCCGCACCCGGCCCAGGATCAGTTCCCTGCTGCTCACTTCGTCGTCCCCTCCTCGGCGTTGCCGCCGTTCGTACGCCGCCACCAGTCGCGGAACGGCTCCGCGGGCACCGCGGGCAGATCACGCGCGGCGCTCCACGCCCGGCCGGGGCCGGGCAGGGTCCGCGGGTGCAGTGCGCGCGTGCGCGACGCCAGCCGCTGCCCGGCGCGCAGGGCGCCGGGACGGGCGAACGCCCAGCGTGCCGCCCGCATCGCCGCCCGTTCGGCGGCGTGACCCCTGGCGGGCTTCAGCACCACCTTGTTGCCCTCCCGGGTGACCGTGCCGCCCTCGACGACGCGTTCCCGCAGGTGCACCAGCACCTCCGGGATGTCGATCGCGACCGGACACACCTCGTAGCAGGCGCCGCACAGCGAGGAGGCGTACGGCAGCGAGGCGTCGATCTCGCTCCCGGTGCCCCGGAGCTGGGGGCTGAGGATCGCGCCGATCGGGCCCGGGTACACCGAGCCGTAGGCGTGGCCGCCGGCCCGCTCGTACACGGGGCAGACGTTCAGACAGGCCGAGCAACGGATGCAGCGCAGTGCCTGGCGGCCGACCTCGTCGGCGAGGGTGTCGGTGCGTCCGTTGTCCAGCAGCACCAGGTGGAAGGCGCGCGGGCCGTCGCCTTCCCCGGCGCGGCCGTCCCTGGTGCCGGTCCATGTCGACGTGTACGGGTTCATGCGCTCGGCCGTCGAGGAGCGCGGCAGCGTCTGGAGGAAGACCTCGAGGTCGCGCCAGGTGGGCACGATCTTCTCGATGCCGACGACGGAGATCAGCGTCTGCGGCAGGGTGAGACACATGCGGCCGTTGCCCTCGGACTCGACGACCACCAGGGTGCCGGTCTCGGCGACCATGAAGTTCGCGCCGGAGATCCCGACCTTCGCCCGCAGGAACTTCTCGCGCAGATGGAGCCGGGCCGCCTCGGCGAGCTCGGCGGGCGTGTCGGTGAGGCCCTCCGGGGCCGGGCGGCCCCACTCGCCCATCTCCGCACGGAAGATGTCCCGGATCTCGCCCCGGTTGCGGTGGATGGCCGGGACCAGGATGTGAGAGGGACGGTCCTTGCCCAACTGGACGATCAGCTCGGCGAGATCGGTCTCGTAGGCCCGGATGCCCTCGGCCTCCAGCGCCTCGTTGAGCCCGATCTCCTGCGTCGCCATGGACTTGACCTTGACGACCTCCGACTCGCCGGTCTCCTTGACCAGACGGGTCACGATCCGGTTGGCCTCCTCCGCGTCGGCCGCCCAGTGGACCGTGCCGCCGGCCGCCGTGACCGCCTCCTCCAACTGCACCAGGTAGCGGTCGAGATGACGGAGCGTATGATCCTTGATCCGCTTGCCGGCCTCCCGCAGTTCGGCCCAGTCGGACACCTCGGCCACCGCCGCCGCGCGCTTGGCGCGGATGGTGTGCGTGGCGTGCCGCAGATTGCCGCGCAGGGTGGGATCGGCGACCGCCTCGCGCGCGGCCTCCGGAAACGCCGGCATCCCGACGAACGTCCCGCTCACAGCGCCGGCTCCCGTTCCGTGCTCGCGAGGATCTCCGCCAGGTGCACCGGCCGCATGCCGGTCCGCAGCCGGGTCATGGTTCCTCCGATGTGCATCAGACAGGAGTTGTCGGCCGCGCACAGCACCTCCGCTCCCGTCGCCTCGGCGTTGCGCACCTTGTCGGTTCCCATCGCCGCCGAGACGTCCGCGTTCTTCAGGGCGAAGGTGCCGCCGAAGCCGCAGCACTCGTCGGCCCCCGGCAGTTCGACCAGCTCCAGGCCCTCGACGGCCTGGAGCAGCCGCCGGGGCCGGTCCCCGAGCCCCAGCCCGCGCAGCCCGTGACACGTCGGGTGGTAGGTCACCGTGTGAGGGTAGTACGCGCCGACGTCGGTCACTCCGAGCACGTCCACCAGGAACTCGGTGAGTTCGTAGGTCTTCGGGACCACCGGGGCCAGAGTGGCGGCCAACGCGTCGCCGCGCCCTTCGGCCCGGGCGCGCTCACCCATCCGCGGATACAGCTCCCGCACCATCGCCCCGCACGACCCGGACGGCGTCACGATCGCCTCGTACTCTCCGAAGACATCGGAGAAATGCCGAGCCAGCGGTTCTGCCTCATGGCGGTAACCGGTGTTGTAATGCGCCTGGCCGCAGCAGGTCTGCGCCATCGGGAAGTCGACCTCTACGCCCAGCCTGGTCAGCAGTTTCACCACAGCGCGGCCGGTGTCCGGATAGAGCGTGTCGTTGACACAGGTCAGGAACAGAGCGACACGCATCGCGGCTCCTTGAGGTAGGTCATCGGATGAGTGAAGAGTAGTCCGGCCCGGCGCTCCGGGGGAGACCCCGGCTCAGCGCAGGGCGAGCCGGGCCTCCGCCTCCCGCCACCGCTCGGCGTCTCCCTGTGGCTCGTAGCGCGTCAGCGGCTGCGTACGGGCGAGCAGCCGGCGCATGCCGGCGCGGTCGCCGACCAGTCCGTGGGCCCGCGCCTGGACGAGCACGTTGCCGAGAGCCGCGGCCTCCGTCGGACCGGCCACCACCGGCAGCCCGCAGGCGTCGGCGGTCAGCCGGCACAGCAGCGCGTTGCGGGTGCCGCCGCCGACGATGTGCACGACGTCGACGGGCCGGTCCGCCAGGCGCTGGGCGTCGGCGATCGCCCGCCGGTGGGCGAGGGCCAGGGAGTCGAGGATGCAGCGGGTGATCTCACCGGGCGTGCGCGGAACCGGCTGCCCCGACGCCCGGCACGCCTCGGCGATCCGCTCCGGCATCCGGCCGGGCGCGAGGAAGGCGGCGTCGCCCGCGTCGACGACCGACCGCAGCGCGGGCGCGGCGGCCGCGTCCCGCAGCAGTGCGTCCAGGTCCGGCTCGCCCCAGGCCCGCACGCACTCCTGGAGCAGCCACAGCCCCATGATGTTGCGGAGGTAGCGGACGGTGCCGTCCAGCCCCAGCTCGTTGGTGAAGTTGGCGGCGCGACTGTCCTCGGTGAGCACGGGCGCCGTCAGTTCCAGTCCGGCCAGCGACCAGGTGCCGGTGCAGATGTAGGCGAAGCGCTCGCCCACGGCCGGGACGGCTGCCACGGCGGACGCGGTGTCGTGCGAGCCCACCGCGGTCACCGGCACCGGGCCGGTCAGCCCCGTCTCCGCCAGCACCTGGGGCCGCAGCAGCCCCGCAGGGTCGCCGGGCCGCCGCAGCGGAGCGAACAGCTCCAGGTCGATGCCGAGCCGCGCGGCGACGTCGTGGCGCCAGTCCCCGGTGCGCGGGTCGATCAGCTGGGTCGTCGAGGCGTTGGTCAGCTCCGTGCCCTGCTCGCCCGTCAGCCAGTAGGACAGCAGGTCGGGGATGAGCAACAGCCGTCGCGCCTGGGCAAGTCGAGCCGTGCCGGCCGCCGCCGTCAGCTGGTACAGGGTGTTGAAGGGCGCGTACTGCAGGCCCGTCGCCGCGTACAGCTCGGCCGCCGGCACGGTGGCCCACACCTTCTCGGCGACGCCCTCGGTACGCGCGTCCCGGTAGTGCACCGGGTTGCCCAGCAGTTCCCCGTCGGCGTCCAGCAGGCCGTAGTCGACGGCCCAGCTGTCGATGCCGACGGAGTCCACCGGGCCGGCCGCGCGCAGCCCGTCCAGCACGCCCGCGTACAGGGACAGCACATCCCAGCGCAGGCCCTCGGGCACCAGCACCGGCCGGTTGGGGAAGCGGTGCGCCTCGGTCAGCTCCAGGGTGTCCGGGCCGACCCGGCCGACCATGACGCGCCCGCTGGACGCGCCGAGGTCGACGGCCGCGTACGCCTTCACGGCCGTCACCGGAGGAACGCGGCCGCCACACCCGCGTCGACGGGGACGTGCAGTCCGGTGGTGTGGGTGAGCTCGCCGCCGGTCAGCGCGAACACGGCGTTCGCCACGTGCTCGGGCAGCACCTCGCGCTTGAGGATGGTCCGCTGGGCGTAGAACTCGCCCAGCTTGTCCTCCTCCACTCCGTAGACGGCCGCGCGCTGGGCGCCCCAGCCGCCCGCGAAGATGCCGGACCCGCGCACCACGCCGTCGGGGTTGACCCCGTTGACGCGGATGCCGTGCTCGCCCAGCTCGGCGGCGAGCAGCCGCACCTGGTGGGCCTGGTCGGCCTTGGTGGCGGAGTAGGCGATGTTGTTCGGACCGGCGAAGACGGCGTTCTTCGAGGCGATGTAGACGATGTCGCCACCCAGCTTCTGCGCGATCATCACCCGGGCCGCCTCGCGCGACACGAGGAAGGAGCCGCGGGCCATGATGTCGTGCTGCAGGTCCCAGTCCCCGGCCGAGGTCTCCAGCAGCGGCTTGGAGATGGAGATGCCGGCGTTGTTGACCACCAGGTCGACCCCGCCGAAGGCGAGCACGGCGGCCTCGAAGGCGCGGGCGATCTGCTCCTCGGACGTCACGTCGACGGTGACGGCGACGGCCTTGTCGGCCCCGCCCAGCTCCTCGGCGACGGCGGCCGCGTTCCCGGCGTTCAGATCGGCGACGACGACGCAGGCGCCCTCGGCGGACAGCCGGTGCGCGATCGCCCTGCCGATCCCGCTGCCGCCGCCCGTCACCAGGGCCACCCGGGTGGCCAGGGCCTTCGGCTTCGGCATCCGCCGCAGCTTGGCCTCCTCCAGGGCCCAGTACTCGATGCGGAACTTCTCGGACTCCTCGATCGGCGCGTACGACGACACCGACTCGGCGCCCCGCATCACGTTGACCGCGTTGACGTAGAACTCGCCGGCGACCCTGGCGGTCTGCTTGTCCTTGCCGAAGGAGAACATGCCCACGCCCGGCACCAGCACGATCGCCGGGTCGGCGCCGCGCATCGCGGGTGAGCCGGGCTCGGCGTGCCGCGCGTAGTAGGCGGCGTACTCCTCGCGGTAGGCGGCGTGCAGCTCCGCCAGCCGGGCGAGGACGTCCTGCGGTGCGGCGGTGGGCGGCAGGTCCAGGACGAGCGGCCGCACCTTGGTGCGCAGGAAGTGGTCCGGGCAGGAGGTGCCGAGCGCGGCGAGCCGCGGGTGTTCGGCCCGCGCCAGGAAGTCCAGCACGGTCTCGGAGTCGGTGAAGTGCCCGACCTGCGGCCGGTCCTGCGAGGCGATCGCCCGCACGTGCGGGGCGAGCGCCGCGGCCCGTCGCCGGCGCTCCTCCTCGGGCAGCGCCTCGTACCCGGCGAGGACCGGCCCGAAGGGCTCGGCCTTCCCCTTCTCCGCGAGGAACGTCTCGGCGGTGCGGATGATGTGCAGCGAGTTGCGCTCGCACTCCTCGGCGGTGTCGCCCCAGGCGGTGATGCCGTGCCCGCCCAGCACCACACCGATCGCCCGCGGGTTCGCCTCCTTGATGGCGGCGATGTCCAGGCCGAGCTGGAAGCCGGGCCGCCGCCACGGCACCCACGCCACCGCGTCCCCGAAGCACTCGGAGGTCAGCTTCTCCCCGTCCGCCGCACAGGCGAGCGCGATCCCGGAGTCCGGGTGCAGGTGGTCGACGTGGGCGGCGTCGACGAGTCCGTGCATGGCGGTGTCGATGGACGGAGCCGCCCCGCCCTTGCCGTGCAGGCAGTAGTCGAACGCGGCGACCATCTCGTCCTCGCGCTCGACGCCGGGGTAGACGTCGACGAGCCCGCGCAGCCGGTCCAGCCTGAGCACGGCGAGCCCGGCCTCGGTGAGCGTGCCGAGATCGCCGCCCGAGCCCTTCACCCACATCAGCTCGACGTCGCCGCCGGTCACGGGATCGGTGTCGGAGCCCTTGGCCGACGCGTTCCCGCCGGCGTAGTTGGTGTTGCGGGGATCGGCGCCGAGCCGGTGCGAGCGGGCCAGGAGAGCGGCGGCTTCGGGGTGCGTGGACATGCGGATTCCTCACTTCTGGAACACGGGTGACGGAGCGCGCCCGTCAGGGACGCGGGGTGGTGTCTGCATGCGGCTCCGCCGCGTGGGCGCGACCGGCCACGGCGGGCCCGCAGTCCGGGACGCGCGGGCGAGGGCGGACGCTCACGCCCCCCACCCGGCCTGCTCCCCTCCGACCCGCGAGGCGACGATCTTCTCGGCCCATCCGGACGCCTTGTACGCGGCGATCGGGTCCGGGGCGATCCCCATCTCCTCCCGCACCTCCCGCAGCAGCGGCCGCACGTCCGTGTTGTACGCGTCCATCAGCACGGCGTTGGCCTCCAGCACATCCCCGGACGCCTGCGCGGCGGCCAGCGCCGACCGGTCGACGAGCAGTGCCTTGGCCGTCGCCTCCTGCACGTTCATCACGGACCGGATGATGGCCGGGATCTTCGCCTCGATGTTGTGGCACTGGTCGAGCATGAACGCCACGTCGGAGGTGAGCCCGCCCCCGCGCACGACCTCGTACATGATGCGGAACAGCTGGAAGGGGTCGGCGGCGCCGACCATGAGGTCGTCGTCGGCGTAGAAGCGCGAGTTGAAGTCGAACCCGCCGAGCCTGTTCTCGCGCAGCAGCGTGGCGACGATGAACTCGATGTTGGTCCCGGGCGCGTGGTGCCCCGTGTCGACCACGACCTGCGCCTTCGGGCCCAGCTTCAGACAGTGCGCGTACGCCGTCCCCCAGTCCGGCACGTCCGTCGAGTAGAAGGCCGGCTCGAAGAACTTGTACTCCAGCAGCATCCGCTGCCCGTCGCCGAGCCGCGCGTACACCTCGGCCAGCCCCTCGGCCAGCCGGTCCTGCCGTGCGCGCAGGTCGTCCTGGCCGGGATAGTTGGTCCCGTCCGCGAACCACAGCTTCAGATCGGCCGAGCCCGTCGCGTCCATGATGTCGACGCAGGCAAGCAGGTGATCGACGGCCTTGCGCCGTACCGCCGCCTCCGGGTGGCAGATGCTGCCGAGTCGGTAGGCGTCGTCCTGGAACGTGTTGGAGTTGATGGCCCCCAGCTTCACGCCCCGGTCCTCGGCATGTTTCGCAAGTGCGGAGTAGTCCTCCACTTCGTCCCACGGGATGTGCAGCGCGACGGTCGGCGCCACGCCGGTGAACGCGTGCACCTGTGCGGCGTCCTCCAGCTTCTCCTGCGGGGTACGGGGGACGCCCTGCTGGGCGAACACCTTGAACCGGGTCCCCGAGTTCCCGTACGCCCACGACGGTGTCTCGACGGCCTGGGTCTTCAGCGCGGCCTTCACCGCTGCGAGGTCGGTCACTTCGGGCTCCTGTGACATCGGTCCGGAAGTACATCCGCAGCGGCTGCCAGAGCCTTCCGAGGACGCTTCCGGACCTGCTGCTGATGAAACGATTCAGAACGGGAAGCTATGAGCCCGTCGGGGGAGTGTCAAGCCCCCGGGCCTGGCTCGCCTTCCGTGACCGCCGCGTGACCTACGACTATCGAAAGATTTTCGACACGGACCCATTGACGTGACAAGCCCGCGATGCCTAACGTCCCGGCAATCCAGTTGAAACCTTTCACGTCGTCGTGACGGCCCCCCCGGGGCGTCGGTCCGCGGACGTCGTCGAGGAGCCACCCATGACCCACCCGTCCGACACGGGACCTGCCCCGGTGCTGGCGCTGAAGGACGTAGCCAAGTCCTTCGGCGCCGTACGCGCCCTGCGGGGCGTCTCCCTGGAGCTGTTCCCCGGCGAGGTCCACGCCCTCGCCGGCGAGAACGGCGCGGGCAAGTCGACCCTGATCAAAACCCTCGCGGGGGTGCACCGACCGGACGCCGGCCGGGTGCTGCTCGACGGCGAGCCCGTCGTCTTCCACGGCCCCGGCGACGCCCGCGACGCCGGCATCGCCGTGATCTACCAGGAGCCCACGCTCTTCCCCGACCTGTCGATCGCCGAGAACATCTTCATGGGCCGCCGGCCCCGACGCGCCCTCGGCCGCATCGACCACAAGGCCACCCGCGCGGCCACCGTCGCCCTGATGAAGCGCCTCGGCGTCGACCTCGACCCCGACCGGCCGGCGCGCGGACTGTCCATCGCCGACCAGCAGATCGTCGAGATCGCCAAGGCGCTCTCCTTCGACGCCCGTGTCCTGATCATGGACGAGCCGACCGCGGCCCTCACCGGCAGCGAGGTCGCCCGCCTCTTCGGCGTGGTGCGCACCCTGCGCGAACAGGGAGCGGCGGTCCTGTTCATCTCCCACCGGCTGGAGGAGATCTTCGAGATCTGCGGTCGGGTGACCACCCTGCGCGACGGCGCGTGGATCGCCAGCGAGCCGGTCGACGGCATGACCGAGGACGACCTGGTCCGCCGGATGGTCGGCCGCGACCTCGACGAGCTCTACCCCAAGCAGGACGTCACGCCCGGCGAGGTCGCCCTCAGCGTCCGCCGGCTGACCCGCGAGGGCGTCTTCACCGACGTCTCCTTCGAGGTCCGCCGCGGTGAGATCGTGGGCCTCGCCGGACTCGTGGGCGCCGGCCGCACCGAGGTCGCCCGCGCGGTCTTCGGCATCGACCGCTGGGACGCCGGCGAGGTCGTCGTGGACGGCCGCCCGCTCACCAACGGCGCGCCCTCCACCGCGATGACCGCCGGCCTCGCCCTGGTGCCCGAGGACCGGCGCGCCCAGGGTCTGGTGATGGACATGTCCATCGAACGCAACATCGGCCTCACCGGCCTGCGCACCACCGTGAAGGCCGGTCTGATGGACCGCGGCGCCGAGCGCAGCCGCGCCCTCGACTGGGCGGTCAGGCTCCAGGTGAAGTACGCCCGGATCGCCGACACCGTCAACACGCTCTCGGGCGGCAACCAGCAGAAAGTCGTCCTCGCCAAGTGGCTGGCCACCGGCCCCAAGGTGCTGATCGTCGACGAGCCGACCCGCGGCATCGACGTCGGCACCAAGGCCGAGGTGCACCGGCTGCTGTCCGAGCTGGCCGCCGACGGGGTCGCCGTCCTGATGATCTCCTCCGACCTGCCCGAGATCCTCGGCATGGCCGACCGCGTGCTGGTGATGCACGAGGGCCGGCTCACCGCCGAGATCGCCCGCACCGAAGCCACCGAGGAGAGCGTGATGGCCGCAGCCACGGGGAGGGCCGCCGCATGACGGTGACCACTCCCGAACAGGCCCCCGTCGCCGAGGCGCCCCGGGGCGGCGGCGCCCGGCTCGTCGACCGCGTGTTCAAGATGCGCGAACTCGCCATCCTGGCCGTCTTCCTGGTGATGATCGCCGTCACGCAGGCCGGCAACAGCGAGTTCCTGTCCGAGCAGGGCGTCAAGGACCTCCTGCTCAACGGGACCATCCTGGTGCTGGTCGCCACCGGCCAGTCGCTGGTCGTCATCACCCGCAACGTCGACCTGTCGGTCGGCTCCACCCTCGGCATCAGTGCCTTCGCCGCCGGCACGTACCTGCACGGCGGCGGCGACCCGGTGATCGCGATCGTGCTGGCCGTCCTGCTGGGCGTCGGTTTCGGGCTCCTCAACGGCCTGCTGGTCAGCCTCGGCCAGGTGCCCGCCCTCGTCGTCACCCTCGGCACCCTGTACATCATCCGCGGCGTCGACTCCATCTGGGTCGGCTCCCGGCAGATCACCGCGGCCGACCTGCCCGGCTCGTTCGTGGACTTCGGCTCCGGCGGAGTCTCGGCCGTCCCCTGGCTCGCGCTGATCGCGCTCGTCGTCCTCGTCGCCACCGCCTACTACCTCAAGCACTACGGCAGCGGGCGCGAGCTGTACGCACTCGGCTCCAACCCCGAGGCCGCCCGTCTGGCCGGCATCCCGGTCCGCAAGCGGATCCTCGCCGCCTACACCTTCTGCGGCGGCCTCGCCGGCCTCGCGGGAGCCATGTACCTCGCCCGGTTCGGCAACGTCGACTCCAGCACGGGCAACGGCTACGAACTGACCGTCGTCAGCGCGGTCGTGGTCGGCGGCGTGGTGTTCACCGGCGGCTCCGGCAGCGTCTACGGCGCGGCCCTCGGCGCGCTGCTGCTCACCTCCATCAACAGCGTCCTGCCCGCCCTCGGCGTCAGCTCCGTCTGGGGGCTCGCCATCAACGGCGTCCTGCTCCTGCTGGCCATCGCGGTCGACCGGATCGTGGCCGTGCGCGTGGCGTCCGCGCTGAAGAGGAAGTCGGCCGCGGCCAGGACCGCCGCCGCGCAGACCCCCGTCCAGGCCGCGCAGAGCTCCGCGCGGACCACCGTCAGGAAGGGAGACGCTCACGATGCCTGAGCCGCTCACCCGCGAGAGCCGCCGGCCCGCCCTCAGGTGGGACGGGGTCGTCGGCGCCCTCCTGATCGTCCTGCTGCTGTTCTCCTTCACCTTCGTGGACGGCTTCGGCAACGCGCTGAACCTGTCCTTCCTGATCGGCAACACCCTGCCGATCGCCCTGGTCGCGCTGCCGATGACCCTCCTGGTCGTCTCCGGCGAGATCGACCTGTCGGTCGCCTCCACGGCCGGACTGTCCGGCGCGGTGATGGGCGCCCTGTGGAACCAGGGCATGACGATCGAGGCGATCATCCCGGTCTGCCTGCTGCTCGGCGTGGTCTGCGGGCTCGTCAACGGCCAGCTGGTGACCCGCCTCGGGCTGCCCTCCCTCGCCGTCACCATCGGCACCCTGGCCGCCTACCGGGGCATCGCACAGATCGTCCTCGGCTCCGACGCCGTCACCGACTTCCCCACCCAGTACCTGGACTTCGCGGCCGGCCGGCTCGGGGACACCTTCCTCCCGCAGGCCTTCCTGCCCTTCGTCGTGCTGCTCGCGATCGCGGTGGTGGTCCTGCACGCCACGCCGTTCGGACGCTCGCTGTTCGCGATCGGCGCCGGCGAGGAGGCCGCCCGGTTCGCCGGCATCCGGGTCAAGCGGCACAAGCTGATCCTGTTCACGGTGACCGGCCTGATGGCCTCCCTCACCGGCGTCTTCTGGGCGCTGCACTACGCCAGCGCCCGCTACGACAACGCCACCGGCCTCGAACTCTCCGTCATCGCGGCCGTCCTTCTCGGCGGCATCGACTTCGACGGGGGCAAGGGCACGCTCGGCGGCGCGGTCGCGGGAGTCTTCCTGCTCGGCGCCGCGCAGAACGTGATGAGCCTCCAGGACGTCTCCGCCCAGTCGCAGATCGTCGTCACCGGCGTCCTGCTCGTCGTCTCCGTGCTCGGCCCCCGGGTCGCACGGCAGATCTCCGTCGCGAGGGCGGGCCGCAATGCAGCCGCCTCGACACCGACGTCGTAACCCGCTCCGCCCAGCCTCGTAAAGGACCCACACCATCATGCGCAAGTCATCGCTCCGCCGTGCCTGCACGGCCCTCGTCGCCGTCTCCTCGCTCGCCCTCGCCGCCACCGCCTGCGGCGGCACCACCAAGGAGGACGTGAAGAACGAGAGCACCGGCGCGGCCGCCTCCGCCGGCAAGGCCGACCCGAACGCGGCCACCAAGAAGGGCCTGACCGTCGGCTTCCTGCCCAAGCAGGTCAACAACCCCTACTTCACCTCCGCCGACAAGGGCGGCGAGACGGCCCTGAAGGAGCTGGGATCCAGCTACAAGGAGGTCGGCCCGTCCAGCGCGACGGACACCTCCGGGCAGGTGTCGTACGTCAACACCCTCACCCAGCAGCGGGTCGACGGGATCGCCGTGTCCGCGCAGGACCCGGGGGCGCTGTGCACCGCGCTGAAGCAGGCCATGAGCAACAAGATCAAGGTCGTCACCTACGACTCCGACACCAACCCCGGCTGCCGCAACGCCTTCGTCTCCCAGGCCTCCGCCGAGGACCTCGGCCGCACCGAGGTCCAGCTGCTCGCCGAACAGATCGGCTACAAGGGCGAGATCGCGATCCTGTCGGCCGCGCAGACCGCGACGAACCAGAACGTCTGGATCGACTTCATGAAGAAGGAGCTGGCCGACCCGAAGTACAAGGACGTCAAGCTCGTCAAGGTCGCCTACGGCAACGACGACGCCCAGCAGTCCTTCCAGCAGACGCAGGGCCTGCTCCAGCAGTACCCGAACCTGAAGGGGATCATCTCCCCGACCACCGTCGGCATCAAGGCGGCCGCCCAGTACCTGTCGGGCTCCAAGTACAAGGGCAAGGTCAAGCTGACCGGCCTGGGCACCCCCAACGACATGCGCACCTACGTCAAGAACGGCACCGTCGACGCCTTCGAGCTGTGGGACCCGGCGAAGCTCGGCGCGCTCGCCGCGCAGACCGCGGTGGCGCTCGTCTCGGGCCAGATCAGCGGCAAGGAGGGCGAGACCTTCAAGGCCGGCGGCACCACGTACACCATCGGCAAGGACGGCGTGATCAGCCTCGGCAAGCCGACCGTGTTCGACGCCAAGAACATCGACCAGTTCAACTTCTGATCCCCCAGGGGGCTGTTGATGCAGCGTGTCTGCTTTCTGCTCAAGGTCCGGGCGGACCGCCTCGACGAGTACCGCGAGCGGCATGCCGCCGTGTGGCCGGAAATGCTCGAAGCTCTCTCGGCCACCGGCTGGCACAACTACTCGCTCTTCCTGCGCGAGGACGGACTGCTCGTCGGCTACCTGGAGACCGAGGACTTCGCGGCCGCCCGGGCGGGCATGGAGGCCACCGACGTCAACGCCCGCTGGCAGGCGGAGATGGCGCCGTTCTTCGAGTCGACGGACGGCGCCCGGCCCGATGAAGCGATGAAACCCCTCACCGAGGTCTTCCACCTCGCCTGACCACCGCAGGAGCCGCAAACGATGAGAAGACGTACCGTGCTCGCGTCCGCCGCGCTGGCCGCCATGGCGGCGCCGGGCGTCGCACGAGCCGCGACACCCGGCCCCTCCGTCACCCGGAAGGGCACCAGCCGACTCGACGCGCAGGCCGTGTTCTTCGTGTCCTACGACGGGCTGGTCAACAACAACTCGTTCCAGAAGAACGGGCTGTTGACCTACAACGGCCACCAGTACGCCACCTGGTACACCTCCACCGGGAACGCGGTCGTCGCCCGCCGCGTCCTCGGCGACACCACCTGGCCCACGGTCACCCTCCCGCACCGGCTCAAGTCCAGCGACTCCCACAACGTCATCTCCATGGGCGTCTCCCGCAGCGACGGCCGCCTCCACCTGAACATGGACTCCCACAGCGACGGCTTCTTCTACGTGAAGTCGGTCGCCGGGCTCCTGGACGACCCGGCGGCCACCGCCTGGACCTCCTCCGTCTTCGGCGCCGTCCAGACCACCCTCGACGGCCTCGCGCTCACCCCCCAGTTCACCTACCCGCAGTTCGTGTCCACGCCCGAGGGCAGGCTCCAGCTCAGCTACCGCGCCGGCGTCTCCGGCAACGGGCGCAACGCCCTGGCCGAGTACGACGGTTCGACGTGGACGAACCTCGGCGAGTGGTCGTCCTCCACCGGGACCTACACCAGCCGGCACGGCTCCTCCACCGCCCGCAACATGTACCTGCACGGCATCGACTACGACGGCGCCGGCCGGCTGCACTCCCTCTTCACCTGGCGCGAGCAGAACGGCGCGGTGATGTGCTCCGGCGGCGGCATCAGCAACCACGACACCGGCTACGTCTACTCCGACGACCGCGGCCGGACCTGGCGCAACGACGCGGGCGCCGCCGTCGGCGCCACGGGAGGCTCCGACAAGGTCGCCGTCACCGACGGCGGGCTCGTCGTGGACGCGCTCGATCCGGACCACTCCCTGATGAACCAGGAGAGCCAGGCCACCGACTCCGCCGGCCGGCCGCACGCGATCATCAGCTACGTCCCCGGCCGCTTCGGCCAGTGCACCACGAACTACGTCGCCGACCGCACCGCAAGCGGCCGCGCCTTCCACCTGCGCAAGAACGCCTCGGGCAGCTGGCAGAAGACCGAGATCCCCGTCGCCCTCGGCTCCAGCCAGCGCACCAAGCTCGTGCTCGACAAGTACGACAACGCCTACGCGATCTTTCCGTTCGGCCGCATCGCCGGCGCCTCCAAGGCCTCCGGCCACACCGACTGGACGGTGCTCTTCGACGGCGGCGGCCTCAACGCGTTCGGCGAGGTCGTCGTCGACGAGACGAGGGTCGGGGCGGACAACGTGCTCTCGTTCATGTACCAGGAGAAGTCGAGCGGGACGACCCCCTCGGCGCTCCACGTCGTCGACTTCGCGCTGCCCGCATGACCGGCGCACCGACTCGGCCGGCGGCGGCGCGACGGCGTGACGGTAATGTGAAGGCCGTCCCGCCGTGCCCCGTTCACCTGGAGGTTCCCGCCTGATGGCCCAGTCGGTGGGTATCAAGGACGTCGCGCGTGCCGCCGGAGTCTCCGTCGGCACGGTGTCCAACGTCATCAACCGCCCGGACACGGTCGCCACGGAGACCCGCGCCCGGGTGCTGTCGGCGATAGACCGCCTCGGGTACGTCCGCAGCGAGTCCGCCCGTCAACTGCGCGCGGGACGCAGCCGGATCATGGGTCTGCTCGTCCTCGACATGGGCAACCCCTTCTTCGTGGACGTCGCCCGCGGCGCCGAGCGGGCCGCCCGGGACGCCGGCCTCGGCGTGATGGTCTGCAACAGCGCCGAGAGCGCCGGGGAGGAGGCCGAGTACCTGTCGCTCTTCGCCGAGCAGCGGGTGCGCGGCGTGCTGCTCACTCCGGCCGACGCCACCGGCCGCAACATCGAGTCCTTCCGCCGGCACGGCATCCCCTTCGTGCTGGTGGACCGGGTCTCCGAGGGCACGGCCGAGTGCTCGGTGTCGGTGGACGACGTGGCGGGCGGCGCGCTCGCCGTCCGGCATCTGATCGACGCCGGACACCGCTCGATCGCCTACGTCAGCGGCCCGCCGGGCTTCACCCAGGTCCGCGACCGCCGCACCGGAGCGCTGAACGCGCTGGCCGAGGCCGGCCTCGGCCCGGACAGCCTGCGCGAGTTGCCCACCGAGCGGCTCGACGTCGCAGCCGGACGCGACGCGGGCGCCCGGCTGCTCGGCCTCGCCGACCGTCCGACGGCCGTGTTCTGCGCCAACGACCTGCTCGCCCTCGGCGTCCTGCAGGCCATGTACGCGGCCGGCGTCGCCGTCCCCGACGACCTCGCCATCGTCGGATACGACGACATCGAGTTCGCCGCCGCCGCGGCCGTCCCGCTCACCTCGGTGCGGCAGCCCGCCGTGACCATGGGCGCCCTGGCCGCCGAGATGCTGCTGGAGGAGACCGAGGAAGGCGCCGAGGACGACCGGGGCGGGAAGCGGGCGCACGAACACCGCCGGGTGGTGCTCCAACCGGAGCTGGTGGTGCGCAGGTCCAGCCTGTCCGCACGGTGAGCGGCGTACCGTCCCCGTGTCGAACGGCGCACCGCTCACCCTGCTGAACCCCCGTTCAGCAGCGTACTGAACAGGCGTTCAGCAGGGCGCCGGGCGGCCGTACGGCGCCGTGCATGATCCCCCGGGCTCGGGCGCCGCCCGGACATGTGCTGAACTGGGCCGCGGTCCGCACACCGATCGTCCCGGGAGCCTTCGTTGTCCGTCAGCTACCGTCAGCCCGGCGTCGTCCTCACCGACCGCCGTTTCACCGTGCCCCTCGACCACGCCGATCCGGCCGGGGAGACGATCGGGCTCTACGCCCGTGAGGTCGTCGCGAGCGGCAAGGCGGACCAGGACCTGCCGTGGCTGCTCTACCTCCAGGGCGGGCCGGGTTTCGGCGCCCACCGGTTCGTCGGCAGGCCGGCCTGGCTCGACCGCGCACTGGAGGAGTACCGGGTCCTGCTCCTGGACCAGCGCGGCACCGGACACTCCACCCCGGCCAACCGCCAGACGCTTCCGCTGCGCGGCGGTCCGGCCGAACAGGCCGACTACCTCGCCCACTTCCGCGCCGACTCCATCGTCCGCGACGCCGAGCTGATCCGCCGCGAGGTCACCGGCGGCGCCCCCTGGACCGTCCTCGGCCAGAGCTTCGGCGGCTTCTGCGCGGTCACGTACCTCTCGCTCGCCCCGGAGGGCCTGGCCGCCGTCCTGATCACCGGCGGGCTGCCGTCCCTCGACGCCCACGCCGACGACGTCTACCGCGCCGCCTATCCGCGCATGGAGCGCAAGACCGCCGCGCACTACACCCGCTACCCGCTCGACGTCGAGCGCGTCCGCCGCATCGCCGACCACCTGCTGCACCACGAGGTGACCCTCCCCACCGGCTACCGGCTGACCGTCGAGGCGTTCCAGACGCTGGGCATCCTGCTCGGCGGCGGCGAGGGCAGCCACCGACTGCACCACCTCCTCGAAGAGGCGTTCGTGACCACCCCCCGGGGCCCCGAGCTGTCCGACGCCTTCCAGGAGGAGGTGCAGGGCCTGCTCTCGTTCGCGGGACACCCGCTCTACGCCCTCGTCCACGAGGCGATCTACGGGCAGGGCGCCCGCCCCACCGACTGGTCGGCCGAACGGGTGCGCGCCGAGTTCCCCCAGTTCGACGCCGCCAAGACGCTCACCGGAGACGGTCCGCTGCTCCTCACTGGAGAAACGATCCATCCCTGGATGTTCGAGACCGACCCCGCCCTGCGCCCGCTGCGCGAGACCGCCGGACTCCTCGCCGCCCGCACCGACTGGCCGACGCTGTACGACCCCGCCCGGCTGGCCGCCAACGAGGTGCCGGTCGCGGCCGCGGTCTACCACGACGACCTGTACGTCGACACCGCCCACTCGCTGCGCACGGCGCGGGCGATCCGGGGGCTGCGCACCTGGGTCACCGACGAGTTCGAGCACGACGGCGTGCGGGCCGGCGGTCCCCGCGTCCTGGACCGCCTGCTCGCCCTCGCCCGTGACGAGGCGTGAGGGCACGGTGACCGATAGTCTGCGGGGATGACCGAGCCGAGGATCCCCCAGCTCCAGCCCATGCCCGAGGACTGGCAGCGCGCCCTTGCCGTGGTGGCGCACCCGGACGACCTGGAGTACGGCTGTGCCGCGGCGATCGCCGCCTGGACCGACGCCGGCCGCGAGGTCGGCTATGTGCTGGCGACCCGCGGCGAGGCGGGCATCGACACCCTCGCGCCCGCCGAGTGCGGCCCGCTGCGCGAGCGGGAACAGCGGGCGAGCGCGGCCGTGGTGGGCGTCTCGTCGGTCGAGTTCCTCGATCACCGCGACGGCGTCGTCGAGTACGGTCCCGCCCTGCGCCGTGACATCGCCGCCGCCGTCCGCCGGCACCGTCCCGAACTGGTGATCACCCTCAACCACCGTGACACCTGGGGCGGGGTCGCCTGGAACACCCCCGACCACGTCGCCGTCGGCCGGGCCGTCCTCGACGCGGCCGGGGACGCGGGCAACCGCTGGATCTTCCCCGAACTCGTCGAGCAGGGTCTGCAGCCCTGGAACGGGGTGCGCTGGGTCGCCGTGGCCGGGTCCACGACGCCCACCCACGCCGTGGACGCGTCGGCGGGCCTGGACCGTGCGGTGGCCTCGCTGCTCGAACACCGCGCCTACATCGAGGCGTTGACCGACGAGACGCCTGAGGCCTACGCGCGGGAGTTCCTGACCGGAGTGGCGACGTCCGCGGGGGAGAGGTTCGGCGGGCGGCCTGCCGTGGCGTTCGAGCTGTTCAACCGGTAGTCCGCCGGGTCAGTAGGCTGGCCGCATGCGAGACAAGACGGTGGAGCGGGCCGACCTGTGCGGCGACTGCGAGAACTGCTTCGGACTGTGCTGCGTGGCCCTGCCCTTCGCCCGCTCCGCGGACTTCGCGATCGACAAGCCCGCCGGGACGCCGTGCCCGAACCTGGGCGAGGACCACCGGTGCGGCATCCACGCGCGGCTGCGGCAGTCCGGCTTCACCGGCTGCACGGTCTACGACTGCTTCGGCGCCGGGCAGAAGGTCTCCCAGGTCACCTTCGGCGGCCGGGACCGGAGGACGGCCTCGCGCGCGGAGGCCCGGCGCATGTCCGAGGTGTTCCCGGTGGTCCGGCAGCTCCACGAACTTCTCTGGTATCTCGCCGAGGCGCTCGCCCTCCCCGCCGCCCGTCCGGTCCACGGCGAGCTGCGCCGGCTCCTCGACCGCACCGACGAGCTCACCCGGCTTTCCCCGGACGAGCTGGCCGCGCTCGACGTGCCCGCCCACCGTCAGGACGTCAACGTGCTGCTGCTGAGGACCAGCGAACTGGTCCGGTCCGGCATACCCGGGCGCGGGAAGGAGCGGCGGGGCGCCGACCTGGTGGGCGCCCGGCTCAAGGGCGCCGATCTGTACGGCGCGAACCTCCGCGGCGCCTGTCTGATCGCCGCCGACCTCACCGGCGCGGACCTGCGCCGAGCGGACCTGATCGGCGCCGACCTGCGCGACACCGACCTGACGGACGCCGATCTGACCGGCGCGTTCTTCCTGACCCAGCCGCAGCTGAACGCGGCTAGGGGGAGCGCGGGCACCCGCCTGCCGGAGTCAGTCGCCCGCCCCGCGCACTGGACAGCGCGGCGCTGAGCCGGGCGCTTCGCACCCTTCGCCGACCGGGCCGCCGACATGTCCGTCGTCATGTCCGTCGTCATGCCCGTCGTCATGCCCGCCGACGCGTCCGTCGACCGGACCGTCGGACGACGTCCGGGTGCGCCGCTCCAGACGCATCCGAAGACCCTCCGGCATCAGCGTCAGCCGTTCCGTGACCCTCAGCCGGTAGGAGGGGTCCGGCCGCAACTCGTAGCGGCGCAGCAGCAGCCCCAGCACCAGCACGGCCTCGTGCAGCGCGAACTGCCGTCCGATGCAGGCCCGCGCGCCGGTGCCGAAGGGCTTGTAGGTGTGCGGGGCACGCGCGCGCACGGCCTGGGCGTCGAAGCGGTCCGGGTCGAAGCGTTCGGGGTGCGGCCCCCACACCTCCGGGTCGCGGTGCAGCATGGGGGTCAGCACCAGCGCCCAGCCGCCGCGCCGCATCGGGTGCTCGCCCGCCAGCACGGTGTCCGCCGTGGCCTCGCGCGCGAACGCGGGCGCCGTCGGCCACAGCCGCAGCGCCTCGTCGAGCACCCGTCGCACCAGGCGCAGCTTCGCCACCTGCTCGTAGCCGGGCATCGCCGTGTCCCCCCACACCCGGTCCACCTCGGCGCGGGCGCGGGCCGCGAGGCGCGGGTCGAGGGAGAGGTAGTGCAGGGCGAAGGAGAGCGCGCCCGAGGTCGTCTCGTGGCCGGCCACCAGGAAGGTGACGACCTGGCGGCGCACGTTCAGCGCCGACAGCCGTTCGCCCGTCGAGGGGTGGGCGGTGTCGAGCATCCGGTCGAGCAGGTCGCCCTGCCCGCCGCCCGCCGACCGGCGCGCCCGCACCAGATCGTCGACCGTGCGGTTGAGGAAGGCGATGTCGGCCTCGTTGCGGCGCGCGGCCCGCCACACCAGGGCGGGGGAGGGCACGGTGTTCAGACGCTGTGCGTAGGTGAGGGTGCCCACCATCGCCGTGACGAAGGGGTGCGGCTGGGCGCGCTCGAAGGAGCCGAAGTCGTGCCCGAAGCCGGTGCGCGCGATCGTCTCCAGGGTCAGTTTGGTCATGTCCCCGGGCACGTCCACCGCCCGGCCCGCGGCGAGTTCCGCGTCCCAGTGGCGGGTGAGCCGCGCCGCCACGTCCAGCATCATCGGGTGGTAGGCGGCCATGGCCTCACGGCTGAACCCCGGGGCCAGCACGTCGTGCGCCAACTGCCAGTTCGGCTCGTGGTTGTACGCCGTGAACAGGGCGTCCCCCACCACCGGGCGCAGGTTGGCGATGCCCAGTCCCACGTGCTTGGCGAACCGCGTCTCGTCCGCCATGTCGGCGGCGAGCGCCGCGCCCCCGACGAACACGAACTCCCGGTTGAACACCTTGCGGCGGAAGATCGGGCCCAGCTCCGTGGCGTATCGAAGGGAGTCCTGCAAGGGTGTGCGCCGGCTCGCGCCCAGGAGGTCGCCGAGCAGGGGGATCCGGTGCGGCGGATGCGGTATGCGAGCCAACTCGGGCCAGCCGTACTCCGCGCTGCGGAACCCCTTCGGCAGGGCATGCGCGGTCGTCGCACCGGTCGCCTCCGCCTGCTGCGGCGCCGCCGCGCTCCGCGGGGACCCGGTCGAGCCCGCCGGCCCCTCTGCCCTCGCCGGCCCCGCTGTTCCCGTCGTCCCCGTCTCCGCCATGACGCGATCTCCCTCGATGCAGCGGCAGGTTGAGCATGTTGTACATGGGTTCAATAACGCGCTTCAGTCTGGTGCCGCCGTCGAACCGGCGTCAAGTAAGGTGCGGCCATGGCCGCGAACCAGGGGGAGGGGCGCATCCGACGCCGGCTCAGCACCGAGGAGCGCAGGGAACAGCTCCTTTCGGTCGGCGCGCGGCTCTTCTCGGAGAGCCCGTACGACGACGTGTGGATCGAGCAGGTCGCCGAGATCGCCGGGGTCTCCCGTGGCCTGCTGTACCACTACTTCCCCACCAAGCGGGACTTCTTCGCGGCGGTCGTCGAGCGTGAGAGCGAGCGGATGCTGCGTATGACGGCGGCGGTGCCCGGCGTCCCCGTCCGCGAACAGCTGGTGTCCGGCCTCGACACCTATCTGGAGTACGTGGAGACCCACGCGCACGGCTATCGCGCGTTCCACCGCGCGGACGCCGCCGGCGACCAGGCCGTGCGGAAGGTCTACCAGCGGGCGCTCGCGGCGCAGGAGCGCCAGATGCTGACGGCCCTCGGCGCCGACTCCGAGTTCGGCCGGGTCTTCGGGGAGCGCCCCGACGTACGGCTCGCCGTGCGCGGCTGGCTGGCCTTCACCACGGCGGTCTGCCTGGAGTGGCTGCGGGGGTCGGAGCTCTCCCGTGAGCAGGTAAGGGAGTTGTGCGCCAGGGCGCTGCTGGGGGTCATCGCCCCTCCGGGCTGATCCTCCACGGGCTGATCCTCTGCGGGACGATCCGCTGCGGGTGATCACCGGGGGGTCGGGTGACGTGCGTCGAGGTCCGTCGGGGCTCGTCGGGGGCTCGCTAACGGCCCGTCGGGACGGGCGATTCTCGTCGAGGTGTTCGCCGGTGGGGCGGTGGTTGGCGCGAGCACCGAACTCCGATAGGTTAGGCAAGGCTTACCTTAGGAGGTTTCGGGATGGGTGACAGCCACAGCTGGGCCGCGGTGCCCGCCACCGCCGAGCGGGCCCGTTCGGTGCTCGCCACCGCATGGTCCTGCGCGGTGACCGCGGACGGCGGGCGCGAGGAGTTCGCCGGCGCGCACACCGTGGACGACGACGGCCGAGTGGTCCTGCGCGTCCCCGAGGACAGCGCTCTGCTCGCGGCGGCGGTCCGCGCGCCCCGCGGTGAGCCGTCCGCCGTGCTGGAGTTCGCCGACGTCGCGCCCGTTCCGGTGCGCCACCGGGTCCGCGCCCGGCTCTGGCTCGCCGGCTGGTTCACCCCCGAGGACGACCGTCTCGCCTTCCGGGCCACCCGTGTCGTCTTCCGGCCGCCAACCGGCGCGGTCGTCGTCGCCCTCGACGAGTTCGCGCAGGCCCGCCCCGACCCCCTCGCCGCCGCCGAGGCCCGGCTGCTCACGCATCTCGCCGACGCCCACCCGGACGCGGTGGAGCGGCTCACCCGGCTCGTCCCACCGGACAGCCTGCACGGCGCCGTCCGCGTGCGGCCGCTCGCCGTGGACCGGCACGGGCTGACGCTGCGGGTCGAACGCGCCCGCGCCCACGGCGACGTACGGCTGCCCTTCCACGCTCCCGCCGACGACGTCGGCCGGCTCACCGAGCGGATGCACGTCCTGCTCGCCCAGGCGGCCGCCGCGTCCTGCCCGCGCGCCCTACACCGGCAGCGCGCAGACGGCGACGGGTGAGGCGAACGGCTCGCCGGCGAGCCGGAGCCCGCCGTTCGTGACGTCCACCCGGAAGACGCTGACCGTGCCGGAGCGCTGGTTGGCGGCGAACAGCAGCCCTCCGTCGGGGGAAAGGGCGATCTGCCGCGGGAAGTCGCCCTCCACGGGCGTCGTGCCGAGCAGCCGCAGCCGGGCGCCGTCGGCCTCCACCGTGTAGCGCGCGACGGTGTCGTCGCCGCGGTTGGCGAGGAAGGCGTACGCGCCGTCCGGCGTGACGACCGGCTGGGCCGGGTAGTTGGTCTCCGCCGTCGAGCCGGTGGACTGCGGCCGCCCGATCGTCAGCCGGCCGCTCGACGGCTCGTAGGCGCACACCACGATGGTGTCGTCGGCCTCGTTCGCCAGGTAGGCGTGCCGGCCGCCCGGATGGAACGCGAGGTGGCGCGGACCGGCGCCCGGCCGGGTCTGCGCCCGGGAGACCTCCGTGAGGGTGCCTGTCCTGTCGTCCAGGCGGTAGCTGTACACGGTGTCCGTGCCGAAGTCGACGGCCAGGACGTGTCCGCCGTCCGGGGCCGTGACGACCTGGTGGGCGTGCGGCCCCTGCCTGCCCGGCAGGGGCGCCGGACGCGAGTGCCGGACCATGTCGGTGCGCTCACCGAGCGCCCCCGAGGCGTCGATCGGGTGCACGGCCACGGTGCCCGAGCCGAAGTCGGCGCTCAGCAGCCACCGCCCGCCGGGGTGGACGGTCAGATGGCAGGTGCCGGCCCCGCCGGTGGCCCGGCTGCCCAGCACCTGCTCGTCGGACAGCCGCACCGCGGTCACCGCGCCCGGATCGCGTTCGTCGACCGCGTACAGGGTTGCGCCGTCCGGGTGGACCGCGAGGTAGGACGGGTCCGGCACCCCGGTGATCGTCCCCTTCCCGGTGATCCGCCCCGAGGCGCTGTCGTACGAGGCGACGCCGATGCCCTTCCCGCCGCCCTGCGCGGAGGTGTAGGTGCCCAGGTACAGCGGGCGGGCGCCCGAGAGGCCCGGCGAGGGATCGGACGAAGGATCGGGCGAGGCCATCGGAGCGGCGGACGTCGGAGCAGCGGACGACGACTGCCGGGGCGGTGCGCCGCGCGGCGCCTCCCGGGCGCCGGACGGATCACCGTCACCACCGCAGCCGGCCAGCGCCGATCCCGCGGCCACGCCGCCGAGCGCCCCCACGAAACGGCGCCTCGGCCAGCGTTCCCGGTCCGCGGCCTCCTGCGGGCCGCCGTAGGCCGCCCGTCGCGCCGCTCCCGTGCCACTGTCCATGCCCGCACCTCAGGTCGTCGTACGCCTCCACCGTGACAGCCACCTTGACCCGGACCGGCCGGCGAACGCAAAAGCGGACGCGCAGGCGGGACGCGCGGCGCGCGGCGGGGCGGCGGACCGGGTGCGGGCGCGCGGGTGCGGGGACGGGGACGGAGATGGCCGCGCGGTGAGGGCGCCGGGACGGGGATCGTCGTCGCGCACGTCAGCGGGAACGACGTCGGACGGCGGCCCGGTTCCGCCGCAGCCGGCCCGGTATCCGCAGTCGCTCCCGGACCCCGTACAGCCACGGCCGGCGCTCACGCTCCTCGCGACTGTTGCGGTCCAGCTCCTCCAGGAGCCGGCGGGAGCGGTGCTCGGTGTCGAGCTCGTCGAGGATGCGGTTGACCTCGGTCAGCAGCGCGCCGTGCAACTGCCACTGCCGGGCGTCGTGCTGGATCTGCTCCAGCAGCAGCTGGGCGAACTTGTCGCGGGTGGTGGCGGCCTGCCGCAGCTCGGCGGTGAGCCGGGCCTCGGCGGCGTCCGCGTCCAGGCTGACGTGCGTGGTCACCAGCACCGCGAAGCTGACCACCGCGTCGGCCATCTCGGACAGCACCTGCTCGACGACCTCGCCGGTCGCGGGCGGGAACAGCGGGTGCGGCTCGCGCTCCTTGGCGAGGTCGGTCAGCGAGCGGGCGATCACCCGCAGCACGACCGTGCAGATCTCCAGCGTGTCCAGACCGGTGCGCAGCACCACGCGGTGCAGCAGCCCCTCCCGCACCCGTGGATTGAGCCGCAGGCTCTCCTCGGCCTGCCGCAGGGCCGCGTCCACCTCGACGATGTCGTGGTCCAGCCGCCGTGCCTCGTGCAGCCGGGCGGCGGCCTGCTCGGCCGGGGTACGGCCCGCGGCCTCCTCGCCGATGCGCAGCATCAGCTGCCGCAGCCGCCGGGCCAGCCCCTCGATCGACTCACCGGCCTCCTCCACCCACACCGGCGGTGGCAGCAGCAGGTTGCAGCCGAGGCCGACGAACGCGCCGATCAGCGTCTCCACCACCCGCGCCCACGCCGTGTCCCCGACCGTGGTGACGCCCAGCACCAGCATGGCGCTGATCGCCACTTCCGGGACGTACTCGTCGACCCGCACCAGGTGCCCCACCCCCAGCGAGGCCACGATCAGCAGCCCCAGACTCCACCAGGTCAGACCCACCAGGAGACTGAAGACGATGGCGACGACGACACCGGCGACGACCGCGGTCACCCGGCGGACACCGTTGGTGAGGGTCGCGTACAGGGTGACCTGGACGACGAGCAACGCCGTCAGCGGTGCGGTGAGCGGCAGGGCCTCGGGGCTCAGACGCAGCGCGACGACGTACGCGATCGAGGCCGCGGTGGCCGACCGCAGAGCCTGGAGGACGACGGGATCCCGATGGCGCCGCACCAGCCGCACGAGCGGCGCCGCACGCTGACGTACATCTTGCATCCCCTGACCAGTTCCCCTCCTCAGGAAGCTCGAACGTCTCCCGCGCCCCGCGATGGACCGGCCGGCCGGACCGTGTCCTCCGTCGCCGGGGAGCCGGGTCGGCGCCCGCCTCCGGACCTCGCCGCGGAGCGAGGCCTCGCCGCCCGGTCCGGAGCCGCCCGGGTGGAGCCGCCCGGGTCACCGGTCTCCGACGCCGTCGGCGACGGTGGCCGGCCCGCGGGTGTGCACAAGCGTGCGTCAAACGCCCTTCAGCACACGATCGAGGGCCGCCCGGCCGGCAGGTCCCCAGTGCGGCTTGCCGCCGGGAAGGCCCCGGTCTCCGTTGTGCCCCATGAGCATCAGGAACAGGCTCTTCACAGCGGCCAGCCCGCGGGCGCGCCGGATCGCCGCCTCGTCTGCACGCGCGTACCTGTCGAAGAACCGTGAGGCCGAGCCCGCGGGCAGCAGCACCCATGCGGCGGCGAGGTCCCACGCCGGATCGCCGGCGAACATGTCGCCGAAGTCGACGATGCCCGAGAGCGTTCCGTCCGAGACGACGACGTTCGCGGGATGGAGGTCGCCGTGTACCCACACCGGCGGGCCCTCCCGCTCCCGGGCCGTGACCGCGTCGTCCCAGACGGCCCGGACGCCGTCGGCGACGTCGTCGGGAGCAACGGCCTGGAAGAGGTTCTCGAAACCGTCCGTGCAGTTCCTCGGATGGGCGCCGCGGTCCGTGGAGACCGGCGCCTCGGCGGGCGCCTCCACATGGAGTGCCCGAAGGAAGTCCGCCAACGTGTCGGCGGCGTGGTCGCCGCGGCTGATCGAGCCGTGGTCCAGCGGCTCGCCGGGAACCCACGTCATCACGGTCCAGTGCTTGGGGAAGCGCTCGGACGGTTCGCCGGACCGCACCGGGACCGGCACCGGGAGCGGCAGGCGCGGGGCCAGCACCGGCAGCCACCGCCGCTCCTTCAGCTGGTGCTCCGGAGTGGGGTCCATGCGCTGCATGCGCACAGCCAACTCGTCTCCGAGGCGCCACATCTGGTTGCCCCAGCCGCCCACCACCTTCCGGACGGCCAGCTCCGCAAGGTCTGGATGCTGCTCCCGGAGCAGGTCGCGGACCAGGTCTGCGGTGATCTCGATCCCGGTGTCGGTCATGCGAAGCCACCCTAGCGAGCCGACACGCGGACCGTTTCTCTCGTTCTGCCGAACACCCTCACTGATCCGGTGCTCGATACCCAGGCCGGATCCGGCTCGGCGCGCCCGGTCGTCGAGATCCGCGACAACCTCATCCCCGCACCGCCGTTGCGACGGCCTCACGCCATCCCTGAAAATCCGTGGTCGCTGCGGGGCCGCACTGCCTACGCTTCGGACCTGCGCACCGTCCGTCTTCGTGTCTCCCGCAGGTGGGCGAGGCGAGACCATCGCCTCACTCGATCGGCGCCTGCCCCGGCAGCGCGAACCATGGACCCTGGACGGCTGAACGCGGACGGCGGTCACCTCCAGGACGGCTGCGCGGCGGGCCGAACGAGGGGCCGGAAGAAGGGGAGGGACACACGATGACGGACTCCTGGGCGCGCGCCCGTGACGTGCTGGCGGCGGCGGGCATCCCGCCCGACCGCCTCGCCCGGGTCCGCCCGCTCGGCGGCGGCACCTACAACACCGTCGAGGAGCTGGGTCTCACCGACGGCAGCCGCTATGTGCTCAAGGTCGAGCCCGCGGCGGCTGGTCTGAGCCACGAGAACCGGCTGCTGGTGGGCGAGGCGGAGTTCTGCCGGGGGGCCGCCGAGGCCGGGGTGGCGGCTCCGCGCGTGGTGGTCCTCGACGGTCCCTGTCTGCTGATGACGCTGTGCCCGGGCGACCCGTGGGACGACTCGCTCTCCGTCGCCGAACAGGTCCGGCTGCGCGCGGAGTTGGGCCGACAGGTCGCCCGGCTGCACGAGGTGGCCGGTCCCGGTTTCGGATATCCGACCGGCGCGCTCGGCCCCCTCGTCCCCGACTGGCGCACCGCGTTCACGACGATGTTCGGCGCCGTCCTCGACGACGCCCGCCGCTACGGCGCACCCCTGCCCCGCCCCGCCGACGAGGTGGCCGCCGTGACCCGCACCGCCTACGACGCCCTCGACGAGGTCACCGGCCCGCGCCTGGTCCACTTCGACCTGTGGCCGGGCAACATCCTGGTCGACCGCGCCGGCGGCACACCCCGAGTCGGAGGCCTGATCGACGGCGAGCGCATGTTCTGGGGCGACCCCCTCGCGGACTTCGTCTCCCTGGCGCTGCTGGGGGACATCAGGAAGGACGAGGCGTTCCTCCGGGGATACCGAGAGGCAGGCGGGCCGGCCGTGTTCAGCGCGTCCGCCCGGGTGCGTCTCGCGCTCTACCGCGCCTACCTGTACCTGATCATGCTCACCGAGACGGTCCCGCGGGCAGCCGGTCCCGAACACCTCCGCTGGGTGCAGGAGAGGGTGTCCCCGGAGCTGCTCGCGGCACTGGACGAGATCATCGACGCCGCCTCTTCTTAGCTCACATCGTGAACTAAGGGTTGGAGAATGTCGCGCAGGCCCTCCCGCGGAGGTATGTTGCAGGCCGGGCAGGGCTCGGAGGGGAGCGACATGACGGGGCGGAGCGGGCGCACGGTGCGCGACCTCAGGCGGGCCAACCGCACGGCCGTGCTGCAACGGCTCTACTTCGACGGGCCCCTCAGCCGCTTCGAGCTCGGGCCGGTCACCGGCCTCAGTTCCGGCTCGGTCAGCAACGTCGTCGCCGACCTGGTCGCCGACGGGCTGGTGGAGGAGGCCGGCAGCGTCGACTCCGACGGCGGCCGCCCCCGCACCCTGCTGCGAGTGGCCCCCGGCAGCGGTCACCTGATCGGCGTGGACGTCGGCGAGACCCGGGTGCGGATCGAGCTGTTCGACCTCACGCTCACCGAACTCGCACGCGCCGAAAGGCCGTTGGAGCAGCGCCGATACGAGGTCGACGGAATCGTCGGCCATGTCCGCGAGGGCGTCGCCGAGGTGCTGGCGGCGGCCGGCGTCGCCGCCGAGCAGTTGCTCGGGGTCGGCATCGGCGTCCCGGGCGTCGTCGAGCACACCCCCGGACGCGGCGCCGTGGTGCACGGCCAGACCATCGGCTGGGACGCGGTCCCGCTGGAGGAGTTGCTGCGCGAGGGCTCCTCCCTGCCCGAGAGCGTCCCGTACTTCATCGACAACGGCGCGAAGACCCTGGGCCAGGCCGAGATGTGGTTCGGCGGCGGCCGGGGCGCGCACAGCGCGGTCGTCGTCCTGTTCGGTTCCGGCATCGGGGCGTGCCTGGTCACCCCGGAGGTGGAGCACGGCCGGGCCGTCGAATGGGGCCATCTGACGGTCCGGGTGCGGGGCCGCCGCTGCCGCTGCGGCGCCCTGGGCTGTCTGGAGGCGTACGCGGGCGCGGAAGCGCTTCTCGAACGCTGGCGCGAACGGGGCGGCCGACCGCCCGAGGACGTCGACGAGGAGACCGCGCTGACCGCGATGCTGGCCGCCGCCCGTCCCCCGGCGGAGCCGGACGACGACCGGACCGACGACGACCGGACCGACGACGACCGGTCCGGCGACGGGGGGCCCACCGGTGAAGAGGGGCCGGCCGACGCCGGGGAGTCCGCCGGTGACCGGGAGCCCTTCGCTGCGGGGGAGCCCGGCAGCGCGGGGCGGGCCGCCGACCCCGTCGCGCTCGCCGTCCTGGAGGAGACCGCCGAGTACCTCGGCGCCGGTCTCTCCGATCTGATCAACCTCTTCCAGCCGGAGCGCATCCTCATCGGCGGCTGGGCCGGCCTCCAGCTCGGAGCCCGCTTCCTGCCCGCCGTACGCCGCCATGCCACCGCGTACGCGCTGCGCCACCCCGCCCGTAAGGTCACCGTCGAGCTCGGGCGGCTGGGCCCGGACGCGGTCACCGTGGGGGCGGCGATCCTCCCGCTCGCCGACTTCTTCGGCCGTGGCGGCCGACGCCCCGAGCCCGCGCCCACCGGCCCGGCCCCGGCCTGGCGGACGGTACTGGAGGAACGCGCCCCACGCTGACCCCGCGCCCTGCGAGGCGGAGCCGGTGGCCGCGCGTTTCGCCGCCCGTGCAGGAGGTACTCGCGACTCGCCCGGACGAACGCCGTCCGGGGAGCGTCGCCCGCGTCCGGCGCGGTGCGAGGGCGAAGGGAGGACGTCGTGGCCGAACACCCCCAGGGCCCCGGGGAGAACGTCCCGGTTCCGCGGGATCTTCCGGACCAGCAGGCAGGCGGGGGCGACGACCGCTGGGACGTCGCCGAGCCGGAGGAGTCCCGGGAGGCCGCCGAGGACGTCCCCGACACCGACGAGGCGGGAACGGGCCGCCAGGGTGCGCCCCACGCGGGCAGCGGCGGGTCCGAGAGCCCCGAGCCCGAAGAGCCGACCGCCTGACGCTTCCCCACTGCGCGGGGAGCAGCCGTACCGCCGTCCCTGGGTGCCCGGACACCGGAGAAGAGGGAAGCCCCGACCGGACGGGGGAATCACGGCCGGGGCGGTCTGTGCGTGGGTGCGGACGGCGGTCGCCTCTCGGCGGAACGCTCCACAGGGCTTCAGCCGGACGATCGTCCCTGTGGGCAGAAGGTGAGGCCCGGGGACACTGTCCCGTCCACACCCACGGCTGGTTAAACGGTCAACTAACTCTGGGTGTTCCCCTGTTCGCCGCAGCACGCGGTGACGTCCGTCACCTCAGGCCAGCGGACTCGTCGACAGTGAGGCCAGGAGGTCGGCCGGGTCGGCGTAGACGGCTTCCGCGCCCGCCTCCAGCAGGTCGGCCCGCGGGATGCCGCCGCTGAGGACGCCTACGCAGCGCACTCCCGCCCGGCGGCCGGCCCGCATGTCCCACACGGTGTCGCCGACGAACACGGCCCGCTCGGCGGGGGCGCCGACCAGCTCCAGGGCGCGCCGCACCGGCTCCGGCGCCGGCTTGCCCTCCTCGACGTCGTCCGCGCCGGCCGTCGCGGCGATGACGTCGTCCGCGTCGATGGCGCTGCGCAGGGCAGACAGCTCGGGCCCGCTCGCCGAGGTGGCGAGCACGACCGTCCAGCCGTCGCCGTGCAGCCGGCGCAGCAGCGGACCGGCGTCCCGCAGCGGCGGCAGCCGGTCGAAGTACTGTCCGTACAGGGCCTTGTGGGCGGCGCCGAGTCCGGCGTCCTCGTCCTTGTCCCGGTCGTCGCCGAGCACGCGGGCGATCAGGTCGTCGGACCCGAGCCCCACGGCCCGGAGCACGGCGTGCATCGGCACCCGGTGGCCCGCCTGCCGGAATGCCTCCCACCAGGTGACGACGTGCAGGTGGTTGGTGTCGACGAGGGTGCCGTCGACGTCGAACACGGCGGCGCGTGTCATCTGGGTCCCTTCTTCGGATACCACGGAAAACCCCGAGCGGGACCCCGAGTACCACCTCAGGGGCGGGCCACTCCCGTCGGCGTCCTGCCCTCCCGCGTCCAGGCCAGCAGGTCGGCGGGCGGCCAGGCGTTCACGATCCGCTCCGCGGGCACCTCGCACTCCTCGGCCCGCGCGCAGCCCAGGATCTGCCAGTCCAGCTGGCCGGGCGCGTGTGCGTCGGTGTCGATCGAGAACAGCACGCCCGCCGCCACGGCCCGGCGCAGCAGCCGGCGCGGCGGGTCGAGCCGCTCGGGCCGGCTGTTGATCTCCACGGCGGTGCCCGACTCGGCGCACGTCGCGAACACCTCGTCCGCGTCGAACTGCGACTCGGGCCGCCCTCTCCCGGTCACCAGCCGTCCGGTGCAGTGGCCGAGGACGTCGGCGTGCGGATCGCGCACGGCGTTCACCATGCGGCGCGTCATCGCCCGGGACTCCATCCGCAGCTTGGAGTGCACGGACACCACCACGACGTCGAGGCGTTCCAGCAGTTCGGGTTCCTGGTCCAGCGACCCGTCGTCGAGGATGTCGCACTCGATGCCGGTCAACAGCCGGAAGGGCGCCCAGGCCGCGTTGAGCTCCTCGATCACGTCCAGTTGGCGGCGCAGCCGCTCGGGAGACAGTCCGCGGGCCACCGTCAGGCGCGGCGAGTGATCGGTGAGCACGGCCCACTCATGACCGAGTGCGGCCGCCGCCCGGCCCATCTCCTCGATGGGACTGCCGCCGTCCGACCAGTCGGAGTGGACGTGGCAGTCGCCACGCAGCAGGGCGCGCAGCCGGGTCCCCGCGCCGTCCGTCAGGGGTCCGCCGGCCTCCTTCTCCAGCTTCTCCAGATAGGACGGCGTCTGTCCGGCGAGCGCCTCCCGTGCCACCTGCGCGGTCTTCGGTCCCACGCCTTTCAGCGACTCCAGCGTGCCCGCCCCCGCCCGCTGCGCGATCTCCGCCGGGGGCAGTCCCGCCAGCATCCGGGCCGCGGTGCGGAAGGCCCGCACGCGGTAGGTCGGCGCGAGGGACCGCTCCAGCAGGAAGGCGATCCGGTCCAGCGCCTCGACGGGATCCATCGCCACCTCCTGGCTCCAGAGTTCCCCACCGTCGCCCCGGCCGCACGACGGGCGGAGCATCCTGCCCCCAGGGGATACTCGAGGATTCATCCCGGTGTGTTCCGCTTTACTCTTTATGTCATGAGCGAAATCGCGAGCCTGCGTGTCTCACGGCCGCGGATCACCGTGCTCGGGGTGCAGCCGGGCCCCGAGCCGTTCCGCATCGTGGAAGTCGACGGCAACATGGTGGGTGAGGCGAAGGACGTGACCGACGTCCTCGAGATCGCCGCGGCCCACGGCATCACGGTCCATGACCTGGACGACCCGGACACCGTGCGCTGGGTGGGCGGGAACCGGTACACCTGGAGGCCCCACTGACCGCCCCTCCCGCCCCGGCTGTCGGTCCTGCGCCCCCTCAGGCGCGCCGCCTGCGCGCGTGCACCGCACGGCTCACCCGGCGGCCGAGGATCAGGTAACCGATCAGGGCGCCCGTGGTGTTGAGGATGACGTCGTCGATGTCGAAGGCGCGTCCGGTCACCAGCGCGCCCTGGGCGAACTCCACGAGCAACATGACGGTCGCGGTCAGCAGCAGCACGCGCAGCAATCCGCGTGCCCGGGGCGCGACGACCGGCACCAGGATCCCGAAGGGGACGCCGAGCAGCACGTTCCCGCCGACCTGCTTCACCGCGTCGCGCAGCTCGGGCTGGTCCAGGTAGGCCCGTAGCGAGTCGCCCGGATGCAGGTTGGAGTGCACCAGCGCCGCCGACGCCGGCGACGGCTCCAGGGTGATCCGGGCGAGGACGACGGCGAACGCCACCATGAAGGCGAACGCCACCAGCATCGCGAGCAGCCGGAGAGGGAAGGGCAACGCCCGGTCCTCGGTACGCGCCGGCGCCGCTTTCCCGGTTCTCTCCCTGTCGGCCTTTCCGGCCTTCCCTGCGTTATCGGCTTTTCCGGCCCTTCCCGGCCTCCAGCCTTTCCGGGCCGCCTGTGGCTTGCCGGTCTTGCCGGTCCTTCCGGTCTTGGCGGGTTCGTCGCGCTTCGGCTCGGGTGCGGCGGCCTTGGCGGTGCGCAGACGGAACGTGGTGAGCGGACGCAGCGCTGCACGGGCCATGCGGTCCTCCAGTCTTCAACTTCCAGGCTTCGTAGGGCGGTTACCCTCGAACGGCCCGGGAATGCGGGCGGCCGGCCCCGGGTGGTGACGTCCCGCGGCCGTCGCCGCCGCCCGCGTGGACGCTCGGCCGCCGCCCGTGCGTCCGCTCGCCGTTCGCCGGGCGTCAGGGCCCGTAGGACACCTTCACCTCCTTGAAACCGAGGGAGCGCAGCAGCCCCTGGAGCATGTCGCTGGTGTTGGTCTCGGCGCGCGCGGTCAGTTCGCTCTCCTTCGCCGCGTCCCCGATGTGCTTGACCGCGAGTTTCTGCACGGCCTGCTCACCGCCGGGGTTGTCGGAGAAGAGGTCGCCGAGGCGGTCGAGGAGACCGCGCTGCTTGGACACCGCGTAGGAGCGGTCGGGGTCGAGGGCCGGCTTGCCGAGCTGGGCGTGCGGCAGCCGGAGCGTGGCCGAGGTGCGGTCTTCGTCGACCGTCACGTTCTTGTCGCTGACCTTGCCGAGGTCGACGTAGGCGTCGACGGTGCCCGCACCGACGTACAGGGTGCGGGTGCCGCGGATGGCGTCGGGAAGGTACTTGGCGTCCTTCTCCAGGTCCACGACGACCTGGAAGTTGCCGGAGGCGGCGTCGTAGCGGCTCATGTCCTGGATGGACTTGAGGAGGGCGGGGCCCGAGCGGTCGTGGGTCTGCGTGCCGAAGAAGTCGCGCAGTCCCGGCAGCAGGCTCAGCCGGATCCCCGCGAACATCACGACGAGCACGACCACGACGGCGGTGAGCACCTTCGCCCAGCCGGGCATGCGGCCGGGCGGACGCCGGGTGGGTTCGGTCTCCCTGGTGGGCTCGATCGAAGTCGTCATGCGGACGGTCCTCTCTTCCTACTGACCCAATTCCCGTCAATGCCCGTGTCAGACCGCCCTGTTGAGGAGCTGTGACAGTACGGGCCCGCGGAGGCGTCGCCCCGCGCCGCTCGGGCGGGGGAGCGGCGGTGGGAGCGGCGGTGGGCTGGGCTGGCGTCGACCGCCGGGCGACGGCTCTGCCGGCCCCGTCCGCCCTGCACCTGCCCCCCTTCCCGTGCCCCTGCTCCTGCGAAGCACCTGATGGCGCCGGCCGAGGCGCTCCGGCCGGCTCGGGGGCGCCGGGGACCCGGGGCCTGCGAGGGTCCGCGCGGGCTTTCTGCCGGGTGGGCAAAACGGACGCGGTCCGTAGCATGAGAGATCCCGCCCCCGGCCGGACACGATCAGCGAGGAGCCGACCGTGCGAGACATCTCCGTGTTCAGCGGCAGCGCCCACCCCGAACTGGCGGCCGAGGTCTGCGCCCACCTCGGCGTGCCCCTGAGTCCCACCCGCCTCAGCAGGTTCGCCAACGACTGCCTGGAGGTCCAGCTGCAGGCGAATTGCCGCGAACGGGACGTCTTCCTCGTGCAGCCCCTGGTCCGGCCTGTGCAGGAGCACCTCGTGGAGCTGCTGCTGATGTGCGACGCGGCCCGCGGGGCGTCCGCCGGGCGGATCACGGTCGTCATGCCGCACTATTCCTATGCGCGCTCCGACAAGAAGGACGCCCCGCGCATCTCGCTGGGCGGACGTCTGGTCGCCGATCTGATGGCGGCTGCCGGCGTCCATCGCGTCCTCGCCATGACCCTCCATTCGCCCCAGGTGCACGGCTTCTTCTCGATGCCGGTGGACCATCTGCACGCCCACCGGGAGCTGGCCGCGCACTTTCGCCGCTACGACCTCACCCGCACCACCGTGGTCTCGCCGGACCTCGGCAACGCCAAGGAGGCCGCCGCCTTCGCCCGGATGATCGACGCCCAGGTGGCGGCGGGCGCCAAGCAGCGCTACGCCGACGACCGGGTCAGCATCAGCGCGGTGATCGGCGAGATCGCCGGGCGGGACGTCATCGTCCTGGACGACGAGATCGCCAAGGGCAGCACCGTCCTGGAGCTCCTGGACCGGCTGAGGGAGTCGGGGCCCCGCTCGATACGGGTGGCGTGCACGCACGGGCTGTTCGCCGCCGGCGCGCTCAAGCGGCTCAGCGAGCAGCCGGACGTGCTGGAGATCGTGTGCACCAACACGGTGCCGGTGCCCGTCGAGGAGCACACCGACAAGCTGCGGATCCTGTCCATCGCTCCCGCTCTGGCGGAGGCGGTGCGCCGTATCCACAACGGCGAGTCCGTCAGCGCCCTGTTCGACGCGGCGCGCGGTCAGTAGGGGACGAGGCGGACGGGGCCGGCCCGGCGGACCGGCGGGACCGGGCGGGTCGGAGCGATGGCCGGTGGGAGGGGCGGCAGGAGGGGGTGCAGATGGGTCGGGCGGCGCTTCGAGGCGCCGTCATAAAGTGCCCGACGTGGCGCCGGGCCTCTCCAGGGCCGCGTCCAGCGTCGTGGCGGGCGGCAGCAGCCGGGACAGTCCGGTGGCCCGCAGGATCCGCAGGGTGAGCGGGTGGGCGCAGACGAGGTGCAGGTGTCCGTCGTGGTCGAGGACCCGGCCGCGCGCCCGGTACAGCAGGCGCAGCCCGGAGCAGTCGAAGAACTCGATCCGGGTCAGGTCGATCACGATCCGCGGTGCGGGACCGGCGGTCGCGTCGTCGAGCAGCGGGCCGATCTCCTCGGCTGCGACGAGGTCGATCTCGCCGCGGAACTCCAGCACCGTGTGTCCCCGGTCCCGGCGGATGCGCAGATGCGGGGACGCCGAGGGGGGTTCCAGCTGCACGACGACATCGCCTCCAACCCGCTCCACCGGTCGGGAGCCTCCAACGGCCGGGGAGTACGCAGCAGTTCCCCGCCCCAGCAAGTTACCCCCGATGGAGTGAATTCCAGCATGTTCGATTGACATATGTCTTCGAAATGCAACCGACTCTGGCCGAGTTTCTTCGCGTCGTGAGCGAAGGGGGTGCGGAGCGTTACGACAGCGCGTGCCACGCCTGGGAGAGGGCTGACCGGAACTGCTCCGTCTGGCGGTCCGTGAGGTCCCGGACCATGCGCTCCTCCAGCTCCCGCACCGGGCCGGCGTGCCGCTCGAGGAGCTCGCGCCCCTCCTCGGTGAGCAGGATCAGCAGCTCGCGCCGGCTGCGCGGATTGCGCTCCCGGCGGATCAGGCCGCGCCCCTCCAGGGAGCGCACCAGGTCGGCGATGGACTGTGCGGTGACGAAGGAGGCCCGGGCCAGCTGGGCGGCGGACAGTCCGTCGTGCCGCTCCAGCACGGTGAGCGCCGTGTACTGCAGGGCCGTGATCCCGGACGGCTTGACGAGCTCGTCCAGGCGGGACCGTGCGGCCAGCTCCAGCTGCTTCACCATGTAGAGCAGGGACGGGGAAGTCCCGTGCGGCGGGGATGCGGGCACCGCTGCCCGGGTTGTCCGGGTGTCGACCATGGGCAGAGCGTAGACCATTGACAGGAAACCTGTCCGTAATGAGACTTCGGACCAACAGGAATCCTGTTTATTGAAAACTTGGCGACTGCTGAGGAGTGTCCATGACCGGCTTCGAGATCGACCCCGGCCGTCTGTTCGTCGGGGGACAGTGGCGCGACGCCGCCGACGGGGCGCGGGCCGAGGTGGTCGACCCCTCCCGTGGCACCGTCCTCACCACCGTCGCGGAGGCGGGCGCCGTCGACGTGGACGCCGCCGTGCGCGCCGCGCGGGAGGCCTTCGACTCCGGGCGGTGGTCCGGCCTCAGCGGCAGGGAGCGCGGCCGCGTGCTGCTCCGCGTGGCCCAGCTGATCCGCGAGGAGGCCGACGACATCGCCCGGCTGGAGAGCCTGGACGTCGGCAAGCCCATCACGCTCGCGCACGCCGTCGACGTCACCAACGCGGCCGACGACTACGAGTACTTCGCCTCGCTCGCCTTCGCCCTGGACGGCGCCCAGCGCGACACTCCCATGAACGCCCTCGCCTACACCCGGCGGGACCCGATCGGCGTGGTCGCCGCGATCACCCCGTTCAACTTCCCGCTGATCCTGGCCGGATCCAAGATCGCCCCGGCCCTGGCCGCCGGCAACACGGTCGTGCACAAGCCCGCCGACGAGACCCCGCTCAGCGCGCTGTACATGGCCGGACTGCTCCAGCGGGCAGGCGTCCCGGACGGCGTGGTCAACGTCGTCACCGGCACGGGTCCGGTCGCCGGCGAGGCGCTGCTGCGCCACCCCGGGGTGGACAAGATCGCCTTCACCGGGTCGACCTCGACCGGCCGGCACGCCGCGAGCGTCGCGGGCGAGAACCTCAAGCAGGTCACCATGGAACTCGGCGGCAACGCGGCGCACCTCGTCTTCGAGGACGCCGACCTGGAGAAGGCCGTCGGAGCGGTCATCAAGGGCTTCGTCTTCAACACCGGCCAGTTCTGCATGGGCGGCCCGCGACTGCTGGTGGCCCGCCCGGTCTACAGCACCCTGCTGGGCATCCTCGCCGAGGCCGTCCCCGGCGTGCCGGTCGGCGACCCCCGGCTGCCGGAGACCGTCGTCGGCCCGATGGCGGGGGAGCGGCATCTGCGCAAGGTCGAGGAGTACGTCGACCTCGCCCGCAAGGAGGGCGCCCGCATCGTCTGCGGCGGCGAGCGCCTCGACCTCGACGGCGGCTATTACTACAAGCCGACCGTGATCGCCGACCTCGCCGACGACTCCCGTGTCGTCCAGGAGGAGATCTTCGGCCCCGTCCTCACCGTCCAGCCCTTCGACAGCGAGGACGAGGCGATCGCGCTCGCCAACTCCACGCCGTACGGCCTGGCTTCGGGTGTCCAGACCGGCAACCTCGCCCGCGCCCACCGTGTGGCCGACCGCCTTCAGGCCGGCATCGTCTGGGTCAACGACTGGGCGATGCTCGACCCCGCCGTCCCCTTCGGCGGCGTCAAGGACTCCGGCTTCGGCCGTGAGTACGGCCCCGAGGCGCTCGCCTCCTACACCAGGGTCAAGTCCGTCGTCGTCTCGCTCGACTGAGCGTGGTCACCCGAAACCCTCTGTCCGACAAGGGAGTTGCCCAGATGCCCTGCACCACGCGCGCCGCCGTCGTCGAGTCCGCCGGAGCGCCCTTCACCCTCTGTGAGGTCGTGCTCGAAGACCCCGCACCGCACGAGGCGCTCGTCCGGCTGGTCGCGGCCGGGCTGTGCCACACCGACCTCGCGGTGGCGAACGGCGCACTGCCCTTCCCGCTGCCCGGAGTCCTCGGGCACGAGGGCGCGGGGGTCGTGGAGGCGGTCGGCTCCGCGGTCACCGGCGTGGCCCCCGGCGATCACGTCGTGCTGTCCTTCACCTCCTGCGGCGGCTGCCGCGACTGCCGCGGCGGCCATCCCGCGTACTGCGGCGCCTGGCTGCCGCTGAACCTCCTCGGTGGCCGCCGCGCCGACGGCACCGGCACCGTCAGCCGGGACGGCGAGTTCCTCGGCGGCCACTTCTTCGGCCAGTCCTCCTTCGCCGAGCGGGCGCTGGTCGACGAGCGGAGCCTCGTGAAGGTCGACCCCGGTGTGCCGCTGCCGTCGATCGCTCCGCTGGGCTGCGGCGTCCAGACCGGCGTCGGCGCCGTCTGGAACGTGCTCGAGCCGGCCGCAGGCGACGCGGTCGTCGTCCTCGGCGCGGGCGCCGTCGGGCTTTCGGCGGTCATGGCGGCCGCCCTGTCGCCGGCGACCAGGATCATCGCCGTCGACCGGATCACCGAACGCCTTGAACTGGCAAAGGAGTTGGGCGCGACCCACACCGTCGACGCCGGCCGGGCCGCGCTGGGCGAGGCCATCGCGGAGATCACCGGCGGCCAGGGCGCCGACGGCGTCGTGGAGACCACGGGCAACACCGCCGTGCTGCGCCAGGGCGTCGACGCGCTCGCCGCCCGCGGCACCCTCGTCGTCGTGGGCGCGCCGCCTTTCGGCAGTGAGGTCGCCCTCGACGTCAACGGACTGCTGGGCGGCAAGCGCGTCGTGGGCCTCACGCTCGGCGACAGCGAGACGCAGACCTTCATCCCGGCCCTGGTCGAGCTGGTCAGGGACGGGCGTCTCCCGCTGGACCGCCTCATCGGCGTCTATCCGTTCGCGGACATCGACCGAGCGGTGCGGGACATGACCGAGGGCAGGACCATCAAGCCCGTGCTCGTCTTCTGAACTCGGGTCACCTGGTCGTGAGGACCAGCTTTCCGGTGGTCCGGCCGGTGTCGCCCGGTCCGGCCGGTGTCGCCGAGGCTGTGCGCCTCGGCGGCCTCGGCCGGCGGGAACGCCCCCGCGATCGTGGTGGGCGGCAGGCCCGCCTCGACGAGCTCGGCGATCGCGCGCATCCCCGCCCGATCGGCGTCCACGAGCATCCGCACCACCGGCACGCTGCACACCGCCGTCGGCGTCTCCCCGCAGGCCTGCCGCGGAACCTTCCGGTCGGCTCGCCGAACGTTCCCCACCCGAACGTCCCCCACGCCGCACGCCGCACGCCGCACGCCGGGTGCCCGCGACGCGTCGACGTCCGGCCCTCGGTGACGTGCTCGACGGTGCGGCCGGCCGGGCAGCCCCTCAGCGGCTCGCGTGCAGGGCGACCAGCAACTGCCAGACCTGGTCGGCGATTTCGGCGGGCGTGCCGTCGAGGTCGCCGTGCAGCCAGTCGGCCAGCACGCCGGCGAAGGTCGCGGCGACGGCCGAGGCGACCAGGGGCGCGTCCGCCGCGCCCGCCCGCTCCCGTTCCCGCAGGCTGTAGGCGCGCAGGTCCCGGTGGAGCACCCGGCCGAGCGGCCCGCCGCCGCCCGGCGCCAGCAGGGTGCGATACAGCGCGGCGTGGGGGGCCAGCGAGCCGAAGAACTCCGCCAGCGCGGCCGGCGCGCGGACCGGGTCCGGCCGTCCGCGCCAGGCGTGCAGTGCCTCCACGGCCTCACGCACGACGTCCGCGCAGGCGTCGACGGCGAGAGCCTCCAGGTCGGGATAGTGCACATAGAACGTGGCCCGTCCGACCCCCGCCCGGCGCACCAGCGCGGCCACCCCGACCTCCTCCAGCGGCCGCTCTGCGCACTCCTGGAGCAGCGCGGTCCGCAGTCTGGCCCGGGTGCGGGCCGCCCGTGGGTCCTCGGGTTCGCCGCGGGTCACCGCGCGAGCAGGACGGCGGCCAGGGCGACCGCGCCGGGAAGCGCCTGCGCGACCAGGATCCGCCGGTTCGCGGTGACCGCTCCGTAGACCCCCGCGACGATCACGCAGGACAGGAAGAAGACCTGTGCCGCGAATCCGGTCGGATCGCCGGCGACGAGCCCCCACACCAGTCCTGCCGCGAGGAAGCCGTTGTACAGCCCCTGGTTGGCGGCCATCGAGGCGGTCCGCCGTGCCAACTCGGCGTCGAAGCCGTGGAAGGACATCCCCGCCGGCTTCTGCCACAGGAACATCTCCATGACCAGGATGTAGAGGTGCAGCGCGGCCACCAGCCCGACCAGCACGTTCGCCAGAATGTCCATGTCTCCCTCAGTTCCACTTCTCAGACAGGTGTCCACTATAGCGGGACACCTGTCCAGGAAGTCCGGTCGGGGTGCTCAGCGCACGAGCCGGGGCATGACGGGGCGTGGCCGGTGGCTGACGGAAACGGGGGTATCCGCAAGGTCCGGGGCGGGACTCGCCCGCCCCGGACCGGACCTCGCGGAGGAGACGACGACATGGCAGTGGTGAAAGCGGGCGTCGTGGTGCTCGACTGTGCCGAGCCCGAGAAGCTCGCCGAGTTCTACAAGGGGCTGCTCGACGGCGAGGAGACCGACTTGAGCGCCAACCGTGTGGAGATCAGGGGCGCGGACGGCATCCGGCTGGCCTTCCGGCGGGACGTGAACGCCACCCCGCCGAGCTGGCCCCGCCCCGAGAACTCCCTCCAGGCCCATCTGGACTTCCTCGTCGACGACCTCGACGAGGTGGAGCGCAGGGTCGTGAGCCTGGGCGGGCGTCCGCTGGAGACCAAGGGCGCCCCCGGCCCGCACGAGGAACGAGGCTATGCCGACCCGGCCGGCCACTCCTTCACCCTGCGTCTCGAACCCTCCACCGCGCCGAAGCAGGGCTGAAGCGAGCCGAGTCGGGCCCGGGCGGGCCGAAGCGTGGCCGAAGCGCTCCTGAAGCGCCGCCGACGAGGGGTGGCGACGGCACGGAAGCGGGCCGCGGCAGGGCCCGCGCACAGGACCGACGCCGGGTCCGGGCGTCCCCCGGCGGTCGGTCAGGTGCCGACCGCCGCGCGGCGGTCGGCACCTGACCGACCGCCGGGGCGGGACGGGCGCCGTCCGGGCTCAGTCCCGGCCGCTCTTCTCCTTGGCGGGCCAGACTCCCGTGGACCGTTCGATCGCCTTGGCGCCGGTCCGGTCCGCGGCGCTGCGTGCGGCCGCGAAGATCGCGCCCTGAACCGCCGCCGCCAGCAGGATCTCGCCCCACCCGCGGTCCCGGTCCAGAGCGTCAGGGGCGTCGTCCTCGTGACGGATCGCCTTCCAGGCCTTGCGGAACGCGAGGCCCGCCAGGGCGCCGCTCGCCCAGCCCAGCGCGAAGCCCACGGGCTGGTAGACGAGGGGCAGTTTCCTCTTCTTGGACACGTCGGTCTCTCCTTGTGTGAGGGATACGGGGTCTCAGGGGCGTCCCCGCGCCGGGACCTGCTCCTGGGCGCGCACCGGCCCGGGAGGGGTCCCGTCGCCGAACGGGCGGCCGCCGAGATCCTCCCTGCGGTGCGGTGAGCGCCAGCCGGCCAGGTCCGGGCCGAGGGGGACGATGCGGGTCGGGTTGATACCGGTGTGCACCTGGTAGTAGTGCCGCTTGATGTGGTCGAAGTCGACGGTGTCGCCGAAGCCCGGCGTCTGGAACAGATCGCGGGCGTACGCCCACAGCACGGGGTTCTCGGTCAACTTCCAGCGGTTGCACTTGAAGTGACCGTGATAGACGGCGTCGAAACGCACCAGTGTGGTGAACAGCCGGATGTCCGCCTCGGTGATCGTGTCTCCGACCAGGTACCGCTGCCCGGCCAGCCGGGAGGCCAGCAGTTCGAGGCGGCGGAAGACGTCCGCGCACGCCTGCTCGTACTCCTTCTGCTCACTCGCGAAGCCCGCCCGGTACACCCCGTTGTTGACGTCCTCGTAGACCTCGGCCATCACCGTGTCGATCTGGTCGCGCAGCCGTTCGGGGTACAGGTCGGGGGCGCCCGGGCGGTGCAGGGCCGACCACTCGGTGGCGAGGTCCAGGGTGAGCTGCCGGTAGTCGTTGGTGACCAGCTTGCCGCTGGGCACGTCCACCACGGCGGGCACGCTGACCCCGCCCGGCGGATCGCTCTCCCGTCGTTCGTAGGCCTCGCTGAGGTACCGGATGCCGAGCACCGGGTCACGGCCCCCCGGGTCGAGGGTGAAGCGCCAGCTGCGGTCGTCCTGGACCGGGTCGGCGATCGCCATCGACAGCGCGTCCTCCAGGCCGAGGAGCCGCCGCGAGATCACCGCCCGGCTCGCCCACGGGCAGGCCCGGCTGACGACCAGCCGGTACCGTCCCGCCTCGACGGGCCAGCCGTCGCGGCCGTCCGCCGTGATCCGGTCCGTGAACCGGCTCGCGGACCGTTCGAACCGCTTGTGTCCGTACGCGGCGTTGCCGTCGCCCCCGTCGCCCATGCTTCCTCCCGGTGGTGGTGTGCCTGCCGCGTCATGCGTTCCCCGTGTGATGCGTTCCCCGTGTGATGCGTTCCTGCTCAACGCGTTCCCCGATTTCCGCCGACGGCACGGTGTGAGCCGAACCCGCCGGGGCAGTCGGCGAACGTGAGCGGGACACCTTCAACACGGAACGCCGAACGCACAGGCGAAGAGACGACCCAGGAGAAAGGCGAGCGCGGTGCCGAAGGGAAAGCCGACCGGAAGACACGTGTCACGGTCCTGGTGGCGCTGGCCGCCAACCTGATCATCGCGGCGGCGAAGGCGGTGGGCGGCCTGCTCGCGGGCTCGCCCGCCCTGCTGTCGGAGGCCGCGCACTCCGTGGCCGACAGCCTGAACGAGGTCTTCCTCCTCGCCGCGCTCCGCCGCAGCCGCCGCCCCGCCGACCGACGGCATCCCTTCGGATACGGCAAGGAACGCTTCTTCTGGTCGCTGCTCGCCGCCGTCGGGATCTTCGTCATGGGCGGCTGCTTCTCCGTCTTCCAGGGCGTCGAGGCCCTGCGGTCGGGAGCCGACGAGAAGATGAGCGGCTATGTGGCCGGTCTCATCGTGCTCGGCGTCTCCTTCCTCGCCGAGGGCGCCTCGCTGCTGCGGGCGCTGCATCAGGTCCGCGGGCAGGGCGGCGCCGCCGCGGGACTGCGCGACCCGGCCCTGCGCACGGTCGTCGCCGAGGACGGCACGGCGGTGCTCGGCGTCACCCTGGCCGCGGTCGGGATGGCCCTGCACATGGTCACCGGGCAGGTCGTGTGGGAGGCGTCCGCCTCGCTGGCGATCGGCGCGCTGCTCGTCTTCGTCGCCTACCGGCTCGGGCGTGAGGCGCGCGACCAGCTGATCGGCGAGGCCGCCGATCCCGAGACCGGCTCCCGCATCCGCGCACTGCTCGACGCGCAGCCCGAGATCGACAGCGTGGAGGCGCTGTTCACGATGAAGATGGGCCTGGAGTCGGCTCTGGTGGCGGCCCGCATCGACCTCGTTCCGGGCATGGACAGCGAGCGCGTCGAGGACGTCGCCGTCCGCATCAAGCGCTCGATCGCCGGCGTCGTCCCCGAGGCCGACCAGATCTTCCTCGACGTGACCGACCGCCGCGCGCGCGAGGCGGCGGAAAGCCCCGCCGCGACGGGGGAGCGCGGCGGGGTCTGACAGTCGGTTGCCCGGCGCGAACACCTTCATGCCGGCACCGGCGGACTCTTCTCGTACGGGATCCACGGGGTCCACGGGATCCCGGGATTCAAGGGGTCCGCCGGATCTGCCGGCCTTCAGGTCTCACAGAGGGGTCCTCCGCGTCGTGGGAGGGCCTTTCCGTGCCGCGGGGCCGCGGGCGGGGTGTGCTCCGCGGTCAGCTGCCGCCGTCTGCCTCCACGACGAACACCGGGATCTCCCGGTCCGTCTTCTTCTGATAGTCCGCGTACGGGGGATAGGCGGCGACGGCGCGCTCCCACCACTCGGCCTTCTCCGCGCCGGTGACCTCGCGGGCCTTCATGTCCTGCTTCCGCGGCCCGTCCTGGAGCTCGACGTGAGGTTCGGCCTTGACGTTGTGATACCAGACCGGGTGCTTCGGCGCGCCGCCCTGGGAGGCGACCAGGGCGTACCGTCCCTCGTGTTCGACTCGCATCAGCGGGGTCTTGCGCAGCTTCCCGCTCTTCGCGCCCCGGGTCGTCAGCAGGATGACGGGCAACCCCGTGTCCCGCAGCGTCGTCCCCTCCTTGCCGCCGGAGCGTTCGTACTGCTCCACCTGGTCACGCACCCACTGCTGCGGGCTGGGCTCGTACTCGCCTTCGAGAGGCATGGCATCCGTCCCTTTCGTCGTCATCCGTCGTCAAGTCGTCGTGTCGTCATGCGGTCCGTCGTGCCGTCGTCGCGCTGTCCGCGTTCCGCACGCCGGTCTCACACACGTCCGTCTCGCGTCGTGCTCCAACACCGGTACCCGTCTGTTTCATCCGTACGACGGCCGGCCTACGTCACCATCCGAATGGCCAGCGCCGTCATCACCGCGCTCGACACGAGCGCCGTCGCCAGTCGGCCGCGGCGACCGGTCAGGGACCGGCCCAGCAGCGCGCCGCCCCCGGCGAGCAGCACCTGCCAGCTCGCCGACGCGGCGAAGGCCGCCAGCACGAACACGCCCCGGTCCACGGCGCGTACGGCGCCGTCGGCGCCGTTGCCCAGGACCAGCGCGGCGAAGTAGATCACGGTCGTCGGGTTGAGGAGGGTGATGCCGAGGAGGCCGAGGTAGGCCCGTGCCGGGCTCGGCGGAGGCGGGACGGACCGTGTGCTGAGCCGATGGGCGCGGTACCGGCGCAGCGCCGCCGCCGTGCCCCGGGCCGCCAGGACGAGCAGTACCAGGGCCGAGGCCCAGCGCAGGGGTGTCAGCACCGGCCGCAGCACACCGGCGACGGCGGCGCCCCCGACCGTGGCGATCAGGGCGTACAGCCCGTCGGCGGTGGCGACGCCCAGAGCGGCGCAGACGCCGGTGCGCAGCGAAGTGCGTGCGGTGAGGGAGACGAGGTAGGCCGCGACCGCGCCGACGGGTACGGCGATGCCGTATCCCGCGACCAGGCCCGCGACGAGCGCGGCCGTCACGACGCTGCGGCGTCGGGCCTCCGGGGGGCGCCGGGCTGCTGCTGGACCGGGGCCGGGGACGCGGCGGCGGACGTCGGCAGCGGCAGGGCTTCGTGAGTGCACATGGCCGGATCGTGCGGGCGGCGACCGTCGCACGGCAACTGTTTTTCCCCGGACCGCCGCCCAGGTCGCCGCCGAGGCTGCCTGATCCGCCACCGGGGCAGCACTCCGGAGCGAACGATTCCGGCCGTATCGCCCCATTCGTCGATCTGGCCGAACTCCGTGTCGCCTTATAGGTGCCCTGGGCATCTAATGAAGATCGGCAGGACGCACCCCTCGTCTGCGAGGTCACCATGACGGACACCCAGGTCACGGCGGACGCCGAGATCGCCACGGACCCCCAGGGCACGACAGCCGCCCAGGGCACGACAGCCACCCGGTTCGCGACAGAAACCCCGGTCACGACAGAAACCCCGGTCACGACGGAACCCCGGGCCGCCACGGCCGCCCAGGCCACCCCGGTCGCCATGCCCGGCGAAGGCGCGCCGTGCGCGGCGGAGGGAGCGGCCCGGGAGCCGGCTCCCGTCGCCTTCCCCCAGGACCGCACCTGCCCCTACCGGCCGCCGGCCGCCTACGACCCGCTGCGCGCCTCCCGCCCGCTCGCCCGGGTAGCCCTCTACGACGGCAGCACCGCCTGGCTGGTCACCGGTCACGAGGCGGCTCGCGCCCTGCTCTCCGACCCCAGGCTGTCGACCGACCGCACCCGGCCCGGCTACCCGGCGACCTCGCCCCGGCTGCGGGCCCTGCCGGGCCGCCGGGCCGCCCTGCTCAACGTCGACGACCCCGAACACCACGCCCAGCGCCGGCTGGTGCTGGCGAACTTCACCCTCAAGCGGGCCACTGCCATGCGCCCGGCCATCCAGCGCGTCGTCGACGAGAGGATCGACGCGATGCTGGCCCAGGGACCGCCCGCGGAACTGGTGAGCGCCTTCGCGCTGCCCGTGCCGTCCACCGTGATCTGCGAGCTGCTCGGCGTTCCGTACGCCGACCACGAGTTCTTCGAGGAGCAGTCGCGGCGTCTGCTGCGGAGCCGGGTGCAGCAGGAGGTGCGTGAGGCGCGCGACCGGCTCGACGACTACCTCGGCACGCTGATCGACCGCAAGCTGCAGACACCGTCGGGCGACGGCGTCCTCGACGCCCTGGTCGACAAGCAGGTGCGCGAGGGAACGATGGACCGCGAGGAGGCTGTCTCGCTGGCCACGATCCTCCTGGTCGCCGGGCACGAGACCACCGCCAACATGATCTCTCTCGGCGTCTACACCCTGCTCCAGCACCCCGAGCGGCTGGCCGAGCTGCGAGCCGACCCGTCCCTGCTGCCGGCGGCCGTCGAGGAGCTGATGCGGATGCTGTCCATCGCGGACGGGCTGCTGCGGCAGGCCACGGAGGACATCGAGGTGGCCGGGACGACGATCCGGGCGGGGGAGGGCGTGGTCTTCGCGACCTCCGTCATCAACCGCGATGAGAGCGCCTTCCCCGGGGCGGACACCCTCGACTGGAGCCGCTCCGCCCGTCACCACGTGGCCTTCGGCTTCGGCATCCACCAGTGCCTGGGCCAGAATCTGGCCCGCGCCGAACTGGAGATCGCCCTGGGCACGCTGCTCGCGCGGCTTCCCGGTCTGCGCCTGGCCGTCCCGGCCGAGGAGGCTCGCTTCAAGCCCGGCGACACCATCCAGGGGATGCTGGAACTCCCCGTGACCTGGTGAGGGGCCGCCCCATGGACATCCACATCGACACGGACGTCTGCATCGGAGCCGGCCAGTGCGCCCTGGCCGCTCCGGGCGTCTTCACCCAGGACGACGACGGCTTCAGCTCCCTGCTGCCGGGCCGCGAGGACGGCGGGGGAGACCCCTTGATCCGGGAGGCGGCGCGGGCCTGCCCGGTCGGCGCGATCAAGCTGTCCGGTCCGCCGGACTGACGCCCGTCGACGGGCGTGTGCTTCGGGACCGCCCATGACCGTGCCGCGGGAGGGGAGTTCGGGTGGGAGCGGGCGCGCCGGACCTGCCCGGCCGACCGGGCCGGTTGCGGGCGGGGCCGGGCTCACCGGGAGACTCCCCGACCGGGTTCCGGTGAGGACCGCGACCCGGACTTCGTGCCACAGGGCCCCGCCCTCCGCCCCCCCCCGCTCTCCGGCAGGCCGCCCGCGCCCGCTCATGGACGGCGTCCGGCAGCACCCGTGCTCCTCCTGCGGCGCCTCGAACTCCGCGCGTGGCGCGTCGACTTCGTCGTAGCCGAACCGTTCCCGGACGACGGTGAAGCCGCCCTCCGCCACCGCCGCGCCCCCTCGCCTCGCCCAGGACGTGAGCCCCCGCGCCGGTGCCCACGCCGTCCATGGCCTCGGCCCTCCGGTCCGCCCTCCAGGAGGGGGCAAAAGGGGCGACGGTGCAGGGACCCGGACCCGGCCCGATCGCTGACTGACGGTTCGTCAACAATTTTGATCCGGTGCGGAATGCGGGAATCCGCGTGATCCCTTGTTCCCCCAGGTGCGGCTGTGCGAAGGTGTGCCTTGTCGGCGCACGGACAACGTTTTCCGCAACGTGCGCGCGAGACGCCTCCCGCCAGACCCCCCACGCTCCAAAAGAGCCGTCCCCCCATGGATGTTCCGAGGCGTCGAACCCTGTGCGAGCCGATCCCGCTCCCCCGGCGGGGTCGCATACCCGATGGTATGGACTTTATGCCGCATACCCCCGGAAGGAATGCAGACCGTGAATGACGCAGGCCTGTCGAATTCCCCTTCGGCGCGCCGCTTCGACGCGACGGACGAACAACTGAGCGCGGAGCTGAAGAAGTGGACGGGGGCGTCACCCGCGCTGCATCCCGTCGGCGAGCTGCTGGACCGGCACTGGGAGGCGGCCTTCGCGTACGCCCGGTTGTGCACCGACGGCGAACGCGCGGCCGGCATGCTCACCACGGCCGCCTTCACCCGGCTGTTCGGCGAGACCCTGCGGCAGAACGGGCCGACTGCCGCGTGGCGACCGCATCTGCTGGTCACCGTGCGCCGCGTCGCGGCGGAGTGGGACGCCGACGGACGCCGCGATCTGCTGCACCCCGCGCTGCGCTCCGAGGCCGAGGCCGAAGCCGACGGCCTGGTCGGCGGCCGTGCGGCCGCCGTCATGCTGCCGCCCGTGCACCGGCGCATGCTGTCCCGGGCGTTCCAGCGCCTGCCCGAGTCGGCCCGCTGCCTGCTCTGGCACGTCGAGGTCGAGGCCGAACCCCTGGCGGTGCCGGGCGGGCTGCTGGGTCTGGAGGAGGACGGCGCCCGCGTCGAACTGCGCCGGGCCCGGGAGCGGCTGCGCGAGGAGTGCCTCCAGGTGCATCGCGAACTCGCCACCGAGGACGAGTGCCACCGCTACCACCGGCTGCTGGACGTCACCTGCCGCCGAGGCGGCTCCGACCTCGACCCCGACCTGCGCGCCCACCTCGAACGGTGCCGCCACTGCACCCACACCGCCGACCAGCTCCGACAGTTCGAGGGACTGCTCGGCGCCGCCCTGGCCGAGGGAATTCTGGGCTGGGCGGCCGCGGCCTACGTCGAGGTCAGGATGGCCGGCGACGGCCGGCTCGCCGACACGGCCGCCGAGCCGCCGCGGGCGTACGCGGGGGAGGCCTTCACGGACGGGAGCCCCACGGTTGCGGTGTCCGCTCCCGTTCCTGCTTCCGCATCCGCGGCCGACGGCGCAGCGGTGGCCGTGTCGGCGAGCCGCCGCGCCGGATCGCGGGCGGGTGCGCTGGCCCGTATCGGGGCGCGGGGCGTCGCTCTCGCCGTCCGGCCCGGCGTCCCGGACGGCGCCGGTTCCGGCCCGGGGACGAGCCGTTCGGCCCAGAAGGCGGCCCGCCGTGCCCGCCGCCGCAACCTGGCCGCCGCCGTGCTGACGGTGAGCGGGATCGTCGTCCTGCCGCTCGTGGTGTGGGCCGTCCTCGGCTCCGGGGACGACACCGCCTCCCTCGCGGACAGCGAGGCGGTGAAGGCGCCGGCCACCGGGACGGACAAGGCCGCCGGCGGCTCCTCGTGGGCCGGCGCGGGCGACGACGCCCAGGGCGCCATGCGCGGCCGGCTGCACAACGCCGCCTCCGGACTGTGCATCGGGATCGTCGGGGGCAAGCCCGCCGACGGCTCCGAGGCGGCACTGGCCGCCTGTTCCTCGGCGCCCGGCCAGCAGTGGTCGTACGAACCGGACGGGCTGCTGCGCAGCGCCGCCGACGCCGGGCTGTGCCTGGACTCGCGGCTCGGTTACTCGGTCCGGCTGGGCCCGTGCGCGGGCGCCGGCCAGCCGGATCCCGAGAACGTCCGGTACGACTTCACGCTGCAGGGCACGCTCGTCCCGCGCTCTGGCCAGAACCTCGCGCTGGCGCCGGCCGCCACCGACGGATCGGGCGCGCTCGTGCTGAAGAACCGGGTGGACAACGCCGCGCAGCGCTGGGTGATCGACACCTCGAAGCCCGACCCGCAGATGCAGTTCGTCAACTGGGGCGCCGACAGCACCGCCTCCGAGGCCCCGGCGAAGAAGAACCCCACGCCCAAGGCCGCGAAGTCACCCGCACCCGCCCCGAAGCCGTCCGGCCCGTCCGCCGACCCGGCGCCCACGCCGAAACCCGGCTGGACGTCGGGCTCGGACGACTCGTCCTGCTCGCGCTCCCGCCCGTACTCCTGCCAGTGGGGCGGCCGGCCGGCCGGCGACCACGACGGCTCCGGTTACGGATACGACGGAGGCTACGGATACGGCGGTTACGGATACGACGGAGGCTACGGATACGGCGGTTACGGATACGGGGGATACGGCTCCGACGGCCGGCAGAACTGACATCCGCCGCCGCGGCAGGCGGCCGGTCGGCCGGTCGGCCGCCCACCGCGGCCTGCCGGCCCTCCGCCGGAGCCGGACCTCGGTCAGACGCCGATGACCTGGAGCGAGGCCCACAGCGCAGCGACCGCCGGGATCAGCGCGGCGGGCACCGTGAGCAGTCCGAGGCGGGTGAACTCCCCGACGCCGACCTGCTTCTCGCGTTCCTGCACCACGCGCCGCCACAGCAGCGTCGCGAGGGACCCCGCGTAGGTCAGGTTGGGGCCGATGTTGACCCCGAGCAGCACCGCGAGCACCGCCCCGGTACCCGCCGGGGCGGCGAGCGGCACGAGCACCAGTACCGCGGGCAGGTTGTTGATCAGGTTCGCCAGGGCGGCCGCCAGCGCGGCCACGCCCAGCAGCGCGAGCAGACCGGAGCCGCCGGGCAGGACGTGCCGCAGCGCGTCGGCGAGCCCGTTGTCGACCACCGCGCGCACGACGATCCCGAGCGCCAGCACGAACGCCAGGAACCCCGGCGCCGCGGCCCGCACCACGGCGACCGGCGTCACCCGCCGCCGCGCCAGCGCCCGTCCGGCCATCACCACGGCGCCCGCGAACGCCGCCCACGCCGGCTCGATCCCGACCGCCGAGGCCACCACGAACCCGGCGAGCGTGCAGCCGACGGTGACCAGCGCGAACAGGGGCAGCTCGGGAGCGGGGCCGTCGTCGGCGCCGCCCTCGACGGCGGGCAGGTCGTCGGCGAAGAACCGCCGGAAGACCAGGTACTCGGCGCCGATCGCGACGACCCAGGGCAGCGCCATCAGCGCGGCGAACCGGGTGAAGCTCAGCCCGCTCGCCTCGAACGCCAGCAGGTTGGTGAGGTTGGAGACCGGAAGGAGCAGCGAGGCCGTGTTCGACAGATGGGCGCACGCGTAGACGTGCGGCCGGGAACGCACGCCCATCCGGGCGGCGGTGGCGAACACCACGGGCGTGAGCAGCACCACGGTCGCGTCCAGACTCAGCACGGCCGTCACCGCCGAGGCCAGGACGAACACCGCGGCCAGCAGCCGCCGCGGGCGGCCGGCGGCGCGGCGGGCCATCCACGCCCCGCACGCGGTGAACAGGCCCTCCACGTCGCACAGGTGCGCCAGCACCAGCACCGCCGCGAGGAAGCCGACGACCGGCCCGAGCCGTTCGGCCTCGGCCAGCGCGTGCTGCGGCGAGACCGCGCCGAGCGCGATCGCCAGGGCGGCGGCGGGGACGGCGATCAACGCCTCCGACCGCCCGGCGGGGCGCAGCACGGCCCAGGCGAGGGAGGCGGCGAGCAGACAGACGGACAGGGATTCGGCGAGCGGGGTGTTCAGGGCAGTACTCCGGAGGCGGGAACGTGGTCGGGCCCGCCCATCGAACTGGTCCGGGTGCCCGTCCATGAAAACACGCGCGGGTAAAACGTCCGCCAAGTCGTCGCGTCCGCCACGTCGCAGGGGCGGCGAGCGGGATGCCGGGCTCAGTCCTCCTCGAGCAGGCTCAGCTCCGCCCAGATCGTCTTGCCTTCGGGGGTGTGCCGGCTGCCCCAGCGCTGGGTGAGCTGGGCGACCAGGAGCAGCCCCCGGCCCCCCTCGTCGAAGGTCCTCGCCCGGCGCAGGTGCGGGGCGGTGTGACTGTTGTCGGACACCTCGCAGATGAGTGTCGTCCTGTCGTGGATCAGCCGCAGACGGATCGGGCGGGAGCCGTACCGGATGGCGTTGGTGACCAGCTCGCTCACCACCAGCTCCGTCGTGAACGACGCCTCGCTCAGCTCCCAGCGCGACAACTGCCCCACGACCTGTCGGCGGATCGGCGCGACCAGCGCGGGATCGGCCGGGATGTCCCAGGTCGCGACCTGGGCGGCGGGCAGCCCGCGGGTGCGCGCGAGCAGCAGGGCCACGTCGTCGGCGGCGCCGCCGGACGGGAGCAGGGCGTGCAGGATCCGGTCACAGGTCTCGTCCAGGGAGTCCGCGTGCGCCGCGAGCGCCTTGCTCAGCAGCCGGTGACCTGCCTGCGAATCCCGCTCGCGGGACGCGGTCAGACCGTCGGTGAAGAAGGCGAGCACGCTGCCCTCGGCGACCTCCAGGACGGCTGACTCGAACGGCAGGCCGCCCACGCCCAGCGGGGGACCGGCGGGCAGCTCGACCGGACGGGACACGCCGTCCGGCCGGAGGACCACGGGCGCCGGATGTCCGGCCCGCGCGAGCGTGCAGCGCCGCGACACGGGGTCGTACACCGCGTACAGACAGGTCGCGCCGACCTCGCCGGGGCCGCCCTCGTGCCCGGCCTCCTCGGACAGGCGGACGACCAGATCGTCGAGGTGGGTCAGCAGCTCGTCGGGGGCCAGGTCGATGTCGGCGAGGGTGCGGACGGCGGTGCGCAGCCGGCCCATGGTGGCCGAGGCCTGGATGCCGTGCCCGACGACGTCGCCCACGACCATGGCCACGCGCAGCCCCGACAGCGGGATCACGTCGAACCAGTCCCCGCCGACCCCGGCGCGGGCGGCCGGCAGATAGCGGGAGGCGGCGTCGACGGCGGCGGTCCTGGGCAGGCTGCGCGGGAGCAGGCTGCGCTGCAGGGCGAGAGCGGTCTCCCGCTCGCGCGAGAAGCGACGGGCGTTGTCGATGCAGACGGCGGCCCGTGCCGTGACCTCCTCGGCGAGCAGCACGTCGTCCGGGGTGAACGGGTCGGGCCTGTGGAACCGGGTCAGCACGGCGACGCCGAGCGTCACGCCCCGCGCGCGGACCGGCACGGACATCGTCGAATGGACGCCCAGCTCCCCTGCCCGCGCTCCGCGGACCGGGTCCCAGGCCAGCCACGCGTCCAGCTCGCCGCTGGGCACGGTCCGGACGACGGTGTGCCCCGCGACCAGTGAGTCGGCCTGCGGCGACCCCGCCGGGTAGCCCTGCGCCTCCCCGGGCTTGGCCACGGCCTCCGGGGCGCCGGGGCTGACGGAGTGGTGGGCGATGCGGCGCAGGCTCAGAGGCGGCGTGAAGCGGGCCGGGGGCTCCCCGCCGTCCTGCGGGTCGAGCAGGTCGACGCTGACGAAGTCGGCGAGCGCGGGCACGCACACCTCGGCCAGCTCCTGCGCCGTCCGGGTGACGTCGAGGGTGGTGCCGATGCGCACGCTCGCCTCGTTGACCAGCTGGAGCCGCTCGCGGGCGAGGTAGTTGTCGGTGAAGTCGTGGGCGGCCAGACACACGCCCCGCACCCGGCCCGTCGCGTCGGTGACCGGTGACATCCTGGCCAGCCAGGCGTGCGCCCGCTTCTCGCCGCCGGTGCGCGTGTAGATCTGCACGTCCGCCGCCCGGCCGCTGGTGAGCACCCGCAGCATGTGCTGCTCCAGCTCCGTGCTCTGCGGGCGGCCGCCGATCTCGGACAGCCGCAGTCCGCGAATGCGCCCCTCGGGCAGTCCGATCACCTCGCGCATCGCCTCGTTGATGCGCCGCAGCCGCAGGTGCTCGTCGTAGACGGCGATGGCGCAGGGGGACTGGACGAGGGCCGCGGAGGCGAGAGGTTCGTCCGGGAGGGCGACGCTGTCGGTCCCGGCCAGCGGGGTGACGACGAGCCACCGGCCGGGGCCGCCGCCGTTGCGGGGCGCTGATCGATGGGCGAGCAGCCACACCGGCACCGGCCGACCGTCACGGTGGCGCAAAGTGACCGTTCCGTCCCAGCGTGAGCCGGTGGGCACGGGGGCATTCTGCGCCAGCAGTTCCACCGCGGGCCGGCCCACGACCTCTGCCGTCTGCCAGCCCAGCAGGGTGCGGGCCCCCTCGTTCCACCCGACGAGCGTTCCGGCGTCGTCGACGACAGCCCGGGCCGTGGCAGCCTCGTCGAACGGATACTCCGGGCTCATCTCGGCACTCCATCGCGGACACTCACAGTGAACGGGCACGTCACTTCCGTTCCAGCCTAGTGTGTTCCGCTCAGGCGTGAACGGGAACCCCCTCGCCCCGGCCGGAGAGCAGGATCCCCGCCGGGTCAAGAGCGGAAACCGGACGATCTGCCGGGACCGGCGTCCACGGGGCTCCCCGGCGCTCGGCGACGTTCTCACGCCCTCGACGGCGCAGCTACGTCGCCGCCGGATCCTGCGGTACACGCCGGTCGGCGTCCGCGTCCCGGGCGGCTCGGTCCGCCCGGGCCTTCCCGGCCGGCCCGAACGTCACCTTCGCCGTGTCGACGGTGCCCGCGCAGCGCCCGGGCGCGCTCTGCCACGACCAGTACAGGTTGGTGTGGGCCACCACCTGCTCCGGGGCCGGAGCGCCGTACGCGGTGAGGTCCTCCGTGGTGTGCGCGTCGCCGACCAGCGTCACGTCGTAGCCCCGTACGAAGGCGCCGTGCAGGGTCGAGCGGATGCACGCGTCCGTCTGCGCCCCCGCGACGACGAGCCGGCCCACCCCGCGCCGCGCGAGCTCCGACTCCAGTTCCGTGTCCTCGAAGGAGTCCGAGTAGGTCTTGTGGACCAGCGTTTCGGACTCCAGGCGGACCAGATCGTCGACATAGCGCCACTCCTCGCTCCCGGACACCAGCCCGGCGTCCGAGTGCTGCACCCAGACCACCGGCACGTCCTGCGCGCGGGCCGCGTCGACCAGGGCGCGGATGTTGGCGATCACTTCGTCCCGGCGGGGCGCGCCCGCCACCACGCCGTTCTGGACGTCGACGACGAGCAGGGCGGTGCGGGGCCGGTCGGGCAGCGTGGTCATGATGGCCTCCTGTTCGGCGGGCGCACGGCGCGCCCCGGCGGGCGCGCGCTCTCGCACGGCCCACCCTAGGACGCGCCACTGACAACGCCGCCCGAACCGGACCCCTGGGCCGCTCAGTCCACGTCCAGCCCCAGATTGCGGAGCTTCGGCTCGATCACCGCCCGGCAGTACGGCTCCGAACGGTTGTTGTTGTAGAAGTCCTGCTGGTCCGGATCGGCCTCGACGAACTGGCCGAACGGGCGGAGGTCGGTCACGATGTCCCGGCCGAGGCGCTGCCGGACGAGGTCCATGACCTTCTCGGAACGCACCCGCTGGTCGTCGTCGGCGTAGAAGATCGTCGAGTGGTAGATGGAGCCGCGGTCCGCGCCGCTCTGGTTCGGCGTCGTCGGGTCGTGGCTCTGGAAGAACAGGGCCAGGACGTCCTCGAAGGCGATCTCGTCCGGCCGGAACGTCAGCTGCACCGCCTCGACGAACTTCTGCGGGTTGAGGCCGTAGCGCTGGTAGGCCTCGTAGTCCGGCGGCGGGCCGGCGTCCCCGGCGACCCCCGCCACGCTGGAGGCGACCCCGGGGGTCCGGCGCGCCACCGCGTCGAAGGACCAGAAACAGCCGGGGCCGAGCGTCAGGGTCTCGACCTTCCCGGTGGCGGTCATGTCCTCGGTCATGGGTTCCTTTCCAGAACGTCGTCCGAATTCCGCGCAGGAGCGCAGCAGGACCGCTGCTGCGTCGCACGTCTTTCAGCTGATGGGCCAAGGCGCGGCGCGGACCGGCTGTACGACCGTGACGGAGCTCTCCGCCCCGGTCGTGGATACAGGTGTCCCGGAATCGCCACGCAGGAATGACGCGGGTTCGGGCCGGCCGAAGCGGCCCTGCTGTCGCTCGCGTCCGCGCTCGGGCGGTGCGTGCGCTGACCGGCCGGAGAACCCCGCGCCGGACCAGGATAGTCCGACTCCCTTGCGCGCAGGGCGTGTTCCGGCCCGTCGAGCGAATCGGCGCACCCACCGCACCGGATCCGGTCGTTGTTCCGCCGCCGGGACCGATCGAACCCACCCGACCGACTGACCGGCTGACCCACCCGGTCGGACCGGTCGGACGCCCTGGCCGAACCGCCGTCGGCCCGCATACGCGTGCGGGACGGACGTTGTGCCGGAGAACCAGAACGGGCCCGAGTTCTTGGTGGCCGGTCCCTACGCCGGAATCGGAGTGCTCTTTAGGATTTCTCCCAGTGGCTAGTCGAGGAGTCGATGATGGTTGTCCCGTTCGACGCGACGGAATTCCGCCGGGCCCTCGGATATCTGCCGACCGGGGTGACGGTCATCACCACCACGGGGAGATTCGGACAGCCCGTCGGGATGGCGTGCAACTCCTTCGTGTCGGTCTCGTTGCAGCCTCCCCTGGTCATGTTCTGCGCCGGAAACGGGTCGGCCACCCTGATCGATCTCCGCGAGAGCGGCGTCTTCTGCGTCAACATCCTCGGCGCGGACCAGGGGCAGTTGTGCCGGCGGTTCTCGGTCAAGGACGTGGACCGGTTCGCGGGCGTTCCGTGGACCGGGTCGGAGGCCGGACCGGAACTGCGCGACGCGATCGCCTGGATGTCGTGCGCGATCGTGGCGGAGCATGCCGCGGGTGATCACGTCATCGTCATCGCCGAGGTGACCGGGCTGCGGGTGAACGAGGACGCCTCCGCGCCGCTGGTGTTCCACCGAGGCGGTTTCGGCTCGTTCCGTGCTGCCGCGGAGCCCGTCGTGGCGGCGACCGCGGCATTGCCCCGGCAGGAGAGCGGGGGCGTGCGCGTGTTGTCGACCGCGACGAGAACCGCCAGTTGGAGGCCCTGAGGGCGTCCGCGGGTCCACGGGGTCGACGGCGTCCTCGAGCGTCAACGACCCGTGGCGCGGACCGGCGCCCGCTCCGTCTGCGCAGGCGCCTCCAATGGTGACCTCGCAGGTGACCGCATGGACGACCGCGCGGGTGACCGCAAAGGAACGATTCTCCCGTGGGCGTCGCCATCAGTGGGGGAATATCCGGTGAAGCGGACCTATCCCCATCAATCGTGCCGAATTCGGTGCGCGTCGGTAGGGGCCCCTATGCGTGGGCGCGCCGGTAGAGGCGTGCAACGCGGCTCCGGTAGGATATCCCATCCTGAGGTAATGGGAAGGAATACTTAGCCAACTTGGAGAGCCTTTGTTTCCCAAGCCGGTACCCGGGATATTCGAAGTCTATGAGTGGAGCTTAGGCAGGGACGGTTTCGCCGTCGACGACATCGCACACGAGTTGGGCTTCACCCTCGACGAGAGCGAGGGGATAGTCGCCGAACTCCTGGAATTCCAGCTCATCCAGCCCGCCCGCGACCAGGACGCCTGGTTCGTCCCGGCCGACCCGGGCCTCGCGTCCTCCCAACTCCTGAACCGGGGGGAACTGGACCTCCTCGAACGGAAACTGGCGGTGGGCCAGCTCCGCAACGACCTCGCCCGGCTCTCGCTGCTGTTCCGCTCGAGCAAGTTCAGCAGCCAGTACGCGAACTCCTTCGACGTCGTCAAGGTGCCGGAGACGGTCAGGCTGCTTCTGTCCGAGGCGGCGGCGAACAGCTCCCGCGAAGTCGTCTGCATGCAGCCCGGGAGCGGATGGGAGCCCGAGGAACTGGCCGAGGCGCAGGCCCGGGACTTCCAACTGCTCGGGCGCGGCGTACGCATGCGGGTGCTGTACCAGCACGCCGCGCGATTCGACACCCCCACCCGCGAATACGCGGCGAAGCTGATCGACTCGGGCGCCGAAGTGCGCACGGCGGGGGCCCTGTTCGGCAAGATATTCATCTTCGACCGCACCGCGGCGTACATCCCGGCGAGCGGAGAGGGCGGCGGCGCCGTCGTCGTCCAGGAACCCTCGATCATCGACTTTCTCTACTCCTGTTTCGAGCAGGTCTGGGGAACGGCCAAGGAGTTCGACACCCGCCGGGCCGAAATCGACGTCATCAGCGGCGACATGAAAAAGGAGATCGTCAAGATGCTGATCTCCGGCGCCAAGGACGAGGCCATCGCCCGGCGTCTCGGCGTGTCGGTCCGCACCTGCCGTAAACACATCGGACAGGTCATGCAGATGTTCGGCGCGACGAGCCGCTTCCAGTTCGGCTACCTGGTCAAGGAAGCGAATCTCGAGGAAGACGTGTAACGTCAGCCGATTTCCGCCCCCCTCCCGCCGTCGTGCGGCGGCGTGTTCTCCTCCCCGGCCGGCGACCCTCCGTCGCGCCGCGGGGGGTGGTCCGGCATGCCCCGGTGTACCCGTCCGCGCAGGTCGAGCAGCGCTCCCGGGTGCTTCCTCAAGTGGAAGTGCAGCTTGATGAGCGGTTGGCGGGGTGGAGGGCTCAAGCCGAATGGCGGAAACTTGTGGTGGCCGTTGCGGAAGAGCAACCGGCCGAGGTTTCGCTGAACGTCAAGGGGGCCGTTTCAAGCTATTCATCCCTCGCGTCGCCGGTGAGCCGAGAGGCACCTGCTGGACCTCTCCGGCCGCGACGCGAAGGTGATCCATGCGTCGGGGGAGGCCCTCGCGCATTTCCTTCAGGGTATGTCCCTCCGATCGAGCGCGGTCGAATCCGTCGATGAAGACGGTCGCACGCCCGACGTCACTAAAGGTGCAGCTCGGCCGGCCTGGGCATGTGTTCGCGAGTCCGCGTGTCGGGCACGGCTGTCCAAAAACAGCACATTTCCTTTCCGAAAACATATCCGAGCGAAAAGCTGAGGTGCTTATGAACGGGTTCGGCCGATGACCGAAGACGGCGGCATGCAGCGGCTCGCGGTGTTCGGCGCGGGCGTGATGGGCGTCGGCATCACGACCCTCGCCATCGGCCGGGGAGTGCCGGTCGTGCTCGTGGACGTGGACCGGACGCGGCTGGACACGGCCCGCGCCCGGGTCCGCAGCGAGCTGCGGCTGGCGCACATGACAGGAGCCCTCCCGCGGACCGGACCGGTCGGCGACCTCGAACTCGCCGACTCCGTGACGGCGGCGGCCGACGCGACCTGGGTGATCGAGGCCGTCACCGAGGTCGCCGAGGTCAAGGCCAAGGTGCACCGGGAGATCGCCTCCGTGGTCGCGCCGGGGACGCTGCGGGTCACCAACACCTCGTCCATCCCGGTCGACGAGCTGGCCGGGGAGGTGCCGTCCCCCGAAGACCTGGCCGGCATCCACTTCATGAACCCGCCCTATCTGATCGGCACCCTCGAGGTGATCCGTGGACCGCGCACCGGCGAGCGGGCGATGTCGGCCGTCGAAGCCCTGCTGTCCACGCTGGGCAGGAAGGGCATCGTTGTCGGGGACGGCCCCGGCTTCGTCACCAGCCGGGTGCTGCACCGCATGATCAACGACGCGGCCAACGTCGTCGAGGAGGGCCGGGCCACCGTCGAGGACGTGGACGCGCTGATGGAGGGCTGCCTCGGGCACCCGACGGGCCCGCTGCGGACCGCCGACCTGATCGGCATCGACAACCTCGTCGACTCCCTGTCGGTGCTCCACGAGCGCACCGGCGACGACAGTTACCGCCCGAGCGAGCTGCTCCTGCGCAAGGTCGCCGAGGGCGACCACGGGCGCAAGACCGGCCGCGGCTTCTACACCTACGGGGCACGCTGATGGCCGGCCAGGTGGACGTCGACGAGCGGCTGCTCGACTACGTGCGCTCGGTGTCCCTGCGCGACGACGAGATCCTGCGCGACCTCGTCGCCGAGACGGCGGCCATGCCGGCGCTGAACGCCATGGTGACCATGCCCGAGGAAGGACAGCTGCTGGCCATGCTGGTCGGTCTGACCGGCGCCTCGCGGGTGCTGGAGATCGGTACGTTCACCGGCTACAGCACGCTGTGCATGGCGCGTGCGCTGCCGCCCGGCGGGCGCGTCGTCACCTGTGACATCAGCGAGCGCTGGACCAGGATCGCGCAACGCTACTGGGAACGCGCCGGGGTCCGCGACCGCATCGAGCTGCGGCTCGGGGACGGCGCGCAGACCATGGCCGCGCTGCTCGACGAGCACGGGCCGGAGACCTTCGACCTGGTCTTCGTCGACGCCGACAAGACCGGCTACCCGCGCTACTACGAAGAGGCGCTGACCCACGTGCGGCCGGGCGGCCTCGTCGTCCTCGACAACACGCTCTACTTCGGCCGGGTCGCCGATCCGGACGCGAACGATCCCGACACCGCCGCCATCCGCGAGCTCAACGCCTCGCTGCTCGTCGACAGCAGGGTCGAGCTGTCCCTGCTCGTCATGGCGGACGGGATCACCCTGGCGCGCAAGAACAAGACGCAGTGACGAAGGGACCTTTCATGACGGACTCGACAACCGAGCTGCCGGTCGCCGCCATCGAGCAGCGCATCGGTGAATTCCTCGAGGCGAAGACCAGGACGACCTGGGAACGCGACGTGGACCTGTTCGCCTCCGGCGCGGTCTCCTCGCTGTTCGCGATGGAACTGGTGGTGTTCGTGGAGGGCGCCTTCGGGATCCAGGTGGAGGGCGCCGACCTCGCCATGGACAACTTCCGCACCGTGGAGCGCATGAGCGCGCTGGTGACCCGGCTGCACAGCGGAGGGGGCGGTGCTTGACGCCCTCAGCGCGCTGGTGACCGAGACGGTCGCCGACGCCGCGAGCGAGTGGGACGTCTCGGGCGAGATCCCCGTCGGCGTGCTGCGCGGACTGGGCGCCAAAGGCGTCCTGTGCGCCGAGGCGAAGCCCGAGTTCGGAGGTCTCGGACTGTCCGGCGCCGACAACGGCAGGCTCGCCGCGCACACCGGCGCGCTGTGCAGCTCCCTGCGCAGCGTGATGACCTCCCAGGGCATGGCCGCGTGGACGATCCAGCGGTTCGGCGACCGGGCGCAGCGCGGCGAGTACATCGGCCGCCTCACCGGCGGCGACCTCGCCGCGGTCGCGTTCAGCGAGCCGGGCGCCGGCAGCGACCTGTCCGCGATGACCACCGAGATCCGGCACGAGGGCGGCGAGATCGTCGTCGACGGCCTCAAGACGTGGATCACGGTGGCCGGTTACGCCGACTGGATCGTCGTCTTCGGCCGGTACGAGGGCGGCGGGGCGGTGGCGCTCGTGCCCGCCTCGGCTCCCGGCGTCCGGGTGACACGGGTCGCGGAGCCGCTCGGCTGCCGCGCCGCCGGACACGCCACCGTGGTCCTCGACGACGTGCGCCTGCCCGAGCGGCACCTCCTGGCGGTGGCCGGCCAGCCGGTCCTCATGCTGACCACCATCGCCCTCACCTACGGACGGCTGTCGGTGGCCTGGGGATGCGTCGGCATCCTGCGCGCCTGTCTGACGGCCGCCGCCCGGCACGCCGCCCGGCGCGAGCAGTTCGGCAAGCCGCTGCTGCAGCACCAGCTGGTCGCCCGGCACCTGGCCGAGCTCTACGCCGCGGAACGGACGGCGACGTTCGCCTGCGAACAGGCCAGCCGCAGCTGGGACGACGGTTCACCGGAGCAGGTGCAGGCCGCGGTCCTCGCCAAGCACGTCGCGGCCGGCAACGCGGCCCGCGGCGCGGCCTCGGCGCTGCAGGTCCTCGCCTCCGCGGGCGCGGCGGGCGGACACGTGGTGGAACGGGCCTTCCGGGACGCGAAGTTGATGGAAGTCATCGAGGGCAGCAACGAGATCTGCCAGCTGATGCTCGCCGAGCACGCCGCCTCCGCGGTGGGCTGAGCGGTCGTACGGAGGGGGATTCGACATGTCCGAAGCACCACCGGTCGTGAAATGCCTGATCTGGGACCTCGACAACACCCTGTGGAAGGGCACGCTGGTCGAGGACGGCCACGTCGAGGTCGAGGACGCGGTCCGCAAGGTCGTCGTGGAACTCGACGCGCGCGGAGTGCTGCAGGCGGTGTCGAGCCGCAACGACCACGACGAGGCGTGGGCGCGGCTCCAGGAGCTGGGCCTGGCCGAGTACTTCGTCCTGCCGCACATCGGCTGGGGCCCCAAGTCGGAGTCGGTGCGCCGGATCGCCGAGCAGCTGAACTTCTCGCTCAAGACGATCGCGTTCATCGACGACCTGCCCACCGAGCGCGCCGAGGTCTCCTACCACCTGCCCGACGTCCGGTGCTACCCGGCCGAACATGCGGGGCACTTGCTCGGCCTGCCGGAGTTCAGCCCGCCCGTGGTCACCGTCGACGCGCGCCGGCGTCGTCAGATGTACCAGGCCGGCTTCGAGCGCGACCAGGAACGGGAGAACTACCAGGGCGCCGACGAGGATTTCCTGCGCTCGCTCGACCTGGTGATGCGCATCGGCAGGGCCAGGGACGAGGAGATCACGCGCGTCGAGGAACTGACCCTGCGCACCAGCCAGATGAACGCGACGGGCGTGCACTACTCCGACGCCGCGCTGCGCTCGCTGCTGGACGACGAGAGCCACGACGTCCTCGTGGTCTCGATGAGCGACCGCTTCGGCCCGCACGGCGCGGTCGGGGTCATGCTGATCGAGAGGACCCCGCGGGCCTGGCGCATCAAACTGCTGGCGACGTCGTGCCGGGTCGTCTCGTTCGGCGCGGGAGCGGTGCTGCTGCGCTGGCTCACCGACGCCGCCGCACGGGCCGGTGTGCATCTCGTCGCCGACTTCCGGCGTACCGAACGCAACCGGATGATGGAAGTCGCCTACCGGTTCGCGGGGTTCACCGTCGCCGACTGCGCCTGCCTCGCCACGTTCTCGCCGGGCGAGGGCGCCGAGTGCCTGCATCTGGAGCCGGTCCGGCAGGACCCGCCGACGACCATGCGCGTCTTCGCGCCCGAACCGCACGCCACCGCGGGAGAGACGCAGTGGCGGTAGCGGGCAGCTCATCGCACGGTCGACGCTGAACACGAACGATCTTCGGGGGATTCCTTGCAGTTCTTGGTTCTTGGTCCGTTGCGACTCCTGGACGACGAGAAGCCGGTCGCGCTCGGCGGCGACCGGCGGCGCGCCACACTCGGCCTGCTCCTGCTCAACGCCAACCGCGAGGTGGCGACCAGCAAGCTCCTCGAAGGGCTGTGGGGGACGGAGGAGGCGCCGGCCACGGCGCGGAAGATCCTGCAGAACGCGATCCGCGGTCTGCGCGTCACGCTGGCCGAGCACGCGCACGGCGACGGCCGGCCCCCCGCCCTGGTGACCTGCACGCACGGCTACCAGCTGCAGGTCGACCCGGAACAGGTCGACATGTTCCGCTTCCACCGCCTGGCCCAGGCGGGCCGCGCGGAGCTGGCGGCCGGCCGCCCCGCCGCGGCGGCCGCCACCCTGCGGGAGGTGCTCGCACTGTGGCGCGGCCAGGCGCTGGCCGACCTCGTGGAGGCCGGCCACTCCTGGACGGAGCTGACGGCGCTGCAGAAGGCCCGGCTGGACGTGATGGAGGACTACTACGAGGCCGAGCTGGCCAACGGGCGGCACCAGGCCGTCCTCGGCGAGCTGGAGGCGATGGTCGAGGCCGAGCCGCTGCGCGAGCGGGCGTGCCAGCAGCTGATGCTCGCGCTGTACCGCAGCGGCCGGCAGGCGGACGCTCTCGCCGCCTACCGGCGGGTGCGGGTCAGGCTGGCCGAGGAACTCGGTCTGGAACCGGGCCGGGAGCTGCGGCTGCTGCAGCACGCGATCCTCGTGCACGACCCGTCCATCGCGGCGCCCGCCCGGCCCGCGCGACCCGCGGTGGCCTCCGTCCCGGCGCAGGAGCCGCGCCCGCGGCCTGGACCGGCTCCCCGGCCGGTGCAGTGGACGCCCGCGACGCCCGCCGGGGCCCGCAGCCGGGTCAGCGCCGTGCTGATCCGCGCCGACTTCGGGGCCCGCAGCCGTGTCGCCGACGTCGGCGAGGTCCTGGAACGCACCGCGACGACCGTGCGCGAGGAGGTGGAGAGACGCGGCGGCGTCGTCGCCGGATCGACCGGCTCCGTCACGCTGGCCCTGTTCCGGGCGGCCTCGCCGCAGCAGGAGGGCACGGACGAGGCCGCCGAACGGGCCGTGCGCGCCTCGATGTCGCTGCGCCGGCGCATCTGCTTCGACGTGCCGGAAGGCGAGCGGCCCGAGCTGCGGGTGGCCGTGTCCACCGGCGAGACCCCCGTCCGTCCCCGCACGAGGTTCCTGGAGCCGCTGCCGGTCGACGGAGCGCTGCTCGTCGACTGCGAGACCCTGCTCCGCTTCGCGCGGGACACCGAGATCGTGGTGGGCGACCGCACCCGGTTGCTGACCGGCGCCGTCATCCGGTACGCCCGTGCGGGCGGCGCGCGGGCGCGCTGGACGGCCCAAGGGTGTGTCCGGGACGCGTTCGCCCCGTCGGAGGCCTTCGACCGCGGACCCGAACTCGGCGTGCTGAACAGCCTGTTGGAGCGGGTCCGGCGGCGCGCGCGGCCCCACCTGGTGCTGGTGCTCGGCGCCCCGGGGATCGGCAAGTCGCCGTTGCTCGCGGAGTTCGAACGGCGTGTCGAGGACGCGGCGACCCTGCGGCTCGACCTCACCCGCCCGGCGACCGCGCAGACCGTGACGCAACTCGCCCGGCAGGGCCCCCTCGTGGTGTTCGCCGACGACCTGCACCTGGCCGGAAACGCCGTCCTGGACACGGTCGAGGAACTGCTCGACCAGCCGGAGCCGATGCCGCTGCTGGTGGTCGCCGCGGCCCGCCCCGAACTGTTCCGCAGACGCCCCGGCTGGGGCGCCGACGGACGGCACGCCAGCCGCATGACCCTCGAACCGCTCCTCGACGCGGCGCACGAGCGCGCGATGCGGGGGCTCTGCCATGCCGCCGGCTGAACCCGGCCCCGCCCGTTGGTCCCGGGGCCCAGATTCGGCCTCCGGTCCGGTGTTCTCGAACCCGGCTGAGCACCGCCCTCGCGAGGTTAACTGGCCGGGTTCCGAACGCGGCCCAAGGAGTGACGAGACGATGGAGAACGAGGGCAGACTGCGGAACTACCTCAAGCAGGCCGTCGGCGAACTGCAGGACACGCGCGAACGCCTGCAGGAGCTGGAGCGGGCGGCCGCCGAGCCGATCGCGATCGTCGGCATGGCCTGTCGATACCCCGGAGGCGTCGACTCGCCCGACGGACTGTGGGAGCTGGTGGCCGAGGGCCGGGACGCGGTCGGCGACTTCCCCGCCGACCGGGGCTGGGACGTCGAGGGCCGCTACGACCCCGACCCCGGCGTCCCGGGCAGCTACTACGCCCGCGGCGGCGGCTTCCTCCACGACGCCGCCGAGTTCGACGCCGACTTCTTCGGGATCTCGCCGCGCGAGGCGCTGGCGATGGACCCCCAGCAGCGCCTGCTGCTGGAGACGTCCTGGGAGGCGCTGGAGCGCACCGGGACGGACCCGCAGTCGCTCCGCGGCAGCGACACCGGCGTGTTCGTCGGCCTGATGGGCCACGGCGGCCAGCGCTACGGGCTCGGCGCACAGGAGTCCGGCCAGGGCGGCGACGGGTTCGGCGGCACCGGCAGCGCGGCCAGCGTCGCCTCCGGCCGGATCGCCTATCTGCTCGGCCTGGAGGGGCCGGCCCTGACCGTCGACACGGCGTGCTCGTCGTCGCTGGTCACGATGCACCTGGCGAGCCGCGCCCTGCGGGCCGGGGAGTGCTCGCTGGCACTGGCCGGCGGGGCGGCCGTCATGTCCACCCTGGACACCTTCGTGGAGTTCTCGCGCCAGCGCGGACTGGCCGAGGACGGCCGCTGCAAGGCGTTCTCCGCCGCCGCCGACGGCACCGGCTGGTCCGAAGGCGCCGGCATGGTGGTCCTCGAGCGGCTCTCCGACGCCCAGCGGCTCGGACACCCGGTGCTGGCGCTGATCCGGGGCAGCGCGGTGAACTCCGACGGCGCCTCCAACGGCCTGACCGCGCCCAACGGGCCCTCCCAGCAGCGCGTCATCCGGCGCGCGCTGGCCGACGCCGGTCTGACACCGGCCGACGTGGACGCCGTGGACGCGCACGGCACCGGCACCCGGCTCGGCGACCCGATCGAGGCCCAGGCACTGCTCGCGACCTACGGCCGGGAACGGCCGCCGGGCCGGCCACTGTGGCTGGGCTCGCTGAAGTCCAACATCGGGCACTCCCAGGCCGCCGCCGGAGTGGGCGGCGTGATCAAGATGGTCCAGGCGCTGCGGCACGGCGTCCTGCCCAGGACCCTCCACGTCGACGAACCGAGCCCCGCCGTCGACTGGACGTCGGGCGCGGTGGAGCTGCTGACCGAGGCGCGGGCCTGGCCCGAGACCGACCGGCCGCGACGGGCCGCCGTCTCCGCCTTCGGCATCAGCGGCACCAACGCGCACCTCGTCATCGAGCAGGCCCCGCCGAAACCGGCGCCCGCCCCGCAGGACGACCCGGCGCGGGAGCCCGGCCGCCCGGCGCCGCCGCTGCTGCTGTCCGCCGCGTCCCCGGCCGCACTCGGAGCCAGGGCCCGCCAGCTGCACGACCACCTGACGGCCGACCCGGACGCGCCCCTCGCCCACGCGCTCGCCACCCGCGCCCCGAAACTGCCCCACCGCGCCGCCGTCACCGGCGACGACCCGCTGACCGCGCTGCACGCCCTCGCCGAGGGACGGCCCTCCCCGGACGTCCTGCTCGGCACCGCGCGCACCCGTGGCAAGACGGTGTTCGTCTTCCCCGGCCAGGGCTCGCAGTGGTCCGGCATGGCACTCGGCCTCTACCGCGACTCCGACGTCTTCCGCGCCCGGCTCGACGAGTGCGCCGCGGCCCTCGCGCCCTACGCCGACTGGAACCTCCTCGACGCGCTGACCGGCCCGCTGGAGCGGGTGGACGTGGTCCAGCCCGCGTTGTGGGCCGTCATGATCTCGACCGCCGCGCTGTGGCGGCACCACGGCGTCGACCCCGACGTGGTGCTGGGGCACAGCCAGGGGGAGATCGCCGCCGCACACGTCGCCGGCGCGCTCTCCCTGGAGGACTCCGCCGCCGTCGTCGCCCTGCGCAGCCGCGCCATCACCCGCCTCGCCGGCACCGGCGGCATGGCGTCCGTCCAGCTCTCCGCGGCCGACACCGCCCACCGCGTCGAACGCTACTCCGGCACGGTGGAGATCGCCGCGGTCAACGGGCCCGCCGGCACCGTCGTGTCGGGCACGCCCGCCGACCTGGCCGACCTCGTCGCCTCCTGCGAGACCGACGGCATCCGCGCCCGGATCATCCCGGTGGACTACGCCTCGCACTCGGCACACGTGGAGGCCCTGCGCGACGAGATCCTGACGGCGTTGGCCAGCATCGCGCCGAGGCCCACCAGGATCCCCTTCCACTCCACCGTCACCGGCGAACTCCTGGCCGGCCCGGAACTGGACGCCGGCTACTGGTTCGCCAACCTGCGCCGCACCGTCGGCTTCGCCGCCGGCACCCGCACGCTGCTCGACCAGGGTCACCGGGTGTTCGTCGAGGTCAGCGCCCACCCCGTGCTCACCAACGCCATCGCCGAGACCGTCGAGGAGAGGGAGATCTCCGACGCGGTCGTGCTGGAGTCGCTGCGTCGCGACGACGGCGGCCCGGCCCGGTTCCACACCGCGCTCGCCAAGGCGTACGTGCACGGCGTCGACGTCGACTGGCGCCTGCCGCCCGTGGAGGCGGAGCTGCCGACCTACCCCTTCCAGCGCCGGCGCTACTGGCTGGAGGAGGCCACCGGGGTCGGCGACACCTCCGCCCTCGGCCTGCGGCCGGCGGACCATCCGCTGCTCGGCGCGACCCTGCGCACGGCGGACGACGGAACGCTCGTCCTCACCGGACGGCTGTCCCGCACAGCCCACCCGTGGCTGGCCGACCACCGGGTCGGCGAGTCCGTGCTGCTGCCCGGCGCCGCGGTGGCCGAACTCGCCCTGCACGCCGGGGACCGCATCGGCTGCGGACGGCTGGCCGAACTGACCCTGCGCGAACCGATCGTCCTGGACGCCGACCTGGACCTGCAGATGCTCATCGGCCCGGAGGCGGACGACGGGCGGCCGGTGGGCGTGTACACCAGCCCTTCCGGAAAGGACGAGTGGACGGGGCACGCCGAGGGCCTGCTGACCGCCCCCGCCCCCGAGACGCCCGACGACCTCGCCTCCTGGCCGCCGCCGGGCGCGGTCGCCGTGCCGGTGACCGGTTTCTACGAGTCGCTGGCCGAGCTCGGGTACGCCTACGGCCCCGCCTTCCGCGGGGTGCGCGCCGCCTGGCGGGACGGCGACGTCGTCTACGCGTCGGTCGAACTCCCGGACGGTCACGAGGCCGACGGCTTCGCCCTGCACCCCGCGCTGCTGGACGCCTCGCTGCACGCGGCCGGCCTGGACGGCACGGAAACCCTGCGGCTGCCCTTCAGCTGGACCGACGTGCAGGTGCACGCCACCGGCGCCAGGACACTGCGGGCCCGGCTGTCCCCGGCCGGCCCCGACGCCGTCGCGGTGCTGCTCACCGACGAGGACGGCCGGCCGGTCGCCACGGTCGGGGCACTGTCCCTGCGCCCCGTGGATCCGGACGCGCTCGCTCTCACCCGGGCCGATGTCTCGGCGCTGTTCGCCGTGGACCTCGTGCCCGTCGAACTTCCGGACCCGCCCGCCCGGCAGAACCTGCACACCCTCCCGGCGGACCCCCACGACGCCCCGGCCGCGCCGGCGTCGGCGACGGCCGTCCTGTGGGAGTGCCCCTCCGGCGAACCCGAGGACGTCGTCGCGCGCACGCTGCACGTGGTGCGGGAGTGGCTCGGACAGGACCGCCCCGCCGACGTGCCGCTCGTCGTCCTCACCCGCGCGGACGAACTCGCGCACCGCGCGGTGACCGGACTGCTGCGCACCGCGCGCACCGAACACCCCGGCAGGCTCCGCCACATCGACGCCGACGGCCATCCGCACACCCGCAACGCGCTGCCCGCCGCAGTGGCCGCCGGCCGTCCGGAACTGGTCCTCCGAAGCGGCCTCGCCGCCGTGCCCCGGCTCAGCCGCGCGGCCGCGTCGCCCGCCCTGACCGCCCCGGCGGACGGACCCTGGCGACTGGCGCTCACCTACCGCGGCGACCTCGACGGACTGTCGCTCAGCCCGTGCCCCGAAGCACTGCGTCCGCTCGACGCGGGCGAGGTGCGCATCGCGGTCCGGGCCGGCGGCCTCAACTTCAAGGCCGTCCTGCTGGAACTCGGCATGGTGGCGCGGGACGAGTGGTCGTCGCTCGGCGAGGGCGCCGGGATCGTGCTGGAGGTCGGCGCCGACGTCACCGGGCTGGCCCCGGGCGACCGGGTGATGGGCCTGTTCACCGGAGGCCTGGGCACCGTCACCGTCTCCGACCGCCGACTGGTCGTCCCGATGCCCGAGAGCCTGTCGTTCGCCCAGGCGGCGGGCGTCCCCGTGGTGTATCTGACGGCGTACTACGGTCTGGCCGACCTGGCCGGACTGCGCGCGGGCGAGTCGCTGCTGCTGCACGCCGCCACCGGCGGCATGGGCTTCGCGGCCCTGCAGCTCGCCCGGCACTGGGGCGCCGAGGTGTTCGGCACCGCCAGCGCCGGCAAACGCGAGGTCCTGCACGACTGGGGCTTCGACGACGACCACCTCGCCGACTCCCGCAGCCTGGGCTACGCCGACCGGTTCGCGAACGCCACGGGCGGCCGCGGCGTCGACGTCGTGCTCAACTCGCTGGCCCACGAGCACGTCGAGGAGTCGCTGGCCCTGCTGCCGCGCGGCGGACGGTTCGTGGAGATGGGCAAGACCGACATCCGCGACCCGCAGGAGATCGCGCGGCTGCACCCCGGGGTGAGCTACCGGGCGTTCGACGTGATGGAGGCCGGGTTCGACCGCCTCGGCGAGATGCTGGAGGAGATCCGCCTCCTGTTCGACCAGGGCGCGCTGCGACCGATGCCGCTGACCGTGTTCGACGTCCACCGCGCACCGGAGGCGTTCCGCCACCTCAGCCAGGCACGGCACATCGGCAAGATCGTCCTGACGCTGCCCGCGCCGCTCGACCCCGACGGCACGGTGCTGATCACCGGCGGCACGGGCGTGCTCGGCGGACTCGTCGCCCGGCGCCTCGTCGTCGAACACGGTGTACGACGACTGCTGTTGACGAGCAGACGCGGCCCGGCGGCCGAGGGCGCGGACGCGCTCGTCGCGCAGCTGCGGGCGGCGGGAGCCGAGGCGTCCGTGGTGGCCTGCGACGTCGCGGACCGGGAGGCCGTGGCTGAACTCATCGGCTCCGCACACCGGTTGACCGGCGTCATCCACGCGGCCGGGGTGCTCTCCGACGGGGTCTTGGAAGCCATCACGCCGGAAGACCTCGACGCCGTGCTGCGCGCGAAGGCCCGCTCGGCCCTGCATCTGCACGAACTGACCCGGCGTCACGACCTTTCCCTGTTCGTGCTGTTCTCCTCGCTCGCCGGGGTTCTGGGCAGCGCCGGCCAGGGCGGGTACGCCGCCGCCAACGCCTACCTCGACGGCCTCGTGGAACACCGGCGCGGGCTCGGACTGCCGGGCGCCTCGATCGCCTGGGGGCTGTGGGCCCGGGAGAGCGCGATGACCGGCCACATGAGCGAGAACGACCGGGGCCGGCTGGACCGGATGGGACTCGGGGCGATCTCCGACGAGCAGGGCGTGGCCCTGTTCGACGCCGCGCTGGGGCTGCACCGTCCCGTGGTGGTCGCGGCGCCGATCGACGTGGCCCGGCTGCGGGAGAGCGGGCAGCAGGTGCCCGAGATCCTGTCGGGGCTGGACCCGGCCGGCGCCGTCCGGCGGCGGGTCGTGGCGTCGGCCGCCGCCTCGCACGCGGACCGCCTCGTCGAACTGCCCCCACGACAGCGGCGCAAGGAACTGCTGGAGCTGGTCCGGGAGGCCGCGGCGGTCGTGCTCGGCCACAGCACGGCCGCGGCCGTCGACGGCGACAGCGCGTTCAAGGAGCTCGGCTTCGACTCGCTGACCGCGGTGGAGCTGCGCAACCGGCTCGGCGCCGGCACAGGGCTGCGGCTGCCGCCGACGGTCGTGTTCGACCACCCCACACCGGTCGAGCTCGCCGCGCACCTGGACGAACTGCTCGTGCCCGCCGAGGAGACGACCGTGAGCTCCCTGGTGACGGAACTCGACCGGCTGCCCGTCGCGGAACTCGACGACAACGAGCGGGGCCTGCTCGCCAAGCGACTGCAGGAGGTGCTCAGCCGGATCGCCGCACCTGCCGCCGACGGCGAGGAGCGGGACTTCACCGCCGCCTCCGACGACGAAATCTTCGACTTCATCGACGGCGAACTCGACACCGCCTGAACTCGCCTGTCCGCACGGAAGGGGGCTGCCCGGAATGTCCACCAACGAGCAGAAGCTTCGAGAGTATCTGAGGCGTGCCACGACGGACCTGCAGCGAGCGCGGCGAGAGCTGCGCGACGCGGAGGCCGTCGCCCGCGAGCCCATCGCGATCGTCGGAATGGCCGGCCGCTTCCCCGGCGACGCCCGCACCCCCGACGCGCTGTGGGAACTGCTCCGCGACGGCCGGGAGGCCCTCACCGACTTCCCGGCCGACCGGGGCTGGGACCTGGACCGGCTGTCCGACCCGGACCCCGACACGCCGGGCACCACCTACCTCACGCGCGGCGGCTTCCTGGCCGACGCCGGCGGCTTCGACGCCGAGTTCTTCGGGATCTCGCCGCGCGAGGCGGTGGCGATGGACCCGCAACAGCGCCTGCTGCTCGAAACCTCCTGGGAGGCGCTGGAGAGCGCCCGCATCGACCCGGCGTCGCTGCGAGGCAGCTCCGGCGGCGTGTTCGTCGGCGTCGTCCCGCAGGAGTACATGCCTCGCGCGGGGGAGACGCCCGAGGAGCTGGAGGGCTTCGTGCTCACCGGCGGCACCACCAGCGTGGCGTCGGGCCGGATCTCCTACGTACTGGGCCTGGTGGGGCCGGCGGTGACCGTGGACACGGCGTGCTCGTCCTCGCTGGTCTCCATGCACCTGGCCGAGCAGTCGCTGCGCAGCGGGGAGTGCGACATCGCGCTGGCCGGCGGCGCCACCGTGATGTCGGGGCCCAGCGTGTTCGTGGAGTTCTCGCGGCAGCGCGGACTCGCCCCGGACGGCCGCTGCAAGGCGTTCGCCGCCGCGGCGGACGGCACCGGCTTCTCGGAGGGAGTCGGCATGCTGGTGCTGGCCCGCCTGTCGGTGGCCCGGGAACGCGGTCTGCCGGTGCTGGCGGTGATCCGGGGCAGTGCGGTGAACTCCGACGGGGCGTCGAACGGGCTGACGGCGCCGAACGGTCCGTCGCAGCAGCGGGTGATCC